>CAWFUI010000022.1:0-247582 GCA_963818975.1 uncultured Planctomycetota bacterium | reverse complement strand
CGTTTCACTCGACTAACGGCGTCCGCGCGATCGCAAGATCGCACGGAGGGAGAGGCTGTTGGTTGGAAGCAGGACCGGCATTCTTTGATTCATCCCGCGGCGGCCGAATCAGGCCGCCCGGAAATCCATACCTTTTGGCGGGCAATCCCCTCTGGGATACGCATGTTTCCTCAGAAAGGACTTTGAGGCTATGTTTACCTTGAAATCGCTCTTCAAGGCCGTCCAGTCCTGGCGTTCCCGCCGAACCAACGACCGGCGTTCGAAGCGCGTAACGGTCGACATCGAACGGTTGGATCATCGGCAACTCTTGAGCGTTACCTTTAGCGGAAACACCCCAATCGATTTTCCCGCTACACAATCCCCAGGCGTTGTGGTCATCCCAGACAATCCCTCCGTGGTGCATCCGATCATTCCCGCACCGCTCCAGCCAGTGATTCCCGTTTCCGGATTCGACGTCACTGGCATCCGTGTATCCTACGATTCGACGACCGACACCATGTACGTTGGGCTCGAGGGCCCCCCCGCGAACGGAGTATCGGGCCCGCAAGTGATAGCCGGCGATGCGGATGATAACGGCAACTCGGGAACCGTCAACCCCGCCGTGACCACAATCGACCCGGGCTTTCAAGACCTTCCCGACTTGCAGGGCTCTGAATCGATGGGGGCCTTCTTCTCGTTCAACAGCCAATTGATACCCACCATCGTCGCCGGCGTCGCGCCTGAAATGCCTAACTACACAAAGAGTTACACCGTAGCGCAGGCCGACGTGAATCCGATGTTCCCGAACACGGCGCCAGGCTTCGGGACCGCACTGCCCGCCAACTCGGGCAACGTCTACCTGGTCAACGACCCCAGCCATCCGAACTTCGAATTCGCGATCACCCATTTCTCACAGCTTTATCAGGCCGACACCGGCCAGGCGCTGACTCCGTCGACCGTCCTCTCCGTCGGCGCGTTTGGCGGCAGCGGGCAAGACGGCGGCATCAGCAAGGCCTATTTCCCGCCTTCGAGCTTCGTCCTCTCGCAGGCCACCGAGCCTTTGCCCGCTCCGACCGTGCAATCGCCCCTGATTCGCATCAATCCGCATTCAGCGAATCACATCAATACGGCACATCCCGATCTGATTCGCGTCAACGTCTTTGGAACTTCTGGATTTCAGGTCAACACGATCATCCCCAGTTCGGTGACGTTGGGCGGGGCATTCCGATCTTCGACTTTACGAAGAAGATCAACAAAGATGGATTCAAGGACGAGACCTTCGTCTTCCGCGGCACCGACGTGGTCTTGCCCAGAGGGATCACGAATGCAACGCTCGCGGGCAACCTGACGACCGGCGGCACGTTCTCGAGCACCGTCCAGGTGTTCAATCGCAACTACAGCTTCTACCCCAAACCCGAGATTGCCCGTCAACTCTTGAGGCTCTCGAAGGTTGGCATCAGCCCCGCTCTGTTCTCAACGACTCCAGATCCCGCCCCAACGATCAAGCTCTCGCCGCCAAGGTTCGGCCTGGCCTTCGCCAAGAGGCAGGCGATCCTCCAGAACGGTGGAATCAAAGCCGAAGCCAGGGCTGCCGTCGCGTCGACTCCGCCCACCGTTCGCATCGACATGCATTCCGCCGCGAAGTTGGTCCGGATCGAGAATCGGCAGTCCGCGGTCGCGGCGGTTCACGGACGAGCGCCTCATTCCCGGATGCCTCAGTTCATCGGTAGAACCAGCGCTCGAAGCCTGGCGACTTCGGCGGCGGGAGCCGGCGGCTCGGCCTGAGCCGCGAGATCGACGATCCTAGGTGTACAAAACGGCTAGGCTCGTCCTCTCGGCCTCCTCCAGGTTAACCTAGAGGCTGCTGCGACGTGACCTTGGGGCCGATCCCCATCACAGCAGCGCCGGCGTCAATCGGAGGCCTTCCCTTGGCCGATTATTCTCCATATCAACAGAAAATCATTAAGCGATATTACGAGAACTTCGATGCAATCAAGCATCAGAGGTTGGCGGAACTGGTGACCGAGCTCTACTTAGCCGAGGGCAAGAAGAAAGATCGTTATTGGAAGCAAGTTCAAGAGATTCTCGAGTCGTTAGAGCTTCCCAAGTCTCGTCTTGACCACATCCTCGAGAAACGAGACCCAGCCCTATTGACCAGCGTCTTGGAAGAGCTTGGTCGCAAGAAAGGTCTTTGAACCTCGATGCATTCCTCGGACGAAATGCCGAAAGGGCAATAAGTCTGGCGACAACCTTGAACTCCAAGCTAAGATAGGATGCCGGGTTAGGGCTTGATCCAAGTGGTTCCACGCCCCCCCCTTCGCCTGTGCGTCTAATCCTACTTGTTGGGTTCTTAGGGATGCTCGAGCAGCAAACGACCCGGTTTTGGCAGGGGGCGCTCCGCAGCGGCCTGATCGACGTTGCCGGACTCCGCAAATGCTGGGACGCGATCCCCGATTCCAAGCGTGAACCGGAAGCGGTCGACCGTCGCATGGCCAGGAAGGCCATCGAGTTGGGGCTGCTCACGCTATGGCAGGCCCAGCAGATCTTGAGCGGGCGAACCGTCGGATTTCAAGTCGACCGCTATATCCTGCTGAACCTCGTCGGCCAGGGGGGCATGGGGCGTGTTTACCTGGCCCGAGACACCCGGTTGAACCGGAGTGTGGCTCTCAAAGTTCTTTCACCGGAACGCATGAACAACCCTCGGGCAATCGCCAGGTTCCAGAGGGAGGCGCGCGTCGGCGCCCAGCTCCAGCATGAAAACCTGGTTCGGATTTACGACGAGGGAGAAGCGAACGGCCGCTGCTACCTGGTCATGGAGTATATCGAAGGCTCCACCATCGGCCAGCGGATCCAGGAGAAAGGGCCCTACCCTTCCAAGGAGGCGTCCAGACTCGTCAGGCAGGTTGCTCTCGGGCTCGAGCACGCCAGGCAGAAGGGTCTGATTCATCGAGACGTGAACCCATGGAACATCCTTGTCACACCGGAGGGCGCCGCCAAGCTGACCGATCTGGGCCTGGCCATCGACCTGGCCGACGAGGCCGACGCCGTTACTCGAGACGGCGCCACGGTGGGCACCTTCGACTACATCTCTCCCGAACAAGCCCGCCATTCCCATTCGGTGGACACACGCAGCGACATCTACTCACTGGGCTGCACGCTCTATCATATGATGGCAGGCCAGGTGCCCTTCCCAGCCCCCAGTTTGCCCGAGAAGCTCTACTGCCACCAGGTGACCGAGGCTGAGTCGATTAGCTCGATTGTTCCGGGGGTCCCCGGGGAACTCGAGAGCGTCATCCGCAAGATGATGCGAAAGGACCCGAACCAGCGGTTTGCCACTCCGCTCGAGGTCGCCCGGGCTCTCGAGCCCTTCATCGAAATGGAAGAGGAGGGGAAATCCCGGCCGTCGGGCGCTGGGCAAACCGTGCTTGGCGGAGCGCCGGCAGCCGGATGGAGCCCTGCCTTGCCGGCGGATTCCTCGCGAAAGAACGGCGCCGTCGGAGAAGCTGTCGGATTCGATTGGACCTCGATCGACGTCTCGGAGCGAAAGCCAACTGACGCCTCGGACCAAGCCAGAACCGTCTCGAGTCCCGCCGACGAAGGTCCTAGCGAAGCTCGACCTCTCCAGAAATCGGATAAGAAATCGCTTTTCGGACTGCTCAAAACCAAGCCTGGATATACCGAAGACCCGGGAACAATTGCAGAGCCCCCTGTTTCGGGAAAAGCACCACACAACGATGACTTTGTCTGGCCGACCGAGCTGCCTGCGAATCCAGGAGCTGAGCAGGCGTCGGTCGGACTCGGAAGCCTCGTTTCACTTATCGAGGAACCGAAAGTCGGCTCGCCGGCGAGTCGAGCGTCGGCCGCGCCTTCCGCGAGCGTCGTGCTCAGAACGCAAACTTCGTCGGCTGCACTTCCCGCAGCCACGGTGGCTGAACCGCCTGCCCCACCGGCGACCTCACAACCCTCGGCAGCCGCCAAGACACAGGCGAAACCTGCCGTTCAGATGCAAGCCGTTCAGACGCTCCTCAACGCTGGCAAAAAGCACTATCTCCTCATCGCCTTGGCAACGGTCGGCACGTGCGCTGTCGCAGCCGCCTTGCTTGGGCTCTTGCAGTATTGGCGTTCGATCGATAAGCCCGTTACTCCAGGCATGAACCTCAAGGATATCCAAGGCGAAAGGACGGCGGCCAAGGGGCCTATTCCGCCGTTGGCTGTCATCTTTTCGGATGGCGATCAGCAGCAGGTTGCAAACCTCTCCGAGGCGTTCGAGATCACCGGTCGCGGGTCGGTCCAGATCGTGCTCGGGCCCAAGTCGGATCTCAAGCACAGCCTCAAGGCCGCACTCACCGTCAGTGAGGAAATTCTGACCATTCGCTCGGCGCCGGGCGTAAACGCAACCCTTCAGGTCGACCTTGCCGCCGAGCCCTTCATAAGAGTGAAACCCAAAGGGAGGCTGATCCTGGAGGATCTGACGATCGCGGTTGGCTACTCGGGCAAATCGCAGAAGACCCCCCCGGTCTTTGAGGTCACCGGCGAGATCATTGTCAGGAATTGTGTTTTTCGAGCCCTTTTGCAAAAGCCTGGCTCGCTTCTGGTCGAGGACGAAGGCTCGAGGCTCGAGTTCGAAGACTCCTGGGTCCAGGGTTTCGACCACGTTATCGACGTCGGCCTGTTCGGGGGCTCCAAGACGACTCTGAAGCGGTCTTTGTTTGTTGGCGACAGCGCCTTCGGGCAGAAAGACGATTGGCTCGTCCACGCACGTTTCGCCCCTTCCTTGGCCGGCGGCAAGACACGCAAGCTCGAAATCCAAGAATCAACGTTTGTAGGACCAAGCATTTTGCTGATCGAAGGGTTCTCGCTCGCCGAGCCGCTTGATCTCAAGATCTCGAGATCGATTTTCCGCGCCAACTCGCTGGCGGAGTGGAAGTCGCCTGCCAAGTTCGACAAGTCCTCGATCGCCTGGGAAGGCAAGAGCAACCTTTTCGACGTGGACCCAGGTCCGTGGATTCTCGGATCGCCCGAGGCGCCCGCCGACGGAGCGAAGTTCCTGGAATCGGTCGGCGAAACCGGTTGGAGGATCAAAAAGCTCGAAAAGTACAAAGAGGCCGCGGGCAAGTCGGCTGAATCGGCGGCTCCCAGCGATTTCGCCCCAGACGGCTCGGGCAACGAGCGGATCGGAGTCGATCCGGAGAGCCTGGGCCCTCACAAGCGGACGAATCCGCTTACTTCTCGTCCTTGAGCAGATGTTTGCTCGACTGGAAGTATCGTTTCCTGCGTTCGTGCTCGACCGCGGGAGCGTGCTCCGACTTGGCCTTGAGATCGGCCAGATTCGCCACGCAGTAGGGGCACTCGACGACCTCAATGTGAAACTTGATGTAATCGGATACGGCGGGATCGAGCGCTTCGAGCAAAAAGCTGCCAAGCTGTTGCCTGGTGGCGCAGGTGACACGGGCCCTCCGCCAGATGGCTCCCAACGTGTGCAAGCCCGACTCGCCGCGGTTGCTTCTCACGGCTTCGAGACGTTCGCGAAGCTCCGAGGAGCTTCGAAGCGCCTTCTCGACAGTCGCCATGTGCTCGGGCGCGAGCGTCTCCGCCAGGTAACACGTTAACGCCTCTTCGTCGATGACAAGTTCTTGGCGGCTCATCGTAATTTAGACCACACACCTGAGATGTACGTACACGTCGTTTCTAGTAATCAAAGTCGGTTCGTCATGTGCCCGGGTCGAGCGCTTCGATATTGAGCCCAGCCTTCCTGGCCATTTCACGCAACCGTGCGATCGTCTGAAACTTGTAGCTTGCAACGGCCTGTTCGGTCATTTCCAAATGGCGGGCTACGTCTTTATTGGCCCAGCCTTTGACGATCAAGAGTTCCAAACAGCGGAGCCTGTCGAAATCGGCCTTGCCGATCCATTCGCGGACAAGTTGACCGAGGGCCTCGGTGAGCAGCCGCTCTTCGGCCACTCGCTTTTCTCCGCTTCGAGCGATGCTCGAGGCGGCTCGAGCGCCTCCGGGAACCTCGTCCAGAGGCCTGCCATGGTCGTCCGATCCAAACTGGTCGATCTGGCGCCTTCCCTGCTTGCGTAAGTGATCCGTCAGCTTGTGGGCCGCGATCGAGAAAAGGTACGCTTCGAGATCGCGTTTCTCGTCGTAATGGGGAATGCTGGTCAGGAACCCAACGAAAGTCTCCTGTACCACGTCTTCGCTCGCGGCCCGGTCGCGAATCCGGCTTTCGACGAAGGCCTGTAAACGCCCTTCGAAGCGTTCAATCAATTGAGTCCAGGCGCGCGTGTCGCCATCACGTACTTGTTTGACCAGCAGTTGATCCGCGTCGGTCGACGCCATGAGTATCGCTTCCCGATATCAATCGCCGAAACCAAGCCCCTCGACTACTCTATTCTAAACAACCGATAGGCCGGATGACCACGCCTCAAGCCGCCGGACCCTGCTGGTCACGGTTTTGCGGAGGGTTTGGGATAATCCCTCGAACCGTCCAGGAACTCTTCAACCCCATGTCGAATCTCCAAGAAAACCCCTGGAAAACACGCTCCAGCAGACCGATATACGAGAACCCGTGGATCGCCCTACGCGAGGATCAAGTGGTCAGACCAGACGGCGCCGACGGCATCTATGGGGTTGTCCATTTCAAGAATCGAGCCATTGGGATCTTGCCTGTGGAAGCCGACGGTTCGATCTGGCTCGTCGGCCAATACCGCTACACGCTCAACCAATACAGTTGGGAGATCCCCGAGGGCGGAGGGCCTTTCGACGAAAAGCCCGAAGCGGCCGCTTCCCGCGAACTCAAGGAAGAAACGGGGATCTCCGCCGACCGCCTCGAACTGATCGTGACGTCGCACCTCTCAAACTCCGTCAGCGACGAAATTGCCTTGATCTATCGGGCCACTGGACTCAACCACGGAACAAGCAGTCCGGACGGAACCGAGCGAATCGAGGTCCGAAGGTTCTCGCTCGAAACCGCTCTAGAAATGCTCGCCAAAGGCGAGCTGACCGATTCGCTCACCGTGATGGCTCTTCAACACGAGGCGATCCGTCGATTCGAGACTCGATGAAAATCAGAGCGACCCATTCGTCGTCTTCGATGCAAACGCCATTCGGTTCGCCCCCAGGATCTGCTTCTTTGGGAAATACTTGCCAGGGCAAGCGATTGATCCAGCCGCCATGTTTTCGTGGGTTCCAATGCGATCGGCAGGAATCGCGTAGCGGATTTTCAAGTAGTCCACCAAGGCTGCTGCTGCTTGAATCTGCTTGGTGGTCGGGCCAGATTCTTCGAAGTTGCCGATCAAACAGATGCCAATTCCGTATTCGTTGAGGTCGCCAAACTTGCCGTCGCGGCAGTGGGCGCCTTGCTTCTGATCGGCCCAGCGGGCGGCGACCTCGATTTGTCCGTCAGGGCTCTCGGACCCATTACCCACCACAAAGTGATACCCGCAGCCCGTCCAACCGAGCTCTTCGCGATGCTTATGGTCGATCGATGCGTAACCGCCTGTATCGTTCGCGCTATGGTGCAGGACGATGTATTTCCAGTTCCGATCGGCCTTGGGCGGCTGTAACAGGTCCGTGGGGTCGTCTACAAAGGCCAGAACTCTTGTTTTGGCGTCTTGGACGCGCGATTTTCCCAGGGCCGTCCGCGCTTTGGCGCCCTTCAGTCCCACCGGCGATTCGATCTTTGGGGTCGGCGCGGGCGGGTCTTCAGGCACTGCCTTGAGACCGGACGAATCCTGCTCCTGCGTCGACTCCTTGAGCTTGGTCGGGTCAAGGGCAGGTTCTTCGTCCGACTTCATGGGCGTTTTTGAAGGCGCCGATGCGGGTTCCTCGGGACCCTGGATGATCCTCGTCCCTCCCTCTTCGGGGATGACCGTCGTATCCTGCACTGGGACCGATGGGCCTACGTAAATCGGCCTCATCGAGGCTCTGTCTCGCGAGCAACCCGTTACACTTATTCCAACCGCTAGAACCAGCAATTTCGACATGAACCGGGGCATCGAAAACTCAGCTCCTCTCGGGTCAGTCTTCCTCGAAATCTGTTCCGAATCGACCATGGATGCCAGCTCCCCGCGAAGCAACTTGAAGACTTTCTAGGATTCCGCTCAAGTCTACACGTTGATTTGACGAAGGGAGCCAAATCGCCAGAAATCGCGTAGGATTTCCTCAAGTTCGGGTGGGAACCTGCCGAAGCAGACCGACCCGACCGAATCGGTGGACTTTTCCATCGAACCAAATCGAACCGAGGAGCTTTCTTCTTCGACCTCGGCGAGGTTCGCTTGTTGCGCATCTATACCCGAGCGCAGTTCGACCATCCGCGGCCGCCTTCATGACTTGGTGTTGTCTTGTACTTTCGACGGGAGTTTATTTTCTCGTCAGCTTGGTCAGATCAAGAGCATTAATAAAATTATATATATTGTGTGCACATTGAGCAGTGAGAAATTGCTTGGATGTTAAGTGGACGACCGATCGGCAACCCTTAAAAACGCGCCGAGTTAGTAATTTTGACGGATCTTCAAAGCGCGTTCTATGTTCAATTCAAGCAGTTCGGTTGAACGCCGTTTGGCCGCTGTTAGGCCCCGCATCTCATGATGCGAAGGAACGGCCCCAAAGATTCTAGGCGCGCCTCGAGCGATTGACCGCGCCCGGACTGATTAACGGATGCGTACTTCTAGTGAGATTGTTTCGTATGACGTCGTCGATCTCCCGCGGCGGCAATGAAGCCAAACCGAGACGAACTATCAAAAAAAGCGCAGGCGACTTGCGTATGAAGCGCCGGCTCCGGCCATTGCTTCACCTGCTCGAGGATCGTCGATTATTGACGAGCTACGTGGTCAGCAACACCAATTACAGCGGCCAGTACAGCCTTGGCGCTGCGATAACCGCCGCGGACGCTGCGGGGGGCTCGTCGCAGATTACATTCAACCTACCTTCCAATTCCACGATCGCGCTGACGGGCTCGGACGTGAGCTCGGTTGTCACATTCGGTCCCACGGGCTTCGTCATTTCCGGAGCTTCGACCAACATCACCATTGACGGATCTAACGCTCCCGGGTTGACGATTTCCGGCGGCAATGCGGTTCGACTTTTCGCGGTTGGGAGTGGCGAGACGCTGGTTCTCGAGAACCTAACGATCACCGATGGCAAGGCCCAGGGTGGGGCTGGCGGAAGCACTGGCACCGGCGGCGGGGGAGGCGGCGGAGCGGGCCTTGGAGGCGGCGTCTATGAGGGCAACGGGACGTTCACGGCCGAGGGAGTAACTTTCACAAATAATAGCGCGATCGGCGGCGCCGGCGGTTCTAGCGGAGTTGGTAGCAGCACCCATGGCGGCGGCGGTGGTGGTCTCAATGGCGATGGGGCGGCCGGCTCCGCAGGGGGCGCAGGCGGATCGCAAGGCGGCGGCGGCGGCGTTGGGGTCAACGCGACTGCAGGTAACGGCGGCTTTGGCGGCGGCGGCGGCGGCGTTCATCACTCAAACACCGATGGCGCAGGCAGCGGCGGTTTCGGCGGTGGCGGCGGCGGCGGCACCCATGGATATGCCGACTCTTTCGCGCACCCTGGCTTCGCCGGTGGAAACGGCAACGCGAGCAAGGCCTCTGCGGGCGGCGGCGGCGGCGGCGGACTCGGAGGGGGCATCTTCGCCAATGGCGGAACGGTCACCCTGATCGATGACACCTTCACAGCCAATTCCGCAATCGGCGGGGCAGCGGGCGGCGGGACGCACGCAGGTTCGCCGGGACTGGGATACGGCGGCGCCCTCTTCGCGGTCAATAGCCAAGTGTACGCCGATTTTGCCACCTTTAGCGCCAACACCGCCGAAGACGGCGCCTCTCCAAATCACAACGCCCTCGACGGCACGGATGTGTTTGCCTTGAGCTATTTTGGGGGCGCAGGGGTGAATAACGATCAGTCCAATCTCCAGCAAGTTCATGTCGCCCTGTACGACTGCATTCTCGGTCAGGCCGCCTCCACGACGAGTGATTTCGTCGCATACGGCAACGACGGCGCCGGTGTTCCAAGCCTCTCGGGCACGAACGACCTGATCTCGAACAACTCGCCCAGTCTGTCAGGCAGCAATGCTTTTCCTACGGGCAGCACAATTCTGAGCGGCGATCCGCATTTGAACTCCCTGGCTTCCAACGGCGGTCCCACCCAGACGATGTCGTTGAAGCCCACGAGCGCCGCAAAAGGGGCGGGGATCACCTGGGACTACCCGGGAACGTCGACCGCGATCACCACCGATCAGAGCGGCGCCACGCTCAATAGTCCACCAGACGAGGGCGCACTTGCTTATTTCGTGCCCGTAACGCCGACGGTCACGGGCGTGAGCCCGACGGATGGTACGATAAGCGGAGGAACGTCTGTCACCATCACCGGAACTCATCTCTCGAGCGTGAGCACCGTCTACTTCGGGACGACGGCGGCGACGAGCTATAACGTCGTGAGCTCTACAGAGATCACTGCCGTCAGTCCGTCGCACGCAGCAGGGCTCGTCGACGTCACGGTCTTTAGTCAGGGCAACACCTCGAGCACTTCCTCGGCCGACCAATTCACCTTCGTGTCGTCGACACTGACCGTGAGTCCCTCGTCGCTCAGTCTGGGAACAAACGTCGCCGGGACGGCCGGAACCGCGACTTCCTATACAATAAGCGGTTCAAGTCTAGTCGCCGACGTCACGATCACGGCCCCATCCGGCGTTCAGGTCTCCGACGACGGGGGAAGCACTTGGCACTCGTCGCTCACTGAGACGCCGACCTCCGGCACGCTCGCGGCCATTACCATTGATGTCCGAGAAAACTCCACGGTCGCGGGGACCATCTCCAGCTCCGTGACCAATGCGTCAAGCGGGGCGACCACGCAAGACGTGACTCTAAGCGGCAGCGTGTCCGCGGCGGCGCTTCATATGTTTGCCCTCAGCGGTCTTGCAAACGGAACGGCCGGCGTCGCCCAGAGCCTGACGGTCGAGGCTGAGGATCAGTACGGAAACGAAATTACGACTTACACAGGCACGGTTCATTTCACCAGCACCGACGGCCAGGCGGTTTTACCTTCAAACTACACGTTCACAGGCGGCGACGCCGGCCAGCACTCGTTCACGAGCGGCGTGACTTTGAAGACTTCGGGCTCGCAGACGGTCACCGCCGCCGACACTGTTAGTACATCGGTCACCGGCACAACGGCAAGCGTGACCATTTCGGCGGCGGCCGCCAGCCATTTCACGCTCACGGGGCTGACAAGCGCCACCGCGGGTACTGCCCAAACTCTGACGGTCGAGGCTCTGGACCAGTATGGAAACGAGGCCTCCGGATACACCGGGACCGTACATTTCACCAGCAGCGACGGCCAGGCGGAGTTCCCTGCAAATTACACGTTCATAGTCGGCGACGCTGGCCAGCACAGTTTCACCAGCGGCGTAACCCTGAAGACTTCGGGCTTGCAGACAGTCACGGCCGCCGACACCGTGAACACTTCGATCACGGGCACAACCAGTAGCGTGACCATCAGCGCGGCGTCGCTCAATATGTTTGTCCTCAGCGGTCTTGCAAACGGAACGGCCGGCGTCGCCCAGAGCCTGACGGTCGAGGCCGAGGATCAGTACGGAAACGAAATTACGACTTACACAGGCACGGTTCATTTCACCAGCACCGACGGCCAGGCGGTTTTACCTTCAAACTACACGTTCACAGGCGGCGACGCCGGCCAGCACTCGTTCACAAGCGGCGTGACTTTGAAGACTTCGGGCTCGCAGACGGTCACCTCCGCCGACACTGTTAGTACATCGGTCACCGGCACAACGGCAAGCGTGACCATTTCGGCGGCGGCCGCCAGTCAATTCGTACTAACGGGACTGTCTAACGCCGTCGCAGGCACAGCCCAGAGTCTGAACGTTGAGGTCGAAGACCAATACGGCAACGAGGCCAGCGGTTACACAGGCACGGTTCATTTCAGTAGCACAGACGCCCAAGCGGTCCTGCCAGGAAATTACACGTTCACAAACGGCGACTCAGGGTCTCATACGTTCACGAACGGCGTGACGCTTAAGACTTCGGGCTCTCAAACCGTCACGGCGACAGACACGGTCTCCGTGGCCGTCACCGGCACGTCTCTGAGCGTAACGATCAGTTCCGCGGCCGCGTCCCAATTCGTTGTCGTTGTCGATCACGTGGATGGAACACAAGCCACTGTGGGAGTGAGGGCCGAGGACTCCTTTGGAAACCTGGCAACCGGTTACAACGGAACCGTCGTCTTCGCCAGCAGCGACGCGCAAGCCACCCTGCCCGCGAACGACTCGATGTCCGCCGGCGAAGGGACGTTCGTCTTCAGTTTCGACACTCTGGGCACGTTCTCGGTTACAGTTGCCGACTCGGTCATTCAGTACCTCTCCGGCAGCACCAACGTGACGATTAACGTACAAACGACGCAATCGGGCAACCTCGTTTCGTCTTCTCCGCAGGTGTTCTATGGCCAGGACGTGACGCTTACGGCCACATTTAGCGCCACCGAAGTCGGCGGCTTCCCCATGACAGGAACAGTTGCCTTCTACGACGGATCGACGTATCTGGGCACGACGTCCCTCTATGCATCCACTGCGAGTCGTGTTCCCACGAGCACGATACAGCTCGACGACGTTGGCCCTTCCGTCTACGGTCAAGCGAATCTGGCTTCAAACCTCACAGTTGGGAACCATACGATCCGTGCGGTCTACTCGGGCGATTCGCACTACTCGACCGCAACGTCCGACACGCCGGTGGCTGTGCAAGTGGCGCCCGCGACCACCAGCACGATTCTGACTTCGGCGTCGAGTCCGCAAGGAACGACGCTCTCCGCCCAGGTGGTTGTGACCTCGCCCGGCGATCCGCCGATCACTGGGTATGTGGCGTTTTTCGAGGGAAATACGCTTCTGGGAACCTCAGCGGTCATTGACGGCTTTGCCAGCCTGTATCTCGGCGCGATACCAAGGGGGAAACATATATTCAGAGCTGTTTTCACTGGCGGCGGGACCTCTTCGGCCAGCGGCACGAGTGCGATTGCAGAAGTAGACGGGCCGCAAGTGGAGAGCGTCTATCGATATGGATATCACGCTTATCCCACGTATCTGCTTGTTCACTTTGACACTCCTCTTGCCGCGTTCACAGCGGATCGCGCCAAGAACTACAAGATTGTCGGCCCCTCGGGCGACTCGATCAGAGTTCTCTCAGCCATTTACGACGCCGGATCTAAGACCGTCACGCTGGTGCCATCGGAGCAGTTGGACGTACACCGGACTTACCGATTGAAGATCAACGGCAAGACGTCGTCGGCGGTGACCAGCTTGTACGGACTGAAATTGGACGGCAAAGGCAAGGGCGTAGCCGGTACAAATTACACCACGTCGCTCACCAGGCGCAACCTGGCCGGCCAGGCATATCAATTGCCGACTCGCGATTTGCTGGTTTCCGTCGGCGAGCAGGTTACGACCTCGGCAATTCCAAATTCCGTGAAATGGCATGCCGCGGCCGGAGCACATTCTTTAAGGTCGCATTCACTACGTGTTCCAAAACGCCTTGGCCTGCGTTGAGTGAGAACTTGGTCGTATGGCTTCGCCGCAGGTCGACTCAGTCCAAGTCATTCGTTCTATAAAATCGAACCTTTAGCCTGGCGCCGCGGACTGGCGACTGCTCTTGCAAGTAGACAGCGATAGGGATGATTGCGTGTGGAGGTGGGCGACATGGGACGGATCTATTAGGCACAGCCGGGGACTCGGGTAGCCCTTCCGACAACATCTGGCATTTCGACACAGAGTGCATCGAAGACCATGGAGATTACGCGAGGATCGCCAAGCGAATGAAGATTCTTGCGCAGGGCGACCTGCCGATCGAAGATATTTTAGATTATGTCGACGTCGACAACCGAGAAGCGCATCTGTCCTTCCGACTTCGCGGGATCGACTTTCTTTGGCAGGCGAAGGTGGAAGACGATTGGATCGATCCCAGCATACTCTCTCGATTCGCGAATTTGCTTGAAACCTCAGGAGCAACGCGTAGGTTCACTTACATCGATTTAGGCGGCCAAGACTGTCTTATCGGCTGTTCAACACGAGAAGAGCAAACGCGTTTACAAAAGTTAACGGGTCTCAAGGTGGAATGGCTGAAATAGGCTTTCGTAACGATCGACCTGCAGGCCTGAAGCGGCTTGGTTCAGTGAGAGCACAAATCTCCGGCTTTCACTTCCCCGCCACCACGAAGTCGACCTTCACATTCTCTTCCGAGATCGTGGCTTCTTTCTCGATCGGCTTTGGCAGGCCAGGCCAAGTGGCCTTCAGCTTGACGGGCGCTTGACCGCCTTTGCATGGGAAAGCATATCCGCCGGAACGCGATGTGATCGCATAGTAAGAGCCTCGATCGGGCTCGATCCTGACTCCGGCGATTCCCTCGCCTGGGTCGTAGAATTTGTTGCTGTTCTTGTCTCGATACGCCACGCCCAGGATGAACGGGCCTGCGTCGGTCGAACCGAAGTCCTCGGTCATAAAGTCCCGAAGGCCGAGTTTGTTGGGCGACTTGGCATGAAAGATCCCCACACCTACTTCTCGATAGACCGAGTTGGGGATGAGGTTCAGCAGGTTCACGCGATGCCCGCGATTGGGAACGTCCTTGTCGATCATGAGAAAATCGCCCAATTGCTGGGCTTTCGCCTTGGATTCGGCGACGATGTTCTCGCCGAAGGTCGTCCACTCGTAGCCCGCTGCCTTGATTCTCTTGTCTGGAGATTGGCCCTTCAGATCCTCGTGTTTCATATAGCTGTTGACGCTCATATCTTTGCTATGTTCTCGCGCGACTTCGAGCAACGTCTTGTTCATGGCCAACGGCGGCCTGGGTCCGACGAGTTCCTTGTGTTCCGGCAACAACCCCTCGCGGATGTCGAGATCGAGCCGCTTGCCCTCGGCGTCTGGGTCTTTGCGGGCTCGATTGGCGAGCTCCAGGACAAACTGCTCCTCGGCGTTGGGATCTCCCGAGTCGTAAAGCTGGAGCTTGTTGTCGGTCTGATTCCGCGGATCCTGGGTTGGGGCGTCTTCACTTTTGGAGGACGTCCGATACTCCTGGGCGGCGCGTCCTTGCATCGCCTGAAGAATTAGAACCCAGGGAACCGCGATCGCCAGCAACGCGGAAAGAAACGCCCATCGGCGATTCCAGTTTGTTTTCGCTTGGAGGAGACGCATATGCAAACCTCTTGGGCAGCGGTTACGTTTTGCGACTTCAATGTAATTTCGCGTCAACTAAGCGGCAATGACGGCGCCAAAATCCCGAAAAAGCTTGGTTTGGACCGGTCTTCGAGCGAAAATGAGGGAAAGGAGAACAACATCCATGTCGCGAGTGCTAGTCGTCGAAGACAGAGAGCGGCTTTTGACGTCCCTGCTCAAGGGATTGCGGGAGGAGGGGTTCGAGGTCCGGGGCGCCGCCGATGGACGAGAAGGTCTCGAGATGGCTCGAACCGAGCAAGTCGACGCGATGGTGCTGGACCTCATGCTCCCCAAGCGGGATGGGTTCGACGTGCTTTTGACCCTGCGTGCAGGAGGCTTTGACAGGCCCGTGCTGATCCTCACGGCAAAGGATTCGATCGAGGACCGGGTCAGAGGCCTCGACGGCGGCGCCGACGACTACCTTGTCAAACCGTTCGCGTTCGCCGAGCTCGTCGCCAGGCTCAGAGCGCTTTCGAGGCGCGACAGCCGTGTGCGCCAGCTTGTCCTCCGCGTCGACGACCTGGAGCTAAGCTTGGTCGAAAGGAGAGCCAGAAGAGCCGGCCGAGAGCTCGATCTGACCCGCAGAGAGTTCGAGCTCCTCGAGTTTCTTATGCGAAACAAGGACCAAGAGCTCTCGCGCGAGACCATCGGCAGGGAAGTCTGGAGGGAAAACTCGGAGGTCTTGACAAACGTAATAGACGTCTATATCAACACGCTTAGGAAAAAAGTGGAAAGGCCGGGAAGTTGGCAGTTGATCCATACGATTCGCGGGGTTGGCTACTCGATGAAGGAGCCGGGATGAGCAGGTTTGGAGTTCGCTGGAGGCTGACGGTCTGGTACGGCCTTTCTCTGGTTTTGCTCTTGTCGATGTTTGGGGGATTGGTTTACCGGATGGTGGATCGGAGGCTCCTGGACAAGATCGACGAGGTTCTCCAGGCAGAGTCCGATGAGCTTGCCGAAGCCATCCTGCGGACTCCGGATCGTGGGGAGTTGCTAAAGAAGCTTCACGAAGGGTTCGACGAGCACGAAGAAGTCGAGTTCCAGGTGGTCGACGCGGTCGGAGTGGTTTTCCGAAGCGCTCGCGTCGGCGAATCCGGCATACCGGTAACGAAGTCTGGGCGTGGAGACGGCGAGGCAGCGTCAAGCAGCGAAAATGTTCCAGGGCTGGGCAGATGTCGGATTCGCGAAGTGATCATCGGAACCAAGGGAGGGCCGACCGGCCTGGCGATCCAGGCGGCGCGTTCACTGGATCAGCATGATCGATCGATGCGCCAGTTGCTTTTCGTGATGTTCGGGGCTGGCGCGCCGGCGCTGCTCTTGGCGGTCGTCGGGGGTTACTTCCTCGCAAGCCGTTCACTGGCGCCTGTCGATCGGCTCTCCGCGGAGGCGTCGGCGATCCATGCGAGCGATCTCTCCAAGAGGCTTCCGGTTCCCATCGCCGACGACGAACTCGGTCGGCTTTCGAGAACGCTCAATGAGCTGATTGGCAGACTCGAGAAATCGTTTGCCGAGGTACGTCGTTTCACCGGCGACGCCGCACACGAACTGCGCACTCCACTGGCGGTGATGAGAAGCACAATCGAAGTGGCCCTTCGTCGACCACGGGATGCGCAGGAGCACGAGCGCACCCTGGCGGTCCTGCTCGACGAGGTTCGGCGTCTGACCAGGCTTGCGGACGATTTGCTCTTCCTGAGCAGGCAAGATTCGAGCGCGCTGCCGATTCATCGGATTCCGGTCCGACTCGACGAGCTGGCCGCCGATGTGGTTCAGCCGCTGTCGATCATGGCGTCGGAAGCGGGTTTAGAGCTCTCGCTGGTCATCGCCAATCGAGTGGAGGTCGTGGCTGACCCAGACCAAGTCCGCAGGATCGTCATCAACCTCGTCGACAACGCAGTCCAGAATACTCCGGCGGGAGGATCGATCACCATCTCGGTGGAATCCGCGGGCCCGAAGCGGGCACGTCTGGTCGTTCGCGATACAGGCCGAGGCATTCCGGCGGAACACCTCGATCGCATCTTCGACCGATTCCATAGGGTCGATCCCGCACGAAATGTAGACAGTGAGGGGGGCGGGCTTGGCCTTTCGATCTGTCAGGCGATCGCCAAGGCGCACGGCGGCCAGCTCTCCGTGCGGAGCGAACTCGGAAGCGGATCGGAATTCATTTTCGAAATTCCCGCCGATTCAAAAAGCGACCCCGTTCTCCTTTCGTCAAGAGTCGAGGTGGAGCCAAGCCCAGTCTGAGACGCGTCGACCCAATAAACAGACGTCGCCTGTCTCGGCCAAGGCGCTCGGGCCTTTCAGCGAACGTTTCGGGGTGGTCGACAAAGGAGCTCCAGGTTAACCTCGAAATGCGAAGCCGATTCGATCCGCGACCTTCACGCCTGCCTAGGAGCCTATCCCATGCTCGGAGCCGTCCTCGGGGCCCGCGACTACCTCGATCGCGTTTGCCGAGAGATCCAGCGCGTCGACGTGAAACAAGTCGAAGCCGTTGCTGATCTTATCGAAAAAGCATATCATTCAAACAATTTTGTGTTTATCTGCGGAAACGGCGGGTCGGGCACGAATTCCTCCCATCTTTGCGAGGATTTGGCGAAGTGCACTCTCAAGGACTTCGAGAACCAGAAGCGCCTGAAGGTGCTTTCGCTGACCGACAATACGGCGGGAATCATGGCCTGGGCCAACGACGAGGGGTACGATCGGATTTTTGTCGAACAGCTCAAGAACCTGGCAAGCCCAGGCGACGTCTTGCTGGCGATCTCGGGGTCGGGCAACAGCCCCAACGTCTTGAAAGCGGTCGACTGGGCCAATCGCAACGGGATGTCGACTCTCGGGTTCACGGGTTTCTCCGGTGGCAAGCTCAAATCCGCCGCCCATCAAAACATGCAAGTCGAGATCGACGACATGGGAATCGTCGAATCTGTGCATCAGGTGGTTTTCCATTGGATCATCGACGACCTTTACAGGCGGATCTCAGGCTCTCCCAGCTAGTCCCACGCTGTTCGAGGATGGATCGCCAGGAACCTCGACCTCATGTCGAAAACGTCTTCCCCGGTTTACCTGGGCGTGGAGATCGGCGGAACAAAGCTTCAGCTTGGACTTGGCGCCGGCGACGGCAGGCTTTCGGCTCTCGAGCGTGCGGCGGTGGAACCTTCGAATGGAGCCCCCGGCGTCCTCGAGCAAGTGGCAAGTCTCTTCGAGCGTCTTGTCGCCAAGCAGGGAATTTCCGGCTCTGGGATCGCAGCCTGCGGAATTGGTTTCGGCGGTCCGGTCGATTCGACCCGAGGTGTGGTCGTGAAGTCGCACCAAGTCGAAGGCTGGGAGGACTTCCCGCTTGCCGATTGGATACGCGAGAACCTAGGGATTCCGCTCGTCTCGGTTCACAACGACGCCGACGCCGCGGGTCTTGCCGAGGCGCTCCACGGCGCAGGCGTTGGGCTTTCCCCACTCGTTTACGTCACGATCGGCAGTGGGATCGGCGGCGGTCTGATTATCGACGGCGCAATTTATCGAGGGGCGGGAGCCGGAGCGCTCGAGATCGGCCATCTCTTGGTAAGAGATCCTCACAAAGGAGTTGATGGCTGGTCCGAGCTCGAGCTCGTGGCCTCGGGATGGTCGATCGCCAGGAGGGCTCTTGAGCGAAGACGATCGCATGCCGAAGATCGCGGTTCCGCGACCGAGGCCCAATCTCCAGAGACTACTGATGAAAAAGAGCGCAGCCAAGGTCGCCCTTGCAGCGTTAATTGGGGATCCCGCGGCGATCGAGATCCTGCGAGAGGCGACCAACGCGGTTGGTGAAGCACTGGCGCATGTGATCACTTTGCTTGCACCGAGGTGCGTCGTCCTGGGCGGCGGCGTTTCCTTGATCGAGCCAAGTCTCTGGCTCGTTCCGATTCGCGAGCGAGTCTTGGATCGGGCGTTTCCGCTTTTCGCCCGAGAATGCAGAATCGAGTCCGCAGCCCTTGGAGAGGAGGTTGTCGTCCACGGCGCTTTGTCCGCCGCCAAATCGATGGCGTCTCAATCAGAACTTTTTAGAGCGTCGATCGATCAATACTTGAAGTAATAGAGAACGGTTTTGATCGTCTCCTCGAAATAGGCCAGCAGGCCCTGTTCGTTCTTGCTCCAATTGGTCTCGTTGTAATCAGGATGGGGGCACGAGGCGGATCGCAAGACGATTTTTGGGTCTTTGAGCGTCCTGCGGACAATCCTCCGGGCTCGTCTCGAGTGAGAATCCACCGTGACGATCATCAGGCTCTCGACGTGGCGTGCGTTGATGTATTGCTTCACGCGGAGGGCCTCGTCGCGCGTACTCTCGACGAACGGACCTGGCATAACGTCGATCGCCGACGCATCGACCCCCAGGTTGATCAGTCGCTTCCGGGTGAGCTCGGTTTCGCTCTCGCCAAGCCATTCCAACTTTTTTGTGTTGCCGATCACGACGCGGGGCGCATACCCAGCCTTAAAGAGCTGGGCGGCGAACTCGGGCCGATAATCGATGCCTCCGAGCAGCAACAATATCGCATCGCAGGGCGCCCTGTCGTCGACTCGGAATAAAGCCGCATATCCCCTCAGCAAGCGATCTTGCGCCAGCACGAGCGCCAAACAAACCAGAGCCAGAGTTGAGACCGCGAAGAGCCATCGCCGCAACGATCGGACTCGCGGATTTCTGACCACCGGCAGTAGCGGCCGATGGCTCTCAACAGCCAAAGATCCGTCGGGACTGGAATGCGACCGCGCTGGCGGCTGGTTCATTGCGGCTCCTGATTCAACCTCGAGCACAGAAGCGAAACTTAGTCGTCCGACCTTGCACAGAATCGAAGCATTCTTGCCGACGACTTCGACAGATTCAATCGCGAACGTCCTTGACAGTGAGTGCTATACTGCCTTTAGAACCCGCTGAGAACGATTCAAGGTTGCAAAATGAGGACAAGATGAAGGAATGGCGACGCTGCGGCCTTCGATTTGCTCAAGAAGAGTTCTTGAATAAGTGCGCTTCGTTGCGGTGTTCTTCGGTTGCTCATTCTCGAGGCTTCGTGGTTCAATGGCTCCTCGAATCGAGTTTGCCGACCTTCGAGCTTCGCGAACCTTGCGTGGGTAGTGTTGCTCCTTAACATCAGGAGGTTTGGTGGAATCGACTCCAAGCCACTCATAACGTCCTACAAAAGATGACATGGGGTCTGAATTTTTTCGATTCCGTAAACCAAAACGTCCAAAGGAGCGTTTAGAACTGTAGATGGATTGAATGCGAGAAAGTGGAACCCGGTCCGAATTACCTTTAGGTCGTTGATTGCTCCGTGCGGATCTCTCGACGTACCTAACCAACTGAGAAAGGGGGTTCGCCATGACGAAGCTAGCCGAAACACAGCGTTGGCAGCTCAACTTGGCTTCATTGATCCGTTCTGGGCTCTTGGTCCGAGCCGAGACGGGAGAATCTCGCGGTCTGTTCACGGTCTATGGAGTCTACCGAGACGGCTCCCGCTCAGCGATTCTGGCGAAATACGGCGACAGCCGTAGGGCGACCGACGCCGCCGATTTGGTCAATAAGCTCTCGAAGTCCATGACTCCAGTCGAAGCGAACTGATCCGAACACGCCCGGGCGTTTTTCGGTTCATTTCTGCCACCCCAGATTCGCACCAACACCCGCTTCCTCCTTGGTTGCGAGGTTTGCAACACCTTCTGCCCCTTCATCTTCCGGCTACGTCCAAGAATCGCCTCCGCCTAACACTCGCCCTGAATTGAGCACTATTCGTGCGAATCCGCGTCTGCGTCTCGCGGGCCACGGAGCCTATTTCCACTGGCTATAAGTCTGCTTCGTCGTTACTCTGACGTAGACGTCTGCCGGAGCGCTTCCCTGGGCTGTCATGGAGGACGAGCGTGCGGATTCTGGCGCTTGTCGAAGCGGTCGACCATGTTTGCTACCGGTATCGCATCGCCCCTTTTGAGCCCTGGCTCGAGAGGGCTGGTTGGATAGTCGTGCCTCAAGTGCTGTCCAAGCGACCGCTCGAGAGAGCACTTCAGCTTCAGGCGGCGGCCGATTACGACTGCGTCCTTTTGCAGCGTAAGCTGCTCTCACACTGGCACTTCCGTATACTACGAAAGTATTCGAAGCGGCTGGTTTTTGATTTCGACGACGCGGTTGCGTATCGCGATTCCAACGATGCCCGAGGTCCCATTTGCCGACGTCGGGCGCGGCGATTTTCCCGAATCGTCCGCGCGAGCGATTTGGTGATCGCCGGCAACTCCTTTCTGGTTGACCTTGCGGTCAGTCGGGGCGCCGATCGCTCGCGAGTGGTCCGCATACCCACGTGCGTCGAGCCGGGTCGATACAGTCTGCCTGCCTCGAGAACTCACGACTACAGCATCGTCGACCTTGTCTGGATTGGCTCTGCCAGCACCCTTCGTGGGCTCAATCAACGTCGAGCGCTCTGGGAGCGGCTTGGCGAGGTTACAGCGCCGTCTCGACTGAGGTTGAGAATCGTTAGCGATCAGTTCGCCAAGTTCGATCCGCTCGAAGTCGTGCCGGTGCGATGGAGCGAGCAAAGCGAAGCCGACGAGCTGATTCGTAGCGATGTGGGGGTAAGCTGGGTTCCCGACGACCTCTGGAGCAAAGGAAAATGTGGGTTGAAAGTTTTGCAATATCAGGCTGCCGGTTTACCCGTTATTGCAAACCCAGTTGGGGTGCATCCCGAGATGGTGATTCCCGGAATCACGGGGTGTCTTGCCGAGTCCGACTCCGAGTGGGTCGAAGCCGTTAACCTTTTGGCTCAACGCGCACCTGCGCTGGAGCATGGGCGAAGCTGGGAGGCGCCAGGTGGAAGAGCATTATTCGATCGCCGCCTGGGCCAATCGATTTGTCGAGGCGGCGACGGGCTGGAAGACCGGTAGGGTCGCCGCAGGCCCCGTCAACGCCGCCTGATCATGTGCTGAAGGACTTTTTTCTTAACCAAGGACGGCGGCTTCAAGGTGGGATCGATCCAGATCATCGATAGGCCCGCTCCGATCGTACCCGAGGTTTTTCAAACCTCTGGGCCTCTCTTTCGTGAACCGGAGTGGCTTTGGCGCCAAACCGGAGACCTTGGCTGGTGGGTAAAGCCAGGTTGGGAAGGCCTATTGCTTGACGACCAAGGGCTCAAGCTGGAGGAGTGGAGACGCGAAGGCAAGCTGACCACCGTCAAGAGCGGTCAATTTCGCATCGTCCATCTCGTCGAGCTCGAAACCGGAAACATCTTCATCAAGCACTTCTTGGTCCCAGGCCTCCGAGCCAAGGTGCGTCAGTGGGTCAGACGCGGCAAGGGCAGGAACGAAACCAAACGGGCGCCGCCGAGCTCTGGAAGATAGGCGTTCCCACGATCGAGACCGTCGCCCTTGGGGAAGAGCGCAAACGACGCTTCCTGTTCGAGAATTATTTGATAACGCACGCCGTCGAATCGGCTGCACCGCTGGACAAGCTTGTGGAAGAATCACTCCAAGATCCGACCGATCCCAAATGGAGTCGATTGAGAATTGCGTTGGCGCTCGAGCTTGGCAGGCTGACCGCCAGGTTGCACGAGGCGGGCTTCTTGCACCGTGATTTTCACCCAGGCAACCTCCTGGTCAAGATTGACGATCAAGGCGACCCGATTTTGACTCTGATCGACCTGGACGCACTCCGCATCAAAAAGCGGCTTCGTGGCGGCGACATTGTCGAAAACCTGGCGCTTTTGGATCACTATTTCTGGGTTCGCTGCACGAAAAGCGATCGCGGCCGGTTTCTCCGCAGCTACATCGAGCACCGCACCTCGATCTCGAGGCGCCAAGCCAAACCGTTGGCCAGGGAGGTGGAGGCTTCGACACGCGCCTGGGCGGAGAGGCTCTGGAGTCGGTGGGGCAAACGCATTCGCGGAGGCAATAAGTATTTCTGTTTACATAAAGCGAAAAACGCCTGGGGCGTCGCCGCGACCGACTGCGACCCTGAAACGATAAGTAGGCTGCTCGAAGACCCCAACGCCCCCTTCCACGATCCCTCCGCGATCGTCCTGAAGGACTCGCGGACCACGACGGTCGTCGAGACCCTGATGAAGATCGGAGGAGTCCACGAACGGGTTGTCTACAAGAGATTCAATGTTCGAAAGTGGTATGAACCTGTGTTCAATCTCTTTCGACCCTCTCGAGGTTGGCGCGCCTGGCAGGCGGGGCAGCACCTGGCGACTCGAGGGTTGCCTACCCCCAGAAACCTGATCTTTCTCGCCAGCCACAGGGAGAAGCCGTTCCCGCCGATCCCCAGAGAGACCTACGTACTCACGAAGAAGCTGGAGCCTTCGGAAACGCTCGCGGGTTTTCTGACGAATGGTTTCAAGTCGCTTTGCCCCGACAAAGCCTTGGCGGCGAGGCGTCGCTATGCGATCGCTTTGGGCAGGCTTTTGCGTTTGATGCACGAACGTTCGATCTCGCACAGGGATTTGAAAGGATCAAACATCCTGATCGAGGGAGATCCACTGGACGAGATCGAGCCCCGGCTTTCGCTGATCGATCTGGTGGGCGTTGCGAAGCAGACCCCCCTGCCCTGGAAGCGTCGGTATCAAAACCTGGCGAGGCTAAACGTGAGCGTCTCCCAAGTCGGCGGTCTCACACGGACCGACGCATTGCGATTTTTACGCGAATACCTGCCCTGGAACGTGACTCCGCGAACCCGCTGGAAAGAGGTTTGGCGAGAGATCGAACACATGAGCGAAGAGAAGAAGGAACAGAGCATCCGTTTTGGTAGAGCGTCGGGATAGTCCTCAGCTCGAATGCTGCCGGCAGGCCGGCCTGATTTCTCCCTCTCGAATCACGCTGCGCCTGATGTAGAGCGGCCGTTGCTTCACTTCCTCGAAGATCTTGGCGATGTATTCGCCGACGATGCTGATCCCCAGCATGTTCAGTGAACCAAAAAAGATGATGAGCAGAAGAGTGGTTGTGGCGCCTCGCGGACTGTACTCGGAAAAAAGCAACCTGGCGAAGAACTGCACCAAGCCCATGAGAATGCTCAACCCAAAGAGGACAGTTCCCACGAAGCTCATGACGTTCAGTGGTACATTGCTAAACGAGAGAATCCCCTTCTTTGCCCAACCGATGTTCTTGAGCAGACTGTTTGTCGAGACTCCGAACATCCTTTCGGGTCGATGGTAATCGACTCCGATCTGCTTGTAACCCGCAAAGGCTCTCACGCCTCTGAGAAACAGGTCTCGTTCAGGAAACTGAAGGATCTCCTGGACGACGCGTTTGTCCAGAAGGGAAAAATCGCCTGCATCGTGCGGGATCCTGATGTAGGAGAATGCGTCGAATATTCTGTAAAACGCCTTATAGGCGATCTGCATGAACGGAGACGCCTCGCGTTTGACGCGCCGGCCGAAGACGACGTCGTATCCTTCCCGCCAATGCGCTAGGAATTGTTCGATAAGCTCTGGCGGATCTTGAAGGTCGCCGTCCAATAAGACGCAGGAGTTCTTCGAGGCGACGGCCATTCCGCTCATGAACGCCGCCTGCGAGCCAAAGTTCCGCGAGTGCGAAATCCCAATAACCCTCCGGTCGTTGCGCGAAAGCGCCCTAATCATTTCTTCACTGTCGTCGGGGCTGCAGTCGTTGACGAAGATGATTTCGAAATCAACGTTCAGTCTCGTGAAAGCAGCCTTCAGACGCTCGTACATGATCGGAATGGCAAGATTGTCTTTATAGCACGCGACAATCGCGCTTACGCTATACACAGTGTCCACGCCGTACTTCTTCGACGACTGGTGGTAGCGAACCTTGTCTGGCAATCCTGTGTACCACTCCATCGTTTTGGCCAATCCGTCGCGAAACTCGGTTTTCGGCGACCAATGCAGCCGCCCTCCGCGTCTTTTCGATGTTGGCGTACCAATCGGACACGTCCCATTCGCGTTTGGGCATTGTGAAGCGGGGTTCTTCGGCGATTTCGAAGATCTCTCGCGCCAGAGCGGCCACTTCGCCGATGGTCGTCTTACAGCCCGCGCCTATGTTGAAAGACTCGCCAAAGTGGTCTTCCGTAAGGTTCAGGGCGGCGTCGACGAACGCCTCGGTCACGTCGTCCACGTAAATGAAGTCGCGCGAGACGGCGGGATTGACGAATTCCGGGTAGGTCCCCTCCAAACCATGGCGGAGGACGTTGGGGATGAGTCTCGATGAGTCTTCGAGAGGCCCATAAACCGAATAGAGCCTCAGATTCGAGCACGGGAGCCCGCGGCGTTTGCCATAGTAGTAAATCAAATTCGCGGCCGCCGCCTTCGATACAGCGTAATTGCTGTTGGGAGTGGTCGGGTCGTCCTCCGACGGTCCCGAGGCCTGGTCGCCGTACTCCGAAGAACTGCCCGCATGGACGTACGACGCCACGCCCATCCGATCCAGCCGCTCGAGCAGCCTCGAGGTGAAGTTGAAGTTCGTCCGATAGATGAGCTGGGCGTCGTTCTCGAACGAATACGCTCCGTAGGCGACGCAGTCGATCACGGTCCTTGGCTGAATTTCATCAAGCATCGCGTCGAGGTTGGAGTCGATCAACAGGTCAATGGCCCGCACGTTTCGCGTCGGTAAATCGATGAGTCGCCAGGCAGGCGTTCGGGTCGTCGTGCCAAACGCGTCGATCCGCTGTGTCAAGACAGTCCGCAGAATGTTCGCGCCCACGAACCCGCTCGCGCCCAGAACCAGGATGGGACCCTGGAGTCTCTTGATTTTCTGCTCGAGCGAGAGCCCTGCTTGATGTTTCTGTTCTTTCAACATTGGGCCCCGACGCCTCCTACTGCCAGCTCGATGATCGATGCCGCGTCTATGCCGCTTTCTTTACGATGGAACATCTGCGATCCATATCGACCTGAGATATACCCAAGCGCCGGCCTGGTCACGAAGCGACGCGGCGCCAGCCCAGATTCGAGCAACGCGCATGCGATCATCTGGCCAACGCCGCCTCGAGCCACATGCTCTTCGACGACGATAAGGTGGTCCGAGCGCCTGACGTCCTCGAGAAACTCTCGAGGCAGTTCCTCGATGGGTAGTTCGCAGACCGCCCACACATTCGGACGCAGTTCTGGATCCTGCTGAATCGCCTCCGCCCAGATTCCGCCGACCAGCGGGCCCGCGACCAACAGCGTAGCCCCGCCTCCGCGAGAGAGTCTTCGCCAAGCGCGATAAGCTGGAGCGTCACGCCCTCGAGGCAGCTCCGATCGGCCCAGACGAAGATAGGCTGGGTGATCGGCTTCGAAAAGCTTCGTGACCATGGCATCCACATCGCAGTCGAACGCGGGAATGTAAACTTTGAGGCCAGGCAGACCCAGGAGCACGCCGTAGTCTTCGATCGCGTGATGCGTAGCGCCCATGACGCCATAGGCGTAACCGCCGCCGTTGCCGACGAGCACCACTGGCAGGCCGTGGAGGCAGACGTCGTTGCGGATCTGTTCGAATGGTCTCGCGTAAATGAATGGAGCGATGCTGTAGATCCACGGCCGTAGCCCCGACTTGGCCAGGCCGGCGGCCACCGACACCATGTTTTGCTCGGCGATTCCAGCATTCAAGAATCGTTCGCCCATGGCGCTTTGCAGCGGTTCGAGCGCCTGGAACCCAACATCGCCAGTCAGAAAGACGAAGTCGGGGAATTCCGATCGTTGGAGAAGTGAGCGACATAGAACATTACGCATGTCTGTAGCCCCTTGATGATGCGGCAGACGCGTATTGCCGATGTGGAGCGTGAACGGGGCGCATCCTTGGACCTCGGCCGTGGTCCAATCGGGTGTTTCGACCAATCCGTCCGTCTTCGCACGCGAGCCAAATCTCTTCGACCGCTTGAAGATACTGGCGATCGTCGAGCGGCAGATAATGCCATTCGAATCGATTCTCCATGAACGACACCCCACATCCCTTGCGGGTTTGCGCTACGACCGCCGAGGGACCTAGAGGTGGATCGACCAAGGCGTCGCGGATCGCCAAGGGATCGTGCCCGTCGATCACGACCGTTTCGAACCCAAAAGCGCGGAGCTTGTCGTTCAAGTTTCCAAGATCGGCCACCTCGCGGGTCGAGCCAAAGCCTTGGAGTCCGTTCGAATCCACGATCAAAGTCAGGTTGCTCAATCGTTGATGATGTGCGAACACGAGGGCCTCCCAACACGAGCCCTCGTTCCACTCTCCGTCGGATGTGAGACAAAAGACCCTACCCGGTTCGCCTCGAAGCCGTTTGCCCAAGGCCAATCCCGCCGCCAACGACGGTCCGTGGCCGAGACTGCCGGTCCCGAACCGAACGGAGGGAATCCCCCGGGCAGGCGGATGACCACAAAGCAGTGAATCGTCTTTGTGGAACTGCTGGAGTTCATCGTCCTCGAGCTGCCCAATCGACCAGAGCGCCACATAAAGAGCCCCTGCCGAATGGCCCTTCGACAGAACAAAACGATCGTCGGGCTCGAGCACGTCGTGGTGTAGGCAGAGCATCAAGTCGAGCGACGAGAGGTTGCCTCCGATATGCCCGACGCCGCTCTCGAAGTGCATCCGAAGCAGTCGTTCTCGGGCCCGACAATAGACGTTTCCGCACTGGCCGTTCTCGTGGATCATCCTGACCTCTGTTGTCGCTGCGCCCTGCGAGTCGAATCGACGACTTGACCAAGTTTGCCGATCGAATCACTTCTTGAATGCAACCGCTTGAAGGTTCCCCGCGGGTAAAGACACGAGCGCGCCACCAAGCGGGCTCGAGCCAAGCCAATCGAGCAGTCGTCGCTTGAGGCGCCGCGGAAATGGAAACAGTCGAGCCCAATAACGTAGAGGATAACGATTCCAGATTGGGTTGATCGAAACGGAAGCGAATCCTGCATTCTCCAGCAAATTCTTCATGCTCTTCCGCGAGAAAAGTTGGAGGTGCTCAACATCAAATATAGGAGACTTCGTTCCCATGATCTTTGCTGAGAGGGCTCGGCGGTTGTGACAGACCAGGTAGAGGCATCCGCCTGGTTTCAGCGTGCGGAACGCATCGCGACAGAACCTAAGTGGATCCGGCAGGTGCTCGATCGTCTGGAAGCAAGTGATCAGGCTCAGCGATTCAGGTTCGAAGGAATCTGCCCGGAAGATTTGGCGCTGGATGAGGTGTTGAATCTCAGCATCGGCGAAACGGATCGGAGCGCAGGAGGGCTCCACTCCGATAACGCCGGTATACCCCGCTTGTAGCAGCTTTCGCAGAAACGACCCGTCGCCAGTTCCCACGTCGACGGCGAAGTGGAGGTCGGGCAGTCGTCTGCCAATCTCCGAGAGCGTTTGAGCGTAGGTTTCGCTCGCGAGTCGAGCTTCGTCGGCGCTATCGAACTCCGCCGCGTCGTAGAGCCGCGCTAAGTCCTCGTCCACGGGCGCATCGGCCGCGTAGACCAAATCGCAGCCCTTGCACTCGACGAGTCGCCAATGCATATATTCGGGGAGCTTCCTCGAGGCAAACGCAAAATCGTCCAGTTGATCGAGCCTGACGTTTGCCTCTGCATAATGACGAGAATCTCCCTCGGTCTCGCAGATGGGGCAGACCCTCGAAACCAGCTCGCGCAAGGCGAACGATACAGCGGTGCTTGCCAATTGCGATGCGCTTGGCGGTGTTTCGAGAGTCGCGCTGGAACTAGCAATCGGCACGACATCCCCTCCTTGAGATCCCTTGCCGGACGGCCCGCCTCCGTTTACGGATTACTCCAGCGGCCAACCTGGCATAACGCGGCGATTTGGTCAAGCCGGACTCCATCCCAAGCGCATCGCCGCGAGCCCTTTCTCATTTAGTAGCATGAACCTGTATTGTGACGCTCGATCCTGCTGTTGACGATTCGCCGCGAGTAGGCCAAAAGATGCCTCAATGATTCATACACTGGACCGCTCCAACTTGCTGGATCGTCGGATCGAGGCCTGGAAACCTCCGGTTTTCGAGAGCCCAGGCAATCCGCGATCGCGTGTCATAGCCGCGTTGAGGCGCATCTTTGACCTTCAAGCCGCCTCGATCTGGAACGATCTGAAGCTTCTTTTGCCTCAGGTCCGCGGCGAAGTTCTCGACGTGGGCTGCGGAGCTCAGCCGTATAGGGAATTGTTTCATGGTGACGTCCGATATCGAGCGATCGATTGCTTGCATGCCGAAACCGACTTCGGTTACGCAGTCCCAGGCACGATCTACTATGGCGGCGATCGATGGCCGGTCGACGACGCGTCGGTCGACTTTGTCTTGTGCACCGAGACTCTAGAGCACGTTCCCGACGCCGCTTTATTCCTTGCCGAAGCGATGAGATGTCTAAGACCTGGCGGTCGAATGGTTCTGACTGTTCCCTTCGCGGCGCGTTGGCACTTTATTCCGTATGATTACTGGCGATTCACTCCCTCCGGACTGAACCGGACGCTCCAAGCCTCGGGTTTCGAGAAGATCTCGGTCTTTGGCCGAGGCAACTCCTTGACGGTGGCCTCCTACAAAGTGATGGCTCTGATCTTGCCGCTGCTCTTTGCGCAGGTTCGATCGCTGCCGGTCCGGTTCATGCGATTGGCGTGCGGATTCACGTTTTCTCCGCTCCTCTTGATATCGAGCGCATTGGGTCAAACCTCGCTCAGAGGCAAAGGCGGAGACGATTGTCTTGGGTATACCGTTTTGGCGAGCAAGTCGGCGTAGGAAAATAAGAGTAGGGGCATATCATGTTGGGTTACGGTTGTGATCGACCTGGGCGCAAGACGTAAGCTCATGCGACATGGAGCTGGGCGATGATCGCAGAGAACGGACGTAGAGTCCTCGGCACCGGCCGATGGGTTGGGTTGCTGGCGTCGATGGTGCTGGCAGTCTATTACCTGAGCTTGCGTTACGTCTTCCCAGGCTACTTTCAACCGTTCGCCCCGCATCACGTCGATTCGTACCTGCTCGTCACGCAAGGCGTCGACGCGAGGATGAGCCTCTCCCAGCTCTTATGGCGGCCGAGGCCCATAGGTTGGCTTTTCGTCGATCTGTTCAGTTCCATGGGCCTGACGCCGATGATCGTCGCCTTCTCCGCGGTGGGTCTCGCTGCGATTGGGCTCTTGGTGTTCGCCGTCGAGCCCTTGACCGCGCGGCGAAACATTCGTTGGGTCCTCATCGCGCTTTACTTGGTAAACGTCTTTTGTCAACCGGGATTTTATATCAATTATAATTATGATTTCTTTCACGCATTGTCGTGCGTGTTCCTTGCCTGTCTGCTCGCCTTGTGGCATCGAGAAAAAGGGTCTTCGAGCGCGTGGACGCAGACTGTCTTGATGCTGCTGACGGCTCTGATCGTTCTAACCAAAGAAACGACGTTCATTGCGATCGTTCTCTTTTGGTGCAGCCAGGTTGCGTTCGAGCGGGGCCGCCGACGGCAGGCGCTGGCGATGCTGACCGCGACCTTGGTTTTGATAGGACTTGGCGTCCTGCATGGCAAGTATTCGGCGAGTCCTTGGCTGGGTTCCGGAAACGACGGCAAGCATCCCTATTACGTGAACCTCAATCCGAAGTCGCTCTGGGAGACCTACCGATTTTATTTCGACAAGGCGGTGAATCGATACTCGGCGATTTTGGTCTTTGTGGCTGTGTTGACCGCCGCCTTTACGAGGGCTCGTTGGAAAGAGGCCTTGGTCTTCGTTGCGATGGGCCTGGCTCTGTTCGTACCGCACGCCATGCTCCCCAACCATAAGCTTCACTATTATATCGCGCTCATTGCACCTTTCGGTTTCTTGCCATTGCTTCTTGTCGATACGTCCCGGGTCGAGGTGTTGGTGGGTGGATGGCTCGGTTCTCCCAGGATGGGTCGAGTTGCGGCCGTTGCGGTCGTCGGGCTGCTCTCGACCCTGACCTTCCTCAACATTGAGAGGGGCAACCACGCCAGCTATCGCACAATGGCTTGGCACGTCAAGCAAGAGCTTATCAACCAGAGGCTCATGAAATCTCTGCCCCAAGTGGCGCGGATGCTCGACCGACCCAGTAAGATCCTGGTGTTGGGGCTCGATTGCCCTTTCCACCCGTTCGCGAGCGAGCGCTTTATCGACGCCTACTTCGGCCAGGGCATGTCTCACGAGTGGACAATCGTCGACCATCGCGGCAAGCACCACGAGGTTGAGGAGAATATTCTGCCAGATGAGCGATTGGGAGTATCTCGGCCAGGGAAGGTAGTGCGTTGGATCGATCCCCGAACTCTGGAATTGGCATTCACGGACTTCGACCTGATCCTGCTTTACGGGCCCGACGGTCGGCTGCTGAGGTCGGCTGGAAGGGCAGAGCTTAGGACGATTCAAGCAATCACCTCGCGCGTGTCGATTAAGACTATGGTCAAACCGGCGTTCTTCGACTGGAACGCAAAGCTGTCGGAACGCACAATCACCGATTGGCGTTGCCTTTACGAAGCGGGCCTGGCATTGAAGGGCGAGGTTGACGACCCTGCTTTGGCTGAGAGCTTTCTTGCCAGAGCGGCGGAACTCTCGGGGAAAGACTCTCCCCTGCCGCTCGACGAATCGTCCGCCCCCGACTCGAGCCAGTCGCGGCCCTTGGAGGCGGTCGAAGCCGGAATCCGTACTCGAATCGGCTCGGAATCGGGTCCAATTTGGCCAACAATTGTCCGTTGAGACCGATCGGGTCGGCCGCATCGACAAAGACATTGTCTTTTCGCGTCTTGACGGAACAATCGAGCCTTGTAGAGTATGCCGGCCATTCATGGCGTCGGCGGAAGCGAAGCCTAGTCATCGCGTTCTTCGCGGTGAAGTTCTTAGAAAGAACCGACCCAAAACCATGACTTCGTTACTGGAATCTCCGACAGTCTATCGAATCTTTGGCGCCGCCATCGGCGGGAAGTTTCGTGATCGCTACGTCAGCGAGTATGTGCAGCCGCGCAGTGGAGACCGCATTCTCGACCTTGGTTGTGGTCCCGGCGACATTTTGGACCACCTGCCTGAGGTTCGATACTTGGGGGTCGATATGGACTCCCGATACATCGAGGCGGCTCGTAAGCGATTCGGAAAACTCGGAGAATTCCGCTGCGAATCCGCCACCGAAACGGTCCTGCGGGAGCCTGCATCGTTCGACGTCGTCATGGCCAACGGCGTCTTGCATCACCTCGACGACGCGGAGGTGCACAAAGTGATGAATCTGGCCAAGTCGGCGCTCAAGCCTGGCGGTCGACTGGTCACGCATGACGGCGCGTTCATCCCCGAGCAAACCACGTTCGAGGCGATGCTGCTAAAGCGTGATCGGGGACGCTTCGTTCGAGCGGTCGATCAGTACGTCCAACTCGCTCGCGCCACTTTCGATAGGGTTGAAAGCGTTGTAAGACGCGACATGCTCCGCCTACCGTATACCCACCATATCATGACATGTTGGGCTTGACAGGAACGTTAGTCCTGTTTACGAGGTAGACGTTTCGCTCGGCGCCGCCAAGAATGGCGGGGAAGGGAGTCGTCCAGGGATGGACACGCTGAAAAAAACGATCCCTTTCAACAAGCCGTTTATCGTAGGCAAGGAATTGTACTATATCGCCCGGGCTGTGACGCTTGGGAACATCTCGGGGGACGGCCTTTTTACCCAGCAGTGTTGCCGTCTGCTTGAAGAGCGCTTTGGTATTGGGCGAGTCCTACTCACTCCATCGTGCACCGCGGCCTTGGAGATGGCTGCGATGTTGATCGACCTCGCCCCCGGAGACGAGGTGATCCTGCCGTCGTTCACATTCGTGTCGACGGTCAGCGCCGTAGTTAGACTTGGCGCGACGCCGGTCTTCGTGGACGTTCGCGGCGATACGCTGAACATCGATGAGGCTCTGATCGAAAAAGCCATCACTCCTCGAACGAAGGCGATCTTCGTTGTGCACTACGCGGGAATCGGTTGCGAGATGGACCGCATCATGGAGCTGGCTCGCATGTATGGTCTTCGAGTGGTGGAAGACGCCGCTCAGGCCGTGAACTCGCGCTATAAGGGTCGATACCTTGGCTCGATCGGGGACCTTGGGACTTATAGCTTCCACGAGACCAAGAACTATATCTGCGGCGAGGGCGGAGCCCTCTCCATAAACGACGCCGATCTGATCGAGTGCGCCGAGATCATCCGAGACAAAGGCACGAATCGAAGACAATTCTTCAGGGGACAAGTCGATAAGTACACTTGGGTCGAGGTGGGTTCCTCGTATGTGCCGAGCGAGGTTTGCTCGGCGTTCCTCTACGCCCAGCTCGAAATGTTGGATCCAATCAGCGATCGTCGCCGCAGAATCCATGAAATCTACCGGAGGCTGCTCGAACCCCTCGAGGCTGAGGGGTATCTGAGGCTTCCCGTCTCCACCAAAGAATGCGACGGCAACTATCATCTCTTTTATATCCTTTTAGAGGACAAAGAGACCCGAGACGAGCTGATTACCCAGTTGTCGCAAAGCGGCATTCAGGCCGTCTTCCATTACGTCCCGCTGCATTTGTCTCCGAAAGGTCGAACCTTCGGATACACGGAGGGAGACTTGCCAGTGACGGAGGATTTGAGCGGCAGATTGCTGCGACTGCCTCTCTATTATGAGATCACCGAGGGAGAGCAGCAGAGAGTGGTTCTGGCGATCCGACAATTCATGGAGCGATTGGGCGGGAAGTTTGATCGGACAGGCAAGGGGACGGCCGCGGCGTAGGGCTTTGTAGCCTGCCGGTGCGCTTGACCGAGCAATGACTCGTTGAACAAGGTTTTTTGGAAAGTCCCTTCGTTGGGTCGCCCCCGTTGGAGTCCGTTCGATGCCGTATCTGAGCGAGCAAGAGCTGCACGAACTGGGACTGAGGAGCGTTGGCAAGAAGGTCCGGATAAGCGATCGCGCCAGTATCTGCAATCCCGAACTGCTGTGCATAGGCGACAACTCGAGGATCGACGACTTCTGCGTCGTTTCAGGGAAAGTTACTCTTGGTAGAAATGTACATCTCTCTGTATTTTGCAACATCGCCGGCGGCGAACCCGGGATTGTTTGCGAGGATTTCTCGGGAATATCGTATGCTTCGCATGTACTTGCTCAAAGCGACGATTACTCGGGCCGCGCTATGACGGGTCCCACGGTCCCGCAAGCTTACAAGTCGGAAACCAAAAGAGCAGTTCACATCGGCAGACACTGCATCGTAGGAGCCTCCTCGGTGATTCTGCCAGGAGTCGTACTTGCCGAGGGCACGTCGGTTGGAGCGATGACGTTGGTCGTGAAATCGACGGATGCATGGTCGATTTATGTCGGCATACCCGCGAGGCGCATTCGTGCGAGGAGCCGGGATCTGCTTTTGCTCGAAGCCAGATACCTCGAGGAAGAGTCGGCTCGAGACGGCGTCGTGCTTTCATCCGGTTTTCGGGCCAAACCGGGAGGCGCGGCGTGATCGATCGAAATTCAAACTGTGTTCCACGTCGCCGTCCTCCGTTACGACCCGCTGCGTTCGTCTCCGAGAGGTCGAGCCTTCGGTTATACCGAGTGAGACTTCCCAGCGAGCTAGGATCTGTGCCTGAGGTTTCTGCGAAGGCTTCGCTATTCCGAAATCACCTATGGGCAGCAGCAGAGCGTCGTCCTTGCGATCCGACAATTCATGGAGCGGCGCAGCGAGGAAGCCGATTAAAACGGGAAGGGCGCAGCCGCCGCGAAGGCCCGCGTTGTGCCGAAGGAAGTCTCCACAAACTTGGTTCGACGAACGCGGATTCCCCGGAGCCGTCCGGACGCGGCCGTTGGGTTGGAGTTGCGTCGATGCCGTACCTGAGTGAACGAGAGTTGGACGGGCTAGGTCTGAAGCACCTCGGCAAGAACGTGCTGATCAGCACCAAGGCCAGCATCTACAACCCAGAGCTCATTCATATCGGCGATAACTCGCGAATCGACGATTTTTGCGTCGTCTCGGGGAAAGTCACGATCGGTAGGAACGTACATTTCCCCGTTTTTTGCAACGTCGCCGGCGGCGAGCCTGGAATTACGGTCGAGGATTTTTCCTGTTTGGCATACGGCGTCCAAGTTGTCGCCCAAAGCGACGACTACACCGGCGAAACGCTTACGAATCCAACAATACCAGATAAATACAAATCAGAAATTAAAAAGCCAGTTCACGTTTCTCGACATTGCATCGTAGGAGCGTCCTCGGTGATCCTGCCCGGGGTCGTCCTTGCGGAAGGAACGGCCGTCGGCGCGATGACTCTGGTCACTCGATCGACGGAGGCGTGGTCGATCTACGTCGGCATACCCGCCAAGCGGCTTCGCGCGAGGAGCCGAAATCTGCTGTCGCTCGAGGCCAGATTCCTCGAGGACGAGTCGAATCGAGCCGTCGTCGCCCTTCGCTCCGGCTTCAGTGACGAGTCGGGAGGAGCTGCGTGATGGATCTCTCGGTCGTCGTCCCCGTCTATCGATCGAGCGAGACTCTTTCGCAGTTGACCTCCCGGATTTGCTCCGCGCTTGAAGGGCATGGCTTGAGTTTCGAAATCATCTTTGTCGACGACGGAAGCCCCGACGACTCTTGGAACGTTCTCAAAGAGTTGCAGCGCTATCGTCCCGACCAAATCGTCGCCGTCCAGTTGATGCGGAACTACGGTCAGCACAACGCTCTGATGTGCGGGTTCAGGCACGCTCGTGGACGCTTCGTCGTCACGATAGACGACGATCTCCAGAACCCTCCGGAAGAGATTTCAAGGCTCTTGGCCGCGGCGCTCGAACGCAATTTGGACTTGGTCTATGGGATACCCGAGGCAAGAGAACACGCGGCCTGGCGGAACGTAGGATCGAGTCTCATTCAATGCTTCTATCGTCGGGTGTTTCGGTTGTCTAATTCGACCTCGTCGTTTCGACTGATTCGCAACCAGCTTGTAAAATCAATATTATCTTATAATCTTAACTTCACCTTTGTTGATGGTTTGCTGGCATGGAATACGCAAAGGATCGGACAGATTTCGGTCGCCCATCATAGCCGGCGCGTTGGCAGGTCCGGGTATACCCTCTCACGGCTTGTTTTCCTTGCTCTGGACTTGTTCACGAACTTTTCGCTCTTGCCGCTTCAGTTGGTGTCGGTCGTCGGGTTCTGCGCGGCGTCGATCGGCTTTCTGGGCGCCGCTGCATGCTTGGTCCTTTTTCTCTTCAAGAGCATCAGCGTTCCTGGGTACGCCTCGATCATCATTTCGATTCTAGTGATGGGCGGGGTGCAGTTGCTGGCGCTTGGGATCATTGGGGAATATCTCGGGCGGTTACACCTGAACGTCAATCGAAAACCACAATACACAGTCCGCCGCGCATTAGGCGTCCCCGATTTTGAAGCCCGCGAAGACGAGACGGAGTACATGCTTTCGTCGGGAGTCGAAGGGATGAACGCATGACGAAAAGCGAAAACATCGAGCTTCACGCGGGCGAGCGAACATCCTGGACCAAAGGGTCGATTCTTCGAGCGTCTTGGCCGTCTAGGCTTGCAGGCGTGAGGCCAAGCCGCGACGTTTTGATCCTGTTGGCCCTGCCCTGGCTCTTGCTTCTGCTCGATCGGAACTGGCCGTTCGCATCGCTGTTCCACGACCCATGGATTTATGTGGGACACGCGCTTGATCCTTGGGATATGCTTGCGAAGTTCAATGGCGACTACCATGCGCGATTCTACTACTCGAGCCGTCTGGGGATCATTTTGCCTCTCGCGGCTGCGCATGCGATCTTGCCCGCGCTGGCGGCGAACTTTTTGGTCCGCCTGGTGTTGTTCGAAGTGAGCGTGCTTTGCGTATTTGATGTGCTGCGAAAGTGCATTGGACGAAAGACGGGGCTACTCGCGGCGTTCATCCTGGGCGCGAATTTCTTCTTTCTGGACGCCATCGGCCGCGACTATTCCGACGGATTCGGCGTTGCCTATCTCTTGGCGGCGATCTGGGGAGCGAGTTTCGCCGACGGCGGTTGGAAGCGGCGGCTGGCGCTTGCATTTGCGGGCGAAATGTGACGGCGCTCGTTAGCGTGAATTTAACGTATGCCATTCTCGCGCCGATCCCGCTTGCGTGTTACGTTTCGACCAGGGTACGTGGCAAAGGCGTAACAGCCGTAGCGATCGATCTGGCCGCGACTCTCGTCGGCGCCGTTGGTGCATTGCTTGTCTTCGGCGGCTTCTACCATTGGGCCACGGGAGACTACAACTTTTTGGGACCGTCGATAGCCTTTCTTCGGGCGTCTCGAGCGATGGCGAGCAAATGGACCTACAACGGCGGCACCGTTTTCAAGTTCGGCGACGGAGCGTGGATTGGTTCGGCGGTTTGGCTGACCCTGCCGATCGCCACGGCCGTTTTCTCCAGCATCGCACTTCTAATGCGTCCTACGGATTGGAATCGCGATGCCTCGAAAGTTCCCAGAATCTGGATGGTCCTCTATCTTTGCCAATTCTGCATGTTTTTGGTACTCGACGCCTTTACGTCGTCGACGATTTTCTTTCAAGCGTGGATCTACGCAAGCATGTTGATGCCGCTGATGATCCTCGCCCTCGGATCGCTGATTGGGCGGGTTGTGGAATCGCTGGACGATCGTCGTTATCGCCGTTGCTTTGGCGTCGCGGGCTTACTTTTGGCAGTCCAAGTCGCCATCCCGGTTTCCTACAAATTCCCGAATTCCGCGACGATCAGTCCGCTCGTTCTTTCGCTGACGCCTGCTCTCTTGGCGATTGTGTTGTTGATGTTCGGGAGCAGGAAGGGAAGGGGCTCGACCGCCTATTCCGTGGTCGCCGCGGCATGCCTCTTATCCATATCGACCTATTTAAGTCGGAGGGGTTTCCGCGAAGAGATGAGCATTCCGTACTACTCCATGACGCACACGACAAGCGCGACGGCGGAATTCCTGGCGCCAAGAAAACTCCGGCCGCTGGTTCAACGGATGCATCGATTCGACAGGTTTCGGGCAGATTTCTACTTATCGATCGTGGACTCGCTGCGTTATGCGGATTCGTTCGACAAGAAGAACAAACTGTTCTTTTGGTTTGATATGTCAGATCCATATGCGATGATCTATGATAATCTCGCTTGTTGTAAGAATTGGGCGGTCAGCATCGTCAGTTTCTCATTCCCCGCCCCCAGCGACGACCCAGCGTGCAATCTGCTGAGGCCCGATCTGCCCGGCGGTTTGATCGCCGTCGTATCGGCGAAGCCGGATGCGGAGCGACTCGCTCGCCAATCTCTCGCGGCGGCAGGATACGACTCCCGCCTGCTCGGGAGCAAGAAAATCGAGCACGGCCGCATCCGTTTCTCTGTGAACGTGATCGAGCCGTTGAGAAGGTAGCGAATACGACAACCTTGCGAGCTCGAGCCCGGCAGGGCCAAGTTGAAACGCTTTTGCGTTCCGCGGATATTCGAGTTGACGACCAGCTCGTTTTGCAGTAACTGTTTCCGCTCGGTAGGTTCCGGTCTCGTACCTCGTCTCAGGGAGGTTGTTCCATGAAGTCGGCGACCGCTGTATCGGTGGATGAAATCAATCAGATCAATTGGTGGCACAAAATCGACTTGGGTAATGGAATGACGACCCCTGGTCGCGACGACACGCCGACCAAACTCGCCCAGGTCAATCTCCCCAAGAACCTTGAAGGCCTTTCGGTGTTGGATATCGGCGCCTGGGACGGCTTCTTTTCCTACGAGTGCGAGCGCCGAGGAGCCAAGCGAGTCGTCGCGGTGGACAAGCCGGTTTGGCACGTGCCAACCATCGGCAAGCGAGGGTTCGAGTTCGCTCGAAGGACCCTTGGTTCGAAAGTCGAGGACGTCGAGTTGGAGGTTCTCGAGATCAGCCCGGATCGAGTCGGCGGCGTTTTCGACTTGGTTCTGTTCCTTGGGGTTTTGTACCACATGCGCCATCCGCTTCTCGCTCTGGAGCGGGTCTCCAGCGTGACGGGCAAGCAATTGATTTTGGAGACGCACGTCGATATGAACGAGTGCGATCGTCCTGTGATGGCGTTCTACCCTGACGTGGAATGCGCGGGGGACGACTCGAACTGGTGCGGTCCGAATCGCGCCGCGGTCGAGGCCATGCTGAAAGTTGTCGGGTTCCGAAAAGTCGAGCTCATGTCGTCGACGCCGGTTCTCTACGGAGTCGAGGGCGTCGGCAAGAGCAAGTACGGCCGTATGGTATTCCATGCCTGGAAATGATTTTCAGGCGTAAACTGGACCGCGGGCGCGGAATCTTCGCCTCACCCGCGGTTCCGCCCCTGCGGATAGACCCGAATACGATGCAAGGGATTGCCTCGATGCAGCCGAATATGATCATTCGGGCGCTGGGCCCAACCGTCTACGTGGACGCGAACCCGCTTTCCGAGAAGCACCTCACGGGAATCGGCCGTTACACGGCTCGGATCTGCCTTGCGCTTGCGGCTCGGGGCGCCAGGGTTCGTTTTTTCTCGGATGATCGGGAAGTGATTCCCGCCCCTGGACTCGACTGGTCGGCCGACCAAGACCTGGGGCGCTGGGCGCGCGGGTCTGGCAAAGCGGTCGGGTCGTCCCTCTGGAAGGAATTCCCGACGACGCCGTCGGGCTTTGGAGCTTCGTGCGCCCCTCCGAGCGAACCTTCCCCATAGAGATCAGCATCCTTTACGATCTGACGCCTCTGATCGTCCCGCATACTCACGAACAGCGGACCCAGTCCGAGCTCCATCATTTTTTTGCCAAGACGCTCCTCTCGTCCGATTCAGCCATCGCGATTTCCCACTCGACCAAAGCCGACACGGCCTGGCTGTGCGACTTCCCCCAGGACAAGATTGTCGTCGCCCATCCAGGGCCAAGCCAATGCCTACTCCAGCATATGCACGATCGTCCTGTTTCCAGGCGGCCGAACGTTGGGCTTGTCGTCTCAACTCTCGAACCGCGAAAGAACGCAAATTTGGTCATCGACTGGTTTCGCTCGTCGAAGCTGCTGCCCGAGGGCACCGAGCTTTGGTGGGTTGGCCGAATCGGATGGATGATGCCCCAGCGCCTACTTCGAGAGCTCCAGCGAGCCCACTCGGGACGACGCATTCGTCTCCTGGGCGTCGTCTCAGACCAGCAACTTTGCGAGCTCTACCAAACGGTGGGCTGGTCGGTCTATCCTTCGCTCTACGAGGGTTTTGGCTTCCCTGTACTCGATTCCCTAAGACATGGAGCACCTGTGCTCACGAGCTGCAACAGCTCGCTTCGCGAGTTTTCGCACCCCGGCGTGCACTTCTTCGATCCGCGCGACGAGGCCACGCTCGATCAAGCCTGGGCCGAGTGCCAGGCCGCTGGATCGAACGTGATCGGCAAGACGCAATTGGACGATCGCTATAACTGGGATCGAGTCGCCCGCGCGGTTTTCGATCTGGTCCGCGAACAGCGATCCACAGTAAGCCCCCGCTCCCGCTCGAGGCAGCATCAGAAGGCCCAGGTCTAGAACCGGTTGATCGAGTCCTCGGCATGTTGGAGTTGCAGCGAAGCGTCAAATGCCCTCCAAGCTTAGAGGGCTTTCTCGCGTCGCATTTACGATATAGTTAGTTGAGAAGTAGAACCGTGAGGAAGAGGTCCAAGCGGCTCAAGCCGCCTGGTCTTCGTCCCACCCTAACGCGCCCAGGCGTGCGTCTGCCAAGTGTTCGACGATACGTTGAAAGGCGACTGTCAGTACGTCGACGCTTGCGTAGTTCCTCATGCGAGAGTGCGCAGCGGCCGACATTGCGTCGTAGTCCTGACGGTTCGAGTCGTGCAGTTCGGCGCTCCTGAGGAATTGATCTCGCAGGTTGGGCCAGACCAGCCTTTGCCAATTTGTTTCGATTCGTTTCTGGGGGTCGTGCGGCCAGTGGGTCGGCTCTGGATGAGAGGCGACCACAAACCCAACCCGATCGTCCATGTAGTCCGCCATGGCCGTTGCCGCAGGGGCAATCGACGGCCTTCCACAAGCAAGGGCCTGCTGAAGCGGAAGGCACGCACCCTCTGCGCGGCTCGTATTGACGTAAAACGTCGAGGCGCGGAAGAGGCGGAGCAGTTCTTCGTCGGTCAAGTAGTCGGTGATCACGACCACGCGGCACTCGTGTTTGATCCCATATCCCAAAAGCATATGACGTAGGTGTTCGACATGCGGGATCTCGGTGGCGGCCGAAGTCGCCAGTTTCAACACGAGGGTGACGTCCGGACGGTCCTTGAACGCCAGGAGGAACGCGGTCAGCAGGTCATGTGGATTCTTGCGAAGGTCCGCCAGGTTGAAGATGCTCGAGTAGACCAACCCCGACACCTCGAGCGGTCTGGGAATCAAACGCGGAGGCGGCTCGACGACCTGCACCGCTGGAGCACCCCTGCGCAGGGCGTGCATCGTTGCTCGCTTGGAATGAGAGACCCACTGTTGCGCCTGCGGAGACAGCCAGGGCTTGATGTGCCGTTTGTAACGGTTCTTGAGTCCGTGTTTCCAACCAGTCGGCATTTCGGGGGAATGGATCACATCGGTCTCGTCGTCTACTTCGAGATCGACAGGCGGACCGCCCCAAGAAATGTGCCGACACGTCGTCCGCCAGGTGTAATCCGGCGACCAAGCTGGTACGTGGAACGTCGCGTCCGAGACTGGCACCGGCAAGACTTCCACTGGGCACGCCACGCCTGCTTGGCGGAACGATTTGGCCGTCATCTCGCAAGCCGTCACGATCAGAGATGCTCTGCGTGCAACCCGAGCCCAGTTCTGTCGCGTCTCAAAGCCGAAGTCGCGGTCGGGTATTCTGGGAAACTCCCAAAACGGGAAGACGATCGTCGGCACGGCGGGGGTTAGGTAGGCCATGTGCAGAGGAGTGACCGCAATGTGCACAGGGCGGTAACCATCCTCGATCGCCTGCGCGGCGGCATGGATCAGGCAGCTCTCGGGCGAGTTCACCGGCCGCCAACGCCCAATTCGCTCGAGCACCTGGGCCAACGACTTGACCACGAATCCGTAGGAGTAATCGGCCATGCCCAGCTTCTGGGGAAGGTCTCCGCCGATATGGCTCGGCGAGCTAACCAGAAACATCCAGGGACGAGATCCGTCCTTGACCTGATCCCAAATCCCTGGAAAACGCGACGCATCCATGCTCGAGCTCCACGACCACTTTGCGAACACCCCTCGCCGAGATCCGGCTGAGCGTACTCGCTTGATCGAGGATCGTCAATTCCAGCCCGAGAATCCAGGCTTCCGTCGAGTCGTCCGCCCGTTCTCAAACTGACAACGGTCCGTGACTCCAATTGACGAGAGTGTCGATTTCGCCGATAACCCTCGGACATTCCTATCGAAAGCCGCCAAGTCCGTAGAGGCTTGATCGTATGATCATGGGCAAGGGCAGTTTCATGTGCGCTTCCGGCCTGGTTCCTTTTCGCTTGCGCCGCGATCGGCTGCTCGACCATGAAGCCCCAGGGCGATTCGCTCTTGCCTATTAACTATCAGTTGCCGGTCGGTCCATTCGTCGTGCACACCAACGAGCCAATCGGCGGCGACTCAGCCTCGATCCAAGATCTTCGGATCATCGAACAAGAGATCGCCAAGGTCGTGGAAATCAAAGTCGACGGCAGTGTCAAACCGATCGACGTCTATGTGCTCAAGAACCGGGAAGATTTTGCCTTCTTTCTCAGGTTCCACCATCCAGACCTCCCTGCCCGTCGGGCTTTCTTTATCGTCGAGGACGGCAAAGGCGCCATTTACACGTATGAAGGAGAAAAACTGGGAGAGGATCTGAGACACGAGGCGACTCATGCGATCCTTCACGCCTCGATCCAGAATCTGCCGCTCTGGCTCGACGAGGGATTCGCCGAGTACTTCGAGTCGTCGGATCAAGTTGGATCGCTCGGGCCCGATCACGTCGTGAGAACCATCCAAGACTTCGCGACGGGACGCAAGCCAGACCTTCAAAGACTCGAGAAGCTTGCCGAGGTCCGGGACATGGAGCCGGCGGACTACCGCGAATCATGGGCATGGGTTCACTTTTACCTGAACTCAACGCCAGAAGCGCGTTCGGAACTGTTGGGTTATCTTTACGATCTGAAGAGCCAGCCCGCGGTCGCCGCCAAACTGCCACTTTCACGACGGACCATTGCGACGAGCGGGCCTGAATTGGTTGCGAACCATCTGAAACGGCAGCCGCTGGTCGATACAAGCACCCAAAAGACGGCCGCCGCGACCGAAGCTCCCGATCTTCCGAAACCTCGAGACACGGAGCCCCAGGCCAATCCAGAGCCCAAGCCCAGCTTCTTCAAGAAGCTGTTCTCGAAGTTCTGGCCGGAAGGTCCAAAGCCCGCGAAAGCCAATTGAGCAAGACGGTGAACCTCGGCCTACGAACCATTGCCGACTTTTCGCTCAGGCGAACTTGGTGAAGCCGGGCCTGGGAATTTCGCGGCTTGGCGCCGAACCCCACTCATAGCGTTCAGGGGCCAGGTTTTCCTTGGAATTCATGGCCATCTCCCAAGTGACGGCCTCGCCAGTGTACGCTGCCATTCTGCCCATGATCGCCAACAAGGTGCTCTTGGCCGCGTATTCACCATTGTTGATCGCGTTGCCCGCCCTGAGAGCGGCGAAAAGCTCGTCGTGCTCGGTTTGATACATATCGTTCTTGGCGCCTCTGTGGCGCCATTTGTTCTCGCCGTTGATCGACGGAGCAAAAACGTCGCAGACGCCCTTCGTTCCCAGGATGTAGTCCTTCACCTGGTTGGCGCTGCCCTTCCAATGCCGGCATTGGTGATACCCTCGGACGTCGTTGGGATATTCGTAGACGATCCCGAAGTGATCAAAGATATTCCCATATTTTGGCTCGGTGCGAACTTGCCGGCCGCCTGAGCCCCAGCAACGGATTGGCGGTTTGTCGCCCATCGCCCAGCCCATCGTATCGAGTCCGTGCACGGCCTGCTCGACGATATGGTCTCCACAGAGCCAGTCGTAGTAATACCAGTTGCGCATCTGCATTTCCATGTCGGAGCCGACGTCCGATCGTGTAACCGGCGGATCCCAAACGCCCTGGGAGTTGTAGGTCGTCTCGATCGCCTTGATCTCGCCGATCGCTCCGTCCTTCACCCGCTGCATCGCCTCTCGCCTGGGGTGGTAGTACCGCCAGCAAAGCCCGGAGACCATGACGAGGTTCTTCTTTTTGGCCTCTTCGACCGAGGCAAGGAACGAGCGGACGCCGGGCGAATCGGTCGCGACCGGCTTCTCGACGAACAGGTGCTTTCCCTTCTCGACAGCGTAGGCGACGTGAAGCGGCCTGAAACCTGGAGGAGTGGCCAAGAGCACCACGTCGACTTGGTCGATTACGTTTTTATATGCATCAAATCCAATGTATCGACGATCGGCGGGAACGTCGATCTTGGAGGGGAGGTCGGGCGTCTGTTGCAGCGTATCGAGGCTGCCTTCGAGCCGATTTGCAAAAGCGTCGGCCATCGCGTAGAGGGTGTTTCCCGAGCTTGCCTTCAGGGCCTGTTCCGCGGCGCCTGTTCCTCGTCCGCCACAACCCACCAGGCCGATCTTCAGCGAATCCCCGCCGCCTGCGTAAGCGCTCTTCGACAAATCGAGAGCCGCGGTCGCCGCCGTCGCCATGGCCGTGGTGTGCATCAAGAACGAGCGACGGTTGGTATTCGCGGATCCCATGACTGGCTTCTCCTTGGTGTGCGGCTGAGGAGCGAAATCCCGAGTGGTCGGGACATGCCGTGCAGAACTGTATTCTCTCACGACCGATACGGGATTGCAACCCGTCCCGACGACTTGCGTTGGATCGACGCGACGGGTCGAAACGCGCTCCAGGTTTAGACCGAGCGACCGTTGAAGAGCGCTGAAATCTCGTTGCCCAAGGCCAGCCGGATCGGCCTGCCCAGTCGATCTCGGATCTCGGTCTCGGGGTCGACGCCGAGCGAACGGTAGATTGTCGCGGAAAGATCCCCTGGGCTGAACGGAGGGGTTGCTGGATGGGCGCCAATCTTGTCCGATTGGCCAATGACCTGCCCGCCTTGAACGCCGGCGCCGGCGAAAACCGCCGAAAACACGCTCGACCAATGGTCCCGTCCGGCGGTTTCGTTCTTGTTCAACCTGGATAGCTTGGGAGTGCGGCCGAACTCGCCCATCGCCACGACCAAAGTCTCGTCAAGGAGGCCCTGAACTTCCAGGTCTTCGATCAAGGCCGCCACTCCGCGGTCGAATGGAGGCAGCAGATCGCGCTTCAATCGGTTGAAGATGTCTCCGTGCGAATCCCACGTCTGGACTCTTCCCATGTTCACCTGAATGATCGTAACGCCTGCTTGCACCAACCTGCGAGCCAGGAGCAGCGACTGTCCGAACATGTGCCTGCCGTAGCGGTCGCGAAGCTTCGGGTCTTCCGAGTCGAGTTGGAATGCGGCAGCGACTTTGCCGGAAAGCAGCAGGTTGAAGGCGACTTCGCGCTGTTCCGAGAGCGAGTCTTTCTCGGCCGCGGCCGACCAACTATCGCGCTGGGCGCCGAGCTCGGAGAGCAGTTCGCGTCTGCCTTTGAGTCGCTCTACGCTGAAACCGGCAGGCAAGCTGAGGCTGTCGACGTGAAAGCTCTTTTCGTTGGGATCTTGGCGGATCTGCCAGGGATCGAACCGAGGGCCAAGAAACCCTGCATGCTGGCCTGGCCATACGAGCGGGCCTTCCATCAAAAACGTCGGCAGCATGACGCCTCTGGGAACGCCGTCGGACCTGGGCGTGATGCTCTCCATCGCCGATGCGTAGCAAGGGTAATCGTCGCGCGAGGCGATCTTGTCGAAGAAAGCGCCCGGTTGAGAGTGCCCAGTCAGGATTTGATGGGTTCCGTTCAGGTGGTTCGTATGCGCGTGCGACATCGTGCGGACGACCGCGAGCTTGTCCGAGCAACCAGCCAGCATGGGCAGATGCTCGCAAAACGAGATACCAGGGATCTTGGTCGAGATTGGTTTGAAATCGCTGCGAACCCCGTCTGGCGATTCGGGCTTCATGTCGAATGTGTCCAGATGGCTTGGCCCGCCGGTCTGGAACACCATAATAAGCGCCTTAGCGCGAGGGGCGCCCACTTTCTTGGCACTGGCGGCCGCAATCGCCTGGCTCGAGAGCAGTCCTCCCAAGCTCATCCCCAAAAAACCCGAGAAACCGACCTGGAGGAACTCCCTCCTCACCAGACCTGTCGAGTGGAAGTGCGGTTTGGTCATCGATCTACCTTCGGAGGGAATCGGAACCGAGAAAATCAGTGGGGCCCGCGGGAAACGCAAATTCGCCTGAGGTCTGTTCGCTCAATCGGCAATTCTATTGTTTAACACTCATTAAATATAGCTTCGATTCGGCAAGCTTACAAGGCTTTGGCGACGTGGGCAGGTTTCTCGCTTGCAGAGTTCCGAGTCTGTTAAGATGACGCACACGCAAGAGGGTCCATTCGCTGATTTCGGCTTTATCCGACGGAGGCGTCCTTGAAACTGCGTCACTTTGTGATCCTCGCGTTCTTATCGACAGGTTGCGGGCCTTCAGGTTGTGCAGGTTCGGCGCCCATCTCGACGGACCCAGGGGCGTTGACGTTTGTTGGTACCGTCACGAGTATCGAGCCGAGTGCGCTTCACCAGCGGAACCTTTCTTGGAAGGTCATACTCAGAGTCGACGAGGTTATCTCCGGACGCTCGCCGGGCCCTGCGTTTTGGTTCGCGATCCATAGTCCGTCTCAGGAAGACGTACAGGTGGGATACCGATACAGGATTCGGGCGGATCAGAAGGGCGACGAGTACGAGCTGATCGGTTATGCACGAATTCGGTAAGTCTGGATCGGAAGGAGAAACGTATGCCGAACACAATCCGCCTTCACCGCGTGTTACGAGCCAAGGCAGAGAGGGTCTACCGAGCGTTTCTTGACGCCGACGCGATGGTGAAGTGGTTGCCGCCGAACGGTTTTACCGGTCACATCCACCACATGGACGCCAAGGTCGGCGGCGCCTTCAAGATGTCGTTCAGAAACTTCACATCGGGCAACTCGCACTCCTTCGGCGGCACCTACATCGAACTTGTCCCGAACGAGCTCATCCGGTACACGGATACGTTCGACGACCCGAACCTGCCTGGCGAGATGCAGGTGACGGTGACCTTGAAGAAGGTCTTGTTCGGGACGGAGCTGAACATCGTGCAAGAGGGCCTGCCCGACGCCATCCCAATCGAGGCCTGCTACCTCGGCTGGCAGGAATCGCTTGTGCTCTTGGCGAAGCTCGTTGAGGCGGAGATTCCGGGTTAGGCGGTCGTTGTTTCTCGCTCGCCCGAGCTCAATCCCGACTTACGAGGTTCCAAAGGACCGTCTTCTCATGGACAAACCACGCAGGCTCCGTCTGACCCTGGGCGGAATGCTCATCATAGTCGCGCTGATCGCGGTCGGGCTCGCCGTCTTTCGGCACCAAAGGACGAAGATCGTCGACGTCAAGATAGGTACAGGCCCGGTCGTGAAGACGGGTGATACGGTAACAGTCCATTATGTCGGTCGGCTGGTCGACGGTAAGAAGATCGACAGCTCGAAGGACAGAGGCGTGCCGTTCGATTTTGTCGTGGGCAAGGGTATGGTCATCAAGGGCTGGGATGTGGGGCTTCTTGGAATGCGAAGCGGCGGCGTACGCAAGCTGACGATCCCGCCGGAAGAGGGTTATGGCGAGACCGGGGCACCTCCTGCAATCCCACCGGACTCCACACTTCTCTTCGAAGTCGAGCTACTCAAGGTCAAATAAAACCCAAGCCGATGGCGTGTAGCGGAGTTCAGACGAAGGGGCCTCAGAGAGGACAGCAATAGCAGAGACGGCAATAGCAGACATCCTGAGTGTTCCACCCAAACTCGATCAGGTGCTCGGGCGATTGGCGGAATTCGACAAAGCCGACGAAGAGTTTTTACCTCTCGCTTTTGCGAACCCTAACCGCGGCAGCGACTCGTGGATTATCGTCGCTTTTCTCGGCGGGGTCCGCAATTGTAGACAACCCGCTTGCTCGATCCAATCTTTCGCATTGCGGCTGATTAACGTAGAATTCATTAGGCGTCCTAATCGGGCTCGCAGGGAATGAGAGATGCAAGACTTCAACGAGTTGAACAGTTTGCGGCTTTCGACAGACAGCGCCCCGCAGGATCTTGCGCTGCGCACGCACTTCACGTCGCATGCAGTGATTCCTCGGGCCGGGTCGTTGCCATCTCCGAGGAACAGCAGGCCTGGAACGCCCAGGCCATCGCCCACATAGTCGATCAAATGCTTACGATGCCGGACGAGGATCCGCCTGGGGCGTGGGAAGCGGCAATGCGTGATCTCGATTCGCATCGGCCTCATCGGAAATTGTTCGAAGGACTCTATTGAACGTGGCGCGGTTGATCCTTTTGGACAGCGGTCCGCTTGGCCTGATCGTCCGGGCCCCCAGCAAGACGCAAGTTGTTAGCTGTCTCACCTGGCTCAAGTCCATATCCGTAAACGGCGCCACCGTCGTCATTCCCGAAATCGCTCATTACGAAGTTCGACGCGAATTGTTCCGCATTCGAGCGGTCGGAAGCCTGCGACGCCTTGAGTACTATCTCGATCCGAGCAGCGGCTTCTTGCACCTGACCATCTCGACGGACGCGATGATCAAAGCCGCGGAGTTCTGGGCTCTGCTCCGACAATCAGGAAGCCCAACTTCTTCTCCGGATGCACTCGACGCCGATGCCATACTTGCAGGCCAAGCGGCGCTCGCAGGTGCTCCCGGCGATACCGTCACAATTGCTACGACAAACCTGGCTCACTTGAATCGGTTCCCTGGCATCGACGCTGAGATCTGGGAACGGATTTCATAAATCTGGAGCGCGTAAGCAAGAAAGAGCGGATCTCCAAGACGATTCCAGCAACCATTAAATGATTGATTCGGAATAACATTGTCGCTCCAACGTGGTTGCTGTTACGAGTTTCACTCTTTGACTTCTGTAACCCAGCCGCCTACACTGCTCCGTGACTACACTCGAAAGGATCACTACAATGAGCGAACTGAAGCTCGGCGGCGAGTATGCGTTTCCCGGGACGTCACTGACCGTTCACCGCATCGGCTATGGGGCGATGCAGTTGGCAGGACCGGGAGTGTTTGGGCCTCCCAAGGATCCGGAGGCGGCGGTCGCGGTGCTCCGCCATGCCCTGGACGCCGGCGTGAACCATATCGATACTTCCGATTTCTATGGTCCACACGTCACAAACCAGATCATACGAAAGGCTTTGCATCCGTATCACGAGGAATTCGTGATCGTCACCAAGCTTGGCGCGCGTAGGCCTGCCGATGGTTCGTGGCAACGCGCCACTTCTGCTGAAGAACTGACGGCCGGAGTTCACGACAATCTACGCAACCTGGGCCTGGAGGCGCTCCACGTCGTCAACTACCGCGCAATGGGTTCGGTCCACGGACCTCTTGAAGGGTCGATCGCCGAGCAAGTCGAGGTGCTCGCCGACCTCCAGCAAAAGGGTTTGATCCGCCACATCGGCCTGAGCAACGTGACCGCAACCCAGATTGCCGAGGCGCAGGCAATCACCGAGATTGTTTGCGTACAGAACTATTACAATTTGGCCCACCGACACGACGACGGCCTGATCGAAGACTTGGCCCGAAAGGGCATTCCGTACGTACCGTTCTTCCCGCTCGGCGGGTTCACGCCGTTGCAATCGTCCACTCTTTCGGCCGTCGCGGACCGACTGTCAGCCACACCAATGCAGGTCGCGCTGGCGTGGCTTCTGCATCGCTCGCCCAACATTCTGTTAATACCGGGCACATCTTCGATCGTCCACCTCCGCGAGAACCTGGCAGCCGATTGGTTGGCTCTTTCGCCGGAGACCTTGGCCGAGCTGGACGGGATTGCAGCAGAGGCAAAAGCAGAGCACTGATCATGGCAGGATCACATGTCCCGCGCTGAAACCCCACTGACCCGCGATCGAATCCTGGCCGCGGCCGAGGACGTGATCCGCCGCTTTGGCCCGACCAAGGCGACCGTGGTTGACGTCGCTCGGGCGTAGGCGTGAGCCATGCAGCGGTCTACCGACATGTGGCGACGAAGGCCGAGCTGCGGGACCTGGTGGTCTGCCGGTGGGTTGAGGAGACGATGGCGCCGTTGCGAATCATCGTCGCCAAGCCGGGCCCTGCGCCGAAGAGGCTACGGAAGTTCTTCGATGCACTGATCGCCGTCAAACGCCGCCGGGCCGCCGACGATCCTGAGCTGTTCGCTGCCTATCGGGTCTTGGCCGCCGACGCCCAGTCGATCGTCTCGGCCCACCTTCACGAGTTGGTCGCTCTGACCGCGAGGATCATCCACTCCGGTGTGAAGGAAGGCACGTTCCGCAGAGTCGACCCCTTGGCCGCGGGCAGGGCGTTGCTCTTCGCCACCTCTCGTTTCCATCACCCTGCCCACGCGGCCGAATGGTCCGACCCGGCAATCGACGCCGCATACAACGATGTATGGCGTTTGCTGATGGAGGGACTATGCGTCAAGAGAAAGGCTTAGGGTCAAGCTGCCTGGATCCCGGCGCTATGGTTGCCACGACTACTCGTCCACGGGGTGCTATCGAGTTTTTGTAGGGGCAAGCCCCTGCGCTGCCCCTCCGGATGGCTTGGCGACGGCAGATCGGAAGGGCGTCGCGGGGCTCGCCCCTACGCGGAAGCGGATCAGAGGGGCGTCGCGGATCAACGTTCCTACATTCTCATCTCTGATACACTCGTAAATCTGAGTGGATTGTAAGAATTGGCAAGTTTGGTTCTCGCTTCGCCGAGCTTCATGATGTGTTCGTCGAAGAGAAGGGCGATGATGGGGAGGAGTCTCTCCCTTCGAGTCCTCTCATGCCCCCAAATCCATAGCCTCTTCGAGGTGAGCATACAAGCGGTCGAGCTGTGTCTTGAGCAGTTCGTGGTTGAGCTGAAGGTCGCGGGCCTTGCTCGGTTCTTTGTAGGTCGCTGGCTGGCCGAGTTGATGCTCGAGCTCGGCGAGCTTCTTTTCCTGTTCGGCGATCTCGCGCTCGAGATCGGCGGACTTGCGATATGGGAACTGGCGCTTCTTCTTTTCCGAACCCGAAGGCTTGGTCGACGGGGGTTCCGGCTTGGTTGAGGTCTTCGAAGTCTGAGATTGCTCCTGAAGTTTGAGTAGTCTTTGATACGTTTCGTAATCGCCTTCGATAACCTTTGCTTTGCCGTTGCCGAGGACAATCAGACGGTCGGCCACCTGATTCAGGAAATAACGGTCGTGACTGACAACCATCACAGTTCCTTCGAACTCGCGTATCGAGCGCTCGAGTGCATCGCACGACCAGATGTCGAGGTGGTTGGTCGGTTCGTCCATGATCAATACGTTTGCGCCTGTCGCGGCAAGCCTTGCGAGCGCTGCCTTGCCCTTCTCTCCACCTGAGAGTTTGCCTACCGGCTGAAACGCCAGGTCGCCGGAGAGACCGAAGCGGGCCAGGAGGTCCCGAACGTCTTGCTCAACCCACGAGATATCGTCCTCTGGCCAAACTGCGCGAACGACGGTCGTGTTGGGCGGGAGCGCCTCCAGGCCCTGATCGTAGTAGCCAACCTGTACTTTGTGTCCGAGCTTCACTTCGCCCGAATCGGGCTTGAGCCTGCCGATCAGGGTTTTGACGAGCGTGGTTTTTCCGGACCCGTTCGGACCCATGATGCCCACGCACTGACTTCTGAGGATCGAGCAGTCGAAATCGCGAAAGAGCGGAGTGTCATAACTCTTGGTTAGCTTGCGCCCTCGACGACAATGTCCCCTGCCCTCTCGACTTCTCCGAAGCCCATGACTGGCCCTTCGATATCCCTCATTCGCTCGATGCGGTCGATGCGGGCAAGCTTCTTCTCGCGATCGTGGGCTTGCTTGGCTCGCTGACCCGCCGAGTATTTGCGGATGTAGTCCTGAAGGTCGGCGATCGTCTCTTGCTGCTTTTCGAACTGTTTTTCGAGAAGTTCAGCACGCTCTTTCCGCAGTCTCCAATATTGCGAATAGTTGCCTGGGTAGACAGTGACCTGATGATTATTCAGTTCCCAGATCTTGGTCACGACTTTATCCAAGAAGTAGCGATCGTGGCTGACGACGACCATCGCCACGTCTTGTCTGGCCAGGTAATTCTCGAGCCAGGTTGTGGTCTCGACGTCCAGGTGGTTCGAGGGCTCGTCCAAGAGCATGAGGTCTGGGTTCTCGAGCAGGAGCTTGGCGAGCATGAGCCTGGATTGCTGGCCTCCTGAGAAGGTCCGCGCGGGCCTGTTGAAGTCTTCTTTCTGGAATCTGAGGCCTTCGAGAATCTCTTCGATCTTGTGCTCGACAACATAGCCGTCTTGGTGATCGAGCAAATTGTGCAGTTCGTCGAATCGGTGCGATGCGCCCTTACGGTCGGTTTCGTCTTCGGCCTCCGCAAGTTCTTTGGCTGCCTCTTCGACCAATGATTGAAGGTCGAGGATGGAACCAAGGCCGCTTTGTGCCACCTGGATCAAGGTTTCGTCGGATGTGAATTGGGGTTGTTGGCGGAGGAGGCTGACGCGGATGGTTGAGCGGATCGAAAGAGTTCCCGTATCGGGCTGATCTTCGCGGGCGAGAAGACGCAAGAGTGTGGTTTTGCCAGCGCCGTTGGGCCCAACGAGGCCGATGCGTTCGCCTGCGCGGATCTCGAAGGAGACGTCGTCGAAGACGGGGTCGGAATCGAACTGACGGCTGAGGCCGCTGGCGGAGACGAGTATCACGAGCGTTGCCGCGACTTGGGCGGACCATCTGTTCGTCGGATCATGCTTCGTCCTCGTCGAGCGTGCGTTTCTTGCGAAGGATGTGGTGGTAGTGCTGGGCGAAGCGGTGAGCCTCGTCCCGAACGTATTGCAATAATCTTAACGCATAAGACCTGCGTCTGAGCAGGATCGATTCAGAAAGCCCTGGCAGAAAGATCTCTTCTTCGCGTTTTGCGAGTGAAATCAGAGCTGGGGCAATGACCTTGAGCTCGTCAAGGGCGTCTCGCGCTGCGTTCAATTGACCTTTGCCGCCGTCGATCAGCAGGATGTCGGGCATAGGCTCGTCGCGTTCTTGAATGCCTTTGACGCGTCTGGAGACCACTTCTCGAATCGATGCGAAGTCGTCGACGCCTTCGACGGTCTTGATGCGATAGCGGCGGTAACCTGGCTTGAACGGCAATCCGTCGATGAACGTGACGACGGCGCCGACGGTTTCGCTGCCTCCCAGGTGTGCGATGTCGACGCCTTCGATGGTTCTGGGCCTGGAGTCGAGATGGAGCACCTTTTGGAGAGCCTTGAGCCCGCGAGCTGGGTCCATCGGGAAGACCTCGGGCTGGGCGTTCTTGGCGAGGTCTCCTCGGAGGTTCAGGTTTTTCAGAGCTTGGATTTCGTCGCGAAGGCGGGCAGCGCGTTCGAACTCGCGCGCCTTGCTCGCCTCGAGCATCTCCTCTTCCATTTCCTTGATGACAGCGCCTTTCTTGCCGTCGAGAAAGAGTTTGAGCCGGTTGACGTCTTTGCGATAGCTTTCACGATCGATGCGTAAATTGCAGGGCGCAGTACACTGGTCGATCGAGTGGAGAAGGCAGGGCCTGAACCAGCGCCAGCGTGCGTCGTCGGGGTCGATGTCGAGCGTACACGTGCGAAATTTGAAGATCCTTTGGAGGACTTGGATGGCGCCTCGAAGCGACCGCGCTCTGGGGAAGGGTCCGTAGAGTTTGACGCCGCGGTCGCTTGGGGTTCGGGTGAATTCGACGCGTGGGAAGTCTTCGTTGGTGGTGATCTGGAGGTAGGGGAACGACTTATCGTCTTTGAGGTCGACGTTATGCTTGGGCTGAATGTCTTTGATGAGGCGCGCTTCCATCAGCAGGGCGTCGACTTCGCTGTCGGTTTCGAGGAAATCGACGTCCGCCACTTCGCCAACCCAATCGGCGATGCGCCGATCGCCGGCAGCGCCCTTATGGAAGTAGGAAGACGCCGCGCAGCGCAAGTGAGCGGCCTTCCCCACATAGACCACCCTGCCCTGGGCGTCTTTCATCAGGTAGATCCCAGGGCCGGTGGGAAACTCGCGGAGCTTGGCTTTTATGGCCTCCAGCCTGGGTTCGCTCTTTTCGGCCGACACCTCGATCGACTCCGTTGGATGAGGATGGGAAAGGCTCTTCAAGACTTTCGTTTTAGCACGCTTTGAATAAAGGCATCGATATCGGACGTCAATTTGTCCAGGACGTCCTCCGCGGATTTCTTGGCAGAATCGATGGAGACGCCCGCAGTTTCGGTCCTGGCGAAGAGATAGAACTTGATCTTGGGCTCGGTTCCCGATGGTCTGACAGCGAATCTTACGCCTGGGTGCTCAAATGGAAAATGAGCAAATCTCCGGAGGGCTGGGGCAGCGGCCGAGGTTCGGCTTTGTCCTCGAGCGAACGGATCTCATGGGTCTTGTAGTCGTAAACCTCGACGACGTCGAGCCCTGCAGTCTTCTTGGGAGGTTCTGAGCGAAAGGCGGACATCAGCTCCTGGATCTGTTTGACGCCCTCGCGACCCTCGAGAGTCTTGTTGATCAATCGCTCGCCGTAGTAGCCGACTTTCTGATAAAGCTCGTTCAGGTAGGAAAGTACGGTCTTGCCCTGACGTTTTTGTTCGGCTGCGAGCTCGGCGAACAGTAGCGAGGCGATCGCGGCGTCTTTATCGCGTGCGTAGACGCCTCTCAGATAGCCATGCGATTCCTCGAAACCAAACAGAAAATTGTCTGGGCCTGCCTCGTCGATTCGTTTGCAGATCCACTTGAAGCCGACCAAGAGGTCGTCTTCGGTCTTGACGCCTTCGAGCGCTGCCAAGGCCTTGGACATGGTCGAGGTGACCAGAGTCGTCACGATGTAGTGTTCACCTGGGCGGAGCTTTCCTGCCTTCTTGACTTGTTCAACGACAAACGCAGTCAGCATGGCGCCGATCTGGTTGCCGTCGAGGGTGGTCCATTCGCCCTTTAGGTCGGAGGTCACTGGCAAACCAACGCCTATTCTGTCGGCGTCGGGGTCGCTTGCAAGGACCAGGTCTGCACCAGTGGCCTTGGCTTCTTCGATCGCCGCGGAGAGCGTCTTGGGGATCTCTGGGTTCGAGACGTGCCCTGGGACGTTGGGAAAGTCTCCGTCCGGGAAGCTCTGCGATTTAAGCAAGTTGACGGATTGGAATCCCGCAACTCGGAGAGCCGCCGCGACCGACGTGGCGCCCACTCCGTGCATGGGCGTGTAAACGATCGAAAGGTCCCTGGCGTTCGAGACCGAGCTATCGAGCACAGCCTTGATGTAGGCTTTGTCCACCTCCTCGCCCACCAAAACAATGGAACCGTTTGCCAGGGCTTTTTCGTAGTCTTTCTCGGGGATTTCGCGATCCGAAGCCGCCTTGACGCAAGCGATGATGCCAGCGTCGTCGGGCGGGACGACCTGTCCTCCGGTTGCAGAATAGCACTTGAAGCCGTTGTCCGAGGGAGGGTTGTGGGATGCAGTGATCATGATGCCAGCGTCGCATTTGAGATGCCTGACCGAGAACGAGAGGAGCGGCGTCGAGCGATAATCCGGGAATAAATAAACTTTGAACCCAGCCTCGGCCATGGTGCAGGCGCAGAGCTTGGCGAACTCGGGCGAGTTGTGCCGGGTGTCGCGGGCAATGACGCAGGTTTTGGGCTCCCCAGGCTTCTTTTTCGACGCAACGTAATCGGCAAGCCCGCGAGCGCTCTCGGCCATCGTGCGATGGTTGAGAACGTTGGTGCCGACAGGATACATTTTGCCCCTGCGTCCGCCTGTGCCGAACTCGAGGACGGCGTAGAAGGCGTCGTCAAGTTCTTTCCATTTCCCTTGGGAGACGTCGTCGACGAGCGTTTCTCGGTAACGTTCGAAGGGGGCTTCGGTCAGCCAGCGGCGAATGCCGGCGATCGCGGAGCTCGAAAGAGCCCCGGACGAGCCTGCCTTTTCCACGAGTTCGAGCGCCGAACGAGCATCCGCGTGAGCCATCGAAAAGCACCTTTTGGGTCCACGCCCAGAGATTACGCGGGTTCGTCGCGTGGAGATCCACGCTCGCCACGATACGCACGCCTCTCTAAGAGCGTATAGCCTGCACTCGCCGGGCGGCAAGGGATCGCGCTTCACAGGGTGAATTGGAGGCGATCAAGGCAGTGCGGCAAAGGCTCTGGAAAACTTCAACGAATGTTTTTTCGAAGAGGCGGATTGTAAAAACCAGGTTGGCTTGTAAGTTCGCTCCTTGCAACCCACAAAACCTTCCGCCCGCTGTGCAGGAAACGCACCAGGAAACGCTGCGGGACAAGATTTCGGGAAAATTGCAAGTTGATTTAGCAGAAAGGCTTGCGACATGAACAATGGGGCGGAATCGGCTTTTTCTTTGAAGTGGTGCGCGTTCTGCTATTACGGCGTGGGCCTGGCCAAGACGGCGGGTAGGACAAAGCGGTTTTCCTTCAAGTTTATGCGGCGTGGAACCGAACGGGCGAATTCGAGTCTGAGCTGGGAACGAGTCCCAGCGGATCGCACGAAACAGGGAGGTGGTCATGCGGCGCAATCGACCGATTTGGAGACCGAGGCTGGAAGGACTAGAAACCCGCCTGGCCCTCTCGACAGTGGGTCCATCGCCGCAAGAGCAGTACATGCTTCAACTCTTGAACGAAGCCCGGACCAATCCGGCCGCCGCCGCAGAACGCGTTACTACGAATCTTTCCCCCGACGACCTGCTGACGCTTCAGCACTACAACGTCAACATCGATCAGGTCAAAAACACCATCGCCAACTCCGCAGCCCAGCCGCCCCTGGCCTGGAACGCCCAGCTCTCCTCCGCCGCTCTCCAATTAAACCAGGATATGAACAGCTCTGGAGTCCAGGCGCACAACCAGCCCAACGGTTCAACTTCGGACTCACGGATCGCCGCTTCGGGCTACACGAACACCTCGAGCACTGGTGAAAACGCCTACGCCTACGCACAGTCGGTCGACCAGGCGATGAAAGCGTTCTTGATCGATTGGGGAGTTTCCGACAGCGGTCACCGCGACCACATCCTTCAGCCGGGCGCGTCGGCGGACCAGGCGTATCGCGACGTGGGACTTTCGGTGGTCAGCTCGACGAACTCGAGCATGGGCCCCTACCTCGTCACTCAGGATTTCGGCAGCCAGAATGGTGAATCCGCTCAGGTTGTGGGGGCGGTCTTCAACGACCCGACGGGCGCCAACTTCTACGAACCCGGGCAGGGCGTCGGCGGCGTGACGATTCAGCGCCGTCAACCTCCAGTCCGGTCAGTCGTCGAACACACAAACCTGGAGCGCTGGCGGCTACGAGTTGCCGCTTTCTCCTGGTTCTTATCAGATCGAGGCGATCCAGAACGGCCAGATCATTGGCGAGCAGAAGGTCAGCGTCGGGACGGTGAACGTCGAGGCAGACTTCGACTTGAGCAAGCCGTTCACGCCAATTCCCGTATCAAGCCAGCCAGCGGTTCAGGCGCCGGCTCCAGTTGTGTCGGCGCCACTGCCCGTTGTAACGGCTTCCGTCGTTGCGGCTGTGAGCACGCCAACGCCAGCCCCCGCCCCAACGCCAACGCCGGCCCCGCAACCTCAGCCAGCCAATCCAGCGCCAGCCACGCCAGCCCCCGCTCCCACCCCTAGCGTATCCATCAAGATGACGCCGACGGCTACGGCTCCGGTTCAGCAGTCGGCCCCGGCAATCACGGCCAATCCGTTCCCTTCGATGACGTGGTCCTGGAAATCTTGGACGGCCAGCGTAGCCGGCAAGTGATTTCTAGGTGATCAAACAGCTTACCTAGCGCGCGGTACAATCGCCCAGGGCCCGTTTCCCTGGGCGATTGCCTTTTCATGAATCGGCATTCAGCGAACTTGGCGTTCCGCACAACCCGAACTGCAGCCTGCATCAATAGCGAGGTGCGCCCATCGGATCGGTTCCGATTCCGGCCGGGCCCACGTTCGTTCCGGCAGGAGCCTTGTTGAAACCGCCGCCAACGGTCGAGGCATCGCCACTGCCGGCAGCCTTGGTCGTGTTCGTGGTTTCCATGCCGCTGTGCAAATTGTCAAGCAGCTTACAGCCCGATAGAGAGGCCGAGCCGGCCGCCAGTAGGGCCATCGACAGAACCGACCTCAGCCGGAAAGTCGCAATGAACGAGCGCATCGTGCGTGCTCCAATATTTTGGAAGGCCGCGAGGTTCGCGACTCCAGATCAAGATCGTTTTTGTTGGAATGGAGGAACGTGTGAATTGAGCCGCGGACAACTATTCGATCTCGCTTAATCTGTCAAGATCGAGAACGACCCTCCGCCTGCCAACCTGAAGATTTTCCAACAGTGCCGAAGAAAAATTGGTTGACGCCCCCAAGAATCGTTTGCAATTGCATACCCGGACCGAAAACCATGAGCCTCACCTCAATCCCGCAGATAAAGTGCGTACCAAAAGCAGGCGGGCACACCAATCGAATGCGCTCTTCGAGCGTAAGCTTCTACTAATATGATCCTTGCGGACCTTCAAAGTACTCGTTGAAGAAGGATGCTCATGGATTGCGATAGCGAGCAGGGAATTCGAGCGATTCTGAAAAACGCTCTTTATCGAGGGCGGAAGCCGATTTTCTTGCTTCTAGTCATATCGGCGGCGTTGATGGGAGGGGTGCTTCAGAGCGGCAAGGCGTTCGGCTCGAGCGAAGATTCGGATAAGCCCGCGGCGGTAGAGTTGAAGAACATCGAGCCGGCGGCCGCTGAGAAGGCTGCCCGGAAAGACTCCGAAAAGACCGCCACAGCTGGATCGGTAAAGGTGCAAAAGAGCGTACTGGAGGAGTTTTTCCACAACTTCAAGCACAACTTGTTCAAACCGCTACTTTTGTTCTTTTATATGGGTTTCTTGATCCCGCTGTTAAGAGTCAAGTTTGAATTTCCAAGGGCGGTTTATGAAGGCTTGACGATGTTCTTGCTTTTGGCCATTGGCTGGCATGGCGGCGAGGAGTTGGCTTCGATCGGCAAGGATCAGCTCGCGGGCGCACTCGGCTTCATGGGGGTTGGCTTTCTCACGAACTTCGCAATCGGCGTGCTGGCGTATCTTGCGCTTTCGCTCCTGACGACGATGCGGCGTGTGGATAAAGCGACGGTCGCAGGCTATTACGGGTCCGACTCGGCGGGCACTTTCGCGACCTGTTTGGGAGTGTTGGCCGCGTCCAAGATCGCTTTCAACGCGTACATGCCGGTCATGCTGGCAGTGATGGAGATCCCCGGCTGTCTGGTCGCTCTGTACCTCGTTTCACGCCTTCGCGCTCGAGGGATGGATTCCCGCGGCTTCATGCCTGACGAAAAGGGTTACGTTCTCGAAGTGCAAAGGCCTCCATCGGCTTCCCAAGACGCTCACGGATCGCACGGGCATTCTATCGCAAGGCGCGTGGGCAAGCCCGTCGCGGGAATTCTAAGCCTTAAACTCTTGCACGAGGTCTTCCTCAATCCAGGTCTGGTGCTGCTTTTCGGCGGGATCATCATTGGCTTTGTAAGCCGGGCTCAGGGCAAGGAAGTGGTCGCGCCCTACGATCCGTTCTTCGTGAACATGTTCCAAGGCGTGCTTTGCCTTTTCCTGCTCGAAATGGGTATCACGGCCGCCAATAAGCTGAAAGACCTGAAGACCGCCGGGCCCGGGTTCATCGCCTTTGGTTTGATTGCTCCGAACGTCTTCGCCACGCTTGGCATTTGCGTTGCGTGCCTCTACAGCAAGATCGCGGGCGTTTCGTTCGCCCCTGGCACTTATGTTCTATTCGCCGTGCTTTGCGGATCGGCGTCCTACATCGCCGTTCCTGCTATTCAGAGGTTGGCGATTCCGGAGGCGAGCCCCACCCTGCCGTTGGCCGCGTCTCTGGTGCTTACGTTCTCGTATAACGTAACCATCGGCATTCCGCTCTATCTCGAGATCTCGAAATTTGCTCGCCCGGTTGGACTGCCCTGAACAAAACGCCAAATCGTGCTCGGGCGGCTTCGCGGTCTGATCCAAATCGGCTCGCTATGGCTCTACCATTGGACGTGCCCAGTTACTACGTTGTTGATCATCATCGTTCCTGGCGGGATGACGGTGTTGGCAGCAAGCGTCGAGGTTTGAATGAACGAACGAGCGCCGATGATCGATCCCGCGCCGATGTTCGACCGATCGATTGCGCTTCCACTTTGGATCGTGACGTCGTCGCCGATCGTATAGAGGGTCGACGCCGCTGCTCCAGGTCCGCCCTGAATAACGACCTTGTTGCCCAGTTTGACGTTCTTGCCGATCTGCATCGCGCCCTGAACGGGCGCGTTGATCGACACTGCCATTCCTGTCTTCGGGGCGCCGAGAAACGTGAGCGGGGTTCCCTCGTCGGCGCGGATCGAGTTCCGGCGTCCGAGGTGGTTTTGTACGTTGAGAGGCTGGGAGAAGAATTGCGCCGCTCCAACGACCCTGGCAGGGAAGTTGTAGATCAGCGCTTTGGGCATCCAGTTCGAACCTTTTCGATACAAGAACGAGGGATCCTTCGAGGCGGTGTTTGTTTTGGTGATGGGAGATGGGCTTGCGCCCTCGACCTGCGGCAGCACGCCGTTGTTGACGTTGCTGATCGTGGGGCTAAAAAACGGCGAGACGCCTGCGGCCGTGTTCCCCAGATAGAGGTTGCGGTAACCGGTCGAGAGCTGTTGATTGGCTTGGAGGAATTTGGCGAGATTCGACGCCTCCGAACTGCTGACCGCTCGAACCATTCCCAGGCTTGGATTGGTCGCTTGGGCTTCGGTCGTGATACTAACGCCCGGCAAGACATACATTCCCGACGGTACCGTGATCCCAGGGCCCACTCGCGCGAGTGCGCCGACGATGGCGCCCGGCTCGATTGTGGCATTGTCGATGAAAGAGTTGGCCCCGATCTTAGTGGGGGCGGCAGAGTCCGAATACGACCCGATGGTGCTCGAGCCGACGATCGTTGCACCTGAGTTGACCACCACGTTGTTGCCGATCAAGAGCGTCGGCTTCCCTGTCGAGCCTGTGGGCTTGGCGATGAGATTCGTGTTGTCCAGAATCGAAGAGCCCACGCCGATCTTGACGATTCCCCCCCTGGCGTCCACGGTCGCGAACGGCGCCACGTAAACGAGCCAGCTAATGATAATATTTTGTGGGTTTTCGAGACGAGCCGAGGTGTCGATGAAGGTCGGTGCGCCTGTGCCTGCTCCGTAAGGTAAGACTGGAGTATTGGGCCTGACCGGAGGATAACCCGGTGGGTTTTGAAGCGCACTTAAGGGCCCGACGGTCGTCGGCGTTTCCCGACGCTCCAGCGATTCCAGAATAGGGTGAGCCAGCCGACGGCCTGCGTGATTCGACTTCATCGGGAATGCCCTGACTCGGAAGTTTGTTCGATCCTGATGCGTAGTCCGTGATGGACCTGATCGTTTCGAGGGGCAGTTGAGCACTTAGAAGTAGTTGCCGGAAAGGCCGGAGGAGCAAATACATTGTGCTGAGGAGGTTCTTGACCGTCCGCGGACCTTAACCAATCAAACACGATCCAAAATCTTTCTGGCAGGCGCCATTCGAGTCTTCCCAAACTCAACGGCTGCATTGGCTTACGCTCCATGGCCTGGGAGGGGGGAACGAACCTGTGTTCGAAAATTAATGCGTATTGTGTCTCATCATCGACGTAATGAAAGCTCCGGCTTTAGCGATTAAGCCGGAATTAAGGATTGCAAGGTGCAAGCCACCGCATAAAGTCGGCGAAACGGAGCAAGAGGTGCGTCTTGTCATCGTGCCAAACTGTTCGATAAACCGATTCGAGCAACTGCCTGACGCTTCCGTGCAAAACCGCTCAATTCGTCCGTTTGGCGGCTTCCGAGCAAACGATCGCGGTGAACCTTTTCGAATCCCTTGGGTCTTCTTGATCGCTTTCTCACCATCCGAGGAGGCCGTTTGATGGAAGCCTTATTGGGATGATCCGCGGTGAGCGCCTACGATTTCATTACCTCAGCTCTCTCGATGCCGAGCGACGCCATCGCTTATACGGTCGGGGTCCAGCTTTCCGAGATGTACCCCGATTCGGCCCTGGTCGAAGGCTGGGTTTGCCTCTTCAACGTGGACGAATACGCCAAGGCTGGTCATTGCATGATCGAGTACAGGCGCGACGTACACGACCATTTCTTGGCTGAGTGGACTTCCGAGAAGGGGGTCTTATACGAACCCGAGAACTGCTGGCGTCGAATCTTCTGGCGCGGCAAGTGTTTCGAAACATTGGTTCTGACCTGGCATTCCTCATGCCATCCGCGTAAACACTTTTGGATCATCGCCGAGGTCCAGGCCGAGGCTGAGGCGTTCTTCTCGGCTGTTTCCGAATGGAACTCGGAGGTGCGCGAGGAAGTGCTCGTCTTCGACGACGGCTGTTGGAATAAGGATGAAGCGCTGTTCCAAGAGATACGGTCCTCAACACTCGAAAACTTGGTTCTCGAGGGGACTCTGAAGCGACAGATTCACGACGATTTGACTCAGTTCTTCTCGTCTCGAGACGAATTCGAGGGTTACGGCATTCCTTGGAAGCGAGGCGTTTTGTTCATTGGTCCGCCGGGAAACGGCAAAACGCACGCCGTCAAGGCCCTAGTAAACGCAATTGGCAAGCCTTGTCTGTACGTGAAGAGTGTGCAGACCGACTACCAATCGCAGCACGAGTCGATTCGCCAGGTTTTTGTCAAAGCGCGAGCCTCCGCCCCATGCTTCGTGGTTCTCGAAGATTTGGATTCGCTCGTCAACGACGGCAACCGCGCGTACTTTCTCAATGAACTGGACGGTTTCGCGAGCAATTGCGGAGTGGTCGTCCTGGCGACCACCAACCATCCCGATAAGCTCGACGCATCGATCGTCGATCGGCCTAGCCGGTTTGATCGGAAATACCATTTCAACCTCCCGTCGAGAGGAGTCCGACTGGCATACTTGAAGCAGTGGGCCTGCCCGCTTGTACCCGCTCTGAAGCCAGGCGAAGAGGCGATCGCGGCCGCCGCCGCCGCGAGCGAAGGATTCTCGTTCGCTTATCTGAAAGAATTGTTCGTTTCATCGTTGATGCGATGGTCCGCGGCGGGACGGCGTCTGTCAATGGATTGCATACTCGTTGAGCAGGTGGAGCTTTTGAAGAGCCAGATGAGCTCCGCGACTACCAACCCCTCCCGAGCGAACACGGCCGAGTAATGCAACCGGTGCGGAGGATCGTTCTCTCCGCCACCCAACTCTCAACTCCACGAGGAAGAGAGCCTCTCGTCAAGAGACACGTTTTCGAGCATCGGATCAACCTTAGTGGGCCGTTTTTCGAGCTAGGTCGAAGCCTATCGTCTTGCATGGCGTTGAAGCGGCTGCTCAAGTAAAGAGAGGTCCAAAGTCTCCTAAACTCCCGCCTGCGAACTTCCAAGGTTCGCGCAATCGGAACTCAACTTCGATGCGTCATTCACGATTCAGGACGGTAGGGGCCGTGGTCGTTGGGCTCGTTCTACTTTCTCAACATGAGCAAACGGGGTTGGCCGGCCCCAACGACCAGCTGGCGCTTATCCTGCGAGATCGGCCAGACGTCGGCGGCGGCAAGCGCGAAGTTCGCGAGCGACCCGCGTCGTGGGATCCCAAGAAGACCGCGATCGTCATCTGCGACATGTGGAACCAGCACTGGTGCAAAGGCGCCTCGGCGCGTGTCGCGGAGATGGCGCCGGCGATGAACAACGCCGTATCCGAGGCTCGCAAGCAGGGCGTGCTGATCGTTCACGCCCCCAGCGAATGCATGAACAGCTATAAGGACCATCCTGCACGGAAACGAGCACAAAACGCCCCCAAAGCCGCAAATTTGCCTCCCGAGATGTCCTCGGGGTGCAGCCAAATTCCGTCGGAGAAGAACGCAATCTATCCCATCGATCAAAGCGACGGCGGCTGCGATTGCGGACCCCGATGCAAAGAGGGAAACCCCTGGAGAAGCCAGATCGCAACCATCGGGATCAAGGATGAAGACGCCATCAGCGACAACGGCGCCGAGATCTGGAACCTCTTCGAAGCACGCGGCGTCAAGAATGTCATCTTAATGGGCGTGCATACCAATATGTGCGTGATCGGCAGGTCCTTTGGCCTGCGGAATATGGTGCGGCACGGCAAGAACGTGGTGCTGGCGCGAGACCTGACCGACACGATGTACAACTCCAGGCTCTGGCCTTACGTATCGCACCACAAAGGCACGCAGGCGTTTATTGAATACGTCGAAAAGGTGGTCTGCCCGACGATTGGGTCTTCCCAGATTACCGGGGATAGCGACTTTCAGTTCCAGCCCGACAATCGGCCTAGGGTTGTCTTCATGATCGGCGAGGATGAATACAAGACATCGGAGACTCTACCAGCGTTCGCCGCCAAAGAGCTCGAATCCAAGGGCCTGAGGTGTACGTTCGCCCTGGCTTCGAAGTCCGACCCGAACGACTTTCCAGGCGCCCTTGCGCTTGCCGATGCGGACCTGTTGGTCCTGAGCGTCCGCAGGAGGTCTCCCAAGTCCGATCAGCTCGAGCGGATCAAAGCGTATCTCAAAAGCGGCAAGCCGTTGGTTGCGATTCGAACCTCTTGCCATGCCTTTGATACGCGAGGCAAGCATCCCGACGCCTGTTCCGAATGGCCCCAATTTGATCCTGAGGTTCTCGGTGGCCACTACACTGGCCATCACGGAGTGGCAGCCAAGCCGGAGATCCGCAAGGCGCCGGATGCACTCGACGCGACGTTGCTGGACGGCGTGATCGAGCCGTTTTCGAGCAGCGGATCGCTTTACAAAGTGAGTCCGCTTACCAACGACGCCAAGCCGCTATTGATCGGTTCGATTCCTGGCCAACCCTCCGAGCCGGTCGCTTGGACGCGGACCAACGGCAAATCCAAGGTCTTTTACACCTCTTTAGGGCATCCCGACGACTTTGCGAACCCATCGTTCCGCAGGCTTCTGGAGAACGCAGTCTTTTGGGCGCTCGACAAGCCAATCCCGAACAAAGACTCAGCTTCGAAGGGCGTTCCACAAGACAACCCGGTTTCAAAGCCCAACCTTCCTTTATCGCCGCAGCAGTCGCTGGCGAAGCTCGAGGCGCCGAAAGATCTGGCAATCGATTTGGTGCTTTCCGAGCCAACCATACGTCAGCCTGTGTTCATCGACTTCGACGAGCGAGGCAGGCTTTGGGTGGTCGAATACGCGCAGTACCCGCATCCCGCTGGACTCGAGCTACTGTCCAGAGATGGAGTGTGGAGGGCAGTGTATGACAAGGTCCCTCTGCCCCCGCCTCGTCATGTGAAAGGCTTGGATAGAATCTCGATCCATGAAGACGCCGACGGCGACGGCGTGTTCGAGAAGCACAAGGTTTTTGTCGACGGTCTGAACATTGCCACTGCTTGCGTGCGCGGTCGAGGCGGAGTTTGGGTTCTGAACCCGCCTTATCTACTGTTCTATCCAGATAGAGACCGCGACGACGTGCCAGACGGAGACCCTATCGTCAAGCTGGAAGGCTTTGGCCTGGAGGACACTCATTCGGTGGTGAACAGTCTGCGCTGGGGGCCCGACGGCTGGCTCTACGCTGCCCAGGGCAGCACGGTCTCCGGGCACGTGAGAATCCCCGGCGATTCCCACCCGCCGATCTCCTCGATGGGCCAACTCATCTGGCGCTATCACCCTGAAACGACTCGGTACGAGATCTTCGCCGAGGGAGGCGGAAACGCCTTCGGTGTGACGTTCGATTCGAAGGGAAGGGTCTACTCGGGACACAACGGCGGGGATACGCGAGGGTTCCATTACGTTCAGGGCGGATACTATCAAAAGGGCTTCGAAAAACATGGTCAGCTCTCGAATCCCTTCGCATTTGGCTACTTTGGAGCCATGAAGCATCATCGTGTGCAGAGATTTTCTCATACCTTTTTGATTTACGACGCCGAGGATCTGCCCGAATACTATCGAGGAAAGTTGCTGGCCGTCGAGCCGCTCTTGAGTAGGACTACGATTAGCGAAATGAGGCCAGACGGTTCGTCTTTCGCGACGAAAGACGTTGGCTCGCTCGTGACATCCAAGGATCCTTGGTTCAGGCCCGTGGACGTGAAGCAAGGGCCCGACGGTGCGGTCTATATCGCCGATTGGCACGATTTCCAGGTCAACCACTATCGCAACCACGAAGGCGAGATCGACAAGGAAACAGGCAGGGTTTATCGAGTTCGTTCAAAGGAGTATAAGCCCGCGGCGGAGGTGGATCTGCAACGGTTCGATTCGCAATCTCTCATTAACGCTTTGGCGCACAAGAATCAATGGTTTCGAAATACGGCTTTGCGAATTCTGGGCGATCGCAAAGACGCCTCGTTGAGCGATCGGCTCTTCGGAGAGGTTCAAAAAGGGTCGGGGCAATTCGCACTCGAGTGTCTCTGGGCTCTGAACCTCTGCGGCGGTTTGACCGAGACGCGCGCGGAGAAGCTTCTGGAACATCCCGATGCCCAGGTCCGCCGCTGGACGGTGCGTTTGCTTGGCGACCGCCCAACCTTGAAGCGCGGAGGCCGTGGCAGCGATCGCCCGGCAAGCGAGCGTGGAAAGCAACGTCGAAGTGCGCTCTCAAATGGCAAGCACCGCTCGGAGAGTTCCTCCCAGGGAGTGTTTGGCTATCATCTCCGAACTCGCCAAGCATTCAGAAGACGAAAGCGACGTGCACGTTCCGCTGCTCGTCTGGTGGGCGATCGAGTCGACTTCGACGTCCGATCCCAAGCTCGTGCTCGAGCTTTTCAACGATCCAGGCTTCTGGAAACTGCCGATGGTTCGTACCCACGTTCTCGAGCGTTTGATGAGGAAGTTTGCCAAGGGAGGCAGGCGAGACTTGGAACTCGGCGCCGAGCTCTTTCGGGTCGCTCCGGACGAAGCCTCGGCCAAAAAACTGGTTGCTGGGCTCGAATCTGGTCTCTCCGGCAAGTCGTCCGCCAATCTTCCGGAAGAGCTTGCCAAGGCGATCGATCGCTTCGGCGGTTCGGTCTTGGTCGGCCTGAGGAAAGCCGATCCGAAGGCCGTTGTAGAGGCTTTGAAGCTCCTCAACGACTCGCGCGCCGACAAAAGCCTTCAACTTCGATATCTCGAGCTCTTGGGTGAAGTGAAGACGCCAGGCGTCCAAAAGGCGCTTGTCGAATTGGTCTCGTCTTCCAGCGACGTCGCGATTCGAGGCGCCGCCTTGGCTTCGCTCCGAAATTTTGAAGACCCGCTCATCGCCTCGCGGGTGATCGAGCAGTATCAGGCGCTGGGCGACGACCTCCGCCCCGAGGCGTTGGCGCTATTGAGCTCCAGAAGCTCTTGGCGAGGCGCCTTGCTCGACGCCGTCGAAGCTGGGGTGGTCGATCGCAAGAGCGTGTTTCCAGAGTCAGTGCAAAGCCTGAGGGACCCCGCGATCAGACGGCGTCGGCGAGGGCGCGAAAAATCTGGGGAGAGGGAGAGACGAGGACAAAGGCAATGGCCGAGCTCGAAATCAAGCGGATCTCGTCGGTAGTTCGATCGGGCATGGGTTCGCCAAAGCACGGACGTACGCTGTTCGAGAAGCAATGCGCCCGCTGCCATACGTTCTTTGGCCAGGGCGCCAAGGTTGGGCCCGATCTGACGAGCTATCAGCGTAACGACCTCGATTCTCTGGTTTTGAACGTCGTCTTGCCGAGCTCACAGATCCGCGAGGGGTTCGAAGTGAAGCAGATCGCGACCAACGACGGGGTGTTCGCTTCCGGCGTGGTGGTTGAGCACGACCAGAATTCGACGACGCTCCGAGGCGCCGACGGCCGAGATCGCAAATTCCAACGAGAGGACGTGGCCGAGATCGGTTCAAGCACGACGTCGATCATGCCTGAAGGTTTGCTCACCAACTTATCCGACCAAGATCTTCGCGACCTGTTCGCCTACTTGAGAATCTCTCAACCGTTGATCGACAGGTGAGCGCCTGCATTACGGCGCCAGGCTTTTGGGGTCGGGTTCGTAATCGACTCGAACCAAGAAGAGTCCTTGAGGCGGCGCCGTGGGTCCCGTGGCGCGGCGATCTTGGGCGCCGAGCACCTCCGCCACTCGCTCTTCCCCCCATCGACCGCTCCCCACCAGAATCAGAGTGCCGGCGATTGCCCTGACCATGTTGTATAGGAAACCGTCAGCGGCCACTTCGAGCCAGACGAACCTGCCTCCCCGGTCGACTGAAATGTGCGTGATCGTGCGAATGCTCGTCGTGCGGTTGGGGTAATTGGTCTCGAATCCACGGAAATCGTGGGTGCCCAGTAGAGACTTGCTTGCCCTGTCCATCGCCTTTTCATCCAACGGATGAGGAACGTGCAAGCTATAACGGGTCTGGAACGGATCAAGGATCACTCCGTTGTCGATAACGTAGCGATAGAGCTTGCCCTGAGCGCTCAATGTGGCGTGGAAGTCCAAAGGCGCCTCGACAGCGCTTAAGACCCGGACGTCCTTGGGCAAGAAAGCGTTGAGGCGCGGACGAAAACCTCGGGAGAATGCGCGGAATTGGTCCGGAAACTGACAACTTGGCCCAGAGCGTGCACGCCTGCGTCAGTGCGTCCGCTTGCAAGAGTAAAAGGCGACTCGAGCGTCAGTTTCTCGATGGCGTCGTCGAGCGTTTGCTGGACGGTTCGCTCGGTCTTCTGCCTTTGCCATCCCGCGAACTCGGTACCGTCGTAGCTGATGACAAGTTTCAGGTTCCTCATCGCCAGAGCGCCCAGCCGGTTTCCGTCCTAAGCGAATGAGACCGGGGAAAGCTTCAGCAGCTCTTCGGCGATCTGAACGGCGTTGGTGGCCGCCCCTTTGCGGAGGTTGTCGCTGACGCACCAGAAGAGCAAAGCGTGCGGGTTGCCGAGTTCGGACCTGATCCTGCCGACGAAGACGTCGTCTTTGCCCGCGGCGCCAGCCGCCAACGGATACTCGCGGTTCGATGGGTTGTCGATCACCTTCAGACCCGCCGCGGTCGACCAGACTTCGATCGCCTTCTCGCGCGTGATCGGCAGTTCGGTTTCGATGCGTATCGACTCGCTGTGCGAGAAAGGAACAGGCACTCGAACGCACGTCGGGACGACTTCGATCGAATCGTCCTCCATGATCTTCCTGGTTTCGTTGACCATCTTCATTTCCTCCTTGGTGAAGCCGTTTTCCAAGAAGTCGTCGATGTGCGGGATGCAATTGCCGAAGATCGCGTGAGGGAACTTGGCCGGCGCCGGCAGCAGCCTGCCTTCGACCCGGCGCGGGTTTGGGCCTCGAGCTCGTTGACGCCCTTTTGGCCTGCACCCGACGCGGATTGATAGGTGCTGACAATGACCCTCCGGATGCGGAAGGCCTTGTGCAAAGGCTGAAGCGCCACAACCATCTGGATGGTCGAACAGTTCGGATTGGCGATGATTCCTCGATTTCGAGGAATCGCATGGGCGTTGACTTCGGGAACCACCAAAGGCACTGAGGGATCCATCCGAAACGCACTCGAGTTGTCGACGACCACGGCGCCGGCTCGAGCAGCGATCGGGCTAAAGTGCTTCGAGATCGAAGCCGGGGTGCTCGAGAGCACGACGTCGACGCCTCTGAAGGCGGCTTCGGACAGCGGAGCGACGGGATGTGCTTCGCCCTTGAATGAGATGGTCTTGCCAGTACTTCGTTCGGACGCGAGGAACCTGATCGAGGCAATGGGAAAGCCACGCTCTTCCAAGAGTTGGGTCATTACCGCACCGACCGCGCCGCTGGCGCCCGCCACTGCAACATGCTTCACCGCCGGAGCCTCCGTTTGCCTATCGCCGCCTACTACGTATGATGGTTGGGACGTCCAGGAATTGGCTGGTCTGGCGTTTCCAAGAAAGCTGGGCGTCGTCCGAACCGGAATCATACCATATTTCATACGATTGATCGAACGCCGACGAGGTGCGCAGCTTGAAAGTCCTGGTTCTTGGAAAAGGCGGCCGCGAACACGCGCTCTGTTGGAAGCTAGCGCAGTCTCCTCGGGTCGAGCAGGTTTACTGCGCTCCCGGGAACGGCGGGACGGCGGTGGATTACCGCAACGTGCCAATCGAGACCACCGACATCCGCGGACTAGCCCAATTCGCCAAGCGCGAAGGGATCGGCCTAACGGTCGTTGGGCCCGAACAGCCATTGGTCGAGGGCGTGGTCGACCTCTTCCAGCGCGAGGGTTTGAGAATCTTCGGACCTCGAAAGGACGCCGCGGAGCTCGAAGGGAGCAAGGTGTTCGCCAAGGAAATGATGCGCCAGGCCGGCATACCAACCGCCGATTACCGCATCTTCCGCACAGCGCCCGACGCCGAGAATTACGTCCTCTCGAGAGACGTCTCGCTAGCCGTCCGTTCGCGGGGCAGATCGTCGATCCGGCATACGCTTGTTTGCAGGACGGTCTCGGAGGCTCTCGAGGCCGTCGACCGGATCTTGGATCCGAGGGAGATGCTGGCTTCGGGCGTACAGGTCGAGCTCGAAGAAAGGGGCAGAAAACGGGTCTTCGATACAGCCAAAGAGGCTCGCGAGTTCGTGCTTTCCAGGCCCTTGGCGCTTGTGGTCAAGGCCGACGGCTTGGCTGGGGGAAAGGGCGTCTTTGTTTGCGATCGGATCGATCAGGCGATGTCCGCCATAGATCTGTTGATGGTCCAGAGGGTGTATGGCAAATCCGGCGATCGCATCGTCATCGAAGAGCGCCTGGATGGAAAAGAGGTGAGCATCCTGGCACTTACGGACGGCAGGACGATCGTCCCCTTGGAATCTGCACAGGACCACAAGCGCGGCATTCGACAACGACGAGGGCCCAAACACCGGCGGGATGGGGGCGTTTAGTCCTGCTCCGACGACGACTCCCGAGCTAATGGAACAGATCGAGCGCGAAGTTCTGGTTCCCGCTGTACACGCCATGAAGCGCGCCGCGCAGGCCGTTTCGGGGCGTGCTTTACGCGGGGATCATCCTTACGAGTCAAGGCCCGCGAGTCTTGGAATTCAACGTTCGCTTCGGAGACCCTGAATGTCAGGCGCTCTTGGTACGCTTGAAGAGCGACCTTGTCGACGTTTTGGAAGCAATTGTCGATGAAAGGCTCGACCGAGCGGCGATCGAATGGGATCCGAGGCCCTCGGTGGCTTTGGTTTTGGCGGCGGAGGGGTATCCTGGGACGTTCGAAAGGGGCAGGCCGATTCACAACATCGAAGAAGCTGATGCACTACCGAACGTCAAAGTCTTTCATTCAGGGACGACGATGAGGCCCGACCTCGCGGGCGATCGGGATAGCCGACTGGTCACCGACGCAGGCCGCGTGCTGACCGTCTCGTGCTTGGGGAAACGCTCGGCCAGGCCCGCGAAAACGCGTATGCCGCCGCGCCATCATTCGGTTTCAAGGAAGCTGGTTCCGAGGCGACGTGGCCGAAGCCAACAATTCGGCTTGAAGAGCGGCTGCGACTTCGCCTGGTCCTTCATGCCAAGTCTGTCGGGATGAGCCCGCGGAGGTCAGGCTTTCTTCTTCGTCCCGGATCGAGTAATCGGCTTGGTCTCGAGCTTTTTCAGCAGATGGGCTCTTTCGACAAACTTCTTCGTCTTGCCGATGTTGAAGAATTTCTCGAGCTGAGTGCCTTCCAGACCCGTGGCTCCACCGACCTGCTGGTGGTACGAGTTCAGTCCAAACGGCGGCGAAGGCACGTTGGGTGGGATGACCGGACCGGTCTTGAGACTAACTTGCTTGGCCAAGAACGCCACAGTGGGTGCGGTGGTCGACGCCGAGCTGTTGTCGATGACGCCCTCGACTTTGGCTTTGATGTGTCCAGAGGGCAGCTTCAGGTTGTCTGTACCCCCGAACGTGCCGTCGCTCGATTGGGCGACCGAGGCGGTGAAGTAGGAGTTCTGTACGCTGCCGGCGATAAGGTCGGTTTGGCCGCCGCCGAGCTCCGCCATTGGCGTTGCGCCGGCGCTCTGGGTATCGAAAATGTTGGTCAGGTTTTGGTAATAACCGCTCAGCACCTCGGAATTGAGCACGTCGCCTCCAAACACCGCCCTACCGATCTGGCGGTCAACGACCACTCGAGATCCGACTGCGCCTCGGTTGGCTTGGAGGTTCTGAATCACGTGCGTGCTGATCGTGCTATTGTCGAGTCCGCGCCCGAAGTAGAGGTCTCTCGAGCCTCCCGGCGAAAGCAAGGAGAAGTTGTTGGTCTCTCCGCCGATGTAGGTTGTATTTGATTTGTCGTAGCTTTGGACCGAGAAGTTCGTGGCGTTTCCGCCAACTCGAACGGCGCCGAGCTCGCCGCTGATTTCGACCGTGCCGCCCGCGGAAACCGGGATGCTGCCAGCCGTCAAGGGTTGGGCGACGACCAGCGTGCCGCCGCCTCCTTGAAAAGGAGTTGTCGCGACGTTGGCGTTGCCTACGATCTGGTTGGCCTGGAACGAATTGAGCCTCCCAGTCACGTTGAACGTCACGCCTTGCTGATTATTCGTTGTACTGCCGGAGGCGGTCTCTCCGTTGGTCACGATCTGGTCGACGATAATGCTGCTGCCGTGATACTGGGGTATGCCCAAGTTCACGGCGAGCTGAACGAACCCCGTCTGGTTGACCAGAGCGTTCGCCGCGTTCGTACCCAAAAACACGTTTACGTTGGCGCCGCCAAATTTGAGCGTGTTCACGCCGTCGGGAATGTTGATGACCGCCTTGGTCGAGCTGCTTTGTCCAGTGAGAGTCGTCGCGCCGGGGTTGGCGCTGGTGTTGGCGAGCCAAAAATTGGGCATGTCAATGACGTTGATGCCTTGGTCGCCCGATTCCGACAGCGCCTTGCCTCCCAGTTCTTCAAAGTCTTGAAAATAGATTTGCCCGTTGCTGTTGGGACCGAGCTTGAGGATCTTGCCGACAAGCTTCGTCTTGAGCGAATCGGTCCCCGCGACGGTAATCGTATCGATCGCGGTCTCGGAGTAGAGCGGCGAGGGATTGCCGCTGGCGTCGGGCTGCTTTTGGACGCGTAGGCTGCCAGGGCCAATCAACCTCAGAGCCCATAAGTCGCCTTGCTGGTCGAGTCCGGTGACCACTCCGGAGAGGAGCTGGCGTCCCTCGAGAACTTCTCCCTGGGGCGAGGCCGCTCGTGTTTTGGCTCGTCGCAAAGGCGTACGCATCAACAAACTCCTTCTCGTCGATCAACCGCCTTGGTCCTGCCGCCGGTTCGAGCAAAGTCGCGGCGGAATACGTGGACGCAGGCCGCCCTCGCCAGGGAAGAACCCTGCGCGGGGGAATCCGTTATCCTTCGTTATCGTCTGCCAGAACAGCAAACTTGATAGAATTGATAAATTCGACCTAACCGCTAAACTCAGCCCGCCTGGCCCACGGCGCCAGCCTATGAATCAGGACGTCCCGACGGTGGGATTTCCCGCAATTCCACAGTCAATCGAGCAACGAGACCCTCGGTCCAAGCCCCAATCCGGACTCCAAGTCCTTATTCCGCACAGGCTTGCCGACGACGGCGAGTCACGCGGATCGCCGCACTGCGGTTTGGGGAAGGAACCAAGATAAACGAACGCTCGGCGTTCTCGCGATAGGAATGAAGGCTTTTATACCGAACTCGACAATTTGAAAAGGCGAAGTCTTAGTAGATCATGCCTCAACAAGAGAATTGCGATGCTCTCTGGTTTTTACCAGATCGAACGGAGCTTCCAAGCTTCCAGTTTCTCGAGCTTCGCGCCTTTGCTTGTTGAGAAGAGTGCGACGCCGCGATCGGTTGCGGGAGGGTCGATCACTCGCGTTACGCAGACTCTGCCGTCGTTGGCAAAAACCTCGATCAACGTTCTATCGAGAAAGACATGAAGCTCCAGCGACTTTGACAAGCCACTCACTTCGAGAGGAGCCTTCGAGCCTGCAACGTCAAGCGTCTTTCCATCGAAGCGTATGGGAATCGACCGTTTGCCGTCGTCGGATCGGCAAAGGTCCAGGCCAATTTCTCCTGTATCACCCATCTGCAATTGGACTTCAATCTCGAGCTCGAGTCCCGTCGCACCTTTGATCATCGTGGATCCCGAGGCAAGATCGCCAGCAGGAAGAAATGCTCGATCGCCTCGTAGCTTCTGGAGATTTCCAGAGGGGTGCTGGAGCAACGAACCGTCGGCGGAAAGCTTGAGCACCCTGGCCAAGGAGAGGCATCCCGTCCATCCCCTCCCTGGGTTATAGCCATTCACCCATCCCCAGAGGATCCTGTCTCCGTTGGGATCCTCGAGCCCATTGGGCGGCGTAGTAGTTTCCATAATCGAGCGTCCCCTCGCGCGTGGGCGTAAACTTACACCCATCCAGATCAAGTTCGCCAATCATGTATTTCACAGGTCCATGAGGCGAGTAAATGAGCACCCACTTACCATTGAGCTCGAAGAGGTTCGGGCACTCCCAGTTCGCCTCTTTGCCCTCGATGGGAACGCCCAGGAATTTCCAGTGCTCCAGATCGTCGGATTTATAGAGCTCGATGCACCCCTTGCCGCCAGCCTTGTGGCCGCCAAGAACCATGTACCAGGCGCCCGCGCCTCGCGCGAAAGACGAACGGGTCTCGCCAGTCGTCGATCTTCACTTCCCCGTGACTCGCAAGAGTGAGCATCGGATTGGAATCAGGCTTGCTCCACCGGATCCCATCCGCATCGTCCGCGACGGCGAACCATTGCTCGGGAGCTCTCGAACCGATGCTCGTGTAGATGATCCTCAACTTTCCGTCGGCGCCCACCACCGAGCAACCCGAAAAGCAATGCTCCTCCCCCTTGTCCTTCGAGGGCCAAAGCGCGATCGGCAGGCGTTCCCATTGCACCAGGTCTTTGCTCCGAGCATGACCCCAGTGCATGTTTCCCCAGGCGTCGCCATACGGGTTATACTGATAAAAGAGATGATAAAAGCCATTGTAGTGGATGGGACCGTTAGGGTCGTTGATCCAGTTGGCCGGAGGGACGAAGTGGTACGCGGGCCTCTTCTTGTCAGTGGATAGCTTCTCGGCGGCTTCCGCCGTGCTTTTCTCGGCCGCGGCGAGGGCGATCTGGCGCTCGGGCAAGGGCCTGGGAAGGAGATCGCTCTGCACGACCTGGTCGACGGTGACGTGTCCCCATCCGCCAACCGCTTCATCGACGATCTCGATCCTGGCAATGGAGCTCGCGTGTTCATCGACCGACCACGAGTGCCAACGCAATCGCTCGGTGTCTTGGGGCGTTTTGGAAGCCCCAGTGGCGGTACGAATCACTTTGCCGTCGATCAAGAGATTGACGCAAGCCTTGCCGGGCTTGTCGCCGCCGCCGATCAAGAAGTTGATCCGTTTCCGCTCGATCAGGAATTCGGGCGAAATCAGCCGGCCTTTCGAGTCGTCCCCCCCAACATAGGAATTCGCCAGGCCCGAGCCCAAATAGCCTGACACGAGCATTTGGTTCGGCAAAGTTCCCTGTGCTGGGCTTTTCCCAAAAGCCGAGCCTTGGACCCTCCAACGACCGTAATCCTTCCCCTCGAAGTCGGCGATCAGGAGGGGTGGACGGACGCTGGGCCCCAGTTCGGCGGCACTGCCAGGAGTGAAGAGGATCGACCAGGCAATGAAGGCGGATGCCATTGTCATCGGCTGACTTCTCCGAAATGAAGCGAGCCCAGGGGCATCGACGATCAAACGACGATGATCGGCGAGCTTGAAGTTCGTCGTGCGACGCCGTTCCGTCAAGCCACTGGTTTGGGCGCCTGGGGTGTTTTTTCCTGGGGTGTTTTTTCGTGTGACTTTCTGGCGACTCGATCTCAGGTCTGAACTGACCGGGCTGGGACTCGAACCCAGGACCAACGGATTAACGTACCGCATCGGCTTTCGCCGACCCACGCTGCCGACAAGTTGGCGTGGTTGCAAGTCTGGACTCTCTCATCGCCGTCTCAGGCGTGCCACGTCGAGTCTCTGAGGCTGGGGGCGACGATCCGCCGTCCCCTACAGCCTGCTGATTACCCAATCCCCAACCTTTTCAGACCGTCACGCTTGCCGTCGCCGGCGACGTTGTGGTGGTTGGGGCTCTCAGGGCGTCCCAGCATACTGCGGCATGCTCATCTCGCGGTTCTCTTTTTTCCCGCGAGAGGCTCCTAGACCAATCTTAGAAGTCCGTTGCTCTACCGACTGAGCTACCCGGTCCGCTGCTTTCCGAGAAACGCATCTCTTTGACAGCCAACTTACTGTAAGAGGTTCGGACGGTCGCGTAAAGTCCCTTTGAGCCGCCGCCGCCGCCTCAAGGCATTTGCACGCCGTGAGTGTCGCCCCGAACTCAGCGCCCCGATTTCAGAGAGTCTGATTCCGGAGGCCCAATGTGGTTCAGATGGCGTCACGGGGGTGTCGCCCCTACGGGATGGGATCTTTCTGTGTAGGGGCGGGTCCCTTTAAGCGTTAACCTAAGAGCGGATTTTGGAGAATTCGCGGCTTTTAGCCGCGAAATTTGAGCGATATTTCACTGTGTTTTTTCGCTAAGTTAACGCCTATAGGGCGGGTCCCCTGATCCGCCCTCCGTGCTGAGAAGCCAACGCACAGGCGATCAGAGGGCGTCACGGGGGTGTCGCCCCTACGGGATGGGGCGGGTCCCCTGATCCGCCCTCCGGGCTGAGAAGCCAACGCAAGGAGATCAGAGGGCGTCACGGGGGTGTCGCCCCTACGAGATGGGATCTGTTCTGCGTAGGGGCGGATCCCCTGATCCGCCCTCCGGGTCGAGAAACCAACGCAAGGAGATCAGAGGGCGTCACGGGGGTGTCGCCCCTACGAGATGGGATCCGTTCCGTGTAGGGGCGGATCCCCTGATTCGCCCTCCGGGTTGCGCCCCAACTCAGTCGACTCAGAACTCGAATCCAGGCAGGTCGCGGCACCTCGGCGCAGCGGCCCATGCTGCGCCAAGGCGGCCGCAACGGCCTCTTGGTCATTCCGCATCCGGATTTTCAAAGAGCGCGTCTTTCAGGCCTCTTTTGATCGTTAAGGCCGAATGTTTCTCGAAAGCTAGGCGCGGACGGCGAGCCAGGCGCTCCATCGAGATCGCTGCTGACGAGGCTCCCGAACCGTGCAAAACGCTACTGGACCGTCGTCGGCATCAGCGGACCATTCAAGAGCGGCCGGTTTGAAGGCAAATTCCCGACCGACCGCTTCCGCTTCTCCTCCTTCTCCTTCAGCACTTTCTCCTTCCAAAGCTTCCGACGGTGGTCTCTGGTCAATTCGAGGGAAAACCCATGCTTGTCGACGCCCTTGGACGGGGCATTGGTGCTTGAAATCTCAGGCGTGATGCTCGCGCTTGTTTTCGAAGTCGTTACAGAGTCGGATGTTGTGCCATTTCTACCAAACGAACTTACCGTGGCGGCGGACATTTCAGCCGTGGCCTCTTGGACCCGTTCAGACCGGCTTTCACCCGCGTCATCGCCTTGGCTTTCCTCTGCCTCGTTGGTCAGTTCGCGATACTCTTCCTGGCTGAGCACAACGTCCTTGTGATGATTGGGGCCCATCACCGTGTCGAGCACCTGCTCCATCCGCTTGACTTCGGACTTCGCCTGCTTCTGGTCAGATTTCGCTCGCTTGGTTTGACGTCGATCGAGATCGGCGAGGGTTTGCCTGAGATCGCGTTTGAGAGCCGCGCGATAGCGAATGACGAGGTTTTGAACAAAAGCCGGCGCCAACGAATTCGCGACCATCTCGCTCATCATGCTGCGGACCACGGGGTCGATTTCGAAGCGACCGTTGTCGAACCTGTGTATCCGATCGACAAAGTCGGTCTTGGCCTGGTCTGCGGGATCGATCTCGCCGAGCACGACCAGCCGGTTCTCGAGCACTCTGAGTTTCTGGTCCGCTGCCTGACGAATGGATAGGGAGGTCTGCTCGCGTTCGAAGCGATCGACCCTGCCGAGCTTCCAAACGAGGCTCGCTGCCTCTTCGGCAAGCGAGGTCTCGATTGGACCTTCGGGTTCGAGGTCTTCGACATAGGCATCCCTGTGGATTTCCCACTCTTCGATCGACTCGATCTCGGGGATGACAGGGCATTCGGAGCGGATGCCGTGCTTGGTGGCGTTTCGCGACGACCTGGCCTTGCCCGATTGCGAGCGAGGCCCGGAAGCGGCTGGGGCGCGTGCGGAACCGCAACGCCGTTGGCACTGATGGTCATGGTTGGTCATTCCTCAACGTTGAGAAACCAGGATGGAGAAACGGACGTCCCCAGACTCTCGCCGTCGAAAATCTGGCAAACTTTGCGGGTCAGGAAATCTAGGAAAGATTTCAACCGCATTGAGACATCAGGAAGCGGGAAGGCAGTTTCAGATCGTACCGAAAGACGCTTAGTTGTGCAAGATGTGCTTTCGGATTTCACCGAGAAGATTTTCTCGAGCCGCGCACGAGATAAATCAGGCGAGAACTTCCTGGAAGTTGGGAACCCATCTCACCGCGAAGCAAATCGGAACAAATTCACCGCGAACTCGCAAAGGAAAGAGAAGACCGCGAAGCGAATCGGAGCAGATTCACCGCGAAGTGGAACATCCGCCTGTGGAGGGTCGAAGATCCGCCGCGGCGGAGCGCAAAGGAAAGACAAGGCCTCGAAGCGAATCGGAACAGATTCACCGCGAAGGCGCAAAGAAGAGAAAGACCGCGAAGTCTTGGGGAGCCGGTCCAAGCGCTGTACGAACCTTGAGCATAGCGTCGACAACGCTCGCGGCGATCTTCTCGATCTCGGCTGTCGTTTTCATGACTTCCCCCGTCCTCTTCGCGAGTTCTGCGGATGCGGCGCCACGGCTCTTCAACCAAGTTGGCAACTTATAGTCAATTTCACCATATCTTTTCCACTTCGCGCTCTTTGCGTTCCGCCGCATGCGGATGTTCCACTTCGCGGTGAATCGGTATTGGAAATCGCGGTTCGTGCTCCACGATCGCGGTGATCTCGATCGTAGCGTGTCTGGTAAGAGCCCTTGTATTCGCCCGATCTCTTTTCCCCCTTCGCGCTCTTTGCGTTCCGCCGTAGGCGGGTGTTCCACTTCGGGGTGAATCCGTATTGGAAATCGCGGTTCGTGCTCCACCTTCGCGGTGATCTCGATCGTCGCATGTCTGGCATTAGCCTGTCTGGTATTCGCCCGATCGCTTTTCCCCCTTCGCGCTCTTTGCGTTCCGCCGTAGGCGGATGTTCCACTTCGCGGTGAATCCGTATTGGAAATCGCGGTTCGTGCTCCACCTTCGCGGTGATCTCGATCGTCGCATGTCTGGCATTAGCCTGTCTGGCATGAGCCCGATCTCTTTTCCCCCTTCGCGCGCTTTGCGTTCCCGCCGCAGGCGGATGTTCCACTTCGCGGTGAATCCGTATTGGAAATCGCGGTTCGTGCTCCACATTCGCTGTGATCTCGATCGTCGCATGTATGGTATAAGCGATCGTTTGAAATCCTAACCGGGTTATCCGCCCGAGATCCGCCGGACGTCCTTGATCAACAGGAATAGGTGGAGCGGGTCGGTTGGCGACGGAATGAAATCGAAGTGTTCGTAGAATCTGCGGGCGTTCTCGTCGCTTGCGTGGACGGCGAAGGCTCGTATCCCGGCAATGTCGGCAGCCTGGAGCGTTCGGCGCATCGCGTCCTTCAAGAGTCCTGCCCCGATTCCGCGTCCCTGCCAGGCGGTGCTCACCGCCAGACGGGCCAGAAGCATGATCGGGACCGGATGGCGAGCCAAACCCTTTTTGAGCCTCTCCGGAGCGTCGTTGCAGGCGACCTCGCCTACCGCCAGGGAATCGTAACCGACAACAACCTGCCCCGACACGGCGACATAGGTCTGGGCGGCCCCTGCGTGTTGATTCACGTGTGCAAATCGCAACAGGTAACGGTTCAGTTCCTCACGACCGCAGTCGAACCCGTCGAGGGAATGCCCTGGCGCCAACTTCTCAATCCGTAATGGATCGCTCACTGGGGCTTGCCGCCCTCAAAGACGCTAGGCTCATGGAACAATCGCTTCAACCGGGGCAGCTCGCGCGGCGGGGCGTCGAGTGCTGCAAGAAACGCCTTCCATTGATCGGCGTCGAGTCCAAAGCGCGTGCGATCCGAGAGCGTCTCGTCTGCGCGTACGAGAGCGCTTTCCAGGACGAACTCGCTCACCGAACGACGTGATGCGTTTGCAGCGGCCTGAAGCTTTTCCTTCGCCTCCGGCGAAAGCCGGAGATCCAGCTTGGCGGTTCGCGTTGATCGTTCGGGCATAGAATCCTCAGTTTTCAGGGTTCTTCCCTAAAGCATACCACGACTGCCCGACAATGTCACGACAGGGGCCCGGATATCAGACGCCGTGGATCTGAATTCGGACAAACCAAAGTTAGGGCGTCGGCGATCCGAGAGTCTGGGCTCTGCTCCCTGTAGGGGCAAGCCCCGCGCCGCCCTCCCTTCTTTTCCCCGTCTGCTCCCTGTAGGGGCAAGCCCCGCGCCGCCCTCCCTTCTTTTCCCCGGCTGCTCCCTGTCGGGCAAGCCCCGCGACGCTTCCCTTCTTTTCCCCGGCGCCTTTTCCGCGAGGAGTCACCCAAACGTAGGAGACACGATCTCAGACAGACACGATATCAGACTGTCTGGGATCACACTGATATCAGACTGTCTGGGATCACACTGATCGAAAGCAGACAGTCCACGACTTGATCGAAAGCAGACAGTCCACGACTGGATCCGGCGGAGGGCCTGGATCAACCGATCGGCGTTGCTGGCAATCGCTTCAACTGTTGCAGGTGCATGCGCGGCTTCGAGCAGTTGCTCGTCCTCGATGTCCCAGATTTCTTGGTCGGCCCAGCCGGCCACATTCGCCAGGAGTTGACCCAATCGCCATTCTGGATACCTGTCGGATAGTTCAGCGATCGTCGCCAGTAACTCGGCATGCTCTTGGGTCTTCATGGAAGACGCTCCTTTACTCTCGGCGTACGCGTCACATCGAGTCGCGGCAGGTCTTGGATGACTTCGGCGGGCACGAGCACGCCTGGTCGGAGTTTCGCGGCGCGGGTCGCGCGGGTGACACCGTCGTTGATCCGAAGATGTCCATCCTTGCCACGAATGACCTGCAGGGGCGGCATCCCATCGAGCGACTGACCGTACTTGGCAATCTGCCGGGCAAGCTTCCCGGGGTCAGCCCCCTGCGCGAGGCTGGGCGGCAGGTGCAGATTGGAAGGGTCCACATCGATGAAATGAGGCATTCTCTTGCGTGCCGCCCTCGCCGCTTCGATTCTGCCAGCGACACCGAATTGAATCTTACCGCAGTTAACCAATGGCCGCCAGGGTTCAGACCTTGGTCGGTCTGAACTCAGAGGTCCGAACTCAAGGTCTGAACTCAGACTGATCTGAACTCAGACAGTCTAAATCAGGTGGTAATGCTGAGGCGTTTGATTTGATCGATACTAAGAACGAGGGGCCAGGTTTCAGGAATCGACTTTCGTCTGCTCGGTATGTGGTCGCAAACACGTCGAAGCCAATATCCTCCTGTCGAGGGACGGGAGCAACGAAGGCTACTTGCTTGAGAAGGGAGATCCCCATATCCTCGGCAGGTCGCCCCGTCGAAGATTTCTGTCGCGCCTGCCTGCCATGGTCCATCCTCAATCGTCACGCGCATTCTTAGCTGCACGCAAGTCGCCCGAAGAATCATACGGCGGACTCTCGCATTGCTTGTGTACCCAGTCAAGGAGTGCGTTTCAAAAGCGTTAGCCGACCGCGAATGCAGACGACCGCGAATGCAGACAGTCTGTGCCCCGTGAAAAGGTGTGGGGCTTCAGTAGGTGTCAATCCTACGCGGCAAGGGGTCGCTCCAGCCGGCCCGCCGTGGCAGGACGGAGCGGCGGTTGAGGCAATCCGCCAGCGTCGGATCGAAGCCTTCGTGAAAACACGCCGCTAGGCGATCCGCCTCGGCGGAGGCGCGCAAGTCCGCCACGGCGGATAATGTCATGTGAACGCTATAGGCCTTGAATTGTCGTACGCGGTTCGATGAGTCCGCCGGATGCGGATGGAAAAGGAGTCCGCCTGGGGCGGACCTAAGGTCAGGCAAAGGCGGATTGAGGCGCTGTCAATCGAAAGAGCCAGAAACAGCGAGGCAAGACGAAACCACCGCGGCACATCTCGACCCTACGGGAAATTCTATTTGGCGTACCTGGCCGTTCCTTCGTCTTGCTTTGCGCGATAAAATACTTACTGACAAAATGGAGCATAGGCGATGAGCGAAACCGTCACTTTGGAAGTTCCCGACGAATTGGCTGAACGAGTTCGGGCTTTGGCGACCGCCACCCAACGGCGATTCGAGGATATCGTCGTGGACGGGCTTCGTCGCGCCGTAGAAGAACCGCTGGTTGAAGCTCTCACGAACGAAGCTCTTGTTGCTCTCTGCGACGCGACCTTGAGAGCAGACGAGCAGGAGGCTCTATCCGCCCTGCTCGAGGAGTGCCGAGAGGGTTCGATCTCTGACGGCAATCGTGTACGTCTGGACAATCTCATGGACGCATACCGACGCGCGCTTGTCTTGAAAGCAAGAGCCCTCAAGGAGGCCGTTGCCAGGGGTCTGCGGCCGCCGCTCTCAGAAAATGCCGCGTGACTACCTGCCGGTCGACCTTCTCCGTCGCGTTCGAGAGACGGCTTGTCATCGCAGCAGCTATTGCCTCAGTCCACAGCGTCTCATCATGGCGAGGCTCGAAGTTGAGCACGTGATCCCGAAGGCCAAAGGCGGCACGGACGATGAATCCAATCTCTGGTTGAGCTGCCCGCTTTGCAACCGTCATAAATCGGACCGGACGCATGCGACAGACCCCAAGACCCGGGTTGAGGTTTCGTTGTTCCACCCGCGTCACGAGCGCTGGTCCGAACATTTCCGATGGTCGGACGACGGTCTACGGATCGTTGGACTCACTCCAACCGGGCGAGCGACCGTCGCCGCGCTTCGCCTTGACGACGACCCTGACGCACTGATGGTCCGATCGTATTGGGTGCTCGCCGGTTGGCACCCTCCCGTCGACTGAATCGGAAGCCGACCCCGAGGCCAAGCGGAAGCCAATCGTAGACAGTCTGTGGGCCGCCCATTGGGCGATGCCCAGCCGACTACCCGACCAACCGTAACCTGGCGGGTTTTCATCCGCTGACGATTGTCACGGCCGCGAAGGCGGAGAAGATATCGAAGTCGCCGCTCGAGAAATTGACCTCAACGTACCCCTCGCGTGTGAAGTAGCCGATGTTCAAGACGACTTGGATGACCACCGATTCGCCGGGAGAGACGAGCAGTTGATCGAGCTCGAGGTCGTAACCTTCAAGAACGTTTGTCGAATCGGATTCACCTGTGGCAAGCCAATTGCTCGTATTGGTCGAGAGATCAGGTATTATGAGCTGAAATGGGCTGGTTGCCGGAACGGTTGAGCTGCCCAGCAGGACGGCCAGATGGGCGGAGAGCGCGCAAGAGGCTTCCCCGATTCTCGCCGGTAAAGCCCCCGTCCGAGCCCACCGAGCAGTAGCCGTTGGCCCCGATGAAGCCACTCACGTCGATCACGGCAAAGGTGTTTTCGGGATTGACCCACATGTACCAGAAGGTCAATTGCTCAAAGCCAGAAGTATAGCCCGCGTTTTGAACACGGATCTTGGAAGAGCTGTTCCACGGCTCGTTGAGAATGTTATCCACGGCTATGCCGGTTGTTGTGGAGATCATGATTGGCGCGTCCAGCACGAACGGCCCGGGGGCCGTAGCGGGCGCGATGTTGCGGGCGCGATGCTCCAGGACCTTCCTTCGCCTGGCCGCTTGGTGACGAAGGGCCTGCATGGCGGAGGGAGATCGCTTGACGGCGGCGGCCGTCCGAGCCTCGAGGATACGCCGCAGGTCGGCCCGGTTCTTCGAGTTGATCTGCTCAAAGCGCTCGAGGTCCAGGCCCGCCTTCACGGCAAACGACGCGAGCAGGCTCTCCATGGCGCGACGATTGTCCCGCAGTTGCGGGTCACTGGCGAGATCTGCACGGTTCAGGGGCGACGACTCGCGTTGCGCCTCAATGGCCTCGGCGTTTGCCTTCGCCAGGTTCAAAGCGAACTCGATCTGCGACTGGGTGATCTTTGCTTTCGTCATCGCATCGGTCCCCTCCACGACCTGCCCGACGTGATGGCGGATCCCGACCCAGCGGGCATGATGTGGTGCGCCCTGGCCGCCATCTCATCGCGACCACGGCCAGCAGTGTACGGCGACCCAAAACGTGCCGCAACGGTTCTCTTTAGGTACGTCGCGCAAATTGATTCTCTTGATCTCGATCGAGTAAAGCATCAGACTCCACCATATCCTCAAATAGGGGATGTACTAGCGGATCGTTTACCTGCTCTTTGGTCGTGTCAGGACGAATCGGTTGAGCACTATAGCCATGAAGTTGCCTCTCTGAGGCGAATCGAGGATACGATCATCAGTTTCTATTTTGATACGTTTAATTCATACCAAAATGACGCATCAATGCAAGGCGTGGTTCGGTTGGCGCATTAAATTACCCCGGTCCGCACGAATGCGAACCGGGGAAGTCATTTCCTACCCGTGAAGATATTGTAATCGCTGTGCGATCCTATCGAATACCAGACGTTGTCCTTGTCGGTCTCCACGGCGATCGCCCGGTATTTTTTGGTCACCTCGACCGCAAAGGAGTTGTCCTTGTGGTGACCGCGATGCGTATCGTCGAGCGTGTGTCTGCCTAATGTCGCGTCATAGGGGTTCTTGCGAAAACGCTCGTACTTTCGAACGGCGATTGCCCGGATCTCTTCAGGAAGATCCTGGTACATCGCCCAAAAGTCGCGGGTCGCTCGATTGCGTTTGGCCAAGCAGCCCATCCAAATCTAGAGTCTCGCCCGCATAATAACTCGCCAGCGCTCCCCTCTTGGAGCGCCTCGTAGGATTTCCCGAAGAACTCGGCGTCGGGTGTCAGAATCCCTTTGACGTCTTCGCAGCACTTTTGGAATTCAGCGGCATGATCAATAGCATACCCAAGCTTCTCGTGCTCTTTAACCCACCCCATCACCGGTCTCGATGCATAATCCCAAAGTGCGTACAGAGCCCGGATGCCATGTTCGTCGCTGGTCTCGCAGACCGCTTGGTCATCCAGCATGCGCAGTTGCCACGCCTGGTCAAGTTTATGGATCTCGTTGAGGCATGCGATTGCAGCTTTCAGTAAATCTTCCAGCTCGAAACTTAGGTTCGCTTGTTTGTGCAATATCATCCAGTGGGCGGTAGACCCAGCGTAAAGCCGGACGGCCCTGGTGACTTCGCCAGTCATGGTCTTGCTCATGGCTCGTCTTGACTCCAAGGTCCCTCGCTAGATCGCCTGCCCTTCCTTCGGAGGGTTATCTTCCGTTTGGTGGTGAAACAAGCGAACCCACAAAGGGGCCTCTTCCTGAATAGTATTCGTTTTTTGGAGGCCCTAGTACTACAAAATTACCAAACTTACCAATCGTGTTTAATTATAGTAAAATTGCAACCATGCACTTGTGGTTTCCGAACTCAGATAGCCTAAGTCCGTGGCCGAACTCAGGGGGCCGAACTCAGACAGCCTAAGTCCGGGGGGCCGAACTCAGACAGCCTAAGTCCGGGGGGCCGAACTCAGACAGCCTAAGTCCGGGGACTATTTGGCATCGTTATTCGATGGGAGGGCTACCACTTGGCCCACTTGAGGACGAGTAGGTCTCGCTTTGTGCTACCCACCACCTCGAAGTTATCAGGGCGATCTGTTCCGGCGCAGATCGTCAGGGTGTCGCCTTTGAGTTCGTAAATTCCGAGCTTGATCGAATAGTTTTCGTCGTCCTCAATCTTCTCGTTCAGGGGGATCAGGCCGATGAGCTTGGGGCTCTTGCTCGGGTCGACGGAGAATGTGAATGTGGTTCCGGGTCCCGATGAACGAAGCGTCTTCACCGTCATTCGATCGCCCTTGATGACGACCCGACCGAGGCCCCTCTCTTTTTGTTCGGCTGTGGCACGAGTGCCCTCCTCGGCAGCATCCGTGATGGCCCAGGTTCCTTCGAACCTCTTCATCTCCGCTTCTGGACCGGCGCCGTCTCGGTGATCGGGGCCCGCTTGGGCCAGTAGCCTGCCCGCCGCGGGCCTGGCTTCTTCGAAACCCTTCGCCGGGCTCGACGCATCCGCCCTTCGGCTCAGGCCGGACGAAATTGTTCCGGCAGCCCCTAGGGCCGCCACCATCAGCATCGCAGTTGCGATCTTGAGCTTGGTCATGAGCATCGCCTTCAGCACTCCTTCCGTCAGGGCGGCAACTTGAGTCGAAACGACTCCCGTCGCCGCCTGTCCTGCCGCAAACTTCATTGCGGCTCTCGTTGTGGATGTGATCAACGGCAGCGGCACGCTGGCCGACGCCGAACTCCGCGACAACATCATGACCAGCGAGCCGGCAACGAGTGTGACGCCACGCCGGGTCAGCCGCTCGGCCAGCATCTCCTTGGCCCTCGACAACCGCCCCGAGACCGTGCCGATCGGCCAGCCGAGTTGCTCGGCTGCCTGCCGGTGAGTCTTGCCCCCCAACTCGCAGAGGACGATGGGGATGCGGTACTTCGCGGGCAGACGGTTCAACTCTTGATCCAGCAGCCGAAGTAGGTCGTCCCGATCGTCCTCTCGGTTCGCTTCGGGTTCCGGCATGTCCGGCACTTGCTTCTCCTTGGCCCGTCGCCTTGTCGTCGTAGCTCTTGCTTTCATGGCAGTCTGATACGCCACACCATAGAGCCAGTTGCCGAGCTTCTCCCTTGGCATGACCGAAGCCGCCTTGCGGGCGAGAACGAGAAACGTTGCCTGGAAGGCGTCCTCGGCGTGGTGATGGTCTCGGAGAACCCGGAGACAGACGCCCCAGACCATCGGACCGTAGCGTTGGATGATCGCCTCGAAGACCAGTTCGTCATGTTGGGACACGAAGCGATCCAGGAGTTGCGCATCCGACAGAGCGGCGATAGCGCCGCAGGAGAACAGAGTTTGCAAGTCCTTGGCTGGCAATCTTTTCTGATGAACGATCATTTATCTGCCTCTCCTTGGCAACTGGCGACTCCAGATCTACACTTCCTATTACCGGCTTGGGTCTGGTTTCATACACTTTTTCCCACGGTCGGGTCGAGGTGTGTCTCGTTTCGAGGCTTCAGAAAACGGAAGCTTATCATTGCCACGCCGTGTAACGAACAAGTTCAGCCGCAGGGCCGGCTGATGGTACGTTGAACCCCTTGATGACATCGAGCCGCACTGTTTGCTGCAACTGCTGGTTCCCAGACTTAGAGTGTCTGAGTTCAGGACCCTGAGTTCAGGACCCTGAGTTCAGGACTTACTCAATCATGAAACTTCTGTTCCTCAGCGAGCATCGCCAGGATTGTTTTGAGCCGTTTTTGCCGCGTTTCAGGCTTCTGCGCGGTTTGCAATCTCCAGACGATCGCATACACATTGGCTCGGTTTAGCGTTTCGAAGAAAGCTTTGGCTTTTGAGTTCTTGCCCAGCTCTGTCAGAAAATCATCGGGAACCACCATTTCTTTCGCCGAGTCGTAAGCGGCTTTCCAGCGGCCGTCCTTTCTTGCCGCCTCGACCTCTTGAAGCCCGGCTTCATGCATTTTCCCAGCTTTTATAAGCCTTTCGGCATGCCCTCTGTTTCTTTTGGACCAAACGCTTTTGGGGCGTCGCGGGGTAAACTTGCGCAGCCACGACGCCTGGTCGTACTTCTTGAGCTGGCCGTCGATCCAGCCGAAGCACAGTGCCGCGTCGAGAGCTTCATCATAAGAAACCGACGGAATATCTGAGTTTTTCTTGAAGAACCGCACCCAAATCCCGTTAGACTTCGAATGGTTCTCGACAAACCATTTTTCCAGCTCCTTCGCGGTGGAAAATGCAATGACTTCCCCGACCTTTCCCTTGTCCATGTCGCACTCCTATCGAGTCTTCACCGGCAAAAGCGTCGGACCTAGACTGTCTGATTCCGGGGTCCTAACTTCGATTCTAACTTCGATTTTCTCGGACAGTCTAACTTCGATTTTGGGCCGGGCCGGCATCGCCTAGCGAACTCTTGAGAATCAGGGTGTCTGCGAAGATCTGCAGACTTAGACTGTTTAAGTTCGGATCTCATGTGAAAAGGAGACAAGCGTGAGTCTTACAACGTATGTAAAGGCCCCTGATATCACTTCTAGGATTAGAGAATTCAGACCGAACCTGCCGCGGTCTCTAGGAGTTCCGATCAAAGTCCCCGCTCGCAGTAAACGCTACACGCTTATCGGCACAGCATTCGACTATTTTCTCCGCTTCGAGCTTAAAAGAAGGGCGCCGCATTCGATCGAGACCGAATGGGTGGCGGAGCACTGCGTTCGAACGACGTCGACCGCGGAGAGGGGAAACTCAATGGTATTTGGACCAGTATCAATCAGTGGCGACGAAGGGAGTCTTACACTACTTGACTCGATGGCCGAGGTCGTGCCTTCCGTTATCCGTAAGGCTAGAGCGGACGTCGCGGACTACGTTTCCTCAAACTTCGCGAACCAAGCGGCGAGGTCCTCGATCGCAGCACACGCAATTCGTCTGGCCAAAATCGATGCAATTTACCGAGCCGGCTACCTCGATCCGACGTTGGCTGATGCGTTACCGGAAGACGTTGAGGAATTACTTGCACTTATCGAAGTTGCGCCATTTAATGAATTGATCGATGACACACAAATGATCTTAAATCCGACATTTGGGTCTAGTTCGCGAATTGTGGGCGGCGCGGATTGCGACCTAATCCGAGGCGGACTTATGGTTGATTTCATGACCACAATCAAGTCGGAAATAAGCCTTCAAAAACTGGATCAGATCTTCGGGTATTACTTGCTCGCTAGACGGGAACGTTCGATTGACAAAGCATTTCCGAAAATCGATACGGTGGGTGTTTACTTCGCAAGGCATGGGCACTTGTTGACGATTGACGCAAAGGAATTTACGAATCGACCTGGATTCGAAGAACTTGAGGCTTGGTTTTTCGAGAATGCTCGTCAACACAACGAAATTAGCCCGAAAGCTGCGGACCTGAAATCGAAAGGAGAGTCTCATGACCGGATCTAATACTCCCTACGATCAACCCACCGAGAACGGAATTGCCATTCGACCGATCTTTCGTGACACTAACGGGAGGGTCGGACCTGGGCGAGAGGAGTCGGTGGGATGACGTCTTCCGAATCCACGTCTTGGGGAATGCTCGACGCCGCCGGAAGCGGCGATCGCGAGGCCAGGGCGCGGTTCGCTGTGCGGTATGAGCCTATCGTCCGGGCGTACTTCTCCGCACGCTGGCGGCATCCTCCGCTCAGCAACGAACGCGACGACGCGATCCAGGACGTGTTCGTTGAGTGCCTCAAAGCCGGCGGTCTCCTGGAACGGGCCCAGGCGGATCGTCCTGGGGGATTTCGTGCTTTCCTGTACGGACTGGTCCGCAACGTCGCGCGCCGGTTCGAATCGAAGCGAATACCTCCTGGAGGGGACGTCGACCCCGACGCGTTTGCCGCCGACGAAGCCACGCTGTCCCATGCGTTTGATAGGGCCTGGGCTAGGTCGATCATGCGCCAGGCTGCGGAACGACAGGCTGGGTATGCAGCACTCGCCGGGATCGATGCGCAACGACGCTTGGAATTGCTCCGCCTCCGATTCCAGGAAGACCTGCCGATTCGTGAAATCGCCGAACGCTGGAATGCGGACCCTGTTCTGCTGCATCGGGATTATGCAAAGGCGAGGGAGGAGTTCCTCGAGTCGCTCAAGGACGTACTCGGAGCCTACTCCGCCGCCCAAGGCGCTGCCCTCGAGCGCGAGTGCACGGAACTGCTCGCCTTGCTGGCTTGAGTTCGTCGCGGCGAAAAAATCGCGATTTGCAGAAAAAGTTCGCGCGAAAAACCGGTCTGCAAGGAACCAGAGACGTGGCCCAATCGAACGAAGTGGAGCATCCGCCATGAGACCTGCGGCGATTGCCGAAGACGACTTGCTGGACCCAGGCCTGCGTGCGGCCTTCTGCCTGTCGGACGCGGGCTCTTTGGCCCCTGGAGATTCCGTCGTTGAAGTTCTGCGCGCCGCGGGGGGCGTTCCAGAGTGCGTAGTGCTGCGCGAGGAAGAGCCTGGAGCGAACGAGCAATTGACCCCAGCTTCGGGAGTGCCCGGAATCCCCCCGCACTATCGCATCTTGGGAGAGATCGCTCGGGGTGGCATCGGCGTCGTGCTCAAGGGGCGCGATGTGGACCTCGGGCGCGATGTGGCCTTGAAGGTCCTTCGAGCCGAGCATTCCGCAAACCTCTCGCTGACGCGTCGGCTCGTCGAAGAGGCCCAGATCGGCGGGCAACTCCAGCACCCAGGCATCCTGCCGATCTATGAACTGGGCCTGGACAGCTCTCGACGCCCGTTCTTCGCGATGAAATTGGTCCGCGGCCGCACTCTCGCCGAGCTGCTGCAAGACCGGAAAACAGCCGAAGAAGACCATGCCCGCTTCATGGGCATTTTCGAGCAGCTTTGCCACGCGATGGCCTACGCCCACGCCCGCGGCGTGATCCATCGCGATCTCAAGCCCGCAAACGTGATGGTGGGCAGTTTCGGCGAGGTGCAGGTGGTCGATTGGGGGCTCGCCAAGGTTCTCTTGCAAAAAGGGTTGGACGACGAAACGAACAATTTGAATTCCGCCGATGCGTCACCAGCCCAGAAAAGTTGCGCGAGCGAGCTCAACTCGAACTCAGTGGCTGGGTCGATCCTTGGGACGCCCACTTACATGCCGCCCGAGCAAGCACGTGGCGAGATCGATCGCTTGAACGAGCGCAGCGACGTGTTCGGGCTCGGGGCGATCCTTTGCGAGATTCTGACAGGCCGACCTCCCTACGAGGGCTCGCGAGCCGAGATTCTCGACCAGGCGCGGTCTGGGCGGCTTGCGAGTGCGCTGGAGCGATTGACACATTGCGGCGCTGCGGATGAGCTGATCGAGCTAGCAAGCCGATGCCTTGGAGCGGAGCGCGATTCGCGTCCACGAGACGCTGGGGAAGTGGTGCAGATTGTTCAGAAGCATCGCGAGACTGTGGACGCCCGCGCCGGACGGCTGAGGTCGAAGCCGCGAGGGCCAAGGCTCGCATTGTGGCCGAGCGCCGCGTCCGTCGGCTCACCTACGTGCTGATCGGCTTTATGTTCGCAGCCTCCGCGCTTGGCGGCTGGCTTTATTTCAAGGCCGAACACCAGAAGCTCTTGGCGGCGGAGGCCCAGGGGCGCGCGGATCGCGCGGCGCTCGAACTGGAGCGCGAGCGTAGAGCGCGACTCGAATCGACCCTGGGGATCCTCGTCCCTATGGGGGGCAAGACGAGATATATGCTCATGGAGGCCGCCCGAGCCGCGGATCGCGACCTCGATCGTTGGATTCATCTGCTGGGCCTGACCCGCCAGGTCGTGTTGCGGACCGCCGAAACGGCTCCGACAGACGTTACGCGGCAACAGGCGACCGCCATGGCGGGCGAGCTTCAGCAGCGCATTGACGAGTTGAAGCAGAGGCTCGAACGGAACGGTACGAAGGACCGGACTGGCGAGCAGCACTAACGCGCGAGGATTTCGGCAGGGGTACGGCTCTGGGAACCTCTCCGTTGGGGAGGTCCGGTCGCGCCTTGCCGTGCGCCTTCCTTTTCGTGCTCGGGGGAGCACTTTATCTTACTGGAGGTCTCGATGAATGCGATTTGCGCGAGACTTATGCGGATGAAGCGGTGGACGGGCCTCGGCCTCGTGCTGGGCTTGCTGGCGGGTTTGCTCGGGGTCGCTTCGTTGCATGGCAGGGCGGAGCAACCGAAGACGAGCGACATGGTTGTGCATGAGTGGGGGACGTTCTTGGCGATGAACGGCTCCGACGGCGTCGGGCTCGAGGGAATGTATCACGAAGAGCACGCGCTTCCCGGATTCGTCCACGCCCGCAGCCGCGATCAATTGCGACTTCCCTCGGTGGTGATCAAGGGTGAGACTCCCGTGATTTACTTTTATACGAACCAAGCACAAAAGGTTCGTGTCGACGTACGCTTTCCGGCGGGGATATGGACCCAATGGTATCCTCAGGCCCAGATCGTCGGTCCGCAGTTCATGCAGACGCCCCGACCGACCGACCTGCGGGACGGTCGTATTCGATGGTACGCGGACGTCATTCCGGCGAACACGCCCGGCGTCTCCGTGCCGGCAACGTCGTCTGACGCTCTTTGGAATTTCGCTCGCGACGTCGACGCCGCGTATGTATGCACCCAGGATACCACGAAAGGGCCAGGCGCGAGCGAGACCGAGCGTTTTCTGTTCTACCGAGGGCTTGGCCGGGCGACGCTCCCACTGGCATTCACCGCCGACGACGGGGGTACGCTCGCGCTAGCTCCCACCGATCGTTTCGGTGTCGCGCACGTATTTGTCCTGAGCGTAGATGGGACCAAGGGGTCCTACTCGTATCGATGCGCTCTCCTGCCTGGTGAGAAGGCGACCGGCGTCATCCCCTCGGTAGGAGAGGCGAAGCCGCTCGAGAAGTTCGCGTCGGAACTGTCCGAGGATCTCGCGGCGCGCCTGGTCGAAAGCGGTCTGTACGCCAAGGAAGCGCGCCATGGTCAACACCTGGCGCTCCAGTTACTTCCTGACTCCCGGCGTTCGCGTGCTCTTCGTGATGCCTCAGAGTTGGACAGACGAGTTTATCCCTCTCACGATTGCCCCCAAGCCGCGAGCGACCGTTCGCGTGATGGTCGGACGCACCGAGCTTTTGACCCCTGAACGCGAACGACGAGCGGAAGCGGCGATCCGCGACTTGGCTTCGTCGGATTCGACAGTTCGCCAACACGCCTTCGCCTTCCTGCAAGATCAAGGAAGATACGTCGAGCCGATCGTGCATCGTGTTTTGAAGGCGTCAACCGACGAGCAGGTGAAGGCGACCTGCCGGCAACTCCTCGGGGCCGAGTTCGTCACTGAACTGAAAGCCGCGCTCAAGAACGCGAAGAACGATCCACGCGCGCTCGCGGAGGATCCCCTTTTTGCGCGTGCACAACTGGCGCTGCTGCTACGTGAAGTGGGCCTGGACTCTGAAGCCAAGGCCGAAGGAAATGCAGTGCTCAGCCTGCTGGCAAAGGCAAAGGCGCCAGCCATCTCGGATTCCGACTTTCGAGCCTACTCGCGAGCCACTGCGAAAGCGATGGAGGCTGTCGGCGACCTCAAGGGGGCGAGCGATTGGTACGATCGCTTCCTGGTCTTCGGGAGTCAGTCGATGAGTCGACAGGACTGCCGGTTTTGCCACCGCGACGCTGGTCCGCGGAACGCGGCCTGGTTCCGCACATGGTGGGCGGGGCCTCGGTATGCGTCTCATGTGGCCGAGGTCGAGGGACTGGATCAGGCGATTTCGAGGCTCGAGAAAGCCCCAGCCGATCCGGCCAGCCGATTGCGGCTCGCCTATCTCCTCGAGGCGCGAGGAGATTCGGCTCGCGCCAAGGCCCTCTGGAGTGAGCTCGAGAGCGCCGCGTTGCCTCCGCCTTCAGACAACGAGGATGGCCTCTGATGTCTCCTGGCCTATGTTAAACCGGTGAAATTTCGGGCGGGAACGGGAACATTCCTGGCGATGAGCCGGCGATGCTCCCGTTCCCTACATAAGCCTTCACGGTGGATCACTCCCAGACCAACGTACCCACCGCCCCTTGTGGCAGGGAAACGCTCATGCGCGATCCTGCGGAGCGAACGCTGAATGTCCTTTCCTCTTTACCGTCGTTGAGCACAATCAGAACTTTTTTGCCGCTGGGGGTGCGAAACGCCACGTTCGGCAATCCGCTGGGTGCCGAACTCTCGATTCGCACAGAGCCGGGCCTGACAAACTTCGCCGCGTGCGCGAGCACAAAATACGCAGGGTTCCGCGTGACTTTGTCTTGCTCGATCGTGACCGCGCCGAGGCACGACGTACAGCCTCCCTCGGTGTGAGGCTCGTACTTCGCATCCGCGGCGAGGTTCCATTCCAACACGGTCTTGCTCCAATTCCGTGATGCGCCGATCACAAGCTCGCGCGTGTGCCAGGCAAGATCTCCCGCAAGGTTCCCCGGAGCACCAATCCACTGCTCGGTGAAATAGAGATTCTTGTCCGGATACTTCGCATGGACTTGTGAAAGCGCCTCAATGTTTCCGGCATAAAGATGAAAAGCGGAGCCGTCGACGTAAGGACGGGCCTCTGGGTCGTCGAGTATTGCAATCGGATAGTCGGGTCGGTCGCAATTGTGATCGTAGATGATGATCTTGGCGTCCAGACCCGCCGCTCGAAAAGCGGGTCCAAGCGCGGTTTTGATGAACGCAGCCTGCTCGTTCGCGGGCATCAGTAAACTCGGGTTGTTCCCTGGATGCAACGGTTCATTCTGCACCGTAATCGCGTCGATTCGTATTCCTTCGGTTTTCATAGCCCTTATGTATTTGACGAAGTATCGCGCGTAAGCGTCGTAAAACTCGGACTTGAGGCTCCCTCCCTTGGTTGCTCCGTTCGTTTTCATCCACGCGGGAGGCGACCAGGGCGAACCCATGATCTTGAGCTCGGGTGCGATCTCGAGAATCTCTTTGAGCACGGGGATCAGTACGTCTCGGTCGTGGTCAAGACTGAACTTCTGAAGATCGGGATCGACGGAACCCGCAGGAACGTCGTCGTACGAGAACACGCGCTCGTCGAGGTCCGAGGCGCCGATCGAGATTCTCAGATAGCTCATTCCAATCGAACCACCCGCTGTACCAAAGAGCTCCTCGAGCAGTTTGCGCCTGGGCTCCGGTTTCATTTTCTTGATGTGCCTTGCGCTTCCGCCGGTGAGCGTGCAGCCGAATCCGTCCATGGTCTGAAACGTTTTGCGCTCATCGACGGTGATCGTCGTCCTCTCGTCGCCCACCGCGACAGCGTTTGGCTTCTGCCGCTCGAATCGGGCAGAACTGTGCGGAGCGGTGATCCACAGCTCAACGTCCGCGTTCGATTCCAAAGCCAAGAATGGAATGATGAAGCCGGCAAGGAAAAGGGCTCTTCCCGATGCGGTGGTCAAGCGATCTTGTTGATCGTCACAGGTCTTAAGCATGAGCAAGCCTCTTTGAACGGAGTAGTCCTGACTCTTCCAGCGAGTAGGCGCCAAACGATCCGGGCTCCCGAACTCAAGTTTCGATCTCGTTTCGATCTCCGCCTGCAACCCAGCAATCAGCTGGTATGTTAGTAGTGATTCGTCGTTTGGAAGAAGAAACAGGTCAACTGTATGCAGGGATCTTGAGTTTGTTTCGACGAACTTTAACCGCCGTCTCGGTCCGATTGAACAGCCGTGCGATGTTCCGGTCGGTGTCCGTGCCGAGCAATGCGAGTTCGGCTTTGGTCCAACGCTGAGTAAAGGCGGGAATTTGGAGTTGCTCGCGTTTCGACTGTACGCACCCAGGCCGCCGGCCCAAGCGGCGCCCGATCTCTCCGTCGCTGGCTGTGCCAATGAGAGCAATCTCGGCGTCGGTCCACGGCTTAGCGACGAACGTTGCAATCCCAAGCTGAACCCGTTTTCTCCAGACGGCGGTCGGCGATTTCCCGAGGTTGCGCGCGAGTTCGCTGTCGGGCGCCGTTCCTAGCAACACGATTTCTCGCTCCGTCCACTGTGGGGAAGAGCGACTTATGCCCATGCTTAGACGCTTATACCTCACGACTCCGACGGACAAACCCAACTTCTTGGCGATTACGCTGTCGCTGTCGGTTCCAATCAGGCGCAAGCTGTTCGTCGGTCCATTCGCGGCTCTCCGGCAATCCGTACGCCTCGCGGTTTTGCCACATCTTTTTCGACCGTTCGGACATCGCTCGCCTCCAAGCCTCCGATTTTGGCCTCTGGCCAAGTCTCCGGCAGGCTTCGATCGTGTTCGGATGCTGCGTTCGTCCTTTTCTGAGCGCACTAAGCTTCGCGCGCACGTCCGGTCGACTCATTGCCCGTTTGCCGAGAGCTCGCACGAGCGGCGTTAGGGTCTCCGCGGCGTAGTCGATCCTCAAGCGACGGCTTCCATTGGTCATCCGCGGTACGTTCAGCGCCCGTCGCCACTTCCACACCGTCGTGTAAGCCACTCCCCAATGATGCGCCACTGCGATTTCGGACTCGGTGCGCACGGCGCGAACGAGGTCTCCACATACGATGGGCGACCACCGATGGTTCCTGCGCGTGCACGGCCACTGAATGGGACTGTCGGTCATCCCTTTGACGACAACTTCGCGGCCCTTGTATTCGCAGGTGAGCTTATGCCCCAACCTGCACTCGGGAGGTTTGTACGGACCATACAGCAGCAAGTATCGGTCTGGATCTTTCATCGTGGGTCTCCAGTCTTCACGTCCTCGAAAGTGACTGAGAAGTCATTGAAGGCAAGCCAGGACCGCCTCAAAGTGCTAGCGAGATATAGAGAGGTTCTGTGGTGCGGGCATATTGCCTGCTCACGGCCGCGGGCTGGAAGCCCGCAACACAATTGCCTCAATCACTCTGAGGGTTCACCTTGATCGCATCTTCCCTCAGAGCTTGGCGGGAATCAATCAGGAGGGGAGGTTGGTTAGGCGTCGCTCTTTTTCGTCGACCCGAGCCACAGGCAGGCGTTCTCGACGACCTTAAGCGCGTTCGTGTTCTTATAGATCGGGTACGTCTCGTGCCCGGGCCTGAAATAGAACACGCTACCTTTGCCTACCCTCCACAGCATCCCGCTGCGGAACCAGGAACCGTCGGACCAGCGCTCTTCGAAGATCACCTCGTCGGGCTCGGGCACGTGGAAAGGTTCGTCGTACATCTCGGTATGCTCGAGCTCGAACGTTTTGGGCAGGCCCGAGGCGATCCGATGCTCCGGCGTCAGCACGCGGACCTCGCTGGGCTTGCCGTCGCCCCTGTACGCGGGGAAGCAGCAGTTGGGCATGTGAAGATTGGCCTCCGCAGTCCCTCCAGGCTTCTTGCGATACTCGACATACGGAGTCAATCGAGCCTCCCGACTCGGCGCTTTGAAGCGTTCGGCGGGTATTTCGTGGATCTCGAATTTGTCGTCGGGACGCGAGGCGACGGTTTTGGCTAGTTCCATGCGCGATCGTTCGTTCATGGCTTCGACGAACGGCGTCGACCAGTGGGCGGAATGCAAGGCAACAAGCGAGAGGCGCCCCTCCTTGATTCGCGAGACAATCCGTCGGGCGGTTTCAAATGAGACCTCTGCATGCCGCACGTGCCCCCACCAAATGAGTACACGGGCGTCGTCGAGCGCTGTTTCGGATAGGCCTTGATCGGGGTCGTCGAGGGACGCGGACTTCACGGAGAGTCCTTGGCCTCGGAGGTGGTCGGCGATCGCATTGCCGAGGAAATTGTCGTAGGCCTGATTCTGTGCGGGCTGGCGCTCGTCCCAGACCAGGACGTGAGTCTTGTCAGGCGCCTTGGCCGCGGGGCTCGAATGGGTTTGAGCGAGAGTCAAGGCTCCGCCCGCAAGCGCCAGACCCGAGGTCCCAAGGAACCGGCGGCGAAGCATGTTCGAACTCGAGAGCTCTGCCATGTCTCATCTCCTCGCAAGCGTAACTTCGATAATCTTGGCTGCGACCTGGGCGCCGTCCTCGCTGAAAGGAGGTGGACCGGGCTTGATTGAAAGCGGCACGCTCGATCGCCTTTTCGAGATCGAGCTCGGCGAACCTCTTGGCCGCCAAGGGAACGCCTCCGCCCCAAGCTCTGAGGGCGCGATCGAGCGCCCTGTGCTCGGCGAACCCGCTTCTGGGAGGATAGACCATCGGCTTTCGCGCAGCCATTGCTTCGCAGACGGTTCCATAGCCCGCCTTGGCGACCACCGCCTCGCACGAGGAGGCCAGGTCCGTCCCGGTCCAGTCGTTGGCGTTCATCACGTGCATGTTCGCGATCGAACCCTGCGGGGGCGGATGAAAACCGATGAAGTGGATTCCCTTCTTGCCAAGCGATTCAATCCGCTCCCAGCGCAGGTTGGACTGGCCGTATCGACCGATGTAAAAATAGACAAGCCGTTCCTTCGAAGAGAATCCGAGCGCCTTTCTCAGCTCGCTCGAGCGATCTTTCCCCTTTGTGACCACCATGCCGATCGGAATTTGATTTGGAAGCCAACTCATCGCCAGAGCAGGTTCAGCGCGAAAAACCTGGGTGGCCTGCCGATAGGCGCTGCGATAGTCGGCGACGAGCGCGAGGGCTTCTTGTCCTAGCAGGCGTGCGTGTGGCTCGTAGATGTCGGCCCAGGTGAAGTTGGCCAGCAATATCCCAGGAACATCCGCCCGTTTCGCCGCGACGAGCGGCAGCGGCGGGGCGTCGCATAGAACCACGCCGGCGTTCAGTTCGCGCAGTCGGTTCACTTCGGCCAAGATCTGCTCTCGTGCTTCAGCGTGAACCCGCCCAGCCAGTTCGAGAGTACCCTTGCCGTCGGTCTCCTGACTGTTGCCTTCGGGATTGATCGCGCCGACGTCGGAGACGTGGTGTTCCAGCTCCGCTTCTCTCGTCAAGCGTTCGAGCCAATGATCGAACAGGTTGCGATGGCAACGAATCGTAATCGGTACGCTCGCAGCGACGCGATTGAGCACAGCAACCGTTCGATTCAGGTGCCCGAACCCGTGGCTCGTGACGTAAACGACGAGCCTTTGTTTACGGTTCAAGAACTCTCGCCCTCCTACAAGGAAAGAGGAAGCAAGAGAAGGTTAGGCCCGGATTCTGATCGAGTGCGAACGAACCGATCGAGCAGACGCGGCGCCGGCTCGATCGGCTGTGGCCTTCCCTCAAGAGAGCAGCCGGTCGACTTCTGGGAGGATCTGCGAGAAGTCGATCTTGTTGTGGCAGGCCTCACGGGCGGCAGCAAGATCAGCGCCTTCCCAGTTTCGCTCGGCTGCGTCCAATTCGGCGTATTGATCGCGGGCGTGCCTGCGCATCCCATGTTCTTCGTGGTAGGTGTAGAAACGAGCCAGGTCGCCCAGCTTGGCGGCGGTGCCGGCCGCGATCGAGCATCGGCCGTCGCAATTCGGGCACATCGTTGGACCGCCGGCCAGTAGCGCGTCGCGGAGCTCTTCGAGTTCGGCCGTCTTCAAGGGCTCGAAACGGCGGGCTGCGTCAACGTTCTCGTTGGTCTGATCGGTCGTACGCATCGTAACGCACGAGCTCGAGAACCGTTCGTCGGTCCAGATCGCGTGCAGGAGGCCCTGGGCGGGCGTCAGCTTCTTGGCCTTCAGAGTGGGAACGCGCTCCTCGGTGATCTTGAGCGCCTGGCCGGCGATCTGCTTCATCGAAACCAGGCCGATGTTCGCTTTGTGGCAAGCGTCCAGGGCCTTGTTGAGCGCCGAATCTTTCTCGAGCCAAGGGCTGAATTTGAGCATGATCACATCAACAAAACCGCCCTCAGCCGCGTTTTGAAGCTGCTTGGCGATCGAGGGGTCGTGGGTCGAGAAGCCAACAAACTTGACCTTGCCGGTCTTCTTGATGGCCTCGATGGCTTCCTTCATCTCCTTGCTTTTGGGCCAGTCGACTTTCTTGGTGTCGAGGCCATGGAAGAAGAGCAGATCGATGTAATCGGTGCCGAGCCGTGCGAGCCGAGCGTCGACGTTCTTGACCATGTCGGCGGGGCTGCCCGAACCATGCTTGGTGGCCAGGAAGATGGTCTTTCGAACCTCGGGCTGGGCCTCGAACCACTGTTTGAAAACGCCTTCGGCGTTGGCGTAGGATTCGGCTGTGTCGAAGTAGCGGACGCCTGATTTGTAAGCGTAGCGAAGCAGACGTTCGAGCGAGGCGGGCTGGCCGACGGTCCCTTGGTTGAGGATCGTCACTTCCACGCCCGTTTTGCCTAAGACCCGCTTGGGCAGGATCGGCTTGTTCTCGTCCGGCTTTGCGTCGTCTTCAGCCGCCGAGGCGAGACTCGGACTCAAGCTTGCAGCCACGGCAACCGTGGCAGCGCCCGCCTGTAGGAATTCTCGACGGTCGATCGGGTTGGTCTTCGAATCGGGCATGGTTCAGTTCTCCCTCTTTTGCGCGAATGAAACGGCAACATGCGGAGATCAGGCGAGGCTTCAATCCGAATAGATTACCCCTCGGCGAGACGGGTGTCGAGGAGGAAGGAGTAATGAGCAAACTCAACCGTCGGGTCTTTTGCAGACTCCGGAAGGTATTCATCGCAACCGGGCTCGGACAAGGGTAAAATGCTCCTTTCGCAGGGATTTTGGTGAGAGGGAGGATCGGTATGGCGATTCCACTTAACCCTGGTCCCGTCTTCACCTACGAGTGCATCACAGCTTCTCGGCGTTGGCAGTTCTACGCGACTGCGCAGCTTCGTCGTGCTTGCGTTACTGGTCGGGCTTGTGGTCGTTTGGCTCATGAACAAGCCGCAGGCGCCGATGCACACGCTTGCCGATTTGGCGCGAGTTGGAGTCGCGTTCTATCAGGTGCTCATCGCGATTCAGGTTTCGATCGTGCTCTTTTTAGCCCCAGCCGCCGCCGCGGGTTCGATTTGCATCGACAAAGCGAGGGGTGCGCTTTCGCACGTTCTTACGACGGACCTGTCGAATTTCGAGATCATCATGGGGAAGCTGGGCTCGAGGCTTCTGCCCGTGATCTTGCTAACTTTGTGCATGCTGCCGGTTACGATGCTCGCGACGTTCTTGGGCGGCATCGATCCGCAGGTTCTCTGGTCCGCGTTGCTGGCCACGCTAGGGATTGGCGTGCTCGGCTGCACGTTGAGCCTTTTCATCTCGGTCTGGGCTCGAAAACCGCACGAAGTTTTGATGATGGTGTATATGATCTGGGCGGTCTGGCTGCTCGGACCTACGGTCTACCTGTTGGTCGCGTCTCCCGGGTCTGTGTTTACTGCGGGCGCTCCCACGTGGGCGGATTACACAAACATCTTCTGGCTGGTTTATTCGCCCTATAACCATCCACGCGAAGTGAGCGCCGTTCATTTTGTCAGTTTCTTTGGCGCGTCCCTGGCAATATCGGCGTTGCTTGCGGGAATCGCGGTCTTGAAAGTCCGATGGGCGGCGGCAATGGAACCGAGCCGGCCCGCCGTGAAGTCGAGAACGGGCTTTCTCGCAAGGTTGCGAAAGATCTGGAGACGGCTCCCGTCCCCTTCGCTCGATAGGAACCCAGTGCTTTGGCGCGAATGGCGGTACAAAAAGGGGACGCTCTGGGGGACGGCGGTAGTACTCACGTATATACTGTTGTTCACAATTGCAAGTTTGGCGATGGTCGTACAGGGATTGTTGGCTCCTACCGGAAGAATGCGAGATCTCCCGGCGTTCGTCAACGCGTTTCAGGTCTCAATTGGACTTTTGCTCGTATCAGCGGCGGCCACGACGTCTCTCGCCGAGGAGTGCGCTCGCGGCGGCTTGGACGTGATTCTCGCGACTCCGCTCGCCACCCGCGCCATCGTTTTGGGCAAATGGTGGGCGAGCTTCCGGATGGTTCCTTTCCTTGCCTTCTGGCCGTGCGTACTTGTGCTTTCCGAGCCGACCGGTGGGATGAGGCTGATTGGAGTCGTTCAGATGTTCGTTTCGATACTCGGGTACGGCGCTCTGACAACCAGCATTGGCCTTGCCTGCGCTGCGTGGATCCCCAGATTGGGGAGGTCGCTCGCGGCAAGTATTTTGATCTATCTCGGAATCACGGTGGGAACCGTCTGTCTTGCATTCGGCATGGGAGATTTGTTCGCGAACCAAAGCGGTGGATCAGGGTTGCTCAAGTGGGTGTTTGCGGCTTTGTTCGTTGCTACGGGAGCGCTTTGCTTCGGTTTACTCAATCGCTTGGGCCGAACGACTGCGGCGCCTATTGCCTTGGCGTTTGCTGCTTGTGCGTTTCTATTCATATTAGCAATCGTTGAGCCTAAACCCGGGGGAAGACCGGCCGAGACTTTTGCCGGAGGAATTATTGTCGAAAGCTCCTGGTTCGGCCCAGGCCTGCTTACAGCTATACTTCCGCTACGGAGCGGCGTCGACGTCGGCTCGACCCTCCGCCTCTATAGACTTTGGACGATTGTGAACTTTGTGGCTTCTTTCGTGATCATGAACGCCGTATTGGCAACCTTCGACCACTGCCTGGGAAGAGTGAAAGACAGGTCTCGAGCGCGTTTCTTCGACGACGAGCAGCTCGAGGAACTGAGGACGCGGGCTGGGTCTGTCCACGGTTTCCTGCGATCTCGGTTTTTTGGCAAATTGGCGGGGGAGCGTCGATCGGCTTTGATTGGAGAGCCGTCGGAGCGATCGTCTGGGCTGCCGCTCGAGCTCTGACACCGGTAAAATACGGCTTTGGTTTGTGCGGCTCTTGAGGGGAATTTGGATGCGGATTCGGATTGGCCCAGGGCCGGTATTCGTCTACGAATGCATCGTGCAGTCTCGGCGTTGGCAGTTCTTCGCGATGCGCGTTTTTGTTGTTTCCGCGCTCCTGGCGGGTCTTTCGGTCGTCTGGGCGATGCGCATGCAAGACCCACAGGCCCAGACGCTTGCTCGTTTGGCGGAGGTTGGCGTCTCCTTCTACCAGGTGTTGATAGCGATCCAGGTTTCGATCGTGCTCTTCGCGGCGCCTGCGGCCACGGCGGGGTCGATCTGCACCGACAAGTCTAGAGGCACGCTGTCACATGTGTTTACAACAGACTTATCGAATCTGGAATTGATTCTCGGCAAACTGGGGTCGCGGCTTTTGCCGGTTTTGCTACTGACGGCGTGTATGCTGCCGGTGACGATGCTGGCGACCTTTTTGGGCGGGATCGACCCCGAGGTCCTTTGGGGTTCGCTGCTTGCCACGGTAGGCGTTGCAATCCTTGGTTGTACTTTGAGCCTTTTCATCTCGGTTTGGGCGAGGAAGCCACACGAAGTATTGATGATGGTGTACATGATCTGGGCGGCGTGGCTGCTCGGGCCTTCCGTCTACTTGGCTATCGTTTCGCCGGGGGCGGTGTTCGCGGGAGGGACGCCGACCTGGGCGGATTATACAAATGTGTATTGGCTGGTCTATGCGCCTTACAACCATCCCAAAGAAGTAGACGTGGTGCATTTCGTCGGGTTCTTCGCGACGGTCTTGGCGATCTCGACCGTGTTGGCTGGGATTGCCGTATGGAGGGTGCGATCGGTCGCAGCCAACGAGTCGACCAGGGCTCCAAATAAGGAGAGGACGGGGTTCTACGCTCGGCTGCACAGGCGGTGGAAACGGCTGATTCCTTCACCGCCGCTCGATTTCAATCCTGTGCTCTGGCGAATGGCGCGATAAGAAGCCGACGCGCTGGGGAACCGCTGTGTTGTTCATTTATATTGTCTTGTTCGAAACAGCAAGCCTGGCGACGATCGCACATTATTATCTGAGCGCTGGCTCGCTCCGCCTCGACCTCTCTCCGCTGGTCAACGCCTTCCAGGTCTCGATCGGGTTGTTGCTTTTGGCGGCGAGCGCAACCACCTCTCTTGCCGAAGAGCGAGCCAGGGGCAGCCTGGACGTCATCCTCGCGACCCCCATCGCCACGCGAGCAGTGGTGCTGGGAAAATGGTGGGCGACGTTTCGGCTCGTTCCCGTGATCGCGGTTTTGCCCTGCACTCTGGTTTTCACGATGGCGACCCGAGAGATCAGGTGGCAGGGAGCTGGAGCGATGTTCGGGCTCATTCTCTCCTTCGGCGCATTGACGACCAGCATCGGCATGGCCTGCGCCACCTGGATTTCCAGGCTCGGGCGATCGTTGACGGCGAGCATCCTGATCTTTCTAGGATTGACGGTGGGCCTCGTCTGCATCGTGTCGGTTCTCCAAAGTTTCCCAGACGTCGAGCGGGAACTGGCCGACTACAGCAAATGGATCTTCGCGGGGCTAATCGTCCTGGTGGGAATCGCATGTTTTCGATCGCTTCGGAAAATTGGCAGGAGCGCGGCAAAGCCGCTGGCGATCGGATTTGCCGGCCTCGCCGCGCTTTTTGCTCTCTTCCAATTCCAACCAGAGCATGGAGGCCGTTCGTCATTGGAAACCTACTTCGGCGGAATCGTCATGGAAAGCTGTTGGTACGGACCGGGCGAACTCACGGCGCTGGCAACTCGTCCGAACATGCCAAACTCCAGCGCCGTCTGGAATTCCATTGGCCTTTGGATCCACGTGAATCTGATAGTTTCTTTCGTGATCATGTGCGTGGTGTTGTCAACGTTTGACCATTGTTTGGGAAGGGCGAAGGACAAGTCCCTGCCGCGCCTTTTGAGCGAAGAGGAACTGAGCGTGTTGTGCGCCAAAGGAGCGATCGCCGGCGAATACGTACGATCGCGAATGATGAGCTCGGCGAGACCTTCAAAGGCTGGGATTGGAGAACTGGCGGAGCGGTAGGTGCGGAAGTCGGCCTCCGTAGCGGCGAATGGCTCAACGCTCCGAGCGTTGGCCAACCGGCAAGCTTCGTGCTAAAATCCTGTCGGATTCTGGAGGCTTGTCATGCCAATCCACGATTGGACCCGCGTTCCATCAGGTCTTTTCCACGATTTCCATCAAGCGTGGAGCATCGAAATCCGCAATGCGCTCAACGGCGGCGTACTCACGAAGGGCTATTACGCTCTCGTCGAGCAGAAGATCGACGGCCCAGAACCGGACGTGATCGCGGTCGAGCTAAAGAAGAGGGCGAAGCAACCCTTGGGGCCGTCGTCGGCGATCCTCGACCCTCCCAAGGCCTCGCTGACCGCGCGGGTTGCTTCCGAGGCGGCCCAGTACGCACGCAAAGCCAACCGCATCTCCATCCGCCACCACCTCGGCGACGTGGTGGCCGTCATCGAGATCGTCTCACCCGGCAACAAGGACAGCCGGAATTCCATGCGTTGGTTCGTGGATAAAGCGGTCGCATTCTTGCGCAACGGGATCCATCTGTTGTTGGTCGACCTCTTTCCGCCCTCCGCCAGAGACCCTCAGGGTATCCACAAAGCCATCTGGGACGAGTTCACCGATGAACCTTTTGAATTGCCGAAGGGAAGGCCGCTGACCCTGGTCGCATACCAGGCGGGCGACGAGTTCACTGCCTACATCGAGCCTGTGTGCGTTGGCCAACCCATGCCGGACATGCCGCTGTTTTTAACGAGTAGTTCACACGTTTACGTCCCACTGGAAGCCACTTACCAGGCGACCTGGGCTGTCTGCCCGGAACCCATCCGCGAACTCGTCGAACCACAGGCGTCAACGGAATGAAAGCGAATGGACACATGCAAAGACAGATACATAACTCGAATCGAACTCGCGTTCCATCGAATCCAAGGCCTTCAAAGGCTGGGGTTGGAGAACTGGCGGAGCGGTAGGTGCACAGGCTGTTGATGCCGAGAGCTCCGCTACGGCCTCTGTGAATTGCATATACTTGGCGCCAGTGAGAAAGTCGGTGTGCGACACCGCCTTTTCGCCCCTGATCGCCGCGACGAAGTCGGTTTCGACGCTCCACCCCCCTCGAAGGTCGGCGGGAATCTCGAGCGGAAGAAGAGTCTCTTGCCCCGTTTGGGCGCCTCTGATCAGGTCGCGCTCGAAATCGTATTCGAGCGTCCCCTTGGAACCGAAGAGAGTGACTCCCATCCCTTTCTGGTGGTGAACAACCCCGCTTAAGCGATAAACGCCTACCGATCCGTCTTCCTGCTCGGTCAAAACCTGAACGCTGTCTGCGACGCCGACCTTGGCAGCCTCCCCTGTTTCAGGGTTCAGGCGGGTTGGCACCAACCTCGAGGCGTGCGCGATCACCTTGTTGACAGGCGGCGTGAAACGCATGATCGATTCGTAAAGAATTCCCAGATAGAGTGTATTAAAACCTGAATACTTGGCGATTTGACGCCACAAAAGCGGCGTTTTGGGCTGGCGTAGACGTCGGAAAGATAGTACGCATGAATTTCGCGCAGCTTGCCGAGGAAGCCCTCGGACAAGAGCCTTCTCATGTAGGCCTCGCCGGCGAGCCCATAAGGACTGGGAACCACCATTGCAGCCAAGTGCGGCAGTTCGCGAGAACGATCGAGCATCCGTTGGGCCTCGCGAGCGTTCATGGCCATGCGCGCCTGCGTGAGCACGTGTTTGCCGTGATCGAAAGCCTCGAGAGTGATGCCACAGTGCAGGTAGGGCCACGCGCCTATGACGACGGCGTTGATACGTTCGTCACAGACCAAATCTTCCCATGCGTCGTAGATCTGCGGGATGTCGAATTCTCGAGCCACCCGCGCCGAAGACTCGCGGCGACGGTTGCAGACGCCGACGAGTTTCACTCCTGGGATCGACAGAAAGCCTGGGATATGCCGCTTCCGCGTCACCTCCCCCGCACCCACGACGCCGATTCGGATGTCGCTCTGCCCCATGTCACCGGCTTTTGGAAAGTTGGTTCAGAAGTTGGCATCTCCTAAAATTATAGACGCATCGACTCGCAGCTTGGATGCCGTACTCCCCCAAAGCGGTGCGTTTGCGAGTGAGGCCCATGGACCAGGCGCTTTCGCCGCCTGGAAAATGAGACTGAGCCCCCAGGGTACGGATTGCTGTCTCTTCAGCCCGAATGGATCCGAGAATCCAGGGGAAAACGCGTCCTACTCGACCAAAGAGTCTGGCACAGCGGCTTTTTGGGAGTTGATCAGGTCGCGCTTGCGAGGTCGGTCGGGACCGTAGTTGTATCCTGCATAGCTGCGGAGGTAGCGCGGTTTCTGAGGAGTCGCTGGGTCCGTAATGGGCCTCAAAACCCTGTACCTGAACGATTCAAGACGCTGAGACGCCGCCGTTCCCTGACACGCGGGAATGGCAAAGCCTGCAATCAGCAGTAGGCCCACGCCTAGCCGATCTCGAACACTCCTCGCGATCTTGCCGATCATCCTCAGGCCCTCCTAACCGCTAAACTCAACCGCGCAGGTTCGCGTTGCCTCCTCGATTGTTGTAGAATCCTCTATCGGCAAGAACCTCGCCTTGACTGTGACTTCACGCGGAATTGCCAACGTACAGGCGCCCCAAGCGATTCGGAACCCGTTCCGCTCGACTCCCCTGCCCCCCCAGGAGCCCCACATGCTTCGCATTTCAAAGGTCTTAGTCGTCTTCCTAGCCTTGCAAACTGGGCAATCTTTCGCGGCGGAGCATGCCAAGATCACCCTCGACGTATCAACCGGGAAAGACAAGGAAACGGCGTTCGTCGACCAGACCCCGCCGGATTCTGGCAAGAACCCCAGACCCGTGCTCCACGCCAACGCCGGCGAAACGATCAAGGTTGAATGGGTATTCGCAAACATATACCCTCACAAAACGATTGAAAACGCGATCCTTCACTTTTATGTTGCCAAGGAAGCAAAGGTTGGGCAAAAGGATCTTCCCGACCTAGACGAGAAGACCGGGTACGTTGTGGTCGAAACCGCTTTCGAGATGGATTTCAAGCCAAATGGGCGGGCGAAAGGCAAACACTCTTTCAAGATCGATAAGCCCGGAACGTATCTTGTTCGGCTCGAAACACGCAATACCGACAGCGATCACGAACACTTCGCCGCGATCGATCTGGTCGTCGACGAAGCGGCTTCGAAGTGAACGGCGTCCGACCTGCGTAACATTCGTGTTGGAACCTCTTTATGCGTTCCATAATCGCCGCTGGTTTGATTTGCTTGGCGACGACGCGTCTCGTATTTGCAGACGATCCCCACTCGCCAGCTCCTCCAGAGACCTTCAAGCCCGCCCAACTCGAACACTGGGCCTTTCAACCGCTTTCAAACCCGATTCCTCCCGCTGTCAAGCGACAAGGCGAAGTCCAGAACCCGATCGACGCTTTCATCCTCGCGGAACTCGAAGCGATCGACCTCGATCCGCGCCGGCCGCCGAAAAGGAGACGCTGCTCCGTCGCGTTACGCTCGATTTGACTGGACTTCCACCAACGCCTGAAGCCCTGAAAGTCTTTTTGGATGATAAAAGGCCGGACGCATACGAGCGCGTGGTCGATCGGCTTTTGGCCTCGCCTCAGTACGGGGTGCGCTGGGCCCAGCATTGGCTCGACCTCGCCCACTACGCCGACACAGACGGCTTCGAACACGACGCAAACCGGCCCGACGCCTGGCGCTATCGGGACTGGCTGGTCGACGCGCTCAATTCCGACATGCCTTTCGATCGCTTCGTCCAGTTTCAAATAGCAGGGGATGAGCTTCTTCCTGGTGATTCGAACGCGCTGATCGCGACGGGATTCCTCAGGTGCGGACCCAGGTTGGTCGCCAGAGGCAACGTCGATCTGGAGGTGAAGCGTCAATCGGAACTTACGGAAGTGACCGGCACCGTGGGTTCTGTATTCATGGGCTTGACCATGGCCTGCGCCCGCTGCCACGACCACAAGTTCGATCCTTTGCCGACGACCGACTACTACAGGCTCCAGGCCTTCTTTTCTGGGGCGAATTTCGACGACGTATCCCTCGAGAATCCCTTGGAGCTGGCGATGGCGGGGTCGGTCAAAGCCGAAGTCGAGTCCCGCGTGGAACCATTCGCTCGAAGCCAGCAGCTCCTCGAATCGTCCTATCGCGATGAAATCCGGCGTCGGAAAGAAAACATGCTCAGCGAAGCCGAGCGAGCTCTCCTGGCAATTCCTCCCAAAGACCGCTCGCCCACGCAAAAGAAACAGGCGTCGGGACTCGCCAACAGCATCAGAGTGACGTGGGAGGACGTCGCGGCCGCCGTGGCCGAGAACGAAATCGACTTTGCCAAGCGAGAGACGCTCAAACGCGAGATCTTCGAGCTCCGCTTGGGCCTGCCCTCCGCTCCCTCGCGAGCGATGGCGGTCGCCGAAAAAGCCGCGGATTGGCCCAAAACTTACGTCAATCGACGTGGCGACGTCCATAACAAAGGACCTCTCGTCGAGCCTCGACCGCCAGGCGTTTTGCTTGCGTCGTTCCGAAACCACGCCTTCGCCGATCCGCCTTCGAATCCTACAGCGAAGCGGCGAATTCGGCTCGCCCAGTGGATGACCGACTCCAAGAACCCGCTTGTCGCACGAGTGATCGTCAACCGCCTCTGGCAGCGCCATTTCGGCAAGGGGATCGTCACGACGCCCAGCGACTTTGGCTTACGTGGAGAGCCCCCTACCCACCCAGAACTGCTCGACTGGCTCGTGCATAAGCTTGTCGAAGGCTCTTGGCGGCTCAAGCCGCTGCACAAACTTATGGTCATGTCGGCAACTTATCGCCAGGCGTCGAACGTCCGCAATGCCAAGGCCCAAGATCTCGATCCCGAGAACGCTCTTTTGTGGAGGATGAATAGGCGTCGCCTTGACGCCGAGAGCATCCGCGACGGTTTGCTGGCGGTCTCCGGCGAAATCAACCTCGAGCTCGGCGGTCCAGGGGTTCGTGGGCCTCTGGAACCTGAGGTGAAGAGCCTGATCTTCACCGAAGACGAGCTTGTCGAGCTTTGGCCCGAAACCAGGGACGCTCGCCTCCAGGCCAAGCGGTCGCTTTATCTTTACCGCAAGCGAAACGTACGTTATCCGCTGTTCGATGCATTCGACGCTCCGGACACGCAATCGCCCTGTCCAGAACGTTCGAGCAGTACGCATGCAATCCAGGCGCTTTCGTTGTTCAACGGCGAATTCGCCGTTTCTCGCGCCCAGGCGCTTGCGGGAAGGGTGTTTCGGGAGTCCGAAGCAAGCGATGAATCGAGGATCGTCAGGCTCTACCGGATTGTCTACAACAGGGATCCACGTCGTTCGGAAACCACCAGGGCGCTGGCGTTTCTCGATTCCCAAGGTCGTCTACTCGAAGACAGACGCGCCGATGCGCTCGTTAGACCGCTGCCTCCGCGCGCGGAGGTCTGCGCTTCCCAGGCAGGCCGCGTGGGTCGACCTGGCAATCGCCATGGTGAACAGCAATGAATTCCTGTATGTTAAATAATAACTAAACGACATGTGCTAGTATGAAAGAATCAACACAACAGACAAAGCATTGCCTTGGAGGGTTCGGAACGCCTCCGACCTCCTGGAGCCGACGCCGTTGGCTCCAATCCGCCGGAGGCGGCTTCGGCTTGCTAGGCCTGGCTGGGCTTCTCCAGCAGGAAGCGAAGTCGGCTCTCGTTGACGGTTCGAACCCACTGGCGCCTCGCTCTGGCCACCACCCTGCCAAAGCCAAGAGTTGCATTTTCTTGTTCATGACCGGTGGGCCCAGCCAAGTCGATCTCTTCGACCCCAAACCCGAACTCGCGCGGCTGGACGGAAAACCGCTTCCTCCCAGTTTCGGCAAAGTGAACTCTCAGTTCATCGAACAGGATCCCCTCTGCCTTGCCAGTCATCGGAAATTTGGAAGATATGGGAAGTCTGGGATGGAAATGTCGGATTTGATACCATGCTTGCATGAGCACGCTGACGATATTGCCATCATCCGCTCGTGCCATTGCGACAGTGTTGTGCATGCACCCGCGATGTATCAAATGAACTCTGGCAGGACGTTCATGGGCTTCCCGAGTTTGGGGAGCTGGGCAACTTACGGGCTTGGCGCCGTTTCCGCGAATTTGCCTGCTTTTGTGGTGATGACTCAACCTCAAGGCACACCCGAAGGCGGAGCCCCTTGTTGGGGTTCAGGGTTCTTGCCTGCAACCTATCAGGGGACCCTTTTCGGCCAAGGCGAGAGACCCATTGTGAACCTCAAGCCCGCACGAGCTTTCTCGATGGAACAGCAGCGAGGGACGATCGACCTGTTGAGGTCGATGAACCAGGACGGGCTCGATCCTGCGGATTCCGAGCTCTCTGCCCGAATCGCGTCCTACGAGCTTGCGTTTCGAATGCAGTCTGAAGCCCCAGACGCCGTGAGCCTTAGCGACGAAAGTGCCGAGACCAAAGAGCTTTACGGCATGAACGACGCCCGCACTCGAGAGTTTGGCACCCGCTGCCTGTTGGCCAGACGCCTGGTGGAAAGGGGCGTGCGTTTCGTCCAACTGTATTCCGGTGGCGGGCCCGTTGCATGGCAATGGGATGCTCACGACGACATCGACGCGAACCATGAGAAGATGTGTGGACTGACCGATCGTCCAGTGGCCGCGTTGCTCAAGGACCTTAAGCGTCGTGGTTTGCTCGACGAGACTCTGGTGGTCTGGGGCGGCGAGTTTGGCCGCACGCCGGTGAGCCAGAATGCCGGCAGGGGAAGAGACCACAACGCCACAGGGTTCTCGATGTGGCTTGCCGGCGGCGGCGTCAAAGGGGGCGCCGTGGTCGGCAAGACCGATGAAATCGGGCTCAAGGCCGCTGTAGAGCCTGTGCACGTCAACGACCTTCATGCTACGATTTTACATCTGATGGGGCTCGATCATTTGCGTTTGACGTTCTTGCACAACGGCCGGGACGAACGCTTGACTGATGTTGGGGGTCGCGTTGTCAAAGGCGTGCTTGCTTAGCCTTTGCCTGGGAATGGCTCGAACCGGGGCGAAAGTCAGTGATTCGGCTGGAGTCGCTTGGTTCTTGACCCGAGCGTGACGAATTTGGATGCTTGCGGACGAGGGAAAGCTCCGAGCCCTGGGAATTGACTCTTCATCCGCCCGCTGCCGCTTCGAGCGAAACGAAAATGCGACTCTTTTTCGTTGTTTTTGCCCCAAGAGCCCGAACTCTCCGCAAGAGCGGAGCGTATTTTGAATGAAGGCCCAGACCTTGGCCGAGGAACTCGACCACGAAACCGACGAGGTTTTGCTGAGTCGCTATCGAGAATTTGGCCGCGCCGGGGACTTCGAGGCTTTGGTCCGTAGGCACGAGAAAGAGCTTTATCGCTACTTGGTTCGTTACCTGGGGAACAGAGCCCTCGCCGACGACGTCTTCCAAAATACACTGTTGCAAATCCATTTGAAGAAGGCCCTTTATGAGGACGGCCGTCCCGTTCGTCCCTGGCTTTACGCGATTGCAACCCACCAGGCGGTGGACGCGCTCCGCAAGGCCGGCCGGCGGCCGACCGTCAGTCTCGATCAGCGACACGGCGCCTCGGGCGGAGAGTCCGAAGCTGGGGCGCTTGTCGACCTGCTTGTCAACGAGGTCCCAGGGCCGCTTGCCGAGCTTCAGTCCGAGGAACGACGGGACTGGATCCGTAAGAGCATCGATCGGCTCCCACCCGCACTCAAACAAACCCTTATATTGGCATATTACCAAGATCTCAAGTACCGTGAGATCTCGGAGATACTGAAAATACCCGTTGGAACCGTCAAATCGAGGTTGCACGCCGCGTTGGCCAGGATTCAGGAAATGGCCGGGGCGGCGGACATGAGCGAGAGCGATTGAATGTCATGAACGCTTCAGAAATGCTCGATTACGCCCTTGGAAAGCTGGACCCCGGCGAGAAATCGCGAATCGAGTCGGAGTCCGCCGCCGACCCCGCGCTTTCTCGATCGGCTGGATCTGCTTGTCCAACACGTTGACTTGTACTTGAACGACGGTCCTTCCGACGACCTCGACCCGCCCTCGGGCCTGCTCGAAGCGTCCTTTGCCCGCGTGGACGAGGTTCGAGGCCGGTGGTCGATCCGCGAGTTCGTCCCGGTGCGAGTCCCTTTTCGCTGGGCAGACGTCGCCGTGGCCGCGTCGATCCTGTTGGCCGGCGTGCTGACGCTCCTGCCCTCTGTCCATCGCAGCCGCATCAAGATGGATCAGGCCGAATGCGGCTTCAATCTTCAACAGCTGGGCGTGGGTCTCGCTCAGTACACCACCGCCAATCACTCGCTGCCGCTGGCCGAGCCCGACGGCCCCGCTCCTTACGCGGGCGTCTGGGCCATGCTTTTGAAAGACTCCGGGCATTTGCCAAACTTGCAGGCTCTCGACTGCCCCGCCAACGGGAAACATGAGCATGCACACCATCTTCCCGAGCTCTCCAGCTTTGAAAACGAGCAACATGCGGCCGCAAGGAGGATGCTCTGCGGAGATTACGCGTTCAATCTCTGTTTCTGCGTCGAGCCTGGCGCGGTTGAAGGGCGCTCCGACCAACTCAACGCCCTGATTCCGCTGATGGCCGACCTCCCTCCGCACAGCGACGATCTCCATAAGATCCTGGAAGGCAACAGCCCGAACCATTACGGCAGGGGGCAAAACGTGCTCTTCGTCGACGGCCACGTCGTGTGGCTGCCGAGCAGAAGCGTGCCGTCGATTAAAGACAACGACCTATTCACCAACGCCCAGGGCGTGCCCGCCCCCGGCCCGCATCTTTTCGACGCGTCGCTCGTCCCGGGCTGTTTTCGCATCGACGGCGCTGCCCGATAAAGAGAGTCAGCGCCTAATCCAACTTGGGCGTGCGGCGGGCAACGGCGCCGCTCACGCCCTTCGGAGTCGATCGCACAGCAAGATCGAAGCGATGGTCTTGGCGTCGACGACCTCTCCCGACGCAACCATCCGCAAAGCCTCTTCCCACTCGACGATCACGGGTTCCAGGTTCTCGTCGGGCTCGAGAGCCAATTCTCCAGCCGTAAGGTTCTCACACAGGTACAAATGCATTTTCTCAGTCATCACGCCTGGCGATACGAACCAGGTTGCGATCCAGCGCATCGATTCCGCAGTGTAGCCGGTTTCCTCCTTGAGTTCTCGTACCGCCGTCTGATCGGGCGATTCGCCGCGCTCGAGAGTGCCCGCGGGGACCTCGAGAAGGGTCTTGCCAACGCTGTACCGGTGGTTCTTCACGAGACAGACGTGGTTGGGATCGACCATGGGCACCAGAGCCACCGCGCCGGGATGCACCACCACTTCGCGCTCGGACCATTCTCCGCTCTTCAAGAGCCTGGGCCTCAGCACGAGGTCGAACTTCCTTCCCTGAAAGATCACTCGGTCCGGGCCTGGGGGCGTCGAATCAGGATCCATGCGCCTTCACGTCCTTTTCTCTAGCGATTGTCGATACTCCATCCAGCCGGCTTCGAAGCGGTCCATGCCTTCTGAGAGCGTCTTCTCGTCGACGGCAAAGCAGATGCGTATATGCCCCTCTCCGCCGACGCCGAAGGCGCTTCCAGGGGCCACTCCGACCTTACGTTTCTCGACCAGATTCTTGCAGAGTCCAAACGAATCCTTAAGGCCTTCGAGCTTGGGGAAAACGTAGAACGCTCCGGAGGGTTCGGAAAGGCTCACTCCCTCCATGGCGCGGAGCCGGTCGACCGCGATCCGCCTGTGCCTTCGATATCTTTCGAGGCTCTCGGCGATGAACGGATCTCCCTCGAGGATTGCAAACCGGGCGGCCTCCTGCGTAAAGCCGGCTGCGTGGCTGACGACAAACTCCTGAATCTTGGCCAGCGTCTTTGAAAGCTCGGGCAGGGCGATCGTGTAGCCGATGCGCCAACCCGTCATTCGATAAGCCTTCGAAAAGCTCTGCGCGACGATCGTCCGCGGGCGAGCCTCCGCGAGCTCCCAAGGACTCGGCGCGACGTTTTGTTCATAGTATAAGCGTTCGTAAACGCCGTCGGCCAAGAGCCAAAGGTCGCGTCGATTGCAGAGATCACTGATTCGCTTCCAATCGGCCTCGCTCGCGGTCCAACCGGTTGGGTTGCCTGGGCTTGCCAGAGCCAGGAGCCTGGTGTTGGGCTTGATCGCCGCTTCGAGCTTGTCGTAATCGAGCTCGAAGCCGCCGGCGGCGTATTCGAGCGGGAACTCGACGGCCTCTGCGCCGGCGGCTCTGACGGCCGCGGAAAGATTCGGCCAAAGCGGGGTGATCAGCACCGCCGAATCGCCCGGACCGACCGTGGCCTGGCATGCGAGGACGATCGAGACCATGCCGCTTGCGGTGACCACGACTTCGGCGGGCGAGACGTCAACCTCGTGCAACCGAGAGTACGCTTCGGCAATCGTTTTTCTAAGCTCGCCGTATCCGGCGTTAGGCGTATAATACGTGTGGTTTTGGTCGATCGCTCGATGGGCCGCCGCCTTGATGAACTCTGGCGTCGGCAGGGTGTCCTCGCCGTAAAACAAGCGGAGCGTTCCGGGATTTTGGTCGGCGAGCGCCGCGATCTCTCGGATCCGAGATCCAGGAATGCCCGCTGCCTGCGTCAAACGCACTTTCGCCTCCCCTGGGATCGTTGCAACGTATCTCGATCTAGGCCTTCGTCGGCTTATCCGAATGGGTTTTGCGATCGGTCGAGTGGTCGCGAAGCGTGAGCACCGGGCAGGGGGATTCACGCACGATCCGCTCGGCCACCGAACCCAACAAGACGTGCGAAAGCCCAGTGCGTCCGTGCGTTGCGATGACGACAAGGTCGACGCCCTGCTCCTGTGCGTACTGGCAGATCGCCTCGACGGCGCCTCCCCATCTCACGGCGGTTTTGACCTCGGACGGCTTCGACCAGCCCGGCTTGAGCGAACCGGCGAGCGACTGATTGGCCTGTTCCTCGGCTTCTTCGTAATAGTCCGGAGGCAAAGACGCCGCCACCGAGAGGTCGGCCACCACGGGCACCACCTCCGGCAGCACGTGCAAGAGATCAAGCGACGCTCCCAGCTTCTGGGCAAGGTCGCAGGCAAAGTGGAGCGCTTCTTCGGCGTGAGGACTAAAGTCGGTCGGCGCCAGGATCCGCTTGATTTCGATCACGTTGCGGCCAATCTATAGATGTATGAAATTTCAAGGAAACCACTTACATGTGTTGCATTTCTCAAGACGTGACCAGTTCTCGGAATTTCCCGCGGAGCTCCGACGTCAAGGGGCCCGGCTTGCCCGAGCCAATGGGCCTGCCGTCGCACTCGACCACGGCGATCACCTCGGCCGCGGTGCCCGTCAGGAAGCACTCGTCGGCGGTGTAAACGTCGTGCCGGTCCATCATGCGCTCTACGACCGTCTTTCCCATGCCCTTGGCCAACGCGATCACGGCGTCGCGAGTGATTCCCTCGAGGATTCCCGAGTCGATCGAGGGGGTGTGGATCTCCCCTTTCTTGACCACGAAGATGTTGTCGCCGGTGCACTCGGCCACCTCGCCCTTGTGATTGAGCATCAGGGCTTCCAGGCAGCCCGCGTTGGCGCCTTCGATCTTGGCCAAAATGTTGTTCAAGTAATTTAGCGACTTGATCCTCGGATTCAGGGCCGCGGATGGTTCCTGGCGGTTCCGGCGGTGACGATCCTTAGCCCTTTTTCATAAAGCTCTTCAGGATACAAGCTAATATGATCGGTAATGACGATCACTTGAGGATCGCTGGTCTTTTTCGGATCCAGGCCCAGGCTTCCCGCGCCTCGAGTGACCACCAGGCGGATATAAGCATCCCTCAGGTTGTTGGCTTCCAGAGTCCCTTTGACGGCGCCGGCCATCTCTCCGGGGCTTATCGGAATTTCCAGATGTATTGCACGTGCGGATTCATAAAGCCTTTGGATATGCTCAGTCAGGCGAAAGACTTTCCCCGAATAGGCTCTGATGCCTTCGAACACGCCGTCTCCGTAGAGCAGACCGTGGTCGTAGACGCTGATCTTGGCGTCGGCTTTGTCGTAAAGCTTGCCGTTGATGTTGACTTTGAAGCTCATTGCCAAGACTTTCGTGAAGCAGCTCCGAGTGCTTAGTTTCTTACTGTGCAGGATGCGCGCACTGGGCGGAGATGTTTTTTGTGAGCAGAGTGTTGGTTCTTAGCCCTGAAAGGGCGATTTAATAAAGCCCAGGGCAATGCCCTGGAGTCAACGGAGAAGTCCTTGCACCGAGTTCGATCTCCTCGGTCCGGTCGCCCTGAAAGGGCTAAAATGTGGTAATCCGGCATGCAATCGCCTCATCGGATCCCAAGGCCTTGCCCTGGGCTGTTCTAAGTCGCCCCTTCAGGGCTAAGACGCAGAAGTTTCGTTTTGCGGCTAGGCCGCGGAAGAGAGACTCTGGACCCCAAGCCGACCCGCGCCTCGGATCGAGTTCTGGAGCGATCGAGCGAAGCATCAGACGCCCGCGAAGGCGTGGCTCATATCCTCGACGCTTCCCTCGCAAAGCCTGACCACGCGGTCGGCCTGCTGGGCGATCAAGGGATCGTGGGTCACCATAATCATAGTTAGCCCGCGCCTCCCTGTTCAAGTCTGCGCAAAAGCTCGAGGATCATCCGCCCGTTGGCAGAGTCGAGGTTCCCAGTAGGCTCGTCGGCGAGAATGATCCTGGGCTCCGCGGCCAGAGCACGAGCGATCGCGGCCCGCTGCATCTCTCCGCCGGAGAGCTCCGAAGGCTTGTGCTTCATTCGTCTCGAGAGCCCCACTCGCTCGAGCAGCTCCGAAGCGCGCTTCCGAAGAATCCGCCGCTTGGCAAAGTAAGATACAGGGCCGAATCGAATGAGATGAGGTATGAGCACATTCTCCAGCGTCGTCAACTCGGGCAGCAGATGGTAGAATTGGAAAATGAACCCGAAGGTTTGGTTCCTGATCGCGTCCCGTTTCTTGTCGGGCAAGTTGTCGATCCTGTGTCCGTCAAGCGAGACGGTCCCTTGGTCGGGCGCGTCCAAAAGCCCCATGACGTGCAAGAGCGTGCTCTTGCCCGACCCGCTTTGCCCCATCACCGCTGCGAACTCGCCTGCATGCACCGTCAGGTCCACTTCCCTGAGCACTGGGACTTCGGTTTTCCCTTTGTGGTAGCTTTTCTTCAAGCCTTCGGCGGCAATCTGGATCGACATAAAGCCCTCCTTGAGCGGTTTTGACTCGTCCTCGAGCGTTGCGATGCACCTTGGTTTATTCGTAACGTAGAGCCACTACGGGGTGAAGCTTCGACGCCCGTTGAGCGGGCCAGACGCTGGCCAGCACCGCGATCGCCACCGCCCCTGACATGATCCAAACGACCGTCGCTGGTTCCACGCGTGTTGGTATCTCGCTAAAGTAATAGATGTCCGGGTTGAAGACGCGCTGGCCTGTCGTCGCCGACAGAAAATCTTCGACGGCGTTGATGTTTTTGACGAACAACAGCCCTCCGGTCATTCCCACCCCTGCCCCAACCAATCCGAGCAAAAGCCCATATCCCAGGAAAATCCCACGGATTCCGGAGGTTGAGGCGCCCAGAGCCTTCAAAATCCCGATGTCTTTGGTCTTCTCGACGACGATCATCGAGAAGATGGCCAAGATGCCAAAGCCAGCGACCGCGATGATGAAAAAGAGAAGTAAATTCAAGATGTCTTGCTCAATCGCGACCGCCGTCAACAGCGGGCCTTGGAGTTCTTCCCAAGTCTCTACGGCAAACGCGAACGGCTTCAGGTCGTCGAGCGCGGGCTGAATTTTGGCTTTGAGCAGGTGCAGGTCGACGCCAGGCTTGGCTTTGATGTGGATCTGGTTGACCGCGCCTTTGCCTTCGCCGTCGCCCAAGCCTCGCAGAAACTGGAGCCTTTCCAAGGGGACGAAGACCAGGGATGAGTCGTATTCGCTCATGCCGCTCTTGAAGTAGCTGACCACGGTGAAGCTGCCGTATCCCGGCTCGGGCCGTCTGCCGGCCTTGGCGAAGGCGAGGGTGATCTTCGAGCCCTCGGGCGCCATAAACACGTCTTGGTGCCGTTTGACGTCCCGCGCCGTGGCGATGGCATAGCCGAGGATTGCTCCGAATTCGGGCACCTCCTCCAGTGCGCGTTGTTCGAACGCGGCCTTCACCGCTGGGTCGTCGAAGTCCCCGTCTTTGAGCACCTGACCTGCCGGCGCCGCCCGCTCTCTGAGCTCGGCGCTCACTTCCATGCTCGCGGGGGCTGGCTTGTCCTTCTGATTGAATAGAAACTCGGCGAAATCGCCGGTCTTGGCTCTCTCCTCCGGCTTTACTCCGATGAGCTTGACGTCTTTGTTGTACTCAGCCCCGGCAACGTAGAAGCGAAGGATCCCGAAGGTTTCCATCGTGCCTGCCATGGCCTCGACGTCGTCGCCGGCGACCTGGCGGATCCGCGCCATCACTTCTTCATGATTCGTGAATCCGTTCGAGTCTCTGGACATCACCACGACGTCTGCCAAAAAGCCGTGGAGCCGAGACTTCATCTTCGTCGAAAACCCAGCCATCACCGCGTTGACGACAATAAGCGTGGCCACGCCCAGCATCACGCTGACCACGCTCGCCAGAGCGATGTAACGGGAACGAAGATACTTCCAGCAGAGCAGATATTTGTACATGGTTCACCCAACGTCCTTGATAGGGAAACCGAATGGATAAGCGTTTAGCGATCGCTCCGAGCCTCGGGCCTCATTAGAGGGAAAAGGACCACGTCGCGGATGCTCGCCCGATCGAGAAGCAGCATCGCCAGTCTGTCGATTCCCACGCCAAGCCCACCCGCGGGCGGCATGGCGTGCTTGAGAGCGCGGACGAAGTCTTCGTCCATCTTGGCCATCGAGTCTTCTTCCTTCTGCCCTGCAAGCTGCTTTCGAAACAGCTCTTCCTGAAGGTCTGGGTCGTTCAGTTCGGTATAAGCGTTGGCCAGCTCCATGCCGTGAACGAACAGCTCGAACCGTTCAGCAAGTGAGGGATCGCTCGCTTTTCGCTTGGTCAAGGGACAGATTGCAGCCGGATAATCGATTACGAAAACGGGCCCCACGAGCTGATCCTCGACATTGGCTTCGAAGATCTCGCTCACGATCACTGCGTGGTCCTTACCCTTGGTTTCAATGCCAAGTTCTCCGGCCTTGGCCAAGACGGCTTTGGAGTCGTTCGCATCGACGCCGGCGTACTCTTGGAGCAACTCCATATAGGCTTTTCTGGGCCAAGGCGGAGTGAAATCGATAAGGGCGTCTTGCCACTTGCGCACTAGGCCGCCGCCAATAGCTTCGATGGCGCCGACCACGAGGGCCTGGGTCAGGTCCATCATATCTTCGTAATTGCCGTAGGCCTGGTAGGCCTCCAGCATCGTGAATTCGGGATTGTGTCGCGTGCTAATGCCTTCGTTGCGGAACACCCTTCCGAGCTCGAAGACGCGCTCCATTCCGCCGACGAGCAATCGCTTGAGGTAAAGCTCGAGTGCGATACGGAGGTAAAGATCGATGTCGAGCGTGTTATGGTGCGTGATGAATGGGCGAGCTGCGGCGCCCCCCGCAATGGCCTGCATCGTCGGCGTTTCCACTTCGACGAAGCCCCGCTCGGACAGAACCTTGCGGAACGCGGCCACCAGCCGCGACCTACCCAGAAAGACCTCGAGCGATTCGGGGTGCGTGAACAGGTCGACGTATCTTTGCCTGTACCGCTGCTCGACGTCGGTAAGCCCGTGCCACTTCTCGGGAGGAGGCAAGATGCTCTTGCCCAGGAACGTGATCGATTCCGCAAAGACCGTCGGTTCGCCCCTCTTGGTCTTGCCGAAGGATCCGTCGACGCCCAGCAGGTCTCCAAGGTCCAGTTCGTTGGCGATGGCCCAGCCGGTCTCGCCAACCTGGTTCTTGCCGATCATCACCTGCACTTGCCCAGACCAGTCGCGGAGGTCGAGGAACACAACCTTCCCCTGACCCCGCTTGAGGACGATCCTGCCCGCGATGCGAACGTTGGGGATCCGCGCTTCCTCGCCTTCGGGAAGCGTCTGGTCTCGAACGTTGGCTATCTTTACATGGCCCTGAAAGCGCTGGCCCCAGGGATCGACGCCGAGGGCCGCGATCTTGGCGATCTTCTCGCGGCGAGTGCGTTCGAGCGTGCCTGGAGAGACGTCGACGCCGACGTACTTGCCTTCAACAGTCTGGTTGAAGCTCTCAGTAGGATCCGCAGAGGACTCCAACGCCAACCAGACGTCGGGAGGCACCTCCTTGTACTGAAATAGTTCCCCAGACTCGCGAAGCTCGACTTCGAGAAGGGACGTTTCAGGGTCGTATCCCATCGAGCGAATCTTGCCCTCGGTGATGGGACGGCGTTGCACGCGAAAGACCCTCTACCCAGCCGAAATCACCTAGCTCCTCCATCTTGCCGCGCTTGCCTATATGCGGACGGAGAAAACTGGGGGCTAGGGAAGAAATTCTAAAGTTTCGGATCAGTCGGTCAACCCCGGGTGAGAGAAGGCTATGGCTTTCTGACCAAACGAAGCCAAATCGAGTTCGGGCAAACCGAAAGAATCTGAGACGCCAAGGTCCTGCGTCAGGGCAATCGCATGCTATTTCTACCAAACGAACTGACAGCTCAAACGTAGCCTGGACCATCGACTCCGCTGCTCAATAAGAAAATTACCAAACGAACTTCAAACGGGGGGGACATGGCAGACAGAGTCGATTGAGCAAAATCCTTGGGTCAACTGTTGGGGTTCTGTTCCGGATCGGCACGTCTCAAGCATGTTATCACCTGCGTTTTTACCAAACGAACCCAAATTTACGGGGTTTGGGCAAACTGAGCAGACTGTTTGCGTTCTCTGCTACTGTTCTTTCCCAAAGTTGGACCTTCCCGACCATTCGAACCCAATTTCCGCAAGGCTCCTCCGCGCCAGGTTGGTACCGGGCGAAATCCAATTACTTACGGCAAGCCCGCCAGGGCCGCCGCTTCCTTAACCGCGTCCGAGTTGCCAAAGAGCAAGCCGATGGGGCTTACATACTATTATGGTAGCTTATTCAGGTTCTGACGGGCGATATCCTGAAATTTCACAATGGGTCAGTTAAGCGAAGTTTTCCACCAAAGGCCGCTCGGCTTCTGGTGCGTGGCTTCGGAAGGCGGTATCGAGGCCGAAGTGACGTGTTGCATCCCTCGCGTCAGGCAAGTGTAAGACTTTCTCTCTGGACCAGTTAGTGATGAGAGAGGAGTCTCAAAAAAAATCGAGCGAAACTCCTGGCCGCCGCGACGGCCAGGAGCGCAAGTGGAATCAAAATGTTGCAAGTATAGATCAGTAATTTCACTGATCTACCCCGGAAGATCACGACCCAATGTTGTCGTCGCTGGTGCTGGCATGGTTCAGGAAGATCAACGTTTTGGAATCATGAGTAAACGTCCCCAGGGTATAGACGCCGCCGCCGATGCCTGGGGCGCCGTCGGCGGAATTCAGGATCACGACTACGCCCGTGAGCGCCAGATCCGACGTGGCGTCGTTATAGAACCCTCCGCCAAGGGCGGCGCCGGGCGAGGTGCAACCCCAGTCCGCGAATCCATTCGCCTGGTTAAGGGCCACGAGGCTGTTCGACACCGAGGTTTCTCCGCCGAGGAGATTGGCAAAACCGCCGCCTTCGCCGTTGCCGCCGACGCCGGCCTGAGCCTCGTTGCCGATGATCGATGATGAACTCACGGTGACGACGCTTGCGTCCAGAGGTCCGTACACTGATGAATTGAAATCACTCAAGTAATTGAAGATACCGCCGCCGACGCCGAGATTGGCGAAGTCGGCCGAGGCGCCGCTTGCCGTGTTGCCGCCGCCGCCGCTGGCTTCGTTGCCGCCAATCAAGCTGGAGGTGAGGTTGAGCACGCCGCCGACGTAGTTCCCGATCCCACCACCGGCCCCGCTGCCTACCAATCCCGAAATCGTGGCAGTGCCTGTGTTGTTGTCGCCGCCTTGTGCGCTGTTGCCAGTAATGGCGGTGTTCTGCACGTTCAAGGTATTGAGACCGGAGAATGCGTTCACGCCGCCGTAACCCGAGATGATACCGCCGCCCAAGCCTTCTCCCACCAGCACCACAGGTGCGACGCCGCTGTTTCCATTGCCGCCGATGGCCTGGTTGTCGTTGACGACGCTCTTCATGAGATTCGTCGTCGCTCCAACCTCGTTATAAAGCGCACCACCCTCTGCCCCACCAACGCCGATAATGTCGGTCCCCGTAACAGTGGCATTGTTGCCGCCCACGGCTTCATTGTGTGAGAACGTGCTTGTACCGATGGTGACGACGGCCGCGGTGTTTGCGATGGCCCCGCCGAAGCCATAGTCGATGAACGGGCCAGGATTTCCGGGACCGCTGTTTCCGCCGCTGCCGCCAAGGGCGAGGTTGTGATCGAAAGAGCTGTCCGTGATGTTGGTCGTGCCGCTCGCGATGTTGATGGCGCCTCCTTCTCCAAGACCAATGAAGGCCCCGATCCCGCCGTTGCCGCCTATGGATTGGTTGTAAGAGAACGTACTGCCGGTGATGGTTGCCGAAGCCGAGTTGGTATAAAGGCCTCCGCCCACCGTTCCGTTATCGGGCGTGTTGTCGCCCCCTCTGACCGTGTTAGCGGTGATGAGGCAATTGGTGATACTCGTCTGAACAGCAGCAAAGGCCCCTCCGCCGCCAGCAAAACCATCCGCGCTGTTGTCCCCACCGCGGGCGAGGTTGCCGGCGATCGTGCTGTCGCTGATGGAGAGTGTCCCGCCGCGGACATAGAAGCCGCCGCCAAATGCGTCGCCGAACTCAGACGCCCCGGATCCACCTAGCGCCTGGTTGCCTGTGATCTGACTGCTCGTGATCGTCAGGTTGCCCGCCAGGTTGTAAAGGCCGCCGCCTCTTGCGCCGTTGGTTGCGCTCTCGAAGACGATGTTCTGCGTAAGGTCATCGCAAGAGAGAGTTAGGTTGCTGCCGTCATTGAGGATGCCTCCCCCCGTATCCGCGGCGTAACCTTGTGTTATCGTCAGACCGCTGATCGTCACGTTCTGTCCAACCGCCGTCTCGAACACCCTGCTCGCGTGGTTGCCGCTGACCGTCAGCCTGTTCGCGCCTGGCCCGTCAATCGAAACGCTATTCGAGATCAACAACTCGCCGCTGGTGAGCGTGATCGTTCCGTGAAGGCCCGGCGCGAAGACGATCTGCGTGCCGGCGTTGGCATTAGAATACGCGATCGCGTCCCGCAAAGAATGCGAACCTGCGTCGTTCAGGTTCATCACCGTGAACGTGCTGAGCAGGCGCGCGTTCCTCGAAAACATCGAAGAGTGGAAGATACGATTGCTTCGGCGAGCGGCGCCGACCCAGAATAGCTTTACGACGCTGTTGGAGAGAGGACAACTTCATGAACGAATCTCCTGGTGCAAATCGACCTAAGTTAAGGAATAGCAACCTCTCGATCGGCTGAAGACGTCACGGAACGCGCGCAAAGGATGAGCGATGCGAGAGCTCGCACCGTCGGGAGGGCTGTTGTGTAGATCCGAAGTCCGCGGTGCAACCCGAAAAGTAATTCCAAATATTTCGCATGCAACCATGCGTGGCTCGAGCGGTCGAGGTCGAGGTGCGGCTGCGGAGAGGTTTAGGACGACCTGGGTTCACTCTCAGGGGGGCTTACCCTCAGGCTGTCTGCGAACGTAGACCGTCTACGAACGCAGTCCCAATCAGACTGTCTGCGAACGCAGTCCGACTGTCTGCGAACGCAGTCCAGTCTTGGCCAGTTCTCATCCCTACTTCGCCTTCTTATTCGAAGCACCTTTTGCTTTGGTTTGCGGCTTTGCTGGCGGCGGGGTCTCGACTTCGAAGAGGGCGACGCCCAGACCGGTTCCGACGGCGAGGGTTTTCGAATCGGGCCCGAAGGCGACCGACTCTACGCTATTGCTTGGGCCTGGGATGACCCTAAGGCTCTCTCCCGTCCGCAGGTTCCAGAGCCCTACAGTGTTGTCATGGGCAGCGGTTGCAAGGGCAGTCCCGCTCGGGGAAATCGCGACCATGACGATTTCTTTCGAGTGCAGTTTTTTGTTCCAGACCTTGGCTCGGCGCCAGATCCCAGCATTGGACCGAACCGTCCTCGCAAGCAGAGACGAGCAGCTTCGAATCCGCCGAGAACGCCAACGATTTGATCTGCGCCGGGGTTTCGAACTTGCCCTTGGGGGCGCCGTTGTTCGTATCGCCGAGCCAGATCGAGCTCTTGAGACATACGGCGACGACGGCTGAGTTGGGAGCGATCGCGACGAGGTCCGGCCCTCCAGGCAACGGATGCATGATTTCGCCAAGCTTTTGACCGTCTGACAACCGATAGAACTGGATGCCAAAACGACGTGCGTTGGATGTCACGAGCGTCTTCCCATCTTTCGTGATCGCCGCTTTCGTGCCAAGGTCGACCGAAATCTCGCCCGTTTGCGCTCCGGAGAGTCCGTTCCAGATCAGGATTCGCGTCTTGGCTAGGTCGGCGAAGAGACCAACGGTGACGATCGATTTGCCGCCGGCTGCGAATCCGGCGAAGTCGACAACGTCGCCCGCGCCAACGAGTTCGGCGATCGGTTTCGCGGATTCGAGATCCCAGAGGTACGATTTGCCCTGAATGTTGGTCCCGGTAACGAGTCGCTTGCCGTCGGGAGAAAACGAGACGGAGCCTGCCCCAGCACGCTCGGCGGTTAGAACAACCTTGGGCTCGTCCTCGGAGAAACAGACCGACCCGAAAGAGAGAACGATTGTGGAAACGAAGAAATACTTGTTAGGCATCGCTATTATTCCATGTTCCGATGATTGGCCTTGCGTCGAAACACTCCTTACGCGGCGGCTGATTTCCGTCTCTCGGCGGTTCTCACAAACGGCGTTCTTTGGATCCGTATCACCATGGCGCTCACTTAGCCGAGAGCAAGGCGTCGACGGCTGGACGCCATCCAGGCACGGCGGGCTCGGCCTCCGCGATCTCTCCGCGGACATATGTTGTCGGAACATCGGGCGCAGTTGAGCGATAGACGTGAATAACCTCGGCGATTGGGTCGACGTCCCAGACGACCGAAGTTCCGGCGGTAAAGTAATCGGTTCGCTTTTCAGCCTTTTCCCGTTCGGCGGGGCCGTAGTGGCCTTCGCTGCGAACCTCGACGGCCAGCGCGGGCGAGCCCGGGATCGGCTTCATCTCGTTCTTGGGCAAAGGTCCCTCATAATACGAAGCGTCCGGGGTGAACGATTCCCCGCCTGAGGAAAGCCCGGGGACGGCGAAGATGACGTTGTCACCCAAGGCGACGCCTCGACCGTTCGCCTCGGCCCAGTCATCCAGAACGCGGGCGATCTTGAGGGCGACGCGACCCGGTCGATATCCAGTTCCCATGAGCTGCACGATCCTCCCTCGGATCAGTTCCGCTTTCCCCTCGACGGCGAGGAGGTCGTCGACGCTGGCCCGTGTTGGTGTGCCCGTGGACATCCGGCAAGCCTCCGCAAGGATGAATGACCGACTCCGATTCTATTCGAAGCGTCCGCGATTTGTCAGACGAAATAGCTCAGGGCTTCGTCTTGGAGAGCAGTGCGTTGACGTTCGCCCAAAGTGTTTGCCACTCTTTCCGCTCGGCCTTGGGAAGCTTGGCGAGTTCCTTTTCGTCGCGGACGCTCGCGAGGTCTGGATCCATCTTCCAGTAATTCAGAGTGTGAGCGATGAGAGGTTTCGCTTGAGGCGGACCCGATTCGACCATGCTTGTCCAGGTAACGAGTTCGGCCCCGAGCCTCTGGTCGAAATGGCGTTCCGGAGTGGAGTTGTCGACGGGTTCGCGGAGATACCTGCCCTCGGCGTCGCGGGCGTCAATCGAAAGCGGCATCCTGCCGCCGCCTCGCTTGAGGGCGTTGCCGCGTTCGTGTTGATGCGAAAGGAAAAATCCGCAGTCGGTTCTCAAGAACGCACGAAAACGGCCATGGCGTTCGTCGGCAGACGCCAAGACGCCGGTCTCGAGCAGCCGCGTAAAATAGTCTTGGGTCAGATCGAGCGATTCGTCGGGATCGTGCCCTTTGCGCCGAACGAAGGCATAGATGGGATACCAGTATGCCATGCATAACTCGGCGAGCGCGTCCTGCGCGTCTGGAGCGGCAGGGTCGACCGCATGCGCCACTCTGCTCCATCGGGTGGTCGGGAAGCCGGGTTGGTTAGCGGACTCGTTCATGCATGGGGCCGCTGAAATATGAGCAGCTTTGGGTCTGGACGGCTCGAGATCGAACGAATTCGATAATAGCAGGCAGGCGGAGCGGAATGCGAGGATTTCGGGAGAGCGCGCAGTCGACGCTAGCTCTCGCTATTAGAAAGGACGAGTTGACCCCGGCGGGGTCATGGTCAATAGCCAGGCGGTGCGAGTCCGTGGTCCATCGGCATAGCCCGCGCACGTCCATCTCCCATATCATTCCAGGGGCGGTGAAGCCTCCCCTGGCTATTGTCCTCGGCCCCATTCGGGGCCGAAGAGCAGAAGGGAAATCATGCGAGCCATCTCACTCCGGGTGCGGCGAAGCCGCCCCTGGCTATTAAGTGGGAGTCTGGCTCTCCCGCACTGCGCGGTTTGGGTCGAGGCTATACGCTTCGTCCCGCACAGAGCGCGGCAAAACGTCAATTCCACATAAGACTATTTCTTCGCCGCTTTCTTTCTCCTCGAGCCGGCTTTGGGCCTTCGAGTTTCTTGAGCTCGGCCATGGCCATGTCGTAGCAGATTGTCCTGGGATTGCCTTGATTCTGCAAGAAATGGAAGTGCTCGAGAGCCTGTTCGGTCTTTCCCGCGAACGAGAGGTTCAGTTCTTCGGAGAAGCGATCGGGACGTCGTCGGCTATCAAGTCAAAGGGTGCGCACCACAGGCTCGGCGAAGGTATTGTCGTGCACGAGCAAGCCCTTTTGGTCGACGAAGAAGGTGTTATTCGCAGCGACTTCCAAATTGAACACAGGCTCTTCGGGCTCGAGCTCGATCGAGGCAATGGATACGACCTTGTCGAGCCGTCGAATGCGGTCGCCCGGTTTGAGCTCGCGAGCCATCCTCCAGCCGATTCCGGCTATCCAGAAGCGGTGGTACTGGCTTGATCGGACAACCTCGTCGCCAAGCTTGATACGTAGGATCTCCATCGGAGGGTTTCGAAGAACGCGCAGGATCGATTGGTAACTCAGGACCCCCGTCTCGCAGTCCTGAGACAAAACCTGATCTCCGGGTTCCAGCGATTCGATGGCTCTGGTTCCCGTGAAGGTATGCACCGGAGTCCCGGAAGGAAAGCAGCTTTGTACGGGAATCGGAAGCATGCTGTCGACAGTAACCGGGACGGGCACATAGGCGATGGGGAGATGATGTTCGATTGTGGGTTTCGATCGCGATGGCTTTGGAAGCCTCTTGTATCCGACTCGATCAACGAACCATTCCTCCCACGCCTCGCGCTCGGGTTCGATCGTCTTGCCGGTGGCTTGCTGGAGGATGTCGCGGAACCAGGAATTGATTTGCTTGTTAGCTAGATTGACGCCTTCCAGAAGTTTGACGTCGTAGTCGAGCTGGCTCTGTGCGACCTCGAGGGACCTGTCAGCTTCGCGCATCATGTGGCCGATAGGGATCTGCAGAACCAATCCAGAAGACAGACCATCAATTAGCGATTGGATCCCCAAGCGTCGGATTCTGATTTCCGTGCGATCGAGAGAAGCAAGCCAAAATGCCTCCGTCTCGTGGATCGTTTCCACCATCTGTTTACGGGCGACCCAGCTCTTTTGATAAGTGGCCCATGAGAATTGCTGGCCGGCCGATATTGCGATCCGACGATGCGTAGCCTCTCTGCTGAGCGAAGGATCGTTTTCCCGCATCATTCCTGCAATGGCTCGTTCGGAAATAAGATCTCGCGATTGGAGGTTCTGATTGAGTACGTCGAAACCGTCCTTGGCCAGCAATGTTGCGAGCGGCTGCTGACCAGCCGTTCCCACATCCATTCGTATGGTGCGATTCAACAAAGGAAGTCCATCCACGGGATCAATCGTTATGATGTCCCCTGGAAGGATCTCGACTAATGGCGGCTGAGCGGACGAGTAGACCCGCTTGAGGTTGTATTTCGGTCCTTCGATCACTAGCTCGGGGGGTCTGCCGACTCCTCGAGCGTTCTGAACTTGGAACTTGATCGGCTCGCGCATCATGCGAATAAGCACGTGTGCGAATTCAAGTGGATCGCGGCTAACCAGCGTTTCAACGGCGATTCTGCGGACCTCGTTCGATGGATCGGAGGCCGCGAGCGTCGCCAATAGTCGAGACGAGGACGGCGATTGGATTTGGCCCAGGACCTGAACCGCGAGCCTGCGTTCTTGGAGAGTTCCGGTCGCAAGCGATTTGTAAACGACTGGGACAGCACGAGGATCTTGGACGGTAGCGAAGCCGCTCTCGGCCTGCTCTCTAGTTTCCGGCTTCGAAAGTTCTTTTCGCCACTCTTCGAAGAGCGGAGTCCATTTCCTCCGCGCGGCTTTATCCGCATTTTCATCGTCGATCAGCTTCTGAATCTGGACCTCAGTGAGCCAGCGTCCGCGATATTTCTTATAGCCGAGTCTATGCCATGCGTGTTCGTGATTTGAGTCGATGTACGTGACGAGCGTCAAGTGCGTGATGTACTCTGCCTCGAGCCAGTTCTCCTTGCACCATAGCGCGAGTTCCCATTGGCTCGCGACGGTATTCTTGGCCTTTGCGCGACGTTGGCGATAGTCTTCGAGTCGTTGACTGAGTTCGGGATCGTTCTTGACTTGTTGAGCGACTTCGCCGGGCGCTGTCCATTTGCCACGATAGAGCACTTTCCCCAGAAGCCCGCGAGCCGCGGCGTGGGTGGGGTCGGCGAGGACGGCAATGGCAAGGTGCCGGATCCGTTCTTTGTCAAGGCCCTGGCGCTCGCACCAAAGGGCGAGTTGGACCTGGGAGTTGGCGTCGCGAGGCGTCTTGGCGCTTACCGTTTGATAGGACTCAGCACCGACTTTTGTTGGCGGGATTTCAGGAACTATGCATCCGACTGCCAATGCAGAGTAAAGCGTGAAGGTCCCGACCATGAGGCGCACCTCCTGGATTCGTGGCAAGTCCAAGATGTTTGAACATCATCATTGTCAGAGACGAATCGCAAGGGTGCTCTATTCGAAAAAAATGGTCTGAGATTCGTGGCCGGATGAAAAGATGGGGTTTTGGGAAGTTTGGGGGCCATTCGGTTTGAGGCGGCGCCAGCATCAAGCAGACTTGTTATTCGAGTTTCGGGTTGTCTAGGATTGGTGCTCTGACGAGGTGATTGGAGCGCATTGCTTTCGCTATCGCTCGGTTCGAAGTAATATACGAATAGGTAACTTGGAAGGGACCAACGAATGGAACTGCGGTTCTGGATCGATCCAGAGACCGGTCTACCGCACATTTTCAACCATGGGGTCACGGAGCAAGAAGTCCGACAGGTTTTGAGCCGGACGGGAGAGGAATTCTCTGGCAGCGACCGGTCGCGGATTCGACTCGGCCAGACGGAGGGTGGACGCTATTTACAGGTTGTCTACGTCCCTGATGAAGATGTAGAAAGTGCATTCGTTGTCACTGCCTTCGACCTTTCGCCCAAGGCAAAGCTGTGCGCTTCGGAAACGCCAACGGAGAAAAAAGAAATGACGGAGAGAATAGCACAGGCGTACCCTGCGGGATGGGATGAAGAGCGAGTTCGCAAACTTGCCGAACACTACGACAATCAGACAGAAGCCGAACAAGTCGCGGAGCACGAAGCGGCGTTTCTCGACGATGGCCAGACCGTGATGGTCGTGCCTACCGAGTTGGTTCCTGCGATCGTGAAGCTCATCAGTGAGAAAAGACCCGCCTAGAACCCGAGTTCTGCCCGGGCTAACTCGCTTGTCGCCCGGAATGTCTGGGATTGGAGCCACGATTGATCTGGATTCGACAACGCGACAATCCCGATCCCGGCGAGGTCATTGTCAATAGCTAGACGGCGCGAGTCCCTGGTCCTTCGGCACAGCCTGCACACGTCCATCTCCATCCCAACCCAGGGGCTCGTTAGCCCCTGGTCCTTTGGCGTAAACCCGCGCATGCCACTCTCAAATCCGAATACAGGGGCAGCCTTTGCCGCCCCTGGCTATGGTCCTCGGCCCCATTCGGGACCTGAGGACAACGAGAGATCACTTCGCGAAGAGCTCCGAGATCTCCTTCTCGGAGAGCGCGTCTTTTCCGCCGTCGTCGATGATCAGCACCTTGTCGGTGGGCGAGACCCAAACGACCCGATCGCCAAGGGCGAAGACGTCTTTAAGCTCGGGATGCGCCTTCAAGATCGCGAAGTACGCGTCGCTAAAGGCCTTGACCTTGATGATTTGCGTATGTTTCTTTGCTTCATATGAAGCGTCGATCCAGACGCCTTCGAACTCCTCGAAGCGTTTGCCGGCAATGGTCTTGACGCTGGTGGGAGCCACGACCTGGGCAGACTTCATCCGGGCAAGCGTTTCGGCGGTATCGACGGCGCGTGCGCCGGACCGTTCGAGAGAGAGCGCGGCTTTGCTCTCGGAACCCCCTGGAAAGCCGCCCTGAGCCGACTCAGCGGGTTTGTCTACGGCTGCGCCGGCAGCGAAGTCCGCACGCTCGGACTCGAGGGCCTCGTGCTTTTGTCGGCCTGCCGATCGGGAAGCCGGTGGTTGGCCGCCAGCTCGTTTGCGAGCTACAGCCACTTCACTCCGCATCTCGTCTAACGCTCTACCGTTCATCGCGGCGCTTGCCGACCGCTGCTCCAACCGATGGAGCCTGCCTTCCAACGCGGTGACCGAGGGCGATGGGGCGCCTGCTGCAAGCCCTCCTCCGCCGATATGAGCCACTCGCTGGTCAGGCACGACCAGATGGCTCGTATAGGGCGTGGCGATGCCATATCGGGTTGCCAGGCGAATCACCTCGTCCTTGGTCTCGGGCTTCTCTCCGCTCAGACGAATCTGGTCGAGCAAGTAACCGATCTTGCGCCTGACCCACACCTGTTCGACGAAATCGCGCGAGGTCTCGATCTTGGGAAATTCCGCATCAAACGTCTCGACGACGGTTCGGTCGCCAACCTTGCCTTCGAGTTCGATTTGGACTTTGCCTGATCCGTGATATCGACCGACGAGTTGGAGCTGTTCTCCCGCGAAAAGATCCGGAAGTTTCGGCGGGTACATTTCGGAGAAATGGACGCTTCCGCCGCCCGAGGGGTTTTGGTCTTTGAGCGTCAGTCTCAGGTCGGTCCGAACGGGATGGCTAATTTTCGTGAGGAGTGAAGAGACCTTGATCTCGAGGTTCTCTCCGGGTCGAACGTACGAAGAGGCCGCGTGCGTGTTCTCGGAGATTTGGTCGAGCAGGTGGGCGTCGACGTCGTCGCCGACTCCGAAGCAAAAGACGCGAACGCCGTTGTTGTTGCGGGCGAGCATGTCGCTGAGGATTCTCACGCCGTCGGTCACGCCGATGGTGGGCAGGCCGTCGGTCAGAAAAAGGAGCTGGAAGGTCCTGGAAGGATCGCCCTGACGGTCTTTCATTCTGAGGGCTGCGTCGAGAGCGCTGGCGATGTCGGTGCCGCCGGCGGCTTCAAGCTTTTCGACCCATTCGCGTGCGGATTTGACATTGTCCGCGGAAGCTGTTTCCAGGTTGTCTCGGTAGGGTCCGACGACGGTTGCGAACTGGACGAGCGCAAATCGATCGGCTGGTTGGAGCGAATCGAGGGCGGAACGAAGCGCGCCCTTGGCTTGGTTGATCTTTTCGCCGGCCATGCTGCCCGAAGTGTCGAGGACGACGACGAGGTCGCGGGCAATCGGTTTCTCAGGGGCTTGGTTTTTCGGGCTCAGAAGCAAGAGGTAGTAGCCGTCGCCGCCTTCGCTGGTCTTTTGGGCGACGATGGAGAAGCCAGTGTCGGTCGATTTGTTGGAGAAAAGGAGCTGAAAGTCGCGGTCGCGAAGGGTCTTGGTTTGTTCGAAACTGGCGATCGCGGAGTTCTCTCCCTTACGGTTGACGGCGACGGTGTGGGTGGGACTGTGGATCGGGCCCAGCGGGGAGTTGCTCTTGACGTCGACGGTGAGCGTCAGGCTCCCCAGGCCAGCATCGCGAGTCGAGGCTGACTTCAAGGGATACGTATACTCATACATGCCGCCGTCGGGTTTGAGGACGCTCAAGTAGCTGATTTCGATCTTTTGTTCGGACCTGGGTTGGATGGGGTAGATGCGGATTTTGCAGAGGTCGGCGCCGACATATTCAAGCAGACCTGGGTCTTTCAATCGGCGGACGATTTCCTCGTAGGTCGCCCTCGCTTTGTCGGCTGGCACGGTCTCGGCTTTGACCTTCTTGCCGCCAACCCACATCGCAAACTCTTTGAGACTGGCGCCCTTGGGCAACGGGAAGAGGTACTCGGCTTCGAGGACTCTGCTGCTATTGTTGAAGTAAACCTGTTCAACATGCGTCGTGGCTGCGGGTCCGTCGATCGAGACGCTCACGCGCTGGCTCTTGAGCTCGAGCGGCCGGCCTTCGCGGTCGGCGGTCGTCAGGAAACCGTCGCCTCGCGAGTCGAACGCAATGAAACAGCAGAATACGCATGCGAGTGAAATCGAATGAAATAGGCTCTTCGGCTGCATCTCTGGGGCCTCCTGCGTTGAAGATTCTTCCGAACGAACGGCGTTGAGCGTCGGCGGCGATCGAGAAATCGGCCTTGTTTGGAGCGTGTTCCTGAAGTGAGGGTTCAGTTGTGTTCGAGCGTAGGTTTACGGGTGGTTACCCAAACGAGAACGACGAGCGAACGCCTCGAGTTCTCGGCCGTTCGACTCTCCGCTCCCGGCTTTTCGCCAAAAGCGTTGCCGGGATCGGTTGAGGAACGGCCGGCGACCGCGGCGGAAGGGGCGGGGGCGGGGGCGATTGAAGCTTTCAAATCGCGAGCGGTACGATCGGATTTCGCTCTTTCGGTGTTGGATGCGACATTCGCCTCGCCGGCTTTGACCAACCCCGAGGTTTGCTTATCGGCCGCGGCCCGCTCTGCCGGCTTGGCGCCGCCTCGGCGACCGTCGGTGATCGCGCTGAATTGAGCCTTGGCTTTGCGGGAAGGCACTGCATCAGACTCTTCGGGACGTTGAGCCGCCTGTCCGGGGCCTGGAGAGTCGCCCGGTTCGGCTTTGTGATCGAGTACGGGATTTGAGAGATGAGCCATCAACTCTCCGGGTGGTTCGGCCTCGAGCCGGGCCAAAGCTTCGCCCTGGAAGACGGCCAAGTCGCCAACCTGCGCGAGCTGGGCAGTGATTCGAGGCTCGGAGTCGGCCTCCAATGCGATATTGTCTTGGAATTCATGCTTGAGGAGATCTCGGAGGCGATTGAGCTCATCTTCCTCGACGACCATGGCGTAGACCGTGGCGCGATCGGGATGATCGGGGTCGACCACCACGCCCTGAAGCAAGCTCAAGCGAGCGTACTCAGGCTCTTTTCTGGGCATGTCTCGAACGATCTTTCCCAATCGAGCTCCCGTTTCCGCCTCGAGAGCGTCGGCGAGAATGAGAATTCTGTGTACGCGCGGATGGTCGAGCAAAAGCGTCGAGAGCGTCTCGCGTGCGGGGTTGGTCGCGACGGCTTTCGAGAGCGCATTCGAAACGACCCCGGCAGGCGCCCCGGCTGGGGAAGAGCGTCCCAGCGTTTTGCCTTTTTTAGACGACTCCTCCGTTTCGACACCGGCAAACGCCGGTTTTTCCAGCTTCTCGGCCGGGTTCAGCGCCAAGGGAGACGCCACGTCGCCGGGGTCCGAGGCAAGTTCCGGACGGTCCAATTTCTGTATACTGGAGTCAGGCGCGGGAGCACGCATCTGGTCGTTAGCGCCCGTGCCGCCGCCCATTCCGCCCATCGCGGCAGGGCTTGCGGACGATCCTGGACTGTTCTGAACCAGGCCAAATTTTGGAAGAGGCCCCTGCCCGACCGGAGGTTGATGTGCGTGCGTCCCCACAGGGCTGGGAACTTGGGCCAGGTTCCTGGGTCGCGCCGATCGGCGCGTCCTTGGTCTTCAGTTGAGGGGCTTCCAAGGCCAGCTGTGCTCGTTCCGCAAGCCCTGCTGGAAGTATGCAAAGGTCAGCGAGGAGGCTAATGCGATTGCGGCGGCCGCGGCCGAGACGGGAAGCAGCCAGCGCTCGCGAAAGCTGGAGCCGCTAGCCGGTTTGCTCTGGAGCGCCAGCTTGGAAACCAACACATTCGACAAGTCTCTCGGCGAACTCGGCCGCGAAAGTTTGGCCACCAAATCCCGACCCGAGCGAACGCGAATCAGTTCCTCGGCGAGGCCGCGGTCGGCCTCGAGCATCGCCTCCAGGGACTCCGTCTGGACCTTGTCGAGCTCGCCGTCCAAATAGGCGGAAACCAGACTTCGGTCGATTTCTTTGTTCATGGTCCTATCAAGACGAAAATGTTCAATGATATAAGTAGAGTAAGTTGATCAAGATCTCTAAAGTTTGCTATTTGGGACGACGGCGGATTCCATCACCCCTTCGAGCAGGTCTCGAAGTTCGAGCCGGGCGCGGTGGAGACGGCTGCGAACTGTACCGACGGGTATTTCGAGCACCAACGCGATTTCTTCGTAGCGAAGACCGTCTAGATCCTTCAAGACGACCACCGCCCGGAAATCGGCGGGCAGCCGGTCGAGCGCGCCGCTTGCACTCGCTTCTCCAACTCGGCTCGCTCGAGCGAAAGCGAAGGGTCCGTCCGCTCCGGATCGTCTCCCACTTCCATGGCGTGGTCCAGAGAGGTTGCACGCACGGCAGCCCGTCTTTTCGATTTGCGACGGTCGGAGAGAGCCAGATTGACCGCGATCCGGTACACCCATGTGTAAAACGAGCTTTCTCCATGGAACCATGCAAGCTTCTGATACGACCGCAAAAAGGCCTCTTGGAGCAAGTCGAGCGCGTCCTCAGCGCAACCAGTTAGGCGGAGGAGAGTCGGGTAGATCCGGTCCTGATACCTCTGGACCAGAATCCCGAAGGCTTCGGACTCCCCCGACTTGCAAGCTTCGATGAGAGACCGATCGTCACGCCCGCTCATCAAGTGTTAGACGCCCTTCGAAATGCGGCCGTTCCCGAAAATACTGCGAATGTCCACGTCGATAGCATTGTATCGGGCGATCTCGGAGTTCGCACAGGGCGAGATTCGGAACCCGCAAAAGAGGGGTAGGATCGTCTGTAAATTCTTTTGGAGCAAAGACTTGTAGGCGAAGTAGAGAGCCAAGGAAGTTGTGTGCGTTGTGGTCAGGCCACTTCAAAATGCGGCTCGGAGCCGACCGACAAACGCAGAGCAACCGCCAGGGCGACGTCACGAACCCGCTCGCCGAGCTCGGGTGGGCTCAGCACATCGACGCTCGTACCCAGACTGAGTACCCAACCCACCAGGGGCTCGAGCGTGGTCATCTGAAATGTGACATAGACCCCTGCGCCTCGCTCTTCCGTGAACGGAGTGATGCGCTGGCTCGGGTGGATCGGGGTTTGGGGAATCTCCATCGCGGCGGCATGAGTCAGCCGTAGCCGAACGTCGTAAACCCTTTCGATTTTTGGCCATGCGTCTAACGCGACAGCCGCCCCAGCCCGTTTGGAAGTGAGGAATCGGGACGAGCTGAACCTGGGGGGAATCTCGCTTGGATCTTCCGTGACGGCGACGTCACGAATCCAGTCCATCTCCAAGAGAACCACGCCCCGATGCAGAGTCGACCTGCCAACCAGACACCAGGCCGAGTTAACGAGCACCAGGCGATAGATTGCAAGCTTGGTCGTGACGACGCCATCGGAGTCCGCCGGAGCGTAGCAGAGCCGCGCTTGCTTTCGGCTTGCAAGGGCTTCCATGACGGAGGCGTGGACCGCCTTTCGGTCCGGCTCCGCAATCCTTGGTTGCGCAATGGGTTCGAGCGTTTCCATAATCGACGCCACACGCGCTCGAGAAGGACCTGGCAGGATGCGGATCAGCTTATCCACAGCGGATCTGGCCACGCTCGAGAGGCCCATTGCACCGAGCCCCGCCGCGGTCTCGCTGGCGACGACCAGAGCCGTCACTTCGCGTTCGCTAAGCCCAGTAGCGGTTGATTCGATCGAATGGCCCAGGCAGTAGCCCTGTCGAAGCACATGGTATTGAACAGGAATTCCGGCACGCTCGAGCCTGTCCAGGTCTCTATGGATCGTCCTTCGACTCACCTCGCAGCTTTCAGCCAAGTCGCGGGTGTTCGGACATCGATCTCCCTGCAGCAGCGAAACAAGTTGAAAGAGGCGTGTGAGGGTGTCGCTCTTCATCGCGAGTCAGCTCCGTGGCTGGGTTCTACTCCTATCATGGAGTCGTTGAATTCGTCTTGAGAACTCGGGTCGATCGCTTTTTCTTGTCGGTTTCCCCTAAGGGATAGCGCGTTCAGGGTTTGCGAGTCACCGAATCTACTCCTTGAGATTCAGCCGAGCCCGGATTACGCTCGGACGCCGCCTGCTGGTCAAACCGGTTGTCCTCAACGATCCGCCACTGGGAGTACGCCTGATGTCGCGAGATGATGCATGCAAGGTGAAAATTGCCATCATTGGGGCGGGTCTTGTGAGCGATTATCACCACGTACCGGCGATCCGACTCGACCCAAGAGCCGAGCTTGTAGCCGTTTGCGACGCCGACTCCAAACTGCTCGAGCTGCGAGCGAAGGAGTGGGGCATCAAAAGAACGAGCACCGACCCGCTGGTACTCTGCGCGGAGGAGGGCATCGACGCCGTGGTCATCGCCACTCCCAACTTTACCCACTTGCCGATCGCGACGGCAGCCGCAAAGGCTGGCAAGCACGTCCTTTGTGAAAAGCCTCTGGGTCTGAACCAGCACGAGGTCCGGAAGATGTACGAGGCTGCGCGTGACGCCAAGGTCGTGCATATGACGGCTTTTACGTATCGCTTCGCCCCTTCGATGCGGTACATGAAGAGCCTTCTCACTTCCGGAGCTCTGGGCGTACCGAGGCATTTTCGTTCGCAGCGGTTTCTGGATTGGCCTGAGACGAGTTGGGGGTGGCGGCAATATAAAGACAAGGCAGGCGCTGGGGATCTGTTCGACATGACGATCCATCGGATCGATTTTGCGATGGACCTGATGGGTCCCCTGCGGTCGGTCTGCGGGGCTGTGGCTCGATTCGCGCCCAGGGACCGGACGAAGGAGGGCGTCGCGTGCCCTGTCTCGAACGTGGACGATTGGTCGGCGCTGATCGGAGAATTTGCATCGGGCGCGACCGGCGTCTGGGAGGGCACAACGCTCGCCAAGGGCTATGGCAGAGAGGGCTTCGGGCACGAGTGGGCCGAGGTGAACGGGTCGGAAGGCTCGGCGGTGTATCGACTTCACGAACCGAATGTGATTCTGCTGGGAAAGACGGGCGAGGACCTGGCGCCCCATGCTGTACCTGACGCATTTCTCAAGCTTCCAGGCAGCCCTCGCAACCCCAGTGAAGGGAAGCCCGCGACGGTATTTCGTTACGACATTCTCTGGGAATTCGTCTCGGCCGTCGTCGAGAAGCGGCAGGCGGTTCCCAGTTTCTTGGACGGTCTGAACGCTCAGATCGTCGCCGACTCGGTCCTCGAGTCGCACGAGCGACGAGCGTGGGTGGACCTTGCGCTCGAACGAGCGTGAGCGGCCGGCCAGCCTTGCCGACGTCATCACTGTCGCGACCGTCGTTACCAGAACTCAATTCCTCCCAGTGCTCGAGTGCGCGTGTATGGTCTGGGCCTTGGTGCTCGATCGAAAGAAATGGGAACGGCGGCGATTGCGATATGGCATCGATTGGCCGCGCCCGCCGCGTTGGGAAAGGACGACCCGTGCGCCACGCAACTCGCCATGGCTGGCTCTCGAAACTGCTGTTCGGTTCCGATCCGCGGGCCATCGAGCGAGCGCAGAGCGGCCCGCTCGATCCAGGCCCCAAGGCTTCAGACGCTCGAAGACAGGACGCTTCAGGCGGTGACCAAGATCATCGTCGGAGCGTCTCCCAGCATCCTCTTTCCACCCAACGGGCGCATTGAGAACGTTCGATTCACGGGCACGGTGACCGAAGACAAGGCTGGCAGGCCCAAACCAGTGGCAACCTATCAAGTTACCGACCTCTATCACCAATACTCGGTGATCGGAGTCGCCACGCTGACGCCAATCTCTCCGACCCAGTACTCGTTGTTCGCCAAGATCCCCTTCCCTGTCAGTTCGAGCACGCGCAGCAACCCAGCGGGACGGCATTTCTACATCACGTTCACGGCAGCCAATAAAGACGAGCTGAATCAATTCCAGGTCGTTCCCGTATTCGTTCCGCCGAAGAATTATGTATTCCCCAAAAAGAAGCCGCCAAAGGCAATTGTTCCCAGCTCTTCCAGCACGGCGACGAGCACCCCAAGCTCGACTGCATCGACCTCGACGACCAGTTCGACGACGTCGAGCGCGAGTTCCACCGCCTCCACGAGCAATCCCACGCCCGTTTCAACGGCCTCGACAACGAGCACAGCCTCGCACCCCAAGAAGAAACATCACACGTCTTCGACGTCGACTCAGAGCTCTAACATTTTCTCGAACCTTTTCGGGTCGCTATAATGATTTCGAAAAGTTCAACGTTTTTGAGAAACAACACGAGACGAATCGTCCTATCGACCAAGTCATAGCGTAGAATTGTTTAGGGGAAGTCAGCAAAAAGTTAGGTGAGAGGGAGTTCGAGATCTGTCAGAGTAAGGAATCGTATTTGCAGAGGAGTGGGCGGAAGCCATAGTGCGAGGGGGCTTTTGGGAGACGGTGGACGGAACGAGACGACCGTTTCCTCGAGCGGACGTTTGGGCGTGAGCGTACGTTCGGATCGCAGAGATTACGCCGCCGCGAAATATACGGAACCTCGGGTCGCATCGTCTATTTCGCGTAGTCCAACTTGCCGGACCACTTCAAAGTCCGTCCGAGACCGGCGGGCTTCCAGCGCCGCCGCGCTCACGAGGCCAAGTGGCGTGAATTTGGTCCGCAGGCATTACCGCAACCCGACAGGCGCAAACCTATGGACATTTTTTATGCTAGAGAACCTGTTTGCACCTGGAGCCACGCCGCGTGGCTTCTGTTGTCGATCCCGGGCACGATTCTCTTGCTGTCGCAGTCCAGGCGCGACCCAGCGAAGCGCGTGAGTCTTTTGATCTTTGGGCTTTCGCTCGCGTTCTGTTACGCCTGCAGCACGCTTTACCACGGGCTCAGACTGCCCAAGAACAAACTCGCCGAATTCGACACTCTGGACCACACTGGCATTTTCATTTTTATCGCTGGAAGCTATACGCCTATCGCGGTTGGGTTGCTCAAGGGCGTTTGGCGGAACGTTATCCTGGAGGCCGCGTGGGCGATGGCGGCCGTCGGCACGATCCTGTTGCTCATCATGGGTCATCTGCCCAAAGCCGTCGACACGAGCATCTATATGGTGATGGGTTGGGGCGCCGTTCTCTGCCTTCACGAGCTCGCGAAGATCCTGCCGCAAAAGAACCTTCTCTGGCTGGTGATGGGAGGAGTGCTCTACACCATCGGCGCCGTCTTCAACTTGATGGATTGGCCGACGCTTTATCGAGGCGTGTTCGGCCCTCATGAGTTGTTCCACTTCTTCACGATGGCGGGCACGTTCTGTCACTTCTGGTTCATGCTCAAGGTGGTCGTCCCCTATCAGGCGAATCAGCCGATTCCCGCGCCGGTGCAGGTTGCGACAAGTCGGGCCGTCGGCGTCGCGAGCGGGCGTTTGGGCCTCTCGCTCGTCCGCGGAGACTCCGGTCCAATGCCGCGAGCAAGATAGAACCGCCAGGCTTCCTTCGCAGCGCCTTTCCGTGGACGTGGATCTTGCACGACCTCGCGTCTCCCCGTCTCGTCCTGGAAAAACGCCGCGCTCCCCGATGCATTTCGTTGCGACGGCCTTTTCACGAAGCTATCATGTCTTTCTCCATACCCAAGAACCGTCCGCAACCGGCCGAGCCAGGCTGGGCCATTGGCAAAGGGATGCTAATATGATTCGATTGGAAAACCTTTTACTCGCTAGCACGCGTTTTCGTGTTGCGTCGTCCTTCCGGCGGCGGGGGGCGAACCGAAGAAGATCGCGACTGTCGAGGGGATTACCGAATACCAGCTCGACAACGGCCTGAAGGTTCTGCTTTACCCAGACCCGTCGAGCGCCCGTGTAACGGTGAACATGACGGTGCTTGTCGGTTCTCGGCATGAAGGATACGGCGAAACGGGCATGGCGCACCTGCTCGAGCACATGGTCTTCAAGGGCACTTCGAACCATCGCGACATACCCAAGCTGTTCAAGGAGCGGGGGGCGAGCTGGAATGGAACGACGTCTTTCGACCGCACCAACTACTTCGAGACGCTGAACGCGGGAGACGAAAACCTGGCGTTCGCTCTCGGCCTCGAGGCCGACAGGCTGGTCAACAGCTTCATCAGCGGCGAAGACCTGAAAACCGAGATGACGGTCGTTCGCAACGAGTTCGAAAGCGGCGAGAATTCTCCCTCGTCCGTATTGGGTCAGAGGATCATGGCGGCGGCTTACGAGTGGCACAATTACGGCAAGGACACGATCGGCAATCGCAGCGACATCGAGCGGGTTCCCATCGGCAACCTCCAGGCTTTCTATCGCAAGTTCTATCAACCCGACAACACGGTTCTGGTGGTTGCCGGCAAGTTCGACGAAGCCAAGGCGCTGGACCTGATCTCCAAGACGTTCGGAGTGATCCCCAAGCCCAATCGTACGCTCGATCCCACCTACACCGAGGAGCCTGCTCAGGACGGCGAGCGAGTGGTCACGCTCCGCAGAGTGGGCGAAGTTCCCGTGGTGGGGATCGTCTACCACGTGCCCGCCGGCTCCGATCCCGAGTTCCCAGCCGTGCAGGTGCTGGCGAACGTGCTTTCGGACCAACCTTCAGGCAGACTCTATAAGGCTCTGGTGGCCACCAAGAAGGCCGCGAGCGTCTCGACCTCTTCCAGGCCGACGCACGACCCCGGAGTCATCGAGACCACGGCCACCGTTGCGAAAGGCGGCTCGGCTGAAGAAATTCGAGATATTATCATATCTGTTGTTGAAAAGCTGAAAGATCAACCGCCCACGAACGAGGAGGTCGAGCGAGCCAAGCGGCAAATCTTGAAGGCCCGCGAACTGGCCACCGACGCCAACAGCATCGGTTTGCAGTTGAGCAACTGGATCGCGATTGGGGATTGGAGGCTCTATTTCCTCTCGCGCGACCGCGTTGAAAAGGTCACGCCCGAAGACGTTCGTCAGGCTGCCATCAAGTACCTGCGTCCGAGCAACCGGACTGTCGGCGTATTCGTGCCCACCTCGGCGCCCGAGCGAACTCCAGTCCCGCCCAAGCCCGACATCAAGTCGATCGTCGATTCATACAAGGGTCGATCCGACTTTTCGGCTGGAGACGTTTTCGACCCAACCCCCTCGGCCATCGAGGCTCACGTTCAGAGGCCAGATCCCATCGGGGGCGTGAAGGTGGCTCTCTTGCCACGCAAGAGCCGCGGGCAGATCGTCCACCTGACGCTTTCATTGCGATACGGCGACGCGCTTAACCTGGAGGGGAAGACCGAGGCCGCCAGCTTTCTGTCCGGCATGATGAGCAGGGGCACGAAGAGCATGACGCGTCTCCAAATTCAAGACGCGCTCGATAAGAACACAGCCACGATGGGCGGGGGCTTCGGCGGCGGCCGTCGTCGAGGCGGCGGCGGTGATATGGGCGGAGGCTTGGGCGTTGCAACCTTCAGCCTTACGACCAAGCGGGCAAACCTGCCCGCCGTTATCGACATTCTCCGTCAGATCCTCCGCGAACCCACCTTCCCCGCCGACGAGTTCGAGACAATGAAGCGGCAGCGCGTCGCCATGCTCGAGCAGAGCAAGAGCGAGCCGCAAGCTCTGGCAGGCAATCGACTGGCGCGGCTGACTTCGAAGTATCCCAAGGACGACGTCCGTTACGTGCCCACGATCGAGGAATCGATCGATCAGCTAAAGGCGACCACCGTCGAACAGGTGAGGGACCTCTATAAGGATTACCTTGGCTCAGAGCACGGAGAACTGGCGATCGTTGGAGACTTCGACCCGTCGGAGACCTTGCCGATCCTTGAAAAGGCTCTTGGAGGCTGGAAGTCGAGCAAGTCCTATGCAAGGATCGAACGGCCTGCCGCCAAGGATCTCGAAATCGTACGCGAGACCATCGTTACGCCCGACAAGGCAAACGCGAACTACCTGGCAAGCATCATCATGTCACTGCGCGACGACGACCCAGACTATCCTGCTCTGGTCGCTGGCAACTTCATCCTCGGCGGAGGAGCACTTTCTTCGAGACTGGGCAATCGGCTTCGGCAGAAGGAGGGTTGGTCCTATGGCGCCGGCTCGAGCTTCAACGCCGATGCACAAGACCCGCGGGCGACACTGTCTTTGAACGCAATCTGCAACCCAGCCAACCTTGCCAAGGTTGTGAAGGGCGCCGACGAAGAGCTCAAGCGACTGGTCGACGAAGGTGTGACCTCCGACGAGGTTCGTGAAGCGAAGACGGGGCTGCTCCGTCAGAGGGAGATCCAACGATCGAACGAGCAGTCGCTTCCGGGACTCCTCATCAGCCAGTTGCACCTGGGCAGGACGTTCCAGCACGAGACCGACCTCGACAAGGCCATCGAGCGCCTAACGCCTGAAGAGGTGTCCGCCGCGATCAAGAAGCATTTCGATCCCAAGAAACTGATCGTCATTGGCGCTGGCGACGTCAAGCAAGGGACCGTATCGGCAAGTCGGTAGAGTCTCGGAATCCCTCCTTCGAATGCCGAAGGGGTGCGAGTTCAAAGCAAGGGGCGGCGTCGTCAATCAAGGACGGCGGCCGTCCTTTGTTTTTAGGATCGTTACGAGGAGCCGAACCTCTTCAAAACCAGAGCCTCTTGTCGACCACGTTCATAAGCGGTTCGCCGCCGACGAACCTACGAACGTTCTCGACGAGCACGCCCAGGTGCCTCCGTGCGATCAAAGGCGAATAGCCCGCGGTATGCGGGGTGATGATCACGTTGGGCATGTCCCAAAGCGGGTGGTCGGCGGGCAACGGCTCGGTCTCGAAGACGTCGAGCGCGGCGCCTGCAATCTTGCCCAAACGAAGGGCTTTCGCAAGATCGTCCAGAACCACGATCGCCCCTCTACCGACGTTGATCAGATACGCAGACCTTTTCATTTGTTCCAATAACGCCTCCGAGAAGAGCCTTTCGGTTTCGGGAGTTTGGGGCGCCGCGATCACGAGAAAATCGGAGTTGGTCAGAAGCCAGGGCAATTCGTCGAATCCACGGACCTCGATCTCTTCCGACGGGGATCCGCAGCGCTCCGGAAATCGATCAACCGCGATCGCCCTCAGACCGAAAGCAAGCCCGGCTTTTGCCGTTTCTTGGCCGATGCCGCCGAAACCGAAGACTCCCAGGACGCTCGAACTCAGGTCGATCACTCCCCGATCCATCGCGTTGACGACGCCTGGGCCCATGGCGTTGTCGACGCGGGCGGACTCTCCTCCGACGGGCTCGTATCGATGCTCGATCTGACGACGTATGTAGGTGTGAAGGTTCCTTGCGAAGCAAAGAATATACCCCATCGCTTGCTGGGCAACGACGTCTCCAAAGAGCCCTCTCGTGTTCGTCAGTACGCAAGGATGTTCAACCAATTCCCAAAACATATAATGCTCTAGGCTTGCCGTGAACGCCTGCACCCACCGAAGATTCGGCGCGGAGGCCAGGATCCGCGGAGTAATCTTGCCGAGGAATGCGTCGGCGGTTCGCGAAGCCGGCTCGGCCTCTTCGGGCGATTTCGCGTTGACGAATTCGACCGAACCGGCGGCGGCCGTCTTCAGGGATTCGAGACGTTCGAGGTCGATCGGAGGATAAAGCACAATGCGCATAAGCATCCGTTGAAAGAGAACGTTACGCCAGAGCGGAGGCCGGCGAGGCCGCGCCGAGCTTACCCTCGTCCGCCAACAGAGGAGGCATCGGGCAATCGAGCGCGTCGGCCACGGTCCTTAGAAGCTCTCCTTCGGAGATGGTGATCGCTCCGTCGGCCGCGATGGTTTGGGCGCAGGCGGAGAGCACACGCTCCTTGGCTTTGGGAGGGACTCGAGCCAAAACGTCGAGGGCCGAGTCGAGCGTGCTGTAATCGCAGTCTTGTTCGGGCAAGATCTGAAACGTGCCTGGAGGGTCGAGCTCTCGAAGGGTGCTCCAGCCGACCTTGAACGCGGCCGCCGCTCTCGATGCATCACCGGGCTGGCCTTCCCAAGCCAACCTGGAAAGCAGAACCGCGGAAGCTTTCGCGAGCATCTCCCGCGACTGCATCTCTTTTGTCTGCTCTTGACGGATGAACGCGCGATCAAGATGCCGGATCAACATCCGCCTCAGAGAGAATTCGAAGAGGTCGACGCGCTGATCGGCTGCTATGAGCGAATCGACGTTGTCTCGGAACGTCAGGTATTGGGCCTGGGTAAGCGAGCGAAGCGCGGGGATCGCCAGGTTGACGAGCGGCACCCTCGCTTCCTGGGCGAGTCTGGCGACCGCGGGCATCAGCTTGAGCGTGGCCTGCCAGAGCCCTGGTTCAACCCGCCTTTGAAGCCAACGGAGCTGATCCTGTCGCAGGCTCTGGTCTGGGTCGAGCAACAAGCAGAAGATCGCCGCCTGGGCGCCGTAGGTGTCTCGCGCCGCCGCCGAAAGGTCGGGCGGAATTGACCTCATGAGCTCTTGTGCATAAGAAATATGCTGCGACCCGGCCGTGCCGATCGTCGCGATGGTCGTCAGCGGGTCGAACGGAATCCGCGAGCCGGGAGCCGCCTGAGGCATGCCTGGCAGACGCATGCCGATGGCGTCGCGAAGACGATCGCGGGCCTCTTTTTGAGGTTTTTTTCGAGGATCGGCGTCGTCGAGCTCGCTTTCGACGTCTTGCTGGGTGGTCGCCAAGGGGCGAACCTGCGGAAACACGCCGTCGAACGTGGGATCGAGCTGGCGGATCCGCTCGACAAGCGGGGGGTGGGTTGCGAGCAACTCGAGGAACATCGGAACGCCGTCGCCAAAGAACATGTGGCTTGCTTCCTCGGCCCTTGGGCTTCGGATCAACGAACCTCCTTCGATCCCGCCAATTTTCTTGAGCGCGTCCGCCAGGCCTTGGGGATTCCTCGTGAACTCGACCGACGAGGCGTCTGCCAATCGCTCACGCTCGCGCGCGATCGCCGCCTTGATCAGCCTGCCGAAGAAGACGCCGATCCAGCCAATAACGACGAGCGCCAGGCCGAAGAGGATGACAACCATCCTGCCGTCGCCCCGCTTTTCTTCACGATCGTTGGATCGGCTTGAATACGACCAGCCCCACTGCGAAGCCGAGCGGAACAACAGCCAGCCCAACGTCGACAGCAGAAGGATGCCCGCAAGCACGCCCATCAACTGCAAGTTCAATTTCATATCCCCGTTCAGGATATGACTAAACTCGTGCCCGATGACGCCCTGAAGTTCGTCCCGATTCAGATAATTGAGCGCTCCACGAGTGACGCCGATCACGGCGTCTCCAGCGTTGTTTCCCGCGGCGAATGCGTTGATTCCCTCTTCCTGCTCCATGATGTAGACAGGGGGAACGGGGAGTCCCGAGGCGAGCGCCATCTCTTCGACGATGTTCAAGAGCCTCCGTTCCACCGGGTCTCGGGATTGGGGGTTGATCAGTCTTCCGCCCAGCTCGAGCGCCACCACTTCACCCCCGGCTCGAAGGCTGGCGATTTTTGAAAGCGATCCGCCCGCGACCAAGAGCGAAGTAGCGCCAGCTACGCCGGCGAAAACGCTGGGATTCCAAAGCGAGGCAGGTTCCACCTGGCGAACGCCGCGGCCGTCGGTCTGGCGCCTGTTCGCCACGACGAATAGCAACATCGCAACGATGTAGACCGAGGCAATGATTCCTACGACCGCCGCTGTGAATAAACCAGCCAAAATCGCCGTCTGGCGCTTGGCTCGCTCTTGGCGGTCGAAGAAATCCGTGGGCGTTTCGGCGGCCATGGTCCAATTCCCGATTCCCAGGCGAAAGTGAGTGAAAAGGTCGATCGAGCCAGAGCATGCCCACCGCGATCCGCGGGCTTCGCGGCGGGTTCGTCTGCTCGAGGCGTCGTCGGCGTCGTTTTCGGCTTAGAACGCCACTTTGGGCGCCTCTCGCTCGACCTTCGATTCAACCTCGAAGAACTGAGCCCTTTGGAAATTGGCGAAGTTCGCGACGATGTTGTTCGGGAAAACCTCTCGCTTGTTGTTATATCGCATGACGGAATCGTTGAAGGCCTGGCGAGCAAAGGCGATTTTGTTCTCCGTCGAAGTCAGCTCTTCCTGAAGCGCCAGCATGTTTTGATTGGCTTTCAGGTCGGGATAAGCCTCAGCCACGGCCATGAGCCTCGAAAGCGCTCCATTGAGCTGGGCCTCCGCGCCGGACAGGCCCGACATCGCGGAGGGATCGCCGGGATTTGACGCAGCCTTCTGTCCCGCCGTATACGCCGCGTTACGCGCGTTGATCACGGCCTCGAGAGTCTCCTTCTCATGCCGCATGTAGCCTTTGGCCGTCTCGACCAGGTTGGGTATCAAGTCGTATCGTCGCTTGAGCTGGACGTCGATCTGGCTGAAGCCGTTCTGATACCGGTTCCTAAGCTGGACGAGCTCGTTATACACGTTCATGAAAAGCATGAGTGCGCCGACCACAACCGCCGCGATCACGCCCAGCACGCCCAGGAGCACGGTCATTCCCCCGGCGGCGAAGAGAAGATTCATCGAAAACACCCCCAAAAGGCGAAAATTCCAAGTTGAACCAAAAGCCCCAGCAACGAGAGATTCGCTGCCCGATCCCAAATCTTGGCGATCGCTGCGCGTCAAAGCAAGCAGCCAGGGAAGAATAGGTAAAGCTAGCGAGCTGCGTTCACTCGGTTCGAGGAGGCTGTTGGTTGGGGTTGAACCACGAAAGGCCTGGGCTGGGATTTCGCGACCAGGACGACGCCCTGGGATGCTTCGGATGCACGGTTGTCGACGCCGTAATCCACGCAGCGCCACGTGGCCTCTGCGCTCATGCCAGCAAAAACGACGACCGAATATCGAGGAGCGAAAGGGTTGGCCGACGCGACGACCACCGCCGTTCCCGCGTTTGCATAGGTCTTACTGTTCACTTCGAACGAGCGTTTACCAAAGTGGATCGGCAGTTCCTTGGCAATTCGCGTAGCCAAGGCGTTTGTCTCAGGACGTCCCACGACCAAGAGATGCTTGGATTTGAGCATCGCGTCGCTTACGCTCGAGTCTTCCACGATCGGCACTGTGATATTCATCCATCTCCTGCGGATGGCCTGTTGCAGTTTGACCGCCGCCTCGCGCTGGGCCGAGGATTCGCGAAGCGTTCCGGCGACAATCACGGCGTTCTCAGGCTCGGCCTGGAACGAATCGACCGACCAATAGCCCTCGAAGCCGCCGGCGGGGATTCCCGTCTTCGTCAGCCATTGTTCGAAGAAGTGGTCAAGCGGCTTTCCGTGCATCGTTTCCGCCGCAACTTTGAAATCGGACGTCTTGGCCGGCTTGCCGGCATGCTCGATCCCAAATGTATTCATGAGCTTGATAAACGCTGGGTCGCCAAGCTCGCCTCGAAGTGCTTGCAGCAGGAGCACGCCCTTCGTCGACGCAGTCTCGTACCATTCGTTGCTCGCGAAGGCGCTTTGGATTTGGGAAAGCGGAACTTCCTTGCCCCATCGTAGAGTTGATGTTTTGTAGCGAGACCAGGGGCCGAACCTGAGCAGCGCAAGCGCCAGGTCCTCGCTCGAGTCTTTCGCGGTCGACCCCATCGCTTTCTCTCGAGCGAACTGGCGCTCATAGTCGGCAAACGCGGCGGCGAGCCAGACGTCGGCGTCGGAATTGGGTAGAAGAGTCCCTCGCCACGCGGGCAACCTGGAGAGCGCCGACTGGCGAGCGGAGAGACTGGGAGAACGATCGGCGTTCTTTACCGAAGAGGCAAGATCAACCGCGGCAATAGTTCCACCCGTTGAGACCACCGGCGGAGTCGCCGTCAGAAGAGTCCAATCGTTGCCGACCAAGGGGCGAATCGATGGCAAGGCCTGTCGTTGTTCGATCGTCGGCTCCCACGTCCTTCCCAGAGGAGGACCAAACAGAGCGTAGGTCTTCAGTTGGCCTGCAAGCGCGGTGGTCGTGAATTTGGCGTCGCACGAAGAGTAGGCTGCCAGCGGCGGAGTGGTGAAGGCCTCGAAACCGAAGCCCTCGTCAATCTTTCCTCTGTTCGCCTGATAGAGTTCGATCCACTTTCGGTCGCGTTCCGACGGATGGAAGACGACGTTCGCGGGCCTGTCCGCCAGGCTCGCCACGGTCTCGAGCCGAACCTCGAGCTCTTTGGGATTATTGCAGCCCCAGTAAAAACCTTCGGTCCCGCCGAACCACTCCTTCTTGCTGCTCCGCCAAAGTTTGCTCTTGTGCGTGCCCAGATCAAACATGGCGATCTCGTTCGTCTTCGTATCCGCCAGAAGCCATTCATTCGTATAAAGTCCGTTGTTCGCCGTCTCGAGCAGCGACGCGGCGTCGTCGATCGAATTGGCGTATTGGAGGGCCTTGCGAATCCGTGTCGCGAGCGGCTTGCCCTCGACGTCGAACTTCGTCTGACGAATCGTCGTCTCGCAGACGATCATGCCGTTGTCGTTAAAGTAATAGTCCATGCCGCTCTGGATTCCTCCAGGATACGTTTGCATGAACACCCGATGGCCTTTCGACGCCTTGACGTCCAACCAGATGTTGAAGTGGGGGACCATTGCAAGGCTGAACATCGTGATATGCCCGAAGACGATCTTGCCGTCGGCCGTCGCCGGTCCCACAGCGGCGAATGCGCTGCAATGCGGAGGGCCTGGAACCGCTGGGTCGGTCTTGATCGGCTCCTCGAAGACCTTGCCTTCGACCCCGGTCGCCGTCGCCTCGAGTGCTGCATCGAGGAATGCGAGCTCGATTTCGGAGTTGATAACCGCGACGTCGAGCAAATCGATCACTCTGCCGTCGACCTTGATCCCCGAGGCCGCGGCGCCGTCGGCGATCCCCTTCATCTCTTCGAGATACTCGGGATCGTAACGCCTGAGGAAGAGCGCGTTCACGGCAAGCCTGGCAGCCGACCAGGCTTCCGCAGGGGCCTTCGAGCTCCGCTTTGCCGAGAGAGCCTGGATGTAATCCGAGATTTCGGACGCCAGCAGCTTTCCGTGTTGATAGCCTCTGGCGTAAGGCTCGCCTTCGATGTGCAGGACGATCCAGCCGTCCTGCGGATAACGATAACCGGAGCCGACGCGCTCGACAGTCGCGGGGTCCGGTTCGCTCTCGCGGGGCGGCGCTTGGCGAGCGAGGCCTCCGGCGAACGACGAGCTCGCAACAAGGAAGGAACCCAAACAGGCAAGGAAGGCTTTACGTAAAATCATGGTGAAAATTCCAAGACGACTGACAATCGGCCGAGTGTGGTGAGAAGAAGTTTAAGCGGATGGAGCTTCGCCTGGAAGTAGAGGGTCTGAACGAACGGATGCAAGTTGGCGGCTAGCTAGTCGACTCGATTGAGCTTCCAAGGAGGACGTTGACTTTGTTGACATAAGCGAACCGATTTCGGAGGGCCCGAGATCTGGGTTCTGCGATCTGGGTTCCTGGCGTCAACGAACAAATCGAGCGACAACGAAGTGGAGGCGGCTGAGTGGGCTTAGGAACTGTGAATCCATCCAGACACCCTGAATCCATCCATTGAATCCATCCAGACACCCTGAATCCATCCCTGAATCCATCCAGAATCCATCCAGACACCCCACTTCTGAAGAATCCATCCAGGAATCCATCCAGACACCCTGAATCCATCCACCCTGAATCCATCCATACACCCCACTTCTGAGTGAATCCATCCAGACACCCCACTTCTGAGTGTTTTTTTTCGTCGCCGCTTGACTGACCATACCTAATGGGTATGATCTGTTCACTGAACGCCTGATGAGGCAGGCATTCGAGCCTCTTTGCTACATCTCCGCCTCGTGGAGACTCCAACCGTGCCTTCGTACGCCAGAAAGAAGATCGTCGACGAAACGCAGGTCGGCGTTTACCAGTGCATTGGCAGGTGCGTACGGCGTGCCTTCCTTTGCGGCAGGGATGCTGTTTCCGGGCGAGACTTCAGCCACCGCAAAGTCTGGCTTCAGGGCCGGCTCGAATCGCTCGCAAGTCTTTTTGCAGTAGAGATTTGTACATTTAGTGTGATGAGCAACCACTTCCACGTAGTCCTCAGAATTCGGCCCGACATTGCGGTCGCATGGACCGACGAAGAGGTCGCTCATCGCTGGGCCTGCGTCCGAGCCATTTATCGAAAGCACAAGCGAACGATGCCCGAGCCGAACAGGGCGCATATCGACGAGCTCTTGAAATGCGCCGAAAGAGCTGGCCGACCGCCGCAAACGGCTCTCGAGTTTGTCGATGTTCATGGCTCTCCTCTGCGAACCGCTGGCGATTCTTGCGAATATAGAGGATCGTGTTTCAGGCAGGTTTTGGCAGGGTCGATTTCGGTCGCAGGCGCTTCTCGATGAGAGTGCGATGCTGGCATGTAGTATGTATGTGGATCTCAATCCAATTCGCGCCGGCGTCGCGGCTACTCCCGAGCAATCGGCGTTCACGTCGGCATTTACTCGCATCAAGGGACTTGAGGCGAGGTCGAGGCGGGCGAAGCGCCGAGAGATGCGGCAAGCGAAGCGACGCAAGCGAGCTTCGACCACGAAAGGCCAGCGCATTCTCTCAGTTCTCGATCGACCGGCGGACGCCTGGCTCTGCGAGTTCCAGTTGGACGAGCGGCCGGGCAAATCGCCCCTCATGACGCAGGCCAAGCGAGAGGCGCCAACTCCTCATCCGAAAGGCTCCGAGGCCGCCGTTTCCGCTCCTGCCAGTGAGCTTCGCCCGAGGGCGTCGGATCGCGGCTTTCTGCCGCTGACCATCCAGAAATACTTATCTCTTTTGGATTGGACGGGCAAAGAAATCCGCGAGGGCAAGACCGGCTCGATCCCGCGAAACCTCAAACCGATTCTCGAGCGATTGAACCTGAATCCTGAGTCGTGGGTCGACCTGATTGCGAACTTCGGCCGATGGTTCAAGGGAGCGGTGGGCCGGCTCGATTCGCTCGACGCCGAGGCGAAGAAGACAAACCGACGTTGGTATCACGGCCGAACCCGCGCCGCTGCTGTCTTCTTGTAGCTTCTGCAGCGGCAGTTCATCCCGAACTCGGTCTGAAGCGAGCGTTCGAAGTCGAGCGTTCGTTCGGTGCTGCGCCTGAGGCACTCTGAAAAGCCGCCTTAGGCAGATAATTGGCTCGAAGCGGGCGTTTTACGCTCGCCCGAAGGCCTCGATGCGATGATTCAGAGACAATGGCCCGAGAAATCCTCGGACGATACGCCTTCTCCGACTAAGATGGAAACTTGGGGTGTCTACGATCTGCGCAATTCGTGTCTATGATCTGCGGAATCCTCCGCACCCAAACAAGGGCGGGCCAGGTAGAATGTACTTAGATCCTGACGCCTCAATTGGGCGTTGCGCCACGAGTATCAGCACTTTCTCGACGACAAGGCGGCCGGACATCCGGGCTTCGGTAGGTACTTAGACAACCCACCCGAGTTCGCGAGAATGGAGGTCCGAGGGTATCTACAAGAGCTTGCGATAGCCAGGCAATCGGGTAACGCCGATCTCGTTCCAATGATTGTCGTGCAAATGAAAGCGCGAGTCGCTGAGATTCTCGGGGGTTGAGAAAATGGCAACCGCGAAACAGCTTCAGATTCTCGTGAACGACTTAAAGAGCGGCACCATGGGTGTGCGTGAGATACGGGAATTGCTTCATCACCGTTCTCCCTTAATTCGCGCGAATGCTCTTGAGGCGCTTGTGTCTCCTGCACGGTCTGACGCAGAGTTAATTGGAGAACTGGTAGCCGTCGCCCGAGATCCAACAAACGCGTCGCCGTTGATGGGAACCCTATCCGTAGCACATGTGGCTGTCGATTGTTTACGTCGTGTTAATTCCCCCGAGGCCATAAACGCTTTGGAGTCCGTGTTAGAGGCATGGCCGAGTGGTGATCGCACCGATCTTGACTGGTATCTGTCTCAGGGAGTGGTGCTTAGTTCGAGTTTCGCACATTTTACAGCGTAGGGCGAGCGTCCGGGCTGCCCATTCTGGTCCGCCCGTCGAGCTGTTCCAGGGGATCTTTCCAGACACCCCACTTTTGGGTTTTTTTTGTCGCCGCTTGACTGACCATTCCTAATGGGTATGATCTGTTCACTGAACGCCTGATGAGGCAGCCAAGCTAGCCTCTTTGCTCCCTCTCCGCCTCGTGGAGATTCCACCGTGCCATCGTACGCTCGCTAACACATCGTCGACGAAACGCAGATTGGCGTTTACCAGTGCATCGGCAGGTGCGTGCGACGCGCCTTCCTCTGGGGAAAGGACGATGTCACCGGTCGAGACTTCAGCCATAGTAAAGTGTGGCTCCAGGGCCGGCTCGAGTCTCTCGCAAGTGTTTTCGCCATCGGGATTTGTACAGTTAGTGTGATGAGCAACCATTTTCACGCGTTACTCAGAATTCGGCCCGACCTTGCGACCGCATGGACCGATGAAGAGGTCGCCTACCGCTGGGCCTGCGTCCGAGCCATTTATCGCAAGCACAAGCGAACGATGCCCGAGCCGAACAGGGCGCATATCGACGAGCTCTTGAACGCGCCCAAAGAGCTGGCCGACCATCGCAAAAGGCTCGTTCCCAGACAGTCTGCGATTGGACCCCTGAACACGGACCAGAGCGCGACGATCGGGAATCGCACCTACACTAAACCCGACCAGCCCTGACTGCCGAACTCACACAAGCTGTTCGATCAGTCGGCCGTTGGAACCGATCGAGATCGGTCTGCCCGAGCGATTGACGAAGGTTGTCGAGGGGTCGATGCCTAGCTTGTGATAAAGCGTCGTCAGCAAGTCCGCAGGGGTGATCGGCAGGTCCTTTGGAAGCTCTCCCTTGGCGTTCGAAGAGCCGACGACCGCGCCGCCCGGGAACCCGCCGCCGGCGGCCATCACGCTCATCACTTCGCCCCAGTGGTCTCTGCCGGCCTGGGGGTTGATCCTCGGCGTCCGGCCGAACTCGCCCATCACCATCACGATCGTCGAGTTCAAAAGCCCACGCTGAGAGAGATCCTCGACAAGGCAACCCACGGCCGAATCGGTCATCGTGACATTGCGCAGCATGTCTTTGCCGATGTTCGTGTGATAATCCCACCCGCCGACGGTTATCGTGACGAAACGGACTCCCGCGCTCGACGAGCCTCCGCGCCAAGATCGCGCTTTGCCCGATTGTGTTTCTGCCGTAGCGGTCGCGAAGACGTGGATCCTCGGAGGAAATGTCAAACGCCTCTCGTGCGGAGGGCCCACTAATCATTTCAAAGGCTTCTTTGGAGAACCGATCGAGGCCGTCCATCAGGCCCGAGGAATCGACGTCGCGGCGGGCATTGTCGAACGCGTTCATGAGTCCTCGACGATCCTCGAGACGCTCGACGCTCATCGCTTGGGGAAGGGCGAGGTTGGGGACGGTGTAACCGGTCTTGTTCGGGTCTGCCTCGAGCCGAGAACGGATTGTAAGCGACTCCCAAATAGGCCGCACCGTGGTAACCGGGAGAAAGACCCACTGAGTGGGTGTGCGGCAGGCCGACGTATGCGGGAACTCCGGGTTTGCGGGCGCCTTTGAGTTTGCTGATGATCGAACCGGCGGAAGGATACTGGGCGGCGAGATTGACGGCGTTCGAGCCCAAGAAACCGGTCAGCATCCAGTGGGCAGCGGCAAAATGGTCTCCATTGTTGTGGAAGACCGAGCGAATGAGCGTCATCTTGTCCATGTGGCGGGCGTGGTAGCCGAGATGCTCGCTGACGTAGACGCCCGGTGCATTGGTTGGGATGGTCTGGTACGGGCCTCGATATTCGGAAGGCGCGTCGGGCTTGGGGTCGTAGGTTTCGTGCTGAGGCGGGCCGCCGTCGAGCCAGACCAAGATGACCGACAGGTCCTCGATACGGCTTCGAGGGTGTGTTTCACCAGCGAATGCCTTCGCCCTAAGTAAATCGGCAAGCGTTAGTCCGCCTAGCCCCAGCGCCCCCGCCCTGAGAAACGTCCGCCGGGTCGTCCCTGCACAATTCCGATTTTGCTCGCCAACCAGGTCGAACATCGCAATCTCCCTCGTCTTGGAAGCGGACGTCGCGTCTTGTTCAGTCGATGAACTGAAACTCCTTGGTGTTGATCAGCGCCCAGATGATATCTTCATATGCTTGGCGCTTCTGCGTTTGCATGCTTTGCCAGGTGCTCGACGGCGCGTGTGCAGTCTCGGCGCTCGAAGGCGCCCTGCCGAAGGCGATCCAGAAGAGTTCGGTCGACTTGTCGGCGTCTGGGCGTGGGTCAGCAGCCAATTTCTCGGGTCTGCAACCGCCAGCGGCGAGCTTGGCCTGAACGTCGGCGGAGTTCAGAAGCATGAGGCTTTGGCCAAGGCTGGCGTCGGTCACGCGCTCGCACTCGCAAGGCGTATCTCGCTTCGGCCTGCCAAACGTATCCAAGAACGTCGAGGCGAACGCTCTCGTCGGGCAGTTCGATGGCCCTCGTGCCGGCTGGCATGCCTGGGAACGACGTAGGCACGTTCGTTACCAGGGAAATCGCGTCGAGCAAAACCTCAGCGGACATCCGCTTGGGATAGTGCCTGGCGAAGCTTTGCTTGTCCTTTTGGTTATAAGGATTAGGCACGCTCGAGAGCGAATAAACGCTGCTTGTGCAAATCGTACGGACAAGGTGCTTGAGGTCATATCCGCTCTTGATAAAGTCTTCGGCGAGGCGCGTCCGAGAGCTCTGGGTTCGAAGGCGGGTTGGTCAACCGCATGTCGTCGAGCGGCTCGGCGATTCCTCTGCCGAAGAAATGAGCCCAGTAGCGATTGACCAGCGCCTTGGCGAAATAAGGGTTCTTGGGGTCGGCCATCCAGTCGACGAGCTTGTCTCGTGGATCGGAATTGCTCGGAACGGGAGCAGCTTCTCCGCCCAGCCCTTTGGGATTCATCACCTGCCCGGTCTTGGGATGCGAGACGCGTGCCGCTTCGAGTCGAGAAGATGGCCTCTTCGTCGCGGTTGCCCCCCTGTGCGAGAAGCGTCGGCTTTCGGCCGACGCGAGCAAAGAAGGCTGCGAAGCCGTAATAGTCGTCCTGGCCCCATTTTTCGAAGGGGTGATGGTGGCACTTCGCGCATTGGAGACGCATGCCAAGAAAGACCTGAGCAGTATCGTCGACGAAGGCGTCGGGAGTTCGCAGCCGTCGATACCACATCACTGTGGGCGTGGTCTCCGGCGTTCCGCTGGCGGCGACGATCGACCGCACGAATCGATCGTAGGGCATGTTTTCGAGCAAGCTCTCCGAATCCAGTCGTAGAAGCGATACGTTCCACTCTGGAATTGCGGGTTGTTCTCGCGTTTATTTCTGAGGATGTCGGCCCACTTCACGGCGAAATAAGACGAATACTCGGGCTTTTCGATCAGTCGGTCGACCAGTTTGGTCGCGCTTGGCGGAGTCTGGATCGGCGAGGAAGGCTTTCACGTCCTCGGCGGAGGGAGCGCACCGTTCAAGTCGACGCTGACTCTGCGGATGAACTCGGCGTCCGAACATGGATCGGAAGGCACGATTCCAAGGGCCTTCCAATGATCGAGGGCGATCTTGTCGATGAAGTTGACCGGGGTGAAATCGATGGTCTCGTTGATCGGCGAACCCAGAGGAACTTTCGCGCCAGAAGACGACCACCTGTCCCTGGTAACGAGCCATGACCGCGGCCTGACCCGAGAGGTCGCGGGTTTGCACCAAACCGCCGTCGGCGACCGCCGCGACCTCGACGTCGTTCGATTGATACTGAGCCCAGCGGGTGACGTCTTCAGTTCGGCCGTCCGAGTAATAGGCAGTTACCACCAACTGTTGCTTGCGATCCCGATTGAGTACGCGAGTGGTGGGATAGACCTCGATCCGCTCGACTTTGGGATCTTTCGAGGAACCGGCCGGGGCTCCGGCCTTGATCCATCGAGCAAGAAGCTTATATTCATGCGAACCGACGTCGAACTTCTTGCCGCCGCCGTGCGGGACTTTTGCGGTTGCCTTCTCGAGGAGCAGGCTTCGTTCAGGGGCGGCGAAAAAGAGCCTGCGGCCGCGATCCTCCTGGACCAAGGTTTCGTAGTCGAGGCTTGGTTCGAAGCCAAGGAGGCTCAAACGAAACCCATTCTGTCCGCACGACTTGCCGTGGCAACCTCCGGAATTGCAGCCAAGCTTCGTAAATATGGGTATCACGTCGTTGGCAAAGCTGATCGCACGTGGCGAGGCCACGCGGGAGACGCGAACAGGCACTTCGATGCGCGCGAAGCGACGCGTACGCTAATCTTCGCTTCGCCGTCCGAGACGGCTTCGACCGTTCCTACTGCGTTGACCGTCGCAATCAGGGGATCCGACGATTCGAAAACCGCATTGCTGGTCAGATCGCCCAAAGGGCCTTCGATCGCCAGTTGTTGCGTCGAATCGGGCCCGCTGAGATCCACCTTTAAAGGAAAGACCTTGAGCTCCGAGGAGCTCAGTTTCGAAGGGATAGGCGAAACGCCGTCGCTACCCTCTGCCATCACGCTCGATGCCGAGCACGACAGACAGAAAGCCAAACTGAGAGTCTGAAGAAAAGGTTGCACGAGAGGGAGGCGCCTGAATCGATTCTTCATATCCATCCCCTCGGTGGCAGGATGCGAGCCGACCTATTCCATACGAGGCCGGCTCTGCCTCAACCAAAACTCTAACTCAGCGGACGAGGCACGGCAAGAAAATTGTTTAATAATTTTTGTACATTCAGCGGAAGCGTCTCAGAAGCGTCGGCTGCCTGAGGAGACTACGATGCCTGGTACTTTTGATGATTCGCCAGGCTAGCTATTCCCGTGAAATAACACAGAATATCTAGCGAATATCAAAGATAAATCAGGGTATATCACGGGTTCTTGAAACTGTGAGCAACCCGACATGATCTTGTGGGCTGTGTGCCTTTTTCTCACCCGGTCTATAAGCCCATAGATCAAATGGGGTTGGGTTGTTCCTGAGAAGTTGACATCGAGCTTCGCGAGGGTGTGCTCCAGAGCGGACTCGGCTCCGGCACGGAAGTTGTCTGTTAAGGGGGAAGAAGGGCTGGCGGCGCTAGCCGAAAGTCGTTCGACGAGGTGATCGTTCCGGCGATTCTGCAACTTTCAAGAGGCGCACGCATGCGACTTAGGCTTACGATGGGTCCCGACGGTGTACAAATGGCGAACGCCCTTTTGGCGACGTTGGCTCGAAAAATCGCTCATCCCTATCGGCACGCCATTGTCGCGGGCAGCCTGGGGAAGGGAAATCTTGGCGATTACATGCTCATGCGGGCATTTCTTGGTGAGATGGGAGACTATTACTGGCCGACGACGGTCTTGACCGACAACTTCGCCGAGACGGAAGCGTTGGGAGTCGAAGCCGAGACCCCTCCCAGCTATCCCGTCGGTAGGCGCTATTGGAGTGCGATCTACGAACGGAACCAGTTGAAAGAGCGAATCAAGACGCGGTCTCCGCTGCTTGAGCGCGATTACGTTTGGCTCGGTGGGCTATTCAGCACGGACAAGCCGATCAATCTGGTTCGCCGCAGCGAATTGGCGTGGGCTCGGCAGTTCTGCTCTCGTTTCGTGTATTACTTTGGAGACGCGCACGATTCATTTTCCGAGTGCTCGACCGCGGCGGATTTCGTGAAGCTTGTCGACGGCGGAGAAAGCTGGATCGCAGTCAGATCGAAGGAGGCTGCGGACGTCCTGGTGCGGTCCGGGGTAAAATCGAAGATTAGAGTGGGCCTCGATTCCGTCCTTTACGAACTCTCCAAGGCGCTGGGGTTGGCCATTCAAGCGGAGGGCGGCCGCCGGGTCGACGTTCGTTATCGTTCCATGTTCGCATCGACTGGAAACCCACCAACAAGTTTGGCTCGCCTTCGCAAAGGCCGCGGTCAAGAACGGGCTTGCGGTTCGCTGGACGTCGTTTAGCTCGAGAGACGACGATGCTTTATGTCGAGAGCAAGCGAAGCTGCTCGAAGCCGAGATTCCCGGCTGCAAACAGGAGATCCATCGAGCGACTCTTGACGATCTGGGGATGAAAGACGCGGCGGCCTGCGTTTCGGCTCGTTTCCATGGGGTTGTCGTCTCATTGGCTTTGGGCCTGCCGACGATTGGCGTGGAGTACGATCCAAAGGTCAGAAATCTCTTGCGCTTGTTCGGATTGGACGAATGGCTGGCGCCAAAAGCAGACCAGGCCGACTTGGGATCGTTTCAGGCACGGATCGAGGGAATGGTCCGTTCGAGTTTGGACGGCTGCCAGAAGCCGGATTATCGCGAGTTTTCGCTCAGGTTCCAGGATCACGAGAACGCCCTTGGTGAATTCAAGGAACTACTTTGGCAGCCGAAGGGGTTTTGAGAGAAGCTCTCGGGTCGAGCTTCATTCCAAGCTGGCGCGGGCCTTCGGCTTTCCAGCGCGCACCCGGATGATTTACCATCTCGAAGTCAAATAGGATGACCGTCGGCACTGCCGTCGGCCGCGGCCGTTGAACTTCGTACGTGAAGCGTACTAGTCTTCCAACTCTCAGCAAGAGTGTTGGAACAAAGTCGGCCGACCTGGGACCTCGAGGCAATTTGAAGAAGTGAAGACTTCCGAAGAGAAGGCGGCGACCAGCGTCGGCGCTTCAAGCCCGATCGCCGCGCCCGCCCCCTCCGTCGCTTCAGCGAGCGGGTCCAGACGGTCGCGATTTGCCATGTGGAATCTCGCGACTTTTCTCCTCTTTACGCTCGCGACAACGGTTACGGGACTGTGGATCACGCCCCAGGTCGTACGCTACCTGGAGTCGACGCGTTACGGGGCTGCCAGGATGATCCTGGACGCGTGCGCTTATCTCATGATCCTAGAACTTGGCCTGGGCGGGTCTCTGGGCCCCTACTTGCCCGAGCCTACGGCAAGAGGGACGAAGACGCGATCCAAGCGACAATGGCCGCGGGCGTTCGGCTCTACCTGGTGGTGGCCTCGGTCATCATCACCGTCGGGCTCTTACTGACGATCTGGATTGACAGAATCGTCCCTGTGCCCAGGGCTCTCTCCGCCGAGATCCATGTGGCGTGGATGGTGAGCGTCGCGAACTTCATGCTCCTGGTGCTCTCTCCCTTCAAGTCGCTGGCGGACTCTCAGCAGCGCGGGTATTGGATCAACATCTTGACGACGCTCCAGGCGTTTTTCGTCGCGTTCCTTTCTCTCGAGCTCGCAAAGCGAGGCTGGGGCGTCGTCGGGCAGGTCCTGGCGCTGGTCTTGGGCAACATGCTCGTGCTGTTGGTCTTGGCGATCGACGGAACGCGCCGGCATCCTCGCGTCTGGCGCGAGATTGCGTTTCGGAAAATCGAACCGAAGATCTGGAAATCGCTCTGGGCTTTAAGCCCAGCGACTCTCTTAATCAATGTATGCAATCGTCTGGGTTTGCTTACCGATTACTTGATCATCGGAAATCTGCTGGTCGACGGGCCGGAGTACGTGACGGCTCTTTTCCTGACGCAGAGGCTTGCCGTTCTCGGCCAGGGTCAGCTCCAGGCGGTGGGGTCGGCGGTCTGGTCGGGGCTCGCGGAGCTCAACGCCCAAGGAAACTTCGAGACGTTCAGACGCAGATTGGTTGAGCTTTCGAAACTGATCTCGATCCTGGGGGTGGCGGGGCTTGTCCCTGTTATTGTCTTCAACAAGGCCTTTTTTTGCGCTCTGGGTGCCTGAGCAATTGCCGCTTTACGGCGGGATGTTCGTTGTGTTAGTTGCGTCCTTGAACGCGCTTCTTTCGGGGGTGACGACGCTCTGGAGTTTCTGCTTCGGCGGGACCGGAAAGATTCGGTTCCTGATCGCGCCCACTCTGGTTGCGACGGCGATCAATGTTGCGATCAGCTTTGGCGCCACGGCCGGGTTGCAGTACTGGGCTGGTTCGAGGTACGCGATCGTGGGACCACTTTTGGGGACCACGTCTGTGCTGGTGCTCGTAAACATCTGGGCGATCCCTCTGCTCCTCCGCAAAACCTTCGGCGTATCGTTACGGAGCTTGGCGAGGGCGGTTTTCACGCCGTTGTTGCTTGGCGTGCCGTATGCAACCGTGCTTTGGTACATCGTCCAGTCGCATCCACCCAGGGGTTGGCTTTCGCTCGCTGTGGGACTTGGGGCGTCCTGTGTGGGCTTTTTTGTTGTCGCGTGGGCATTGCTGCTGAATACGGAGGAACGAGACGTCTGGAAAAAGCGGTTCGTCGGGGCAGTCTCGCGGACAGAGAAAGCGAAGTAAGCCGAGACCGGGCGTATCCGGACAGACCTTCATTCCAGAGCGTTCGCAAGGTCTTTTTTCAAGTCTTCGAGGTCTTCGACTCCGACGCTGAGCCGAATCAGACCGTCGTCGACGCCCCTCGCCGAGCGTATCTCGACGGGGATGCTTGCGTGGGTCATCGTCGCTGGCTGGCTGATCAGCGATTCGACGCCGCCGAGGCTCTCGGCAAGGCTGAAGAGTCGGGTCTTGGCGAGCACCGATTTCGCGCCTTCGATTCCTCCTGAAACCTGAATGCTGATCATACCTCCGAACCCGCTCATCTGTTTCGCGGCGACGGCGTGATTGGGATGCTCTGGCAAACCTGGATAGTAGACCTTCTCGACCTTGGGCTTGCCCTTCAAGAACTTTGCGAGCTCGATCGCGTTATGGCAGTGCCTTTCCATACGGAGGGAAAGCGTCTTGACGCCTCGAAGCACGAGATAACAATCAAACGGCCCTGGAACTCCTCCCGCGGCGTTCTGATAAAACTGGATCGGCTCGAGAAGCTTGCGTTTGCCGATCACGGCCCCGCCGACGACGTCGGAGTGCCCTCCAAGGTACTTCGTGGTGCTGTGCACGACAAAGTCGGCGCCAAGTTCGAGAGGGCGCTGGAGGTACGGGGAGGCAAAGGTGTTGTCGACGGCGAGGAAGGCGCCGTATTGATGCGCGATCTTGGCCAAGGCCTCGATGTCGATGATCTGAAGCATCGGATTGGTTGGCGTTTCGATCCACACCAGACGCGTTGCGGGCGTCATGGCTCGAGCGTATGCGGCGGGATTGGGCTCTTCGACATACCTAGGAATAAGGCCCCAAGGTTTGAACACGCGCTCGAGAATGCGGAACGTGCCGCCGTAGAGATCGGCCGAGGCCAGCACTTCATCCCCCGGCCGCAGCGTCGAAAGCACTCCTGCGGTCGCGGCCAGACCCGACGCAAAGGCGAGGGCCTGTTCGCCACCCTCGAGCGACGCCAGGCAGCGTTCGAGAGCCTTTCGTGTGGGGTTGCCGCTACGCGAGTAGTCGAAGCCCTTGTTGTGCCCAGGAGCTTCCTGAGTATATGTCGAAGTTGCATAAATGGGCGTGATGGTCGCCCCCGTGGCCGGATCGGCCTCTTGCCCTGCGTGAATGGCGCGCGTCGAGAACCCGTAAGACGTTTCGTCGAAATCCACGGCGGTTTCCTTGTTTAGAGAAGGTTAGCCGTTTCTCCGGCTGTTCCAATATTCGATAAGGTCGATTCGCGTAACAATGCCGATCACATGATCCGTCTGAGTGGCCAGAACGCCGGAGTTTCCAGCGAGGAGCAGTCGATAGACCTCGTCGAGATGGACGGCGACGTCGATCTGAGGCAGCGGCTTGGCCATGACGTCGGCCACGCGCACCTTGGAGAGGTCGACGTCGTCGTGGAGCACTCTCGCGATGGTGATCTCTTGAATGCTGCCGATCGGCCGACCGCCCTCGAGAACGGGCAATTGCGAGATGCCGCTTTTGCGCATCAACTCAACCGTCTGGGCGATCGAAGCCGCGGGTTCGATCGTCACGAGCGTCCTTGGACCTCTCAATTGCAGCAGGTCTCCCACTGTGTGGTAGGAGGGCTGGGCTCCAAGGAGGTTGTTCGACTCCAACCATGAGTCGTCGTAGAACTTGGACATATAATTTCTGCCGGTGTCCGGGCAGATCGCGACGACGACGTCTTGGCTGGAGAGTCTGCGCGTAGCGTAGGGCGGCTGCGACGGCCGTGCCGGACGACCCGCCGACGAGCAATCCTTCGCGTTTGGACAAGAGCCTGGCAGTGCTGAAGCTTTCGGCGTCGCCGACGCGGATCCATTCGTCGACCACCTGGCCGTTGAGCGTCTTGGGAACGAAATCCTCGCCGATGCCTTCGACCTTCCAAGGTTTGGGAACGTCTCCGGAGAGGATCGAACCTTCTGGGTCGGCGCCGACGACTTTGACGTCGGGATTTTGCTCCTTTAGATACCTGCCAACGCCCGAGATTGTTCCACCCGTTCCCACGCCTGCGACAAAGGCAGTGATCGACCCCCCGGTTTGTTCCCAGATCTCAGGGCCGGTCGACGCGTAATGAATTTCGGGATTCGAGAGGTTGGCGAATTGGTTTGGCCGCCAGGCTGAGGGGATCTCCTTGGCGAGCCGCTCGGCGACTCCGTTATAACTTTCAGGGGAATCGGCAGGGACCGAAGTCGGGGTGACAACGATCTCGGCGCCGTAAGCCTTGAGAAGGCGGATTTTCTCTCCGCTCATCTTATCCGGCAAAACAAAAATGCAGCGGTAGCCTCTAACCGCGGCCGCGAGCGCCAGACCAACGCCCGTGTTGCCCGCGGTGGCTTCGATGATCGTACCTCCTGGCTGGAGCCATCCTCGCCGTTCGGCTTCCGAGACCATCGCCACTCCAACGCGATCTTTGATGCTCCCGCCAGGATTCAGCGATTCCAGCTTGACATAGACCTGCGCGGCCACGCCCTCGCAAACCCGACGCAACCGAACGAGAGGCGTTCGACCGATTGAGTCCAGGATGCTCGTCGCCGGCGCAGGCGCGTGTTGCGAGTCTTGGTTTGCTCGTGAACGATCCACGGAGCGGAGAAGTTCGATGTGTTCCATGGTCGTCCTCATCCCTGATTGGTTCGACAAGAACTGATGGCATCCTTGCTCAATTTCAACCTTAAGAAACCATCCGCATCAAGGCCAACGCTGACTCGTCCTGTGCTATTTTCGCGAGCAGAGATAAGCCAAGAGGTCGCCCAACTCCTGTTCGGTCAAGCGCTCGACCTGGCGGTCGGGCATGATCGAGGTCGTTAGCGGTCTCAGTTCTTCGACGTCGTGCGTGTTCACCGTGAAGCGGTTGCCGGTCTCGTCGACGTACGAGTCTTGATCGAGGTCGGTGTGGACGAGAACGCCACTCCTCTCGACTCCGTCCTTGGTCGCGATCTGCCAGACTTGGTACGCAGGAGCCACAGCCCTCGACGGCTGGAGTATCGATTCCAGAATCGCGCGGCGGTCGACTCTGCCGATCGTGCTCAAATCAGGTCCAATAGTTCTGCCCCTCCCTTCTGCCCTGTGGCAGCGTACGCAGCCTGCCAAACGCGGGCTCGAGAAGATCCTCCGACCTGCTTCTTCGTCGCCGCCGCCTTGCGACATTCTGAGCCAAGCGTCGATATCGCTCTTGGGCGGTTTGGTTTCAAACCCAGGCAACCTCCCCAGGACGCGATTCACGAGCAATGTCTGTGCGGGACGTTCCTTCACGCTGAGCTCGAGCGCGGAGACCTCCGCTGGCGAGCAAGGGACGTCGACCAAGGAACGAAGAGCCTCGGCGGCGAGGGTCGCATCCTTTCCAATGGCGAATTTCAAAAGCAGATCTTTCTCCTCGCTCGCGAAGTCGGCAAGGCCGACAAGGGCCTGGGCTCTCGTTCGGATCGGTAGGCTTTCGTCTTCCACAACGGACTCGAGGACTCGCTTGCGCTCCTTGTAGGGATGTTCGCAAACAGCTCGCACGACCTCGAATTTCAGCTCGGCGTCTTGCTCTTGCATTAGCTTCGATAGGACGTCGAGGCCCAGTTTTGGGTGCGTCGCGGGAATCAGCCGCAGAGCCATGGTGCGCGCACCCGCAGCGATCCGGTCGTCGACGAGACGATCGAAGAACGCATCTTCGAGGCCGGCGTCGTTGACCGCCTTGCCGTCGATTCGCGCAAGTGCAGTTGCATAGGCTAAATAAAGCTGTGTGTCGCTAGTGGGGGCTTTGATCGCTTTTTCAAGCAGCCCCTTGTATTGCGTCAACTTCTGGTCGGCGATCCACTTGGCGGCGAGGAATCGGACGTCTCGGTCCGGGTCTTCGAGAAATCGCGTTATAAGCGTGTGCGCCCCTGGATTTCCGGACTCTCGGCAGGCGAGCAGCCATTGAACGCGTTCCTTGGGATCGGTGGGCAGGCTCGCAAGGGCCGCGGCGATCAAGTCCTTGGCGGCCGCGAGTTTCAGCCTTCCCGCGGTTTGAAGGAATGGATCCTCCGAAAGCAACGCCGTCCTCAAAATCGGCGAGCGAACGTCGGCTTGAACGCCCGCAATCGCCTCTCGCTGCAACTCCGCCGGCGCTTGGATGTCGACGAATCGGGAAACGTCGAGGCCCCGGCTTGCCATGGCCTTCACGGCAATCGAACGTATGCCGATATCAGGGTCCGTGCTTGCGATTTTCTCCAGATCGAGCCCTGCCGATTTTGCATCGACGAGCGCCAGGAGAGCCGCGGCGCTCACGCACGTGCACGGATGTTAGCCTCTGGATCAGTTCGTCGCGGCCTTTGGGTGAATCAGCCAGTTTGCGTGCTTGGGCTTCGCGTACGACGCGATCGGCTGAAGCGAGAGGATCGCTGACGGCACCTATGCGTTTGGTCGGTTTTTTCTCCGTCGAACGGATGCGCCAGATTGCACCCTTGCCGTGCAAGTTGTAATCGCGCAAGACCCAATCGGTGATAAACAGGGAACCGTCGGGCGCGACCGCGACGCCGACCGGCCGAAAGTTCACTCCGCCTTCGATGAACGGTTCTCGGATCGATGTAAACGAAGAGCCCTTGGGGGCAAGCCTGTAGCGCTCGATCCGGTGGTCCGACCATGCCGCCACCAGGAGGTTGCCAAGGTAGTCGCCAGGAAGCCCGTCGGATTCATATGAAACGATCTTGCACGGGCTTTCGCCGGTTCCAGCGAGCATCGGCAGGGTTCCAGGGAGCTCGCCATTCCATGCCTGGAACGGGTGCCTTCCCGATCGCCCGTAACGAAACTGATACCCGTAATCTCCGCCTTCGATGATGTGCAGGAGCCGACAGGGGGGCGAGGCGTCTGGATCGTTCTCGACAAAGAAAAGCCGGCCGAAGATATCGAAGCACGCTCCAAATGGGTTCCAGAAGCCGGTTGCGAGCCTCTGGAGATTCTTGCCGTCGGCAGAGCAGGTGAAGACGCCTCCGCCTTCGCCGCCGCCTTTGATTTTGGTTCCGTCGGCGCCGACCAGCGTGTAATCGGCCCCGAGGTTCTCGCCGAGTCCGAAGTACACGTCGCCGTGGAAGTCGAAAGCGAGGCCCGAGAGGCCGTTGTGTGGGTAGTTGCCGAGGGTCTCGAGGGAGATGAGCCGTTCCTTGCGGTCGGCCTTTCCGTCGCCGTCGTCGTCGTTGAGTCTGAGGATTTCGTTTCTGGCCGCGAGGTAGATCGACCCCGAGGGGTGAAGCGCGAGGTCCATGGTCGCCGTCGTGCCTTCGTAGAAGGTCTCGAACCGGTCGGCCTTGCCGTCGCGGTTGTCGTCGACCAGCAGCCTGATGCGATCGGCCTTTGGGCCTTGATAGCCTGGGGGCCGAAAGTGCGTATGACTTTCGACGACCAGGAGCTTGCCGTTCTTCGTGAACGCGGCGCCGATAGGATGAACGATATCAGGCGACTCGGCGACCTTCTCGACAACGACGCGGGGGTCTCGGCTGTGCGGAGGATCGTCCGCCCGAGAGGTCGAGACGAGGACGAGGAGCGACGAGAGGATCCAGGCCGCCGTTCGCGCCAACGATCGAAGAGTCTTCATGGGAGAGAAGCCTTTAGCGAGATTCCCGCGTCGCTTAGACCAGCTCGACGCCGCTTTTCGTCAACTTGTACTCGTGGACGCCGTCGTCGCAAGGGCTTCCTCGATGTTTCACGACGCACAGGCCCCTGGCGAATTCGTCCCCGCGCTTCCGCCTTCCAAGATAAACAATGGTGTTGGCGTTGGCGAAGACGTCGCCCTCGCCGATCGGTTGGGTCAAGAGGTCGTCCAGCATGACGGCATGGGTTGTGTAAAGATACAAGCAACCGATTTGGTTGTACTCGTAGCGATGGTCTTGGACTTTGGGTTCGTTGGCTCGGAATTGCTCGCGAAAGACTTCTCGGGCGGCCCAGTCGTGTTCCTGGCGAATGACGCGATGGTACAGGTATTCGAAAAGCTCGAACTGGATTGAGTCGGCGAAGCGGTCGGCGGGCTCGATGCCGTCGAAGACCACGCGGCGGGCGCCGTGGGCGAAATGAGAGTAAAAGAAGGCAGAGACCGATCGGAGAGTCGCGGCCAAATGGCTTTTCCATTCGTGCCATTCCTCGGGCTCGACGTCCCTTTTCGTTACGCGGCGACCAGTCCGCTCGAACGGACCGACGGCTTCTCCCTCGAGAACGGGGTCCGCCCAGACGGCCTCGAGGTCAAGCGGCGCTTTAGCGTCGAAAAATCGAAGAGGCCAGTTGAACTGAGCGTTGGCGTAGCCGGCATGGTTCTGGTCGTCGCCTCGGCTTGCAAGGTCGCAAACGACGCCGCGTCTGCCTTCTTCCTGTAGTCCTTGATTGGCCCAACGCAATCCGAGTTGGGTTTTGCCCGCGCCTGTGGCCCCTGCAATGACGGTGAGCTTTCCCGGCAAGAGGCCTCCGCCCAGCAATTCGTCGAGTTTGTCGATGCCAAAGGTCTGTCGCTTCGTCTCGATTGCCATCTTGCGATTTGATCCAGCAGCCGTTTCAGGTCTCGCTTACGGCAGGACCAACAAAATCGGCTTAAGCCGCACGTGCAGGAACGCCGAAATAAGCCATCGGAACGCCGTGTTGGGGTGCTTCCCGGCCCCGTCGCGATATTCCAGTGGAACAGAGAGATACCGCCCACTGCTCGGAACCGTGGGCGGGAATTTTATTGAACGTTGAATGTTAGGCGAAGGACCGCCGCCGTGACAATTCATTCTTTTGTCAAATTGAAGCATTTCCAAAGCGCCTTTGGCGTCGGTTCGCTCTTACTCTTGCCGAGCGCTTTGGCCTTGGGGCAGACGAGCCCAACGCTCGATGCTCCGCTTATGGAATCGAGCCGGCCAACCACCCGACGTTTGGTTGAAGTGGACCCTCGTTCACCGTCGTCTCAAAGAGTGGCAATCGACGGTCGGAACGTGAAACGCGCTCGGCGAACTTGGCTCTCGACCGAATGGGGCAGCAGGCCGACCAGCCGGCAGTTGCTCCAGACCCGCTGCCAGGCCAGCCTGGCGAGGTCACGCCGCCGCCGCGCCGGCGGAAGCCTCCATTCAACCGCACGACCGATTCGACGGGCCTCATTCCTGAACTCCCTCCGGGTCCGCCAATTCCGCAGTCGATGGAAGAAGTGGCCGATCAGCTCGACAAGATTGTCGACCAAATCTTCGATCCCGAAGCCGAGCTTGCGCTCGTCATCGGCCGCGCCAAGATCATGAAGACCAGGGATGCAATCACGCGAGTCGTGGTCGGCAACCCGAATGTGGCCGACGTCCAAATCCTGGACGCCGAGGATCAGGCAAAGCTCATCGCGATCCACGGCAAAACTTACGGGCAGACGAGCATCACCATTTGGGACGCGAACGCAAACCCCGTTTCCATCCTGATTCGCGTGGGGATCGACACCCGCGATCTCGAGCGTCGGATTCGCCAACTCTTCCCTGGAGCAAACGTTCGCATCGCCCAGGTTGGGATGCAGATCGTCCTCGACGGTCAGGTGCCCGACGCCAAGACGATGTCCGACGTTCGCCAACTCATTCTTGCCGACCTTGGCGTCTCCGCGGCCACGCCCGGCGGCGGATACGGCGGCCTGACCTACGTGCCAGGCTCCAGCGCAATGGGTGGGCCCAATGCGGTGGGCTCGAGCAATCTGTCCCAGGCGCCGGGGCCCGTCACTCAGAGCACCGGCGGCGGCATGGGTGGAATGGGCGGCATGGGTGGGATGGGTATGGGCGGCATGGGCATGGGCGGCATGGGGATGATGGGTGGAATGGGAGGCGGTATGGGCGGAGGAAGCGCCATGCTCGGCATGCCCGATTTCATCATCAACCGCATCCACGTCCCTGGTCCCAGGCAAGTGATGCTGAAAGTCCGCATCGCCGAGCTCAACCGAACGGCTTTGAGACAAATCGGCGTAAGCTGGCTCGACGGCAAGAACCAGTCGATCTTGGGCTCGACGATCAACAGCTCGCAGGCCGGGACTGGAATCACCGGATCGATTGGCAGCGGTGGATCGGGCCTGAACCAAATGGTGAACATTGCTCGAAATCCGCTCAATCAGCAGGGCGGTGGTTTTGTGTCGAGCTTCAACGCCGGGGCTTCGGCCACGTCTGGCTCGTCGCAGCTCTTCGGAATCTTCAATGCAGGGGCGTTCTCTCTGTTCATCAACGCACTTCGCTCGAATTCGATGGCGAAGCTCTTGGCCGAGCCAAACCTCATGGCACTCGACGGTCAACCCGCACGGTTCTTGGCTGGCGGCCAGTTCCCTTACCCGGTGCCTCAGAGCTCGTCGATCCCCGGCGGCACCGCCGTCGTAACGGTCCAGTTTGCGTCGTTCGGAGCGATCCTTCAGTTCATTCCACACATCCTTGCGGACGACGTGATCCGGCTCGACGTCGAACCCGTTTTTAGCGAGCTCAACTTCGCAGGCGGAACAACGATCAACGGAGGTCAGGTCCCCGCGATCGACCAACGCAGCGCCCGAACGGTGGTCCAGCTCAAGGAAGGTCAGACCTTGGCCATTGCCGGTCTTTTGCAATCGACGACCAACGCCACCACCAATCGCGTTCCGGTGCTGGGAGACCTGCCGATCGTCGGCTCGCTGTTTAGCTCGAATACGATCCAGACTGTTGAAACCGAGCTCGTGGTCATGGTCACGCCCGAGTTGGTCGCCCCGGTCGACGAATGCGACACGCCGCCGCTGCCTGGCGACCGGGTGCTCGAACCCAACGACTTCGAGTTCTATTTCCTGGGCAGGATCGAGGGCAAGACTGGCTACAATTTCCGAGCGACGGTCATCGAGCACGATCCGCTGACGATCATGAAACATTTCCAGAGCGAAGATACCTGGGTGGTCGGCCCTCACGGCCACGCCGACTAAGCCAATAGGGAACCTCAATCCATCGAAACGAGGAGACGAGTGATGCGAACGGCGGCGTACGCGGGTTGTCGGGTTGGCGGCGTTTCTGGGCTTGGGCGTCTGGGCCAGTCGGTCTTCGCGCAGGACGAGCAGATCGTCGTGGCGCCGACCGGCCCCGCCCCGGGATCCTTTCACAAGGCCAAGCGCGTTGGTCCGATCCGTCGCGCCTTTAGACGAACCTCCAGCGCGATCCACGAGCACTTCATCGGCAACCCCGAGGAGTTCGTCGAGCCGCCGCTTGGGTTCTACGTGTATGAAAACATCGGCATGATGAAAGCAAAAGCAGATCCTCATCGGTTTACGCTTTACAACTCGGATTTTCTGGTCGGCTCGGACCGGCTGTCTCCCGCGGGGGCTCGCAGATTTAGCGAGATGGCAAGAGGTCTGCCCAAGTGGATGGGCCCGATGATCGTCGAATGGACGCCTGAGAATCCAGCCCTGGCCACTGCACGAAAAGACGCGGTCGTTGCGCTCTTGGACTCCGCGCGAATCCCCATCGTTCCCGAGCGCGTCGTCGTCGGTCCTTCTCAATACGAAGGCCTCTTCGGCACCGACGCAGGCAACAATTACACCATCATGATCAACCGTGACATCCGCGCGGGCATGGGCTTTAGCGTATCGCCGGCGACCACGGCGACGTTCAGCGGCGGCGGGCAGCGGTAACCGCCTGAAACCAAATCCGATTTCGAAGCCGACCAGGAGGGTCGTCATGCGAAAGTTCCTATGGGACGGCGGGGCCTCGATCGCCTACTCTCTTGCCGCAGTCTTCTTCCTTGCCTCGAGCGCTCATAACGCCGAGGCAGGGCAGAAAAACGCCAAGACCGACCAAGCCGACCAGGCTCCCACCACCGACAAGCCGCGGTCGACCGACTTCAAGGCCACGGTAAGCCCAAAGCGAGAAGCCCTGGTCCACATCGACCTTGGAAGGGTTTTGGAAACCCAAGGGGATTACGAAGGAGCGGTCGCTGAATACGCCAACGCCGTCGAAGTGTGCAAGCGCAAACACTCGCGTAAAGAAGGCGAAACGCCCACCAAAGCCGACTATTCTCTCGCACACCGAAGGATGGCGGGGGCCTTCGACAGGATGGGCGATTTCCAGCGATCTGAGATGCACTATCGAGAGGCTTTGAAACTGAGCCCGAACGACGCCAAGGTCTGGAACGACGCCGGCTACAGCTATTATCTGCAAAACCGCTGGCCCGACGCCGAACGCTCGCTCAAAATGGCCGTCAAGCTCGACAACCAGACGCCCAAGTATCACATCAACCTCGGCCTGGCGTTCGCGGCTTCTGGAAAGACGAATGAAGCCGTGAACGAGCTTGCAAGCGTTGTTGGACCGGCCGCCGCGCACGCCAACGTCGGGTTCGTTCTGGCTGGTCGAGGCAACCGGCGCTCGCCCGAAAGCACTATGAAGAGGCACTTCGCATCCAACCCGACTTCCAAGTGGCCAGGACGGTGCTCAACCGCCTGGACAAAGACGAAAGGTCGAGTTCGGCAACCGTGGTCGCATCGAAAAACTCGAAGACCAAGGCGAACGATTCCGACCTTCGAAGGGCCTCGGCGGCGACCGGGATTCCCTTGCCGAATTCGCTGCCCAACGACGAAAGCCGGTAACAGCGGCGTTCGTCGGTATCAGTGAGAGCAGTCGCTCGAGCTGCGTCGGGTCCGATAGACCGAAGCCAAGAGTAACGAGGCAAGTCCGCCGAACCCGGCAAAGACGACCAGAGACGCGAGAGCCACGCCCGCAAGGTGGCTCTCAACTCCAGTGTGCATTAGCTCCCAGACTGCGCCTTGCAAGCGTTGTGTAGCGAGGGACCTCCACCAAGTTTGACGCAGGGAGTTCTCCCAACGAGACCAGCAACCCCACGGACCACGCCGCCGAGATGGACCTCAAAGTCAGCGGCATTCCAATCAATAGGGCCTGGCGAATCGGTCCAAAGCCGTCGACGGCCGCGGATTCAAAATAGCGCTTTGGCAAACCTCTCACGCCTGGCCAGAGAACCACGAATACATACGGAAACGCGCGCGTGACGTAGGCTGCCACGAGCACTGCGGGGGTGTCGTAGACGATCGGAAGCGAGCGATAAGCCAATACGAGCGCGGATCCGACAACGGGCCCAGGGGCGGCCAAGGTGATCGCGACGCTTATCACGGCAATGACTCGCCAGATTCGCGAAGCTCGACAAGCCCACGCCAAGCTCCACGCCAAAACGGTGCAAATGCTCGCGGCAATGGCGCCGAGAATCGCACTGACGGCAAGAGGATCGAGGAGGTCCGCCGACGAGTTCCATATCGTGTTCACAAAGCCCGAAATCGACCAATTCGGCAATATCCCAAGCGCTGCGTTTCCACCCACTCTGCCTGCTCTCCATATCAGCGAAACGAGTGGGAATCCCGATAGAAACAGCACAACTCCCAGCGCAAGCTCCGACAGGCACGCGCCAGGCGCCCAATTGCCATCGTTTCGACGTCGATTGGTGTCTTGGTAGTCTCTCTGGGTCGAGCATTGCCAGGCGCGCGCCTGCAAACACCAAGAGTACAGCCAAGATCAACATTGGGACGACGGCCACGGCCGCAGCGCCTGGTTCATCTCCGAGTTGATATCGAAGATAGGATTCTTCCGCGTAGGTGCGGACTTGGAGCAAATCGGTTACCGTCATTTCGCTTGCACAAAGCGTCGCCACAACGAGCGCCGCCCCAGCCAAGCCCCAAAGGCTCCTGCGCAAGGTGAGACGCAAGACAACCTGAATCGCTGGGTATTCGAGCAGCGTGGATTCCTCGAGATTTCGCTCGACGGTCAAGAGCACAAGTCCGCTCAAAACGGCAATCCAGGGGACGCTCGCGGCCGCGTGAACCAGGGCTGCTCCGGCGAGACCCTTCATGAAGGGCGTGGAGCCCAACACTTGTGCCCGACCGATATTCCCGAAAGACCCCAGCCACTCGGTCGCATAAAGGGGCAACGGAATGAACGCGCCAAGTAAGAGTAAGAAAGCGCGACCCGCCTGCCCCAGGCGTCGGTCCGAAAGACGACGATCGCCAACGGCAAGCCAACGGCGAAGGCGACAAGTTCGGTCAAACCGACGAGCTTGAGCGTCGTCCATCCCAGTCCGACCGGCCTCGACCAACGCTCGGTAACAAGTCCCGAGGTCGACGAACCTGGTACGGGCGCTGTTGCTTCTCCCTCGGTCCAGACGAACCAGGCGCTGGCTGCGATCGGCCATGCGATTAGAACCAAAAGGACCAGAGCCAGGATCAGATTGCCTGCCCAGCACGAAAAACGGAGCCAAAATCGCATTACCTCAGGCCTGCTTCACGCATGAGCATGTTGGTCGACTCATATGCCTCTCTCACCCACCCGACGATTCGCTCCGGCTCTGGAGAATATTCGAGCTCGATCGAGATCGCCGCGTCCGGAATCCCGAGTTGCCTAATCGCGATCATATACGGCGGAAAATCGACGACGCCCCTGCCAGGCGGCAAGTCGCCGTGAACCTTGCCGTCGCAATCGGAAATGTGTACGTGAGCAACCTTCCCTTTGAGCTCGGCGATCCGCTCCGCCGGTTCGCCCGCGAGCACCAGATGCGAGACGTCCACGTTCGCTTTCACAGCCGACCCGTCCACTTCCTCCAAGAACTTTTTCATGCTGGCCACGTTATTCAGGAGAGAAAGCTTGAAAGGCTCCAGCTCGAGCGCGATTTCCAGGTCGAGGCCGGAGGCGTGATCTCCTAGCTCCTTACAGCACTCGACGCCCCAGTTCCATTGTTCGGAAGGAGTGATTACTTCTTGCTGCCAAACGTATTCGCCTAGGACCAACAAAACGTTCTTGGCGCCGAACTCGTACGCCATATCGAGGTAAGATTTGACTCGATTTACGTGAAACTTGCGGACGCTGGCGTTGAAGTCGACGAGGCCAAGAGCCACGCACGCGACGCTTACGATCGGCAAATCCAGCCGACGGCATTCGTCCCGAATCAGCCGCCGCTCTCTTGCATCGGTTTCGAGCGGGTCGGCGAAGACGTCGATTGAATCGAAACCGATCTCTTTGGTCGTCCGGATTCCAAACGCGGTGTCCCTGCCCGCCTGAGCCCACGCCGAATTGATGAGTCCCAGCTTCATGAGCTTACGCCTCCACCACTTTGGCGATTGCGCCAATCTTTCAGATCGACCACTTTGTGCTCGAGCGAGGCCTCCAACAGAGCCTCGCACAGAGCAATCGTCCCCAAGTTGTCGGCGCCCGAGATGTCCGGTTGTCCGCCGGTTTCCAGGGCCTCGAGCAACCCGCCCATCGTCCCTTCGAACGCGTCTGGGAACCACGCCTGGGGCCATCTGGGTTTGTGCCAGACGCCGGGATCGTGAATCGTCGAAAAATCCAGGGTGCTCGGAGTTTTCGCCGGCCAACTGGGCCAACCGATCGTACCCAGCGCAAGCCCTTCTTCACCTTCAACGCGCCAGCGGATGTTGATATCTTCTGCCGCGCCCTCGCGCACAGGCCCTGCCCAGACGTCGTCCCACGAGCTCGCTCGAGCTCCATTGGCGAATTCCAAAATGTAAAGGTTCAAGCCGTCGGAATGAGGGAATTTGGTGCGGGGATCGGGCCTTGTGCTGGCGAGTACGCGCACAGGGTCTCCAAGCCAGTAGCGAAAGGCGTCCAGGTGGTGAATGCTCATGATGAAAGAAGCCAGCGACCGTCCGTCGCGGGCCCAGGGCATCCAGTGCGGTATCGCGCACATGTCGATCGTCGCGAGAACGGCGCACCCAACACGCCTCGATCGAGCAGCGCCTTCAAGGCCCGTACCGACTGGTCGTAACGCATGTTCTGGTTCACTTGGAGCGTTACGCCCGCACGCGCGCAATCATCGACAAGCTTCTTAGCTTCGGCGAAGGAAAGAGCCAGCGGCTTCTGTGCGAGTATGCCGCGTAAGCGGCGGCCCCGCGCGAGGACCTGCGCGACGACGCCCGGTTGGTCCGCGGGAGGGACCGCAACGTCGACGACCTCGACCTCGGGATCGTCCAAGAGCGAATCGATCGATTGGTGGACCTTGGGAATTCCTCTGAGTTTGGCGACCTCTTCAGCCCTTTCCAGCGTTCTGGATGTAATACCCACGACGCGATAGCCTGCGTTTGCGTACGCCACGAGATGGCAATCGCGAACGATGAACCCAGCGCCGATCACTCCAATCCCAAACCGATCCCGCTTGGCTGGGTAGTCCGGCAGATAGTCGATATCTTTCAATTCCAGATCTGCTGGTGAAATCATGTGACGACCATGAGGTTTCGTACGAAAGCGGCCGACTCCGGCGGGGCGGGTCGTCCGGCATGGCCCGATTCGCGAATTCTACGCTCACGCGCGATCGGAAGGAACTGTCCGCTTATTCGCCGTCGCCGCGAATGGCACGGAGCGATTTCTTGGCCGCGGACTTGCCGGCCTGTTTTGCCTTGGCTTCTGTCGTTAGACCATCCTTCTTCGGCATGGCGTCCTTGATTTCCGCCGGGGGCTTCGGATCCACGGAAGCGTTCTTGGATTCCGGAGTCGTCCCTTTGGCCTTTTCCGCGGGCTCGGGCTTTTGCATGGCCTCGGCTTTCCCATCGCCGCCTGCCAATCCGCGTTCGGGCTCGACGCCCGGCTTCGGGCCCGCGAAACTGCTCTCGTCTTTGTAGAGCGGAAGGTAGCGATAATACACTTCGAGCGTCAAAACCGACAAAGACGTGACGTAAAGCCTTCCGGCGATTCGGGCCCAACGATCCATCGATGGATACAATGGATCCCAACTGCCCTTGTCGCATTCTTTATTGATCACCTGCATTCGCACAAGGTTGTCGCGGACGTACCCATTCCACTGTTCCCACTTGGGTCCTCCGTAGTTGTGGATCATCTGGGTTGCGTAATACCAGTAATAGATGTTCCGTTCGTCGGACTGGCGCATGTCGGAGAGCAAGATGGCGACGCCTTTGGCGAGGGCTGGGTTGTCGCGGTTCCAGCCGAAATACTCACGCGCAAGAGCCCCTCGGCGGTCATGACGGGCGTGGCTTGTCTTCCAGGCATGTACGAGTAAGTCACGCCGTTGGAGTCGGCGGCTGCGAGATCGAGGTAGCGCTTGCCAAGCGAGATCGACCTCTTGGGTACTTTGAGTCGTGCGAGCGCGGCGCTTCTGAGGACGAACATCTGCCAGCCAAAGACAGAGGTGTCGCCAGCCATTCCAGGGACGTAGCGCCAACCGCCGTCCTCGAGATTTTGAGCTTTCACGATATAGTCGACGCCGCGCTGAGCCGATTGTTGGAGCCTCTTGTCGCCGGTCAATCCGTACGCCTCGGTCAGAGCGAGGGTTGCGATCGCGTGGCTGTACATTCCAGAGTTTCGCAGACCGCCGAGGAAGATCTCTCCGTCGGCCGACTGGTTCGATTGGATCCAGGCCAGACCTTTGCGAATGGTTTGCTGATATCGATCTTTCTTGGCGTGCGTGTGGCCGGCTCCGAGCATCGGCAGTAGCGCCAGACCGGTCGCGGCCGTGTCGCTGACCGCAGCAGGTCTCGCGGGACAACCATGGCCGCTACATTCGTCGGTGATGTCCAGGCTCCAGCTTCCGTCGGGCTTCTGATGCCGAGCCAACCAGTCCAGGCCAAGTTCGACGGCGCACTCCGACTCGAGCGTGCCGCCTTGGCTCCGAACAAGCTTTGCCTTGAGCTCACCGCTTCTTCCCGAAAACGGCACGGTCGGGCCCGTAATGACGTTGAGTTCGGTTCCCATTCCGGCTTGGCCGTTCCCAAAGCCGTCTTCATCCATGACCGTGGTCAGGCCGACCCGCCCCCTGCCCTTGGCTTTGGCTTTGCCTGCGCCCTTGGCGGCTTTTGCAGTCCCCTTGCCGATCGACTTCTCGAGCGCAGTCGATATCCGTTGAATTGAGGCCCTTGCCGGGGCTGCCGCCTGTTGAATTGCTGGGAGTCAACGTGAGACTGGGCGCCACAGGGGCTTTCAAGCGAAAATCCGAGCCCAAAGCCGTTTCACCCATGTCGGCCACGTGCGTTTCGTTCGAGTTCGTATCGCGGCCGATCGACAGCGGCTCGGACGACTGCATATGCGTGAACGGATCTCCAGCGGTATCCGACGGGAAGAGGCTCGTCACGTCGTCATGGAGCTGGCCAATGATTTTCTGATCCATCCAACGACGATCGTCGTTTCGCGTGCTGGCGTAAACAATGAGCGCCAGAGAGACCAGCATGACGACGTGCAACGCCAAGCTTACGCCCCAGGTGCTGAGCGTCTGCCTCCAAACATCTTGCTCATGCCATTTGACGGCCAAACTCGCCTTGGTGATCAGATCGCGCGACCTCTTGTAGAGCGATTTGAACATAGCGAGCATCCATCTGGAGAAAATGGCGAACGCCAACGGAGGGCCTTGGCCCTCCCCCGCAATGAATCACAGACTCCTTATACTATAAGAAACTAACGCCAAAGGCTACAGCCGAAAGACTACTAGCTCGATTCTTGACGAATCTTTACAGACACGGCGCCTCTTGGGATCGGTACGACTTTCCAAGGGTTTACTCTTCGAGTTTGCCTTGAGGCGTCAACTTATCGACGACGCTTGGAAAGACCTGGGCTGCGATCGCCTTGACCGAATCCAGCGAGAGCCCCAGTTTGCTGGCGAGCTGGCCGATCTGTTCCGAACCCAGCGCGTGCTCGATCTGTTCGGGAGTTATCGGCAGGTTCGAGCCTTTGCCGACCCAAGAGCTCATCACGTCTCCAAGGCCTTTGGCGGAGAAGAGTTGGGCAAGGTTGCCCAGGCCGTGAGCCTTGATCATATCGATGAGTTCCGAGCCGATTTGGGTGTGGGACTCGACCTCTTCAGGCGCTTTGCCGCCAAACATCCCTGAGAGTTGCGATTTGAGGACGTCGAATAAACTGCTCATGTCAAGCTCCAGACGAGAGGCTGTTGGGCGGAGACGGGAACCGATCGGGGATCTATGCTGGCACACTTCATCGAGAAAGGAAATGCTCCAGTCTTTGGAGATTTAGTGAAGATAGGAAAACAATGCGGAGGGATCAAAGCAGCGAATGTCAGTCGTCGGCAAAGAGGGTTAGCTGCGTTGGTTTTGACGAAGGAACGCGAAAGGCGGCCGTCGAAAGCTTTGGCCCCTTGGTTGGAAGCCCGGATTCGAGCAGAGCCGCTTGAAACATGAGCGCGATCTGTTGCGCCACGGGGCCTTCTCCGCGCATTCGAGAACCAAAATTGGGGTCATTGAGTTTGCCGCCTCTGAGCGAGCGGACCCTATTGAGGATTTTCTCCTTCCGCCCCGGCGCGTGGTCGTCGAGCCAAGATTCGAAAAGCGACTTGAGCGCATAGGGCAAGCGCAATGGAACGTGTCCGGCGAAGCATGCACCATGGTCGGCGGAAGCTTTGAGTATGGCAGGCGCCTCGTGGTCGTTGAGACCGGGAATGATGGGTGCGACGAGAACACCCACCGGGATTTTCAGCGATGCCAAACGTTCGATCGCGCCAAGCCGGGCTTTCGGCAAGGAAGCGCGAGGCTCGAGCTTGCCAGCGAGATCGGCGTCGAGCGTCGTGATCGAAATGCAAACAACACATGCATTGTGCTTCGCAAGCTCGGCAAGGACGTCGGCATCCCGAGACACGAGCTTGTTCTTGGTGACAATCCCCACCGGGTTACGGAACTCAGCCAAAACCTCGAGGCAGCGGCGCGTGATCTCGAGCTTGCGTTCGACAGGTTGGTAGGGGTCTGTCACGCCGCTGATCGCGATTGTCTGTGGCTTCCAACGTGGAGAGGAGAGCTCTTTTCTTAGCAGAACTGGAGCGTCCTTCTTCGCATAGATCTTGGTTTCAAAGTCGAGCGCCAGCGAAAGACCAAGATATTCGTGCGTGGGCCTGGCGTAGCAATAAACGCATCCGTGCTCACAGCCGCGATAGGGGTTGATGCTGGCGTCGAAGCCGATGTCTGGGCTCTCGTTCGTGGCGATGATCGACCGCGTATGGTCGTCGAAAACCTGCGTCGAGGGGTGCGGCGAAGGTTCGTCGTCTTCGCGAAGCAAGCTTTCCACAAAGTCGGGATCGATCTCTCTATGCACCGACTCGAACCGATTGGGCAGGTTCTCGACTGCCCCCCTGCCCTTGATCGGCAACGGACGAAAACGATCGTAATCCGGCACCAGATCCTCCTGGGCGAAAGCTCGGTAAACTTCTTAAAGCCTCCTCTATAATATACAGAACAACGCCATCCGGCAAGAGTGTTTTCGCACAAGTTTTCGCGACGACCCTGGCTGGTTTTCGTATTTAGTCTTTGCTCATAAGACGACCACACTCGCTCCTGCTGCATGGTGATATTTTACGAGGACGAATCCCGAATTCGCGTCGAACCGCCAGGCCTCGCTCGCCGAAGCGAAGGCGTCCGCGGTCGGCAACTCGATCAGGGCGTTGCCGTCTCTCCGCACCGCCGCGGGGCGTTGCGAAAGGACTCTCAAAAGCATTGCTCTGGGAGTCGGCGAATCGATGGTCAAAGTGATCGCTCCTCCCGTTTGCTGGCACACGAAAGCGGCGCCGTCGAACATGGTGAATTGGCTGCGGCCGGCTGGATAGACCGAGACCTCGAGGCCTCCGTCCCATGTTGTGATTTCTGAATTGCTCACGTAATCTTCGTCGCAGAGCGTCTGGACGGAATCGCCCAGAATGAGAGGGAGGACGGCCCCTTCGCGAACGAACGCCGGGATTTTGGATTTCGGCGCGTCGGGCGCGGTTGGGTTGGTCCAGGAAATCTCTTGTCCACCGTTGTGTCTTTCGTTTGTCCAATAATCGAACCATGCACCCTCGGGCAAGTACACCTTGCGATTGTTCGCTCTCGGTTCGATCACCGGCGCCACGATGAGGTCGGCGCCGAAGTAATACTCGTCTTGAATCGCGGAGGTTTTTGGATCGTCGGGATGAATCAAAACGAGCGGTCGGAGGATTGGCTCGCCAGTTTGGCTCGACTTCTGGGCCTGGGTGTAGAGGTAGGGAAACAGACGCGTGTGCAGGGTTGCGTAGAAACGGTAGTTGTCGAGAGCCTGGTTCGCGTCAATCGATTCTCCCTGTTCGGGATAACCCCAGGGATATTGTCTGTGAATGAACGTTTTGTTCAGAGTTCTGTGCATCTGCATGATGGGCGAGAAGCAACCGAACTGCGTCCAGCGGATGAACAGGTCGGCCGGCGAGACGTTCGAGAATGGCCCATCGAGATATCCGCCGACGTCGTGTCCCCAGATCGAAAAGCCGCTCATTGCCGCCGAGAGCCCGGCGGAGACGACGCAGGGGAGTCCGTCTTCGGGCGCTAAAATTCGGCTGATTATCGCCAGCCCAACAACCTGGAAACGCCTGCGTCCCAATCGTTCCGCTGCGCAAACAAGAGTGCGTCGCCTCCGACGACCTCCTGAAGCGTTTCGAATATCGTTCGGAGGTACTCGATGCAATACCCGTTCTGAAGCTCGGCGCCTTTTCGACCATCGTGGTACTTTGCTTCGAGCGGAATGTAAAATCCATCGGGGTTGTTGTTCGAGCCTGGCGTTGTCGCAGCCTCTCCGTCGTCGGTCTTGAAGCCGCTGATCACAGCCTGCTTGGCGCCCGATTTCGTGACCACCTGGCTCTGTTCGAGCAGAGCTTTGAGTTGGCCAGTGAGCCAATCCTTGGCCGCGGGGTTGGTAAAATCGACCGGACCTCCTTTGCCCTTCCACCATGGAACCGAGAGCGGCTGACCCGTTGCGTCGTTCGGGAAGAATCCCGCCGATCTTGCGAGGTTGAAGAGTGGCGCACTTGGCAACTGGCCGGCGACTTCACCTTGCGTCGACACGTCGTTGATGAACGGAGTCATCCAGCAAACGACCTTCAGGCCCTTCTTTTGGAAAAAGCTCATCATCGTTTCGACGTTACTGAAGCCAGGGTACTTACGATCGACGGGATTTGGCGCGTCTTCGAATGTTCCGCCTTGTCCAAGTTGAGTCCCTTCGTCTGGCTCGGGGCCTTTGCCAATATTGAAGGTGAAGTCGTTGTAAGCCTTCTCCCAAGGAGAGTCGAAGACAAACGCGGAGACCGGGATGCCCCGGGCTCGGAACTGCGAGGCTGCGTAGTTCACTTCGCCGCCGTTGCGCCAGACGTCCGAGGAAATCCAGGGCCCAAACGCCCATTTCGGCGGTAGTGGCGGCCTGCCCGTGTAGCCTGTGTATCGGGCCAATACGTCGGTGAGCGCGGGACCATAAACAATATGGAAGGCCAACGCACCAAAGACGTTCGTGACGCTGTACCTGCCCATCGCGTCGCCTCGAAGGTCGAAGACGCTTCGCGCTGTTGAATCGAGATGGAACCCGTAGCCGCGGCTGCTCACGAACCAAGGAGCCGCCTTGTACGATCGATCCCCTTTGTTCCCAGGGTTGTCGAACGTCAAAACATTCACGATCTTGCCTGCCTGGTCGAACGTATTGAATTTTTCGCCAAGGCCGTAGAAATGTTCGCGGACGTCGGAGGAAGAGGCTGTGATGGTTTCGTCGGGATTTGCTCCTCCCCAGTCGCTTACCTTGTAGGTCATGACACCGTCGTGAGTAAACTCGAGCCTTGCTTTAATGGAACCTGCACCAAACGTCTGGACAAGGTCGAACCCGCCCGAACTGGAGGTCTTGCCGACAACTTTGCCAATCGGCACGATTCGGCCTCCAACCCGCGCAGCCATCGCAAAAGTGAGCGTGACGGCGTTTAGAGAGCCTGTACGATCGGGACCGGCAAGCTCGACGTGGCCCGTATCCTGGTAGATCCTTGCTTGGAGGCCACCGTCGTCAATGCTGAGGAAGCTTCCCGAAGGACCGACTGGGAATGAAAACGGAGCCGCTTTCGCCTCGCTCTCCAGACCGGTGCGCGTCGAAACGCCGTCTTGGCTGTGGATGAACGTTGTGTCCCGATCGGTGTACGCGATCTTGAGGTAATACTGAACAAGGTCGCCGCTGGTGAATGTTCTCGGTGGAATGATCCCGGCAAAGTACTTGTCGTTTCCTTGCGTTGAGTGGAATACCAAAGGCGCATTGGTCCACTCAGTGTCGGACGCTTCCTTGAAAGCGACGATGCTGCCAGCCAATACTTGGTTGCCTGCATTGCCTGGCCCAGTGAACTGGTTGCCAGAGAGTATGACGACGGGAGTGTCCGGGAAGACGCCCATCGCTGGACTTCGCATCCCCTCTTCGCCAGCAGGTTCGGGACTCGAAGGAATATGCCAGGCGTTGCCGAGATTTGCCATCGCTTCGACCTCCAGGGCGTGCGAACGTTCCAACATCGGTAGACGATCATACTTTTAGCATGTGGGAATCCTGTTTCGGCGAATCACCGAAAGTCGTCAAAGCCATAGCGCGGGTCGAGCGGCAGGCGCAGGGACAGCAGGAACTGGATGAGGTCCCTTTGGCTGTCCGCGGGCAAGCTGTTGAACGCGTCGATAACGTCGTTGGCTTCGCTGCCGTCCGATTTGTGGAACATGATCGCGTCGGTGAGCGATTGTGCGCGGCCGTCGTGCAGCCAAGGACCCGTATCGCCGACCCCCCAAAGCGGCCGAGTCAGAAACTCGTCCTCGGGCACCCCAGGGATTTGCGGAGGCGCGACGTCGGTTGCTTGTAGAAAGCCCTTGCGCTCGCTTAGCAGTTTGCCCATCTTGTGCCTACGCAGGTCGCTAAAGAGAGGCACGTCGATGGCGCCGTCGGCGTTCGCGACGAGCCTGGGCAGAGACTCGGACATCGGCTCGGAAATCTCGGAATCGTCCGCCGGTTGCAGGTTCGAAAGGTCGAACGCGTAGCCGTCTTTTCGCACGCGACTGAGAAACGATTTGTCATAATCGCTTGTTGACTTCTTCAGTGCGTCGAACAAGGCCTTGTCGCCGCCGAGGTTCTGCAACGTGGAACCCGGCTTCAACTCCAGAAACCTCCGAAAAGTGGGCAATTGCGTGCTGGACTTTCGCTGTGCCGAAAGCCCGATCCCATTTCCTTCATAAGCCACGGGTCCAAACTCGGCTGCTTCCGCCCTGGGATCTCGGACGACCACGATGGGGCTCTCGAGTTTCAGTGACGTTTTGTGGCACGACGAGCACGACTTCTCGACCGTGACCAGCAATTGCCCGGAGAAGATCTTTCGGCCTCGCTCGACTTCCGCCTGTTGAATCAAGCGGATGGGTTTGACTTGCGTTGGCGGCCGAATGGTCATCGTAAAGATCGAGAGCGCCGACACGTCGCCGATCGAGAGCTCGTCGAGATGACCGTCCACGTCGCCGTCGTGATCCTCGCTCGAGGTGTTGAACCCGGGGTTCTTTTCGCGGGCTTGCATGCCAAAGTGGAACTGGCACGCGTCCTTGACGAAGTTCCGTTCGTTCGAAGCGATCCCTTTCCACTGGAATGGTCTGACGATGAGGTCTGGGCTCACCCCGGCCACCATGGAGCAGTCCACCACGAACTTGCCCACGTTTTGACATGGCGTATCGGTCATTTGCTTGAAGACTTCCAGGACGTCGACCTGGTCGCCAGCGTTCCCTGTGTACGTGACAATGAACGAACCGAACGAAATCCCCTTCGATTCCAGAGGCTCTTGAACCTTCAAACCGGGAGTTTTGAACGCAAGGCCGACGGCCTTCAGTTTTTGGGCCAGCAGTTCATGGCTCATTTCTTCGGCAAGATCCTGAGCGTACCCAGTGCCGAAGACATGCGGGGGGTTGCGCACGAACATGAAGATGTTCTGCGGAAGGGTGGGATTGATGAACGCATTCGAAGCAAAGCCGGCCGGTCCGCCCACGGTGCTTTGCTTGCGCAGTGAGTGCGTACGACCGCGTGTCGGCGAGTCTGGCGGAACCGATCGAATTGTGGCACTCGAAGCAGCTTTGCGAATCGAGTCCGTTGAGCCTGAGGTAGGGGACGGTCGGCTGGCCTGTCGAGGCGTCGATTCCCGACAGGCTGTTATTGATCGCCGGGTCGTCGGCGGGGATGGCGAAGTTGAAGATCAGGCGGAGTTGATCGGGGGAAAGAGTTGTACCGAGGGTCTTCTGAAGTTGCGTCAGGTTCGTTTGGAAGTCGACTTCGCGAGGTCCCTTGAGCCGCTTTCCGCCAGCGTCGAGTTTTCCTCCCTCGCCGTAGCCCTCGGCTTTGGTGAAAGGTGTGGAGAACAAGTGCCTGCCGTTCTCAACGATCTCGCGAAGCGGGTATTTTCCTTCGAGAAGTTTGTCTTCGTCGATCCGTTTGAGTCGATTCGAGAGGGCTGGGTCCTGAGCCGCGGAAAGACCCTCTTGGGCCTTCGCTGGGAGGGCCCCGGCCGCGCTCAGATCGCCAGGGCGAGCCCGGCGACGGCAAGGCGCCGAATTGGGCGAAGTCCGCGGGAATGATGGTTCATGGTTCAGCTCCCGATCGATTAAACGTCAAAGCTTGTTGAGGAGCATATGCCGCCGACGCGCGTCGGCCTGCGAGGCATCCAATAGCCGCGCCAGACGAATCGGGCGCGGTCCGACTTCAAGGCAATTCGGGCCCAGATTCCGTGTGGGGTCACATGGAACCGCCCTCCTGCCTTTTTTTATCCGCGTCGAAGGCCAGATGTTCCCGACGACTCGAAAGAATCGTCATAAGAGGCTGTTATGCACGTCAGAGAAGCAAACGATGTGACATCTCTTACGTTCTCCACCGAATCCAGACTTTAGCGAGCGAAGATTCCTTAAGCAACACAAAAAATGAAGTTTCCTCGGCGTTGCGATCTCCGAGATTCACGCAAATCCACCCAGAGGAAGACGCTCTTAGCCCGAGGGGCGGATCCCCCGCCGGGATGCGGACGAGAGGTTTGCAATATTCGCTATTTCATGGTTTTTGATAGGAGGGCGTCGAACTCTCTCCATAGGTTCTCGAATTCCGCACGCTCGGTTTCCGGCAGTTTGGCAAGCTCTTTGGCTTCGCGTATGCCCGCGAGGTCGGCGTCAACCTTCCAGTGCTGGAGCTTTGGAGCGATCTTGGACTTCGATGAGACGTCGCCTGATTCAGAGATTCTCCTCCAGATGGCAAGCTCGGCCTCGAGCCAATCGTGTGCTTGACTCCGAAGCTTGGCTTTTGCATCGTTGTCGAGCGCGGCCGCGTCGTTTCCTTTCCCAGTCGAAGCGAGCGCCGCCGCGCAGGCTGCGTTGTAGGCGTGTTGCGTTTGACGGTCTTCCGCCAACTTGGGGTCGCGGCCGAGAGCCTCCGCGTACAATTTGGCCGAGGCAACGAAAAGGTCTTTTTCGTAGGCTCGGAATGCAAGCTTCAGTCGCTCCGCGTCGTCGGAGGTCGACTCGGCCCCCTTGAGTACGGCTTCGAGCTTGGCGTCGAGAAGCGGATTCGAAGGAGCGAGTCACATCGCCATCTCCTTCAGTTCGCACTCGATTTGCTCGACTTCGTCGTCTCGACCCAGAGCTTGACATGCTTTCAAAAGGCAGCCGAGCTCGGTGCTCAAGTGGCGGCGATACACAGGGTGATTGGGCGCGGCGGAAAGCGCCTTGCGCTCGAGGGCGATGGCTCGCGTGATCTCGGTTCTCGCGTCCTCGGGCTTCTTCTGTTCGAGATGGACGTCCGCGATGTTGTTCAACGTCCCGGCCAGTTTGCTCGAGAAATCGAGCCGTTCCGGATGCTCCTTCGCCTGCTTCTCGCGGATTTCGAGCGCAAGCCGAAACGACTCGAGCGCATTGGTAAAATCTCCCACGCCTCGTTCGGCGACTCCAATAGTGTTGTAGCTGTCCGCCAGATCGCTTTCGAGATCGAACTGCCCGGGCCTCTCTCCAGCCAGTCTTCGTCTGATCTCGAGCGATTTTCGAGAAGATTCCAAGCCTTCGGCGGCTCGGCCCGTCTTGCGCTCCACATTACCGACGTTCTGCAGAGTCTGGGCCCAGAGCGACTGGATCCCCGTGACCTTTGGGTTATCCGCCGCGAGCCGCTCCAGAATCGAAAGCGCCTTGCGATACGACCCCAGCGCATCGAGCAGCGCGCCTGCCTCGTCTTGCAAGGTCCCTAAATTCAAGTAACCCGCTGCAAGATCGCTTTGAAATTCAATGACCTTGGCATTCTCCCGAGCAATTCGTTCTCGAACCTTCAGGGCCTCTCGGATCGCTTCAATCGCATCGGTAGGTCTGCCAACCGCGCGGAGGAGGACCGAACGATTGGCATAAGCGTTCGCGAGGTCGTTTTGAAAATTCGTGACGCTTGGGTTTTCTCGAGCAACTTTTTCGATCAGCTTGCAGGCCTCGGCGTTCGACGCGAGCACCTCATTCGCCTTGCCCGCTCGTTCGAGGATGATGCCGATGTTCGCATACGTCTTCGAGACGATGTTTTGCATCTTTGGATCGTCGGGATGCACCAGGGAGTAGGTCTTCCATAGATCCAGAAGGACATTGTAGGACGCCATCGCATCATTCGACCTGCCCATCTGGCTTTGCACTCCGCCGACGTTCAAGCAGCTTGTGGCGAGGTAGTACTGGTACAATTGCTCATTCGGGTGTTGTTTTGACAGCCGTTCAAAGATGGTCCGAGATTTGGACAAAATCTCCAGGGCCTGATCAAGGTTCCCGGTGTCGCTCAAAAAGAATCCCAGGTTTTGGCAGCTCGCCGCGAGGTCGATTTGAACCCGGGCGTCGTCGGGAAATTCGCCACAGCGGGCGCTCGCGGGTATCGATGGCCTTTTTGTAAAATTCACTTGCCTCGGAAAATCGACCTGTGACGTGCTTCAAGACGCCGATCGCGTACTGATTGTCCGCGAGTTGTTTCTCGAAGTTGATCGATTTGGGATTCTCCCTGGCCAACCGTTCGTTGACCCCCAGCGTCTCCACATAGAGACGCAGCGCTGCCTCTTTATCGCCGACCTGGCTCGTGATATGCGCAAGCGCGAAGCTCGCATCGGTGAGCCTCGTGAGCGATTCCTGGGTAGTGCCTTGGTCCTTTTGCAGTTGGTTTCGTAGGCTTTTGAAGAACTCCAACGGTTCGCCAAGCAGCGTCTTTCGTACGGCGCCGAGCGCTGGACTGTTTTTCAGCTCCTTGGATTCGATCACGACGTCGCCAAACTTCTTAACGGCGGCAATTGCCGTCCTCTCTCGCTCCTCCGCCCTCGTTTTTTGCTCCTGAGCTTTCGTTTTCTCCGCCTTTGCGGCCGTCTCGGCGTTGAAAGCGCGAAGCTTCTCGCGGTTCGCCCACAACGCGAGTGCAGCGCTTACGATGGTCGATGCGAGCAGGAGAACTGAGAAACGCGCCAACGATCGCCAAGATGGTTCGATGCTTCCTGGCAAATTTCCTGAGCTTGTAGGTCGCGGAAGGAGGACAAGCCTCGACAGGGTCCCCCTCGAGGTAACGCTGGACGTCCTTGGCAAAGGCGTTGGCGGTCTCGTAGCGGCGAGTCCTGTCCTTCTCGAGCGACTTCATGACTATCCAGTCGAGGTCTCCTCGCACAAGCTTCGTCAACCTTGAAGGTTCCATCTTCCTTTGCGCGGAGATCGAGGGCATCGCGTCCTTGGATTCGGAAAGCCGGGTGCTCGGCTTGGCGGGCTCTTCCTCGCGGATTCTCCGCAGGATTTCGCTGTAGGCCGCCTTTCGAAGTTTCGCGCTCAAGCGGAGTGGTTCCCGTAAGCAACTCGTACAAGAGGACGCCAAGCGAATAAATATCCGATCGCGTGTCGATGTCCAGGGCGCCCATCTCAGCCTGTTCGGGACTCATATACTCGAGCGTCCCGATCACGGCGCCAAACTCGGTAAACATCGTTCGTTCAGTCAGCTTTTGATCGATCGCCTTGGCGACTCCGAAGTCGATGACCTTTGGCACGGGCTTGCCGTCGTGCAACGTGACCAGCACGTTCGTCGGTTTGACGTCGCGGTGAATCACTCCTTTCTGGTGCGCATGTTGTATGGCCTGGCAAACGGGAATGAACAATTCCAGGCGTTCTTTGGGAGTTAGGTGGTTGCGATCGCAATACTCGGTGATCGGTACGCCCTTGACCAATTCCATGACGAAGAATGGTCTGCCCGCTTCGGTGGCGCCTGCGTCGAGCACTCTGGCAATGTTGGGATGTTCCATGATCGCCAAGGCCTGCCGCTCGGCCTCGAAGCGAGCGATGACTTGCCATGTGTCCATACCGGCCTTGATGACCTTGATCGCCACTTTCCTGCGAACCGGCTTCTCTTGCTCGGCCATGAAAACGGCGCCCATGCCGCCTTCGCCAATCTGTTGGAGAAGTTTGTATGGGCCGATTTTGAAACCGAGGCGCTCGACGTTCAACGGTCGATGGACGCTGAGAGTTCCATCGGCCTGCGGCGTGTGGGCCGCGGTTGGGTCCTCGTTGGGCGTCGAGCTGGAGATTGGGTCGTTGGCCGACGAACCGAGGAATCCACCTGCTTGGTCGTGGGCTTCCAGCAACGATTCGACCTGGCGCCGCAGCTCCGCATTCTCCGCGCAAACACGATCGAGATATTCGGAGCGCTGGCGCCGACGGGCAATTCGAGGGCTTCGCAGAATATGGCTTTTTGATCGGGTTCTTGGGGGGGCATCGTCGATTTCCTTGCGAAGGAGCGGCCGAGAGCTTACAAAGACATGCTCCGTCCGGCGGTCGACCCCGACACGAAAAAATCCGTGATCACGAAATTTCCCGCGATTTGAGTCGTCGGAACAGCCAGGCGCGAGCGTACGCCCAGTCGCGTTCGGCTGTTCGTCGCACGACGCCGAGAGCCTCCGCGGACTCGTCGAGCGAGAGCCCTGCGTATAAGCGAAGCTTGACCAGTTCCGCGGTTCGGGGATCGAGTTCCGCGAGTTGGAGGAGCGCTTGGTCGAGGTCGAGGAGGTCGTCCGGATCGAAGTCGTCGTCGGCGACGCCGTCGAGGTCGAGCGAACGGCGGTTCCTGTCCCCGCCGCGCTTCAGTCGCTTTCGGTCGCGAGCACGATCGAGCAAGATCCGCCGCATTGCCTCGGCCGCGGCTGCAAAGAAGTGGCCCTTGCCGTCCCACGCCTTCCCCGATCCAGAACCGACCAAACGCAAGTAGGCCTCGTGCACCAGCGCCGTGGGCTGGAGCGTGTTGCCAGCGTTCTCCTCGGCCAAGCGTCGAGCAGCCAAACGCCTGAGCTCGTCGTAGACAAGCGGCAGAAGTTCGCGAGCGGAGCGGTCGAGGCCCTGCTCGCGTAAGTCGTTGGTGTCTTCGGGACGACCGGATTCGATGGACGAGTCCTTACACCGCGACCCTCGAAAGGACGCTGCCGTCAAGCAAGTGATGCAAACCGAGTTGATCTTCCCACCCTTTGGCCTCCTATTCCAGAGGACCGTCCTCGAGAGTCAAGGCCCCTTGTAGACCCGGACAAAGTCGACATACATATCCGCCGTACCATGATATCGGGATAAGTCGACAGGCCAGCCGCCGCCGGTGGCCAGGTCGATTATGAAGAAGAGCGGCTTTTCTTTGCAGACTGGGAAGGTCGCGTGCCTGCCCATCTCCACGTCGTCGCAGTAATAAATCGTGTCGGTCTGCGTGATCTTGCAGCCGTAAACGTGAAAGGCCTCGAACCAGGTCGATGGGATTCCCGCCTTGTGCATGTCGCCGGGTTGCGAAGCCCGTCGAAAGCCTGCTTTTCGAGGGCTCTTTCGGTTTCGCCCTGGTTCCAACAGTGCGGAGTGATCATATACGAATCGTCTGCGTTCGGTGTGGTTGGACCCTCGCCGCCGTAGGCTTCGATCACGTCCAGTTCGTCGCAAGGGGTTTTGTCCCCTTTCTCTTTATAGTTGGTCATGTAATCGGTCATCAGCCAAAACGCAGGCCACGCGCCAATAGCGTTGGGACCAATGAATCGACATTCGAAATAGCACGGCAAACAAGCCTTGACGCCGCTGCCGTCGTTCTTGAGCGACGAAATGAGTCCCGAGCTTTGCGTCTTGTCGCTCGCCCGAATCCTCAGGTAGGAATCAACATTCGCGAACGGGTTCCTCGGAGCGTCGGGATCCGAAAAGACGTGAACGCTAAAATCCTGGAATCCGTTCGGCGGTTTGTGGGGATAGTAAGTCGCTTTCGGATCGGTACTGGAGATCGATAGTGGGCCATTGAAATCGTCGGCGAAAACCAGCGACATCCCTTTCGCCGCCGGAGGAGCGTTCTTGGGCAAACCCTCGTTCCAAGACAATCCGCCTTTATTGTACAATTGCAGATAGCATGTGTCTTTGACGGATCCTTTCTCGCCCTTGATTCTCAGAGTAATCGGACCGTGGGGATATTGGTCGGCTGGGAAAACGAAAGACCCGTTGCCCTTTGCGTCCAGCGAGACGGTGGCGACGGTCGAGTCCTTGCCGAACCTTCCGCCTTGCTTCCAGCACTTGACGGTCAGGCGCTTGAACCCAGGCGACGAGAGTGCGACCTTGGCATTCCCATTCACTTCGGAGCAGTACTCGGGCGAAACCACCGAGATCTGCAGGCCCAAGGTCTCGTCGGCGCTCTTCTCGGAATCCACGACGAGCGAATCGAAATAAAGGTCGCTTTCGACCGCCAGGCGTTTGTCGCCTTCGGTGGGTTGGCCAACGGTGAAAGCGACGCCCAGAATCGGATAATCGATCTTGCCGTTCTTGTCTCCTCCCCACGTCTCATGGCCTTTATCGAGGTCGACGACGACTTCCCTCCAGCCCTTGAAGTCGATGACGCCGCAATGGCCTGTGTTCTTGCTGAATTGGTGGGTCTCTCCACTGGCGTCGCTCACCTGCACTCCGTAAGAGCACTTCGAATCGTCGCCAAAAAGCATGAACCGGAGTTGGTGGACGGGGGTGAGGATCTTGGTCTTGTCGGGAACGCCCAGATATTGAAACTGTCCCTCGCCGACGAACTTATAGTGCAGTTCGAGGCATTGCTTTCCCTCGTGAGGATGCTTCGGAGAAAGCTTGACCGAGGCGTTCTCGTTAGGGATGTTGACAACCCATACGCTCGTCGGCGTGGACGCTTTTTCGAAATCCTGCACGACGACCTGCGTCCAATTCGACGCTCGGCCTTTGTTCACTTTGTCCTGTGGCCCGGTCCTGCCAAGAACGCTGATCGGCGCCAGCCCGAGGAAGAGCAGCGTTGCGCGGAGTTTCATGGGATCGTTCCATTGCCTAAGGTGTCTTTCGAGCAATCCTATCGTTCGCCCGAGCGGCCCGGAAGCCAGGTGCTTCAGTTACACAGCTTTGCCGAGAACATCGGCTCATAATGCGGCCCGGTGGGTGTAAGTGTTGACGAGAAGACAACGACCCCCGTCGCCAAAAACGTCCCGCCCGACCAGCCTGCGTGCTCGCCCATTATCTTCGCAAGCTCGACTCGAGAGAGTATGCTTTGGCGGCCGTCGCGAAATCGGCCTAACGTGATATGCGGATGAAAGCGATCGTCGGTCGGTGTTGCGCCTGCATCGAGAGCAGCCTTCGCCACGTGTTCCCATAGAGAGCGTAAGCGCGGCAAATCCTCTCCTGAAAGCCCAGTCCAGAGAACCTTTGGCCTCTTCGCATCGGGAAAGACGCCCAACCCCTCGAGCTCGAGCACGATGGGGAAAACCCAGACGCTGCATTCGCGACCGACGCGAACAGTCCGTCGAGAAGCTCTGTTTGAACGTCTCCAAGGAACGCAATGGTGAGGTGATACTGACTCGGGTTTGTCCAACGGAGGTTCGGTAATGCGATGGCGAGCTTCCTCTGGAGCCTGGCAAGAGTCTCCGCCTGCGGCTTTGGAAGAGGAATGCCGATGAACGTGCGGACGACCAAGCCCATGAATCTCCTCGGGCGAGCACTTTCAGTGGTTGGATTGATTATCTTTACTCTTCCAGTTCGGACAAGGAAGGATACGGATTTCGGAGTTCGTGGGCCTCGAGGATAAAGCCAATGTCGTCGGCGCCGCGATGCGCCGACTCGGCCAGTCTGAACGCCGAGGGATCGATCATTCGAACCAGCCTCGTGATCCCCTGGTCGTCGCGGCGTTTGACTCCCACGGAGTACGGAATGAGAACCTGGGCAATGTGCCTGAGCCTAATCGTGTTCCCTGAATAAGGATCGATAGGAATCTTCTGAAGATACTCTGGAACCAGCTCCTCGAGTGATTCTGGCCAGCGTTTGTGCTCGAACCAGAACCGCTCGGAGGCCAGTGCTGCGATCGAGCACGCCTCTTCCGCGGCCGCGGTTCCGCGTTTATCGGCAATCGACCTGATCGATTCCAAGAACTTATTCGCGATTACTTTCTCATGCGTCTGATCAAGCGGCGGACTCTCTTGTTCGACGGTTGGGTTGTAGAGGATGTTCTCGAGACGGCTTCCGTAGTCGGCTTCATCGAGCTCGGCAGCCTCGATGCAGCGGCTTGCCGTTTCTAAGAACGCGGCATGCGCGATTAAGACGTCTGGAAGTCGCCAGCGCAATTCAATCCGGCTCGTCCAGCGCCACTTCCGGGCAGGCATAATCTCGTGCGCGATTGAGTAGACGTCGCCGGACTGGTTTCCGTCGGATTCCAGCCGTTCGAAGAGCGCGTTCAAAACGGCGGCGTTCGCCCCTGAGCCCTTTTGCGAGCAGACCCTTCGATTCGGCAAGGTCTCGCTGGAGAAGCGACTGAAGCTGGGAGAGTTTGTCGATCGAGGCCTCTCCGTGCGCAAGAGCCGATTCGATGACTCTACAGGCTCGGATGGTTCATTGGCCCTGATGAATTGAGAGAGCCTCCTTGGTTCGTCGCCAATCGACCGGGCCGAATTCAGGATCGCGTGTGCAGAGGCAATCGCATGTTCGACCTCCCTTTGGTTTGCATTCAAAATTGCATCGCCGGTTAAGAGGAGGTCGACGAGCATGACGAGGTTCAGATGCTTAATCTTTTTCGAATCGACGTCGTCTTTCGGAAGTTCTGGGCAGCGGCCGCTCGGCTTCTCGGTCAGTCGAAGCAGCTCGTTCAATATTCGCGAGTCCTCTTCGAGCTTGGGCGCCAGGCGTTCGATCACGTCGGCTTTGACCCAGGCATGAACAAGCGTCTCCTGGATATCCCGCGAGACGCGGGGGTCGTAGGGCCAGTCGAGATCAGCCCCCCAAGGTCTCTTGCGTAGGGCCCGCTCTTCGGCAAGCTCCTTGCCGACGGACGCGATGAGCACCGCGGAGTTCTCGGCAGGATCGACCGGCGAACGATGGGACTCGATCTTGTCGATCCGCCAATTTGGATCGGTCTGATCGAGCTTTGAAATCATCGCGTTTAAACGCACCTTGGCCTGGCGGACTCGGCTCGAAATATTCGCCGAAACGTAGCCAAGTCCGCTTCCCAAGAGCGCAAGCACGAATAGTAGGATAACATAAGACTTGCGACAGCGAAACCCAGAGCGAGCAGTCGCCTCGGCGGCCGCTTCCGCATCGCTCGTTTCTCCGCGCTGGGCGTCCGCCATGATCGAGCTTCCACAAAGGGGGAAGACTGGCGTGACAGTCGCAGCATCGACTGATACTCGGCAAGTCGATTGTCGATGTCCGAACGATTGGTCCGTTTGAGCTGATCCAGGCTGAAATCCTGAACCGTGTAGCTTGCGACGACGGTCCCATACGCCATTGCCCGTTTAAACGTGTGTGCGTCAGCGCGATCCGCCGACGCCAGCCAACCCATCATACCTCCGGCGAACGTGTCTCCCGCTCCCGTGGGATCGACAACTTCCGCGAGAGGGAACGCGGGCAGCACGAACGCTTCTTCGTGATTGATGAACATCGACCCATGTTCGCCCTTTTTGATCACGACGAACTTGGGGCCCATCGACATGATCTTCCTGCCCGCCTTGACGAGGTTCACTTCCTCGGTCAGCAGCCGCGCTTCGCCGTCGTTCAAGACCAAGCCGTCGACTTGCCGTAGCAGTTCGAGCAATTCGTCGTGTTGGGTTTCGATCCAGAGGTTCATGGTGTCCGCGACCGCGAGCTTCTTATGTTTCGTTTGTTCGAGAACCTTCATCTGCGTGGCTGGGCTTCCGTTGGCGAGGAAGACGAACGGAGAATCGTGGAAGTGCTGAGGGATCTCCGGTTTAAACGACCCGAAGACGTTCAGATGAACCTCGAGCGTCTCGGCGGAGTTCATATCTCCTTCGTAGCGTCCCTTCCAACGGAACGTGCGGCCGCCTGGTTCGACCTTGAGCCCTGAAACGTCGATGTTTCGTGATTCCAGCAGACGGCGGTGCTCGGCTGGAAAGTCCTCGCCGACGACCCCCACGAGTCTCACGGGCGTGAAGTAACTTGCAGCGAACGAGAAGAAAGCCGCCGATCCACCCAGGACGTCGTCGACGCGCCCATGAGGAGTCTGTACAGAGTCGAACGCAAGCGAACCGACCACCAGGAGAGACATAGAAGAACTGTTATCCTTTCTTGTCGTGAGAAGTTGTCTAACCCAACGTTGCCAACATGTCGAGCGTCCCGGCGATGCGCGCCCTGCATTCGTCCCTGCCCAAGATCACAAGGCAATCGTAAAGGCCTGGACCGACGCCCTGGCCCGTCGTCGCCACGCGCAGCGGATTCACGACGTTGCCCATCGAGAGGCTCTTGCTCTCGGCGTAAGCGTGGATGGCGGGTCTCGAGCGTTTGAAGGTCGAAGGGCTCGGTGCTCGCCAAAAGACTGTCGAGCCCTTTGAGCAATTCAGGCACGCCATCCTTCTTGAGCCTTTTCTTCACCGCGTCTGGGTCGTAGACAAGGGTCTTCGCGAAGAAAGATCCGCCCAACTTCACCACGTCGGAAAAAACCTTCAGACGATCGCCAAGTGCGGTGATTACTGAGGCAACGCGATCCTTCATTGCATGGTCGAGAGGCGCCTGAACCAACCCCGCCTTCTCGAGGTGCGGCGCCGCGCCTCGATCTTTTGCTCGAGTGAAAGTGTCTTCATCCATTCCGACTCGATCCAGAACAGTTTGTCGGGATCGTGGCTGGCGGGGGAGCTGTTCACTCGCTCGAGGGTGAACTTCTCGATCAGCTCGGCCCTCGTGAAGATCTCCTGCTCGCCGTCGAAGCTCCAGCCCAGCCTTGCCAGGTAGTTCATCATCGCTTCGGGAAGGTAGCCGAGCTCGATGAAGTGGTCGAGGCCGAACGGCGCCTTCTCGTTTTGAGAGCTTCTTCTTGGATCCAGGCGCGGCGACGTAAGGCACGTGGGCAAAGGCAGGAAGAGGACGACCAAGGCCTCGAAGATCAGGAGCTGTGAAAACGTGTTGCTCAAATGCTCTTCCGCCCTCACGACATGGGTGATCTCCATGTCGACGTCGTCGACGACGCTGGCGAAGTTGTAAAGCGGAGTGCCGTCGGGCCTGACGACGACAAAATCGCCGATCTCGTCGGACTTCTGTTCGACGTCCCCCTTGATCAGGTCGTGGACGACGAGGGTCCGTCCCAGAGGAACCTCGAAGCGCAGGGCGTAGGGATTGCCGGCGGATTCGTGCGCGGCCGATGCCTCTGGGGACGAGCGCCTTCTTGCGGAATCGGTAGGCCGTCTTGTTCTTCTCGGCGGCGAATTTCTCCGAGCGCGCGCTCGGCCTCGGTGCTGTAATCGCGATAGACCTTGCCCGAGGCGACGAGCTGATCGATCGCTCTTTTGTAGAGATCCGAGCGCTGCGACTGGAAGTAGGGTCCGTGGGGTCCGCCGACTTCGGGGCCCTCGTCCCAGTCCATGTTCATCCACCGGAAGCCTTCGAGGATGAGCTTGACCGCGTCTTCGACGTGGCGCTGTTGGTCGGTGTCGTCGATTCGCAGAATGAACTGGCCGCCGCCGTGACGGGCCAGGAGCCAGTTGAACAGTGCGGTCCGAACGCCGCCGATGTGGAGAAAACCCGTGGGGCTCGGTGCGAAGCGTGTACGAGGGGTCATCGGCCAGGGGGTTCTGAGTGCGCTCTTGGAATGCGAGCCGGTGCCAGCCAATACGAGCGTTCACGATAGACGTGGAACGGCTCGGTTGTCAATCGGCACAAACCGTCCACTGTGGCGCCCGAAACCGAGTTGCGGGCCGCTTGTCACAACACTTAGGCGAAGGAGCGCTGCACTCCTTCTGGTTGTTCCAGACGGCTCCGCCAGCTCGTTTGTTGAGCGTTCAGGCGAACGACGCCTTACGCTTGACGGATCGCATCGGCGTCGGCGCCGCGGCGACTTCAGCAGCGGGATTCACCCGAACCTTGGCTGTGGATTTCGTGGAAACGCCCGAGCTTACGCTCAAAACGCTGACCTCGGTGGACTCGAGCTCCGGCGCCTCGAGCTCCTCCAGAAGACCCTCGGGAACTTTGGAGTACCCAAGCCCGACCAAGACTTCGAGCACTTCGCTCCAGGTGGGGAACATCCGTCCGCTGCTTTGCTTGTACGCCTGCATGGCGCAATGAATTCGATTTCCTCGAGGGAATAGTCGCGTTCGCAGGTGGTCGGGTCGATGAACCTTCGTCTGCCGCTGGACTGGCGCCGGTTGCCGCTCGCAAGGCCTGGGCACTGGCTCGTCGATCGGTCCACTCGTCTCCAACGTCCTCCTGCACCACTGGCGCCGCCGGCGCCAGCTTCGGCTTCGGCTTCTTGTTGGTTCGAGCGCTTACACCTTTTGGCTTGGCTCGTCGTGCATCTCGTGGCATTCCTCTGACCTTCCTCTATGACGTGTTTTCCGGTTGTACGACAATAGTCCCTGTCCGCGGCCTTGATGCAGATTCTTCCAGGTCCAGCTTCATTCAAAGCGACCATCCCTGCCCGCCAAGTTCCGTGCAAAAACAGAACTGAGTGCGGCTCCGGTGGGCTCGGGTTCGCCCCTGCTCCATGAGCAATCTAAGTGCGAGGTCTGACAACAACGTTGTCACACCAAATCCGCGTTTCTCAATTTTCTCGAGCCGCATCGCCTGGAAAATTGGAATCTGCTGTTCAGGAGGCCATCACCTTTTCCGTGAAACTCTTCTCGGAAAGGTTCGGCGCTGGCGCCTTGCCGCCTTCGACTGCTTCGGGAGCGCCTTCCCCTGGGCTCGACCCACCTTCGCTCTTGTTGAATACGAACCATCGAGAAAGCGAAAAGCTGATTCCCGTGGCCAGGACGATGCCGACTACGGCGGCGGCAAGTTTGTGGTGGTTGAAGAAAGCGGAATAACGCGGCAGCGCAAGCCGAACCGTGAGGCTCAGCAGATTCCCCAGGGCGTTGCTGAGGGCGTAAGTGAGATACTGTCGGACAAGAGACCCTGTCCGTGCATAGCTGAAGGTCAGCCGGCGATTGAGCGAGAAGTTCCAGGACATGGCGATCAAAATCGCCAGTGCTCCAGAGACTGCCAAGCCAAGCGACCCGCCGACAAACGGCAGCGTTTTGCCGGTGAACCAGCCCGTGGCGCTGAAAAGAGCCTGGAACACCGCGTAACAGCTCAGATCGACGAACATCCCGGACGCACCGACGACGCAGAACTGGATGAGCCTCGAAAAATTCCCCCAGCGATGGTCGGCCAACCGCTTCAAATGCCGAAGCTCGTCCATGCTGAGCAAATGAAATTTCGATGACTTGGCTCGAAGCGAACGTCTGGGCAAGCTCGCGGGCGTTTCCGCAACAGCGCCTTCGAGTTTCGCCAGCAGCTCGAACGAGAACTTGGTTCCGACGGCCGAAAAGGCGTCGGGTTCCGGCATCGCGGACCGAGCAACTCCGACCAAACCGCTCATCGGGTCCGAGGTGCCCACCAGGGCGCGTAGGGTCGATCGCATCAATCCGAGCCCGCGCGAGACGACGCCCTTGCGGCCCGCTTCGAGGCCCCTTTGTCGTATCCAGCGGTTCGCGACAACGACGCCAGCCTCCCCCTCGATAAGCTGCTTTACAACCGCGACGACGTCGGTCGCCGGATATTCCATTGCGGGATCAACCACCACCAAGAACTCTCCGCAAGCCTGGGTCATGCCCTCGATCGCGGCCGCGGCCAAACCCGGCGAGCTCGACCAAACGATCCGAGCGCCTTCGGGAGGCGACCAATCGCCTGGGCGGTCGGTCGACTCCGGCATCGCCGCCAGAACCTCCACGCGATGCCCAGCGGACTCGAGCGCCTGGCGATAGAGACCTATAGACTGGGCGGAGGGCGTTGAGGTTGGCGTGCATGGGACGATCAAACTGACGGAAGCCATTTCAAATTCTCCAGCAATCGTCACGTGCGCGCTCGAACCGTTGGTCTCTCAGACGCCTTCAAAACTTCTCGCGTCGACCGCGCCGATTCCGTTACCAAAAGTGGATCGACGACAAGTCAACGCATCCCGGCGACTGCCCTAAGTCACTAAGAATCTAGATCGCAAAGGGCGGGCTTGGCAAGCCGAGCTGCCAACTCACGAGTTCTCTCATGTTCGCCAGGGTCGGAATCGGCCTCGGCCGACGTCGGGTTAATCGATCGATCGATCCAACCGCCTCCGAGCAGTCGATCTTCGTCGTAGAGCACTACCGCTTGCCCAGGCGCGACGGCGGCCTGGGCTTCGTCGAACCAAACCCGAACCGACGACGGCTCCGAGCCCGAGAACTCGACGGTCGCGGGCGCGGCTTCGTGCCTCGCCCTGATCTGTGCCAAACAGCGGAAGCTCGAAGCTGGCGGGTCGATCTGCCAATTGAACCGGGACGCCACAAGGCCCTTGCGCAGCAGCGACTTGCGAGGCCCAATCGTCACGTTCTTGGACCCTGCGTCGATCTGCACAACATACCTGGGCTCGCCGAATGCAACGCCAAGCCCGCCTTTGACCAATCGTAAAGCTTTCTATGCCTTGATGTTCGGCCACTTTGGCACCACTCTCGTCGACGATCGCACCCGATCGATCGTCACCTGGCCGCCTGGATCGGACCAATCGGACGTGGTCGTCGTCGGGCACAAAGCAGATTTCTTGGCTGTCGGGTTTGTCGTGAACCGGCAGACCAAGCTCGCGTGCAAGTGCTCGAATCTCTTGCTTCGTCATGTTGCCGACTGGGAAAAGGACGTGATTGAGGATAGACCTACGGATCCCGAACAGGACGTACGACTGATCCTTCCAGCGGTCGACCGCGCGGGCGATCCCGGGCCTGCCGGACTCGGTGGGCATGATTCTTGCGTAGTGCCCGGTTGCGACGAAATCGGCGGAAACTTGCTTCCCGAACGACCAGAGCTTGCCGAATTTGAGCCAGTTGTTGCACAACACACAGGGGTTTGGAGTGCGGCCCGAGAGGTATTCTTCCGCGAAATTGTCGATGATCTTCTCGAAATCCTTTTCGAAATCCAGAGCGTGGAAGGCGATTCCCAGACGATCAGCGACGCCGCGGGCGTCCATTGAATCCACGAGACTACAACACGTTTTGGATCGGCGCGAGGGGTCGTCGCCATGGCTTCCGGTTCTCATGAACAAGCCAAGGACTTCGTATCCTTCACGCACCAACAGGTGTGCGGCAACCGAACTATCCACGCCCCCGCTCATTGCGAGGACGACGCGCTTTCCCATGCTTCTCCCTTCGATTTTTCCGTCAGGTTCATACACTTAGAAAATAGCCGGGGCGTCCAGGTTCGGGCAAGCCGAACCGCCAAGCCAGCTTTGCCAGGAGTTGCAAAGTCGCCGAGTGGCAAAACCTCGAGTTCTGAGCTTATTCAAGGAGATACGGTAATGGCCGACAAAATCCAGAAATCCGAAGAGCAATGGCAGGAGGAGCTCAGTCCGGAGGCCTTCCGCATCCTGCGTCAGAAGGGGACCGAACGGGCTTTCACGGGCGAACTCAACGAAAACAAGGCCTTTGGGGTCTATCAGTGCGCCGGATGCGGGCTCGAACTCTTCGAATCCGAAGCCAAGTTCGACTCAGGGTCGGGCTGGCCTAGCTTCTTCGAGCCCGCCAGCGAAGATCGAATCGACGAACATACCGACCGCAGCTACGGTATGGTCCGCACAGAGGTCGCCTGCAGCCGATGCGGCGGGCACTTGGGCCACGTCTTTCCAGACGGACCCAACCCAACCGGTCTACGCTATTGTATCAATTCGGCTTCGCTCGAATTCAAGAAAGACGAAAAGGGATCGAGCTGAGAAACCGCCTTAGGAAACCAGAGCGCCGCGATCGCCAAGACTACTCGAGGGTCGATTCGAGCGATGTTCGTTTCGACTGAAGGTCGAGCGGATCATCCATCCCCCCGCAGCCTTTGCTCGCGCCTGGCCCTTCGTTCCTCCTGTTTGAGCCTCTGCTGCTCGCGCCTTTCCTCTTGTTTACGCAGTCTCTCCGCCTTGCGTTCTTCCGGAGTCATCCGAGGGGGCCTTGGCTCGGGAGGAGCTGGGGGGCCGGTGCCGTCGGCTGGGTTGTTCGGTCGACGAGGCTGAGAAATGAGGTCCAGCAGTCCTCCCAGGCCAAACACGATTCCGCGCTGGGCCAGACCTTGGCCCATCGACTTCATACTGGCCTGAAACGCTTCCTTGTCGAATTTCGGCTTCGCCAGCGTTCCTCGGATCGGGAACGTCAGCCGTGTCCCCTGGGCAATTTCGCTCAAGATCGGTACGTTGCCGACCATTCGCGAGGTGAAGGGGAGGCTCACGTCGAGTGCGATGTTCTTGTCGAAATCCACCCAGCCCGCCATCTCGATTCGCGTGACGTTGCCGATCGGGATTGCAAAACCGGTTTGAGACACGCGCCGGTTCTCAACCACGAACGTGACAGGGTCGTTCAAGCGTAGCGTGGGCGGACGTTCGATCCCCACCATTTGGCAGAGCTGGATCGAGAGCGGACCAGGGGTGAACATCACATCGTTGAACGCGATCACGCCGTCGAATCGGGCCTGTTTGCTCGCCTCCTTGGCCAGCGGAATCCTCGCTTCGACGACGTCGACCGATATATCGCCATGGACCCGCGTGGCGTCGGCAAGCACCGGCGCGACAAATGACAGTACCCGCTGGGAAAGCGCGTCGTCGACGACGGCGCCTTCAAGCGAAGTTCGCGAATCGAAAACCAGAGTCTGAACCTCGCCAATTCCCTTGAATTCCTCGGTCTCGATTTGCGGCGCCAGGACCAAAGCTCCCGAATTGAGCGTCGTGTGGATCGGATCAATCGAAATTTTGCCTGCTTTGCTTTTACCCACGATTTTAGCGGGTCCGAGCACAAGGCCCTGGAAGCTCGCCGAAGCAATCTGGATGCCAAGCTCGCCTTCAAGTCCCGACAGACCCTGCGCAAGAGATCCCGAAGCCTTGAACCAATTCCCCCCCAGGGCGATCTGCGCGTCTGGATCGATCTTTTGAGCGTATTCCTGGGCAATTCCGCTTAGGTCGCTGGTGACTTTGCCTTCGAGCTCGAGGTTCTTCTCTGTCGAAAGCTTTTCAATCTTGCCGCTCGCGGACATTCGAAAGTTTTTATATGCAAAATCAAATTGCGTGACTGACGCTGTGTTCGTTTTCAGGTTCAACAGCGCACGAAAGTCGGTCCGAAATGGCTCGGAATCGGGCTCGAGAGGGAATCCAGGAAACTCAAGGTTAGAGATCCCCAGCTTTCCCATCCATTCGATTTCATCGTCGGGCTTATGGACAACGAGGGTTCCCGTCGACCGCAATTTCACCTCGCCCTTCTTGGTTTTGATCGCGACAGGCCATTGGTTCGACTCGACGTCGATGCTGAACGTACTGGGAACTTCCGAGGCGTTCAGGCGCGCCTGCCACGCGTCCTTCGAGCTTCAGCCAGGGCGATCCAGGCTTGGTTTCGTTGGCAAGCTCGAGCGACCACTTCACCGACTCGGGATTGCTTGGCCTATCGATCGTGCCGTTGACCTTCGTCGCTTCAATTGGCTCCGCGAGCTCGGGCGCCGAGATCTTCATCGAACCATCGACAATCTCGATATGCGTCCCTTTGGACTTCGCTCGCGAGAGCGTTTTCGAAAGGTTGATCGTACCGTCAGGGTGCTTTTCGATGTCGATCGACGGCCGCTCGAGGCGAATCGTACCGACCCCTTTGGGCGAAGAGACGATCTGCGCCAGGCTCTTCTTCCAAACGACGTTCGGAGCCGAGACCATCGTCTTGCCGTCGTCGTCCTTGATCAAGAGCTTCTCGAAACGAGTTGGGGCGAACCAACTGAACCTAAACCTCGCGATATCGACCGTGCTCGGCGCCAATTTGCGATTGGCTTCGCGGAGAATGATCTGGCGCGCTGGCTCGGTTTCGAGCAAGAAAGGCAACGATGCGACAAGCGCAATCGCAACGAAGACCAGTCCGAATGTCAGCAGCAAAAACCATCGCTTGAACCGCGATCGACGTTTAGAGGATCGATCCGTCATCGGAGTTGCTCCTGGTTCGCGCGGTTGCTCGAGACGTCGCCAAGTCATCTGGCTCTGCTTAGTTTCTTACTCGATTGTAGAGCGGAGCCACACCCGACTGTTCCTCGGTCGCCGTGGATACAACCGAGCGAAGCAGCGTGTGCAGGACTCAGAGCCACGCGAGAGAGCAGGAGGAAATCTTGTGCCGGAGCCAAGAAATCAGGGCTCTGGTGCCTTTCGAGACGGTTTTTTGTCTGCCTGGAACTTCGCGGTGATCCAGTTTTTCCAGGCGACGCCGTCGAATTGGAAGTCTTGGCCAGTCATCTTTTTAAGTGCGTTCAGAACTTCGACGTTATAGAAGACTTCTCGCTCGAACCGATAGGACGTGGATCTTGGAGGCGGAATCATCGAGTTTGCACCAGCACCGTAGGCGCCGAGTGGCGCTGCTCCGTAAGCGACGACTCCAGGCCCAACCACCGCCTGCGGCACAACGCCATAGGGTACTCCGCTCATATTCATTGCCGACGCCCCACCGACGCCGACCCCGCCGGCTCTGCTTGCTCCACCAGCACCTGGCGCTCCGGGCGCGATCGAACCGAAACCAACGCCGCCGTTGTCCACCGTCGTTGTCTCCGCGACGATCTTCTCGCGAGAGGTGATCAGCACGGGCACCAGCTTGGGTACCGCCGAGAGGTTTCCGAGCTCGCCCAAGACCCAAGCGGATCGATTGACGAAGATGGGGTTCTCAGCCTTCAGAGCCTTGAAAAACAGGGCCATCGTCTTGGGCTCCTGATGAAGCTTCAACTCCCCCACCAGGGCGTCGCAAACAGTCTTGTCGGTATCGACCATCACGGCGTTCGCCAGCGCAAGGCCGGCCTCCGAGCCTTTGATCGCACCTAGGATTCGCGACATCATGAGCCGCACTGCCGGCGACGGCTCGGAGCCCAACACCTGCACAATCCCAGGAACCGCCGCCGCGTCCTGAATCGCCAGCAGTTGAAGCTCGGCGTCGCGGCGCTTGGCGGCTGTTCCATAGTTGTACGCTTGGTAAAGGATCCGGATCCGTTTCTTCCAGGATTCTTGTTCGGCCGAAAGTGCCGCCGCTGCCTGCTGCTTGGCCTTCTCCTCGGGAGAAACCCACTTGCCCTTTACCTTGACCAAGCCCTGAGCTTCTTTGTATTGGTCCTGAGTCAGCCATTGCTCCTCGTACTTGATATGGCCAAGCTTTTTATGCGCTGGCTCAAATTCTTTATCAAGTTCGACGGCGCACTCGTAGTAATGCTTCCCAAGCGACTTGAGCTTGTGCTCGTCGCACCATTGGCCAAAATCGAACATGCTCGATGCCGTTTCAGGAGTCGATTTCTTGAGCTCGAGATATTCGTCGATCGCGCTTTTCTCGCGGACGATTTCCTCGACCTTGGAACGCGCCAACTTCAGCGGTCGTACGCTCGACTCGGTCTGTACCATGAAGCTATCTTTGTCTTTGGAAATCACCACGCCGCGCAGCGTCCCGCCCCCCTTCAGCACCAGCTTGTCGGCCTTTGCCGAGTACGGGCTTAGAAGCGGAAATAAGCAAATGACCAAGAGTGCAAGAACTCTAGCCCAGCGTTCGCCGCGGAGAATGGCGTGCATCGCGCAATCCTTGGGTTAAGCTTCCGCAGAATAGACGAACCAAGGCGGGGGGCTATTCACTACTAAAATAGATCGGCGTGTTTCTGGGACGCAAGGGAGGACAAAAATCAATTTCAATTTTATGAGATTACCGGGCAATCTGCATAGCCTGGGGCGTCTGGGGGGAAAATGACGGCAAACTCGGTCGAAGAGCATCGTCAGGCTTCCCCGACGACCCTGCGAATCGCGGTTCTTACAATATCGGACAGCCGAACCGAGCAGAACGATACGTCGGGTGACCTGATGGTTGCGTTGGCGGTTGGTTCGGGACACGCCATCGTCGACCGCAGAATCTTGAAGGACGAGCCCGAATTGCTTCGCGAGACACTTCGCCATTTTCACGAGCAAAAGGACGTCCAGGCCGTCCTGATCACGGGTGGAACTGGGATTAGCCCTCGGGACCAGACTTACGAAGCCGTTGCCTCGCTTCTAACCAAGCAACTCCCTGGTTACGGCGAGCTCTTTCGGCTGCTCAGCTACCAGGAAATTGGCCCAGCGGCCATGCTGAGCAGGGCCATCGGCGGGATTTTCGACCACATGGCTGTGCTTGTGACGCCTGGATCTCGAGCAGCGGTCGAGCTCGCGATGACGAAGCTGATACTCCCCGAGCTGCCCCACATCGTCCGCGAGGCGAATAGGCGTTCTTGAAAGTGGATTTTTGGACAAGCCGAGTCGCTCGCTCTGGGTGCTCAATTGGCCTACCGTGCTCCGCATTCGCCGGACTCGCCCGTTGGTCTTCCGAAATGGCGACTTGATCTGTTATCGTCCCCAGCACGGCGTGGAGGAGCGTCCCCCACGGAAGGCAAATCAGGATGGATCCGAGGCTCCCTAACTTGTCCAAACAACAGCTTCCCAAGCGAATGTTCAGAAAGCACGCCGTCGAGCGTGTCAGTCACTACGAAACGAAATCAACCGCGGCACATTCGCGGATGAAACGGATGCCGAGAGACCATGCCGATGTGCTCCAAAATATTGAATTCATGCTCGTGCAGGCGCATCGCGGAGACGACCAGATCGACGACGGGGTGCTTGCCGAGGCCGTCGACGCTTCTAGGAAGCGAGTGACGCCCGAAGATCCGAACGTTCTCTTGGTCGTCAGCATGGTTTCGACCGTTCGCACCATGCGAGCTGACGTCGGCGACGAAACCTGGGAAAAGTGTTTGAAGACGGTGGCCGACTCGATCCGTCGCCATTCCGACCTTCGACCCGGCCAAAAGGCCTACATCCGCTTCATCGAGAAATTCATAATCTAGCTTAATCGGCTAACGATCGCGGCGCTCTAACAGAATGAGACCAGTATTTGCGATCACGGGACGCTCGGGCGCTTCTCGGAGAATGGCGGAGCTTTCCGCTTCCACTGAATGGTGGTAGGCTTGATTGGAGAAGGAGGATGCCTCTAATGACCATGCATCTCCCCGATGATCTGCAATCCTTCGTGCGCGCCCAGGTCGAGAGCGGTCGATTCGCGTCCGAGGAGGAAGCCATATCTGCTGGTGTTCGGCTTCTCAGGGAGCGAGAGCGGAACGACGAGAACACAACGTTGGATGGGATCCGGCGGGGAATCGACGAGATGAAAGCGGGTCTAGCTAGACCCGCCGAAGAGGTATTCGCCGAAATTAGGCGGGAATTCAATCTTCCAGTCGAAAGATGATTTATCGGATCGTCATTGAGCCGTCGGCCCTGCGAGAGATTCGCGCATCCGTCCGCTTGAAGGCTTTAAACGCCTCACCAATCGTCGCCGCCAGATGGTTCAAAAGCCTGATCAAAAATTGAAACGCTCCGATCACAAGCATCTCGCTGTCCAATTGCCGCCGAGAGCGACAAATTCCCTATCGAAATCAGAGAGTTGCTCCATGGCCGTCGCGGAAACGTATTCAGGGTCATATTCACAATCCAGGACGACGCCGTCATCATCCTCTACGTCCGTCACGGCGCACAGCACGATCTCGAACCTTGATCCGGGCTCGAGTTTGATCGCACAAGAAATCGCATTCAGAATCGCGCACGCTTAGAATTTCCGCGTGTTGGATCGAGCTTTTGGAACAATGCGAGTTGCAAAGGCTCGACTATCCTCCAGCCAACCTTAGTCACCGAAATCCAGCCGCGACCGATCATCCGCCACCAAACTGAATCAGAGAACCCGCAATGCTGCTGCTCTTGCTTTCCTGCTCATTACTTCTGCCGGCCCAGGGTGCCCAGCCCTCCGCCGCTCCGATTAACGCCGTCGATGAACCGAGCGTTCTGGCCGTCACCCATGCGGTGATCATCGACGGCAACGGCGGAGCGCCCATCGAGGACGGAACGATCGTGATCAAGGGCTCGAAGATCGATGCCGTTGGGCCTTCGAAGACGTTGCAACCACCTTCGGGCGCCAAGATCGTTGACGCGGCCGGCAAGACGGTCATGCCTGGCTTGGCCGATATGCACGTCCATCTCGTCGGCGGCTGGGACGGCGAAACAACCGACATCCTGGGCTATCAACGTTATCTCAACGCCCTACTCTACGCAGGCGTCACCACCGTACTCGACACTGGCAACATCCCTGCCTACATCTTGCAGATCCGCCAGGAAATCGCCGCGGGCAGGCTCGAAGGTCCGCGTGTGTACTGTGCGGGACCGCTCGTCGAGGGGCCTGATCCGTTCTGGTTCGACATCTCCTACACTGTGAGCTCGATTGAACAGATCCCGAAGCTGGTACAGAGACTCAAAAGCTCCAAGGTCGACGTCGTCAAGGCTTACGCGGGACTCTCCGACCGCATGGTCAAGGCGCTCTGCCTTGAAGCGAAGAAGCAGGGTTTAAAGGTCTTCATCGACCAGGGGTCGAGGAACGGTTCGATCGATCTCATGAACGCAGGGATCGCCGCGTTCGCCATCTGCCTACGTCGAAGATGTCCAACGACGCTCTCGAGCTCATGAAAGAGAAAGGCATTCGATGTATCTCGACGATAACGGTCACAGAGTCGTTCTCTCGTCGAAGGCTCGCCAATCTCGCCTTCACCGAGGAGCCGCTCTTCAAAGACACATCTCCTCCCTGGTTTATCGAGGAGCTCAAGAAAGAGGCTGCCCGCAAGTTGAAGCCTGAAGAAAGAGAGCGAACCAAGATCTCAACCGAGCGGTTCAACGAAGCCATGCACAACGCCAAGCTCATCTTCGAGAAGGGCGTTCTTCTCGCGGCCGGGACCGACGCTCCTTATCCTGGCGTGGCTCAGGGCGAAGGGATCCATCGCGAGTTGGAACTCTTGGTCGAGGCTGGCCTTGCCCCACTCCAAGCGATCACAACCGCAACTAAAAACGCCGCGATCCTTGTCGACGCCGACAAGGAATGGGGAACCCTCGAGCCAGGCAAGTTGGCGAACGTCCTCCTCATCGCCGGTCGACCCGATCGTAATATCGGCGATACACGTCATATCTCGATGGTGATCAAAGAAGGAAGGGTTCTGGACCGCGAGGCTCTCAAATTCAATATTCGTACAGACCCCGGATTTCGAGCAGCGTCGCCTGTCTCGGCGAGCCAATAGAATCGGGTCGCAACGTCGAACACCGGGCGCCCTGAAGGTCGAAAGGCATAAATATGAGCTTAAATCGAAGACCCTTGCTTCTTATCTTTGCTTTCGTCTTTTGCTCGTCTCCCTCGCGAGCTGAAGACCCGAAGGCCGCCAAGGCAACTGAAGACAGTGTCTTCCCACGCGGCAACGCGGCCGACCTGGGTATCGACCCCGCTGCTTTGGAGAAGCTTCGCAAGGCCGCCGAGGACGCGTCATCGGACGCCGTGGTCGTCATAAAAGACGGCAAGCTGATCGCCGATTGGGATTTCGGGACCAAGCGGGGTCCAATCGAAGCGATGTCGATGACCAAGTCGATCGTCAACCTGGCGATCGGCAAACTCATCGACTCCGGCAAGATCAAATCGATCGATCAGCCCGTTTATGAGTTCTATCCCGAGTGGGATCAAGGGCGCAAGAAGCAGATCACCATTCGACACTTGCTCAATCATACCAGCGGACTTCAGGCCGAGCTCAGAACAACCGAGATCTACCCAAGCCCCAACTACATTCAGCTCGCGCTTGCAGCCGAGCTCTCAGACGATCCCGGTTCGACTTTTTTTTATAACAACAAGGCGGTCAACCTTCTGGCAGGCATTGTTCAGAAGGCCTCAGGGATGCGTATGGATCTCTTTATCGCGAAGGAGATCTTCGAGCCGCTGGGCATTACAGAGTATGAGTGGGCTCAGGATCGCTCCGGCAATCCCCAAGGGATGGCGGGCCTGCAAATCCGAGCGATCGACTTGGCGAAGATCGGTGAGATGATGCTCGATGAAGGCTCTTGGAACGGCAAGCAAATCCTCAGCAAGGAGTGGGTCAAGTCCTCGATCGAGCCAGGCCAGAAGCTCGACGTCACGTGTGGTTTGCTGTGGTGGATTAGCTATGAGCCGAATACGGGACCTCCCCATTTCACGGTGGACGTGTTGATCAAACACTTCAAAGAAAAGGGCATGACAAAGGCGTCCGAGGATAAGCTCAATGAATTGAAAGGCAAGCCCTATGAGAGTGAGGCTCTCTTCGACGCGATCCGCCCGATCATCCAGAAGGACCGCGTGCTGGGGACGAAGCTTGCTGAACTGAGTAAAGATTTGCCAATGATGACGCCCATCGTCGAAGGCAAGTTTCGGAGCTTCGAGGCTCGAGGCTATCTGGGTCAGTACCTGGTCGTGATGCCTCGCGAACGGATCGTAGCGGTCCGCCAGCACCGAGCCAAACCTGGCGAGCCTGAACCCTCGCCAGCGAGCACGATCCCGTTTTCGGACCTGGTCGCGGGACTTGTGGCGAAGGTAAAGGCGAAGCCTTGAGTGAAGTCCCTCGCAGGACGAATTCAGAAAAAAATCGAGAGCACCATAGAGACGATCGGTCCGCATCTGCATTCTTAAAGGAATGGAATGTGACGGAATCGAAGACCCAAAGCCGGACTCGGAATTGGTGCGCTGGCGGTGGGCGGCGATCAACAGGCCCTGCGCATTCTGTTTTTCGCGCCATCGCGATCGACTTAAGCAGATGGTACACCTCAGGCTCAGCAGGCAACTTGCGGACAGGGTGGACGATTCGGACGTGTATTAGGAGTCTTACGTCGAGGTCGCCAGGAGATTGAAGGATTACGAGCAGAATCCATCGATGCCGTTCTTCCTTTGGCTCAGGAACATGACGGCCATAAAGCTGGCTGAGGTCCACCGGCGGCACCTTGGCGCGCAGCTCCGCGAGGCCGACCGCGAGGTGACGCTCCATCGCGGCGGTCTCTCGATGGCCGATTCCGTTTCGCTGGCTGCCCAGCTCTTGGGCACGCTCACGACGCCGTCCCAGGCAGCCATCAAGGCACTGGGAGCTAGGACAAGTCGGCGCGGCCCTGGGACGCAGCAACGGGACTGACAATCGACGAACCAATCAAGGCATCAGAACTTGTCAAGGCTGTTGCCTTCAGCCCCGATAGCAAGTCTATGCTTTTGGGTCTCGCGAACGGCGTGGTGCTCCGTTGGGACGTTGGGACCCGCAGGCTCCTCGGTAAGGCAATGACTCAGAACGGTGCTGTGTCTGGCATGGTGTTCAGCTTGGATGGAAAGTCGATTCTGGTAGTGCGTTCGGAAAACACTGCACGTCTCTGGGACGTTGCGACAGATGAACTCAGATGGCCGAGCCTACCGATCACCAGGATGGAATCCACGGCCAATGGCAAGGCCGCTCGCTGGACCATAGAAACTGGCGAGAACGGCGCGATCGCCTGGCGCGCCTCGGCGTTCCTATCGCGACATAGACGGCACGCATGGTCGACCCGATCCTCTTTGGATCCGAACCGACTGCCCGCGCCAAAACCTGCGTCCAACGGGGCCGTTTGAAAGACGCAGAGGCTGCATTCAACCAGGCCGTCGAGGCTCAACCCACCAACGTCGACGTCTTGCTTGAGCGTGGTCAGCTTTACGCCGAGCATTCCCGAATCAACGAATCCGAGTCCAACGCCGCGCGCTTAGATGCTGGGCAGTGGCGATCCCGAACTCAAGAAGGTCATCAACTCGAGCGAGAGGTTGTCTCGCAGGATTGACGAGGAGTCGGGCCAGGGCTGTAAGCACCGTGGCGAAGACTTCGCCAAACGCGAACTCTGGAACCAGGCGGCGGCAGAATGACGCGAGGCCGTCCGGGTCGAACCCGAGGCTTTAGCCGACTGGAACGCGGCGATCACAGCGTCGGCGAACGCAGGCCATGACAATGATGCGGAGTTAGCGCGGCTGATCGCCGAGATCCTCAAACGGTTCGGCAACCCCACCAATACCAAAATTGCCAATGCTGCATCTTGGTACTGCTCTCTATGCCCGCTCGAGGGCGTCGATCGCAAGACGCCGGTCCGCCTGGCCGAGCTCGCCCTCAAAGGCGCAGGCGTCGAGAATCGGGCCAACTTATTGACCACTCTCGGCATGCCTCTGTCTCGGGCAGGGAGAATGGATGAGGCCATTAGCCGCTTGGAGGAATGAATCGAACTCGCCGGTGGCACTCCGACGAGCGAAGACGCTTCGATCCTGGCATCTGTCATCACAGGCTGGGGCGTCGCAAAGAATCTCTCCGCTGGCTGAAGCGTACGACGAAGCCAGCGGCGTCGGACCTATGGAGCAGGCAGCAAATTCGGCTCCTACGCCGAGAGGCCGAGTGCGTCGGCCATTGGGACCCGAGCTTCCCGGCGGATCCGTGGGCGAGGTGAGGTGGCAGGCTATGGGAATGGCCATAGATCTTCGGGGATTGCAGGGTGAGAACCCGAAAGCCGGGCCCGAGCCGGATCACGAAGTGGTTTTCGATCGGGCTCTTTTCGGCTTCACTGCCTTGTTTTTTCGCTTATCTCGTGCCAGGGCAACCTCAACCTGTTCGGGCGTCATCAGCCCGGCTTTGATGAAGATTTTCAATCGACCCTCGAGGTCCATCTTGGAAACCTTATTCGCGACGCTACGGATTGTGACTTCGGTGGTTTTCGCAACTGTTTTCTCTGAGCCGGTTTTTGAACGAGGCATAATTGTCTCAACCGCAGTTTTGGTTTTTGTGTCGCGTGGCATTTTCTAGATCTCACTTGGTTTCACAAGCCAGGTTCCCAGAATGCAGCTTCGGTTTCTTACGCAAACCTGGACGTGAGCGAGCGGATTGATCGCGCACGCCTTCCACAGCATTTTATGGTCCTGGGCTCTCTCTTTCGAGTCTTTTGCTGGAAGAAAGACCGCCCGACACGTATCGACAGGTCGACCCTCGTCTTCCAAACCTGCATATGCGAACTCAAACGCCGCGCAGTTGAGCCGCTTTTGCCTGACATTCTCGGGTTGCTTCTGCCCGGTACTTTCGAGCGCACTGTGTAGGCCCGATAGAACTTGGACAAATCCTTGATGTTCTCCGGATCGAGAAGATCGAAGCAACTTCCCAGCCGGATCATTGAGCCCAGAACAGCGATCTCTCCCGACCATTTCTTAGACGCCTGGCGGTTCCGAGCCCAGAGAAAAGCCTGTTGGGGAGCGTACTCCCAGAAGTAGATCCCGTGTCCAAGCCAATCGTCGTCGTTCCTGCTGGTTTCGAACGATTTCTCTCCCAGTACGATCGCTCTTGCCGTCTCGAGCCTCGTTCCGTGGTAAGCTACGACGGTTCGATGATAATCGGAGTAATGCCGCACGGTTGCCTCCCGCAAACTCTGGGGAGCGTTTTACTTCCCAACGTACGATTATGCCCCATGATTGCGGAATGACCACCTTCTCATGCGAATGGGCGATTATCAGAGGAATCTGAGACAACTTCATGGTTTTTGAGGCGATTTACTGCAACCGCTTACTCCTCGACCAATCATAAAGCGCGATAGCAGCCGCGGTCGCGGCGTTTAGCGACTCGACCCCCGCGACGATTGGAATGCTCCGACAAGATCCTGAGCGAAGATGATCGGGCAATCCTGGTCCTTCGAGGCCGACGACAAGCCCGAACGTCTCCGGCCAGGGCGATTGATCGATGCGCTCACCGTCGGTCGCCAAAGAGATGATAGGCGTTTGCTTCGAGGCCAATTCATGAACCGAAGGGCCTGAGAGCAGTGGAACCTGCAGGACTGCCGGACCAGCGGCGCATCACGCCGCTGATGAAACGGGTGCGCAGCCTCTTTACATAAGACCACCCGCGCGACGCCAAATGCCGCGGCAGTGCGAACCACAGCGCCAACGTTCTCGGGATCCTGGAACGGGACGAACAGCGTACAACCCTCTGGCCAGGGATCGGAATCCACCCACGCCTGGATCTCGGGAACGCGAACTTGCAACAGCGGACCATGCGTCCCAAAGACGTCGAACTCGTCGAAAAGCCGCTTCGAAAGCTTGAACCAGGGGACGCCCTCTCGATCAGGCCCTTCGCCCTCGGGCCCTGTGATCCACGCTAGGGCGAGCTCTAGAAAGTTCGCGACGATCTCGGAAGCGACCTTCGAGCCCGAGAACAAAGACGTGCCTCGCTTGCGCACTCCCTTGCCCTTTTGGATTTCTCGGAGCAGCACCACCAGCGGATTCGAATCGCTCTCGATCACACGGTCGGGACCGTGGCCGGAATGGGTTTCGGAGGAGTCGGTCCCGTCTGGAGAATCGTCGTCTTCCGAAGGCTGATGGGCGTCGAACAGAACAGGGGAATCGTGAAAGAGCTTCTTATAAATGATAAGCCTACGCTCGTGCGTCGTGCCTGGAATCCGATAAGGGTGGTCCTCGGACAGTGCGAACCGGCCCTGATAGTCGTCTTTCGCCTTCTGGATCTCGGCGTCGCAGTGCGGGCCTTTCATGAAGATGAGCGTTCCTCCCACGGGCACGCAGCCGCCCGCCCGCTCGAGGATCTCTCCAATGGTCGCCACTGCGCAGCGTGATGACGGAATTCGCTCTAGGCTGAGCACTTCGGCCAATCCTATTCGCGACAACTTGCACGCCCTCGAGTCCAAGCTCTTTGCAGACGTCTTCCAGAAACTCCGCACGCGCAGCCCTCGGCTCCGCCAGTATCACCTCGAGCTCCGGCCTGGCGATCTTGATCGGGATCCCAGGCAGGCCGGCGCCCGTGCCCATGTCCAACATCGGGGAAGCAGGCTCGTGCATGTTGAGCACGAGCAAGCTGTCGACATAGTGCTTCAGCACCATCGCTTCGAAATTGTGAATGCGCGTGAGATTGAGCTCGGCGTTGGCAGAGCGGAGCATTTGGTGGTAACGCCAAAGCTTTTCGATCTGATCGCTCGCGAGCGGCGTCCGATGGTCTTTCAAAAGCCGCGCGAGCGACGAGGAGCTCGGGGCCATCGTCGAAGACTCCTCTCAAAGCACCGTTCCAGGCCTAACTGCTAGCGCTGCGATACGATCGCAAAGCTCTCTTGAAGAACCAACGGCTGACCCACAAGCTCACAACCGTCGCTAACAGCGTGAACGCGATCATGGGAGGATTGAGCAGCTTCACCATCGCGTTTGCCGGGATGTTCACAACAAGCAATATGGGCAGAACAAAGGTAAACACACCCGCAATCGGCTGGGCCCACACGCGAGACCGAAAGATCTCTTTCGGATACCTCGCCAGGCTCGAAAACAGCCACCACATTTCCATCAGGCTCTGGTTCCTGACCATCCACACCGAGAACGAAGTCAGGATGAGCATGAAACTGTAGGCGATGGCCGTACCGCATGCAAACGTCACGAAGAAAGCTATCACGCGCACAATGTCGAACTGCCAGTGCATCTGGAAAAGCGAAATAACCATGACAACCGCGCCCATGATGACGTTGAGCGCAGAACCCCAATCGACCTTCCTACAACTGACCAGGAACTGTTCGTCGATCGGCTTCAAGAGCAGGAAGTCGAGATCTCCAGTTCGAACGAGCTCGGTAAACTCGTTGCAATTCTCCATGAACAGCGTTTCGATAAGGCCGTTCAATGCAAAGTGACAACCCACGAAGAAGAGGTATTGAGGTTCGCTCCAGTCGGCAACGTACGAGGTTTTCAGAAAGACTGTCTTGTAAAACGCCAACAGAATGAAAAGCCAGAGCAGCTCGACGGTGATTTTGACAAGATAATTGCCACGGAACGACATTTCCCTTGCAAGCGTATACTTGCCCAGGCTCCCCAAAAGTCGGATGTACCGCACGCTCGCAGCAACCACGGCCGCCCTCCTTATCCACCAAAAGCGCTATAACGCTTGAGACCGCGAGCGTAAAGCCAACGCGCCAAGATCGCAAAGCCCAAAGCCCAGCACGCCTCGATCAATAGCCCCTCGACCACGGGCCCGGGAGTCTTGCCCAGAAAAACGACTGCCGGAAAATATGCCATGTACTGAAAGGGGAGCCATTCCAAGATCGTCGACCAAGGCTTGGGCAATAGGTCCAACGGCAGCATGTGCCCTGAGATGAAAAAGTTCAAAGTCATGACGATATAGAGAATCGACGTCACCTCGAGGAACCAGAAGCCAACCATCCCCACGCAAGCCTCGAAGTAGAATCCGACAAAAAACGCAAGCACTAGCGAGACGAGATAAAGGCAAAACGTGCCAAGGCTTGGCAGGTCGAAATACGACCGGCAGAGGAAGAAGATGAGCGCGTAAGGAAGCGCGGAGGCCGTGATGTAGGCGATCTTGTGGGCCACTCGGTAGGACACAAGGTAGTTGAGCATGTCCAGAGGTTGGAGCAGGTACTTCTTGAGCGTGCCGTCGCGAATGTCTCGGGAGATCCCGCCTGCAAGGCCCGGCATGCTCGAAAACATGCGCGAGATATTCGTGAGTAAGAGGTACGAGATCATCTCGCGATAGCTAAACCCGCCGAGCGTCACTCCCCCCGCGCCACTGCCCCCGCCCCTGGTCTGGTTGGCGCCGTCGTAGATCGCCTGCCAGAGTAAGATCGTCGTCACCATCGGCAGAAATCTGAGCAACGTGCCGATGAGAAAATCGCCTCGATACGTCATCCGCTCGATCAACGAGACCCGCAGGATCTTTGTGTACTTGCGGAACTTGGCGACCAGGCCTCTCGGCGCCTGCGACGAAGGCTCGGCGAATGCAACCGGAGGATTGCTCGGGAAGGCGACGCGGCTTGTGTCGGTCGATGCGTCAAGCGGCGTCATGGTCGACTCGAGACTCCTCAAAGACTTTTGCGATCACCTGTTCCAAGGGAGGCTCTTGAACGCTCAAGTCGATGATCGCGTACTTGTCCAGGATGGTCGCCAAGACGTCGGCGATCCGGTCGCGGTCGACCTTCAGGTCGACTGTGGGACCTTCTTTCTTGGCGACCTCTCCGTAGCGTTCGAGCCCATCCGGCGGCGCCTCCGCGAACTCGAGCCGAACGAGCTTCGTCTTCCCGAACTGTTCAACAATCCGAGCCAATGGACCGTCGTAAACGAGCTGACCGTGGTTGATCACCATCACACGGGCGCACAAAGCCTCGACGTCGCGCATGTAATGGCTGGTCAATAGAACCGTTACGCCTCTGCGCTCATGGTACTCGCGTAAACAGGTTTGAATGCGGACCTGGGCGACGACGTCGAGGCCAATCGTCGGTTCGTCGAGCAAGAGCACGCGCGGTTGGTGCAAGAGCGCGGCGATCAGCTCCATCTTCATGCGTTCGCCCAGCGAAAGCTCGCGCACTGCCTGACGCGTGAGGTGCTTGACGTCCAAGAGCTCGGTCAATTCGCCAAGCGTGGTCTGAAATTGATCGTCGGGGATCGAGTAGATCTCTTTATGAAGTTGGAAGCTGTCGGCTGCGGGAAGATCCCACCAGAGCTGATTTTTTTGACCCATGATCAACGCGAACCTGCGACGAAACGCATCCTCCCGGAGCCAAGGGACGAAGCCCAGGACTTTCGCCGAGCCCGCCGTCGGGTCGATGAGCCCCGAGAGCATCTTCAGCGTGGTCGTCTTGCCCGCTCCGTTGGGTCCGAGGAAGGCCACCATCTCGCCCTCTTCGATCGTGAAGCTCACACCCTCGACGGCCTTCACCTGCTTGTACTCGCGCTTATAAAGCCCTTTGAGGGCGCCCATGAAGCCTTCGCGCTTCTGGAACACGCGATACGTCTTCGTCAAACCCGCCGCTTCGATGATCGCCATGGGCTTTCGATCTGAAACCTCGTGAACCACGTTCGGACTCTCGAACTCCATTGTATTCGAAAGTCCAGCGATTCGACCACGACGGAGCGGATTCGTCTAGTGGAAATCGGTTCACGTGGTAGCATCGGGCGAGCTGGGTCGCGGGCGGGGTCTTTCAGGGCCGGGGCTTGATTCTGTACTCCAATACAGGACCTGGGCCTTCGGGAGGCTCTGCGCTCAGGATGAAAAAATCGCCGTCGCGTCCATAGACGTACGCCCTGCCGGTGATCGGATTCAAAGGAATAGGCATCGACCCAAGCTCATCGAGCGATTCGGGAAGATTGCCGTTGTGCTGTGACATGTGGAGCCTCAGAGCCTCGACGATCCGAAGCATGCCGACCTTGGCGTCGAGCCAAGCCTTACTCAGAGCCAAATGCTCGATGTCGGTGTGAAGTTTCGAGAGAACATGGAGAAAGTTCGTCTTCGCGGCCTCGGCTTCGGACTTCTCGAGCTGCTTGTAGAGCGGCTTTGCCTCTGCGTAAGGGAAATAGGCGTAACGAAAGAGGCCCTGCCAGTAAGACCGGGATCGATCGTGGATGTAGAGGGCTACGAGCTTGTCCGTCGACTCCTCGGCGATCTGCTCATCCCTCAGCTTCAGGACCGTTCTGGCGTGTTCCTTGGCCTGCGGAAGCAAGGAGCCCTTGAACTTTGCTAGATCTTCGTCGATGACCTTCAGCGGACGATACTCAAAGTTCTCCGTGCAATACTGCTGGACGCGCAAAAATCGAGCGTGGAGCCTCTCGAGCAGCAAGGGCCATTCATCCCACTTTTTTACTCGTTCGACCTGGGCGAGCTCAGGGATAAGTCGATCGAGTATGCTCGCTTCGAACTCGATCGACGGATTCACGTCGAACAGAGGCCTCGGAAGCGCTGAGAGCGACCAGTAGAGGTTCGGCGAGTCCGGTCGAGCGATGAACTCCTCCACGCACTCGAAAGCGGCTTGAGCCCGGGCGGCGCCGTTTATGTAATTGACAGCAAACCAACCCTCCCCGAGATGTCGGCCCATTCCTATCACAGTTGCGATCGATTTGGCCGCATTATCGTACTCATGCTCGAGAATCTCGAACCTGCATCTGAGTACCACAAGTCGCACCCAAATTTTTATGTTTTGAGCATCGGGCAGACCAACCTGGCCAACGTTTTCAGACTGTTCAGAGACCGTGTAGTTCCAATCGCATGTTCTTCTTCGTGCGCCGAAATCGATTTGGTCGAGCAGATAGCGATGACTCGAGAGATACTTTCGGACCTCGGGAAGCGGCGTCTTGTCAATCGGAAGGGCCAGCCATTCCGTCAACTTCGGTTCGTCGAGCGACTCGTTGACGCTGTGGACGTCGTTATACGAAAACAACCGGAGGTAAATCGGAGCCGCGTCGCCCGGCGTCAGCGTCGCGGTCGAGGGCAAAAGTCGATACTTCAAAGGCGGATCGGTCTCAGGGGCCGGCGAGATCGTCAGTTCCTTCACCCTGCGGGTAGGCGCTAACGGCTTGGAGGCCGCTGCCTGCCTTTCTTGTGCCCGGCAAACGTTCGAAGCCGCCAAAACCAACACGATAGACAAATCAACAAGTGATAATTTCATATGTACATAACCTTAGAAATGATTGTGGTTTTCGTCATTTAGAAGTTCTGGGTCTCGACGTCCACGTTCGAACGCGACATCGGCGTCAAGATCGGCGGTTCGAGAGGTGGAGCGTCCCGCAAAGGAGTCCGCGGCGGCGACACGTCCATTTCTGCCTTCCCGCACGATCGAGAGAGCGACAAATACGTAAAACGAGAGTGTTCCTCCGGCAAGACTGCGTCTTGGTTTGGATCGAGAACGATAGCGGCGGTCCGCGCACTGACTTTTGAAGGTTCCGTGGAGTTAGGTCGATTCAACAGAACCCCGATGAACATGCCCAGCGCCGCAGTGCATATCGACGACGTGATACCAGCCGCAACCACGGCCTCGCCACGACCTCGTGCTCTACCTGATTCGAACAGGATCCTGTCCCGATTGGCGTCGCCGGCCGATGGCAGCCAGCCGCGAAGACGATCTTCCAAATTGGCTAGCTCTGAGGGGAGGCGGTCGTCTTGCATGGCGTGTCGAGCCTTTCTTGGAGAATCCTCAGGCCGGCAGTATAGCGCCGATGCACGGTTGAGACCGAGCACCCGCAAAGAGTCGCGATCTCGTCGAAGGTCAATCCGCCCCAAAGCCTGGCGACAATCGTTTCGCGTAAATCGCTGTCGATCTCGGCGAGCAAGTCCCCTGCCTTGCGTGCGTCGATTTGGTCGTCGGCAGACTCGAAGCAGGCGTCTGGAAGAGAAGCTCGCTCATCGCGCGAGCCTGCCTCTGCGCATCGACCTCGACGATGAAATCGCCAGGTTGCGGACGACCTTGAAAAGCCAAGCCGCAGGCCGATCAGGCACGGAGCGCTGCCTTGCCAACCGGACGAAAGCTTCCTGCACAACGTCTTCAGGACTCGAACAGTACTGCCGCGCATAAAGCACCAGCGACCGCGAATGCTCGTCGAAGAGCCGCGCCAAGTGTTCGGGCTCAGCGCGTCCCGCAAGCCATCAGCCCCTCGTCGAATCTCGACAAATCGCCCTCCACAAAGAAAGACGTCGCCGACGCACGATTTTTTCCGTCGGATTTTTCGCCGAGTCCTCTCTATACCTCGTTATTGAGCACGATCTTGCCCATCTGGCCGGCCTCCTCCATGAACTTCTGCGCCTCGCCCGCTGATCCGAGCGGGAACACGCGGTCGACCAAGGGCTTCAGTTTGTGGGCCTCGAAGAACGAGAGCATATCGGCGAATTCCGCAGGCGAACCCATCGTCGAGCCCAGAAGGCTGATCTGCTTCCAGAAGAGCCTGCGGACCTCAAAGGTCTTGATTGGGCCCGTGGTCGCTCCATAATTGACGATCCGCCCGCCGGGCCTGACGAGTACCATCGCCTGGTCGAGCGTCTCTCCGCCCACGCTGTCGACGACCACGTCCGGGCCCTCGCCGCCGCAAAGCTTGCTCAGTTTCTGCACCCAGTCGTCGAAGCGGTAGTTCACGCCTCCCTCGGCGCCCATCGACATCGCTCGCTCGATCTTGGCCTCGCTACGCGAGGTCACGAAGACCTTTGCACCCAGGGCCTTGGCGATCTGGAGAGCGAACGTCGAAACGCCGCCGCCGATCCCAGTGATCACCACCGTTTCGCCCGAGCAAACCTTCGCCCGGCTGACCACTGCTCGATAAGCAGTAAGCCCTGCGAGAGGAATTGCCCCGGCCTCCTCGAACGAAAAGCTTCGGGGTTTGGGAGCAATCTGAGAAGCGTTGATTTTCACCAACTCTGCGTACGTGCCTGCATCGGGCATTCCCAGGATGCGGAACTTGGCGTCCTGAGCAGAAGGGCTCGAGCCCCAGTCGAGGCTCGGGTTGATGACGACTTCGCTGCCCAAAAGCGTCTTGTCCCCACCCACGCCAATTTGCTCCACCACCCCCGCGCCGTCGGATCCCAGAATCGCTGGAAGTCGGATGCCTGCGTACATCCCTTTGCGAATCCAGACGTCGCGGTGGTTGAGCGCGGAGCACTTCAGCCTGACGACCACTTCGCCCTCTTCTGGACGCGGATCGGAAACGTCCTCGAGTCTCAGATTCTCCGGCCCCCCAGGGTCGCGCAGCACGACGGCTCTCATCTTCAGGACCCTCCTCGCGATTGAAGTTCTACCCCCCCCGATCGCGTTTTGAAGCGAAACGAAGGAAAACTGGCACAACGCCTGCATACTGGATTGGTGGATTGTCTTCAGAAGACAATGCCTAGATTAGCAGAAAGGATCGTGCCAAGGCAGCAGGTACGTGGCTCGATTGCGACGCTTTCCTCGCAGAGACCCGCGCAAGGCGACGAAAATTATCGACGAGAGTCGCCGACTGGGCTTGTCCATCGACGTATAATAAAGATACTTAGCTCAAGGTCGTTGCGTCAAAAATCGTGGAAACATCGAATCGATCGATGTCACAAGCCGGTTTTGACTACGTCTTTGTACTGGGTAGGTTGTGCGTGCAGGTCGAATTCCGTATTCCATTCCGCAGTCGTTTACGAATTCGGCTCGCTTGAGCAGGAAGCTCGTCTTTAGAGAAGAGTCGCGCGGCCTCATCGGCCCGTTTGCGATTGGCAAGATGGGAGGGCGAACCGATGCTTGGCAAACTCAAGTCGATGTTTGGCAGTGAAGAATCCTGCGCACGCCGCGCATAAAACACCGCTGGTGAACATCGAAAAACGGTTCCAGATTATCTCCAAGACGTCGCAAGGAAGTATGTCCAAGGTTTATAAGGCCTTCGACACGAAAATCAACAAAACGGTTTGCTTGAAGGTCCAGGACGCCGACAAACAAGCGGCCGCCACGGCTCGGGCAACCCACAGCGGTCGCGTGATCGAGGGCGAAATACTCGAGAAACTCGTCCACCCCAAGATCGTCAAACATTACGAGCACGGCGACACAACCACCCACGCCCACTTCCTCTCGATGGAATTCGTCGACGGCCAAAGCGTCCGCTTTCTGAAAGAGACCTACGCGATTACCTTCGAGGAACGCCTCGACGTTTTACTCCAAGCAGCGGAAGGTCTTGCGTATGTCCACTCGCATGGGTTTCTGCACCATGATTTCGGTCCACGGAATTTAATCGTCAACGGCGATCGCCAGCTTAAGCTTATTGATTTTGGGTTGGCCGTACCCAACACACCGGACTTCCGCCGCCCAGGAAACCGCACTGGCACCCTCGACTACATGGCGCCCGAGCTCCTCAGACGCGAGCCGATCGATGTGAGAATCGATATATTCTCTTTCGGAGTAACGGCTTACGAGCTCATGACCGACCGTCTTCCTTACGAACATGCGACCACGCCGACGCAGATTATGCAACGCCTTAACCACGACCCCGTCGATCCGGCCCTCGCCAATCCGTACCTTCCCGAGGATGTCGTCGTCTTCCTGAAAACCATCACAGCACGCCGAAAAGAAGACCGATTTGCGACGATGGACCAAGTGATTTCCGCCCTTCGACCGCTCTGTGAAACGTATCCGGCATAGGGCTACTTTTGTTGATAAATTGTCGATGAACCTTCACGAAACCAGCGGCTGGCTTTCGGCTATTTCCTAAAAAGTTCTTCCCGTAAGTCTTTTCCCCGTATCAATCTAGAACGACGAACCAAGTCGGCTGGGCCTTCGCGTCGTCCAGCCTCTCGACATTTCGTTCACCAGCCGCTAGAGTGATGAAATCCTGGTGAAGACCAGGCCCTTCCTGCCGCCGAACGCTCGATTCAGACCGTCGCGAATCAAACCGAGCACGTCGGAAACGGGAAGGTATTGCAATTGTGCAAAATCCCGCTATAATTGACATGGAGCGTCGATACGTAACATCTGTGCTACTTGACGTCTGTGCAGTTTGCGGCTAGGATTATACACCAAGGACTAGGACGCCGGCCGTTCTTGCGGCTGGCGCGGGTTAACGGGAGATCGAATCATGGATACTGCTTCGGAGCGGGGAGTACTGGCAATGGACGGGGTCGCCGCGGGTCAGCCTGCGGGGCAACCGTCCGAGCGCGTTGAGCGCCGCGGCCGCCGTACGGGGTTGGCTGTGCCTCGGGTTTTTAGCAACGAGGGCAAGAACCCATTTGACGAGGTCGAATGGGAAGGCCGCTCCGCCCAAATCAAGGACGAAAAGGGGGGCGTGCTGTTCGAACAGCATGACTGTCAGATCCCCAAGTCCTGGAGCCAACTCGCCACAAACGTTGTGGTCAGCAAATACTTTTACGGCGAAGTGGGCTCTCCCGAGCGCGAGACCAGTGTTCGCCAATTGGTCGAGCGCGTCACCCGGACGATCTCCGATTGGGGCAAGGCCGACGGCGTGTTCGCGTCAGACGCCGACGCCGAACGGTTCCACGACGAACTGACCGTTCTCTGCTTGAACCAATATGGTTCTTTCAACTCTCCCGTCTGGTTCAACGTCGGCCTCTATCATCAATATGGCATCGAAGGCTCTGGCGGAAACTGGCGCTGGGATGAAGAGACCCGCCAGGTCGTCGCCGCGGCCAATTCCTACGAATACCCGCAAGGGTCCGCCTGCTTCATTCAGAGCGTCTCTGACGACATGGCCGACATCATGCGGCTGGCAACGTCCGAAGCCATGCTCTTCAAGTTCGGCTCGGGCACCGGGACGGACCTTTCCACCCTCCGCTCCAGCCGAGAAAAGTTGAGCGGCGGCGGCAAACCCTCCGGGCCCGTCAGCTTCATGAAAGTCTACGACGCCATCGCCAGCGTCGTCAAAAGCGGCGGCAAAACCCGTAGAGCCGCCAAGATGCAGACCCTCAAATGCTGGCACCCGGACATCCTCGAATTCATCGAGTGCAAGACCAAGGAGGAGAAAAAAGCCCAGGCGCTGATCCGCGCCGGCTACGATTCGAACTTCAACTCCGAGGCCTACAGCTCGGTGATGTTCCAAAACGCCAACCTGTCGGTCCGCGCCTCCGACGGCTTCCTCCGGTCGGTCGAATCCGGCGGCGATTGGACCACCAGGTCGGTCACCACCGGCAAACCGATGGACGTTCACCCAGCCAACAAGCTGATGGACAGCCTCGCCGAAGGCGCCTGGCTCTGCGGCGACCCGGGCATCCAGTACGAAGACACCATCCAACGCTGGCACACCTGCCCCAACACCGCCCCCATCAACTCATCGAATCCTTGTAGCGAATACATGTTCATAGACGACAGCGCCTGCAACCTGGCGTCTTTGAACCTGATGAAGTTCCGCACCGAGGACGGCGGGTTCGACGTGGCCCGGTTCCGCGCGGCGGTGCGCGTGTTCATCACGGCGCAAGACATCTTGGTCGATCACGCGAGTTATCCCACCAAGCAGATCGCCGCGAACAGCCACAAGTTCCGGCCCTTGGGCTTGGGCTACGCCAACCTGGGCGGGCTGATCATGGCCTCCGGACGTCCGTACGATTCGGACCAGGGCCGGGCTCTGGCCGCGGCGATCACCGCGATCATGCACGGGCAATCGTATCTGACGAGCTCCGAGCTCGCCGGCTGGGTGGGCCCGTTCGAGGGCTTTGCGCTCAATCGCGAGCCGATGCTCAGAGTCATGGAGATGCACAGGGACTCGGTCGAGGCGATCGATCCGTCCTGCCCGCCGGAGCTCTGGAACCAGGCGCGTGCGGTCTGGCGCGAATGCCTGGAATCGGGCAGGGTGCACGGCTATCGCAACAGCCAAGTGACGGTGCTGGCGCCGACGGGCACCATCGCCTTCATGATGGATTGCGACACCACCGGCATCGAGCCCGACATCGCGCTTGTGAAGTACAAACAGCTCGCCGGCGGCGGCATGCTCAAACTCGTCAACCGCACCGTGCCGTTGGCATTGAAAACTTTGGGTTATGACGAACCGTCGATCAAGGGCGTTCTCGCGTACATCGACGAGCACGATACGATCGAAGGCGCGCCTGGGATCAAGGACGAGCACTTGCCGGTCTTCGATTGCGCCTTCCCGCCGCACAACGGCAATCGGAGCATCCACTGGCGCGGACACGTGCTGATGATGGCGGCCGCCCAGCCGTTCTTGAGCGGGGCGATCTCGAAGACCGTCAACATGCCTCGAGACGCCACCATCGCCGACGTCCGCTCGGCCTATCTGGAGGGCTGGAAGCTCGGCCTCAAGGCTCTTGCGATCTACCGCGACGGCTCGAAAGAGAGCCAACCGGTCAACACCCAGCTCGAGAACAAGGTCGAGCTGGCCACGGCGGCGCCCGCCGTCGAGGCCGCCCCGGCAACCGCAACCGCGCTCAAACGGTCCGAACCGGGCCCGCGCAGAGAACGACTGCCCGATACCCGCAAGAGCCTCACGCATAAGTTCGACATCCAGGGCCACGAAGGCTATGTCACGGTCGGATTCTACGACGACGGCCGACCGGGCGAAGTCTTTATCACCATGGCCAAGGAAGGGTCGACCATCGGCGGCCTGATGGACGTTCTGGGCACGGCCATCTCGATGGGCCTGCAATACGGAGTGCCGCTGGAAGTCTTCGTCAACAAGTTCGCCCACAGCCGGTTCGAGCCTGGCGGGTTCACCAAGAACCCCGACATCCCGATCGCCAAGAGCGTGACGGACTACATCTTCCGTTGGCTAGGGATGGAGTTCATCAAGGGCTATCGCGAGGCCAACGCACCCAAGCGGGTCGCGATCGAAGAGCCTGCTCCCGAACCGGCTCCGGTCGTGAAAGTCAACGGCCACCGGACCGCGACCATCGCCGACTTTGAGCACGTCGAAGCCGAGCTTCACAACACCAAACCCTCCGCGGGATTGGCTCTCGCCTCGGCTCATTCGACGACCGTTGTCGCGATTCAGGACGAGCAATTCGCCAGGTTCCAGAGCGACGCCCCAGCCTGCGACAACTGCGGAGCGATCACGGTTCGTTGCGGCACCTGCTACCGCTGCTTCAATTGCGGCAACAGCATGGGTTGCTCGTAAAGAACCCGGTTCGATCGATCCGCACTAGGCGGATATCAACATAAGCCCCGGCGTGGATCCTTGAATCCTCGCCGGGCTTTTTGTTTTCAAACGTTCCGACCCCGCTCAGATCACCAGCGGCGATCGTTTGGTTGCCGCTTCGAGCAAAAGCGATTCCACCCTCGAGACGACGTCGCGGGGGTCGTTCACCACGCCTTCGAGCAAAAGCGCGTCGGACCAGAGCTGGAGCCCGCAGAGCTTGATGAAATCGTCGTGCTGGTTGTTCGAAGCCAACAAAGCCAACCGCTCGATCAATTGCGAAGCAGGATTGAGCTCGAGGATCCGAAGGGTCGCCGGAGCGGGCTTGTCTGCCATCCGCAGCAAGCGCTCCATCCGCGAGCTCATCCCTCCCTCGACGTCGACCAGACACGCAGGGCTCTCGGCCAATCGCTTCGAAGCGCGGACCTCCTTTACTCGGTTTCCAAGCGCCTCGCGCACCAGTTCGAGCACGCGCTTGAAGCCCGACGATTCCGAAGCCTGCTCGGTCGTCTCGCTTTTCTCAGGCTCGGCGCCAGGCAGGTCAAGGTCCGCCGCATCCGCCGACTTAAAAGGTTTGTCGAGGTACTTGCGCAGCTCCATCACTACGAACTCGTCGATCGGTTCAGGCAAGAACAGCACCTCGAGCCCGCGTCTGCGGAGAACCTCGAGGCTCGGGCTCTTGGAGATCGTCGCTAGGTCGGGCCCGCAGAGGTAATAGATCTGCTTCTGCTCCACGGGGGCCCTCGCCAAATACTCGTCGAGAGAAACCAGGGCAGTCGGATCGTCTCCCTTCGAAGACGCAAACCGAAGCAGCGAAGCAATCCGCTCTTTCCGCGAGTGGTCGGTCACCACGCCCTCTTTGAGATATCCGCCGAACTCGCGATAGAAGGTCAGGTACGCCTCGGGTTCGTCCTTCGCCATTCGCTCGAGCCTATCGAGCACGCCCTTCACCAGCGAATCGCGGATCTTGCGGATCACGCTGTTGTCTTGCAGAGTCTCGCGAGAGACGTTCAGCGGCAGGTCTTCCGAATCGACAAGTCCATATAAAAACCGAAGATAATCGGGCACGAGCTCGCGGCACTCGCGCTGGACCAGCACCCTACGCGCGCACAGACTGAGCCCGTGCTCCTGCCTGTGCATTCCAAACTTTTCGATGTTGGTCTGCGGGCAATAGACGATCGCCCGAAATTGCATGGGCGAATCGACCGCCATGTGAACGTGCCACATCGGTTTCTCGCCGATATGGTGCGTCAGGTGCTGGTAGAATTGCTCGTACTGCTCGGGAGTGACCTGGCTCTTGGGCTCGACCCAAATCGGCTTCTGGTCGTTGACGACCTCGCCTTCGATCTTGATCGGATAAGGAATAAAGCTCGAGTAAGTCCTGACAACGTGCTGGACCCGAAATGCCTCGGAAAACTCGCGGGCGTCGTCCTTGAGGTGCAAAACGACCTCTGTGCCTCGTTCTTTCGAATCGACCGGGCTGATCTGAAAGGTCCCTGTGCCTTCCGATTCCCACTCCCAACCCTGTTCGTCGCTATCGCTCTTGGTTCGGACGGTGACCCGATCGGCGAGCATGAACGCGGAGTAGAAGCCCACTCCGAACTTGCCGATCAGCGAGACGTCTCCCTTGGTTTGGTCGGCCATTGTCTTCAAGAACTCGAGCGATCCGCTCCTGGCGATCGTGCCCAGGTTCTTGACAAGCTCGTCGTGGGTCATGCCGACGCCGTTGTCGCGAATGACGAGCTCGTTCTGATCCTTGCGTGGTTCGATGAAGATTTCGAGCGGCCGATCGTCCCCCTTCGATCCATTCACCAGAGCAAGATACCGCTGTTTGTCGAGCGCGTCGGAGGCGTTCGAGACGAGCTCTCGAATGGTGATTTCCCTGCTTTGGTAGAGCGAATGCGAAAGCAGATGAAGGAGCTGCTTGATCTCGGCCTGGAACGAGAATTCTTGCTTTTCGGCTGCAACGGTCATATGTACCTCGCAGAGAGACCACTCGATACGAAGACGAATTCTTACCAGCAAGCATCATGCCGGATTTATCAAACTTCGTAAAGCACTAGAGCAAAAGCCTTTAGGTCTGCGGCTCAAGCTGCGGGGTCGCCGCCGGACGTGCGACAATCGCGGGCCGGCTGACATTTTGGCATCCGAAGCTTAGCGGGAGTTTCGCTCTCAGGGTGTGTACGATCGGTAGGTCGCGGCAGTAACAGAACCATGGTCGATTCGATTGCCAAGGGGTTGCCTGAGGAGAACGACATAGCCGTGCTCGACCGAAGGCTAAAGGAAAGCGGACGGAACCTTGCCGCGTTCGATCTCTTTTTCGAGGCCATGGCCTATAAACTACTCGGCGACCAAACTCGAGCATTGGCGGTCGAGCAAGGAGCCAAGGAGTGGTTTCACGCCCATCAGCATGAATTGACGGCGGGCTATCGCTCCGAGCTCGACCGGTTCAAGGCCGAGGCAGCCGTGCTCGATCCTGGGCCTGAATTCTTGCCCGACGATGTGTTTGTTCCGATCATACGAAAAAGGTGACAGACTGCCTTTCATCGGGAGGTGCTCCGTGAGAAAAGCCAGCGTCGCTTCCTTCGCTTTCGTTCTCTTCTCAATCGCGAATTCCGTCTTCGCTCAACCGACCGCCGACTCGCCCCGACGAACCCGCAACGTCGAGATCATCGAACGCTCGCGCGCCAGCATCGTGGCGATCTTTTCCCAGGTGAAGGACAATGCTTGGAACGCAGGCAGCGGCTCCGTGATCCATCCCGCAGGTTACATTCTCACCAACGAACACGTCATTGGCGAGAAGGGCGGCCTCGTACTGTTCAATGAAGGTCCGCCTCTGCGTTACCGCAACATCGGCCGGCTCAAGGAAAAGGATCTGGCGCTGATCAAAGTCGATCCGCCTGGTCAGTTGGTGGCTCTGAAACTGGGTCGAAGCGACGACCTCGTCGCCGGAGAACCGATCCTGATCGGTGGCAACCCAGGAGGCAGAGGCATCGTCTTCTCGGCGGGAATGGTCAGCTCGCCGAGCATCATGATGGACGCCGGCTCGGCGCTGGCGATGACAACGCAGTTTCCCGACGACGCCCGTTATCGCTTCATTCAATTCGACGCAGCTTGCAACCCAGGGAACTCCGGAGGCCCGCTGCTCAACGCCGAGGGCTTACAGATTGGCGTCGTCTCTGCCAAGAATTTTCAGGAACAGTCGATCAGTTACGCGATCCCGATCGACCGCGCCCACCAGGTTTTGCACGATCTCCTACTGCCGGAGGAACGCGGAGACTTTCAAGTCGGCCTGTGCTTCAAACCTGGCTCTGCTTCGATCAGCCGAGTGACGCCGGGAAGTCCAGCGGATCAAGCGGGCCTCGAGGTCGGCGACGTCCTCACGGAATTGAATGGGGCGCCCATAACCGGGGCCGTCGACTACTGGATCAGGCTTGTCGGCCTTAAGGCAACCGATCGAATCATACTTAAATACTCGCGAGGCGGCAGAGCCAGCCGGGTGGAATTCGCATTAACGAGTTTCCCTATGAAGCAAGCTCTCTCCGAGGCGAAAGCCGACCCAGGGCTTAGGTATAAGCTCTTTAAGGGCCGGTTTGCGAAATGCCCCGACTTCAAAACGCTCAAACCCGACGGCGAGGGAACCGTGCCAAACCCCAGCCTCAAGCTGTTTCCGAAGCTGCCTGACGACGACTACGCGCTTGCGCTCGACGGCCTCGTCGAGATCCCAGAGACGGGCGTCTGGACCTTCGCGATCGGCTCCGACGATGGCAGTCGCCTGTTTCTCGACGACGAGCTCATCGCGGATAACGACGGACCCCACGGTCTCCAATTTGTCAGCGGATCCAGGCGGCTGAACGCCGGCTTTCACCCCGTGCACATCGAGTTCTTCGAGGCGACCGGCGAAGCGAACCTCCAGGTCACGCTCTCGCGGGACGGCTCTTTTTCTGCCCAAGAACCGAAATTCCATCTCGGGAATGTCAAGTGAACGAAACTCACGGGGATTTCTGGCGGCATACATTCCATGCGCGGACACTCGCAGAGATGTTTGATTGGAGCTGTTTGCAGACATTGCGAAACGACGACGCCACGGGTTCACCAAGGGTCGTCTTTGCTCCGAGTAAGGTCGCTGGAATCAAAATGTCCTTTCGCGGAGCGAATGGCAACAATTGGACGTAAGCCGAGGTCGCTCGAAAAGCACCCATTCTTCTCCAAACTCGGCGCTTCCGTTTATACTCACTTAGAGAGCGACGCTCCGTTTCAAAAGGAAAACCGATGGCAATCGCACCAGAGTCCCAAACCACTCTACCCTCCGACATGGAGTGGAAAGACGCGCTCGAGGGGATCCTTCCGCGCCAGGGCGAATGGAGCGAGGACGAATACCTCGTTCTCACCGACCACAGACGGCGGCTCGTCGAGTTCACGGATGGGTTGTTGGAAATCCTGCCCATCACTACTGATAAGCACCAAGCGATCCTCGGGTTCCTTTACCTTGCATTTCTTGGATTCCTCGAGCCCAAGGGCGGAAAAGTCCGCTTCTCACCATTAAGGCTCCGAATCCGCCCCGGAAAATTCCGCGAACCCGATCTTCTCTTGTTGCGCTCAGCCGCCGATCCCCGTCGGGAAAACCGATTCTGGCTTGGCGCCGACCTCGCTCTCGAGGTCGTCAGCGATGAGAAGCCGGAACGAGACCTGATCGACAAACGCCTGGATTATGCCGAGCTCAGGGTTCCCGAATACTGGATCGTGAATCCCCAAACCGAGTCGATCTCGGTTCTTCGACTGAACCGAGATTCTTACGAAGACGTAGGCGTCTACCGGCGAGGTGAATTGGCTGTTTCGGCCTTGTTACCTGGCTTCTCGCTATCAGTTAACGAGGTTTTCGACGCTGACTGAGCCGAGGCCGACTCAGTATTCGCCAACGATTTCGCCGCCAGTTCGCGTGGAGGTTGCCTGCCAAATTCCTCGCCGCCCGCTGTCTGATTACAGCGATACGCCAACGCCTCAGCCCACAATAGCGCGCTTGGCATGAATCACGACCGGTGCAACTCTAAAGCAGCCAGGAGAATTGGCTAATGACGATCAAAGTACCGGAAGACGTCGAGAAATCGATCAACCATGCAGTCAACGAGGGTCGCTTCGCCTCGGTGGACGATGCAATGACCCAGGCGGCTCGTTTATTGTTGCGCTCGATCGAACAAGAGCGCACGTCGTCACCACCGGATTCGCCTGGCCCATCATTCGAGGGATCGCCCGCCAAGCCCGTTTGGGAGTTGTTCCAAGAGATCTTCGCGCGAATCCCTGACGAGATATGGGACGCCCTGCCAACCGATCTTTCCGAGGAGCATGATCACTACATTTTTGGGACGCCGAAGCAGAACGGAGCATGAGACGCGTATTCGCCGATTCGCTCTACTGGATGGCGATCTCACATCCAAAGGATCAGTGGCATGAAATTGCCATGGAAGCAAGCATGTCCATGGCGCATGACGGGATCGTTACCACTGACGTGGTGCTCTCGGAGTTCTTGACCGCCTTTCGCCATAACGCCTCGTTACGCAAAACGGCAGGTGCTCAAGTTGAAGTGCTCTTTGCCAGCCCCAAGATCACAATTCTCCCTCAGTCTCGCGAAGGGTTCGAGCAGCGGGTTCGCCCTGTACTAAGCCCGGACCGACAAACAATACAGCCTTGTCGACTGCATCTCGATGGAAGCGATGCGCCAACACGACTTGACGGACGTACTGACTCACAACCCACGCCTCGCTCAGGAAGGGATCACGCTTCTTTTGTGGAAACGCGGCTCGGGGCCGATCGAGCGCCGATCCCCATTCGTTCACCGAAAAACTCCTTGCTTTCCCCCCTCACAGATACTATGTTTAACAAAAGTTAAGCGGCGGAATATCCCACCTGTTCGTGTCGGTCGTGCGGTCGCCTCAGCCGTCTGTCTCACCAAAAACGGCGTCGAAATGCGATCCTTATGTGACGAAAACCTCGGAACCGCTCGATGCGTCTTTCCTCCCCAACACTCCAACTGATCGCGCTGGGCCTATGGTGTGTCTGTGCACTCGACGCCCCATCGGCGCTCGCTGGAGACCCGCCCGCCAAGCCAACAGCCAGCCTTTCTCTCCACGAACGGATCGACCGACTCATCGAGACGGGTAGTTCAGGCAAATTCGCCGCCCCCGCAACCGACTCGGAATTCGTCCGTCGCGCCTATCTCGATTTCGTCGGCATGATTCCAACCGCGGCCGAGGCACGAGACTTCATCGACGACCCCTCGCCTTACAAACGCGACCGATTGATCGACAAGCTGCTCGCGAGCCCTGAGTACGCGAGACGGATGGCCATTGCCTTCGACGTCATGCTCATGGAACGACGGCATACGAAAAACGTCCGCAAAGAGCAATGGTCTACATATCTTGTGGAATCGTTCAGCGAGAACAAGCCCTACGATCAGCTCGTCCGTGAGATCCTCTCCGCCGACGGCAAAGAGCCGGCCGAAAGCGGCGAGGCCAGGTTCATCCTCGAGCGAGGCGGAGAACCGCACACGCTGACGCGAGACGTCGGCAGATTCTTCCTCGGCAGAGACATGCAGTGCGCCCAGTGCCACGACCACCCTTTGGTCGACGACTTCAAACAGGCGCACTATCAAGGGCTGTTGGCCTTTTTCAACCGCTTATACGCTCTCCAGCCAGAGGGGGATGCGATTTCCCTTGGCGAAAAGGCGGAGGGCGAGGTCGAGTTTAAATCGGTCTTCAAAAGGAAGGTCCTGCACAAGACAGGGCCCAAGATCCTCGATTGTGCAGGCACGCCCGAGCCAGCCATCGCAAAGGGAGACGAATACTGGCTCGCGCCCGCCGACGGCAAGCCCGCGATCCCCAAACACAGTCGTCGAGCTCTCTTGGCAGGCGCTATTACCTCAAAAGAGAACAAAGCCTTTCGTAGGACCGCTGCGAACCGGATCTGGGCGCTCATGCTCGGCAGGGGAATCGTCCATCCGGTCGACTGGGACCATCCTGACAATCCCCCTTCGCATCCCGAACTTTTGGACATGCTCGGCGACGAGTTCGCAACGTCGGGTTTCGACGTCAAGAACCTCATGCGCGAGATCGCACTCTCTCAAACCTATCAACGTTCGAGCGAGCCGCCGCCAGGGGTCTCGGAGGGCGAGATTGGCCCGGAGACGTTCGCTGTGGCGGCGCTCGAACCTCTGACGCCCGAGCAGTTGTGCTGGAGCTTGATGCAGGCTGCGGGGATCGTCGAGGCGAAGAAGTCCGAAATCCATAAGCGACTCTTCGACGCCGACCCCAAGTTCGCGGCAATCGCGTCGGCAAACCCCAAGCTCGCTCGAATGGCCGAGCTTCGGCAGGAAGACCTGGTGTATCGCGAGCTCGGCGGCAACGCCCAAGCGTTTGTTCAAGTGTTCGCTCCAGCAGCGGGCGTCGCCCAAGACAAGGCGGAGGCCACGGTCCACCAGGCTCTGTTCCTTGCCAACGGCTTTGCCGTACAAGGCTGGCTCGCGCCCAATGGATCGAACGCCACGTCTAAGGTCGCAACGGCAGCCGACCCAGGCCAGGCAGCGGAAGAGGTCTACTTGGCGCTCTTATCGCGGAGACCCACCGCCGAAGAACGTGCGGAAGTTTCGAAGCTGCTCGCAGAAGCCAAAGACAAACCCAAGGCGGCACACGAACTGGCGTGGGCGATCGCCACTTCGGTCGAGTTCCGATTCAATCACTAAAGTCGCTTAGGAAACCCAACGTCGCCGTTGTTCGTGAAGGAGCGTCCGAAAATGTCTCGACTACGCGTCTGTGGATCGATCGATCACGAGCTCTCCCGCCGACGGTTCCTGAGCGGACTCGCGGCCTCCATGGGAGGCGCAGCGGTAGGGGCCTTTGGACTCAACCCTTCCATCCTTGCGAACTCTCTCGAACAAAAACGCAAGCAGGTGCTGGTCATTTGGCTGGCGGGCGGATCGAGCCAGCTCGAGACCTGGGACCCCAAGCCCAAGACGGCGACGGGAGGTCCATTCGGCGCCATCGAGACGTCCGTGCCTGGGATCATGATCTCCGAGCTCATGCCCAAGACCGCCAGGCTCATGCACCTGATGGCCTTGGTCCGAGGCGTGAACACCCACGAGGACGACCATGGAAAAGGTGAATACATGATGCAGACGGGACGCCTTCAAGCGCCTGGAGTCGATTATCCCAAGTTCGGCGCCGTGGCCTCGAGGTTTCTGGGAACCGAGCAAGACGCTCTTCCAGGCTTCATCTCCGTGGCAACCGGCGCGGGGGGCTTGGGAAAGAACGAGGCGGCGTTTTTGGGGCCGAGGCACGCCCCATTGTACCTGGGCAACGGCCAACCGCCGGCGAACATGAACAGGGCTGGGAATATCTCCGACGGAGACGACGAGGCGCGCATCGCGTTCAGAGACCATGTGAACGGCCGCTTCGCCAAACGCCGCAGGTCGGCCGAGACCGAGGCTTACACCACCAGCTTCAGCCAGGCCCAGCAGCTCATGGCCAAGAAAGAGGTGTTCGACGCTTCCAAAGAGTCCGCCAAGGACAAAGCCCGCTACGGCGAGTTCGATTTCGGCAGGCACTGCCTCCTGGCCAGGCGTTTGCTCGAAGGCGGAGCAACGTTTGTTCAAGTGTCTCACTCGAACTACGATACACACAACGAGAACTTTGCATTTCATCTCGAGCAAGTGCCCGAATTCGACCACGGCTTCTCGACCCTGCTCGAAGATCTGCACCAGAGCGGGCGACTGGAACACACGCTTGTGGTCGTGATGTCCGAATTCGGCAGGACTCCGAACATCAACCATCTTTATCGGCGCGACCACTGGAGCAAAGCGTGGTCGATTGCGCTGGCGGGCTGCGGGATCAAGAAAGGCGTGCTCCATGGCAAGACGAACGACAAAGGCCTGGAGGTTGTCGACGGCGAGGTGAACGCAGGCAAACTGTTCCACACGTATTTGAGCGCCGTCGGGCTTGACCCGAACAGCGGATTCGAGGTGGACGGCAGGCCAATCCAGATTGCGGACCCCGCGGCAAGGGCGGTGAAGGAGCTGCTCGCATGAACCAGCCCCCTCCCCCCGTCTCTGCCCCTGCCCCTTCATCCGCCGTAGACCCAATGAAGATCAAGGTCAGCAAGGAGCTCGTTCACGAGGCTCCACTGGTCTGCTGCCGGTTCGACACGAAGGGTCGGTATGTCTTCGCGGGAACTCAAGACAGGCTCGTGGCGCGCTGGCATCTCGAAACCGGCGCGAAGACTGTCTTCTACGGACACGAAAGCTGGGTGCAGTGCTTGGCGGTTTCGCCCGACGGAGAAACTCTGATCTCCGGCGGCTGCGACGGAGTGTTGGCCTGGAGGCCTGTCGAAGGCAACAAAGCCGAACCGGCGCGAGTCGTCCAGGCGCACAAGCCCTGGGTGCGATCGATCAGCTTCAGTCCTGACGGGGCTTTGGTCGCGACGTGTGGGACGGATAAACTTGTCAAGTTGTGGTCATCCGCCGATGGGACGCTCCTCCGCGAGTTTCCTGGTCACACCAAGGACGTCTATCGCGTGCTGTTTCATCCCTCGGGTCATCTGCTCGTCTCGGGCGACCTGATGGGGGAAGTGAGGCACTGGGAGATTGCGACGGGCAGGGAGCTTCGCAAGCTCGATGCGACCAAGCTCTGGCATTACGACGGCGGACAGCAGGTCGACTACGGCGGGACGAGGGATATCGCTTTCAACGCGGATGCGACTCTCTTGGCTTGCGTTGGGCTCATCGAGGCGTCCAATCCTTTGGGCGCCGTTAGCAACCCAGCGATCGTCCTATTCGACTGGCTCACTGGTAAAGAAAAGCTGCTGCAACGACCGAAGGACAACCTCCTGGGGGTGGCGTGGGGCGCGAAGTTCCATCCCTCGGGATTCCTGGTCGTTGCGGTCGGAGGCAACGCCGGCGGCCATCTGTTCTTCCTCAAGCCCGATCAGGTGAACGACTTCCATAAGTTCTCGCTGCCGAATACCGCCCTCGACCTCGACATCCATCCCGACGGCCTGCGGATCGCGACAGCGCATCACGACGGGCGATTGAGGATCTCGAGCATGGGCTGAGGAGGACGACGTCGTCTCCTCTTGCACTCGAGTCAATGGATTGCCTCCTGGCCGGGGATCCGTATATTCGCTTGGTGCGATTTCCACGCGCGAAGTCGGACCGCTGGGTCGTTTCTCGAAGCAGATCGAGACTGATGGCTAAGAAAGCATCAAAACGCAAAGAACCCGTCCAGAAGCCGAAGTCGCATCTCGCGCCTAAGGGCTACGAGGCGTTCCTTGGGGAACTCAAGGAGCGGATCAAGTCGGCCCAGCTTCGGGCATCGCTGGCTGTCAATCACGAGATGATCTCGCTCTATTGGCAGATTGGAAGGGATATCGTCGAACGGCAAGAGTCGCTCGGCTGGGGCAAATCCGTTGTCGAACGAATCGCCAGGGATCTCCAAGCGGAATTCCCCAGGATGAGCGGCTTCTCTCCTCGAAATCTGTGGCGGATGCGGGCATTCTATCTGGCCTACAGCGATGAAGTCGGAAAACTGCCACAACCCGTGGCAGAAATGGACGGCAAGACTCTGCCACAGGCCGTGGCAGAAATACCCTGGGGGCATAACTCCGATCTTCTCGACAAGGTGAAAGACCCTGTGGCGAGGCTCTGGTACGCCCGAAAAACCGTCGAGAACGGCTGGAGCCGAAACGTCCTCGTCCACTGGATCGAGAGCGGCTTATGCGAGCGTCAAGGCAAGGCGAGCACGAATTTCGAACGTACGCTTCCCAAGCCTCAATCCGATCTCGCCAGAGAAACCTTGAAAGACCCCTATAAGTTCGAGTTTCTCACGCTTGCCGAGGAAGCCGAGGAAAAGGTCGTCGAAGAAGAACTCCTGGCGCACATCAGGAAATTCTTGATCGAGCTCGGAGCTGGTTTTGCGTTTGTTGGACAGCAGGTTCGGCTCGAAGTCGGCGGCGAAGATTTTTACGTCGACCTCCTGTTTTATCACTTAAAGCTGCGCTGCTACGTTGTGATCGACCTCAAAGCAACCTCTTTCAAGCCCGAATACGCAGGCAAGATGAACTTCTATCTCTCGGCGATCGACGACCTCCTTCGCCATCCCGACGACAAACCGTCGATTGGCCTCGTACTCTGCAAGGCAAGGAACGCAATCGTCGCCGAGTATGCACTTCGAGATCTCGCAAAGCCGGTAAGCGTTGCAAGCTACATCACGAAGTTCGTCGAATCGCTTCCACCCGAGTTTCGCGGCAGTTTGCCGAGCAAAGAGCAATGGGAGGCCGAGCTCAAAGATAAGTCGGGCTCGGACGAGAGGTCGTGACGATGCTCTCTGGGTCTAACGTCGCTCGTAAGATCGGCGGGCGATCGGCCCGCCTTCTCGGGATTCCCAATGGGAGAGCCTCCACAAGCCTCGCGATGAGAACAGCCAAGCCGCAGGAAAGGATTAAGAATGCGGCAACATTCATTGGGAATATCAGCGAATATACATACGCAGATTCAGCTAGCATGTGGTGGATAAAATAAATTTCGAGCGAAGCCCCGCCGATGGCCGCGACGATTGCACCGGTCCACTTCGCGGGGTCCATCCACTGCTTCACCGCTTCGCATCGCGCCGCGGCGAGAGCCAAGAACAGGATTGGGAACAGGAGGAGGTGCGGCAGGAAGTAAATCGCCCCCAAGCTCCCCGATGCGAACCGCGCACCCACATAGGCGACGAGCAATCCTGCAAGTGCGGCGAAACCAGCTCCGCCGAGGCCTCGGATCTCACGCGACCGGGTCGCCAGCGCCCCTCCACAGAGCATGACCTGGAAATAGAACAGCCAGTGGAAGGAGTGGACCGTCTGTTCGCGCTCTCCCAGTAACGGGATCGCCATCATCAACGGCGCGAGCAAAAGAGCAAGCCACTTCAGGCAGTCCGTACCGAGCGTTCTTAAAATCACATAAAAAATGGCGTAGAAAATCAGGATCTGGTGGAAGAACCCGAACTGCCAGCCCAGGCCGAATTGAAGTGCATAATCAACCGCCCCCCAGCCGCGCCAACTCCCGCGGACAGCGGCCATGAGTGCGACGATCAGAATCAACGAGGGATAGAGCCGGGAGAGCCGTCGCCACCACCAAGAAAAGAAGGGCCTCCGCTCGCGAAGCTCGCTGCGGACAAGCCCAAACCCCGAAAGGGCGAAGAACAGCGAGGCGCCCAAGAGACCGTCGGCGGCCATCCATGGCGCGGGGTAGAACGCTTCGATATGCGAGTTCGCGATGAGAAGCGCGGCAAGGCAACGGAGTACGTTGGTGTCGCTCAAGGTCCGACTCCTTTCGGATGAGCCTATTTTTATCCACTGCGGGATCAGCCGTCAAGTCGGCCCAAAGAAAAGCCCGATTCAGATGGTTCTCGTCGCGGTTCCCGAAGTATAATGCTAGTCTGGACCCGCCTAGCCACCACGGCAGATACACCCTCCACGCCGGTCACGCTTATTGACATGAAATTTCTTAAGACCGCCTTCGTCGTCCTTGCAGGGTCGGTCCTCGGGTCAACCGCATCCGCTGACTCAAAGCCAGACCCGAGGGACGTCGAGTACTTCGAAGCCAAGGTAAGGCCGCTGCTCACGAAGGAATGCTATTCGTGCCACAGCGCCGGCGCCAAAAAGCTTCGCGGCGGACTCTTTCTTGATTCAAAAGCCGGTTGGGCCAAAGGCGGCGACAGTGGGCCCGCGATCGTCCCTGGGAAGCTCGACGAGAGCCTTCTGATCAAGGCGGTGCGCTACCAAGACGAAACCCTCGAGATGCCCCCCAAGGGCAAGCTCTCGAAAGAAGACGTTGGCATCCTCGAGGAATGGGTGAAACGAGGCGCTCCGGATCGCGCGAAGGAGTCGTCGTCGCTTCGAAGCCCGCCCGCATCATCAACCTCGAGGAAGGCAAGAAATGGTGGGCCTTTCAACCCATTTCCAATCCCAAGCCGCCAGAAGTCCAGAACAAAGCCTGGACTCGCACGCCGATCGACCACTTCATCCTCGCCAAGCTCGAGTCGTCCAAAATCCAGCCGAACATGCCGACCGACCGCCGCACGCTCATCCGTAGGGCCACGCTCGATTTGCTCGGCGTTCCGCCCACTCCAGAAGACGTCCAGGCGTTTGTCAAAGATCCCGCCGACGATTCGCCTGCGTTCGAAAGGGTCGTCGACCGCCTTCTCGCCAGCCCCCAATACGGAGAACGTTGGGCAAGCCATTGGCTCGACCTTGCCCGTTTTGCAGAAAGCCACGGCTTCGAGCACGATTACGATAGGCCCACCGCGTACCATTATCGCGATTTCATCATCGAAGCCCTGAATCAAGACATGCCGTATAATCAGTTCATTCGCTGGCAGCTCGCCGGCGACGAGCTTGCCCCAGACAACCTGCTGGCCTTGAAAGCCACCGGCTTCTTGGCGGCGGGAGTTCATAGCACTCAGATCACGGCCAACCAGGTCGAGAAGGAGCGCTACGACGAGCTCGACGACATGACCAACACATTCAGCACGGCGGTGTTGGGGCTCTCCGTCGGCTGCGCTCGCTGCCACGACCACAAGTACGATCCGATCCCCCAGCGCGATTATTACAGGATTCTCTCGACCTTCACCACGACCGTGCGCACCGAGATCGACCTGGTGGAGAACCCCGAGAAATTTAGGCGAGATCTTGCCAGTTACGAAACGGAACACGCGAAGTACCTCGCTGCGATCACTCGTTACGAAAAGGAAGAACTGCCTGGAAAGGAAGAAGCGTGGGAAAGCGCCCGCGCCAAAAACCCCCTGTGAAACCGCAGTGGGTCGTGCTTGAGCCAACCAAGTTCGAGTCCAAGGGCGGGGCAAAGCTTTCCAAACTCGACGACGGCTCGATCAAGGCGACCGGCAAGAATCCCGATTTTGATACTTATACGATTACCGCGGCATGCGACCTACCTAAGATCACCGCGGTGAGGATCGAGGCCCTGTCCGACGTGGATCTTGTTCGCGGGGGGCCTGGTCGTGCTGGCAACGGAAATTTCGATCTGACGACGTTCACCCTCGACGTCGGGCCTCGTTATGGTATCGGCGAGACGTTTCGCGCCAAGCTCGTGAACCCCAAAGCGACGTTCGAACAGCCAGGCCTGCCGATCGCGGCGGCGATCGACGAAGACGCCCACAGCGGTTGGGCGGTCGATCCGAAATTCGGCGAGAGCCACGCGGCGGTATTCGAACTCGGCTCGGAACTCGAGCCCAATGGCGGAGCGACTCTCACGTTTACGCTCGATTTCCAAGGCAACAACGGGCACAATTTTGGCAAGGTTCGCGTATCAGCGACGTCGGCCGCCTAGACCTGTGGGAATCAACGAAGACGGCGCACCCTCAGCCGTTTCGATGGTTCTCTCGACTCCGAAAGAGAAGCGAACCAAAGAGCAGGTTGTTCAGTTGCTCGCTTGGTACAAGACGATCGACCTTGGTTGGCGGAGTTTGAATGAAGCCGCCGAGGACCATGCCAAGTCGGCTCCGAAGACCTCCGGCGTCAAAGCACTGATCTCGTCCGAGGGGCTGCCGGCGGTGAGGCTTCACACTCAAGGGGCGGACTTCCTCGAGAAGACGCACTTCCTGAAGCGCGGCGACCCGAACCAGAAGCAAGACGTCGTCGCGCAGGGATTCTTGCAGATCCTGATGCGTTCTCCCGATCAGGAAGCGCATTGGGTTTGCCAACCGCCAAACGGCTGGCGTACGAGTTACCGCAGGACGAGCCTGGCAAATTGGGCGACCGACGTCGAAATCGGCGCTGGCGCGCTGGCGCGCGCGTGGCCGTCAATCGGCTTTGGCAGCACCACGTGGGAACTGGTATTGTCGCAACGCCGAGCGACTTCGGCGCCCAGGGTGAAAAGCCCAGCCATCCCGAATTGCTCGATTGGCTGGCTTCGAAGCTTATCGAAGGCGGATGGAAGCTCAAGCCCATCCATAAGCTTATTCTGATGAGCTCGGTGTACCAAGAATCCTCGGAGTCAAGCGCGAGAGCCAGCGAATCGATCCTTCCAACAAACTATGTTGGAGATTCTCCAGGCGCAGGCTCGAGGCAGAGGCCGTTCGCGATTCGATGCTCTCAGTCGGCGGGGTTCTCGATCCTCGGATGTTTGGGCCGGGCTCTCTCGACGACGGCCAACCAAGGCGGAGCATCTACTTCACGGTCAAACGATCCAAGCTCGTTCCGATGATGACGCTGTTCGACGCGCCAGACGCGCTCTCGCCGATCGCGGTGCGATCGACCACCACCAACGCTCCTCAGGCCCTCCTTATCATGAATAGTCCGCTCGTGCGGCAATGGGCCCAGGGGTTCGCCCGGCGGGCCGCGCCGAGTCCCGACGTTCCACTCGAAAGGGTCGTCCGTTCGGCGTTTCTAATGGCCCTGGCTCGTGAACCCGATCCGGGCGAAATCAACGACTCGCTCGCTTTTTTCGAGGGTCGAGCAAAGGCAAACGATCCCCAAGCCCGCGAAAGGGCGTTGGTCGACTTTTGCCAGGCGATATTCGGACTGAGCGAATTCATCAATATTGAATAGAAAAGCATACTTGGATTTAAATCGCATGGTTACTCCTGTTTTTGCTGATCCGTCGCGGTTTCACCACTCTCGGCGCCGCTTTCTCCAGACGACCGGCTCGGGGTTCGGCGTGCTGGCCCTCGCGGGGCTCTTGAAAGAGGAAGCCGGCGGAGCCGAGGCCGACCGAATCCTCGATCCGCTCGCGCCAAGGCCTTCGCACTTTCCAGGCAAGGCCAAGAGCGTGATCTGGCTTTTCATGAACGGAGGGCAAAGCCAGGTCGATACGTGGGAATATAAGCCCGAGCTCGAAAGGTACGACGGCAAGGAACTGCCCGGTTTCGACAAAAACACGGGGTTCTTCACCGACCAGGTCGGTCCCTTGATGAAGAGCCCGTTCAAGTTTGCGCAATTTGGCCAGTCCGGCGCCTGGATCTCCGAGATCTTCCCCAACATCGCCAAACATGCCGACAACATGGCGTTTATCCATTCGTGTTTCACAGAAACCAATAATCACTCACCTGCGCTCTTTGAAATCAACACAGGCATGAGCCGAATGGGCTTTCCCTGCGTGGGCGCGTGGGCGACTTATGGGCTTGGCTCGGAGAACAGGAATCTGCCTGGCTTCGTCGTCATGTACGATACGCTCGGCAGAGGCTTGCCCAAGGGGCACGCTTCGAACTGGGGCGCCGGCTTTCTGCCGACGGTCTATCAGGGCACCGCGCTCAAAGCCCAAGGCGCCCCGATCGACAACCTCGAAAGGCCCTCGAACTTGGACGACGCGGAGCAGCGAGCCCAGCTCGACCTGATCGCTTCGCTCAACCGCAGACGACTCGAGCAGAACCCTGGCGACTCGGCGCTGGCCGCCCGGATCGAGTCGTTCGAGCTCGCTTATCGCATGCAAATGGCGGCGCCGGAGGCCATCGCGGTCGAAAGCGAATCGAAGGCGACGCAATCACTTTACGGACTCGACAACCCCAAGTGCACGCACTTTGCTCGACAATGCATGATTGCGCGAAGACTTGTCGAACGCGGAGTGCGGTTCGTGCAGATCTACTCCGGCGGCATGGAGAACGAACGGTCCTGGGACGGCCATCAAGACATCGTCAAGAACCACGGGGGCTTCGCCCTCGAGACCGATCAGCCGATCGCGGGCTTGCTCGCCGACCTCGAGGCCAGAGGACTTTCCGACTCGACGCTCGTCGTCTGCAACGGCGAGTTCGGCCGACTGCCAATCGTCCAGAAGGGAGGGACCGGCAGAGACCACAACCCGCACGCCTTCACCACCTGGTTCCACGGCGCTGGGATCAAAGGCGGGGTCCATCACGGGCAAACCGATGATTTTGGCCACAAGGCCGTGGTCGATCGCGTCAGCGTAAACGACCTCCACGCCACCATCTTACACCTCATTGGCCTGGATCACACAAAGCTCACTTATAGGTACAACGGCCGGGACTACCGTCTCACCGACGTCGCAGGCAACGTTGTCAGTCAGATATTGGCGTGAGATTCAAAGCAAAAGCCCCTTGCCTCGTCTGTCACGAAGCAAAGGGCCTGAGTTGTGGAAACTTCATGGAGCGAATTCTCGGTGCTTCCGAGGGTCAGGGAAGGCAGACGCCTCCCCCTTCGTCAAGCATGCCCAAGTTCGGCATTCCCAAACCCGCGGGATAGCTGAACATGCTGAGCGAGGGTGCGGAAAAGTCGGGGTAGTTTTCGTAGCCCGATCCGGGTCCCGAGAACGATGAAGGGAGATTCGCCATTCCCTGGGCTGGCTGGGGCAAATTCGAGGGATATCCGCCCATCCCAGATCCTGGCATCTGCACCCCGCCTGTGAAATCGTCGTAGGCGCCTGGCGAGTAGCCCGGGGTCACTCCGCCCATCAATCCTCCGAAAAGAGAACCGCCCATCGATCCCTCTTCAAATGGACTGCCAATCGGCCAATTGGGGACAGCGCCTTCCAGTGAAGACGTTAGCGGCTTTTGTCCCATAACCGGGACGGAAGCGTCGCCAAAGCTGGTTCGAAAAGTGGGCTGGGGCGCCATGAAGGATGAACCGTTCGAAGGGAGATGGACTCTGGGAATCTCTCCCGCGGCGAGTGGTTGTCGCACGCCCTCAACGATCCGCACGGGCTTTGGAGGCACCTTCTCTTGATCTTGCCACGCCTCGATCTCGTCGGCCACGCGACGATTCTTGAGCGCCTGACGACGAGCCTTGGACGCCTGCGCATTCGTCTGGGCGGATTGTTTTGCTTCAGGCTTCGCTTCTTGGGCAAGCGTGGACGCCCCGACGACGAAGACCAATGCCATTCCGACTGTTATGTATTTCGAAGTGTTCATACGCCACTCTCCAGGACCCGCTCGAGACGAACTGCTCAAGAGACCCATACTTTAGTGTAGACCCTGTGTGACGCTTGCACAAGCCGTTCCAAATCGGCAGGGATCACAATTTTGGAGTTTGCCAAAAACGAAACAAGGCCCGAGGAAGCTTCCCCGGGCCTGGGATCGTACCGTATTCTCAAATTTAGGTCACTGCAACCCGCCGCCGGGAGCTGCCTCGGGCCGCTTGGGGGCCGGTAGGACTGGGTCGTTGGCAAACTCATCCGAGAATGGACCTGCTGGATCCAGGTACTCGCTGGCGTCCCCTTTGTCGGGGATAATGAACAAAATGCCATCCTTTACGAAATAAGACAGGCCCAACTGCTTGAGCATGAGTTTCAGTGTAATCCGTAGGGGAATGCCTTCGAGCTCAAGGATCACCGTCGAGCTCATCGACTTATCGGTCTCTTGGAGCCCGATGGGATCGACGTAGATCGGTAAGACGTCGGAGTCGTCTTGCTTGGTGGCTTCTCGAATGTAGACCAGTACTTCGCTGAGCGCCGTCTCGGTTTGGAAATTCATGGGGACCGCCATCGCCAGCTTCTCGAAGATCTTCTTGTTCCTCGAGTCATTCTTGGCGACCGAAAGAGATGGAGCAGGGACTGCCTGCGAGGCGTCCCCATCCCCTCCATCAGGTCCGAAGTCCCCATTAAGGCCGCCTCTCATGGGGCCTCTCGCCAAACCACCTCCCCCTCCCATGCCACCACCCATCATTCCAGCTTCGTTCATGCCGGCCAGCCTCGGCGGGACTCCGCCAGCCAGGCTTGGGCTTCCTTGCGGAAGTAGTTCGACGCCGCGATCGCAAGCTTGTCCTTGGAGTTCTGTGCAAGAGCCTCCAATTGCGCCATATGGCCGTCGTGCTCGATGTAAAACGCAATGAGCTCATTTTGATTCTTGGCGTGCGCCTTCTGGCTGTTCAATAGACGCACCGACCATGTGTACACATCTTCGCCTTTCGCTTCGCCTGCTTTCGCGAGCTGAAGCGCGGTCTGGAAGGCCAGTCTGGCCGCCTCTATTCGTTGACCCGCCGCGAGTGCGGGCTCGGCGGACTTCGGACCCGCCGCGGGCTGGTTGCCGCCGCTTCCTCCACCCCCTTGCGCAGGGTGGTCTCGGGCGACGACGTTTCACTCGCCGACGCCAGCAATCGACTCCGATTGCCCTGACCCGACGCAGGGCCGCCAAGGCCGCCAAATTGATAAGCCAGAGCAGACGAGCCGGCGACAAGCCCCGTTCCCAGTAACACTGCGGCCGCGAACTTAAGTTTGGTTGCGATCATGGTCTTCAAAGCCCCTTCTGCAAGCGCGGCCGCGCTTGCAGAAACCATGGAACCGGCGACGGCCGCCGCCTTTAGTCCAGAACAGTAGCTCATCGCCGCGCCCACCGTGGATACAAGCAGAGCCTCGGGGATTGCCAACGCCTCCGACGTCGAGCTGACGGCCGCGAGTGCGGAAGCACCCACGATCCCACGCCTGGCAAGCCTCGTGCGGAGAACATCCTTGGCGCGAGCAAGCCTCCCTTTCACGGTGCCTAACGGCCAACCAAGCCGATCCGCGGCCTGTTCGTGCGTAAGCCCCTCGAGCAAACAAAGAACCACGGCCGACCGATAGTGCGCCGAGAGCGACTCGATTTCCTTGTGGACCAAGGCCAGCGTTTCACGATCAGAGGATGCTTCGCTCATATGATCATCCGTACAAACTGCTGAGCGAGCCTCGTGAACCTTGCGCTTAAACGAGTCCAATCGAGCCTTGGCCGAGATCCGAAACGCCACTCCATGAAGCCAAGGCCCCAGGCGCGATTGGTCGCGGATCATCCCCGCTTTCTTGACCAAGACCAAGAACGTCGCCTGGAACGCGTCCTCGACGTCGGTCGGGTTCTCCAGCACCTGTCTACAAACGTTCCAGACCATGGGGCCGTGGCGGGCGACGATCGCCTCGAACGCGGCCTCGTCGCGCGTTACTGCGTAACGATCGAGCAGTTGACCTTCGGAAAGGCCCCCTGTCGCGCCAAAGTGGAAAAGTCGAGCCAGTTGTCGAGCGACGCCGCGAGTTTGACCGATGGCCATCACGAACTCCGCGAAGGGATGCGTTTGCCTCCTCTATTAAGTTCCAGAGGCGCTCCTCGCGGATACGGATTTTTTGGGAAAATCGAAAATCAGTAAGAATTCATGATCGCCGTCCGCCCGCTGGCCATTTCCTTGGCCATCGTGTGGGCGTGGTAATGCATCGCTGATTTAATCAACTGAATAAGTATCAGGCCAGGGTCTCGCCGAACCTTGAGGAGCCTCCAGAGCCGCCTACGGTACTCTTTGCGCAGCTTGGGGTCAGGCACGCCCTGCATGATCCGGAAGAAAAGGCCGATGGATTGAGCGGCGAAGAGCGATTGCCAACGCAGCCTCGTTAACGGGTGCTTCTTCCAATAGCGCGTTCTGCCGCGCAGTCATTTCGAGCTTGCCTTTGATGTACAGATCTTCAATTCGTTCGAAAAACGCGTCGGGATCGTAGAGTTCGTTCATTACTTTCACGTAGCCGTCTCGGAGCTCTTCCCTGCTGATTTTCAGCGGCATGACGTTGGTGCCGAATTCCGGCTCGTCGGCGTAGTCCAGCCGTCCCTCGGCGGCAAGTCGTTCGTGCAGGGGAGTCTTGGGGATGGCGTAGAGCATCCCGATCATCGTCACGGCGATGCGGGCCTCGGTGAGGAATTCCCTCTGGGCGTCGAAGATCGTCGCGTCGTCGTTGTCGAACCCGAGGATCATCCCGCACCAAACCTCCATGCCGGCGTCTTGGATCCTGTGCACCTTTTCGATCATCGTTCCGCCCGAGCGTACGTTCTGATACTTCTTGGTTTCGCGGAGCGACGCTTCGTTGGGCGTTTCGATGCCCACGAAAACCGCGAGGATGTTGGCGTCGACCATCAGCTCCATCAATTCGGGGTCGTCCGCCAGGTCGATCGAAGCTTCGGTAAAGAAGGTCATTGGGTAGGCGTTGGCGTGCTGCCAGGCGACGACGTCCCTCAAGACGTCCTTGATGGCCTTCTTGTTGCCGATCAAGTTGTCGTCGACGATAAAGGCTATGTGCACCTTTTGCTTGTGCATCGCCTCGAGCTCGGCGATGATCTGTTGGCTCGTTTTGATCCTGGGCTTGCGGCCAAAAGTGACGATGATGTCGCAAAACTCGCACTGAAACGGGCAGCCGCGGGAAAACTGAAGGCTTCCAAAGAGGTAATGGTGCATCTTGAGCATGTCGAACCGAGGCGTCGGCACTTTCGACATGTCCGACTTTTCGATCTGCTCATATCGATATTGATGCAAGCCTTGCTTCCACTCGACCAGGAACTTGGGCCAGGTTTCCTCGGCCTCGCCGATGAAGATGGTATCGGCCAAGCCTTCGAAGTAGTCTTCCTGGACGGTGACCAAGGGGCCGCCGACGACGGTGAAGACCCCTCGCCGTTTGAGCTCGGCCAAGATCTCTTTCATCCGGAAGCGTTGGACGCTCATTCCGGTTACGCCGACGATGTCCGCCTTGGCGCATCGCTCGTAATTGATCGCCTCGACGTTCTCGTCCATGAGGGTGACGGTGTGCTCCTCCGGCGTCAGCGCCGCCAAGAGAGGCAGGCAGGCGACCGGCAGGTTGGCTCTCTTGCCCATCATGGGCAAAGCGTGCTCCATACCCCAGTAAGAGATCTCGAATCGAGGATTGATCAGAACGATGTCGGCCATGCAGGCGCTCCGGAACTAAGGAATACGCGCGGGAGGGACGTTCTTCCAACCGGAGAAAGCCTCGATGCAAGCCACGCCCAGGATGTGTACTAGGCCGCTGATCGGGATCGGAAGGGGAACGAGCTTTCCCAAATTACCACCGCCACAAGCGAAGTCAATGAATTTTCGACCAAGGCCGTCGGCCTTTCCGCTCTTCTTTTCCGGGTTTACGCAAAATTGCGTCGACGGAAATCGCCACGTATGCCGCCCCCCAGTGTCAAAATAGGCAAACTTCAAAAGGGGGAAGCGACCTGGCAGACTTTTCCACTTTTGGCTAATTTCCTGCCGAGTTGGTCGAGGCGGCAATCCCAACCATCGGTTGATCGGGGGCGTGGCGACGTGAAGATCACTCATCCACTGTTGGTACAAACGATCGGCATCGGCGGCGCTGGGCTTGTGCGCCGCCTGGTCGGGACCTGCCCATTCCACTTCCGTTACGCCGACCCGACCGTCGACCCAGCGATCTCGAGACGCCTGGGAATTCGATATATCTACGCTTTTTATCATGAGGTCATGCTCTTCCCAGCCTTTTACTGGGCGTGGCCCGAGATGCAGATTCTGATCAGCGACCATCGGGACGGCGAGTTGATCACGCAAATCGTGCGCCGGCTTGGATTTGGGGTGGTCCGAGGCTCGACCACAAGAGGCGGAGTTCGGGCCTTGAAGGAGATGACGCACCGGGTCGACAAAGGCCATCTTTGCGTCACCCCCGACGGTCCCAAAGGGCCCAGGAGAAGCGTCCACCAGGGGATGATCTACCTCTCCAGCAGGCTTGGTCTGCCGATCGTTGGAGCGGGAATGGCGTTCCAAAACCCCTGGCGAGCCAAGAGTTGGGATCGCTTTGCGGTGCCAAGGCCGTTCCGCCCAGCCGCTTGCGTGGTTCCCCCGCCGATCCTCGTTCCCCCCGACGCCGACCGCGAGGTGATCGAACACTACCGCCTCATGGTCGAATCCAGCATGCAGACCGCCATGACCGAGGCGGAGGAGTGGGTGGAGACGCTCTGAGCAGGCGCTGCAAGCGAATAAGCGCGTCATCGGATCATCTCCTGGATCTCAGTCTCGACCCGATTGACCTCATCGCTCGACTTCAGAATATCCACACATATACACGCCGACCGTCGTTCCCCAGTCGCCAGCGTGACCACCCGTCCTGCTTCCTTCTCGAGAGGCTTGGGGTTTGGCAGGTTGATTCCCGGCTCCAAACCTGTCACATAACCCTCCTTCAAGCCCCTTGTGCACTTCCAGAGGGTAAAGCAAGGCAGTTGACTCAGGTCGAATCCGAGTGCAATGCCATGGTCCCCAGCACTGTTCGCCAACATCACCTTCGTCTTGCCCGCTTCCCCCGCAAGGTCCAGAAAGTAAACCTGTTCGCTGAACCCGGGCGTGGGCGGACCATAATCGGCAAAAGTCGAAGCGCCTTCGGCGGCTCTCGAGTCTCTTGGAATCACCTTCTTGACGGCGCGACAAACCTCGAGCCTTGCTCCAAGAGCGGCGGTCCCAAGTTCCAGTGGTACAAGAGCTCGAGATCGCTTGGAGAATCTCCCAGGTTTTCAACAACGTCGAACAGGCGGAACCCACTCGACCCCGGGACGACTTCGTAAATCGAAGTCATCCGCAGCCTTGGTCCAAAGAGCCGGGCCTCGTCAACTTTGCCGACGATCCTGACGGCGAATGGAGGGCTTTCGTCGAACTCGATCGAAACATGACATGCCGGTATGTTGGCGATCCTGCCGTGCAGAGGAGTGATGGTTTGTCTTCCATCCCCGCTCGTCGTCGCGAATGGCACTC
>CAWFUI010000021.1:0-430167 GCA_963818975.1 uncultured Planctomycetota bacterium | reverse complement strand
GAGTTCCTGGGGTGACGGGCGACAATTTCAGAAAAGTCGCTTTACCGAAAGAAAGCCCAAGGGGCGGGCTTTTGACTCAAGGGAGCGTGCTCACCGTCACTTCAAACCCGACTCGCACCTCTCCGGTCAAACGCGGCAAATGGGTGCTCGAACAGCTCCTGGGCACGCCCCCTCCTCCTCCGCCGCCAAACGTCCCAGACCTGAAGGACGACCACCGAGGTCCATTGAAAGGAACGCTCCGTCAGAAAATGGAGCAGCACAGGGCGGATCCCAACTGCGCGACGTGCCACGCCAAGATGGATCCACTCGGCTTTGGCTTGGAGAATTTCGACGCGGTTGGAGCCTGGAGAACCAAGGAAGGCGAATTCGACCTCGATTCCTCGGGCGTCTTGCCCACGGGCGAATCGTTCCGCGGGCCCAAGGAGCTCAAAACCATCCTCATGGGCAGGAAAGACCAGTTTTCTCGGACCTTCACCAGCAAGCTTCTGACCTACGCCCTTGGACGCGGGCTCGAGTTCAACGACCGCTGCACGGTCGACAAGATTAGCGAGACGATCAAGAAAGATGGGTTCAAGTTTTCACGCTTGGTTGTGGAAATTGTCAAATCGGACCCGTTCCAGAAGCGAACGATTCAGGGAAAGACCAAATGAACATCAATGTATTCAAACCGATTTCGCGGCGAACGGTGCTGCGGGGCTTGTCCGCAGCGATAGCGCTGCCTTGGCTCGAGGCAATGACGCCCTTGGGCAAGTCGGCGTCCGCCGCCGGAGAATTCCCTGTCCGCATGGGCTTTCTTTACGTTCCCAACGGCGTTCACATGCCCGAGTGGACTCCCAAGGAAGAGGGGACTGGGTTTTCGATCGGCAAGGTCCTCGAGCCGATCAAAGCGTTCCAGAACGATTTCTGCGTTTTAACAGGGCTTGCCCAGCATAACGCGTTTGACCTGGGGGACGGCCCCGGCGACCACGCTCGATCGCTCGCATGTTTCTTGACTGGGACGCACCCCGTCAAAACCGACGGCGCGAACATCAAGAACGGAGTCAGCGTCGATCAGGTGGCTGCTCAAAAGCTGGGCGGGGCCACGCGACTGCCCTCGCTCGAGCTGGGCTGCGAGAGAGGAGCCCAGGCTGGCGGATGCGATTCGGGATATAGCTTCGCGTATTCCTCGAACATCTCCTGGAGGTCGCCGACGAGCCCTGTCGCCAAGGAGGTGAATCCGAGACTCGTATTCGAACGGCTCTTCGGAGTCAAAGGCGATGGTCCCGAAGGCGTCCGCAGGCGGAGGCTTCAGCGAAGCATCCTCGACTTCGTGGCGGAGGACGCCAAATCGCTCAATGTTCGACTCTCTGGCAACGACCGCCGCAAGGTGGACGAGTACCTGACCTCAGTCCGCGAGATCGAAGCTCGGATCGCCCGTACCGAAAAGCCGGTCAAGCTTCCGAACCCCAAGCTGCATGCTCCTTCAGGCATCCCCAAAGACTTTCCAGACCACATCAAACTGATGCTCGACCTGATGGTTCTGTCGTTCCAGACCGACGTCACTCGCATCTCCACTTTCATGTACGTCAACGAAGGCAACAACCGCGGCTATTCTGAAATTGGCGTGTCCGAAGGACACCACGACCTCTCGCACCACGGCCACGACCAATCAAAGCAAGAGAAGATCACCAAGATCAACATCTTCCACATCACCCAGTTCGCTTATATGCTCGAGCGAATGAAGTCGATCAAGGAAGGCGATGGTACGCTTCTGGATCACTCGATGATCGTCTATGGCAGCGGAATTTCGGACGGAGATCGGCACAATCACGACGACCTACCCGTCCTGTTGGCAGGGAAGGCCAAGGGAGCGTTCACCAGCGGCAGACACGTCCGGTACCCGAACAACACACCGCTGAACAACCTCTTCCTGTCGATGCTCGACGTCTTCGGCGCCCCGATCGATTCGCTGGGCGATAGCACGGGCAGGCTGACGAAGCTGAAGGCTTGAGAGAAGTCTGTAGTCAAACGCGGGCTTGCGCGAACGCTCGTTTACCTGCCTCGAGCGTTCGGATGATCGCGTCAGCGTCGTAGACGCAGCCGCCCCATGTGCCTCCGCCCACGTCCTGAAGAGCTGCCCAGAGGCGAACGTCGGTCGGCAGGTTCGGGTCCGGTGCAAGCGATGGATGAGCATTTCGCTCGCTCAAGACCTTCGCGCCTTGTTCGGCTCCGCCAGGAAAATCTCCGCTCGAATCGCCGACCAGGTCGATCCAGCCTTCGAGTCGGACGCGATCGACGATGATGCGAATCCGATCGCCGTCCACAACCTTGCCGATCGGTCCGCCAGCCAAAGCCTCTGGGCCAATGTGACCAACGCATGCTCCCGTGGAAACTCCAGAGAAACGAGCATCGGTCAACACGGCGACTTGCTTGCCGAAGCTGAGGTGCTTGAGCGCAGCGGTGATCTGATAGATCTCCTCCATTCCCGCGCCGAGAGGCCCCCTGCCCATCAGCACGAGGACATCGCCGGAAGCAATCGGTTTCGGACCCTTGCCCTTGATCGCGGCGATCGCATCGGTCTCGCGAGTGAAGACCCGCTCGGGCCGACTTTGCGGTAGACGCCGTCGGGATCGACGACGGTCGGGTCGATCGCCGTGCTCTTGATGACGGAGCCTTCAGGCGCCAGATTGCCCCTGGGAAACGCCACAGTGCTGGTAAGCCCACGCTCGCGGGCTCGCGCAGGGCTCATGATCACGTCGTCGGGGTCTACTCCGTCTTGTGCGTAGAGTCGCTCCTTGAGGCGTTTTCTCCGCTCGCTGGACTCCCACCAGTCGAGAACCTCGGCAAGAGTCTTTCCGCTGACAGTGAGCACACCCTCGTCGAGGAGGCCAAGCTCGCGCAGGCGAAGTTGAACTTCGGGTACTCCGCCCGCCAAGAACGCCCTGATGGTCGGATGAAACTGAGGTCCGTTGGGCAAGACGCTGACGAGCCTGGGAACCTCGAGGTTGATCTTGTGCCAGTCGTCTACTGTGGGCCTGCGGAGACCGGCAGCGAACGCAATCGCAGGGATGTGCAAAAGGAGATTCGTACTGCCTCCAAACGCTGCGTGAACCGCCATGGCGTTCTTGACGGCCCGATCCGTCAAGATCGTCCGAGATGCGAAACCGTGCTTTGCGAGCTGAGCCAGAGCCCTAGCGGACCTTCGCGCTGCATCTTTCCAGATGGGTTGACCCGAAGGCGCGAGAGCCGAGTGAGGCAAGCTCATGCCCAGCGCCTCCGAAACGACTTGGGCTGTGGCCGCGGTGCCCAAGAATTGGCACCCGCCGCCTGGACTTGCGCACGCCCGACAGCCCAGCTCGGCTGCCTCTTGCAATGTGATTTCGCCATGCGAGTATCGCGTGCACCAACGACTGGATTTTGCCTGCGTCTTCGCCTTCTTCGGGAGGCAGCGTCACGCCTCCAGGTACAAGAACGGAAGGCAGATCGGGCGTGCCGGCCAGCGCGATCAACATCGCGGGCAAACCCTTGTCGCAGGTTGCCACTCCCAAGACGCCCTTGCGCGTGGGCAAAGACCTGATGAGCCTACGGAAGACGATCGCCGCGTCGTTGCGGTAAGGCAGACTGTCCATCATCCCCGTGGTGCCCTGGGTTCTGCCGTCGCAAGGGTCCGAAACCATTCCAGCGAACGGAGTGAACCCAAGCTCCTTGAACTCCTTGGCAGCCTCGCGAACCAAGAGTCCTACTTCCCAATGGCCTGTGTGGTACCCGAGAGCGATGGGCTGGCCGTCTTCGCCTCGAAGACCGCCCTGGGTGCTGAGGATGAGGTAGCCATCGCGGTCGACCAGGGCCGGCGACCAACCCATCCCTGCGTTTTGGCTCAAACCGAACAGATCGCCCGAAGGCCAGTTGCGCAACATCGCATCGGAGAGCGGCAAGGATCCAACAGGACCTGGCGCCTTGGTTTTGACCTCGAGGATCGATTCGTCGTCGCCTTCGATGATGGAAAGAAACGAAGACTCAGTTATCGTTTTGGACATAGCATCCGATGTGTTCGTTCGAGAACGGATCGTGGCCGCTGCTTTGTATCAGAACAGCTCTTTGATCGCCTCGCCCCCTTCGACAAGCCGGACGGGCCGGCCGTCTGGGGTCTCGAACTGGCGGCGCGGGTCGACGCCCAAGGCAGTGTAGAAGGTGGCCGCGAGGTCCGCGGGAGTGACGGGCCGCTCGACGGGCGAAGAGCCTTTCGAATCGGTTCGCCCCAAAACGAGTCCAGCGGGCATGCCGCCGCCGGCCAGCAAAACCGAGTTTGCTCGGCCGTGGTGGTCCCTTCCGGCCATTTTGTTGATCTGCGGCGTTCGGCCGAACTCGCCCATCAAAATAACAAGGGTGCTCTCGAGGAGCCCGCGAGACTCGAGGTCGGAGACGAGCGCCGAGAGCCCCTGGTCCAAGGGTGGAGCCAGTGTGTCTTTGATGGTCGGGAAATTCTGCTGGTGCGTATCCCAACCCAATGCCGCCGGCCCACGGTTGTTGATGGTGACAAATGGAACCCCGGACTCGACAAGCCTTCTGGCCAAAAGCATCGACTGGCCCAACGGATTGCGGCCGTACCGATCGCGGGTCGACGCGGTTTCTTCGTCCATGCGGAACGAAGATTGGGCCTTGGACGACGTGAGCAGTCCGTAGGCCTGGTCGATGAACCGATCTCTGCTGGCGACCAGAGGAGTCTCGCTCAAATCCATGGAAAGCTCGTCGACCTTGCGGATCATATCGCGTCGGCGGCGGAGCCTGTCGAGCGTCAGTCTGTCTGGCGGGCTCAGGTTGCGCACTCTGAAGCCTGGCAGGTTCGGATCCCCTTCGACCGAGAACGGATCGAACGCGGGCGAGAGATAGCCGCTCGAGGAAAACAGCGGAGCTTCGGGAATGGCAACATAAGGCGGCAGCTCTCCTGGCGCGTCGGAATAAACCTTCGAGAGTACACTGCCGTAACTGGGATAAACGAGCGACGGGTTCGGTCTATAACCCGTCAGCAAGTGATGTGCTGCGCGGTCGTGATCGGCTTCGGGCGAAGTCGTGCTGCGGATCAGCGTGAACTTGTTGAGCTCCTTCGCCAGTTTGGGAAAGACCTCGCTTAGCGAAACGCCTTCAATCGAGGTGGGTATCGGTTTGAATTCGCCTTTCACGTCGACCGGGGCGTCTGGCTTGGGATCGAAGGTATCGATGTGCGAGGCACCGCCGGCCTGCCAGATCAATATCGCGCTTTTGGCCTTTCCAGGCCCTCCTCGAGAATCCGCGGACGCTCTCAAACGGAACAAATCGGCGGCGCCCATTCCCAACACGGAAAGGAAGCCGATGTTCAAGAATTCGCGTCGGTTAGGGCCTTTGCAAACGAATGGATTTCGCCCAATCATGACCCGTTCTCCTTGGAAGTAAAAACGTCTATCGTTAAGTTAATGGTTGAAGCTGAACTCGCGGGAGTTCAGAAGCGCCCAGAAAAGGTCTTCCGCAGCCTCGGAGATCGACTTGGATTTCTTGAGTTGGCCTGCCCAATAGGCAGCCTCTTTCTCCGTCGGCGGACGACACAGCGTCCGAAGGTAGAGGTTTTCGACAATCTCGCGGGGATCCTTGGTCAGCTCGAGCAGGTTTGAAAGATACCCTGTCAGGCTGGAGACCTTGCTTTCAACCACGTCGCCGCCCACCAAAAGCAGGGCCTGACGCAGGCTCAGGCTTGGGTTCGAGACCGACGCACATCCGTTCAAGCGCGAACAGCGACCGAAGGCGTCGAGGATCGCGCTTGCGCTTGCTGGATCGAGAACGTCGACCGCGCGGGTTCCGGCGGCTCGGCCGCCAAAGCGATTGGGAACGTCTGTCGCCTCGGCGAGAACGTCGGCCATTTGGTACGCCGTCAACGGCCTGGGAAGCTGATGCGAGAAGAACCGAGTGTCGTTTTCGTTGCCAGGGACGGACGCGGAAGAGAGCCCGTAGGCCTCGGAAATTGCGATCGTCCGGACCAGGTCGCGAATGTTGTAGCCGTGGTCGACGAAGTGTTTGGCCAGTTTGTCGAGCAACTCCGGGTGAACCGGCGGGTTGGATTTTCCGAGGTCGTCGGCGGGGTCGGCAATGCCTTTGCCGAAGAGTTGCGCCCAGGTCCAATTGGCCATCGCCCTTGCGAAATAAGGGTTGTCAGGGCTTGTCATCCAATCGGCAAGGGCCTTTCGCGGATCATCTTCGGGTTTCACGTCGACGGCTTTGCCGTCCAGAAGCACCGGGGGCGCGGGCGACCGCTTTCGCGGATGTTCGATCTCACCCTTGGGATCGACCTTCACCAGCGCCCTTCCCATCATGGCCTGCGGCGGCCCTGTGGGTCTTTGAACCTTGGCGAAGAACGCCGCAAGGCCGAAATAGTTGTCTTGAGTCCAGACGTCAAACGGATGATCGTGACATTGCGCACATCGAATTCGAAGTGCAAGAAACCGTTGCGCCGTTTGTTCAGCCGAGGTTTTGGCGTCGACTCCGTCCAGAGCGTAATTCACCGGCCCGCCTTCGGGGCTTGTCGGATCCCCAAGAGCGGTCAAGAGGTCCCTGGCCATCTTGTCCCATGGACGATTCTCGGCAAGCGCCTTTGAAAGCCAAGTCTGATAACGCCCTGCTCCATTGCCAAAGCGGGCGGAGGTGATGCCGAGCATGTCGCCAAACTTGAGCTGCCAGTGCTTGTGGAAATCACGATTGGCAAGCAGCCTGTCGATCAATTTCACGCGTTTCTCGGGATCGGTGTCTGCCAAGAAATCCCTGATCTGCTGCGGGTCGGGCTGCGCCGACGAGATCGAGGGACGCTCTTCTCAAGAAAGCCGAGTCCGAGGCCTGCGGGCTTGGGGGCACTCGCACAGCCTCGAGCCTCTTATAGAGTTCTTCGTCGATGAAATTCCGACGGGGAAGGCTCTTGAAATCGAACTCGAGACCGGGATTGATCACTGAAGCCAGCCGCGAACTGACGACCTTCGACTCGTACCGAACCACCAGATCCACCTCGGCCCGCCTGGAGAGCTCGGCCTTGCCGGTCGGGCTGATGCTCAGCGCCGAGTCGTCGAGCACGCGGTAAGAGGCAAGCCGCGTGACGTCGCGGATGTGGCCGTCGGTGTACACTGCGGTGACGCGAACTTGAATCGGGCCTGGTTCGCGAAGTTGGATTGCCCCAGGGTCGACCTTGATCGAAGCCATTGCCCCGTGAGTCTTGCCGTTCCGCCAGGCGTGCCGGTCTTCAACCATCCCAGCAACAACTTGTATTCGTCCGAAGACTTGTCGATCCGCTTACCGCCGCCGTGGGAAACCTGACCCGAAGCCTTTTGCAAGAACAAGCTTCGCTCGGGGTCGACTAGATCGAGGCGTCTGGCGCCCGCCTCACGCGTTAGCGCTCGATAATCCCCTTCGGCGTCGTAACCAAACAGCGAAAGGTGAAAGCCATTCTGTCCGTCCGCCCGACCGTGGCAACCGCCTGTATTGCATCCCGCGCGAGTCAGCAGAGGAACGACGTCCTCAGAGAAATCGATCGCCGAGCCTGGATCAACAACCTTGACGGCGTATTCATAACTCTCATCGCCCAAACTCGCTCGAACAGCCAGCGGACCCGCCTTCAGCGGCTTCAGGTATCCGCCAGGTTCGATCGTCGCCGAGCCTGCGGGACTGACGCTCCAGGCGACCTCGCGAGTTAAATCGCGTCCGGGCCACCCTTTCGTGACCAGCCGAGCGACAAATTGCACTCCAGGCTCGCCAAGCTCGATCTCGCAGGTACGCGGTTCCACGAAAAATGACGCGGCGCGAGGCGACAAGGCGAGGTTCGTTTCTTTTCCCGCCGCAGTAGCTTCAGTTTTGGTATCGGTGCGTGAGGCTGGCTGACTGGTCGAAGTCCGGTGGGCAGCGTCTTTCGAGCCTCCGCAGCCCGAGTGGAGTGCCAAAGTACCGACCGCCAGGGCGGGAACCCAAAACCAGCCGCCAACGGACTTCCGCATGGTTAAGTCCAATCGACAATTCGAAATCAGATGCAACAACCGTGCGACAAACGTCATCGACCTCGTTGGATCATAATCTTGATAGACGCCTCGCGACAAGTGGCTCGCGCACAATCCTTTCGAGACCTTGCGGTTCATGGTGCATAATGGATTTGCCCCGCACCCCTGGGAAAACCCCTCGGTTGCCTGTAAAGAATGGTTGACGAGGGTGAAGGCCAAGGAACATAATCTTTTCATCGTTTCTTGATACCGACGCAAGTCCGTTCCCTACCCGCAGAATTGGCGAATTCCCCCTAGTCCGCAATCTCCATCGGCGCGTGTTGTTCTTCTAGCTTTTTCGGCATCAACGAGCGGCAAGATCGAAGATCTCTGGACTGCGTACAACGCCTGGTTCGTCTTTCGTTCCGATAGACGCAACGAAGCCTGGCGGCGACACGCCCCATGAGGTCATTGACTCTGGACAAGTTCGCCGTCTCAAGCGGAGCTTGAGTTCTCATGTCAACGCATCTTACGAAAGATTGCCCAGGCTGCGGTAAAGCGTTGCGGGTGCGACCCGAGTACCTCGGCTTGGTGGTCGTCTGCAAGAATTGTGAACGACCGCTGAAGGTTGGTAGGGAGGCCTCGTTAACGGTCGTCGAACAATTCGATCGTTCGACCGCGACGACCGCGGAACTGGGAAAGCGCTTTAGCGCGACGTTGGCTGAGAAGCACCAGGTCGAGATTCGGCTGGGAAAGGCGCTCGCCGAACGAGACCATCTTCAGGAACAACACACAGCGATTCTCGCGAGTCGAGATCAATTGAGCGATGAGCTCGAAGCCTCGAGAACCGAGCACAGCAACCAAAGGCGTTTTGCCGCGGCCCTCGAGGCGCGCGTGGCGGAGCTCTTGGAAAGGCTCGAAACGTCCGAGCAAGAAACGGATCGGCTGCGGCAATCGATCGACGACTTCTCCAAAATCGAACTCCGCTTCGAGGAGCTTTCAAACGAGCTGGCTCGGACCCGATGGGAACGCGACGAAGTCGAGGCCCGAGCCGTTGAACTGGCACAAAAAGCCGAAGAGCTTTCGCTGCGCCTTGGCTTCCGCCGAGGCCCAAAACGCCCAGTCCAACCAGAACCTTACTCTGCACAAAGAAAAACACGAATCGCTCGAGCTTCGCCTCAAGGAATCGTTGTCGGAATCCAGAACGCTCGTTGATCGAGTCGCTCAACTCGAGGCAGCCCTACGAGACTCGCTGTCGGCATGCAGCCGCCGAGACAAACAGCTTCTGGAAGTTGAGGATGCCAATCGCCTTTCGACCGATCTCATCGAAGCGATGAGGCGAGAGAAACACTCGCTTGCCGAGGCCTTGGCGGAGCTCCAGGAGCGATGGAACACGCTCGAGGCCGAGGCGAGGGAACGCCTCGTTCCCCGAGATTCATTTTCAACGGCAATGGAAGCGAAAGAGCACGAGCTCGGCAGGCTCCGCTCACAACTCTCAAAAGCCTCCGCCGATCTCGAAGCGCAAACAGAACGATTCGGTCGTCTTCAGTTCGCCGCTGCCGAGGAGCTGAAACGAGAGCAAATCGCACGCAACGAAGCCCTTGAGCGACAAAAAACTCTCGAGGACGCCCTGCTGCTCGAAAAAGGCAACCTCGAATCTCGAGACGCGCGAGCTCGTTCTGTCGAAAAGCCGAGCTGGCGCGCTTCTCAAGAAACTGAAGGCAGCGCTCGACAGGGCAGCCGAACTCGAGCGATCGACTTCCGAAGCAGAGTATCGCAAGAAGCTCGCCGAGGACCAAATGCAATCCGCCGACGATCGGGCACTCGCTTTTCAGGAAGACTGCCGAGAAGCCCAGGCGCGCGTCCGGATCCTTCAATCCGAGAGAGCAAGTCTTGTCGAGCGCGAATGTCATGAGCAATTGCTTGCAATCCGCGAGAGATCGATTGCCGATTTCGAAGAGGCCCTCGCGGCGAGTCGAAATGAGAGCGCTCAGCTCCGCCAAGCGATCAGCAACGCTGAAAGCCGATCGATCGCGCTCGCCCTGGAAAAATCAGCCGAAGCGGCGAAAGCGCGGGACGTCCAGTTCGAACTCGAGAACGAGCGCGTCCTCCGAGCAAGCCTGGAAGCCGAATCCGCGGCCGCGAAAGAAAGCTCGCTCGAACAAGCAGCGATCTGGAAAAGCGAACTCGAATCCACGGAGCGACGAATTGCCGAGGCCTCTCGTCGAGAGGTTGAAGCCTGCACCGAACGCGACTTGTTAAAAGCAGCCTTGGGTGAACGCGGTTTCGCTTGTTCCCACCTCGAGAGCGAAATCGAACGGTTGGAAACGCTAGCCTTGCATTCTCGAAACGAGACCGAGTCCGCCCGGCTCGCTTGCGAGAAAGCAAAAGAAGAGTTAGCGACGCTCGAAACCATGCTCGGCGAGGCGTCCCTGCGCGAAGCTCTAAGCAAGGATGAGTTGAGAGCCAGGAACGAAAATGAAAAGATCTTGGAGCGTCGACTCGAGGACTCGCGGGAAGAGGCGAGGAAGGATCGCGCCGAGTTGGAGCTCGAACTCGCCGGTTTGGAAGCCGAGCTCGAATCGTTGCGAGCGCGTTTTGGAACTGAACGGGAACGTTTGATCGCCGAATCGGAGCAAAGCAAGTGCGAGCTCGAGGCCGAGCTTGCTCGAGCCATCGACCACGCGCGAAGGCTTGACCTTGAGAATCGATCGACCTCGAATCGACGTTTGCACGCCGTCCCAGACAGTCAGGAGCTGATCCCAGCTCGACCAACGCTCGCTTTGCCTCAACCCCCGGGCTCCGTCTACGAAGCGAGGGACGCCGAGTCGGTCCGTATCCGCCTCGAGGCCGTCACCCAACAGCTCAAGGTCGCGCAATCGCTCAACCGACGCCTTCGTGAGCTCTACGAGAACCGCAAGCTCGTGGGATCTTCCGACGATTCGAACGCACTGGGGAGCGCCGACGATTTGGCTGCCCGCGCCTTCGAAGCATCGACCGCCGTCGAGAACGAGTGGCGAAGATGGATCGCATCAAGAAACAACTCCATCACGTCGCCCCCCTCGCGGCAATCCGCCGATTTCGTCCATTTGAAGCGAAAACTCGAGACGCTTGCCCGACAGCTAGAAACTGTGCAGCGAACGAACGAACATCTACGGATGCTTTTTCACGACGGCTCCGGCTCGAGCGACTCGATCGACGCGGGGTCTTCTTTCAACCTTCCCGTCGGAATCGCCCAGAGGAACAGCGCCGACGATTCCTGGAGGAGCTGACTTAGAGCTCCAAAGACTGATAGCGACGGTTGTCGGGAACGGCCATGGCGCCTAGAATAAAGGTTCGTCGGTTTCGCCCAAGAACCACAAAAGAAGCATTCGACGCGAATGGCAGGCCTGCGCGAACAGAAAACCGTGGCCGTTTTGACGAGCGGCGGCGCCGACAGCGCGGTTCTGTGCGTAAAACTCCTCGAGTCTTTTCAGTGCGTTTTTCCGCTTTACGTTCGATTCGGGCTCAGATGGGAAGGCGCCGAGCTCGAGCACTTGAGGTCGTTTCTCGAGTCGAGTCGTCGCCAAGGCCTGATGCCGCTGGCTGTGCTCGAGGAACCGATGGCTTCGGTCTACGGAACTCATTGGAGCACCACGGGGGGGTATGTTCCGAATGGAGACTCGGCCGACGAGGCTGTGTATCTTCCTGGTCGAAACCTCATGTTGATCTCAAAAGCGTCCGTCTGGTGCGCATTGAGGTCCATAGGCAGTCTGGCGCTTGGCACTTTAGCGGCAAATCCCTTCGAAGACGCTTCCTTGGAATTCGATGCGACGATGCAGCAAGCTGTATCTCTGGCTCTGGGTCAATCGATCTCGCTCTTGAGGCCCTATCGATCGCTCGATAAATCAGAGGTGCTCCGAGCGGGGGCCGATCTACCGCTGGAGCTAACCTTCTCTTGCATCGATCCCCAGGACGGCGCGCATTGCGGTTCTTGCAATAAATGCGCTGAGCGATCCCGAGCTTTCAGGGCGGCGGGAATCGTCGATAAGACCCTTTATCGATCGACGCTTTGCGTCTTGGGCCCTCGGGACGGACAAGTTGCTCCGCATCCATGAAAGGCGGCTGCGTGTATCGCGTCGTACGTGAGATCCACTTTTGTTACGGTCATCGATTGCTCAATTACTCTGGCAAGTGCAGGCACCTCCACGGGCACAACGGCAAGGCCGTGATCGCATTAGAAGCGGAGCGATTGGACGAGAGGGGAATGCTCGTCGATTTCGCCGACATCAAGAAGCACGTCCAATCGTGGATCGACGAGAACCTCGACCATAACATGTTGTTGTCGAGGCACGATCCCCTGCTGGAGACTTTGAGAGCTCGCGGCGAGCGCATCTTCGTCATGGACGAGAATCCCACCGCGGAAAACATCGCCAGAGTCATTTACGACCAAGCTAAACGTGCGGGCCTGCCGATTCTCGAAGTCACGCTGTGGGAGACGGAGAGCTGCCACGCCTCATACCGCGACGAAAAGCGTTGACGGCAAAACAGCTTTGCCGCCAAGGTTCGAGGCCCCTCGCGCGGAGCCGATAGCCGTTTCTAGTGCGCTCCGCCGTGTCCGTGTCCGTCGTCCACTTCCTTTTCGGGAAGAGTGTTGACCCTGGGCTTTGTCGGAAACTGCATCGATTCCACATACCAGGCGGTCTTGCTGCCAGGAGAACAATAGATCGTTAGACCGGCGAATTCCTCGCCAAACTTCTGATCATTGTAAGTAATCTCGTCGAATTTGAGCAGGACCAACGCGTAGGGGCTGTTGTTCTCTTCGTTGACCCCCTGCTGTTCGATCTCGACAAACTTCGGCCGTTGACCGCCGGTCGCTTTCATACGCCCATACAACCGATCCAGAGCGCCGAATTTCTGGGTCCGCGTCGTCGCGTCGGTTTCGGTCGACTTCATGAAGTCCTTGAACGCCGTCTGGGCGTCGATTTTGCGGAATTCTGGTGGTCGGAAGTACCAGAAGGCCTCATCCACCCCGCGCTCGCTCAAAACCTTGATATAGCTCTTGATGAACTTCTCGGCCTGTTGAGTTCTGACCAACCCCTGAACTTTGTCGGTGGTGAACGAGGCGATCCCGAATATCGTCGCCAAAGCCACGCCCGCGCGAGCGATGCCCGCGCCCGTGTACATCTCAGGGTATTTCTTGGTCTTTCTCAGCGCCAGCAGACCGAGAACGATCGAAACGACCGGCAGACTCCAGAACCCTTCCCACGCAAAGCCCAAGATCGAGACGAGCCCAAAGATTAGACTCCATACGGCCAGAGGGGTGATCGCGCGGTAGGAGGGAAGCTCGTTCGCCACGCCCTGCGTATCCTCGCTCGCGCTGATCGCGGGTTGCGAAGGCGATTCCGTTACCACGTCTTTGCATCTCCAGGAAGGTTCTTGGCCCGGACCGCCCCGCGATATTACCGGAGCTTTGCCGGGGGCCGCTGTCGCATCGTCTATGTAAAAGCTAATCGCGCGTGGTCCGGTCGTCAAGCAAGGCCGACAACCCGGGACAGGTTCGCCGCAATTCAGACCCTTTGTGCGAGCAGCTTTAAAATCAGACGCATTAAAATGAGACGCGCCCGAATCTCGACGTCCTACCGACAGTTCATCTAACGAGAAATCCTGAGAACATCGATCCGCCCGTGGCTGCGAGCAATCCAGCGGCAAGCCAACCACATGTCTGGATCCAGCCGATAACATTCGTCCAGGTCCAGATTGGCTCGCCGCGGCGTTGATGCCATCCCGCTAGTGTAAACGCCAGGACGATCAAGGCCATCGTGCGGGGTTCCAGCGGGTTGATCCAGTTGTGGCTGCCCGAGGCGCCTCGGACGGTGGAGGCCAGGTCGAAAGTCAGGATCAAGAGCCCTGAAGCCATCCAGGACAGATCGCCGACGCCTTGTTCTTCGGATCCGCGCCGAAACAGGACAAAAGGGCCAGCGATCGCCAGGCAGCCGACGATGGTGGAAACCGTGCTCGCCAACTCTTTGCTTGGCCAGCCGTATCGATAACGCGAGAGCAAGAGCCAACCAGCCAACATTGATGCAACCCCAACGACGGCCGCGTTCCAAAGCGGCGACGCCGCGGAAGCGGTCGAGGAACTCGCGTTTACGCGCTGGTCGACATGATGGAGACGCCAATCTCGACTGTTGAACTTCAAGGCCGCGCGGAGCTCGAACCGAAAAGCTCCTCAGGCGCGCCCGCCAACAATCTCGTCGGTCGATTCGAGCGACGGGATGATCGGAAAGAGATCCACCGTCGCTGAAGCGTCGATCAAATCGCCAGGAGCGCCAAAATCGCCAACGTCGGCGTCGGCTTATCCGCGGCTTTGTTGGGAGCATCCGGACTCGCGACGAAGAGGTCTTTCCTCGAAGCTGCGTCTTCCGCGTCGAGAGCCACTTCATCCCCCTCCTCAACGCCGCTCTCGACCTCGAGGAACTCCTCGTCGATCAATCCAACCTTGATCTCCCTACGTTCCAGATTCTCTTCGTGAACCAGGTAGCAGACCCTCGAGCCCGCTTCGACGCGCATCGACTCGACGGGAATCGTCAATACGCCGGTTTTGTTCTCGGTAAAAATTTCAACCTCGGAGCTCATTCCAGGCAAAACGCCGTCGGGGACCGAATCCAACCTGACCATTGCGTTGTACTTTTTCACGTCGTTGCCGCTAAAGAAGAACAAGTCGGATTTCGGCACGGCTTCCACAAAATCGACGTGGCCTTCGGCGACTCTATCGGGAAGCGATTCGAATCGAATCTTTGCCGGTTGGCCGACGTGAATTCTTTCGATCATCGATTCGTGGATGGGAGTTTCGATGTCCATCGCGCCTAAATCGGGCAAGTAGAACAGCCGCATATTCTGACGAACCGGCAGGCCCTCTTCGATGAGAATGTTGCGTTCCGGCCGGTTCGCGTAGACCAGCAAACCGTCGTGGGGAGCTTTGATCTTGCAGCGCTCGAACTGCAACTCCAGGTGTTCGAGCTTGTCTTTCTCTTTCCCCAAAATTGCAACACTTGCCTCGAGATTGGCCTTCGCCTTGGCGATATCGACCTCCAGCGTCCGCAAGTTGCGAGAGGAAGAAAACGCTTTGTAGAGGTCGTGAGAATCGCGAGCTTGCTCGAGGCCAATCTTCGCCGAGAGTACGGTCAACTCGTCGGTCTTGACCTGGGCTTCGCTTGTATACCCTTTCTTGGCCATTTGCCGATTCCACTTGAGCCTGTCAAGCCAACGGTCGAGGTTGGATTCGGCGTTCTTGACGATGGCCTCGTAGTCCTTACGCGATTGGAGGTCCAGGCCGTTTTTGAACTCTTCGAGCGACGCTTCCGCGATCTCCAGATCGAGCTTTGCCTGGACCGCGGCGGCCTTCGAGACTTCGACCAAAATCCGCTGTTGGATGGCCTGTTCCTCGAAGTCCGACGAGTCGAGCTTGCAGATCAATTCGTCCTTCGCGACCTTCTTTCCGTCCGGCGCCAACCAGAGAATTGTCGACGAGCCGCGCTGATTCGCGGCGGCGGCTTGATTGGAAAGGTTCACTTTCTCGATCTGGCACCGAATGGTCGTTTGTTTAGTGCTTTCGACAGTACCTGCTCCGCGCACCGATCCGGAGAGATCGCGCCGAGCCACGACGGTCTTCCTCAGGTGTTCGATTTCCGAGACCTTGCGCTGATTATTCGAATAGGCTCTCGCCCAGTAGAGCCCAGCGCCGACCCCTGCCAGGCAAGCCAGACTCGCAAGCCGTTTGAGAAGCACCTTGATACGCATGATTTGCCTCGAGAGCTAGGGCGGGGTTTGGCCGCAAGTTCGGCGGGGCGCTGGCTCGAGCTTACGACCCAGCAGGCGGGGGGATGCTGCGAGGGAGCACGCTCTGACTTACAATAGAGCGCCAAAACCGCAAGAGAGGTCTCGAGAATCGATCAATCCTCGAACTCTCTCGCTAAGTCGACTCAATCATTCACCACAATTATCCTCGCACGCAAGCGACGTCGACGCCCAGCGTGAGCAGGCTAATATTGTTACAGAATTGTACAACAATCGAGCCCGGTGTTCAAGGGCCGACGTCGCACTAACGACAATCGTCAGATTTCGTGGCGGCGCCCCCTCGACAACTGTCGTGAATTGCCCTAGAGTTGTGGAGATCCAAGTCTTCGAAGCTTGGTTGTGGAGTCTCGCCTTGTCTACTTTCTTCTTGAACCAGCCCTTGGGTTTACGGCAACTCGTAGCTCTCAACAGCGAGCTGCTGGCGTTGTCGAGGGCTGGCATGCCGCTGGATCGAGGACTGGTCTCGGCCGGTCGATCGATGCGCGGAAGGTTGTATGCGATCACAAAGACGCTCGAGGCAAGGATCAAACAAGGGGAAAGCCTCGAGCAAGCGGTCGATTCCGTCCAATCGTCCTTGCCCAAGGTCTATCGATCGGTCTTGAAAGCGGGTCTACGCTCGGGGCGATTGACCTCGGCGCTCGAGCAGTTCTGCGAACTGACGACGACTTTCGCGGAAAGCCGTCGGAGCCTTGCCACGGCACTGCTATATCCGATCGTCGTTCTGGTTCTTGGATACGGTCTGTTGGTGGTGGTTGCTCTGGTGGCCGCCCCGCGCATCACAGACACTCTCGACGCATTTCGTCTTCCCAGATCTGCTCTGGTGAATTGGTTGGCCTGGCTGGGGACGGCCGGACGAATTTGGCTGGTCGCTCCGGCGGTCGGATTCGCGTTGGTTTTCTTATCTTGGATCCAGACCAGCAGATCTTCGGCGATCGACTCGCGTTCAAATCTCGCCAGTTTGGGGCTTGCCAAACTCCTCGGCCTTCGGGGCGTGCTCGAACGGATGCGCAGGGCGACGTTCGCGGACGTCCTGGCGCTCCTCTTGGAACATGACGTCGCTTTTGACGAGGCTGCGACGATAGCGGGCGAGGCCAGCGGAGATAAGAAAATCAGCTCGGCGTGCCTTGTGTTAGCCGAGAAGACGCGCAACGGGGAATCTCCCGCGGAAGCTCTCGGCGCCCGGCCGGAGTTCCCTTCTCTCTTGAGATGGCTCGCGTCGACCTCGGGGACCGGCGACCGTCTCATCGGCGTCCTGCGCGATTTCGCCAAAATCGAACGCCTCGCCGCGGTCGAACGAGCCGACTGGATCAGAACGGTGCTTCCATCGCTGTTGATCGTCGTCATCGGAGCGTTCTCCGCGCTCGCCTACGCCTCCACGCTGTTCATCCCCCTCAGTGCGATGCTGACCGAGATCGGCTGCGCCTTAACGTATCCTTTTATGATTAGACGCCAAATTCAATAATGTCCGAGCATCGCGATCGAGAGCCGACTCAACCAACGACGATCCAGGCCGACGACGGCCGGTCGGCCGGCCGGTTTTCGCGCTCGGAGCTCGCGATTTTCACGAGCAGGCTGGAGGCGCTGGCGCGGTCGGGCCAGCCGCTGCCCGAGGCGGTACGAGCGCTTGCCGTCGACGCTCCCAACGGAACGTTGCGCCTCGCCTTCAAACGTTTGGCAGACGATCTCGAATCGGGCGTGGGGCTTGCGGACTCGGTCGGGCGTCTCCAAGAAGCGATTCCCGACCACTTGCGAAGCATCATCGCGGCTGGCGAGCGATCGGGCAAGCTCGCACAACTGTTGGGTCGATACCTCGATCAGGCCGCCCAAGAAGAGCGTTCGAGATCCGAGTTGAGGCGAGCCCTGGCCTATCCCATCGTGATTATCGTATTGGTCTTTCCCATACTTTTTATGATCGTTGGCCTTACACTTTCGAATGCGGAGTCGCTCGTCAACATCTTCAAGGATTTCGGGTTGAAGCCGCTGATTCCTTGGAACGTCTACGAGTCCGTCGACGCGGTGGCTCGGTTCTTCAAGGAAATGTTCTGGCCAATCGTCCTTTCCGGGCCCGTGTTGGCTGCGGCGCTCGCGCCTGCTTTTCTTATTCGCCAGACGATCGATTTCGCTGGCAAGGATCGCCCGAAGCCTGCCAATCGTCGGTCCGGCGGTTCGGTATTCGGCTCTGGCCGAGTTCTGTCACCTTGTCGGACTGCTCATGGATTGCAACGTCGACGCTCGAGAGGCCGTCGAGCTGGCGGCGGAATCGACCAAAGACGAAGTGCTCGTCAAGAATTCGAGAGCCGCGTCGCGAATGTTGGCGTCCGGTTCGATGGTGGGCGCCGCGCTGGCCCGCCGAGGTCTGCTCGGCAGCGGCTTTGGTCCGCTGTTCAAATGGGGGGAAGAGAACAATCAACTGCCTGGCGCTGGCCATGGCCTCGGAAATGCTCAGAGCCCGCGCCAGCGATCAGATCGCATTGTCCCACTCGGTTGTTCTGCTCTTGGCTTGGCTGGCCGTCGGAGTGATGATCTCGCTGGCGGTCTTTACCGTCTATCTTCCACTCATCCAGGTCCTCCTCCTGCTCTCAGCGCTCGCGGAAGGTCCGAGTCAATTGAGCGTCTATCTTTGGGCGATCGCCTAGAAAGCAAGGTCGATGGTCGTTCAAGCGGCGGCACGAGAGCCCATGGCGCCACTGATCGAGGATCAGCCCGAGGAAATTCGAAAGCCCTCGGGACTGCGCATCTCGTCGATCATGTTCATCGTATTTCTCCTTGCCTTGGTCTTCTCGATCGCCAGGTTCTCTTGGGTTGTGCTCGTCTGTATTCTGGCTCCGTTGATCGGCGTCGCCGGAGTCGCCCCCATCGTTCTGGGCGCACGCAAGAAAGCGAGAAACCTGGACGGGCTCATCGACGTATTGGCGCTGGCTTCCGGAAACGACATGCCACTTTCCCCTGGGCTTCGCGCGTACTCGGAGCTCGTCGAAGGGGGGTTCAAGTCAAAGGTCGCCCTGCTTGCCGAACGGATGGACTCCGGGGAACCATTGCCCGCCGCCCTAAGGTCGATCAAGGGCGTCGTCAGGCCCGCCGACCTCCTCTCGATCGACTTCTCCTGGAACGATCACAAACTCTCGAGCGCCCTCCAAAAGTCCGCCGAAAAAAAGAAACGTCTGAAGAAGCTCGTGCTTGGGCTCGGCGGACGCATTGGCTATTTCTTCTGCTTGCTCGCCGCCGTCGAGGCCTTCGTTATTTTTGAGCATATGAAGGTCCAAGCCAGCATCCTGAAAATCATCACGGAAATGAAGACGGCGCCTCCGGCGATAACGGCTTCGCTTGTCGTGGCGGAAAAGATGGTCGTCGAGAGCGCGTTCATCTTCGTTCTGCCGGTCGTCCAAATCGCTCTGTTTTATTTGTTTATCACGAAGCTTTTTGGTTTTTGGACCTGGGGTTTTCCGCTGGTGGATAGACTGTTCTTGCGCGCCGATTCGTTCCGGATCTTGGAGTCGATCGCGCTTGCAACGGAATCGGGAAGGACCATTCCCGATGCACTGGCGAAGCTCTCCGCGGTCTATCCGAAAAAATGGGTTCGAAAGCGACTCTCCGCGGCGCTCGAACTTATTCGCGGAGGCGCCAATTGGTCGTCGGCGCTCGCCTCCCGATTCCTGATCTCCTCGAACGACAAGGCCCTCTTGCAGGCCTCCGAAGAGGCAGGAAACCTCCCTTGGGCTTTGCACAGCCTCGTGGAGCAAGGAGAAAGGCGCTGGCGGGAAAGGCTCGAGATCGGCAGCCAACTGGTCTCGCTGCTCACTCTGCTCGTTTTCGGACTGATCGTCTTCTACCTCGCCGTCGCCTACTACGCCCCTCTCGTTGTAATTATCGACAAGCTCTCACAATTATGAAACAACTACACAATCCGCCAATCATCGGCAGGCGCGGCTATCATCTCGTCGAACTGATCGGCGCGATTTCGCTGTTTTCCGTCGCGGTTTCGCTTGTGCTTGGGATGGCGAGCTTCGCGATCGGTTTTGAAAGGTCCGAGAAGCGAAGAATCCGAGCAATTGCAACGGCGGAAAACGTGATGGAGCGGCTCACCGCTCTGCCGTTCGACGTTCTCGAAGAAAGCGCGGTCAACGCTCCGGGTTTCCTACCGGCGTATCTCTCTGAAGACCTCGAACTGCAGACAAAAATCGAAATCAAGAAAGACGACGACGAGACCTCGCTGAAAAGCCTTCGCGTCACGGTCAACTCGCGCGACCAATCCAAAGGCGCTCGGCCGGTCGTGCTCCGCGCCTGGGTCTCCAAAGCCAGGAGGCCAGGCCGTTGAGAAACCGGCGAGGCGGATTTCTGCTCGAGATGTTGATCGTTGCGGCGATCAACTTCGTGCTTTTCAGCATGGTCGCTGGGCTCGTGGGAATGGTCTTGAAACTCGATCGCTCGAGCAAGACCGCACTGGCAGATCTTGCCGCTTACCAAAACTTGCTCGCCTTCTTACGAGCCGAAGTCCACAAGGCACACTCCGACGGCGCCTCCGAGGACAAATCGAAAAAGACGTTCTCGCTGACTCTTGACGAGGGCAAGTCGCTCGACTTTCTGGTCAAGGCTGGAGGTCTGGAAATCCAACGCACAAAGGCGAAGACCGTCGAACGACGCGATTTTTTCCGCTTCCGCGAAATGGAAGTCAAGGAGCTCTCCACGTCGAAGTGGCAGGGGAAAACGTTCTTGACGATCGTGTTTCAAAAGAGCGGTCGAGAGCGTTTTAGGATGGAAACCGAACTCGGCAAGGATCTCCAGACCAACGGCGAGGAGGCTCGAAATGAAACTCGCTGAAACCGCCGGGTCGTTCGTTTTCCAAAATGCTTCTCCCCCAAAACGACGCGGCGTCGTGCTCATGATCATGCTCGTCGTCCTCCTGATCCTTTCACTGATGATCTTGGGCGTTACTCGTCTGGCCGTGGCGAGAAAAAAAGCCGTCGCGATCTCGGAGGAGCGTTCGCGCGTCTATTGGCTCGCCGAGTCGGGCGTTGATCGAGCCTTCGCCAAACTCAGTCAAGACCCTCGCTACACAGGCGAAACATGGAAAATCCCAGCCAAGGAACTTGGCGGGTCGCGCGACGCCGAGATCGTTGTCGAAGCCTCGCTCATCGACTCCAAACCGAATGAGCGTTCCGTTCACGTCCGCGCTCGTTTCGTCGGCGATTTGAAATCGCCTCGAGCGCAAAGCACCCGAAACGTACGCATTCACATTCCACTCGAAACCGGAGCCAATCAATGATCGACTCTCGTCGACGCCTACGACGCTCTCGAAGGGCTTTTACTTTGATCGAACTGCTGGTCGTCATCGCGATCATCAGCGTTTTGATCGCCCTTTTGCTGCCCGCGGTTCAAAGCGCCAGGGAGGCCGCCAGAAGATGCCAGTGCACGAACAACTTGATGCAATTGAACATCGCGTTGCAATCGTACGAGAATGCTTTCGAAGTCTTGCCGCCGGGAGTGGTCGACAACGGTAAAGGTCCGATCAGCTCGGTCGCTAAAGGATATCATTTTAGCTGGATTGCACAGATTTTGCCGTTTATCGAGGAAAAGGTCGCGTACAAGAACATCGATTTCCGCGCCAGCGTGTACGACCCAGCCAACGACACGGTTCGCGGCCATGCGATCGGCATGTTGATGTGCCCCTCGAATGCGGGATTTGGCTCGAGCGGATCGAATTACGCGGCTTGCCACCACGACGTAGAGGCGCCTATTAGCGCCGGCAACGACGGCGTTTTCTACCTGAACAGCGCGATCAGGCGAGACGACGTCGAGGACGGCCTCGCCTATACGATTTATCTCGGGGAGAAGCGGAACGAGATCGACCTTGGATGGCCTTCGGGAACCAGGTCCACGCTTCGAAACACGGGTTGGGGAGTGAACGCTGCCGCGCCTTCCTCAGTGAACTTGGCTGCCACTACGGCGCCCTCTCCACTCACGGCCTTGGTCTCTCCCCTGGGCGTCGGCGGTTTCTCGAGCCCACACCCCGGCGGGGCCAATGTTGCGCTCGGCGACGGCTCGGTACGGTTCCTGAAGAACTCCTGCGGCTCGTCGATCATGAAACTTTTGGGCAACCGCCACGACGGTCAAATGTTCGACATGGGCTCGTTCTGAGTACGCCCTTGGTTCACAGTCGGAATTCGGGTCATCGAACGCGACCAAGTCCGAATTGGTCCCCAGTCCTTACAGGCGAGCCTGCCCGAAAATCGATCTCGACCATTTTTTCGCTCTGAACCGCCGCTCCGTGCTCGTCGGCAAGAGTTGCCGCAAGCTTGCGAGCGGCCGTCTCGAACACCTCGCCTGTCGATGGATAAGCATATTTCCCATCGATGCTAAAGGTCACCCATCCTGGCTCGTCTCGAACGGGGATCGACGCGATCTGCTTGGGCGGAGACGCCTTCGCGTCAAAGACGTGCAGGCGGCGATTGAACGAATCGGCGATCCAGATCTCCTTCTCGTCCGGAGTCAGGCCGATGCCGTGGCTAGGGCAGCCGTGACGCTTGACTGGGCCTTGGCTAAAACCCTGGACTTCCACGCGATAAAGCTTCTTCCCGGTTGTCAGATCGCCAACTTCAAATCCCAAGAGCTTATTCACGTTTACGAAGCAGAGCGTTTCTTTTCCATTCACGGTAAAAGGACGAATCTCCGCGGAAAAAGGGCCCACGGCGCTCTCGACTTTCCGACTTTCCGTTCCAGCCACGCTCAAAAGTGGAGACTTCAGGCCCGCCAGGTAGGCTCGATTTCCGCTGAGTCCGCAGACGGTGTTGTGAGAACCCGATTTGGGACTGATCTTGGCCAGTACGCCGCCGTCTTTGGCTTCGACGACGTTCCAATGGTCGCTCTCGAAGGATGGCAGAAAAATCACGGCGCCGTCGGGCGTGATCGACATCCGGTCGCACCCTCCTTCGTAACTCTTCTCCCACAAAACCTTATCGCTTATAAGGTCCAAGCATGTAAGCGTTTTTGTCGTACCGACATACAACCGACCCGTCGCGCGCTTGCGCAGATGCCTTTGACGTTGTCTGCACTGCCGTCGGGCCTGAGCCCGGCCGTGGCGATCCTCTTGACGAATTTGTGACCATGGTCAATGTCAAAGACAACGATTCCCTGACCCCCGTACTCGAGATAATCGCGAATGCCTGGAAGCGCCACATATAAATACCTGTTGTCGGCTTCGTCGGCGCGGGCGGTTCCAGCGATGGAAAAGAGTGCGGCTATGCTGAGGATTCCGGCGGCTATGGCGCGCATTTCTTCATTCGACCCTCGCGCGGTAGGAGATTGAGATCGTTCCTACGGACTCTAACCCCGAGTCGACGACCTGGCAATTGGGCTCCGGCAGCCTTCACTCGGAGCCCGATCAACCAGTTCGCGAGGGGGACGGAGTCCTCGGTTGGCCCGAAGCGCCCGGTTGGGCGACTACCGCGCCGACGACAAACGACCTGCCCCGCCAGGTTTCCGGGACGCCCAAACACTTGCGAATAAGAGCATACCACTGAATCGCCAGCAGTATTAACATCCCCACGGGATGCAGCAGGGCCCCAAACATGGATTGCTGGAACCGCCACGCCGCAAGAAAACGGGGAACATAAGCCAGCCCGATCGCGGTAAGACAAAGCGCCAGTCTATTTGGACTGCTCTGAACCTCCGGAAGACCCAAGAGGAGGAAGGGAAGAACCTGGCCGCCGAACAGGAGGATTGTGAAAGGAACGATCAGTCGAGGCGAGCCCATCCCCTCTGTTGCATTCTTGGCAAGTCCTCGCCAAAGTTCGCCACATCCCCGATACATCCGGCACTCGGCGATATCGACAGCGTCGAACACGTCGGTCGCCAACCCAGCCGCTCGGAACGCTCGAGGCAGCGTAATGCCGTCGTGCCTCGAAGACTTGATCGCCGAATGCCCTCCCGATCGGAAGTAAGACGCTCTGTCGGTCAAAAAGAACTGCCCGCATCCCGCGGCATATCCTGGTGAAAGACTGCGCCTCATTCTCCCCAGCGGCAGGAATCCCAGCAGTACGAAGTGGATGAGAGGTAGGACGAGCATCTCCGAGAGTGTTCCTGTCGTTTCCTTCGGGAACCCACTGACAAGTGCAGAGTTCGATCGATCCTTGAAAGCAAGCGCTCGGACCACGGCGTCAGGTGCGATCCTCACATCCGCGTCCAAAAACAGGAAATTGTCAAAATACGCGAGGGAAGCCAAGGTCCAACAGCCCAGTTGTTTGCCGCACCAGCCCTCGTTGGGTTGCGATCCAGTGATCAGACGCACCCTTGGATCCACGTTCGATAAAGCCTGGACGACCTCCGCGGTTCGATCGGTGGAGTTGTCGTCGAGGACCACCACTTCGACGTCGACGCCCTCCGAGGCCAAGGCGTGTTCGACTGCGGCCACGATGCCGTGCTCCTCGTTTCGAGCAGGAATCAGTATCGAAACGCCCCGAGAGAGGCTGGGCGGGCTCCAGTCCTTCGGCGCTCTTCGGAAGAGCGGAAGGTTGGCCAGGAACATCAAAAACGGAATCGAGGCCAAGCCAACCGAGGCAAAGACCAGAAGTTGCGGAGTCATTTGTTGTTCTTATGTTGCTTTATGATGTTCGTCTTCGTGTCCGGGATGGAATTGCTCGCCTCGGAACCAGGTTGAAATCCGTCTGAAGGCGTCGTAGAGACCACCCTCGCCGACCGAGCCCGTCAGCAAGGTTTCAAATCGCCGAGGGTCGCGAAGCAGAGCGATTTCCGAGAGCGCGTCCATCGTCGATTCGAGAGCCCCCGCGATAGAAACCTCCCACTCCTCGGTCCCGCGTCGATCGGAAAGCGGCAAGAGTTCCCCAAAACGAGCAAGCACTTCGGGATAGCACTCGTTCCAAAATGGATACTCGATCGCAAGTGGAAGAACACCTCCCGCCTTGACCCGCGTTGCGAGGTGGGCGACTCCCGACTTGATCGACACTGGCCTTCGCCTGGGGTCGGTGAAGCCGCCCTGCGCCGTTACCCAAATGACAGCATTATGCGACCGCTCAAAAATCGATTGGCACGACGCCAAGAAATCTCGAGCTCCAGAAAGCGTGCCTTGTTCGACTCCGAAGAAACCCAGTTTCCCTAAAACCCTGTATTTCTTTAGCGCTTCGGCGTCAATGGGAGCGTAGTGCGGTCTGTCTGGGAAAAGCCGTTTGGCCAGCAGCACGCCCACCATGGGATCCCACCAGGCGGGATGGTTCAGCACCACGATCAGGGGCGCGTCCACTGGCACGCTGCTGGTCGAATCCGCCGATACGCGAACCGCGGTAAAGTTCTTGCGGACGAAGCGCTCTACATAGATCGAGAAATAATGGAAAAGCCACGCCGATCGCGACGGCGGTTCCTTGGCCTGTTTGGTCGATCTCTCCTTGCTGGGTTCCGAAGCTGTGTGGTCGGCGCATCACATCGATCTCGCGGAATGAGGCTCAGTTCGGCGGCGTCTCATTCTACCGAGGCAAGCTCCCTTGCAGGGCGCCAAAGCCGTCGCGAACGAGCACGTCGGCTGCAATCCATCCGGACATCAGCACCATCGGCATTCCTGGACCTGGATGCGCGGAGCCGCCCGCAAAGTAGAGACCCTCGACGTCCGGACTCCGGTTCGCCGGCTTGAAGGCGCCGCCCAGGCGGCCATGGCTCGCAAGCCCGTAGATCGCCCCTTCGAGTACGTGATAACGGTCGTGAATGTCCTGAGGAGTCAGCCAGCGCTCGACTCGGATGCGCCTCTCGAGATCTCCGAGCCCCGCCGTCCGCGAGAGCTTGTCGAGAATCGTCTTGCGATATTCAGGGAACATCTTGCTCCAATCGTGCCCGGGCCTAAGGTAAGGCGTGTGCACCAAAATATAGAGCGATTCCCCGCCGGCAGGCGCGACCTCGGGTTCGGTTGCCGCTGGGCGCACACATAGCACGTCGGGTCGGCCGCCGGTTCTCCTGTTCGATAAATCGAGTGGAATTCCTCTTCCGCATTGCGCGAAAAAACAAAGTTATGATGAGATAAATGCTCATATCGGCGATCGAGCCCCAAATAGAGCACCACCCCGGAACATGCAGGCTCGTATCGTCTGCGCTTCACGAATGTACGCTCGATCGAGCTGGGCAAAAGCTCTCGATGGGTGCGAACCGAGTCTGAGTTCGAGACGACGGCGTCGAGATCGAATCGGCCGGAATCGGTTTCGACGCCAACAACCCGCTTGTTCGAGGAATCGAGAAGGATCCGCTTCACCTCGGTGTTCGTCCGGAATTCGACGCCGAGCTCGCGAGCCAGTTGAGCCAGGGCTAGGGGCACTGCGCGAGTTCCGCCGCGCGGGTACCACACTCCCTCGCTCGTTTGCATGTGCGCGATGCCGCAGAGGACCGCCGGCGAAAGGTCCGGAGCGGAACCAACATACTGCGTGAAATGGTCGAGCATCTGAGCCGTCCTGGGCTCGGATACGAACGAACGAATCGTACCGGCGACCGTCGAGAAGGGCCTCATGCTCAATACATCTTTCAGCATCGAAGGCTGGAACGAAGTCTTGGGATCGAACATGTCCCACACCGACCCGATCGACCGCCAGAAGAAGAATTTGTCGGAGATGTTGCTCAGCCGAGCGGCCAGATCGCTGAACCCGCGATATCCAGCCGAGGTCGACCCGCCCGGAGAAAAAGCATCAAGGGCCTTGCACATATTGGGAACGTCGGCGACCAGGTCCAGAGTCGAACCGTCGTTGAAAAAGGAACGCCACTGAGGGTCCAGCGGAACCAGGTCGAGCATTTCGGAGAGCGATCGGCCCGCCTCGGCGAAAATCCGCTCCAAGACCGAAGGCATGAGCAAAATCGTCGGCCCCATGTCGAACCTGAAGCCTTCAACCTCCAGCCTCGCGGCCTTGCCGCCAAGCCAATCGTTCTGCTCGAAAAGCACCACGTCCCTGCCCCGAGCGGCCAGCACGCAGGCCGAGGCGAGACCCGCCAGACCGCCGCCGATCACCCCGACTCGTCCTTGATGGTTGCTCATTAGAATATCCTTTATGGCCATTTGTTTTGTTTATGCTTATGTTTTCAATCGCTTGCGCGCCGCCGAGGCCAGCTTTTTCAAAGCGCCGGCCTTGCCCGCGAATGGACCATGCGAGAGCCTCAGGAAGGCCTCGAGGATCGGTTCGTCGTCCTGGGTCGTCGGCTCGAGGTGGCTTCTGAGGTTTCCTTTCCGCTCGACCGTCACGCGCGGAGTCGTCAGCTCCAAGAGCCCCTCGGCGCCCCGAGTCGCGCCGAAGCCGCTCTTCCCCAATCCGCCAAACGGGAGCCGAGGATCCGCGGTCGGCGCGATCAGGTCGTTGATCACCACCGAACCCGACCGGACGTCCCCGGCGAAGCGTCTGGCGGCGGCGGATTCCCCAAAAACCGAAGCCGACAGCGCGAACGGGCTCGTCCGCGAAGCCTCCAGCATCTCTCGCTCGCCAGCGACGGGTATGATCGCAAGCCACGGCGCGAACAGATCCGATCGAGCCAGAGCCGACGAGGCAGAAACGTCGGCCAAGACGATCGGGCCAACGACCCTTCTGTCCGGCTCGATCGATCCACAAACCAAACGCGAACCGCAAGCGAGAGCGTCCTCGATCAATCGCCTGGCTTCGGTCGCAGACTTGGCACGAAGCTCCTGCCCGCCCAACTCCCGTACCCGCTCAAGCACTCTGGATTCGAGCAAGCTCTTGAGCGAATCCGACACAAAAACTCGCCTTGGAGCAATACACGTCTCGCTCCCATTGAACCTTAAACCAAAAGCGAGCGAACGCGCCACAACGTCCACGTCCGCTGAATCCAGAACGAAACATGCGTCGCAGCCCGATAGTTCCATCGTCGCCGGAACAATCGCCGCGGCGAGTTGCTGGAGAATCATTGAACCCGTCGTCGCCGAACCGGTGAAAATCACCTTGTCCACGCCGGCGATGATCGCTTCCTGGACGGACTCCTTCGCTTCCGGAAGGATCGCGACCAATCGTCGATCGAACCCAGACTCCTCGAGCAGACGCGCGACTCCCAAAGCAACCTGGGACTGACCTTCCGCGGGTTTCCACAACACGGCGTTTCCGGCCGCAAGCGCTTGGATCGCCTGCGACGCCGCCAAAAGCAGCGGATAATTCCCAGGGGCGACGATCAGAACAACCCCCAACGGGGCCCGTTCAATCGTCGAAGAGCAGCCCAAGAGCCAAACCGGCCTGCCCTTCCCGCCCAGACGTTGGGGTTTGAGTAGCCTGGCTGCGTTCTGCTCGAGAAACAAGCAAGCATCCGCGAGCGGAATCACCTCGGCGGCAAGCTTCTCGACCCTCGTCGACCGACAACCAATGAGCGCGGCCTCGGCCAACGCCAAAGCGTTGTCGACGACCAAACGCCGAAAGGCTTTCACTCGCGCCAGACGCGACCGGATCGGAGTCTTCAACCATTCCAGTTGCGCTTCGCGAGCACGATCCACGAGAAGCGAAACGCCCTGGCAGTCAACCTCGCCAATTCGCTCGGCAGTCGACGCCATGTCCACTAGTCCGCCCGATTGGGTTGCGAGGGACATTCTAAGCCACCTCCGCAAGATCCGCGCTCGTCTCGTGGACGCTCGTTCGGACCCCCAGTTCCAAATCCTCGGCGAGCAGCCTCGATGTGATCTTGGCCGATTCCAGAATCACTGGCAAGCCGCTGCCAGGATGCGTCCCGCCCCCGACCAGATAGACTCCGTCCAAATCCTCAAACCGATTCCGAGGACGCAAGTGCAACATTTGCCCAAGATTGTGGGCCAGGTTGAACGTGGCGCCTCGGTAAATCTCGAAATCCCGTTCCCAGTTCGCCGGCGTGATCATCCGCTCGCAGACGATTCTCGATTCAACCCCCTCGAGACCAATCGCCGGCAGCCTGTCCAGCACCAAACGTCTATAACGCGCGGCCTCTCGATTCCAATCGACGTTTTCATGCTGGTGCGTCACCGGAACCAATATATAAAGCGTGCTCATGCCGCGCGGCGCCAGGCTCGGGTCGGAGACGCACGCGTTTTGCACGTAGAACGAAGGATTGTTGGAGACAACGTGCAGCCGCTCGATCTCGTCCAGGTTCTTCACGTAGTCGTCGGTCAGATAGATCGTATGGTGGGCAAGGTCTTCGTACTTGCCCTTGATCCCCAGATACATCATGAACGTCGAGCACGAGAATTTCTTCTTGGCGATCCGCGAATCGATCCATCGCTTGCGCAAACGATCGGGCACCAACCGCTGCACAGCGCGAGCGAAATCGGCGTTGATCACCAGAGCGTCGCAAGCGTGTAGGCCGCTTTTGGTTCGCACGGCGCGGGCGCGCCTGCCGTCGAAAGAGATCCCCTCGACCTCTTCCGAAAGGTGGATCTCCACCCCCATCTCACGCGCGGTGCGGGCGAGAGCCTCCGAAACCGCCCCGCAGCCGCCGACGGGATGGTAAACCCCATGCTCGTACTCGAGAAATGATAAAATCGAGAATAGGCTCGGACACTTGAACGGAGACATCCCCAGGTACTTCGACTGAAACGTCATCGCCAGCCGCACGCGCGGGTCTTGGAAATAACGCTTGAGCTCCCCGTCGAGCGAAAGCCAGGGACGAAGAATTGGCAACATCTTGATCAAGTCCGGCGAAAGCACGTCCCGCCAAGACAAAAACGGCTTCTCCAAAACCGACTGAAAACGCTCCATCTTTACCCGGTTGTCCGCCAGGAACCGCTCGAACGAACCGGCGTCGTGCTCGGAAAGCTGGGCGATCGCCGCCCGCATTCTCGCGACGTTGGGTGTAGCCTCCAGCTCACCCCCTGCTCCAAAGATCAACTTATACTGGGGATCCAGCCGAAGTAGCTCAACGTCGTCCGACAGCCGTCTGCCGATCGTCTCGTAAATCGATTCCAAGACGCGCGGGTAGAGAAAAAACGTCGGACCGACGTCAAACTTGAACCCGTCGACCTCATACGTCGACGTCCGGCCGCCCACCCGCGGCATCCGCTCGAAAATCTTGACGCGGGCCCCACGCTCAGCCAGCAAAAGGGCGGTCGCAAGCCCGCCCGGACCCGCACCCACAATAACCACCGATTTGTTCATCTTCCGGCCCGGTAATCGCGAAGCAAACGCGGCGTCGCGTCTCATGGCTTATTCGTTTCAAAGTTTAGAAAATACCTGTTCGTGTTGTAGGCCAGACCAAAGACTCGTCAAGCATAGCACCGGTATTGATTTACAGACCTAAAGCCGCTCAGGGCTTGGCGGAGCGCCAACCGCCTGAAGGTGCGGTCTTGACGCGAGTTCCGACCGACGAAAGCTCCGCGGGCGCGGCGTCCGGGTCGTCGCTGCGATCGATCGCCAGGTTCGTCGTCACCGCTTCTCCAGGTTCCCCAGCTTCCAACGATTCCGAATCGATCGGCTTGAACGACCGCTTTTCCGCAAAAGCCCGCGACGCCCGATCGTCACGGTTCGGATTCGTCGACTTCGTGTTCGGCTCCCAACCGGTACGTCGGGTCGTCCGTCCCTCGGACTGCGGCTCGGTCCGCAAGCCCAACATGTCGTGAGGAGGCAGCGAAAACTTCCGCAACTTCGGGGTTTCCTCGTCGGGCGATTGCCCGCGCGCTATCACCTTTGATCCAGACTTCGAAGCCAGCATCTCCCCCTTGGCGGAGGGATCGTAAAGCCCTGCCAGGTTGTTCTTATCCAACATCTTGTAGATCGATCTGGGAGACGCGTAAAGACCCCGCTGATATCGAGGATCGGCAAAGGCGAAATTGCAAACTCCCGCAATATCTCCGTCTGTCGTGAACAAACCGCCCCCCGATCGCCCTTGCATCGGAGCATGGTCGCATTCGATCGCCGAGTAAGACGTCTTTCCGGGAATGTTGAACTTGCCAATTTGCGTGATCTTCGTGCTCCACGCCGTCGCGTCGCGTCCGCCAGAACAACCTACGGTTGTCATATCCATATCGACCTTCGGTTGCCAGGTCGGCGGAGCGACTCTCGCGTAAGGAAGCTGTTTCCCAGGACGAATGATCATCAGACCAACGTCGCTGGCGGCGTCATAATCCACAACCCTCGCCTCAACGTCCTTCACAACGCAGCCCACCACGGCAGGCTTCAATTGACGGATCTTGCCGTCGAACAGGTCGACCGTCACCTTCAAAGGAAATCGCTTCGGGTTGGGCTGCTTGGCCGCGCCCTCGATATGAAAAATGTGGGCGCAGGTCAGGATCACCGACTGCTCGGAATCGCTGGCAATCACCGTTCCGGAACCGTAGCCGATCATGCCATTGCCGTGCACTTTGATCCGAACCACGGTCGCCCAGGGATCCGGGTTCCGTCGCCGAGGCGGACTGGCCGGCTCGTCTTCGTCCGCCTTGTTTGATCGCGGCCGGTCTTCATCGGTCGAAGCTTCTTCGACTGCCCGTTCGTGGGCGTCGTCGTCCTCGAAGCCTGGTCGAGCTTCGTCGTCGTCGCCCTTCCAGCCTTCGTCCGAATTCGATCGCGGCTGCTGGGCGATTTTTCGCTTGGCCTCGCGGTAAAACGAAGCGAGCTCGCCTGTCGACATCACGCCCTTGGTTCGGGCAAGGACTTGGCCATCGCGGGCGACGACAATAAACGTGGGGATGCTCTTGACGCCGTACTTGCTGGCAAGGTCGGGATGCTCGTCGACGTCGATCGATTGCACGGGCACGCCCGAGCGCGCTAGCTCTTCGACGGCGGGCTTCACCTGCCGGCAAGGCCCGCACCAAGAGGCGTGAAAGTCGAGCAGCCGGGCCGATTCGACCGGGGATCGAGCGGGTGCGGGGGCTGCGACTAGCGCCAAGACGAGCGTAGTGACGATCATGCCGGGACTACTCCTTTGCTGCCGGGAAGGGCGCGCGCAGCCGCCGGGAGGCCGCGCCAAAGGGCCAAGGCGTCGACAACACTCGCAATCCCAAAGACCAGGTCCTCGAGAACCACAAGCGAATCGAAACGTGTCGAGTCTTTTGATGCGAAGAGGGCTGCCCGGATCGCGCCGGGGAACGGCCTAGGCCTTGCCGGCCAAGCCGCGGCGCCGCAAGAGGAGGAGAATGTGGATCTGAGCGAAGAGTATCGCGCCGGGAAATGATCCCGACCCTTCCTTGGGCGGGCCTCGCATCGAGGACCCGACGGCCCGTCCTCATGACGGACCGATCAACGCAAACCGCTCCAAAAACCCAGCGAACAAGGACCTTACGTCCAAACGCGCAGGCTCTCGGATTGTTTCGCGTACCTAGGTGGGCGGCGTCGTCCGTGACTTGCCCCGAGTTCGTCGTCCTGACGAGCCCGATAGAGCGAGCATTGGGCGTCGCGTCCACCGCGGTGAGCCCCTTTTACTAGGAGTAGGCATGAAGCACCATATCAGTTCTCGGCTTTTTTCCAGGCCGCCTTGAACCTTTCTCGAATTGCCTCGGAAAAAATCCGCGTCGGGGAAAAGGCCTCGCCCCAACCTTCCTCAAATCAACTCGAACGCCGGCATTCGATCAACCAGTCGTCCCCCGCTCGAACCGCCTCGCTCAATTCGAACGCCATCGCATCTCGCAGGCTGCCAACCCCAAGCCCGCCGATCGGAGTCGGCGATTCGCTCCCTCCGAAAAGCTTGCCTGCGATGTAAACGTGAACTTCATCGATATGTTTCCCATCAAGAAAACTACCCAACACCCTCGCACCTCCCTCGACCAGCACATTGGTCAACTTCCGTCGACCCAGCTCCTTCAGGACAAAGTCGACAACATCCGCCGGTCCCAAAGGTGGAACGACCAGGTGCTCGCAGCCAGCATCAGACAACCGAGCCAGTTCCTCCCGCCCAGCCGATTCGGAAACGACCACCAGCGTCGGGAAGTCTCGAGCAGTCCGCACGAGCCGGCTTTCCAGCGAAAGTCTTGCCCTGGAATCCAGCACCACCCGCAAAGCAGTCCTGGGTCCTGGAGGCCTTGCAGTCAAGAGTGGGTCGTCGGCGAGCGCCGTTGCGATGCCTACTACAATGGCATCCATATACCCGCGGATCTGATGAGCGTATTCTCGAGCCTGGGGGCCTGTGATCCACTGAGACTCCCCCGAACGCGTGGCGATCTTTCCGTCGAGCGTCATCGCCCATTTCGCAACGACCCAGGGCAAACCTTTGGTCACAAGCTTAAGATAAGGCGCGTTCAACCGCCTCGACTCGTTCTCGAGGAGTCCAACGGCAACCTCGACGCCGGCCTCTCTGAGCTTTTGGACGCCCTTGCCCGAGACTTGCTCGAACGGGTCGGTCGTCGCGCAAACGACGCGTGAAACGCCTGCTTTGATCACGGCCTCCGTACACGGGCCCGTCCGTCCCCAATGACAGCACGGTTCGAGCGTAACGTACAGCATCGAGCCCCTCGCCGACTCGCCTGCCTGCTCGAGCGCATGGATCTCGGCATGGGGCCCGCCCACACGCTGGTGAGACCCTTCGCCAACAACCACTCCCTCGCGCACGACGAGAGCGCCGACCATCGGATTGGGCTCGACAAATCCCCTCCCCTTCCGCGCAAGCTCCAGTGCGCGAGCCATGAAAGCGGCATCAGCGTCGGACCACGAAACCTGCTCTTCTGGCGATTCCTCGTTCGTCATAAGTGCCATTCTCCCACGCAACCGAACCGGCCGCGAGTGCGGCTCATCCGAGATGAAGCGTCGGCGGCGGAAACCCTGCTCCCGATCCCCCATCGCTGGTAAAAAATGAATTTCCTCGCTGCCACGACTATAGATGCTCGTCCCCTGTTAGATTAAGTGAGATCGTTACGGTTTTCAGGCCCAGTTCGAAGTGGTGTTGGCGCTCATCGAGGACGCCCGCAGGCGCGCGAACGCAGCCGCCAACACCAGCTTGTTCGATCTCTATTGGAGCATCGGAAAACATATCAGCAAAAGATTCGAACGGGATGGTTGCGGTATATCATGTGATTATAGGTCGTAGTAAGCGAGGAGAGGAGCGAGAATGCTCTCGTCGCGGAATACCAGACCAAACTGCCCGACAAGAAAATCCTCGAGGCCAAGCTTCATGAGTTCCATGCGATGGCCGAGTCGCAGGCGTCCACGGAAGATCGACCAGCAATGTTGCCGCAACCTGCCGCGCAATCGACCGCGAGGGCCAGGAAGTCGAAAGGCCGCAAGAAATGACTGTCGCTCACCGGAGCAATCCGAGCCTACCACGATCCGAATCCAGTGGTGCTTCGGTGGGGAGGTTTCAGACGAGCTGTCGGCTGATCCCTCTTCGCAAGGATCGTTAAGTCGTCCCCTCCTCCGAATCCCACATCTCTCGGTACGAGTTCACATGCCAGGCGACAGCGTGTGGGTTGATGGCGTAGTAATAGGCGCAGACCTTCTTGAATAGGACCAGTGCTCGGGAGTCGAAGCAGAATCCCAATAGTCCGTCCAATGTATGCTCGATGAGATCGACGTCCTTGGATCGATCCTTAACGATGGATTCGACAAGCGGGGAATACGCTTCCAAAGCTCGATTCGCAAGGTCGCCGAGTGAGTTCGCCAGGAGAAGCGGTTCTTTGTCGAGCGAGGGAGCGTTCTCGCCAGGCGAGTCTTCGCGAAGCTCCTGAACTTCAGACGCAACTTTCTCGCTACGTCGCCGCATCGAGAAGAACTCCGTCGACCTGTAACGAAATGAGCCATTCCTGGATCTCACAGTAGCTCGAGTCCCTTTCTCGAGCAACCTTCAGCCCGTCACGTATTCGAAACAAATCAACTCGAGATCCTCGCGGTTCAGCCGCTTGAACGTAGAGCTCTCTTCTCGCGACCGTTGGGTCATGCGCGGCTCGGCGTTCCAAAGATATCCGGGTGCTCGCTGATCTGCTCCTGTAAGGGCCGATCATATCGAATGACGATCACCCGATAACCACACTTCAAAAGTTCACCTCGCAGCTCGGCGTCCTGCTTGGCCTGCGCTGGCTCGTCATGCACCGAACCGTCGCAAAAGATGCAGATATTCGGCGTGTAGAAGAAATCGGCAACGCACCGAGGTTCTTGAAATCCGCGCTGGGCCTCCTCGGGCAATCGATGGCGGCCCGTTTCCAAGGCGTTCAGAAACCGCCTTTCGAGCTCGGATCGCGAATCGGTCAAAGACCGCAGCCACGCCAGGTGTGTTGGTCGATCTCTGTCGCCGATTCGCGGCATCGTCTGGCTGGCGGACAAGTCCAAAAGCGTCTGTCGAGCGCGATGGCGGTCGAGCTGAAGCGCTTCTTGCTGATTATTGAAGCTCATCAAACATTCGTAGCACGCAGCCTGGCATCTAGGAAGTTGGTCGGCCCCTTGTTCGTCGAAGTGACAGCGCAAAAGCCCTTCCCTCGCAACCTGCGCCAGCACGTCCGGTTCCTCGACGAGCCGACGCAGGACCCCGGCGCCGCCCTCCGCAGCCTCGAAAAACAAGATCGACCGATGGTCGTCCATTCCAATGCGTTCGGCGGCCAGTTCCGATTCCTCGAGCTGGAAGTACTGCTCGCAGCCGCGCTGAAGAGCATACTGAAGCGTCGTTTGAAGTTTTTCGTCGTTCAGGAGCTCCGGCCGAGAAAACCGCACCAAGAGCATGTTCTGAGTACCCTGGACCGCCAACTTCACGCGTTCGAGTCTCTGAGCCCGCGGCCTACGACCGCCAGCGGTCGGGTTTTGAGGGTCCAGCTCTCCACTCTCGAGATCAACCAAGAAACCGGTTTGCCCTTTTGCCCGCCAGCCATGGTTAATCCTTAGGAGCGTCGCCGCCGGAGCATAAACCAGACTGAGAACAGGCTCATCGCCGAACAGGACGTCGGCTTGTTGAATACGCGGCGCTCCTCCTTCTTGAGAGAACTGGTAGCACGTCTCGATGTCGTAACCGCGCCTACGGCGTTCCTCTTCGTCGCAGGTAATTCGCTCCCGCCGACGGACTCGCACATTAGGCATCTCGAGGAGCGCAGCCAACTGACTGTTTTGGCCGTCGAATCTTGTCTGACAGACTGGGCAGAGATCGAGCGAGTTTTCGCAGAAAGCCCCGCACGTCTTGCAAAGCCGCCGCTGAACACGGCGATCGTCCAGGCCGCCAGGAGGAAGCTGAAAGCTCGACACCTCCCACTTGGCCCCTTCGTGATAAAGGATGTTGCCAGGACCGAACTCCCGAATCGCCAGAAATCGTGGTCGACCAATGAACTCTCCGTCGTCGCGCGGAACCCAGGCCCGGACCGGAAGTGCAGGGAAGTTATATCCCGGCAGAAAACCCTCGCTGGCCAGATAGCGATAAGGATAAAAGTCGCTCTCATCGCGGTTTGTGTTGATCTGTAGCAACAGGTTGCGCTGGCGACGCGCCTCTTGCTGACGGGACGTCGCCGCATTCTGGTCGTCGAGGCTCCTGGCGCGCAGAAGCGCGGCGTTTGCTTCTTCGAACTGCTTCGTCGCTGTGAGGTAAAGCTCTGCGCCAACGGCTAAAGGCTTGATTGAACCGCTGAGGCGCTTTGCTTACCACGCGGTCAAGCCATGTCTCGGAGTACCAGCCCGCCGAAGACAGCACTCCCTGGTCGGCGTGCAGTACTTGGTGCAGGCGATTCATTAGTTCCTGGTGCGCGAATGCGGTCAAGACGATCTGAGCCTCGGCGTTCGCGTGGAATTTAAGCTCTGGGTCGTCGACGTCAACGACCTGGTCAATCGACCTGCCCAACGGCAGACGTACCTGCGCCAGCCATACGGCCTGGACGTGCGCTCTCACCAGCGCCTCGTTGGCCAAATCAAGCCTAGGCGGCCGCACACTGCCGGCGACCATCTGTTCCTGCCTGTGAAAGTAATATTGATCATGGCTATTCAGAGCCCCGCAGTACGTGAAGACCAATCCCGGCTGGCCTTGTCTGCCCGCTCTTCCGCTCCTCTGCGCGTAGTTCGCAGGCGTCGGAGGGACATTGCGAAGGTGCACCAGATCCAGGTCCGCGATGTCCACGCCAAGCTCCATCGTCGGCGAACAAACCAGATACGGCAGTCGCCGCCCCAGGTCTTGCTCCTTTCGCGTATCGCTATCCTCCCAGCGAAACCGGCGTTCCCTGCGCTCGCGTTCGCCAGGCTTAACCACCTGTGCAGAGTGCTCGCGGGCTTCGAGCGCAGCCAGGTCCGACGCCTTCGCTTTGTAAAACCTTTGGAAGAATGCGTTCACCGGCGACGGAGCTTCCAAGTAGCCTTGGCCGCCAGCGCGACGCGAGTGCATCGGGTCCGGCGGCGGAGGAGTACCATCCCCCAAACGCCAGAGGAGACATGCAGCATCGAGCTGTAAGAGCTGATGATCGTCAATCGGAGCGAGCCTGATGAGCAAACCTTGGGCAACCAGCATGGCAAGGAATCCGTCGAGGAAGCGCGGGTACTCCGCAGTGCCGAGATTCAGACGCCCTCGAAGAAACTTGCCGATCGCGCTGCCGTCGTTCAGACTAAACCCTTCGGCAGACCGGGTTGACTGTCCAAGACGAACGAAACGGTTTGAGGACTGAAGTTCGTTGACGTAGGGATCAAGTCCCCAAAAATCGTTCAAGTGCTGTTCCGAACGCCGCCTGATCTGTTGCTGAAAGGGCTCGAGAAGGCTGCGGCAGGAGATGGCAAGCTTGCGGCGAAATTGGTCCAGAACCGCACGCGTCAGAACTTCTCGCTCGGCAGGCGCCAGTCCAGACGCGGCTGGATGGAACGCCCAACGAGCCTCGTCCGCGCAAAGGTTATCGAGGCCGCGATACCCCACCCGCAAAAGCCCAACCTGCTCGAGGTTTGGCTGAACCACGCGCCAGCCGCGCCTCAGGTCTTCGTAGAGTCGATACTCTGTCAGCTCTCGGAAGGCGCTCCTTACCTCGTCGGCTGCCGACGACTGCGGATCGAGCTCGGCGTTGCGGGCGATATCGCGGATGCTCAGACCGCAGGCCTCAGCAACTTCCCGTGCCACCACGTCGAAAGTCAGTTCTCCGTTCTTCACGAGGGTTGCATAGAGCGCCGATCGCAGTAGCGAAACGTGGACGAAGTCGTTGAAGTGGCCCGCCTGAAGCGAAGCGTCTTGGCGGTTGTCAGTGAACGAGAGCAGCTTGTCTCGCGGATTGTTGGGTCCACCCGAGTGTCTCAAGAGAGAGGTTGCCAGGACCGTTGTCGCGCTGCCCCGAGCTTCGCTCGAAAGAGTGGCCAGTTTGCTGAACTCGCTGGCCCGCGCGTCGTGGTACTCGCCGCAGTTGAGGCACAGCGTGAATTTGGGGCCCTGCCACCACATCTTGACAGCGCCCGCTCGCGGATGAGCTCCGAATTCGCCGTTCGGCTTGACCCAAACAGCCTCTGGAACACGCTTCCGCCAGGTTTGGGTCAATCGTCCTCGCGCGTCCCGCCATTCGGCGGGAATCCGATCTTCGCTCCAGTCGTTCTGTTCGTTGGCCAGCATCAAGTAGCCTGGGCTTATGTCATCGTCGTCGGCTTCGTTGGTGAGTCCAACGGGGTGCGGGAGAATGCCGTCGTCAGATCGCCGGACGTGGTAATAATCTTGCCCGCAAGATCGGCAGAACTTCTCGGGTACAAAGATCCGATCTCTCCCTGCGTGCATTTGGCCTTCGAGCGAAAACTCCCTCCGATCGCTCGGTTCCACGGTCGCGAACAGCGCACGTCCCTGACCGATGAACTGGTGCAGTTTGAAAGCAAACGCCCTGCCGACATCGCCGCGGCGAATCTCACTCCCTTTGTTCAATAAGTCTTGGAGCCTATCGGCGCAGAGCTCCACCGGCTCTCCGCTGACCTCGGCAAGGCGCCGCGAAGCCTCCGCCAACCTTTGCGGCGTCCTGCGTCTAAGCCTGCCTCCCGACTCTGGCTCGACTCCAAACTCAGACTCTACCCAACGCGCCAGAGGGTGACGCCGAAACTCCTCGAGCTCGTTGGGAATCGATCCTGAAACGGCTCTGGAGAGTTTTGCAGGTGTAAGCTCCGCTGTCTCAGTAAACGGTACGAGCGTCTCTTCGATCACCTGCTCGCTTCCCACGGGCCGCCCGAACAGCCGTTCCGCGAACAAAGCGACCGCCGTCCGCCGCTCTTCGGGAGAAGCGCTCGGGTTGGAGACCATCGTGGCACTTGTTCCCACCTGGACCAGGTTGGGCCCAGCACACCGTTCTTTGAGCCTGCGTATCAGCATCGCGACGTCCGCTCCCTGCCGACCTCGATAAGTGTGCAGCTCATCGAACACAAGAAACTTCAAGCCGCCGCCAGCCCTATCCAAGAACCTCTGATCCTCCGGCCGAACCAGCATCAGCTCGGCCATCACGTAGTTTGTCAGCATGATCTGCGGAGGCTTATTTCTCAGAGTATTCCGAATCTCGTCGGCGGTCTCGCCCGTGTACTTCGCGAAGGAAACCGGGAAGGGTTTGCCTGTCCGCTCGAAGTAGGCCTTGCTCAGCTTCTGCAAGGCCTGCTCTTGCGAATTGACGAGCGCGTTCATCGGATAGACGACGAGCGCCCTTACGCGATCTCCGCTCGAAGTCGAGCGCAACAGTTCATCGATGATCGGCAGGAAATACGTATAGCTTTTGCCCGAGCCGGTGCCGCTGGTCACGACATAGCTCTGGCCCGTCTTGGCGATATTCAAGGCTTCCAACTGGTGACGATAGAGGTTGAACGGTTTGCCTTCAGGCGTCCGAAAAATCTTGGCTGTCTCCTGGTGGATAACGCCTTTCCCCGCAAGCTCGTCGACTGTGGCCGCGCGTTCGTATGACGGACTGACTTGCAAGAGAAACTCGGGCCACAGCCGGCTCTCTTCATCGAGCGATTTGTCCACGAATTCTCGGAGTCGATCGTCTGCGATGAAGAAGAACGAGCGGACGAATTCGCGGTAATCGTCGATGACGCGTTTGTGCAGGTCGAAGACGTTCATGTGCTGTTTCTCTTATTCGGCGGCATACGCTGGGATCCTGAAGTGGCGTCCGCGATGACGGAGCCCTTGCTGGGCCATGATTCTCTGCTGCGGTGCGCCGGCTGTAAACGAAGTCTTTCCGCTGGAGATCCAGATGAATTCGCACCGCATCTTGTGAAGCGCCGGAGAATTGGCACTCAGCCATTTCCTCAGCCAGGCCAGCTTGGCAAGCACATCGCCGACGTCGCCGCTTGTCGCCGGGTGAATCTCGATCCAGTAGACGATCTCCCGGCCGCGACTCCAATTCCCCGGCCGATGCGCCACGGCGTAATCCCAACGCCGATCGTTCGGGTGTGCGTCCTTCACCGCCCTATCCAGGTCGACGCTTCCTGTCAACTGACGATCGTCCTCCGCCGAGACTCGCTTTCTCTCAGGCTTGCGAAGCGCCTGCAAGCCGGGTCGATACGCGTCTTTGATCTGTGGCGTCGCCTCGACCGCGCCCTTGAAGGTCATTTGCGACCCCGCATTTCGGCGTTGGACACTGCCCTTGCCACGGCATCGTTGACTCGGCCGCTGAATTCGCTCAGGCCTCCCCAGCCGTTTTCAACCTCGAGTTCGCTGCCAGGATCGAGGTCCGAAATATCCTTTGTAATTCCGGTCTTGGCGTCGAAGTAATGGACCTTGAACGTCTTTGAAAGCACGCGACTCGCGAGTCGTTCGAGCGGCTGGGTTTTTGGAGCATTGAAGACTCCCAAGAGAGCTGATGGTGGAGCATCGCACGCTTGCAAATTGCGCAACGCCCAAACCATTTCTAAAACCTGGGGGGAGTGCGTCGACAAGCAAACGCGATAAGCGCGAGAGACGAGTTCCAGCACCATTAACAACACGACCGAGATCGCTCGAGGATGCAGTCCCATTTCGAGCTCCTCGAGGACAACCCATTCGAGATCGCCTCGACGTGCAACCTTCGCGGCCGGCATCAGCCAATACAATCCGAGCAAAAGTGGGATAAACTCCCTCTGCCCCGCCGACCAGACCATGAAAGGCAAAGGATTCTCGGAGGGTCCCAGCACCAGCCGCTTTTGAACTCGCGACTTATCAACCCTGAGGCGAAACTTCCCAAACACGCTGTCCTCGAGTAGCTCCCGAAATTCCCTCTTGAGCCGGCGGTCCTGCGGGAACAGGTTCTCGTTAGCGCCGAACTCCTTCTCAACGAGTGTCCTAAGCTTCTCGCTGAACTCCCTGACGGCAAAGGGATCACCTGGCGAATAATCGGTAAAGGGCCTTGGCCATCCGTCTCGCAGGGTCAGAACCCGTTGCGCTGGGATCAGAAAGAGCGACTCTTCTTTGTTGATTCGCTTTCGAGCGATGAGCTTGGGGATGTCGACGTCTTTGTTGTTCCAAACAACTGAGCTCTCGCCCTGTCGCCAGATCGATCGCATTCCCTCGCCGAAATAGATGTCAAAAAACTCCGGCAGCTTACCAGACCAGTCCAGACCGTAGCGGCTCAGTTCTTCCTGGACATGGCCAGCGTCAACGACGAGCTTTAGAAACTGAAGAGCGATGCTCTTGCCCGTCGCCTGCGGACCGACCAATACGGTCAGATCGCCGAACGTCAGGTCGGCATCGGTAATCTGCCCGATGTTGGTGAGTCTAAGATTCATTGTTATTCCAGCTAGCAGTTGAAGTGCGCCGTGGACGCCTACCTCTCTCTTTTCATTGCTCTCTACGGCCTATTAGGCTGCGAACCAGAGAGGATCGAGGAACGTTTCTCGTTCGACACAAGCTTAAGGATGCAATTATCAGGTGGCACCTAGCGAATGGACCTCCCTGATAAACGTAACCAAGTCTTCTGCAATTTCCGACTCGTTGAGATTCCTCGCGATGTCCTGACGGGTGCAACCGAACTGCTCTTTGACCGAGAGCTTCCTAGAATCCGTTCCACTCGCCTGAATTCCCTCGTAAAGTGCCTCTTTGCCACGGGCGTCCTTAAGTCCGGGCGAGCAATTAGAGGCGACAAAATCACTTAATTCCCCTGAAGGTATACCCCACACTGTGTTGAGGAATGCTTCGACTTCATGGAGTTCCCTCCCGCTTGCTCGAGCAATAGCGGTCGGGACTAGCAGATAGTTCTCAAAATGTCGCCTCCGCCATGTCCTACAGCGCAGTTCACCTCGCAAGCTCAGCTGCCCTCTTTCGATCAAATTAGAATCGACGTCGCGCAGTTCTAGCGAGTCGCGGTCCCTTAACGAGAAGCCCCGAAGTCCCTGTATCTCGGTAGAGAGCTGGTCGAACAAAATTGCTCGTTGCGAGTGAGAGCCGCCGTATTGCCAGAATACAAGGTTCTGAGGTAGGGGTCGCTGCATTCGCTCCGACACGATTCGCAGTAGTTGCTCGTCTGAAGGGCCTTCGTGAAACAGCACTCGCTTATTTAGCCGCAACTGATCCAGTTTGGGGCAGTAGTCGCTCCCAATCCCTTCGAAGAGGCAAACCCGTTGGCTTTCGGTCGAGAGATACTGATTGGAACGATCGCCAAGGTGAAAGATAACCGAAGGCTCTACTCGCTTCAAAATCTCCGTGGAATGGGTTGCCATTAGAACCTGTTTGTTATTCTCACGCGCCAAAGATCTGAGCCTGTCAAGCAGGTGCGCTTGAAGACTCGGATGCATGTGGGCGTCTGGTTCGTCAAGCAAAAGAACGTCGACGTCACTACGAACTGCGAGAGCGTAAACACTGAGCCATTGAAGGAAACCACTCCCTTCCGCCATGACGTCTCTGGGTCTGAACCCTGGAAACCGAACCAATCTGCCATTCTGCAGAAACCCTCGAATGAAAAGCACATTGACGGCTGAACTGTACTCATCGTTAAACGCCTGAACTCGTAGTTCACACTTGAAGAGTTCTTTAAGCACCTCACACAACTGTTGCCACGGCTCGTTTCGATAGAACTCCCGTCTTTCTTGGCCTCTCAAGCGGCTCCGTCCGTGGAGCTCTTGTTCAAGCGACTCTTTGAAGTCTTGGTGGAGGTCGAACAAGATATTTCGAAGAGCGGCTCCCGCAAGCCCGCGACCGATAAGCCGACGTTGAGAGCCTCTAGACAGGCGCTCCTCTCGTTCGGAGATCCCCGCAAAAGGGGGCATATAGGCACAGCGTGGGACTCGGCCCCCTTGTGGCACAGTCGAGTCGATGGGTTTTATGTACAGACGCTCATGAGACAATGTGAGTCCAAATGCCAGCTTTCTCTCAACATCCTCTCCTGATTCGTTCGGCTCGTCCCATTTGCAGCCAATACTGAGGGTGTAGCCGGTGTTTGAGCTTTCGGCGTTACGACTCTTGCGGGTGTCGAGATTTGTCCAGAGATGCTCAAAGGATGGAATACATAAGGGAGAAAAGTTCAGTGCGTTAACAGGAACTCCCTTTCCGGCGTAAGGGCCCTCGAGTGCTGTTCTGCCTCTCCGCGCCCTCACAACGTCTCGACAGAACTGCCATAGGGCTAACGCTTGAAGCACGCTCGACTTGCCCGAGTTGTTTCCGCCCGCCAACAATGTTACACCCGAGGGTCGGAAAGAGAACACATGGTCTTTGAAGCGTTTGAAGTTTCTGAGTTGCACTTCTTTGATCATGACGGCTGCCCCGGCAGCTGTGCCTGCATAGACACGTACGGTCGCCCGGCCTTCTGGGCGGAAAGTATCGCATCGTAGATCTCTAGAACGCGCTCCTTTGGATGAAGGGTGGTGTCAGGCGACTCGTCCTGTTTGGTCTGGTGAAACTGATCGAGAATGAAGCCGACTGCATCTCGCGGAGTTGGAAGGTGTCGTTGGAGGCGACACAACTCGGACGGCGACTCATTCTTTGTCGGCAGCCATTCTCCAGTTACGGTACTAGGTAGATACAAGTGGAAGATGGCAGCGTCGAGCTCGCAGCGGACTTGAAAGCGACGGTTCTCATCCCACAGGAATGGCCTCTGATTTAACCCAGAGTCAGCCGCGAGACCCGCTAGGTCGTTTGCAGAGTAGCACAGCTCAAGAGTTCGCGATGCGATTAGGTGTACGAGCGGGACAGTGCCTGAAGCGATATGGAATGATTCCAAAATGTCGGGGGAGACTACTGGCATTTGCTTAAGTATGAAGTATGAAAGTGATGTCCCGCCCAGCTTTTGCCTGGCGCAGTAGTCAACTATCCAGGAATTCAGAATCGCCTGTAAGCACAGTCTGGTCCTGACGGGCAATGCAGAGAATATCAACTGGAACTTGTGTCCAACCGCCGATCGGGGAACACAGCTGACTAATAGCGTCCGCTCATTCCCCGCATTCGTGATATCGCGCCAGCCCATGTACCACTTCGGGCTGAATCGGTGTACGAGCTCTCGCGCCAGGTTCTCTGGTGCCTCCAGATTCTCGACAATTGCTTTCGCATCTATCTCCGTTAGCGGAAATATCTCCTGAAATTCGCAAGACGACTTCTCAGGATCTTCGAATTTGAAGAATCGCGCGACGGTCTTCTCCAGATCATAGCGACGAGCTGAATAGAGAAGCGTCGCAGCGGATTCGCTATCGCCCTTCGCCAGATGGAACCCGGCCAGCCACCATGTGAGCACGCGCTGGATGCTCGGCCGGTGTTCGAGCCGCAGAGCCATCGCCAGCGGTTCGGGATAGTAAGGGATCGCCGACTCGACGATCTCCTCTTGTACCCAATAGCGCGGCTGGACGACAAAGTTGGGATCACGCTTCTGCTCGGCCGTAGGCTGTGGCAGGATGCCGACGTTGAGCTGCTTCTCTGTCGCGCCCTCGTAAGTTGAGAAGCGATGGTCGAACTGATGCAGCATCTTTGCTTCGTAGAGGGGCAGATACTTGGCGTACGGGCTAACGAAGACGTTCCCCTCGAGCCGGCATCCATCAGCACGCAACTCTTCCGCCGTCCAGAAATACTCTGAGTCTGATGACATATTGAAGAGTCCTTGAAGGAACTTGATCCTCCAGGGGTTAACCTCGGGTTGGTTGCCTTTTGCCTCGCGCCAGAGAATCGGCACGCGTCGGTAAATGGCCTTCGTGAGCTCGGCGTCGGCTTGGGATCGGAAGATTGGGCAATTGCCCGTGTTCGGGTTCAGAAGCCAGAAGTCGTCCTTCTCGAGCGTGAAGAACCGTTCTTGCTCCGCAAGCTGCGAGAAGCGCCGGATGTAAAAGCCGATGCGGCTTTTGTGTTCCTGAGCTCCTTGGCCAGCGATGGTTATTTTGCAGAACGTGACGCGATGGTCGATCGCCGGGAAGATGAATTCCTCGTTCTCGAAGCCGATCAAGTCGATGAGCCTGCCCTCGCTGACGATCGATCCGAAGAAGTCCTTCGTCGTGTCGTCTGTGGCGATCCCTTTGGGAAGAATCACTCCGGCTCGCCCAGAACTCTTAACCGCGTGAGTGGCTAGCTCGGCGAACACGCTGTAAGTGTTAATACGTCCCTTGCCAGTTAGCACGAAACGTCCTGACCCGGCTAGGAATTGCCTGTTTCCATCGATCTCACGCAAGGATTCCGAATACTTGATAAACAGAGCCGGATTCCTTTCGCTCAATGCCCGGATGAGCTTAGACCGTTCGTTTTTTGTCCGAGCGAGAGCAATTCTAGCGTCTCTGGTAGCGAAGAACTCCTGCTCCTTCAGTTCGACGTGTTCCCATGGCGGATTAGACAGGAGCACGTCGAAACCGCCCTGAGCGAAGACCTCCGGAAATTCGATTGGCCAGTGGAAGAAGCGCTGGCGATTGGAAATGAGCATCGCCAGACCGGTCACGCGCGGGTCGACCGGTCTGCCGGCTGAAAGCTCTTTCAGCGAGGCAGTCGTGATAATTGGCAAACCCTGTTTCAAGGGTTGAAAGAACGCCGTAGTCCAAAGGTCGCAAGCCTGTTTTCGCAGTCGCCACGTAAGGTCGGCGTGGCTTTGCTCGAACTTTTGCTTCTTGCGCCGATGGCCTCTGGCGAGTCGTCGCTGATCGCGTCGAGCTCTCGGCTTTGCTTATCGAGCACAGCCAAACTCTCACGCGTCTGTCCTCCAAACAGGTCCCGCTCCGCCCCGTTCGTCCCGATTCAATCGCATCATTTCGCGTGCAAAAGCCTTGTCGTCGCCTTCGAGCGGGTCGAAGGCTTTATCGGGAATCCCTTCCTCGAGCGAATCGAGATTGAAAACGCCGACCAACGAGTCTCCGCAGCGGATCCGATGGTCGAGGAACGTCAGCGGTTTATCGGCTGTATGGCTTTCGAGCCATAAGGCCACGCGACAGAGGTCGACCGCGAGCGGATTCTTATCCACTCCATAAATGCAGTGCGAGATCACGTCGCGGACTGCCTCTCGGACTCGTTCGGGCGCAGGCTCGTCCTCGCCGCTCCGAATTCGCGCCAATTCGCGTGCGATCCGCCGGGCCGCTGCCAACAAAAAATGGCCCGAGCCGCACGCAGGATCGCAAACCCGGATCGAGAGCAATGCACGCTCTCGATCCTTCGGGTTCTCAGCAAGGCGAGCTGCGATCACAGGGTCGAGCGCAGAAAGGATCAGCTCGTTAACAAGCTGCGGCGGCGTGTAGTAAGACCCGCTCTCCTTGCGACCGCCCCCTTTCACGAAGTCGAACGTCGCCTGTCCGGATTTCCCACCGTCCACAAAGGGATGCAGTTCGAGCAAGCTCTCATAGACCGAGCCGAGTTCCTCGACGTCGAGCGCTCCGTAGTTCACGCGACGTGAAACCTTGGTCTTCTCGTCGTAATACCAAGCTAGATGCTCGAATGCCTTGAGCAGATCCAAATTCGAAATGACGCAGAGGTCGAGGGCCTGTGGTGCGAAGAGTTCTCCGTTCAAGACCGGCAGGCCGAGGATCGACGCGACCGGCTGCTTGTTCAGTGTGGGCTGGGGTGCGTCGTCGACGAGCAAACGCCAGAGCACGCGAAGCGAGTGCCAGAGGTCGTTGTCGTCGCTGAACGCCGCACGCTGGTCGAGCAGCCGCCGCAGACGCGCCACGCCATAGTGTTCATGGTACAGCGGACTCGAACTCAGAAGACCACGATCTTCAGAAACCAATAAGAACAGAAAGCGGTAGACCAGCGTGAGAAACTGGCGATAGAGATCGTCGGCAGAGATCCGATCGTTGCCCGAAAATGACGGCGAGGCTCGATCTCGCAGCGTGTCGTTCTCGGGGTGTTTCAGGAAGCCGTTGGCCAAGATCCGAATACATTCTTCGACGCCGTCGCGCAGGTGCTCGCGGACACGTCCGCCTTGCTCGACCGAGTGCGAGTAATACTTTTCGATCAAGCTCTCGGAATCGGCTGGATCTCGAGGCAGTCGAGTTCGGTGGATCAGCCGGTAGAGCGCTGAGAAGTCTTGAAACCGCTGCTCAGCCAGGATCGACGGCAGATCGAATTCCACGTATGCCTGGCGTCTCACGAATGTGCAATCGCGCAGCAATCGAAGCGTGAGTCCGTTGGTCACGAGACCCCAAACGTGTTCGGTTCGATTGAGGAACTCCTGAAGCAGCGAGTGAGGCGCCAACCGAGGCCTTCCCGACTCGGAAACTCTGCCCAACTCTTGGCGAGCGCCGACGATGTGAATCGGCGGGGAGGCTCCTTCTTCCGATGCGCGATGCGATATCGCGAAGCTTAGGCCGTCGACTTCGTGTGCTTTCTGGTTGAACTTTGGTTCGTAGCCCAAGAGTCCGAGAAAGGGGATAACCCATGCGTCCCGCGTAACGGTGGTCGCCAGGTCCGTCGGTGCAAGCCGATCCAGCCGGTTTTGAAAGACGCCCCAGAGTGCTCGCGCGTCGGCGAACACCGCGGCGATTTCGTCGGTCAGGTTGCGTCGGGGCCCGAGGCCAAACTCTGGCGCCTTCTGTCCAGGCAAGTCGCCCGAGAGCACCTGGTCCAAGATGTCGGGCCCGAGCAGTCCGCCTTCGATGCGGATGGATGGCATGCTCGACATTGATCAGGTCGCCACCGGTTGCAGAACGAGGATGCCGAGCAGGTCTGGAGGGAGCTGAGGGTCGACGCTCAGTTGACGTACTTTAAGAGCAACAGCCTGACGGACGCGCTTATGGCTCTTCTCCAGTTCGGTGGCGCTGCGCTTCGACCCGCTTGTGCAAGTCGTCCTCGACAAGCGGCCAACAGACGAGCGCCGCTTTGATGATCTCGCGCTTCTCCACCATCGAAACGTTGGCGTCGGGCTTGGCCTCTGATAAGAGCTTCAGTGCCTCTTCATCCGACAACCAATCAACCTTGGAACGATTGGGGATCGCGACCATGCCGGCCGCCAGCACTTCTTCCGATAGCAGAGAAGGTCGATCGGGCTGTTTGACGAGATAGCGTACGCGCAAGAGCGCAATCGTCGTCAGACGAGAAACGCTCTTGGTCCTGATCACCCCACATCGCGAGGCAGCGGCTTGGGCGCCTTTTGTGAGAGCCTCTTCCATCAGGAACCTCGCAACCGTGGCCACGAACGGATGGTTCCTGCCGAGATACTCGGCGCCCTCGGGCGTCGGCGATTCGAAACTGATCAGCCACGGATTGGCTTTCTTGTTCAATCCGGAGGATACTTGGCTCGGGAGTGTCGACAACATAGCTGGATCGACCGGAATCGAGAATACGCCTACACGCTTCTCTTTTCGGATGTGAATCCCCACTCGCTGTGCAGCGTTCAAAACAAACTCGCGTACGGCGATTGGGTCGCCTAGAACAGCGTCTGTCGTCTCGAGCTCTTGGCGAACTTCGGCTGGCTTGAGAGCCTTCTGTGCGAAGCGGCTGCGGTTGGTCTTCTCGCGATCGGCGTCGCGTTGCCATCGCTTATGAAAGTCCTTGATCGATTCGTCGTCGCCGCCGAAATCGAGCGTTGTCTGCTGCTCCAGTTGAGCCTTGACCGCATCTCCTCGAAGAAAGAGAGCGTTCAGGAGAGCCTGGGTCACGGTTTCGCTATCAGCGGGCACTGGCACATGCGTTCCGAGGGTCTTGTGGATTTCGCGGGCCTTGTTCAGTAGGACTTCCAGCACAACTCCGTCGACCGGACTGTCTGGGCTAAAGTAACGGATCGCCTTGACGACTGGCGAGCGTTGGTTCAGACGGTCGACGCGTCCTTCGCGCTGCTCGAGCCGATTGGGGTTCCAGGGAAGGTCGTAGTGGATCACCGCGTCGAAAGCGTGCTGCAAGTTGATGCCTTCGCTCAAACAGTCTGTAGCCACCATCAAGCGAACGGGTTCGAGTGCCAACTCGTCGACCTTGGCGCGTCGTTCTTCGTCGCCGATGTGGCCCGTGATCGATACCACACGCAGCTTGGGAAACTTCTTGCGGAGGATGGTTCGAAGACCTTCAGCCAGAGAGTCCGCGGTGGCGATATAGCGACACCAGACGATCGGATGGAAGCCGCTCGAGAGCAGCTCGGCCGCGAGCTCTGCGCAGCCCTTGAGTTTCGTGTCGTCGGCTGATTCGAGAAGCGATTTGGCCCTTCGACCGAGCTCTCGAAGTCGCTTCCGATCGTTGTCGGGCATGGTCGCCTCGGCGGCTTCGACCGGCGGCGTCGGCATGTCGTCGTCGGTTTGATCGTCGGCCGATTCGAAAACAAACGAGCGGAAATCAGGTTCGTCTTCACCGTCCGCTTCGGCGAGCCTATCGTGACGCGATTCGAGTGCTGCGAACGCGGCGGCGGGGCTCGACATCACGCAACGCAAGAGCGCCAAAGCCCCCCAGTAACGGACGCGCTGGTGCCGCTTGTTCAAGTCTTGGCCCGTACGAACGATCTCCGAGCAGAATTCAAAGGTTTCGTTGAATAGTTCACGATAACCCTTGGAGAGTCGATAGGTCTTGTCCAACGACTCTCGCTTGGGAAAACAATGCTCGCCCTCCCAGTCCTGTTCGATATCGCGCCTGGTCCGTTGCACGAAGTGGCAAGCTAAATGGGCCCGTTGGGGGTCTGTCAGGGCAGTCGTGTCCCAGTCTGCAAATTTCGGGTCGAGCAAGCTCAGCAGGGACCGAAAGCGGCTTTCGACGCCGCTGTGCGGAGTCGCGGTTAGCAGGATCAGGTGTTGATTTTCTTTGTCTGCTATGTCTCGAATCAACTCATGGCGTTGGTGCTGGCTTTGGAATGCCTCGGCTGCCAGGGCGGAGCCGTGGGCTTCGTCGACGATCACGAGGTCCGGGCAGTCCATCAAGAAAAGTTGCTTGTTACGATCGCTCTTGAGAAAATCGATGCTGGCGACCTGCACAGGGTAGTGCTTGTAAATGCTCTCCGACCCTGTTTTTCGACGCTCGAGTTGATTGATCGTTCCGGAGCGGATGACCACGGCGTCGAGGTTGAACTTCTCAGCCAACTCCTTTTGCCACTGCTCGCAAAGGTATGGCGGACAGAGCACACAAATTCGCTTGATTTCGCCTCTGTCGAGCTGCTCGCGAGCGACAAGGAGCGCTTCGACGGTTTTGCCGACGCCAACGTCGTCGGCGATTAGCAATCGAACAGGGTCGAGACGAAAGCGCCATCAAAAGAGGAACGAATTGGTAGATCCTCGGCCGAATCGAAATCTTGCCCAACGAGCGAAAAGGCGTCGCGCCCTCGCGAAGGGTCAACCGAGCAGCATGCCAAAGCAAATGAGCGCTTGATGCGTCAGCAAGATCGTCGACCGTCGGAGGCTTGAACTGGGACGGCTCGAGAGTCTCTTCCTTCAAGGTGTATCGGAGGAGATCGCTGATACGCCGGTGTACCGCGACCACCTCGTCTGTGGCGCCTGTCAACGGGCGAAGCAAAATCAACTCTTCATCTTCGCTCGGGAGCAAGACCCAGTCGCGGTTCCGGCATCGAACAATCGACCCTGCATTCATTCAGGTACTCTGGGAAAAGCGAGTCCGCCGAGCTGGAAGTCGGGGTGCTTGGGAATCGCGAGGCCGTCGCGGCCTCTCGCTCGTACTTAACGCTTCATGTGAGGATACTGCTTAGGCGTGGCTCGGGCAAGGCGGTGGGGGGCTCTCGATGATCCGAACGCCTCCCTCCGCGCCCTTGGCGGCCCTCCCCGGCGGGTCCCCGGCATTGCTGCAAGACAGAGCTCCGTTCTCGAGCCTACCAGAGGCCGAACCGGTGGGTTCGCACTTCTTTGCCCGCAGAATTCCCCCATCTTCCCCAGATTGGAATTTCAAAATTTCTTGCCGGTTTTGGCCGGGAAAAGCAACTATCTCTGTTGAAGGCGAAATCCTTCGGCTCTTTGGCAAATCGCACGCAGGTTGATACGTGTGGACGGACTGTGCGCGGACCACCGCGGCGCGGAGGAGCCTGAGAGCTGAGGGGATTTAACCACTAATAACACCGATAACACGGATGGGATTGGGACAAGGTGAAGTTAGGCTGACTACGAAGGCTGAGGAAGAAAACCGAGGATGAAATTGGCTTCGTTTGGTCTGGGAGCAGATTCGGGCCACTGACGTCGAAGATCCGCCTCTGGCGGGAACACCAAACATCACGGATGGCCCTACAGACCAGGGAACCGAAAGCGGTAAGGTTCCATCAGGATGCCGAGAAATTGGCTTCGTTCGTTCTGGTTTCCGTGTGAGTCCGTGAGTTCTGGGGTTTACCTCTTCTCCCCTCCGAAATTGGCTTCGTTTGGTAGGAGAGCACAATTTCAATCAAGACCCAGTCGGTCGCCCTTGTTCCGTTGCCTCGATTCCTCCTTATGGGCATCCGGATTCCGCGAATTTTGGGTTCGATCGTTCCTGGGCGCTTTCCGTGGCCGTTCCCTACTCTCGACTCCCGACTCCCGGTTCGCTCCTCCACGGCCCAGAAGTGAACTTGCCTTCGAACATGCTTGCAACGACCCCGAGGTCGGAGTCGAGTAAGAGCTTATAAGGGTCGGGGTCGTCCCGGTTGGGGAGGGCGATGATCGCCAAGTCCGCGGACTTTCCTGGTTTGAGGGATCCGCAGATGGTTTCCGCCCGCAGGCCCCAGGCGCCGAAGAGCGTGCCCATCGTCAGCAGGAGTTGTCCGGAGACGCCCTGATCTTGTTGAAAGAGGAACCGCATCTCGTCGAAGACGCTCAGGCTAGGGCTCGAGGCAAGGCTGTCGGTTCCCAGGCAAACGACGATCCCGCGCTCGAGCATCGTTCGATAGGGATGTGGTCGATGTCCGAATCGTGCGTGAGTTCTGGGGCAATATGCGATGGCGACTCGGTGGCTCTTGGGCGAGGCTCCGGGTTTGAACCGCCAGAACTCGTCTTCGTCGAAGTAGGTCCCGTGGGCTACGAGCCAGTCGGCGTTCTTGAGTCCTTTCTTGCGGACGTAATCGGCTGGGCTTGGGCCTACAGGGGACCAATCTTCATCCCAAGCGCCGAGGTCCGCCAAGAACTCGCGAAGCCGGCCGGAGCGGGATTGCAAAAGCTCGAGTTCTTCGGGAAGTTCCGCGAGATGCGTTGAGAGCGGGAGTCTGCTCGATACGGATTTGTGATAGAGCCACTCCGCGGTACTGTAAGGCGCGTGCGGGCTCAAGCCAGGTCTGCAATTGGCAGCGACCTGGTGCTCTGGCTTGATGGTCGCCAAGAAATCCCAGGCCTCCTGGCTAGTCTGTAGGCCCCGTGCGCGTTTGAGCCCCACGACTTCCGAAAAGACGACCCCGCGGGTTGGAGCGGCGGCGAGGGCTGGCCAGCTTGCCCCGGCGGTGGTGACGTCTCCCACGAGGGTAACCCCGGATTCTATGCTGGCCTTGGCGTTCCTCGAGGCGATCTCGGCAAACGATTCGCCAACGCCCTGAGAGCGCCGCCATGCGACCACTCGGGTGAGCCAATCGATCTCGTCGGAACCGCCGAGATCGGGCAAGCGGTCGATTTCCAGATGTGTATGTGCGTTTACAAAGCCAGGGACGATGGCAAAATTCCCAAGGTCCAGGTCTGGGCTAGGACCGTTGGCTTGGGAGATCGACTCAATTCTCCCTGCCCTGATCGAGACGCGTCCGCCTGGGATCGGCGGGCCTTCGACGGGGAAGACGAAACGCGAGCTCAGAGTCAGCGTGGTTGCAGTCAATCGACGCCGTCCTGGTGGGCGGACTCCGCCTCGATGCGACCCGAGGTTTTCCGCGGCGAATTGGGCTTGGGGCTCGGCTGCCTTAGACTTCGGCGCCAATCTCGGCGGGCTCAACCCGAGGGCGGACGGCTGGTACGCCTCGCGCCAGCCTGAAAGTGAGAACGATCGAGACGATCGCCCCGAAGAGCAGCCAATACCAATGATAGAGCCCCTCGGCTGGGTTGCGATAGAGCCAAGCGACCAGCTTGGAATCGCCGGCCGACTCGGTGAACTTTTCGACCAGGACCGCAAGCCCGTTGTTGCCGAGGTGGAAGAGGATCCCTGGTAGGATGCTGCCGCTCCTGACAGCCAAAAGGCCCAGCAGCAAGCCGAGAATTATAGAATTAAACACTTGTTGATTCAAACTGAACAAGACGTGCATGTAACCAAATAGCAATGCTGAAAGGACAACCGCGGTCGCCTGCCTGTAGCTTCTCTGCAGGCCTGAAAGGATGAACCCTCGGAAGGCGAATTCCTCGCAGACCGCTGGAACGAACGCGAACAGGACGAAGAGGGTGAGGGTGTTGGGGATCTGTTTCAGGAAGGCGGCGAGGCGTTCCTGGATCACTTCGTCGATGGGGAAGAACCACTGAACCCACCAACCAAGCTCCTTGACCAAAGGGTGCAGCGAAATCGCCAGGCCAAGAGCCAGAAACACGTACTCGGCTCTGGGCCAATAAAGCCTGAGCGTGCGTCTGGGACTGGAGGTCAGCAGAAACGCCATCGCCAATGGGGGAGTGAGCACGAAGGCCACCTGTCCGACCACCATGGCCGTGGGCGATTGATCGGCCATCAGTTGCAGGAGAAACCAGGCTGAGCTGAGCATCAGGATGAAGCAGAGGAACGCCTCGGCGCCGTTGGGCGTTTCCCTCTTCGATTTCATCAGGTGGCCCAGCCAGCCTTTGAGGTCGAAACGTTCTGCTTCTCTGAACAACACATCTTCACGCAAGAACTGATCGACGGCCCACCGCAGCGCCAAGACGCCGTAGATGCAGGTTGGGATGAGCACTGGAAGAAAGTATTTCCTGGCGACCACGAAATCGCCTTGGAGCAGCGATCGAAGGAGAAGCGAGACCCCTGTGATCGGCACCAGGCTGTAGAATGCGTCGAGGTTCACGCCCGGCGCCAGCGTGAGGAAGATGAGCGGCAGAGAGACCAGGTACAGCGGCGTCATGTAGTACTGGCCTTCCTTCATGCTCTTGGCCATCACAGCCAATGCCAGGCAGACGGCGCTAAAGAACCCAGCCAGCGGAATGAGCAGCAGGATCATCCAGAACATCGAACCGAGCGAAGGCGCCGAGATCACGCTGGCCGCCGCGGCCCGATCGGCCGATTGAGCGAACGCGCCAGCCTGCCTGGCAAGCTGAGCGCCCGTCAGCGCCATGCTCGCCAGATTGAGAAACGCGGTGACGACGCTTGCCACCAAGACCGTGAAGAACTTCCCCAGGACGATCTCGGACCGGCTCGCGGGGCTGATCAAGAGCGTCTCCATGGTCCCCCGCTCTTTCTCGCCGGCGCACAGGTCGATGGCGGGATAAAACGCTCCCGTCAAAGACATAATCACAAGTAAGAATGGAAAAAGCCTCGCCCAGACCCCCCTGCCCGCCTGGCGCAAAAGCGCGACGTCGACCCCCTTGGCCTTGACCGGAGAAGTGTACGACTTGGGCTTGTGCTCTCGCTCCAATCTGCCGGCGACGATCAGATCGTTCCAGCGGCGCAGCACTTCTCTAAGACGTAAATACGTGAGTTGACTTTGCTCGTTGACGCTGTTGTATTCGATGGGGGCGTCGAGCGCTCCGAGCTCGTCGATCTGCTCCTTGGCGTCGGCGGGAAGGACGAGCACGGCGTCGGCCTCCCCCAGGCGGATGAGCTTTTTTCGCTCTTCCTCTTGGTTCCAGGCGCGTACTGGGTTCAACCGATTCGACGATGAGCCTGGACCTTTCGCCTTCGACGTTGAAGAGATCTTCGTCGAAACGGGTGCCGGATTTGTCCAAAAGCGGCGGGACCGCGGGCAAGTGCTCTGCACCGACCACCACGATTTTCCGCGGCTTGGTCGCGAACGCCTCGGAAAGCTTGATGATGGTTATGCCGAGGATCGGATACAGCAGAATGGGCAGTACGAAAACCATGAAAAGCGTGCGTCGGTCGCGCACCTGGTCGCGGATTTCCCGGTTGAATATGATCCAGACGTTCGACCAGTGCATGCTCTCGGCTCTCGATCCTATTGATGTCTGGAGGCTTTCTGCTTAACGGATTTTCCGTTGGTCGGCACTAGACCTCTATAAATTCGGCGGAGTCGGCCTTGGCGACCAAGTGGAAAAAGAGCTCCTCGAGATCGGGCTGGTCGTGGCGATCGAGAAGCTCGGCGACGGCCCCCTCGGCCTGGATTCGACCTTTGTGCAATATTGCCACGCGAGCGCATATTTTAGCCACTTCATGCATGGCATGCGTCGAGAATAGAATAGTCTTGCCCTGGTCGCGGAGTTCTTCAATCTTTTGCAGGACCATGCGGACGACCATAACGTCCAGGCCGGTCGTCGGTTCGTCGAAGATCAGGACTGGGGGGTCGTGGACGATCGCCCGGGCGATCGACACCTTTTGCTTCATTCCGGTGGACATCTTCGAGCAAAGCACGTCTCGAAAGTCGTTCATCCTGAGCCAGTCGAAGATGGCTTCCATCCGCGCCCGCAGACGTTCTTGAGGGATGTGGTAAAGTCTGCCAAAGTACTCGACCATTTCCCAGGCGGTCATGCGGTCGTAGACGCCCGTGCTGGTGGAAAGGTAGCCGATGTGTGATCTCACCTGCGCGGCCGACGTTAGTACGTTGAAACCAGCAACGGTGGCGATCCCGCTTGTGGGCCTTAGAACGGTGGATAGCATGCGGAGGGTTGTCGTCTTGCCAGCCCCGTTGGGCCCCAAGAGCCCGAAAATCGTCCCTGGCAGGCACTCGAACGAAACCGAATCGACCGCGGGGACCCAGCCCTTGCGGTAGTCCAAAAAGTCCTTGGAGAGCTTCTCGACTCGGATCACGCGACTCGTCGCCCTGGGTGCATCCCGCGACCACGGCTCCGCACAATCGGCGAAAGAGCCCCATCGCGAAGGGTCATCGTAACCACCCTTGCCCAAAGGAGAATATAGATCAGCTCGGGCGCGTGGTAAAAGATTAGGGGCACATTCCAGCCAAGCGACATGGAGAGGCCTCCTCGAAGCCGCGACCGCGAACGCCCGTTAAGCAGGGGTTCGCAAAGGGGAGCCGCCCCAAGAAGCCTCGGAAAACGGGGGGAACCTCTTGATTCTTCAGTTCGGCCAGTGCAACCTGCTGGAGCAAGCGGGTGTTGCACGCCGAGGCGATTATCGATCGTTGACCCGTCCAGTTGAGCTGGATTCCACCGTAATTTGGTGAACGCCGTCGTCACCCAGTCCCCAACCCTCGGTTCCGCAGCTCCAGAGGCTCTCGCATGACCGTACACATCACGGAAATGCCTGTTCCAACCGCCGAGGTGTCGAGATCACTGGACGCCCCCGACATCCCCCTTACGCCTCTCCCAAGCCACTGGACGAGCCTCCCGAGAGCCTTCGTTCACACAGCCAGGCGATTTTCCAAAAAGATCGCCATGGCCGACAGCGCCAAGGCAAGCCTGACCTACGGAGACCTGTTTCTCCGCTCGGTCGCGCTCGGGCGGGCGCTTTCCCGGATTATCGGCAATGAAAGCCACGTCGGCGTATTTCAGCCCCCGGTCGCTCCAACGGCGGTCGTGAACGTCGCGCTCTCGCTCTTCGGCAAGATCCCGGTGAATCTGAACTATACGGCGAGCAAGGAGCTTGTGGACTCGTCGATCGACCAGTGCGGGATCAAGCACGTTGTTTCGTCAAAGCGGATCCTCGACAGGTTCAAGTTCGCCCCCAAGGGGGAGCTCGTCCTGTTGGAGGACGTCGCCAGGTCCATAACCAAGGCCGACAAGATATGGGCCGCGGTCGCGGCAAAGATCGTGCCGATTCCGCTCCTAGGGGCTTTCCTGCCTGGGTTGGGAAGCGAGAACCTCGATTCGACCGCGACGGTCATCTTCACCTCGGGCTCGACGGGCGACCCCAAGGGCGTGGTCCTATCGCACCGAAACGTGCTCTCCAACGTACATCAGATCCAGAACCATATCAACTTACTCGACGACGAGGTGGTTTTGGGGGTTCTGCCCTTCTTCCATTCTTTCGGGTTCACCGTCACGATCTGGACGGTGCTTTGCCTTGGCAAGAAGGGTGTTTACCACTTCAACCCGCTGGACGCGAAGATTGTCGGAGAGCTTTGTCGAGAACACAAGTGTACATTGCTTTTATGCACACCGACGTTTATGCGAGGTTATCTTCACCGGGCCGAGCCTGGCGCCTTCGACTCGGTGGTTCACTTGGTCTTGGGCGCAGAGAAGCTCAGGCCGGAGCTGGCGAAGGAGATTCGAGCCAAGCTGGGAATCGAACCGCTTGAAGGGTACGGCTGCACCGAGCTTTCGCCTGTGGTTTCAGTAAACGTGCCGCACGACCGCCCCACCCGCGACGGCGGGAAGGTTGCTGGAAATCGGCCAGGCAGCGTGGGAACGCCCTTGCCCGGCACGGCGATCAAAACGGTCGACCCCGAGACCAACGAGCCGCTTCCGCGAGGCCGCGAGGGAATGCTTCTGGTCAAAGGCCCGCAAGTGATGGTCGGGTATTTGAACAAGCCGGAAGCGACGGCGGCGGTGGTCAACGACGGCTGGTACACCACCGGCGACCTTGGCTACCAAGATCAAGACGGGTTCGTTTGGATCACCGACCGGCTTTCGCGATTCTCCAAAATTGCAGGAGAGATGGTGTCACATCTCAAGATTGAAAATGCGATTATGGAAGTGACCGCCAAAGGCGAAGAGTGCGTCGCGGTTTCGTCGGTGGCTGACGCCAAGCGGGGCGAAAGGTTGGCCGTGTTGTACACCGAGCTTGGCCTCTCCCCCCAGGACGTCTGCAAACGGCTGCTCGAATTGGGCCTTCCCAAACTCTGGACCCCAAGCCCGGAAGACTTTATTCAAGTCGAGGCGCTGCCGACGCTCGGAACCGGAAAAATCGACCTCCGCCGACTCAAAGAGACCGCCAAGGACCGGCTCGAGGCTGCAACGTCCTGATCAACAAACGAACACCACGCTTGTGGAGCGATTCACATTGATTTAGCCTACGGTGCGGGCGCGTTCATAGGCGCCCACGCGAATTACCCAGGGGAACGCCGGTGATGAGTTACAAAAGACTCGCGGGGATCGTGCTTTGCTTCGTTTTGGCGGGTTGCGATTCGACCCCAAAGCTTGATACCACGACCGACAAAGCATATGAACAATCTTTCAAGGCCATGGTCAAGGCTTTGAACAAGGAAGAGCAGAGAAAACTCAACGTCGACTTGGGAGTGATCGCAACCGCCGCACAGAACGCCCAGAACAAACCCGATCCGGCGAAGGGAATGGGAGGGGTGGTCGCGGCGTCGATGTCCCCTTCGATCCGCTACAAGGACGCCAACGGGTTGACCGCCGATCAGATCCACGACAAGGCGGTCCGCATCAAGAACGATCGGAACAAGCGAAACTGACGGGCTCGAGCAGGGGTCGCCAAGGCCCCAGAGCCTCTAAGCAGACCCGAGCCGCCACGCGCGGCTCCAAGACTCGACGTCGAGCTTGGTCGAGCCCTCGCGCTAGATCGCTCAAAACCTTTCCTATCAGAGTCGAAAACTTGAACCCATGTCCGCTGCAAGGGCTTGCGATCAGCACGTCCGTTCTGCCTGCAACAAACCCGATACGGAAATCGTCGCCAGGCGACATCGTATAAAGGCACGTCTCTGCTGATGAGATCTTTGCATCTTGGAGGCTAGGCAGAAATCGGCCGAGAAACCCTCTTACGACCCCAGGGTAGTCTGGATCGATTGCCTCCGGCTTCGCGTCCGGGTCGACGGGCGGACCGCCGTGTCTGGCCGCCTTGATCCCAGTTCCCAGAAAACCAGGCATTCCGTAGAACTGATCGAATTCGGAATCTCCCTTGTAAATGAAGACCGGGAACCTGCCGATCTGGAAAGGCTCCGGATCATTTGGTTCAAAGTACAACACTTGCTGAAGCGTCGGTTTGGGAGAATCCACGACGCCTGGGAAGAGCTTGGAAGTCCATGAACCCGACGTAACGATCAACCTCTCCGCCTGGATCGATCCGTCCTTCGTCCTGACGGTGGGCTTCTCGGCTTCGAGATCGATCGAGAGCACCGGCGAGTTTTCAAAGATCGCGACGTTCGGTCCGCCGATCTTCCTTGCGAGCTCAATCTGCACAGCCAGAGCCAACGACGCAGCCAGCATGCCGGCGTCGGGTTCGAACACAGCCTCGAAGTCGTCTGGCAGACGAAACGTTGGGTAGACGCGAGCAAGCTCGGCCGCTGACAATCGGGCGTGGGGAACGTCCAGTTCGGCGAGGTTTTTTGCCACCTGACCAACATAGCCGTTCTCGAGGCTCGCGAACGAGACCCCGCCGGTCCTGAAGTAAAGGGTCCTGCCGCAATCGGCCTCGAGCTGCTTCCAGGCCCGAAACGCCGCCGGCATCAGCCTGGCATAGCGAAGGTCGGCGTATGAGTGCCTGGTGATCCGCGCAGCGCCGTGCGAGCTGCCTCGAACATGACCGAGCGGAAACTGCTCGATCAAAGCCACGCGCTCGCCAGCCTTGGCCAGATGGTAAAGCGCGGCGGAGCCCATGGCGCCACCGCCCACAATGACGTAATCATACTTTAGCATATTAAGTCGATTTTAGCTCGTTCTCTCTCATCAGATTGCTGTCAGATAGCGATCGATTTCCCAACTTTCAACCTGGGAATGGTACTCGCGCCATTCGTCTCGCTTCAGTTCGAGGAAGCTCGAGGAAATCGGTCCGAGCGCCTCGCGCACGACTTCGTCTCGTTCGAGCTCGTCAAGAGCCTCGATAAGCGTTTGGGGCAGGATGCGCAAGCCTCGCACTTCGACCGACTTCCGATCGAGGGCGTAGAGGTTGCCGAGGTTCGGATCTCCAGGATCAATTCGCCTGGCGACGCCGTCCAGGCCCGCGGCGAGGTGGGCCGCCAGCATAAGGTAAGGGTTGGCCGCGTCGAGACGGTCCGATCCTCGAATCGGCCGCCGCCGGGCGTGCGGATCATCTGGGTCCGGTTGTTGTCGCCGTAGGCGATGAACGCGGGAACCCAGGTGTAGCCGGAGGTCGATCCCGTTACGCACGACCCACTTGCAACCTCTTATAGCAATTGACTGTGGGCGAAGAGACGGCGCACAGGGCTCGGGCGTGCGACAAGATTCCTCCCAGGAAGTGATACCCAAGCTGAGAGGTTGCAAGTCCTCTGGGATCGGTCTCGTCGATGAAGAGGTTCTCGCCAGTGGAGGCGTCGGCAAGATGAAAATGCAAGTGCCGCCCCCGACCCCGTCCTCGATGCGAAAGGCTTTGGCATGAACGTGGCGATCGCGCCGCGCTTGCGGGCAAGGTCTCCGGCGAGCATACGAAAGAAGATGAGCCTGTCGGCGGTGGTCAACGCCTCGGCGTATCGATAATTGATCTCATACTGATAGTTGGCGTCTTCGTGGTCCAACTGGTAGACGCCCCAGCCCAAAGTTTCGAGAGCTTCGTTCATTTCGCGGAGGTACGGTCCAGCGGCGGACATCGATTGATAGTCGTAACACGCTTTACTGAGCTTATCAGTTCCGGAGGGATCCCATCCCGCCAGAGTTCCATCCTCTGCTCGTTCGACCAGAAAAAACTCGGGCTCAATGCCGGCGTTGTAAACGAAACCAAGCCGGCGGGCGTGATCGAGCACGCGCTCCAGATTCCCTCGAGGACAGGAGGAGTGCGGCTTGCCGTCGACAAAAAGCGAACATGCGAACCTCGCCGTTCCGGGCTCTTGCGGCATGGGCGTATAGGACCTTGGGTCGATGCGGGCGCACATATCGTGCGAGTCGGGACCTTGCCCCGACCCCCAGACCGCCCCTCCGGCAAAGCCAGCGCCACGTCCAACAACGTCTGGAGCTCGGCGACAGGCGTCAGCTTTGCCTTGGCAGCGCCGTGAACGTCGACGAACTGCGCCAAGAGCCGCTTGATTCCATCTTGTTCGAGCCTGGCTCGAAGCCCCGAGACCACCTCAGCATCGCTTTGAGACATGATTCGAGACACGCAGGGACCAAGATCCTTGAAAACGATTCCAGCCAAAGAACCACGATTTTTGGCGACGAAGCCCGCCAACGCCACTAAAATCTATTTCCCGGGAAATCGTTCGCGACGAAAGAGTTTAAACCATTCATGTGTGGCATTGCTGGATTCATTATTAAGGACGGCCGAAACAACGCGCGCCTCGGGAGCGGTTGTCTTGGGGATGCTCGAGCAACTGGCATGCCGCGGACCCGACGGCTCTGGAATCGCGGTCGGAGGGACGCGGAACACCAAAGCCTGAAGGTGCGAATCGTGGCTTCGGACGACGAGCTTGGCGAGGTCAGAGGCTGTCTCGGCACCTTAGGCGTCAACAAAGACATCCAATACACAGCGGGCACGATTACAGTCGAAATCAAGAGCGAGTATCAAACGACGGCCGTCGAGGTCGAAACAATGCTCAGAGGATTCGAGATCCTTTCCCTGGGAACGCGTCTCGATCTGGTCAAGCTCGCCAGACACCCCTCGATCTTGGACTCGCTCTATTCGGCAAGAGGTTGGATCGGCCCGATGGCCTTGGGGCACACACGCATGTCCACCGAAAGCAAGATCGACCTCAGCCATTCACAGCCGTTCCACGCTCACGGCGTTTCGGATCTTGCGTTCGTGCATAATGGACATATCACAAATTACCATCGACTTAGACGCAAATATGAACAGGAAGGCGTCGTCTTCTTTACCGAGAACGATTCGGAAGTGATCGGAGTCTATCTTCGCGACCGGCTCTCCAGAGGCAGAACGCTCGAAGAAGCGATGCACGACTCGGTGTCCGACCTCGACGGCGCGTTCAATTACATCGTCGGCAGTGCGGAGGGATGGGAGTTGTAAGAGATCGTTTCGGCTTCAAGCCGCTGATGGTGCTCGAGAACGAAGACTGTTTCGCTGCGGCGACCGAAGAGCAAGCCCTTCGAGTCCCGATCGGCGGCAAGTACGATGTCCACGAACCTCCGCCCGGATTCGCCCGATTTGTTCACCTGGAGGCGTAGCGCCGCGTTCGAACGCGACGCTCGAAGGGCTTTGACCGACGCCATAAGTCAAGACGACTCGACAACAATTGATGCAGACCCTCTCTCGATTCGAGAGATCAACAGGGCAATCCGTCAGGCGTTCGAGTCGGGGCAACGGAAGGTTTGCATTATCAATCCAAGGGCCAGACACAACCTGGGTATTGGACTGCCCGAGGGAACCATTCTGGAAATCGCAGGCTCGGCCGGCTACTACCCTGCAGGGATGAACGACGGCGCCGCCGTGTTCATCGAAGGCGGAGCAGGTTGGGGCGCCGCCGAAAGCATGAGAGACGGAACCGTCGTGATCGCGGGGAATGCAGGCAACGCCGCAGCCGCGTCGATACGTTCGGGAACCGTGGTTGTCAAAGGCGAAGCCTCAACGCGCGCTGGCGTGGGTATGAAGGGCGGATCACTCATTGTTGCTGGGAACGCAGGCCAAGGCGCTGGGTTCATGATGCAGAAGGGTGTAATCGTCATCTGCGGGAACGCCGACGACGGAGTCGCGGACAGCATGTATGCTGGAATCGTCTACGTCGGCGGATCGACGGGCGGCTCGGCGCCGACGTGGTGGAGGCCGACTTCGAACCCAAAGACCGAGAGGCCGTCTTCAGTCTCCTTGACCATTGGGAGATCAAAGCGCCAGCCAGCGGTACATTTCGAAAGCTCATTTCCGGACGCAAGCTTTGGAACTTCCAACAATCGAATCTCGAGCTCTGGAAACAAGCACTTTGAGCGACTGGCAAGCCACATCATGAACGAGCCCTATAAACAAAGCTCCAACAACACTCCGGCGTCGTCTTACGGCGACCCTTCTCCCATGCAGCGATCGGGGACGTTCGACCCAGGCGTGATCGAGGACATTCAGATCAAGGCGGAGCTCGCAAGGTATCGCATCCGCGGGTTCGGCGCCTTGAGGGAAAGAACGTGGGCGACGTTCGACGACCTCACCTTCATCCCTGCGGGATTGACCCGAATTCCGCTCGAAGGCTATCGCGAGAAGTGTTCGACGAAGACCGTCTTGGGAAGCCGGTTCGCCGAACGTCCGATCGAGTTGGACATTCCGCTGATGGTCACGGGTATGAGCTTTGGCGCGCTTTCGCGGAACGCCAAGACTGCACTGGCTCGTGGAGCGCGGATGGCAGGAACGTCGACGACAACCGGCGACGGTGGAATGCTGGAGGTTGAGCGGCAAGAATCGAAGGTTTTGATCTACGAGGTTCTGCCGAGCCGCTACGGCATCAACATCCAGGACTTGAGGCGGGCGGACGCCATTGAGCTGACGATCGGACAAGGGCAAAGCCAGGCACGGGTGGACTGTTGCTGGGCTCGAAGGTCTCCGCCGAGATCGCCGAGATTCGCGACCTTCCGCCCGGCGTCGATCAACGCTCGCCTTGCCGCCATCCCGATTTCCTGGGTCCCGACGACTTGGTGGTCAAGATCGAAGAGCTTCGCGAGGCGACTGACTGGCAGGCGCCGATCTTTGTCAAAATGGGCGCGTCTCGCGTCTTCGACGACGTTCGCCTGGCTGCCAAGGCCGGGGCGGACGTGATCGTCGTCGACGGCATGGAAGGCGGAACGGGCGCCTCGCCTGAACTGCTTCAAGAGCACACTGGCATCCCCACGCTCGCCGCGGTTTGTGAGGCCAGAGCCGCGCTCGAGGACATCGGACTCTTTGGCAAAGTTCAGCTCATCATTGCCGGAGGATTGAGAAACGGCGCCGATTGCGCAAAGGCTATGGCTTTAGGAGCGGACGCATGCTACCTGGGCACATCGCTCTTGATTGCGCTCAATTGCAATAAGCGGCTGTATGTCGAAGACTACAAGTCGATAGGCGCTCTGCCATATGCCTGCCATCATTGCCATACGGGTAGGTGTCCCGTAGGCATCGCCACTCAAGATCCAGCCTTGAGCGCCCGACTCGAGGTTGACGCCGCAGCGCAACGCGTGGTGAATTTCTTTCATGCGCTCTCAACGGAGATTCAGATCTTGGCGCGAGCGTGCGGCAAGAGCGACGTACACAACCTCGAGCCCGAGGATTTACGGGCGCTGACGCTCGAGGCTTCGTTCATTACGGGTTTGCCGCTGGCTGGCACTTCGAAGGTCTTTGGCGGCGGACCAGGTTGGTCGAATAAGAAGAATCACAAGTAGCGACGAGCTATTGGGCTACAAAGTCCTCCTCGCAATCGGTTCATCGCCTGCTGGGCCCGAGACAATTCTCATGACGACCTGAGCCCACGCCGTCAAGCCCGCCCAGAGCGCCGCGTCGATAAGTACAAGCTTCGGACCCGAAGCAATTTCGATCAATCCGAACAATCGGCCCGCGATGAAGTAATCCCTGATCGTCCCTGTGATCGCCAGGAAGAGAAGGTAAGCCAGCTCGCCGCGCCAGCCGAATTTGCGAATAACTCGCCAACCGATGAGCGGAAGGATCGTCCAAACAACGACGATGAGCGGATACATCAGCGGCGGGCCAATCGGCGAATCGTCGGATGTGTAGCGCCACCAGCCCTGGTGATGCGCAAAGGCTTCGATTCCAACGCCAACAGCCGCGACCGCGACTCCGCCGAGGAGCGCTCCAATGATCCTCCGCCTTGTGGCGCGAGTGAAGTGAATCGTTGCAACGAGCATGGCGACGTAGACGACCGTAGCCAGATAGAGGAAACGACTCATCATCATCCGGCGTCTTTCCCACCCAGAGCCTCTTCGGCGGTGAGGATGCTCTGGGCGATGTCGACAAGCTTCTTGTTCTTATCGCTTGCCAGCTTTTGGAGCCTGCGAAAGGCGTCGTGCTCGTCGAGGCCTGCCTTGCTCATGAGGATTCCCTTGGCCTTTTCGATCGTCTTGCGATCCTCGAGGGCTTGCTTCAAGTCGGATGCCTCTTTGCGTAGCGCCTGGAATTGCTCGAACCTGCGCATGGCGATCGCGATTGCCGGTTCGAGGTCGGCGCGTTTGATCGGCTTGACCAGATAGGCCATCACATGGTCCGCCTCGGCCCTTCGGATGAACTCCGGATCGGGGTAGGCTGAAACCAGGATCACCGGCGCGGCGTGTTCTTTGTAGATTTTGGTTGCGGCTTCGATCCCGTCCATGTCTGGCATTTTAATATCGGTAATGACAAGTTCTGGACGTTCTTTGCTGCAAGCGGCGACCAACTCGCGCCCGTCGACGCCGCGGCGACGACGACGTGCCCCATCTCCGGCAAGATCGTCTGAAAATAATCGCGCATATCGGGCTCGTCGTCGGCCACGACAATTCGTAACGATCGGCTCATATTTCACCTCTCGGCAATGTGACGATAATTTCGGCGCCAGATCCTTCCGCATTTCCCACGGCGATCGTTCCACAGTGAGCTTCCACGATTCGACGAGAAATTGCCATTCCCAGGCCAGTACCCTTGGTTTTGGTTGTAAAGAATGGATCGAACAGTCTCGAGGTTTGTTCAGCAGTCAGGCCTGGTCCGTTGTCTCGCAAAGAAATCTGGACGGCGGCCGTTCCTTCAAGATCCGCCCTGGCGAACCCGACTGTTATTCGGACAGGGTCCGCGCAGGCGGCGAGCGAGTTGTCAAAGATATTTCGGAAAACCTGACCCATCCGGAACGGGTCAGCGTTGCATCGAACATCCGTTTCGTTAATTCTTTCTTCAATATGTGCATCGCGTCCTCGCCACTGCGGCTCGAGGAACGACCATTCTTCGCGCCAAACGCGTGAAAGGTCGCATTGTTTGAACTCGAGCCGAATGGGTGCAGCATAGCCTCGCACGTCCTCGTGGAGGTGCTGGAGGTGGTCCTGGGCCTTCTGTAGTCTCTCGATGAGCTCTAGGGATTTGGGTCGATCTCTGTCGGCCAGAGCGAGCATTTCCAAACAGGCCTGGCTTCGTTGCAAGGCATTTCGGCTTTCATGAGCTAAACCCGCGACCATCTGACCAATGGCCGCCAAGCGTTCCGCCTGAAGCGAACTTTCCTGTGCCAACTTCAAGCTCGTGATGTCTTGTCCTACACAAAGAATGCCGGGGTTCCCGTCGTGATCGTCGAGTCGACGGATGCTCCAGACGACCCAGAGCTGAGATCCGTCGCGACAGGTCACCCGAGCCTCGAGCCCCCGAACGGGATCGTCGGCCAAGACGCGTTCAGCCAATTTGCGAATCGTCAGGCGAAATTCCTGAGGGAAGAACAGCGACGAGAAATCGCGCCCTTGCACTTCCTCGTTGCAAAAGCCTGTAATCTGCTCGGCAAAAGGGGAAAGGTAACGGATCGAACCGTCGATCCGCAGAATGACGATCAAGCAGTCGGCTGCTTCGATGAGGTGACGGAAGGCGGCCTCGCTGCGTTCCTTTGCAAGCGCGAGCCTGCGCCGATCGGCGACTCGCTCGATGCTGGCGAGTAGTGCGTCTGTGTTGAACGGCTTGAGGATGTAATCCGAGGCCCCTTGCCGCAGCGCGGCGATGGCGCCTTGGAGGTCCGCATAGCCGGTCACGACGATAACCGCCGAGTCTGGCGCCATGAGTCTCAGTTTCGGAAACAGTTCGTCCGCGGTGGCGTCGGGCAAACGGCGATCGAGGATGATGATCGAGAATGAAGCCAAATCCTTCCTACGAAGAACCTCGCCGGCGGCGCCAGCGAGCTCGACTTCATGCCCGGCGAGCTCGAGGATGTCGAGCATATTCGCGCGTGTATCGGCGTCGTCTTCCACCACAAGGATGCGCATAGGCGTTGGAGGGTCCATCGACACTCGCCCTTATGCACGATTGCAAGTGGATTTGAGCAACATTTCGATGGTGCTCACAAGTTTTGGGACGTCTAACGGCTTGAAACACAAGGCGTCGAAGCCCTCTTTGACGATTTGTTCGACGACGACGCCCGGTTCTCCCTGACTTCCGGTGATCAAAACGGTTCGAGCTTCGGGCAATGCGGCTCGCACGCATTCGAGAACTTCCCTTCCGTCTCCGGCAGGGAGCTTCAGGTCGATGATCACGACGTCGAAGTCGGCCTGTCCCAGGCGTTCGCGGGCCTCGTCGCGGTCGTGAGCAATCCCAACTCGGCAGCCGTGCTCGCGCAACAGGTCCCATAGGTTGGAGCAGAGGTCGCGGTCGTCGTCGACGACCAGCACCAGAGGCTGGCTGAGAGCCTCTTGCACCAGCCTCAGGAGCCTCGGAAGTTCCAGAGGCTTGGGAAGGACTTGCCATGCGCCGAGCGCGAGCGCCTCTTCGGCGACGGCCGCGGCGTGAGCTGTGACCATAAGTGCTACAACATGCGGGCAAAGGCTTTTGATCTCGCGATAAAGAGCTGCGCCGCTCATGCCCGGCATTTTGTAATCGAGAAGAGCTATCTCATAGGTCGCCGACCTTACCAAATCCAGAGCAGCTTCCGCGTTATGGGCCGATTCGACGTGAAACCCCAAATCCGAGAGGATGTCGATGAGATTGGTACAGATATCAACGTCGTCGTCGACGACCAGTATTCGCGATTTCGGGGCGGGCATGGGATTTCCTCAGGTTGCGTCCGCCGATTTGAGAACGACTGTGAACGTGCTGCCCCGGTTGGGCTCGCTGGTCACGTTGATCGTTCCTTGGTTCTTTTCCACGATCGAGCGTGCGATTGCAAGCCCGAGACCAAGCCCGCGCGCTTTCGTCGAATAGAGCGGGTCCATGATTTTGGCGAGGTGTTCCGGGGCTATCCCGATGCCTGAGTCGGCCACTTGAACCGAGACAAATTCTCCTTCGAGAGTTGCCGAAATCGTGATTCCGCCGCCGTTGGAAATGGCGTCGCGCGCGTTGCGAATGAGATTGGCGAAGACAATCCGGAGCTGCTCTTGATCGGCCATGACTCTGGGTAGATCAGGGGGAAAGCTCAGGTCGAGTCGACCGTCGGAGCCGAGACCTTCGAACTCGATCGCCTTGCGGATGCATTCCTCAGTCGAGGTTGGCGTGAGATTCGGCGCAGGCAGACGAGCAAAGCTCGAAAGAGCGGTGATGACGCCGTCCGCAAGGTCGACGTGGCGTTCGATACGCTGGAGGTGCTCCGCCCTCTTCTCGGACGAAGCGCTCTTGGCGTTCAGCAGATAGTAGATCGACGTTTTGATCACGTTGAGCGGATTTCTGAGCTCATGAGCCACTCCCCCCGAAATTTGACCCAGCGTCGCAAGCCGTTCCGTTTGTTTCAGTCGAGATGCATACTCCGTCTGGTAGGCGTCTTCAATGATTGCAAGGTCCAAATCCACCAATTTGGCCAATGAACGGGCTGCTTCGTCGCGTCCTGTCACATCCTTCGGCCAGCTTTTGAACAAGCCTTCGACCAAACCGTCCCTCAAACGAGAGAGTGCCGCGTTCGTGAAAACCTGATCGAGTCCGATCTCGACGTGACGAAAACCGACGCGCCATCGTCGATCAACATATTCAGAGTCATAATTCCCGGAAAATAGTTGATCGAGCCAAGCGAGCAGCGATCCTTTGAGACGGTCGATCTGCTCCCTGCCTCCAGTGATAACCTTCATCGCCTCGGGATGGCGCTCGATCTCCGCGTAAAAATCGTCGATCAGCGCAGGGAAATGGGGAGTGATCAGAGGCCTGAGGGCGACGATCCTTTGCGCGTCCTCTGGAGACCAGCCGACATAGGTCTGCAATTCTCGATACCGTTCGTAGAGCCGCCTTCGACCCATGTCCGCCCTCCTTCACGATTGAACGAACAAAGCCCACACAAGAGCCTACTGGCTCGCGTGCGGGCTCTCACAACCCTGAGTCGAACGCCCCGATCATAAGGGCTCACGTTTTGCAAAAGCGAGTGTATCAGGCATTTGCCGCGAGAGGAAGCCGCGAGATGAGCGCCCTCCGACCCCCGAGAGATTCGCACATCAATATTCTTTCCATAATCCGCTTGACATAAACACATTCGTCGATGTGTTATTGCTACTCGCGGTGGGGGTGCAACCGAGGCGAAGGCGGACCAGCGGTGCGGCAGGAGTCGTCCTCCTCTACCAACCCGAGGCGTCGGCGAGAGCAATTGCTCCAAGCCGCACGTGACTTGAGGTCAAAGAATTACCGACGAGGCGAGTGAGATGTGTGTTGTAATCGATGTTTCTCACGAGTGGCAATTGAGACGCAATCGTGCCAAGATCGCCTGAAAGACAGGTTTTCTTCGATGACCGGGGCTCATATCCGCCTTGGACGAAGTCATCGTGTACCTTCCCCAATCGGGAGCTCCGACAAATGCGTGCGATGGTCCTGAACGTGCTTGGTCGACTCTCCGACAACCCGACCCCGCTGAAACTCGTTCAGTTGCCAGATCCCGTGCCCTGCGAGGGAGAGCTTCTTGTCAAGGTCCGCGCCTGCGGGGTCTGCCATACCGAACTCGACGAGATCGAAGGAAGGACGCCGCCGGCTCGCCTTCCTGTCGTGCTTGGTCATCAGGTGGTCGGAGAAGTTGCAGGCCTTGGGAGCAGGACAAACGCTTTCAAGCTCGGCGATCGAGTCGGTATCGCTTGGATATTCTCAGCATGCGGATCCTGCGTCTACTGCGATCGAGGTGAGGAGAATCTCTGCTTGAAGTTCAGGGCCACGGGTCGCGATGGGAATGGAGGGTATGCCGAGTTCATGACCGTCCCCGAGGCGTTCGCGCACGCGATTCCAGACGCCTTCACCGACGCAGAGGCCGCTCCGCTGCTCTGCGCTGGCGCCATCGGCTTCCGATCATTGCGTTTGACTGGATTGTTGGACGGACAGAATCTGGGTCTAACAGGATTCGGAGCCTCGGCGCATCTTGTTCTCAAAATGGTCGGCCGTACTCACCCAAAATCACGCGTATTTGTGTTTGCGCGTTCGGAGACGGAACGGGCATTCGCCAGGGAGCTCGGCGCGGCCTGGGCTGGCGACACGTCTGAAAGGGCCCCGGAACTGCTGCACGCGATCATTGATACAACGCCCGCCTGGACGCCGATCGTCAAGGCTCTGGAGAACCTCGAGCCCGGCGGACGACTGGTTATCAACGCGATCCGCAAAGAAGAAACGGATAAGGACGCGCTTCTCCATCTCGATTATGAAGTTCACCTCTGGAAAGAGAAAGAGATCAAGAGCGTCGCCAACGTGACGCGGGCGGACGTTCGGGAGTTTCTCCTACTGGCCGCTCGGATTCCGATTCAACCAAAAATCGAGCTCTACCCTCTGCAAGACGCCAACGCCGCACTTGTTTCGCTGAGGTCGGAAAGCGGCCGGGCGCAAGAGTTTTGAAGGTGTGTTGATCGGCCAGGCAAAAGCCTTCGATCCGAAATCGGATGCGTGCGCGGCGCGATCGACCGAAAAACGAGTCCTTGATAGGATCTACGACCGCGTCGCCCCTCGACACACACCGGATCAAGCCGTGCGCATGAAACTGATTCTCCTGATGTTCGCCGCCGCCGGTTTCAGTCATGTTTCGGCGGCTCCAGACGACCAACCGGTCGGCGGCCTGAAGCGCTTCGCGTTGCTTGGCGCCCGTGTTTCTCAGCCGACGCCGGAAATCCGTGAAAAGTTGGACCTGGGCGAGTCCGGAGCTCAGATCGACGAGGTGATCCCGAATTCGACGGCCGAGGCGTCTGGGTTCCAAAAAGGAGACGTCTTGGTCTCGCTCGACGGAAATCGCATCAAGGGGTCGGCAGAACTTGTCTCTTTGATCGCCCAGCTTCGAGCCGGCGCCGAGATTTCGCTCGAATTCGCTCGAAACGGGGAGATCAGGAGGATCAAAACTACGATGAAGGGCAAGCCGCTCGAGACAAGCAAAGATTATGAAGTGATTTATTCGTCGGTTTCGAGCAAGTCTGGCCGTCTGCGAACGATCGTTACGAAACCGAACAAACCGGGGGAACTACCCGCGCTCTTCCTGATTCAAGGCGTGGGGTTGGGTTCGATCGACAACCCAATTGGACGTCTCGAGTCGTACAAGACGATCGTCGACGACTTCACCAAGCACGGATTCATCACCCTCCGCGTCGACAAGCCTGGCGTTGGCGACAGCGAAGGCGGACCGGCGCGCGACGTCGATTTCGACGCCGAGCTCGAGGGTTACGATTCCGCTTTGAAGGCTTTGCTCTCACGCGAAGACGTGGATCCCAACAACGTGTTTATTTTTGGGCATAGCATGGGCGGCGTCATGGCGCCGCTGTTGGCTGAGAAAACGCAGGTGAGGGGCGTTGTGGTCTACGGAACGATCAGTCGCACCTGGACCGAGTACATGCTTGAAAACCTGCGAAGGCAATTGGAGTTGACCGAAGTCGATCCGTCGGACATCGACTCAATGCTCAAGAAAGAGGCTGCGGTTTTGACGTATCTCTATATCGCTAAGCAGAAGCCGAGCGAGCTCCGCGCGAAGCATCCCGAGCTTGGCGAGCGTTTGGAGCAATCGGTCTCGGACGACAAGTACGCCTTCGGCCGCAGCGTGGCTTTCTTTCAACAGCTTGCCGACAAAAACCTCGGCGAGGTCTGGGAATCGTATCATGGAAATGTGCTGGCGCTTTGGGGAAAATCAGACTTTGTATCGACCGAGGACGACCATGCGTTGATAGCACGAATCGTCAATCGAAAACGGCCCGGCGACGGAGAGTTCATTGCTCTCGACGGAGTCGACCACGGTTTCAACAAAGCCGAGTCGAAGCGTGAAAGCTACGAGAACCTGACGAAGCCGGCGAATTTAGACCCCATCGTGATCGAAAAGACTCGCGAGTGGATCGAGAAAATCATGTCGGGGCGTCAGGACCAGGCTCAGCGGTTGTGAGCCCTGCGAGACCCCGGTCCTCGAGTGAAGGCTAGATGTGCACCGATTCTCCAATCCCCTGGCCCGCCGCCTCCATGACCGACTCCGAGTAGGTTGGGTGCGGGTGCATCGCGTGCATGATCTCTTCCTCGGTGGCCTCGAGCTTCTTGGCCATGACGAGTTCAGCGATGAGCTCGGTGGCCTGGGAACCGATCAAGTGCGCTCCGAGTAGTTCCCCATATTTCGCGTCGAAGATCAGCTTCACAAAGCCCTCGGTCTCTCCCGATGCAAGAGCGCGACCGCTGGCCATGAACGGGAACCGGCCGACGCGGATCTCGAGGCCTTTTTCTCGAGCAGCCTTCTCGGTCAGGCCCACACTCGCCACGCCAGGATCAGTATATGTGCATCCTGGTATTGTTGAATAATCGACGGTCCTGTCTGAAAAACCGCAGATCCGCTCGATGCAGCAGATCGATTCGTGATGCGCCACGTGAGCCAACCAGGGGGGGCCGATCACGTCGCCGACGGCGAAAATTCCAGGGACGTTCGTTTGATAGTGTTTGTCGACCTTGATGTGGTTCTTCTCGATCGCCACGGGGACGGCGGCGTCGAAGAGCCCCTCGACGTTGCCAAGGACCCCGATGGCGACGAGCACGACGTCGGCCTCGACCGTTTGCTCGCCCTTGGGCGTCTCGATCGTGGCTTTGACCCCAGAGCTCGTCTTTTCGATGTTCTTCGTCTTCGACTTCGTGAAGATCGAGAGTCCCCGTTTGACAAGGCTCTTCTCGAGGGCCGCCGAGATTTCCTCGTCCTCGCCAGGTACGATGCGGTCCAGGAGCTCGACCACAGTCACTTTTGTGCCAATGGCGTTGTAAAAATAGCCGAATTCGAGGCCAATCGGCCCCGCGCCGATGATGAGAATCGACTTCGGCTGCTTGGCAAGGCTCATCGCTTCTTTATATGAGATGATCGTTTTGCCGTCGAATTCGGCGCCCGGCAGCGGCCTGGGACGTACTCCAGTGGCGACGACAACCGCTCCCGTCGTGACGCTTGATCCGTCGATCGAAACGACGCCGGGCTTAACGACCTTTGCAGTCCCGGCCTTCCAATCGACTTTGTATTTCTTGAACAGGCCCTCGATGCCTTTATTGAGCTGGCCAGCGACCCCCCTGCTCCGAGCGATCATCTTCGAAAAATCCCAGGTGGGCTCGGGGCTCGTCAGTCCGAAGTCTTTGCCCTTATGGTGCAGGAACTCCACAAGGTGTGCGTTCGTCAAAAGCGCTTTGGTTGGAATGCAGCCCCAGTTCAAGCAGATTCCGCCGAGCTTGTCGCGCTCGACGCAAAGCACGCGTTTCTTGAGCTGGGCTGCTCGAATGGCGCCGGCGTATCCCGCCGGTCCGCCGCCAATGACGACAATGTCATAATCAAGTGCCATGATGAATACTCGTTTGCTTCTAGAACAATGGAGCAGCGGTCGACGCCGCTGGGCGACGTCGTCTCTAGGTTTGTGTTCGTATCGGCTGCGTCCGATCGATTAGAGCAGCATCGACGCGGGCTCCTCGACCAGGATTTTGAAGGTCCTGAGGAATTCGGCTGCCGTCGCGCCGTCGACCGCGCGATGGTCGGCGGTAAGCGTCACCGTCATGACCGACCCGACCACCAAGGCGTTTCCCTCGACGACGGGCCGTTTTTCGACGGCGCCGACCGCGAGAATGCCAACCTCAGGAAGGTTCAAGATCGCATCAAACTCGCGCACGCCGAACATTCCCAGGTTGCTTATCGTGAACGTTCCGCCCATCATTTGAGCAGGCGTCAATTTGTTCGACCTTGCGGCCTCGGCAAGCGCCTCGGAGCCTTGGCGAATCGCCTTCAAACCAAGCTGATCGGCGTTCTGAAGGACTGGAACGATAAGCCCGCCCTCCAAGGCGACGGCGATTCCAATGTTCACTTGGCCGTGTTGAACGATCGCGTCGGTCTCGTACGAGGCGTTGACCGCGGGGTGGCGCCTGAGAGCCAGAGCGACGGCCTTGGTGACAAAGTCGCTGAGCGAGAGCTTGATCTTCTCGGCTGCGAGCTGTTTGTTCAATGCCTCGCGCATCGCCACGACCTTGTCCATGCGGACGTCGACCGTAACGTGGATTTCGGGAGCGCTCTGCTTCGCCTTCTGCATGCGGTCGGCAATCGTCTTCCGCATACGGGTGTGCGGGATGCGCTTCGATTCAATCGACGCCGTCGACAGGTTTGGAGATGCTGACGGCTTTGTTTGTTTGCCGCCGGCCAGGAAGGCCTCGACGTCCTTGCGAACGATTCTGCCGTTGGGTCCGCTGGGCTGGACCGAAGCGAGATCGACGCCCTGGACGCTGGCGATTTTCCGAGCCAGGGGAGAAGACCTGAGCCTGCCCCCCTTGGGGAGTTCGGCGGCACTCGTCGCAACAGGCGCCGCCGGTGCGGCTGGACGAGATTGGCCGTTGGTGGCCGAGGTGGAAGCCGCAGATTCGTTCGATGTGGACGCAGCCACGGGGGCCGAAGCGGCTGAAGTCTCCGATTTCTTTGCTCCGGGGGCGGAGCCGATCGACTTCAGATCCTCTCCTTTTTTCGCCAAGACGAGCACGCGTTGACCGAGAGCGATTTCGTCGCCTTCCTTGACGTCCAACACCGCAACCACGCCTTCGTCGAACGATTCCATCGGCATGACGGCTTTGTCGGTCTGGATTTCAGCCAGCACGTCGCCTTCCTTGACCTTGTCGCCGACCTTCACAAGCCATTTGACGAGCTGACCGCTCTCCATCGTCGGGCTAAGCTTGGCCATTTTGACGTCGATGGGCACGTGAGATTCTCCTAAATGCGGCTCGATGCGGACGTGGTCCTGCTCGGGACCTTGAATTTCGATCAGGTCGTCGCCGCGGAAGTTTCAGTCCATCCATTCGTGGACCGGATTGGCGGTTCCAATCGGCGACGCAAGCTCCCCTAGGAGCGATATAAGACTTCGTTGACGGCTGCGACGATCCGGTCCACGCTTGGCAGCATGGTCGCTTCGAGATTCCGACTGTACGGAATAGGCGCGTCTTTGGCGGCGACCCTGAGGATCGGCGCGTCGAGCTCGTCGAACACCGCCCGATAGATTCTATCCGATACGCCGGCGCCGAGCCCGCAATAGGGCCAATCTTCCTCGATAAAGACGGCTCTGTGGGTCTTGACGACCGATTCGAGGATGGTGTCGAGGTCGAGCGGGCGAATGGTTCGAAGGTCGACCACCTCGGCGTTCACACCCTGTTCCGCGAGCTTTTCGGCGGCCGCTAGCGTGATCTTGAGCGATCGCGAGTAGGTGATAAGCGAAACGTCCGTACCCGAACGTTTGATATCGGCCTTGCCGATCGGGACAAGGTGCTCGCCTTCGGGAACCTCGCCTTTATCAGCGTAGAGCACTTCGTTTTCGATGAAAACCACCGGGTCGTCGGAGCGGATTGCGGATTTCAAGAGCCCTTTGGCGTCGGCGGGCGTTCCCGGCAGTACGACCGTAAGTCCTGGGATTTGAGCGTACCAGGCCTCGAGTCGATGCGAGTGGGTCGCGGCCAGGCAACCTGCCATTCCCGAACTGCCCCGAAACACGATAGGCATGGCGAACTGGCCGCCGCTCATGTATCGCATGTTGGCTGCGTTATTGACGATTTGGTCGATGGCCACAAGGCTGAAGCTAAAGGTCATGAATTCGATAATCGGTCTCAGGCCGACCATGGCCGCGCCAACCCCGATGCCTGCAAAACCGCTTTCGGAGATCGGCGTATCGACAACCCGCCTGGCGCCAAAGCGGGCAAGCATGCCCTGGCTGACCTTGTAGGCGCCGTCGTATTCAGCCACCTCTTCGCCCATCAGGAACACGCGGTCGTCGCGCTCCATCTCCTCGGACATCGCTTGGTTAAGCGCTTCTCTGTATGCAAGCACAGGCATGGGGGCGTCGTTTCACTCCTGGGGCGAATACGGTCCAACGGAAATATCTTGGTAAAGGGCGTCGGGGGTCGGCTCGGGGCTCTGTTCGGCGAACTCGATGGCCTCTTCGACCTCCTGTTTCACTTCGTCCTGGAAGCGTTCGATGGTTGCGTCGTCGATCCAGCCTCGCTCTTTGAGCAGCGCCTCGAAGCGGGTGATTGGATCTTGTTGCTTGGCGCCCTCGAGCTCTTCCTTGGTTCGGTACTTGGCGGGATCGCTCATCGAGTGTCCTCGATAGCGATAGGTCTTCATCTCGATGAACGTCGGGCCTTCGCCGTTTCGGGCTCTTTGGGCGGCTTCACGAGTCGTCTTGGCGACGAGTTCGATGTCGTTCCCGTCGATGGAAAATCCCGGCATGCCGTAAGCGGTCCCGCCTCGAATCGTCAGGTCCAGCACGGCGGACGACCTGGATAGCTGGGTGCCCATCGCGATGAGATTGTTTTCGACGACGTAAATGACAGGCAGTTTCCAGAGGCTTGCCATGTTGAACGCTTCATGCACAGGGCCCTGATTCGAGCGCTCCGTCGCCAAAATAGCAGATACAGACTCGTTGTTCGCCGCGGTATTTGGCCGCGAAGGCGATGCCAGCCGCAAGGGGGATGTGGGCTCCGACAATGGCGTGGCCGCCCAAAAAGCCCTTCTCGACGTCAAAGAAGTGCATCGACCCGCCCTTGCCTTTGGAGCAGCCGGTCGATTTCCCCAGGAGCTCGGCCATCGCGGGTTTGGAGTCCATCCCGCGAGCGATCGCTTGGCCGTGGTCTCGGTAGGCGGTAATGACGTAGTCGTCTTCCCCCAGAACCCCGATCGAACCAACGGCGACCGCCTCCTGTCCGCTATAAAGGTGGCAGAACCCGCCGATCTTCTGGTTTTGGTAAAGCATCGCCGACCGCTCTTCGAATCTGCGGATCAGCATCATCTGTTTGAGCCAGTTCAGAGCCTGATTGCGGGCGACCACGGGCTTCGATTCGGTCGTCGCCTTGGACATGAACATAACCTCCGGAGCGTATTTGCTGATCGTATGAAGTTCGTGGTCGTCGAGGGAGTCGAACCTGGAGAGCCTGACGTCGCGGACTTGGGGGGTGGTCAACGAACGAAGGCTTTCTCGCTCACGGGGGGAGCAAGGGGCGCAGCTCGAAAATCCGTCGAAGGATCTATTCTAGCCAATTCAGACCGCCGGCCGCCAGCGGCCAGAGGGCGAATCCTGGACGCTCCAAGGCCACGACCCTGGACGCGAAAAGCTCCACCAAGCATTATAGTAACTCAAAAGAAACCCTTCGGGAATCGGAGTTCCCCAAGACGACGGCGCCGCAACGTCGAGCCCCTAACTAATAGAGTGCGGAACTTCGGTCTTCCAGGCGGAAGACGTTCCCCTCGCCTAGACAACTTCCTTTCGGACTGAAGAACTCGAGTCGAATCGCGGCTCAACCAGTCTGAATATTGCGTTTCATCTCACTCGACGCGATTCGTTCAAGCGACAATTGAATCTGGAGACCGGTTCTTGACGGAATGAGCACCACTTCGTACTCCAAACTTGATGATTCCACCAAGGCAAACGAGGAGGGTCTCGAGTCGCCAACTCTTACGTCTCATCGAGCACTCAGCCCACCTCTTGCCTTCGCAGGGGCCGATCACGGTCTTCGTCCATCACAATGCCCTTCATGCATTCGAAGACTTGCGCTTCGAAGCGGCGGTCAAAGAGGGCGCGGCCGCATACGGCTGCAACCCTTACGATTCCGAGGAGTTCTATCGACGCCAGACGGCCAAGGGGAGGATCCGACAAGAAGATCTCGAAGCGGTCTTGATGGAAGACCTGGGAGAAGACGCCGACCAATTGATCGGCTTCATGGGCACTCGCTTTCACCTGCGACTGGCCATGTTGGAACACCCGCTGCGCCAGGGTCCCGAGGAGGAACTGCGCTGGGTGATCGCCGAGACCGACGCACTTCAACGTTTTCGAAGCGAGGCGACGAAAGAGGCCCGTACCTCGATGATCGCCGAGACGTGCGCGTGGGCTTTCGAGAATCAGCAGTCGCTCGGCGAACTCGCCACTGCCGGGAATGGACCAGGCGCCCGTTTCCTACTCGATCGATTCGACGTTTCCAAGATCCAGCGATGGGGCGAATCGACTTGGGAAGCTTTGACGCTGCATCTGCTGTGGCAGGTCTGTCACAAAGGCGTGCACGGCCTGCCCCGGTTCGTCGCTGAACAGCCTCGGCCAATCCGCCACGCCGTAATGCTCTTTCAGGCGACTGGGTTGGATTGCGATCGCATCGTCAACAACGTGCTGATCCGCTTCTGCGCCGCGTTCTTGGATCAGGGCTTCGCGCTCTGGCCGCTGCCGAAACGAGAGGAAGGCTTCTTCAAGTCGTTTACGTCGCTTTACCGAAACGGCGGCCCGATGGTTCGCTGGTTGAAGTTGCTTCCCAACGAGCTCGAGAGAATCGAACGGGGCGGGCTAAGTGCACTCGAATCGATCGGCGAGTCGCTGGAACGACTGGGAGTTCCGGAGGCCGAGCGGCAAGATTACATCACTCAAACGCTGCTGGCGCTGCGCGGCTGGGCAGGGATGATTTGGCAGATGGAGACGAACGCCGCGTGGGCGGTTCATCCCGCCTCGGCCGGTACTCTCGTCGAGTACCTCGCGGTGCGTTTGATCCTCGAGCAAGTTGTTCTCGAGGCCATGGCGAAGGCGTCGTTCCACGCCTGGCGCAGGACTGAGCCGCTTGCGAGCCGACTTGCGCGGCAAGGTTGCCCAAGATCCGCAAGTCGAAGTCGACAAGCGCGCGTTCTTGGTTTTCCAACTGGCTCAGGTCCGTCAATGGCGCCCTGCCGAGCTATCCCGGATGAGCAAGGACGCCTGGGCGGAGTTGGTGCGCGAAATCGAGGCCTTCGACGAGATCGAACGGCGGCGCGTCTATCATCTTGCCTACGAACGAAACTATCGAGAAAGCTTTCTCCAGGCGTTTTCAACCAAGATTGCCTCGGGGATCCCTAACAGAGAAATGCATCGACCTGAATTCCAGATGATCTGCTGCATCGACGACCGCGAGGAGTCGTTTCGTAGGCAGATCGAGGAAATCGAACCGGCTTGCGAAACGTTTGGCGCTCCTGGTTTCTTTGGCGTCGCAATGTACTACAAGGGAGAGTCCGACGCGCATTTTCGTCCGCTCTGCCCGGTGACGATCGTTCCCAAGCATTACGTGGTAGAGCAGCCTGCTTATTCGTTGATGGGAAGTTCTCGGCAAAGGGCGAAGGCCCGGATGATGCTTGGCACGGCTTCGCACAGCTTGCATGCGAACAGCCGCACGCTTCTTGGGCGGTGTTCTGACGACGATGCTGGGATCGTTCGCGTCGATCCCGATGATCGCCCGGATTCTATTCCCCCGCCTGACTTCGCGTTTCAGACGCTCGTTGGGCGTATTCGTCGAGACGACCCCCGTTTCCGAGCTCCGCGTTGAACGTCTTTCCGACCCCCCAGGCAATGAATCCGACCATCTTGGATATTCGTTCGCTGAAATGAGCGGAGTCGTGGAGCGGTTGCTCGAGCAGACGGGGCTGACTAGAAACTTCTCGCGGCTGATCGTTCTCGTGGGGCACGGATCGAGCAGCCTCAACAACCCACACGAATCGGCCTACAACTGCGGAGCATGCAGCGGCGGCCAAGGCGGAGCGAACGCGCGTGCCTTTGCGCAGATGGCCAACGAGCCCAAAGTTCGAGCCTTGCTCGCCGCCGACGGCTTGACCATTCCCGAAGACACCGTGTTTCTCGGGGCCTTCCACAACACCTGCGACGAGGACGTGGTCTTCTTCGATCTCGACGACTTGCCATTGACTCACAGACGCGAGTTCGAACGGCTGCGCGAAAAGATCGACGAAGCACGAGGCCGAAACGCCCAAGAGCGCTGCCGACGCTTCCAATCCGCCCACCTCGAAATCACGCCCCGCGATGCCCTGGAACACGTTGAAAGGCGCGCCGAGGATCTCTCTCAATCCAGGCCCGAGTACAACCACGCAACGAACGCCCTTTGCATCGTCGGCAAAAGACAATGGAGCCGGGGATTGTTCTTGGACCGCGTGCGTTTCCTGGTTTCCTACGACTCGGATCAAGACGACGCCGAGCATTCGATCTTGGCGCAGTTCTGAGCGCTGCGGTTCCCGTCTGCTCGGGCGTCAACCTGGAGTATTACTTCTCGACGATCGACGTCGTCGGATACGGCAGCGGCACCAAACTGCCGCACAATATCGCCTGCCTCTTGGGCGTAATGGAAGGCGCGACCAGCGACCTGAGATCGGGGCTCTCGCTTCAAATGATCGAAATTCATGAACCAATGCGGCTTCTCTTTCTTGTCGAAACGAGCCCGGAGGCGATTCTCTCTCTCAGACGGCGTTCCACCGACATCGATCGGCTCATCCGCAACGAGTGGATTCAAATCGCGACCTTTGGGTCCGATACGGGCATTCACCTGTATCACGAAGGAGAATTCAAGCCCTACACGGGCCGGGGCGCGGACCTTCCGGTCGTCAGCTCGTCGGCAAACTGGTTTCGCGGAATTCGCGACAATTTGAGTTTCGCTTCGATCGTTCAAAACGCACGGTCGACGATCGAACCTCGGGCCAAAGAGGCGATTCGTTGAACCTGGCGTCGTTGCAATATGCTCTTGGTCTTGGGGTCGTCGTCCCGCCGGCTCTGCTGTTGCTTGTGCAAGGGATTGCTCCGCTTGCGTCTTTGCCGCTTTCGGAGAAAGCGATCGCCCGCTGGACGGCTTCGTGCGTGCTGGTGGGCTTGGCGTCGTCGATCGGGATTCTCATTTCCATGCTGGCGACGGGCGGCCGATTCGTGCCTTTCACGATTGGCACATGGTCTTCGATTCCCGAGCAGCACTACCACTTTCAGCTCAAATTCGGGTTTGATCGCCTGTCGGTCCCGTTCGTGACTTTGAGCTTCGTTCTGGTTGGCCTGGTTGGCGCGTTCGCCAGCCGATACCTGCATCGCGAAAGCGGTTTCAGCCGCTTCTTTCTTCTCCACTCTGTGTTTCTCCTGGGCATGGTGCTGGCGACGGCTGCGGGCACCATCGAGACTTTGTTCATCGGTTGGGAATTGGTCGGCCTTTCGTCGACTCTGCTGGTCGCCTTTTATCAGGAAAGGCCGTTCCCCGTGATCAGCGGCCAGCGAATCTGGTCGGTCTATCGGCTCTCCGACGCAGCCTTCATCCTGGCGGCCGTGGCGCTGCACCACGTTTCTGGAGAAGGCGATTTCTCCGGGCTCATGGGCAAAGGGCCTTGGCCGCAAGGGGAAGCGAACCTTTCCGGATTTCAAGCGCTGGCGATCGGACTTCTCCTGCTTCTGGCGGCCGCGGGAAAATCGGCGCTCGTGCCCTTCTCGGGCTGGCTCCCGAGGGCGATGGAAGGTCCAACGCCCTCGAGCGCGATCTTCTACGGCGCCCTCTCGGTGCACCTGGGCGCGTTCCTGCTGCTCCGCGTGAGTCCCATCCTCGACGCGTCATGGCCGCTGGCCGCGACGGTCGCGGCGTTGGGCGTCGCGACGGCCGTTCTCGCCGCCGCGGCCAGCCGAGTGCAAAACGACGTGAAGTCCGCACTGGCTTACGCTTCGGTCACTCAGGTAGGAATCATCACGGCGGAGATCGGTATCGGATTTCGCTATCTTCCGCTTATTCATATTATTGGCCATGCTTGCCTGCGCACGCTTCAGCTTCTTCGGGCGCCTTCGCTTTTGCACGACTATTGGCAGCTCGAGAACGCGCTTGGCAAACACATCGACCACGAAGAGCCCATCGCGGCCGACCGCTGGTTCTCCGGAGCTCTCTGGAATCGCTTTTACAAAGCCGCGCATGAACGATGGTATCTGGACGGCCTGCTGGACCGGTACGTCGTCGAGCCGTTCATGGCCTTCTTTCTCGGCGCGGAACGGCTGGAGCGGCGGTGGACCCAGTTGTTGGAAAGCAAGGGCGAGCGAGAACCCGACGTCTTGGCGGCCGCTCAACCAGCCGTGGAGGATGCGTGATTCTGATTCATCGCATTCCCTGGGCCCTGATCGCTATAGCCTTGCCCATGTTCGGTGCTCTTCGGGTCTTCACGCTGCGCAATCATTCAGAAGTCCGGCGGACCAGCGTGATGATCGGGATTCTCGCATTGGCATGTTCGTTCGCGGCCTGGCTCGAGGTTGGCCCCGCCAAGATCTTCCTCTCGAACCAGCTCCTCGCGCCCAATCGGACGGCGCTTTCGACTTTCGTCGGCCTGGACGAGCTCAGCGCCCCTTTGTTCCCGCTCTCGGCGCTCGCGTTTTTTCTTACCATGTTCTCGACTCTCAGAACCAAGGCAAAAGTGTTTTCCTTTGCCTGGTGTCTCGTCTCGGAGTCGGTCGTCTTGGCCGCGTTCGCGGTTCGATCCAGTTGGTTGGTCGTGCTCTTGTTGGCTTTGGGTTCGGTTACTCCACTCATGGAACTTCGAGAGCACAATCAGCCGCGGCGTCTTTTAACGCTTTATATGAGCGCTTTTATCGTCTTACTCCTTGGCGGCCGACTGCTCCTGGGGGCGTCGACTCGCGGTTCCCCCTTGAACTCAGTCGGGCTGCTTTTGCTTTCTCTCGCGCTTTTGCTTCGATGCGGCGCGTTTCCATTTCAGAGCTGGGTGCGGCAGCTTTACCAGGATCTGAGCCTGGGGACGGCCATGCTCTTCACGGTTCCCATGACGGGCGCCTACGGAGCGGTTCGACTCGTGTTCCCCATTGCGCCCAATTGGCTGCTCGATCTCGTCGCTCTGCTGGCGATCACGACGGCTCTTTACTCAGCGGGAATATCGTTGTGCCAAGATTCCGCTCGCTCGGCGTTTTGTCACCTGCTTCTTAGCAATTCGAGTTTGGTGTTGGTCGGGCTCGTTTTACGGAACCCCGTTGGCCTAACAGGCGGGTTGGTCTTATGGATGTCTGTTGGAATTTCGCAGATGGGCTTCGGACTCACTCTTCGCTGCATCGAATCTCGAGTCGGCAGATTGAATCTTTCCAAGGCCCACGGGCTTTATCGGCGCATGCCAATGCTCGCCGCGTTCTTCTTGCTCACGGGCTTGGCCAGTATCGGCTTTCCCGGCGCCGTCGGCTTCGTGGGGCTCGAGCTGATTGCCGAAGGCACCGTCGTCGAACGGCCTCTGATTGGTGTTTTGGTCGTCATCGTAACCGCGCTCAACGGACTTTCCGTCATCAACGCGTACTTCCGGGTCTTCTCAGGTCCGCCGTATCAAGGTTCGATCGACCTAAGCCTCAGAAGGCCCGAGCGCGCCGCGCTGCTCGTTCTCGTCGCCATGGCGTACCTCGGAGGGCTTTTCCCACAACCTGGAATCGACGGACGTTACCAGGCCGCTCGATTATTGTCCGATCGAAGCAGCAACCAAAACTCAGGCAATACGCCGACGGCGGCGAACGCACAAGCACATGCCAGTTCGCGTCTCTCTGGAAGGCGTTGAACCGGCAGCACCTCCAGAAAGCCTCGATTTACTTCGCTGCCGCAAGCTGGCGCAATACGTATTGCAGGATGCCGCCGTTCTCGTAATAGCGCACTTCCTGAGGCGTGTCGATGCGCAGCGTCGCAGCGAACTGGCTCTTCGAACCGTCGGGCCTGGAGACGGAGACGCTTACTTCGCGAGCCTCTCCCCGACCAACCTCGAGAGCCTTCTCGACGCCTTCGATCGTATAAAGCTCCTCTCCGGTAAGCTTCATCGACGCAGCATTCTCCCAAGCCTTGAACTGCAGCGGCAGAATGCCCATGCCAACAAGGTTCGAGCGATGAATGCGTTCAAAACTCTCCGCGATCACGGCTCGCACTCCCAGCAGCATTGGACCCTTCGCCGCCCAGTCGCGGGAAGAGCCTGAACCATACTCTTTGCCTGCGATTACGACGAGCGAAGTACCCTCGGCTCTGTAACGCTCCGAGGCGTCGAAAATCGACATCAGCTCGCCGCTGGGCATGTGCTTCGTAAAGCCCCCCTCGACGCCGCCGGCAAGCAGATTCTTGAGCCTGATGTTCGCGAAAGTACCGCGAACCATCACCTCGTGATTGCCCCTACGCGCTCCATACGAATTGAAATCCTTCGGTTCGACGCCGTGCTCGATCAAGTAATGCCCAGCAGGGCTCTTCGAGCCGATCGACCCAGCCGGCGAAATGTGGTCGGTCGTGATGCTGTCTCCCAGCATGGCAAGCGCCCGAGCGTTCTGAATCGGCGCCAACGGGGGCGGAGTCGGGGTGACGCCTTCGAAATAAGGAGGATGCTTGACGTAAGTCGACTTCCCATCCCAGGTGTAAATGTCCCCCTTCGGCGTCGGCAGGCCGCGCCAACGATCGTCGCCGTCGAAGACGCTTCCGTATTCTTTCGTGAACATCTCGGAACGAAGACACTTGGCGATGGCGTCCTGAACTTCCTTCTGCGTCGGCCATACGTCCTTCAGGTAGACCGGCTTGCCGTCCTTGCCGACGCCAAGAGGCTCCTGTTGGAGATTGATGTTCACCGTTCCGGCGAGCGCGTAGGCCACGACCAACGGCGGCGAAGCTAGGTAGTTGGCTCGCACGTCCGGGTTCACTCTGCCTTCGAAATTCCGGTTTCCCGAAAGTACGGCCGCTGCCACGATCTCGTGGTCGTGGATCGCTTTCGAGATCTCCGGCGCCAGAGGTCCGGAGTTGCCGATGCACGTCGTGCAGCCGTAACCGACAAGGTTGAAACCCAACAGGTCCAAATAGTGCGAAAGCCCCGCCTCGTTCAAATAGCTGGTGACGACCTTGGATCCGGGAGCAAGACTGGCCTTGACCCAAGACTTGGTCTTGAGGCCCTTCTCAACCGCTTTTTTCGCCAAGAGTCCCGCGGCGACCAAAACCGAAGGATTGGAGGTGTTCGTGCAGCTCGTGATCGCTGCGATCACCACCGACCCGTGCGCAACCACGGGGTTGAAAGCGGCGATTGAAATCGTCTCCGCGCTTCCTTGAGGCCAAATTCGCCAGCCCCGCGAGCTTCACGGGATCTTGCTGGGCCTCGAGCATCGACTTGAAGGCGTCTTGGAAACTCTTTTTCACGTCTCGTAGCGGCACGCGATCCTGGGGACGCTTGGGGCCAGCCAAGCAAGGCTCGACCGACCTCAGATCGAGCACCATCGTATCGGTGTACTCTGCCTCGGGCGGCGCCCCTGCCGTGGAACATTCCCTGAGCCTTGAAGTACGCCTCGACGAGCTTGATCTGGGCTTTCGACCTGCCTGTCAGCTCGAGATAGTTCAAAGTCTCCTGGTCGATTGGGAAGATCCCGCACGTGGCGCCATACTCCGGCGCCATGTTGGCAATCGTCGCCCGGTCTGCCAGGGAAAGCGAGGCCAGGCCGTCGCCGTAAAACTCGACGAACTTGCCAACGACGCCCTTCTTACGAAGCATCTGTGTAACGGTCAGGACCAAGTCCGTCGCGGTCGCGCCCTCGGGAAGCTTTCCATTGATCTTGAAACCGACGACTTGCGGCACAAGCATCGACACAGGCTGGCCCAGCATCGCCGCCTCGGCCTCTATGCCTCCGACGCCCCAGCCCAATACGCCCAGACCGTTGATCATCGTCGTGTGCGAATCGGTGCCAACCAACGTATCGGGATACGCCAATTTAAGACCATTCGATTCGGACGTGAAGACGACGCGAGCCAGGTATTCCAGATTCACCTGATGCACGATCCCCGTGTCGGGCGGAACAACCCGAAAATTGCGCAGCGAGTTCTGACCCCAACGCAGAAACGCATATCTCTCTTGATTGCGCTCGAATTCAAAATCGGCGTTGACTTTGAAGGCGCTGGGAACTCCTGCCAGATCGACCTGCACCGAGTGGTCGATCACCAGCTCCACAGGCTGAAGCGGGTTGATCTTTGAGGGATCCCCGCCCAGCTTCTTCATCGCGTCTCGCATGGCTGCCAGATCGACGACCACCGGAACGCCCGTGAAGTCCTGGAGCAGCACGCGGCTGGGCCTGAAAGCAATCTCCTGATCGGGCTCGGCCTTCGGGTCCCAATTGGCAAGCGCCACAATTTCGTCCGGACCGACCGTCACTCCGTCTTCATTCCTGAGCAGGTTCTCCAGCAAAATCTTGAGACTAAAGGGAAGCCTCTTCAAATCGACCCCAGCCTTCTTCTCGAAGGTCGGCAAACTTTGGAACGCGTAAGCGCCCCCCTCCACGGAGAGCTTTTCACTGACGTCAAACTTTTTAGACATATCATCACACCAATGGATTCGACCCAGGAACTCGGCGCGATTGCGGCCGTTCCTCAGGAAGCGTTCTACTATCATGCGAAATTAGTTGCGAGTTGCAATCGTCAATCGCGGTTCAAGACGCGGCTTTGAAGGCGTTTGCCTGGAATCTTCTAATGCTTATGTCCTTTTCGACCGTGAGAATGGGTGTGAGGATGAGAGTGCCCGTGGCTGTGAGGATGGTCCTCGCCATTGGAAATTGCGTTCGCGGAGGCCATCACAAGCCTGCCGGTCTCGACTCCTTTTGTGCCGATGAGGTCGTCCGCAAGCTTGGCGACCGCGCCCGCGGGGCCTCTGAGTAATATGACTTCGAGGCACCTGTGCTCGTCGAGGTGCAGGTGGGTGGTGGTGACCACTTTTTCGAGGTGCAAGTGCTGAAGATCGGTAAGCCTTCGGGAAGCCTGACCTGCGTGATGATCGTAGACGAGCGTCAGCACGCCCATCGCCTCGCTGGTTTCATCGGCAATCGCCTCCTCGACGAGAGCCGTCCGCATCAACCCACGGACGGCTTCGCTGCGGTTGGGATACTTGTGAGTTTTGCAATAGCGGTCGAAACGGCGCAGCAGCTCTCCGCCGATCGCCACGCTAAATCGCACCAGCGGCTCTTTGATCGATTTCGACACGTCAATCGACCTGGGCCACGTCGACCCAGTCTCCATGCTTCTTTGAGCTGGCGACCGCCGCCTCGATGAACGCCATACCCGCGGCGCCGTCGCGAACGCCAGGCAGCGGATACGGAGCAGGCGCTTGCTCTCCACGCTTGCGCCTGATCGTCCATTCGAGCGTTCTGTGCAAATTTGCCAGCGCCTCGTGAAACCCTTCGGGATGACCAGAGGGCACGCGAATATAAGGCTTGATCGATTCAGGAAAGTAACCGTACTCGGCGCCAAGCCGATACAACCGCACAGGCTGACCCGCTTCAAAATGTTTCAGCGTGTTATGGTCCGTAATCGACCATTCGAGCGTGCCCTTGGTCCCGATCACTCGAAAGCCGTTGTCGTTCTGGGCGCCAATCGTTACTTGCGAGGCGGTGATCGTGGCGATTCCACCGTTGGAAAGCTCGGCGAAGACCGAGAAGTCGTCGTCGAGCGCCCTTCCAGGCACAAAGGCCTTGAGCCTGGCTTGAACTTTCTTGGCAGAGACGCCCGCAACGAAGTGAACGAACTCGTAAGCATGCGTGCCGATATCACCGCCGCAGCCGCTGGCGCCAGCTCGAGAAGGATCCACCCGCCATGCAGCCTGCTTCTGTCCGTCGGATTCGAGCTTTGTCGCAAGCCATCCTTGCGGATACCACGCCTCCACTTTGCGAATTTCTCCCAAAGCTCCATCCTGAACGAGCTGACGGGCGAACATCACCATCGGAAACGCCGTATAAGTATACGCCACAACAAACGGGACGTTATGCTGCTTCGCAGCCTTCACCAGCTTGACCGATTCTTCGAAAGTCGTCGTCAGCGGCTTCTCGCAAAGCACGCCAATCCCAGCTTCGATTGCTGCCAAAGCCGGTCCGAAGTGAGCGTCGTTGGGAGTGACGATCGTCACATAATCCACGCGCTCGCCAGCAGGAAGGGAAGCCTCGGAGCTGATGAGCGTTTTCCAATCCCCGTACCCACGGGTGAAATAGAGTTCTTTCGCCGAGGCGATCGACTCGTCAGGCTTGGTTCGCAGAGCCCCCGCGGCAAGCTCCGCGGAATTGTCCATCAGGATCGCTCGACGGTGCGGAGCTCCAAAAAAGTTCGAAGGTCCGCCACCGCCAATCATCCCAACCTTCATCTTCCCAGCCATTTTCGCGAATCTCCTCGCTCGAGCGTCGACCCAAAGCACCATGCCAAAGGCCACTATAGCCCAGCGAGTCGAGCCCGCAAGGGCCGACCAGCGGCGCGATCGAGCGGGGAGCCCGCTGCCGCCGTGCAACGCACCTCACCATTCGTCCTCGTCAATACTGGTCGCCCCCGACCACTTCGCCGCCAGCGCGGGTCGCCAGAGCGGCAAATATCGGCGGGCTGACGCGTCTCCTTCACGAAGCGAACCGACCCGTCGCAGAACAGGAAATTGCACCCGCCGGGGTGCAGGCTTCGATAGCCGCTCGGGCCCGGCTGGCGATCGTTGGGGACCTGGATTGCGGGGAAGTTCGTACCGCCCGTGTAGCCTGGGTCTGTCGCAGGACCGGCGTTGGATAGCGTGAAAGACGTCACTGCGAGGTCGCACACTTGCACCGGCCACGAAGGCCCCGTGCAGTTGTTGGCCAGGAAGCCGCCGGACCAGGTCGCGTCCGAGAGGTCGCGCGATCGTTCACCCACCAGGAGCGTCGAGGACGTCCCGTCGGATATGTTGGCCGCCCCGACCGCACTGTTCCAGAAGAAGATCCCGCCGCACGTCTGCGGGAAGTACAGAGGATTCTTGTTGCCGGCGGAGCCGACGTAATTGCTCGGAGCGAATTGAGCGAACACGAAGGGGGCAGCCCGCCGGCTGGTCTCTCGACAAGCCCACCCCGCGGCGAACTGGGGCAGAGAAAGACGGCCAGCGTGGTCGTCTGGACCGTCGCCGTCGCCCTGTGTGGCAAAGTACTGCGCCAGTAGGTCGCCGGCGGCGAGCGGGCTCTGCTCCAGGAAACCGAGCAGCCTGGCGCCCCAACCCCAGGCAGGGATGTCCAACTCGGGTCCCGAATCGATCCACCCCGGAGGATACACACCGAACACCGAGGAATAGTTCTCCAGCGCCAGGCCGATCTGCCTGAGATTGTTCATGCATTGCGCCCGCCGCGCCGCTTCCCGGGACGCCTGCACCGCGGGCAACAGCAGCGCGATCAAAAGGCCGACGATCGCAACGACGACCAGCAATTCAATCAGCGTGAATGCCCGGCGGGATCCGAGTCGAGTCGAATTCTCTCATGGGGAACCTCTCGGTCAAAATCGTTAGCTCAAGAGCCTGGCGATCAACACAGGCGCGGATCGATATCCGCTTCGCTGCATCTCGGACGCCCTTCAACCGGCTCTTTGCCACGAACAACAGAGAGTGCGAACAGCCTCCGAAATCGTCTTGAGAATTTGGAAATCCTGTTGATGTTTTTTGTTCAGAATGCCGGCCTGGCTCGCGCGAACGAATCGCTCGATTGACACGATGTCGAGCCGCGTGCACGATGACTTACGTTTCAAAGCCAGCCCAAGGGATCACAGGCCATGCGACGCACCAAAACCCTATGTCTCGGGGCTCTCTTTCTGCTCCTCTTCTCGGCGAATCCCGCGAGGGCGACGAGTCAGCAGGTTCGCCCCAGCATCATCTTGATCCTCGCCGACGATCTCGGCTGGGGCGACGTCGGCTTCAACGGGCGGAATGAATGGAAAACGCCAAGGCTCGACGACCTGGCCCACAAAGGCATGATCTTCAACCGGTTCTACGCAGCGGCGGCGGTCTGCTGCCCAAGTCGTGCGGCAATGCTCACGGGCAAATACACGATCCATTGTGGAGTGACGAACAACAATCAGGACCTGCCAAGCTCCGAGACCACGATCGCCGAGGCATTGAAACCCATGGGCTATACCACTGGGCTCTTCGGCAAGTGGCACCATGGAAGCCCCAGGGCGGGCGAACCAACCTTCGTCCATCCTATGGATCAAGGCTTCACCACATTCTTTGGATTCGTCGACGCCACCGAAGCCCACCAGAAATATCCCAAGACGCTCTGGGACGGCAGAGCGCAGACCGAGGTCAAGGGTTACGCCGACGACCTCTTCACCGATGGGCTTTGGAATTCGTCAAAGACAATCGCAAAGTCGCCCTTCTTCCTCTTCCTCTCGCTCACAGCGTCGCATTTCCGGGTCGAGGCGCCCGAAGAAGAGGTCCGCAAACAGACTGGCAAGTTTAGAGAGAAAGACCCAGCTCATCCGATCAACGCGAACTACGCTGCCATGGTCGCCAGGCTCGACCACAACGTCGGACGGATCATCGACGAATTGGCCGAGCTCGCCTTAACAGAGAACACGCTCGTCTTTTTCACAAGCGATCAGGGCGCCACATTCGAATCCGGCAACCAAGGCGCAAGCCTCTACCACGACAGCAACCGACCGTTCCGCGGACAAAAGCGAACCTTGTGGGAAGGAGGCATCCGAGTTCCCGCATTCGTTTATTGGCCTGGGAAAGTGAAGCCTGGGCAAAAGTCCGACGCGGTGGTCCATGCGATCGATCTGATGCCGTCATTCGTCGATGCCGCTGGTGAACCCGCCAAACGTGATCGGCAGGTCGATGGCGTGAGCATGCTGCCAATCTGGCTGGGGAGGAGCCATTCCGTCGAACCAAGGACGCTCTTTTGGGAGTGGCGCGTTGAGGGATATCACCAACTGGCTGCCATGGAGGGCGATGCAAAGCTCGTCGTCACCCGAGGGCAGAAGGAATTGTTTGATGTTGTCAAAGACCCTGCGGAAAGACTCGATCGCTCGGCAATCGATAAAGTCGCCTTTGAAAGACTTGGAAAGCAACTCAACGCATGGCTCGAGTCCGAATACCACCTGCCGTAGGGTTTGCGCATAATTCAAAACCGATTGTCTCCCCGAGTGGAAACAAAGGGAGTGGAGGAATGTTGGCACGTGACGAAGGGCAGCGACGAAGTCTCGAGGATTGTCGCCCAGGGTAATGCAGCCTTCCAGAGGAAAGATTATCACAGTGCGATGCTTTATTACTCAGGCGCTATCGACATTGATCCGGGTTGCGCCAATCCTGGTTCAATAGAAGCCTGCTGAAAATCAGTCTGGGCGATTACGAGGCGGCTAAGTGCGATCGACTCATGGCCGAGTCCCTCGACCCGACTGTCGTCAAAGACTGGCCGCGAATCGCGACTGCAACGGCCGCCGCGTTCGTCGATCTCGGACTCACGGCGGTCGAAAAGAGGGACTTCGACGCAGCTCTGCAGAGCTTCGAAGAGGCACTGGCAGTCGACCCTGATGGCGCAGCCGCTTGGATATGGTGCGGAATCGTTCAGAAGGAGCGTGGAGATTTCAAAGCTGCAGTCGCATCGCACTCAAAGGCGCTGAATATGTGAGCCTATTAATCCAGAGGCCCTCTTTAACCGTGCTATTGTTTTCGAGTCGTTGGGTCGATACCAGGAGGCTGCGGCGGATCTCGAAAGTTTGCTCCAAGGGAAACCTGACGATGACGAGGCGAGGTCGATGCTGGAGGAACTCCTGAAGAAGATTCGAATGTGCGGACCTACCGAACGCTGAGAATTGCTGCCGTCAGGGAACGAAGAGCCCCGAGTTCGGACCGTATTGTGCCCTATCGTCCCACAGGTTTCGGAGCCGTCATCGCGTGGTCGATGAGACAGGCCCCCCCTTCTGTACGGAAGCCCCGACCGGAAGAGTGAGGATCTCCAAGCTCTGCTGCTCCGGAGTATTAACAAAGGAGACCCGCACGATCTCGACAGGCTCTCCCTTCACTAAAAGCTCCCCTTCCCCACGGTAAGGAGAAACCGAGTTCGGATTTTTTTCGTTGCAAAGGACCGCTATCCGAGCCAGAACAGCTCGTAGGATTGATTTTTGCAGTGGAAACTCGAACGGTGCCTCGGAACCATTTCCACCAAAGAATAAGCAGCACCGACCCTCAACCCAATTCAGTCGAAAAGCATGATCGCGCGAGATCGCCAGTAGACTATCAACGGTTCCAACGACACCCCGATCAGGGGCTAGGAAAGCCCGATTTATGAGGTCGACGAGCGTGGATGCGTCAGTCATTGCACAGCCCGAATCTCTTTGTGGAGCATAGGCCAGACGGCCAACAACTCCTCCAGGCCTGCTCCAGAATCAAATTGAACCAAACCTTGCGTGATGGGAAACCACTCGTTCAACGCCTTACTCACAACATCCCCGGGCACATCTACTAACAGGATAACAGGGCCTCTCTTCTGGAAACTCTCGTGCTTTCCCTCTTGCATATTCCTCAGGAGTTCCGAATAGAAATGGGCCTGTTTCAAGAACCATGGAAAACCCGTCGTCGGAGCTGATACCCCCTATCTCCAATTACCGCACTTTCGGCCCCTCCCGAATGATGCGTTCCGCCCGCAACTGGGTTGTACCATGCATGAGCTTCATAAGGATCGTCCATCGTTCGCACGCCTTTCTTTCGGTTCATCCTCAACGCTTTTTCAAAGCCTCCTTACCAACCTCCACCTTTCTGAACGTCCGTACGTTCTCAATTCCATACCGGGAGCTCCACTTGCCCTCGCGGTATTCCCACTCGGGTTGCTTCAAGACGCCGTTTTCACGAATCCAGATCACGTAGTTCTGGAAATCGGAGCTGTTCTGAATGAGCTGGGCCGGCAGAAAGTAACCCCGTTCACCCTGGCCAGGGTCGATCTCGACCCAGCCCGAACCAGGCAGGTAGATCTGCGCCCAGGTGTGCTGATTTTGGAAGTCGGGACGAATCTTGTGCAGCGCTCCCATGCCGCTGGGCGTGTTCAAATTCAGACCCACCACAGTCCTTGTCGGAATGCCCGCCCTTGAGCACATCGCCTCGAAGACGCCCATCTGATGGCCGCAGTGGCCTTTCTGGAACCTTAGGATCGAGGCAAGATCCCAGGTTGGGTAAACGACGGTTGCATCGTATTTCACATGCAAAGTCACCCACTTGCAAAACTCGAGCGCTGCCTCGGCAGGGGTATGGGTCTTGTTGATCTCATCGACGATACGGTCGAGTTCGAGATCGACCGTCGGCAGAGGCTGATCGAGATTGCGATGAAAATCCGACCACTTCGCAGGCGATTTCTTGACGTCGAAATCACGGTCGACCGAGCGGACCCGAAACGAGCTGACGAACTCGAGCTTCTTCCCAGGTTCGAGCCCGTCTCGCACTTCCCAAAAAACGTTTTGCGACTCCTTGGCGGCGAGGTGTTGAATTCTGCCGCCCTCAGGCGTGAAGGCAATCTCCGATGCGCCCATCGTCCTGTCCAGGCCGTCCCATGGACGTGCGTTGGGTAAGGCATGCCAGACGCCAACAACGCTAAGCCCCTTGGCGTCGGCAGGTACGACAAACTTCGTTGTGATGGTGACTTCGTAAAACTGTGGGTTCGAGACCAGGACGTCGGGCGACGTCCGCTGAGCACGGCTGCTCACGCAGAATGACGCCACGATCGAGCAGACCGCAATGACGAGGCCATTTCTCTTACTCACGCCAGGTTCCTCCATCGATGCGATGCTTCAGGCCAAGGCCCCCACGATATGTTCGGAGATATGATGCGCGGAAGCCAGACCATGGTGTCCGGGATCGTTGACTTCGGTTTCGGAACTCAGTTCGCAGCACGACGCCATGAAGTCTTGGTGATTGAACAAGTAATTACCGCCGCGCTTCGGGTTGACATGTCCCGAAACTTGAGCTAATTTCCGCCGGCTTGGCTCAAGGACTAGGGCTGGGCAAAGCCGGGGGCTGGTCGGGCCGCAGGCTCGATTGCGCTCCTTCCCATCATTCACTCACGTCTTCGGAGACGGGCCATGCGACGGATCGCCTTGGCCGCTGTGCTGGGCGCAGCGCGCTCACTGCAACGGGATGTTCCACGGTCAATCGCTTCGCACTTCCCAAGGGCGAGACGATCTCAACCAACGCTGGAAACACCGTCTATTCGCTGGGAAGGGCCACGCAGGTCTTCGAGAAGAACCAAGACAAGGTTCACGAAGCAGCGATCGCAGCCATGACCGACCTCAAAGTCCAACCTCAGGGCATCAACCAAACAGTTGAAAACGGCGTTGAGAGCATCGAAGGAAAGACCAGCGACGGCAAGCCCGTCAAGATCACGATCGAGCCCCTGCGCGAGCAATCGAAAGTGACGGCTCAAGTGGGTTACCTGGGTGATAAGAGCTACTCACTGGCTCTCATCGATCGCATTGGGGTCCACCTCGGCGTGCAAAACGCCGCCCGAAACGATTCCGAGGAGATCAAACAGACCTCCGCCACGACCGAAGAGTCCGGACAAGACGGCAGCCAGGCCTCGACGAAGAAGCCCGAAATGTCGGCCTGGAAGCGGTTCCTCCATCGCGACAACGTGCCCAACGAACTGATCTTCCGCCAGACCGCCGACGAATCGAATTACAAAGACACCCCAGGCGGCCTTTAAGCCCCACTCATTCAGCGCCGTCGTTCATGACCGGCGAGTGCGTCCTTTGCTGATACGTTCAGCAATGAGGACGCATATCGTCATTGGATGTTTTGCCTCGAGTCGGGGTTCGAACCGACGCTGCTGAACGCAACAACCCGCCAGGCAACTACGCCATAAAAGAAAAAAGGTGGCCGGAGGGCTCGCGACGGTTGGGCGTCCTGCCCGACCGGACTTCGCGAACCAATCGGCCACCGACGGAACCCTTGACGGAAGTCAAAACGACTCACGCCAAAAGGCCAGGCGCAAGCGAGGAACAAGCATCCATGCCGTCCTAGCCAGAACCTTGCATTAAGGTATCAACCTCTGGATCAACGCTCGAACGGCGTTGATTGACGAACCGAGTAAAACACCGAGGAGGATGATGGCGGAAGCTCGGACGGTTCAACGACTCGTTCAATCGTCTTTGCTCGGTCGTAAAGTAACGCCCAAGCCAAAACCCGTCAAGCCGACATGGACGAAGAGGGAGAAGAATTAGGACTTTTTTGGCGAGGTCGGGCCGATATGCCGCGCTGCTAAAAGATCGTTTCATGTAGGGGCGAATCTTCTGATGCGCCCTCTGTGTCAGTTGGCCGATCGATTGATCCCGTAAGCCTTGCACATACGGACCCAGACTCCGACCCAAACTCACGGACCCAGACTCCGCTACCTATCCTCAGGACCTAGCCTCAGGGACCTAGCCTCAGAGTGTCTGGATTCGTGGCGCCGATCGGCCCGAGGGCGTCGGACAGGGGCTTTTTGCCGATCTCGCTCGCGAAATACTTGACGCTGCTGGATTGGACGGGTCGGGAGATTCGCGAAGGTAAGAGCGGATCGATACCGAGAGGATTGAAGCCCATTCTCGAGCGATTGGGTCTGAACGGGGAAACGTGGGTTGATCTCGTCGCCAACTTCGGCCGATGGTTCAAGCGAGCGGCTGGGCGAGGGGTTTCGATGGCGGCGGAGGCCGGACGAACCGATCGTCGTTGGTTCCACGGGCAAAAGCACGCCCGAGCGGCTTTTCTGTAACAGCCGCCTTCGCCGTTGAGCGACAATCAACATCTGAAACGGGCACCCGACGATGGGTGTTCGTTCGAGCATGCGCAAAGGGCTCGATGAGGAGCCAGTCATTCGCTCCGAAGCCGTGAATCTACGACCGTTCGGCTTCAAAAGTGTTCCTTGAATGCTGGAATGAGCTGGAGATCGACGGACATCTTCAACCCCTCCCGAAAGTGGACTGTCTGAGTTCGGGGTTACAACAACCCGCCAGGCAACTACGCCATAAAAGAAAAAAGGTGGCCGGAGGGCTCGCGACGGTTGGGCGTCCTGCCCGACCGGACTTCGCGAACCAATCGGCCACCGACGGAACCCTTGACGGAAGTCAAAACGACTCACGCCAAAAGGCCAGGCGCAAGCGAGGAACAAGCATCCATGCCGTCCTAGCCAGAACCTTGCATTAAGGTATCAACCTCTGGATCAACGCTCGAACGGCGTTGATTGACGAACCGAGTAAAACACCGAGGAGGATGATGGCGGAAGCTCGGACGGTTCAACGACTCGTTCAATCGTCTTTGCTCGGTCGTAAAGTAACGCCCAAGCCAAAACCCGTCAAGCCGACATGGACGAAGAGGGAGAAGAATTAGGACTTTTTTGGCGAGGTCGGGCCGATATGCCGCGCTGCTAAAAGATCGTTTCATGTAGGGGCGAATCTTCTGATGCGCCCTCTGTGTCAGTTGGCCGATCGATTGATCCCGTAAGCCTTGCACATACGGACCCAGACTCCGACCCAAACTCACGGACCCAGACTCCGCTACCTATCCTCAGGACCTAGCCTCAGGGACCTAGCCTCAGAGTGTCTGGATTCGTGGCGCCGATCGGCCCGAGGGCGTCGGACAGGGGCTTTTTGCCGATCTCGCTCGCGAAATACTTGACGCTGCTGGATTGGACGGGTCGGGAGATTCGCGAAGGTAAGAGCGGATCGATACCGAGAGGATTGAAGCCCATTCTCGAGCGATTGGGTCTGAACGGGGAAACGTGGGTTGATCTCGTCGCCAACTTCGGCCGATGGTTCAAGCGAGCGGCTGGGCGAGGGGTTTCGATGGCGGCGGAGGCCGGACGAACCGATCGTCGTTGGTTCCACGGGCAAAAGCACGCCCGAGCGGCTTTTCTGTAACAGCCGCCTTCGCCGTTGAGCGACAATCAACATCTGAAACGGGCACCCGACGATGGGTGTTCGTTCGAGCATGCGCAAAGGGCTCGATGAGGAGCCAGTCATTCGCTCCGAAGCCGTGAATCTACGACCGTTCGGCTTCAAAAGTGTTCCTTGAATGCTGGAATGAGCTGGAGATCGACGGACATCTTCAACCCCTCCCGAAAGTGGACTGTCTGAGTTCGGGGTTCTGAATTCGGGGCCGTCTGGGATCGGGACCCGAACTGGCGTCAGATCGACCGAATTCCGCAACCCCTCCCGAAAGTAGTCTGTCTGAGTCTGGGGCCCGTCACCCCTCGGGTGGAAGAGATAGAACTCTCACGCCAGGTAAATGCTTATGTATCAATGCGGTCACTGTATCGATGTCTTTCCCATCAGATACAATAATGGTATTCAGGGACTTTACGGTCGCGAGACCCAAGATCGCCACCTCAGAGATTTTTGTACTGGGTAAGGAGATAGTCTCGAGCTGTTCGTTTCCTTCGAGCAATGTGAGCCCCTTTTCTGAAATGTTCGTACCGTCAAGCCACAGCTCTTTCAAACGGCTGAGGTTTCTAACCTCCCTTAGGGCAGCGTCATCGATCTTGGTGTTTGAAAGCGACAAATTTTCAAGATTTCTCAAAGAACGGAGAAGCCGGATGCCTTTGTTAGTTACGCGCGTTGCACTGATGTCCAGAACCCTGAGATTTGACAATGCCGTAATGCTTTGAAAACACTCATCCCCGATGCCATTCTCAGCGAGACTTAACACCTGCAGGCCTTTCAGTAGGGAAAGTGAGCGCAATCCGTCATCAGTAAGGCGGCTGCTCGATATCGTAAGTTCCTCAAGGCCCGCTAGTGGCTCTAGATGCTTCAGACCGCTTCCACTGATGCTTGTGGCTGACAGCCGCAATTCTCTGAGTTGGGCAAGTTTGGCGATGCTTTTTAAGCCTGTGTCAGTGATCCCTTCTCCGGATGCGTTAAACGCTTGAAGGTGGTGTAAACGCGGGAGCTTGCTAAGACCTTCATCCGTAATCTTGCTGCCCTCCAGGTCCAATTCGACGAGGTGATCGAGCATGCCGAGCCTTGATATTATGTCGTCTGAAGCAAAGGAACAGCTAATGGTTGCACAGCTTAGCGACACAAGAGATGAGAGCTTGTGAATCTGGACTTCGATGCTACTCGTTTTACTCAGGACAGCCGAGACCCGATCCCTATGGCCAGTGGGGCCCTCCTGTTCGATCTGTGCCCCGAGGCTCCTTAGCTGACTCAGGATCAGTTCGTCCTGGTCTGATTTGGGATTGGTTCTCGCGTCATTGTATTCGCACGGCTGGACCCCGAAATGAGCTACAGATGAGGTAACTAAAATCGCACCGAGCAGGCCTGCGTTCGAGAGAATGGTCATCCGATCTCCTTATACGAATGTTATGAACCTCTGGCAGAAAAGCTCGCTTGGCCCGATCTCAGACAGTCTAACTTCGAGGGAAGCGGAGGCCAAGATTTTTCCGCCGATCACTTGACTGGCCCCGATTCCAGACAGTCTAACTTCGAGGGAGGCGGAGGCCAAGATTTTTCCGGCGATCACTTGACTGACCACGCGAGCACTACTATCCTTCGGTGGCCCCGATTCCAGACAGTCTAACTTCGAGGGAGGCGGAGGCCAAGATTTTTCCGGCGATCACTTGACTGACCACGCGAGCACTACTATCCTTCGGTACATAATCCGTCGGATTTTCTGATTTTCGCCTTGGAGTTGCCGCGCCATGCCCGCCTGCGCTCGCCGAGAAATCGTCGCCAAGGACCAGATCGGCGTCTACCACTGCACTGCTCGCTGCGTTCGCCGAGCGTTCCTCTGCGGCAAAGACCCCGTCTCGGGAAGAGACCTCGAGCACCGCAAGGAATGGGTACGGCATCGGCTCGAATCGCTCGCGGGCTTTTTCGCGATAGACGTTGTTTCTTATGCGGTTATGAGCAATCACTTGCACGTGATCCTGAGAGCCAGGCCCGACGTCGTCGCGGCATGGTCCGACGTCGACGTCGCCCGCCGGTGGGCCAGGATCAAGGCAGTTTTCCGCAGGCTCGAGCCCGCGAAGAACGAGCCCGAAGAAGGGGTCGTGAAGTCGATTCTGAGCGATCGGAGAAAGGTCGCCGAGTATCGCGAACGCCTGACGAGCGTGTCGTGGTTCATGCGACTTCTGTGCGAGGTTTTGGCCCGACTTGCCAATGCTGAGGACAAGGTCAAAGGAAAATTTTGGGAGGGGAGGTTCGGCAGCATGGCCCTTCTCGACGAGGCAGCTATTTTGACCTGTAGCATGTACGTTGATTTGAATCCGATTCGCGCCAACATCGCCGAGACTCCTGAGGAGTCGAAATTCACCTCTGCGCACGATCGCATCGAGGCCATGAAGGCCAAGCCAGGGAGGCTTACCCGAGCGGCGAAGCGTCTGTTGTCTGTGCACAAGAAGCGGAAAATGGCTGCGAATAAGGCTCGGTTCGAGGCCGGGGATCCGCCGAGCCCGGACGCTTGGCTCTGCGAGGTGACGCTTCGCGAAGGACCTGGCGAATCGCCGTTGGTTCACAGGAGCAAGGTCGAGCCGGCGGCGCCGGGTCCTGCTCAGAAGTCGTCGGCAGCCGACGAGGCTCTCGCGCCGGTCGGCCCGAGGGCGTCGGACAGGGGATTTTTGCCGATCTCGCTCGCGAAGTATTTGACGCTCTTGGATTGGACTGGGCGGGAGATTCGCGAAGGCAAGAGCGGATCGATACCGAGAGGGCTGAAGCCCATTCTCGAGCGATTGGGTCTGAACAGCGAAACGTGGGTTGATCTCGTCGCCAACTTCGGCCGATGGTTCAAGCGAGCGGTTGGCCGAGGGGTTTCGATGGCGGCGGAGGCCGAACGAACGGATCGTCGCTGGTTCCACGGGCAAAAGAACGCCCGCGTAGCTTTTCTGTAACAGGCGCTGACGCCATTTAGCGATAATCAATGTCTTAAACGAGCACCCGACGATGGGTGTTCGTTCAAGCATGCGCGAAGAGCTCGATGACGAGCATGCCATTCGGTCCGAAGCAGTGAATCGACGACCGTTCTGCTTCAATTGAGCACCTTGAGTGCTGGAATGAGCTGGAGATCGACCGACATCCTCAACCCCTCCCGAAAGTAGACTGTCTGAATTCGGGGCCTTCCTCATCCCCTCCCGAAAGTAGACTGTCTGAGTTCAGGGCCGAGTTCAGGGCCTCTGAGTTCAGGGCCCGGCGTCGACGTCTTGGCCGTCCAAGCCGAGGCCCGTCCAGACGGGTCGAATCTGGGACAGGTTCAAGTCCGGGTCGGTGAACGTCGCCGCGGCGGTTGCCAGAAGAGTCGGCGTCGCCGGGCTCGACGACGTGCCGCTGTTGGTCCAGCCCTGCTCCTGGAACGGCACAGATCGCAGACATCCTCCCGGAACAAACAGGCTCTGTGCATTGGTGTGCGCGCCGAAACGTGCATCCTGGCCTACGAACGCCTCAAATTCAACGCAGCTTACTTATTGTGATATTCGGAGAAAATCTTACTTTTCGCCCCCCAAACGCAAATTTGTGTACTATACTTACTATTTGGTAGGGGCTCTTTGACAATCCGGCATGCGGAAGGAAGAACAACGGTCGTCCGTCTTCGGAGGACGGCCGTTCGGACAGCGCACTGACCATGCGCGGAAGGAGCCTGGGCCGAAGGATCACGCGGTTCCCGTTTGCGAACAGGAAGCGTACCCGAGATGCAAGCTTGAAAAAGCCGCATCGACCCGCAGATTTTGCCCAAAGCGCGCAACTTTGGCTTCGTTTGTTCTGGAACGTTGAAAAACGTTGAATGTTGGCAACCAGCCAGCTCTTGATCAGGGCCGCAGCCCGCACATCTTGCCCAAGGCACTCCAAATAGGGTTCGAATGGTCAGGGACGCTGAAATGCGTCGAAAGTTGGCAAACAGCCAGCCCTTGATCAGGGCCGCAGCCCGCAAATCTTGCCCAAGCCGCCTCAAATTGGGTTCGAATGGTCAGGGACGCTGAAATGCGTCGAAAGTTGGCAAACAGCCAGCCCTTGATCAGGGCCGCAGCCCGCAAATCTTGCCCAAGCCGCCTCAAATTGGGTTCGAATGGTCAGGGACGCTGAAATGCGTCGAAAGTTGGCAAACAGCCAGCCCTTGATCAGGGCCGCAGCCCGCAAAACTTGCCCAAGGCACTCCAAATTGGGTTCGAATGGTCAGGGAGACCTCCGGAGCAGTGACCACTGTCCCCTGTCAACTGTTCGATTCGGGGGAATTAGGTTTCCGCCTCCGGCGGACTCAGGGACGCTGAAATGCGTCGAGAATTGGCGACCAGCGAGCCTTGATCGGGGCGGCAGCCCGCAAAACTTGCCCAAGGCGCCTCGAGTTGGCTTTGTTCGCGTAGCAAGATCCACATTCGGCGATTGGCATTGAGAACGCGGAAAGCCGATCGTGGTAGCACTGCCTTGAAACCGTCCGATAGTCACGGCTTGCCCAAAGCGCCTCGGTTTGGGTTCGTTTGTCGCTGACCATATCTTCGAGCCCGAAAACAGCGGAGGGGGTGGGATTCGAACCCACGGTGGCTGTGACACCACAGCGGTTTTCAAGACCGCCCCAATCGACCACTCTGGCACCCCTCCCACAAAACGACGTCGTGCTCGTCCAAATGGTTCAGCCTCGCGACGCCTCGTCGATCACATCCTCCGATACATAGATTGGCACGTCCACCGTCACGGCCACCGCAATGGCGTCGCTGGGCCTGGAATCGACTTCGACAAGCTCGCCCTCGTGGCGGATCCTCAGTTTCGCGAAGTAGGTATGGTCGCGCAATTCGCTGATATACACGTCCTGAACCTCCCCGCCTAAGAGCTCGACGGCGCTCGCGAGCAAGTCGTGCGTCAATGGGCGCAGCGATTCAACCTTCTTCACGCGGCGGTCGATGCTCGTGGCCTCGAAGATGCCGATCACGATCGGGAACGTGCGATCTCCGTCGACCTCCTTCAGATAGATAATCTGTTGCTCGCTCGTCTCGGTAATTACGATCCGGCAAAGTTCCATCTGAACGGGCACGTGGAGAGTTCCTTGTTCCAATCAGCTCACAAACGTTTGAAGGCGTTTGGGTCTACGTCGCCAACCCAATCGATTGTTCATTCAATCTTAGGAGCGGGTTGAGCAGGCAGTCAACGAGCGGCAGCGTCGGCGATCGATCATCAAGGCTTTCCGATGAGCGCAGAGAGTGCTTCCAGTCGCTTTGCAAGTTCGTCGCGCTTGGCCCGTTCTCGAGCAACAACGTCCGCCGGCGCTCGACCCACGAACGTTTCATTGCCAAGCTTCGCGTCGATGGCTGACAACTGGCGTTCGAGATCGATCTTGGTTTTTTCATGCTTGGCGTGCTCGGCTTTGCGATCGATCAGACCGTCCAAGGGGATCAAAACTTCCATATCGGCCAAGACGCGAGTCACGGCCTCGTCGGGCCTTTGAAAACCTTCTGGGCTCTCGAGCGAGAACGACTTCGCGCGAGTCATCGACCTGACCATCGCGTCCGACTCTCTCAGCTTCTGGAGCACCAACGGCTCGGCGATGACGATGGGATCGACAAACGCGTGTTCGGGTATTTGATTCTCCGACCTCAAGTTGCGGATGGTGGTCACAACCTCTTGAAGCCTGCCGACGCGCTCTGGGCCATCGTTGATCGGCAGGCCAACGATCGCTACGGGCCAGGGTGCGATGCAAACGCTCTTCGCGGCGGCGGTCGGAGTGGGCAAACCTCGGATCGGCGCGACTGCGTTCAAATGTTGCCAGATCTCCTCGGTCACGAACGGAATGATTGGGTGCAAGAGCCTGCAAATCGTGTCGAGAACCGACGCGACGACCCTCTGCGTTGCTGCTTTTCGTTGAGGATCTGAATCGCGGAGACGAACCTTCGCAAGCTCGAGGTACCAATCGCAAAAGCTGTTCCAGGTCAGGTCTCTCAGCAGCTTGGCAAGCTCGGCGAACCGGAATGCCTCGAGATGATCGGTCGCGGCCTGAATGGCTTGGTTGAGCTCGCCCAAGATCCACTCGTCCTCGAAATTCAGAGTCGCTTGGCCTGGCTCGGTCGATCCACCGGGGTCGAAGTCTTCGAGATTGATCAAGGAAAACCGTGCAGCGTTCCAAAGCTTGTTGGGGAACGTCCTGCCCAGTTCGAAACGCTCCGACGTGTTGACGACCGTCCCGTCGGGCAGCTTGGCCTTCTGGACTGGCATTTTCAAGTCTTGGGTTTCGGTGGCGGACGCCGCCAGGGTAAACCGCAGAGCGTCGGCGCCGTAGAGTTGGATGACGTCCACGGGGTCGATTCCGTTTCCAGCACTCTTGGACATGCGCTTGCCGAAGCCGTCCTGGATCACGGGGTGAATGTAAACCGACTTAAACGGAACCTCATTCATGTTGAACTGACCAAAGATCACCATGCGTGCAACCCACAAGGTGATGATGTCTCGCGCCGTCGATAGGACGCTCGTCGGGTAATATCCCGCCAACTCGGGGGTGTTTTCAGGCCAACCGAGCGTCGAGTGCGGCCAAAGCGCCGAACTGAACCAGGTGTCGAGCACGTCCGGATCTTGAACGAGCTCGACGTTCGGACCAAGCTCGTCCCCCTTCAAGTCGGTCTCGGAGCAAACGAGCCAGGCGCTGGGATCCGACTCGCTCTGCTGCCAGCAAACGCCCTGGCGGCCCGAGAACGCTTGTTCGAGATCTTTTTCGTTCACGCCGGAACAGTGCCAGATGGGGATGCGGTGTCCCCACCAGAGCTGCCTGCTGATGCACCAATCGCGTTTCTCTCCCAGCCAATCAAGATAGCTCTTGGCGTAACGCTCGGGATGGAACGCGATCTTGCCCGAGGTCACGGCGTCCATGGCGTCTTGGGCAAGGTTGCTCATCTTCACGAACCACTGATCCGAAAGATAGGGCTCGATCGGCGTTTTGCTGCGATCCGAAAAGTTGAGCCTGACGAGGTACTCGTCTGCCTTGACGAGAAGGCCTTTGGCCTCGAGGTCGGCGACCACCCGCTCGCGGACCTTGCGACGGTCGATCCCCTGATAGGGCCCTGCGTTCTCGTTGAAGGTTCCGTCGGGGTTCAGCAGATTGATCATCGGCAGGCCGTGGCGAAGGCCTGTTTGATAATCGTTGGGGTCGTGAGCCGGCGTCACTTTGACGCACCCGGTTCCGAAGGTTGGGTCGACGAGAATGGTGTCGCCAATAATGGGAATCTCGCGATCCAAGAGCGGCAGGAGGACGGTCTTGCCGATCAAATGCGCGTAACGCTCGTCGGACGGATGGACCGCCACCGCGGTATCGCCTAGCAGAGTCTCGGGCCTGGTCGTGGCGACGAGCAACCGTTCTCCCGAGGTGGAACCGACCACGGGATAAGAAATCGTCCAGAGCTTGCCCTTCACGTCCTCGTAAAAGATCTCGTCGTCTGCGACCGCGGTGCGCAGATGGGCGTCCCAGTTCACAAGCCTTTTGCCGCGATAGATGAGGCCGGCCTTGAACAGGTTAAAAAAGGTGGTCCTCACCGCCTTTACGCACATGTCGTCGAGGGTGAATCGCGTTCTCTCCCAGTCGCACGAGCATCCCATCATCTTTAGCTGAGATAAGATTCGTTTTTCATATTGGTCTTTCCATTTCCAGATGCGTTCGACGAGCGCCTCTCTGCCAATGTCGTGGCGCGTCTTCTTTTCTTCCTCGAAGAGTCTGCGCTTCGACCACGGCCTGGGTGGCGATGCCGGCGTGGTCGGTGCCGGGCATCCAGAGGGCGTCGTAACCCTGCATCCTTCTCCATCGCGTCAGCACGTCTTGAAGCGTATTGTTGATGGCGTGGCCCAGGTGCAAGGCGCCTGTGACGTTGGGCGGCGGAATGACGATCGAGTAGGGCTTCTTGGGCTTGTCGGGGGCGTGGAACCAACCGTTGGAGATCCAGAAGTCGAACCATTTCTGGGCCGCGGCCGGGTCGTACTGTTTGGGAAGCTCCGCCATCACTGTTCTCCGATCGATCGACTCGGTCGCGTCGTACGCGCTTTAGACGCAAGTTAGGATTGCCGGCAGGACGTCAAACGGGCGACGCAGTCTCGGTTTTCGCCTTGGTCGTCCGGGCTCGGGCGTCTCTCGAGAGCTTGAATTCAAAGGCGTCCAAGAGAGCCAGCCAGCTTGCCTCGATGACGTTTTCGGAGACTCCGACGGTGCCCCAAACTTCGGTCTGGTCGCGGCTTTCGATGACAACCCGGACGCGCGCCGCGGTCCCTTCCCGGGCGTTGATCACGCGGACCTTGTAATCGACAAGCTGCATGTGCGCCAAGTTCGGGTAATGCGGTTCGAGCGCTTTGCGAAGCGCTCCGTCGAGCGCGTTGACCGGACCGTCGCCTTCGCTGACGGCGTGCTGGACGCTGCCGTCGACGCGAAGCTTGACCGTGGCCTCGGTCACGGGAATGGAGCTCTCGCCGGCGGCCACGCTTACGCGGTATCCCAACCTCTCGAACCAAGGCTGGTATCGACCGGCGGCGCGCTCGACCAAGAGGACGAACGAAGCCTCCGCCGCCTCGAATTGATAACCCTCGTTTTCCAGGTTCTGCACCAACTCGAGGACTTTGGTCAGAAGCAGCGGGTCGTCTTCGAGGCCGTAGTCGTCGAGCTTTTCGGCGATTGTCGATTTTCCGGAAAGCTCGCTGACGAGCACCCTCCGTTCATTGCCCACGGCGGCAGGATCGATGTGTTCGTAAGACGAGGCGTTCTTGCGGACGCCGTGAACGTGCATGCCTCCCTTGTGTGCGAAAGCGCTGGCACCGACAAACGGTTGCTCGCCGCGGAAGTTCATGTTGGCCGTTTCGTAGACGTAGCGGGAAACCTCGGTCAGGCGCCGGATGCTGCCTGGAGAAAGCAGCTCATAGGACTGGTACTTCAAGGCGAGGTTGGCGATCACCGCGCAGAGGTCGACGTTGCCGCAACGTTCGCCGATGCCGTTGATCGTGCCTTGGACTTGGCGTGCGCCTCTCTGACGGCGGCCAGGGTATTGGCGACGGCAAGCTCGCCGTCGTTGTGCGTGTGGATGCCGATCGGAATCGAAAAGGCCGACCGCACCGCGACCATCGCCGCAGAAACCTGCTCGGGAAGGGCGCCTCCGTTGGTGTCGCAGAGCACTAGCCAATCGGCGCCGGCGTCGGCCGCCGCGGCGAGGGTCTTGAGCGCGTAATCAGGGTTCCTCGCATATCCGTCGAAGAAGTGCTCGGCGTCGTAAACAACCTCCGACGAGTGCTTGCGAACGAATGCGACCGAATCGAAGATCATCCTCAGGTTTTCGTCGAGCGAAACCCCGAGCACGTCGGTCGCCTGCAGGTCCCACGATTTGCCGACGATGGTCACGACGGGCGTGTTCGCCGAGAGCAGTGCTTTGAGGCCGACGTCTTCCTCTGCGGCAACGTCTCGTCGGCGCGTCATGCCAAACGCGGCAACCTTTGAATTGCCTAATTCAAGCGAGGCGACCTCTCGAAAATAGGCTGCATCCTTTGGATTCGAAAGCGGATAGCCCCCTTCGATGAAATCGACCCCCAGCTCGGCCAGCCTCGAGGTGACAAGCAGCTTGTCTTGTAGGGAAAAGTTGACGCCTTCCCCCTGGCTGCCGTCGCGGAGCGTGGTGTCGTAGATGCTGATTCTGGTCATGACCAACCACTCTTCTCGTTGGATGAGAGTCCGGACGAAATCGGTTCGAGCGGATTTTCGCCAGGCTCCAGACGCTACTCCGCCTTCGTCCCAACCCTAACCTAGTTTACCCGATTCGTGGATGGGTCGAGTCGGACTCGATCGCAGGTTTGTTGGACGCTGGAACCCGCCGGTTGGTTCGCGAATCAAAAGCGAGCAAGTCAACTGTGATTTTGATGATCATCTGATCCAAAGCTTACTGATTACGGCAAACTCCGGAAATCTTGAATCGACTATTTGGTTAAGGGTTGCCAGCCGCGCGGGAAAGAGGTAGTTTACAGGAAGTCTCATCCCTTGTCTTTCTTCATATACGACGTTTTCAGAGGGAGGCCCTCGTGCGCAAGGCACAGATGGTCACTGATCGCGAACTCGAAATCCTCAAGGTGCTCTGGGCTCGAGGCCGAGCCAGCGTCCGCGAGGTTCAGGAAGACTTGATCAAAACCGCTGGACCAGTCGCCTACAGCACTGTCCAGACGCTCTTGAACATCATGGAAGACAAAAAGGGGTTGGTGCGGCACGTCGTCGAAGGAAGGACCTTCGTCTACATGCCAAAAAAGACCCCGGACCGGACGATTCGAGAGCTCACCCGCAGATTTGTCGACCGCGTCTTCGACGGGGCGTTGGACAAAGTGATGGTCGCCCTGCTCGAGGTGAGAAACCCCAGCCAGACCGAGCTCGAAAAGCTTCGCAAGATGATCGAGGAAGCTCAGACGACGGGGATTCCTCAAATTTCCCAAGAGAGTTAGTGGACAAGCGCCGTAAGATGGCAAGGGCGTGAGTTCGCTCCGCCTGAGCCGTCTTCTAGCGCTTTCGGGGCTTGTCCACGTATGTGGTATCAGTTTGACCGACTGACGGCCGTGTTCTTCGATGCCACGCTGGCGGCTTTGCTGTTTACAACGACCGTTGCTCTCGCGATGGTATTCCAGCATCAGCCGGTGCGGCGTCGGGCTCTCGCGCGGGCGGGCGTTTTGGGCCTATTCGTGCTGCCGTTCTTGATCGCGTTTTCTCCGCTTCCCAAGTGGAATCTCTTCCATGTCCTGGTCGGGATGTGGCCGTCTCAACTTCTCAAAATCAACGACAGTCCATGGGTTCGTTGGATTCAAAGCGCGTCGACCGCGATACTGGCCAACTCTTGGCCGGGCAGAATTGCCAGTCTGTGCTGCCTCTGCGGATTAGCGATCGCATTTTTTGGGGCTCTCGCGGGCCTCTTGGCGTCCCTATGGATCCGCTCCAGATCGGTTCGGCCGAGTGAAGCCACCCTCGGGCTTTATGGCTTATTGGCTCAAAAATTGGGGCAAGCCACGCCCCCGCTGCTTGTCAGCCACCGAATCAAAAGCCCAGCTCTCGTGGGACTGGGAAGTCGATTTATCGTCTTACCTTCCAATCTCGACAGGCCTGAGTCGCGAGCACGACTGGAACTGAGCCTGCTGCACGAGCTGGCTCACGACCAAAGCTGGGATCCGCTTTTCAGCTTTCTTGGCGGGATGACGAAGTCGATCTGGTTTTTTCTGCCCACCGCCTGGTGGATCGTCCGTCAGATGAGACTCGACCAGGAGTACATGGCCGACTCGCGCGCAACCCATCAATTCGGACCTCCCGATCAATACGCGGCTTCGCTCTTGGACATCGCCGACGGTTCGCCGGCAAGTCGACCAACCGCAACCGTCGATCCCTCTCCTCGAGGGTCGGTGCGTTCGGAAGCAGGGACGCTGTCCAGCTTGTATCAACGGATGCTCATGTTGCTTCAATGCCCGTTCGCCGTGGAATCCCGGACGTCGCTTCGTTGGTCCCTGGGAGTTTCGACTTGCGTGGCGAGTTTGACCATTGCCACCTCGCTATTGACCGTTCAGGGCTCGGGCAGGGCAGAGGAAAGCCCGCAGGGTGTGCGGTCCCGAGCCGGAGGGTCTTTGAACATTGCGAACCTAAGCCTCGAAAGGCCCACTCGCGTTCAGCTGGACCGACCTCTCATCTGCCGCCTACCGATCACACTTCCCAGAACATATAGCCTAAGCACGGAACTCTGGGCAAGCGAACAAGAACTCAGCGGGCTGCACTTGAACGGAGTCTTGCTTCGCCCTCAAGACCTCGGACCTCGGATCGAAACGCCCAGAGCATGGCGTAAGCTTAGAGTCGTCAAAAACGCAGCGGGTCTGCGGGTCGAAGTCGATGGATTTCTCGTGGGGAGGAGTCGCGTCGACGCTCGCAGCAATGGGAACTGGATCATCTTCGAGGCAAGCGTCTTACCGAGCGTCCACCTTCGAAAACTCGAGCTCGTCTGGCCCTAAACCCCGCCTGCCGTATCGGCAGATTGGCCGTAAGAAGTTGACCAGAGGCTGCTGCCAAAAGGGCAGCACCTGGGGCCTCGCACCTTTCGCGATGAAACCACGGGTACTGCCCTTCCGACATAAGTTCCTGCCAGCAAGCAGATTGCTATCTCAGCCCCAGCCCACAACCTGGGAGCCGCAGGCTTGGCACTGCGCTCTGCACTACGAGAGTGTAGACCAATGTTTCATGAGAAGTGTCTCGCATGAGCAGAATGAACTGGCAGGGTGTACTGGGCCCGTTCCGCGAATTCGAACGCGAATTCGCGAGAGTTTTTCAGTCGCTACAACCCTTGGCTGAAGGGGGTTTGCGGAATCAAGCCCTCTTTCCTCCGTTGAACGTCTTTGACAACGGACGTGAATTCATTGTCCGAGTGGAGGCGCCTGGACTTTCTCCGAAGGACATCGAGTTGGGGATTACCGGCGAGGTACTTGTTCTCCAAGGAGAGCGCCCTCGCTTTGAGACGATCGCTGAAGAGAGCTATCGTCGTCTCGAACGTCCTTTCGGCCGCTGGTCGAGGAGCGTATCTCTGCCCGAAACGGTTCGGGCACAAGATGTTACAGCAGAGTATAGCCAAGGGGTGCTGACAATCGTCCTGCCCAAGGCGGAAGATGCATCGCCGCGACAGATTCCCGTGGAACGCGCGAAAGATCCGATTTCGAACAATACTTAGAGGCTTGGGGGGCTCGAGATGGATCCTCAAAATCAGTTCATCCGGGTGGTCCAGCGCCAGGAAGGATCCATGCCGCCGGATGAATTGGAATCAGCTCAGCTTCAGAAGCACAGATCACTGTTACGCACGCCTTTGATTGACATCCACGAGGTTGCCGACGGACTTGTTCTGGAAGCCGACCTACCCGGAGTTTCCAGCGACGGCGTATCGATCGAGCTCGAGGAAAACGTCATCTCGCTGCGAGCCAAGGTTTCCATGCTGGTACCGGAGGGGTCGAGGATCGTGCACCAAGAGTTCCCCATCGGCGACTTCGTTCGATCGTTCATCTTGAGCGACGAGATCGAGAAAACCGAGATCACAGCCGAGATCAAGGATGGCGTCCTCAGGCTTACACTCCCCAAAGCCTCGCGTCTGAAAACTCGAAGAATCGAGGTCAAGGGGGGGTAAACGTTCTCGGAATCTCGAGTCCTAAGCCGACGCGGGCGCAGGCGGCGAGGCTTGTTTCGAATAGGCTCTGGTCACGAGCGAAGTTTCGGATCCAACAACCAGGCCAATCCACGGAGACGACAAATGACCCGATTTGGAACTTGGAAGAGCGATTTTTCGACTCCGCTTCACGCACTTCAGAAAGAACTGAACAAGTTGCTCGAGGAGTATTGGACCTCCCACCCTTTGCGCACCCGACGAACCGAGCGGGTGCGGCTGCTGACGCCTCGAGCTGGTCGCCTCCGATTGATCTCTACGAGGCTGTGGATTCGTTTACGTTGCTCGTGGACCTTCCTGGAGCGACGCCGGAAAGCATCGAGCTTTCGGCAACCGGTCGCATCCTCTCTTTGCGAGGACGCAAGGAGCCCGATCAACCCTTGCCTGAAACCGAACGGACACTCCATAAACAAGAGCGCGTCTCTGGGCCTTTCTTTCGACAAGTTAGCCTACCGAGCGATATCGACGTGAATTCGATTCGAGCCGAGATCCGGGATGGAATCCTACGTGTACATCTTTCCAAAGGCGAATCCGCAAAACCGCGAACAATTCCGATCCAGACGACCTAGATCTCCCAAATTTCCAGCTCGTGACTTTTTCTCGAGCAGAGGTGTGGTACAGTGAAAGAGGCATACTCCAAATACGCTGCCGGGGGTCGAGGGTCGATGGAGACGGAAAAATTCCTCTGTTTGAGCTCGGTGGTGGCTGCCGGGCTCGTTATTTTCATTTTCTTGCTCGACCTCGCCCTGAAGTTCCCGTTCAGCCGGGTTAGCCCGCTCATTGACATTATGTTCTTGCTGGGTGCGGGGCTCGTGCTTTGGCAGGGCCTCGAATCCTATCGAGAATTTCGATAAAGGCGTAAATTACAGGCGGACGCCTACGCTTTTTGCGTTCGGACAGCAGCGACTAGGGCTTGAGCCAACCCATCCCAGGTATAAACGTCTGCCTCCGCCGCTACGTCCCATCCGAGTTGGCGGACCGTAGCGGTCGTAACCGGGCTTAGACTAGCCAGTTTGACCGTTTGACTTAGCTTGCTGCGAATATCGGACGGCAGGAGTCCAATCAGGTTCCTTGCTATGGCGGAGCTGGTCAGAGTGATCCACTGGATGGACCCCGACTCCAAGCGTTCCAGGACGCCTATCGGGAAATCGGAAGTATCACAGTTCCGATAAACAGCAATCTGCTCGACTTGTGCATGTTTTGAAAGCTCGTCCTTGAGCAAGGTTCGACCGCGGTCGGCTCGAGCCAGCAGAACGCGTTGCCCAGCGACCGCCGGTGCAAGCGCTTCGGCAAACTCCTCCGATCTGAACAAAGGTGGCGTTAGGTCGGCCTTGAGTCGGCACCTGGCCAGTTCGGCGGAAGTGCCTGGTCCGATGGCCGCCAGCTTCGAGCCTCCCAGAATACGCAGGTCGAGGCCGATCTGTTCCAATCGCTCGATGAAGAAACGGACTCCATTCGCGGAAGTGAAGACGATCCACTTAAATGTCTGGATTCGATGGATCATTTCGTCGAGTTCGGAGAAATCTTCGAGCGGTTTGATCTCGACCATCGGGGCGACGACGACCTCGGCGCCAAGCCGCTCGAGAAGCGAAGCCGAGGTTTCGGACTCCGCTCGGGGCCTTGTGATCATGATAGTCTGGCCGAAAAGCGGCAGTCTCTCGAACCAACCGAGCTCCGGACGCTTGCGAACGATCTCGCCGACGACGAGCAGGGCAGGCGCCACGAGATTCGCCGCCTCGGCCAAGTTTGCAATGGACGCCAGCTCTCCGACGATTGTCCGCTGCGAGGGAAGGGCGCCGTTTTCCACGACTGCGGCCGGAGTGGTTGGTTCTTTGCCGTGACGAATCAGCTCGTCGCAATGGTTTCGGAGCTTTCTCACTCCCATGTAGACCACCAGGGTCCCAGGGAATTTCGCCAGGGCCTGCCAGTCGAGCCGTTCGGCAGCCTTAGTTCCGTGTCCGGAGACGAACGCCGCCGCGGAGGCGAAATCACGATGCGTCACAGCCAGGCCCGCGTATGCGGGAACCCCAACTCCTGCGGTCACGCCCGGAACAACCTCAAAATCAACTCCCGCTTTGTGCAAGGCCTCAGCCTCCTCGGCGCCTCTGCCGAAGATGAACGGATCGCCTCCTTTTAATCGGACCACTCGCTTGCCTGAAACAGCATAGTTGATGAGAGAAGCGTTGATCTCTTCTTGCGAGAACACGCATTGGCCAGCGCTTTCCCTGCAAAGACCCTGATCGCCGACGTCGGCGCCAAATCGAGGAGGCGAGGGTTGACAAGCTGGTCGTAGAGCACCACATCGGCGGCTCGGAGCAGTTCGGCACCTCGAAGCGTCAACAACCCCCTGTCGCCTGGCCCGGCGCCGACGAGCGCAACGCTCCCGCGTTTCACGCTCTGTTCCACATGCTCGAACGCGTCCTCGCCCACGAATCCCTCGGGATTTCTCACGATGATATCACAATAGGAAAGTCATCGATGACCGCTTGGGCGAGGAAAGTCGCATTGACGACCCTGGACGGCCTAGGCGGCAGCCTCGACCGGTTTGTTCCTGCCGATCAAAAAGATGCCAAGCTCGTAGAGCCCAGCCATCGGCACGGCGAGCATGCATTGGCTGAAAACGTCCGGACCAGGCGTCAGTACGGCGGCAACGACGATCATGATCAAGTATGCGTACTTTCGCTTCTTGCGGAAATCATCGGCCGTAAACACGCCGATCTTGGCGAGAAACAACATGACGAGAGGGGTTTCGAAGCAGACCCCGAAGACGACCGGCAAGATCGTCGCGAACCCCATCCAATCGGTCAGTCGCAACGAGGGTTCGATCCCAAGCATGATGTTGAACTCGAGCAAGATCGAAAGCGTGACCGGAAGAACCGCGAAGAAGCAGAGCAGAACTCCGCCCAGGAAGAGCCCGAGTGACATCGGCAGGAATTTTCGTACATATAAACGCTCGTGCCGATAAAGACCCGCCGCGATGAAAGCCCAGATTTGGTAGAAAACCCAGGGGCTGGCGAGGACGAGGCCGGTCACCGTGCAGACCATGAAGAAGATAGTGATGCCCTCGAGCGGCGAAGGGTGATGATCGGGTTCTTTTTCTCGTTGATCACGGCTTGCGAGCGAATGAGGTCGGCCTCGGAAACCTCGATCGGCATCTTGATCTGTTTACCCGAGAGTTCGGCCGCGGGAGGCAGTTCCATCTTGGGAGCGTAAGCACGCAGCTGATCGAAGAATTTATCGGCTGGCAAAGACATAACGAGCGATTGAGTTCGCTTATTCTTGTCTGCCTCGATCGCTCGTTCCGCTGCACGATTCGCGTAGAACCGATCAAGAGCGGTCTCGGCGGGACCCTGCATTTGCCGCATGACCCTGAAACCAAGGTTCAGCGGTGGAACGAAGGTAATGGCGACCCCCGCCGCCAAACCCAAGAGCGCAAGAATGAGCCTGGCGCAGTTCTTCCAGATGGTCGCCAAAACTCATCGCGACCATCGACTGTTCTTCAAGGAATAAGTCTTTTTCAGCAGCCATGAGATACCAGATCCTCTCCACGGATTGGACGTGTACCGGGGCTCGCCGCCCTTGCTTGGCGGGCGATTCCGGACTTGGCAATGGGGAGGATACGCGGATCGCACGACCTGTCCCAAGGTCGCGGTCCTTGCTAGCTCCGCCGACGGCGTGTCTCTCGGGGACGACCATGCCGCCGGGTGCGTTCCAGATTAAATTGTAGCACGAGCACGCTCCCCACGCTAGTCGACGAACGCGACGGAGGAACCGAGCGATTCGAAACGTTGAGCGTCGAGAACCAGAGCTTATGACTCCCGTTTCTTCGACGTCCGCGGGCTCTTGGCGGCCGCGGAATCGGCAGATCAGGGCCTCCCGCATTTCGCTCATGTTCAGGATCTTCATCCTCGGTCTCGAACTGTCGAATTCTCCCACGAAAGCTCTGATCGCCAGGTCCAGGAATGCGTTAAACCGCTTATTATTGACATCAGCAAGCGAATGACATGTAATGGTAATGACGTCCACCCCAGGGAATTTGGAGTCGAAAGCGATGCGATACATGTTGCTCAGGACGGGAGTTGGGGAAAGTTCGAACGGCTCGAGTGCAAGAGAAGTGGACAGGCTTCTGAACTGGAAGACCCCCTCGGGGACGCTGAAACGAAGGACGATAATCCACTCCAGGCTTGTCGCGGCCTCGAAGAAGAGCTTGTTCGACTCGCCCGGGCAGCCTTCGCGATAGACTTTCACGAGCGTTCTGGCGTTCCAGTCCGTCGGCTCGAAGCCTTCCGACGCTTCGATGCGGTCGATGACGTGCTCGAGAATTCCACCGTCCCAGCGGATCGGTTGACCGTTACGCGCGATGCGGTTCTTGGTGTGCCAGGCTCGGCCGTCGATCTCCCAAGGCGCCTTCGCCTTCGGGGCGTTCGCTTCGGACGCCTTGGCCTTCTGGTCGATTTCGAGCTCCGCGGCGGCGGCCGCCTTGGGATCGAACGGAACGCGATTGACGTACGGATCCCTAGCCAGGATCGGCTTCAAAGCCCTGCCCGTGTGGCTTTCGTTGCAAGCGGCGATGTGTTCCGGCGTCCCTTCCACGACGATTGTCCCGCCGGCCTCCCCAGCCTCTGGACCAAGGTCCAAAACCCAGTCGGCCGACTTGATTACGTCGAGCTGGTGCTCGACCACGACGATCGTATTCCCAAGGTCGGCAAGCCTATTCAAGACCTGAAGCAGCTTGCCAACGTCGTCGGCGTGAAGGCCGGTCGTGGGCTCGTCCAAGATATAGAGGGTCTTCCCCGTCTGCGGCTTGGCCAACTCTCCCGCCAACTTCACCCTCTGGGCTTCTCCGCCGGAGAGGGTCGTGGCCGATTGACCGAGCGAAACGTAACCCAGGCCCACGTCGCGCGAGCGTCGTCAGTACGCGTCTGAGCTTCGGAACCCCCCGGAAAAGCTCCACAGCCGCGTCGACGTTCATCTCGAGCACGTCGGCGATCGTCTTTTCGCGAAACTTCACCGCCAGCGTCTCGGGCGTGTAGCGCTTCCCTTGGCAGCTTTCGCACGTCACCCAGACATCGGGAAGAAAGTGCATCTCGATGCGTTTCTGCCCGGCGCCTTCGCAAGCCTCGCAGCGGCCGCCAGCCTGGTTGAAGCTGAACCTGCGCGTCGAGTAACCCCTGAGCTTGGCTTCCGGAAGGCGGGCGTACACCTCGCGAATCAGGTCGAACGCCCCAGTGTACGTCGCTGGGTTGGACGCAGGGGTGGCGCCGATGGGCGATTGATCGACGCTGACGACTTTGTCGATCTCGGAAAGCCCGAGAATCTTGTCGTGCAAACCGGGCGCGTCTTTGGATTGGCGGAAGTGCTTTGCAACGCCCTTCAAGAGAACGTCCTCGACCAGCGAGCTCTTGCCCGACCCGCTCACTCCGGTGACGGCGGTGATCACGCCCAGGGGAAACCTAACAGTGATGTTCTTCAAGTTGTGCCGCCGGGCGCCTTGGACGACCAGGGCCTGGCCGTCGGCAGCTCGTCGGTTCGAAGGGATGGGGATCGAAAGCTTGCCCGCGAGATACGCCCCGTCAGCGAAGTTCCGTTCGCCTTGACTTTCGCTGGAGACGCCGACGCCGTGATCCGACCGCCGTGTTCGCCAGCGCCTGGTCCGAAGTCGATGAGATGATCGGCTGCGTCGATGACTTCTCGATCGTGCTCAACGACCACGAGCGTATTGCCAAGATCCCGCAGCCGCTGGAGCGCCTTCAAGAGTCTGCCGTTGTCGCGGGGTGAAGCCCGATGGTCGGCTCGTCCAATACGTACAGCACACCGGTTAGCCCGCTGCCGATTTGGCTTGCCAGACGGATCCGTTGGCTCTCACCTCCGGAGAGCGTGGGGGCGTGGCGCCTGGCCAACGTCAAATAGTCCAGCCCGACGTCGACCAGGAAGCGAAGTCGATCGACGATCTCGCGGATCACGTCGCCGGCGATACGCTTCTCGTCCCCTTTCAGGACGAGATCGCGGAAGAACTCCAACGTCCGACTGAGCGGCCAACTACTGATCTGAGCAAGAGTATAACCATGAAACTTGACGGCGGCGGAGTCGTCGCGAAGTCGCTCGCCCATGCACATCGTGCATTCGGCTTCGGCGACCATTCCCTGGAGCTTCCAGCGGTAAACGTAGCTGGTTCGCGTGGCCTCGTCGATTGCGGGGATGAGGCCCTTGAATTGCACTGAGAAGCTGGGCCAGGACGCGCCCGCCTCGATCTTGAACCAGCGGTCGCCGGCGCCTTGAAGGATCGTTCGCCTATGCCTTGCTTCAAGGCTTCCAAACGGCTCGTCCAAACCGAAGCCAAGCTCACTGGAGATCACTTCGACGATCGCCGCGAACATCGGACTTGTCGCGAAGTCTGGCCATGCCGCAACCGCGCCTTTACGGATGCTAATCGACCCATCGGGCACAAGGTCCATCGCCTCAGCACCTTGCTGGACTCCCAAACCCTGACACATCGGGCACCAGCCGAGCGGACTGTTGAAAGAGAAGTTGTGCGGCGAAAGTTCGTCGAAGCTCCGTCCGCACGTTTCGCAAGTACGATGCTGGCTGTGCCTTTGAACCGGCCAGTTCGCTTCTTTGGACTCTTCTCCCACAAGCGCAACGTGGACGACGCCCTTGCCAAGATCGAGGGCGGACTCGATCGAATCGGCAAGCCGAGAACGCGTCGACCGTCGAACCACGGCGCGGTCGACAACGACTTCGACCGTATGCTTGCCGCGCCTGCTGAGCTCAGGGGGCGATTCGAGATTGTGCGATACGCCGTCGACTCGAACGCGAGCGAAGCCGTCGGCCTTGAGCTCTTGCCAAAGGTCGTTAAAGTCGGCGCCGTCTCTGCGCTCGACTGGGGCCATGATGTACACCTTCGAGCCTTCGGGAAGCTGGAGCACCTTGTCGATGATCTCGTCGGCGGTCTGCACTCCAATTTCGACTCCGCAGTCGGGGCAGTGCGGCCTCCCCAAGCGAGCAAGGAGCACGCCGCAGGTAGTCGTGGATCTCCGTGACCGTCCCAACCGTTGAACGAGGACTCCGGGATGTGGTCTTCTGTTCGATGCAGATCGATGGCGAGAGCCCAGTAATCTTTTCGACTTTCGGCTTTTGGAGCGGAGTGAGAAACTGCCTGGCGTAGCTCGACAGGCTTTCGACGTAGCGTCTCTGACCCTCCGCGTAAAGCGTGTCGATCGCCAGCGAAGTCTTTCCAGACCCGCTGGGTCCACTGCACACAGTGAACTTCTCGCGAGGGATCTCGACGTCGACCGATTTCAAGTTGTTCTGGCTTGCGCTTGAATCGAAATGCTCTTGAGACCAGCCTCCGAGGACGCTCGCACGGACTTGGCGGCGGCTTTCCCATTTTTCCCCGACCCATTCGAGGTCGAAGCGTCCTTTCCGACCAAGATCGTCTTCCGCTTGCCCAGCATCTTTTTGAGGGCTCTGCCGGTATGGCTGGCGGCGACCTTGGCCACGTCTTCAGGCGTGCCCTCAGCCACGACGCTGCCGCCTCGTTCGCCTCCCTCGGGCCCCAGGTCGATGATCCAATCGGCCGTCTTGACGACGTCGAGGTTGTGCTCGATGACGACCACGGTGTTGCCTGCGTTGGCAAAGCCTTGGAGCACTTCGATCAGCTTGCCGACGTCTGCAAAGTGCAGGCCCGTCGTTGGTTCGTCGAGGAGATAAAGCGTCTTGCCAGTGCTCCGCTTGACGAGTTCGCGAGCCAGCTTGATCCGCTGGGCCTCGCCGCCGGAGAGCGTGGGAGAAGCCTGTCCGAGCTTCAGGTAATCGAGCCCAACGTCGTGCAGCGTCTGGAGCATCTGCTTAATCTTGGGGACGTTTTCAAAATGCTCCAGGGCCTCTTGAACGTCCATGTCCAAGACGTCGCTGATGCTCTTGCCCTTGAACCTGACGTGCAACGTTTCTCGATTGAAACGCTTGCCTTCGCACACAGGGCATGTAACCCAAACGTCGGCCAGGAAGTCCATTTCGAGTTTGTCCGAGCCGTTGCCTCCGCACGCCTCGCACCTACCCCCTTCGACGTTGAAGCTAAAGCGACCAGGCTTGAATCCGCGGGTTTTCGCCTCGGGAAGCTGGGTGTAAAGGTCCCGGATCAAATCAAAAAGCTTGATGTACGTCGCGGGGTTCGATCTTGGAGTTCTGCCGATCGGCGACTGATCGATGTCGATCAGCTTGTCGAGGTTTTCGATCCCTTTGATCCGGTCGTGCAAGCCGGGATCGCCGTTTGCGCCGTTCAGATCTCGAGCCAGGCTTTCGCGCAGGATGTCTCCGACGAGCGAGCTCTTGCCGGACCCGCTGACTCCCGTGAAGCAGACAAAGAGCCCAAGTGGTATCGAGACATCGATATTCTTGAGATTATTGTGCCGCGCGCCCTGGATTTCGAGGGCTTTGCCGTTGCTCTTTCTGCGTGTTTTTGGCGTGGCGATGCACTTCGAGCCCGAAAGGTACTGACCGGTAACGCTTTTCGGCTCGCCTGCCAGGTCCGAAATCGTTCCCGACGCGACGACCTCTCCGCCTCGGATGCCAGGGCCTGGACCAAAATCGACCAGCAGATCCGCCGCCCTCATCGTGTCTTCGTCGTGCTCGACGACGATGACCGTATTCCCCAAGTCTCTCAACTTTTCGAGCGATCCGAGGAGCCTTTCGTTATCTCGCGGATGCAGGCCGATCGAGGGTTCGTCAAGGATATACAGTACGCCCACGAGCCCGGCGCCCACCTGGCTTGCAAGCCGAATGCGCTGGGCTTCTCCACCGGAAAGCGTGGGGGCGGGCCTATCGAGCGAAAGGTAGTCGAGCCCGACGTCGACCAAGAAGCCCATCCGGGCTCGAATCTCCTTGAGCAGCTCTCCCGCGACGAAAAGCGACGTCGGGTCCAGCGGCGAAGCCGAGGCCGGTTTGCCGCCCGTGCGGGTTTTACCCGAAAGCGTCTCGACGAAATCGAGTGCGTCGGAGATCGGCATCGACATCAGCTCCACAAGGTTCTTGCCGCCAACCAGCACCGCTCTGGCCCGCGCATTGAGCCTCGATCCTTTGCAGTCGGGACAGACCATGCTCCTCATATAGCCGTCGAGCGAGGCCTTGGCTGGCGAGTTTTCGCGCCTTTGTATCGATCGAGAAGTTCGGTGGCCACGCCAGGCCAAGGCTCGGCGTGCGACCAGTGGGAACTCTTGTTCTTCCAGTGGTAGACGATTTTACGCGCGCCCGATCCATGTAGGATGATTTTCTTGATATGTTCAGGAAGGTCTTTCCAGGGCGTTTTCAGCAACTTCCCGCGAGCGGGAGCTCCGGGCTCGGCCTCGAGATTGGCTGCCAGCCCTTCAAACAAGTGCTTGCGCCAACGTCCCACCTCGGAAATTTTCCCCAAGGGTTCGATCGCGCCGTTCCAAAGGGAAAGGGAGGGATCCGGAACCAGCTTCTCTGGATCGAAATCGTACTTGAGCCCAAGGCCGTCGCAGCTCGTACACATCCCTTGAGGGTTGTTGAAGCTAAAGAGTTGGGGGCTCGGTGGGTCGAAGCCAATCCCGCACGAAGCGCAGGCGTATTTAGAAGACAAGACGACGTCGGGTTCGCCCTCGGGAGCAATAACGACGGTCCCCTCTCCGCGCGCAATCGCCGATTCGACAGCCTCGGCAAGCCTGGGCCTCGAGGCTGGGTCGACCTTCAGGCGGTCGATGACAAGCTCGATGTCGTGCTTGATCTGCCGTTCAAGCTGCGGAGGAGACGCCAGAGAGATCAGCTCCCCGTCGACGCGGGCGCGGACGAAACCTCCTCGCGCCAGTTCCTGGAACAGGTCCTTATACTCGCCCTTTTGGCCGCGAATGAGTGGGGCGAGAATCGAGAACTGCGTCCCGGCCGGCAACTCGAGGATCCGGGCGATGATCTGCTCGCGCGATTGCGCTTCGACCGGTCTGCCGCAGTTGGGACACCTGCCCTGCCCTACGCGAGCGTAGAGCACGCGGAGAAAATCGTGAATCTCGGTGATCGTCCCAACGGTCGAGCGCGGGTTCTTTCCGCCGGTCTTTTGCTGGATGGCGATCGACGGACTTAGCCCGTCGATTCGATCGACGTCGGGCTTGGGAAGTTGACCCAAGAACTGCCGAGCATAACTCGAGAGGCTCTCGACGTAACGCCTCTGCCCCTCGGCGTAGAGGGTGTCGAACGCGAGCGAGCTCTTGCCCGACCCGCTCACGCCCGTCAGGCAGATCAGCTTGCCCCTCGGCAAGCGGAGCGAAACGTCGCGCAAATTGTGTTCGCGTGCGCCTTTGATGACGATGTCTGTCGCTGCCATCCCTGCTTGCCTTTCCGTTGGTCGTCCAGGTTGGGGAGCGGATCGTGCGCGTTTCGCGACGCGAATAGAGAAGGAGAACCTGCGGAGAGGGACAGGTCAAGAAGCTCGACGACGTCGGACGCACCCTTCACCGATTCAACTGTATACAAAACGTCATCGGAAGTCGAGAAGCTGGCAATCCGCGAGCTCACAGCTCGATTGGGTCCGTTCTTGCGGATAGGCCAACTGCCGAGCCGAAATCGATCCAGCGCTCAACTGACAGGCCAGGACAGCGACCTGACGGAAGTATCAAATCGCAAACAGTCTGAGAGTTCGGTCAGGATTCGGTCGTCGGAGGAAGAGGGGAGGGCGACGACAGGGCATCGCCCATACATGGTATCAAATCGCAGACAGTCTGAGAGTTCGTCTGAGAGTTCGGTCCAGCTAGTCTGAGAGTTCGGTCCAGCTAGTCTGAGAGTTCGGTCCAGACAGTCTGAGAGTTCGGTCAGGGTTCGGTCGTTGGAGAAGGTATCAAATCGCAGACAGTCTGAGAGTTCGGTCCCGGGTATCAAATCGCAGACAGTCTGAGAGTTCGGTCCAGAATGTCTGAGAGTTCGGTCAGGGTTCGGTCGTCGGAGGAAGAGGGGAGGGCGACGACAGGGCATCGCCCATACATGGTATCAAATCGCAGACAGTCTGAGTTCGGTCCAGTATCAAATCGCAGACAGTCTGAGAGTTCGGTCAGGGTTCGGTCGTTGGAGAAAGAGGGGAGGGCGACGACAGGGCATCGCCCCAACATCGTTTTCGCCAAACGCCACGTCAGGACGCGCGGCTTGTCTCGATCGACAAATTTGATTGCGGCGCGACCGCGCTGCGAGACGGAGGTGAAGAAGGAAAGACGCTCACTTCACTAACGCAGGTTCATATTCAGTGCGTCAGATAAGCCTCCAGGGGCCTCGGCCTTGCTGCATAATTGAGTTGCCGTTGCTGAAACGCCAGCCTCCACCGTCGGACGTTCCACGAAGCGAATTCAATCAGCGGACTGCGTCAGCCCCTGGGACTCTTTTTTTGATTGCACCTTGCTCGATGCACCGCGGCTGCACATCCCGTTGAGTTTGACGAGATTAGGTATCGTCCGCGACAAAACGAGTGCGTCCAGGCTCAGGACAAGTGAACGTGTCTCGAGGTTCATGCAATATAGCCAAGGCCGCTGAGTCGTTCTCGAATCAGCTCCTCGTCGGAGAGCTCGGAGCCGCCCTGCTCGGAATCCAAACCCTGCTCCGAAGCGATCGACCGACCTTGCATGCCTGGAGGGACGTCGAACCCACCCAATTCGAGAAGCGTGGGCGCCATGTCGAGGATGCTCACGTTCTCGAGCTCGCCTCGGGCTCGAAAATTCGGGGCAGCGAGTAGGAAAGCTCCATGCTGAGCGTGGTTGCAATCATCGGGGCCGGTATCGTTCTCGAGCACATGGACCGAAGGGTACCCAACTCCACCAACGCTACGCCAAGCCAAGGCGCCAAAGTGGACGATCAGGTCTGGCGCAACATTGTTAACTGCGTGGTAAATCTCTTCAGGTTTGAAAACGAGCGTTCCAAGCAGCTTGCCTGAAGGGTCCACCGTCGCCTCGAGCTTGGCCTGGAGTTCGTCACGTATCTTGAGCGCATCGGCGGGATCGACCGCGCCGCTGGACTCTCTGCCCTTCACGTTCAGGTAGACCCGGGCGTAGTAGCCCCCTTCGCTCCAGGCTTTCGTCTTCGACCAATTGACATCCAGGTGATCGGGCTTGGTCACTTGCTTGGGATACGAGTTGAGGACCAGATAGCCTTCTTTCACAAGCCATTCGTTGACGCAGAAGCCGCCGTCCAAGCTTCTGGCGCCGTGGTCGGAGGCCACGAGAACGACCGTTTCGTCGTCCAACAGTTCGAGCACTGAGGCAATCTCTTCATCGAGAAGTTTGTAGTACTCGCGCACGACGTTCTTGTACGGCGAGCTTGGGTCGTGGAGCACATGGCTGGGATCGTGATGTTTCCAGAAACCGTGGTGCATGCGATCGAGACCGATCTCCACGAATTGGAAAAAATCCCATTCGGTATTGCTCATAAGAGTTCGGACGACTTCGAAGTGTTTTGTCGTCATTTCACGGATGTCTGAAAGAAGACGAGCCTTGTCCTCGGTCCGAAATCCCTTGGCGTCGACGGGATAATCCCCCACGAGCCGGCGGATCTCGTCGCCCACTTCCAGTGGATTTGTAAAGACCTGTCCAGGGCCAGTTCCTGGGGTGAGGAAGCAGCCCACGGACACTCCGTTGACCTTTCGCGGCGGGTAATTCGGCGGTACGCCGACGATGACCGACTTCTTTCCTTCGAGTGCAAGCTGGTCCCAAATCGCCGGGGCGGTTATTGCGGTGGAATCGACAACGGTGGGCCTTTTGTAAGAGCGATCGGCCCGGTTATGGATCCCGTAGACGCCCAGCGTGCCAGGATCTCGGCCGGTCGCCATCGACATCCACGCAGGGACGGTGATGGGCGGAACGACGCTTTCAAGCCTGCCGAAAGCGCCCATTTCCATGAGCCCGCGGATCGTCGAAAGTTCGTCGAGTCCGAGCAGCAGTTCGGGGGCAGCGCAGTCGAGGCCTATCAGTAGGATTTTCATAGCGACTCCCTTCACAACCAGGTGATGATCAACTCAAGAGCGACCGGCCTTCCATCTGGTCCGAGGCTTCCGCTCCCAGTGCGTCCAAGATCGTGGGGGCGAGATCGAGGAGGTTTGGGTCTTGATTGCGGAATGGTGCGTTCATGAAGAGCACGCCCGGGACGGCAAGCGGATCGACCATGTGGTCGCCGCTCCACGCCTCGGTGTTATCCTCGAACGTCTCGCCCGCCACAACCCCAATCGAAGTCGACCAGGAGACCCTGTACCCTGGTTCGAAATCGACGATCAGGTCGGGGGCCTCTCCGACGAAAGGGCCTGAATAGACTTTGTCTCGGTCCCTCGCGCTCGAACGGCCGTTCCCCCTCGCACAGGGTCGGCCAAGCCGGCAAGAGCCTCCGAAAGCTTCGACTTGAGCCCCGCGGCCTCCCCTGCCGAGACGACGCCGCGCGCCTCGCGGCCTTCGAGATTCAGGTAAATTCCGCCCAAACCCACTGCGTACGCCTTGGTCTTCTCCCAATCGATCGACCGCAGCAGATCCTCGCTCCCGTCGGACCCCTTCTTGAGCGTGAGCAAACCATGTTCGCGTAACCATGCATTGATGTGGAAGCCACGTTGAAAACTGGTGAAGCCGTGGTCGGAGAGGGCTATGACCAGGGTGCGGTCGTCGCAATGGGCGAGCGCCATGCCAACCGATCTGTCCGCTCGGCGATACACGTCCTCCACCGCTCCGGCGAATTCCGGCGGGATTGGCTTCCCAGCAAGCGCGGGATGACCTTCTTCTAGAAACCTCCAAAACATGTGTTGAATACGGTCTGGCGTGTCGTAGAGGCAAAACACCAGGCCCGAATCCGACTTGGAAAGCTCCGATTCGAACATCTTATCTCGTTCGTTCCAGATCGTTTCGCATTGATCCAGATATTGAAGTTCGTCGATTCTTCCGTTCCCAAGGCCTGTATGGTCCTCGGCCATGCCGAGCGTATGGAAGAGGCCGATTTCGCTCGAAAGCTCGGCGGCAAACTGAGGGGGATGGCAGATCGGGAACGGCGGCGCTTCGGGATCGAAGTTCAAAGGGCTTGCGTAGAGCTCGATCTCGTCTCCCATACGCGTGAGCGCGAAGCGAAGCATCCCCTTGACGCTCTGAAACATCCCGAGTGGGAATTTGACCTTCAGCCATTCGCTCCAGCGACCCAATTCAACGACCAATTCCGAAGGCGAGCCCTGCGATTTAACGACCACTCCGCTTTGGTCGGCTTTTACGACAATTTGAAAGGGAAACGGCGCGCCTGCTGGATCCTTGGGACTGCGAGGCCCAATGAGCTTCGACTCCAAGACGCCGTCGATCGGCCGATCGAGCTTCACCACGTTTTCGCTTCGGAGCTGAGCGACGCCCGCCCGCGTGGTGAAGAATGTCGGAGTTCCAAACCCTCCTCGCAGATCCGGCACGCCCACCCCCGCCAAAAGCTTGCCGCCGGACTGCTCGCATGGGTAAAGGCAGGGATGCCTCAAAACGTGCGAAGGGACGCCGGACCGGGCCAAGTACGCCCACACGCCCTCGGCCCGACGGTTGTTCACCGCCTTGGGCGGGACGAACGGGTTCTTTTGTTCATAGCGATAAAGAGCGTGATCAGGCAGATATGTTTTTGCGTCTCTGCGCAGAAAATCGAAGATACCGTGTTTGCCTGGGTTCACTCCTGTCGCGAAAGTGGACCAAGCCACCGGCGTTTGAGCAGGAGTTGTGGTGGCGACTCGGGAATAGCCGCCGGAGGAACGCAGCCGCGAGAGGTTGGGAAGCTCTCCTCGCTCGAGGAGCGACTCGACGATCCGCGGGTCGAGTCCGTCGAGACCGATCACGACCACTTTGCGGAACTTAATCGCCAAGCCCCCCGTTCAATCCTTCTTGAACCGGAGCAGCCGGCCGAAGAATCGAAACGTATTACGACCAAGCATCATGAAAACCCCGCCGACCGCGGCGACGACCGACAAAACGGGCAAGGTCGTTTCAGGTCCGATATATGCCAGCATCATGACTTGCTCTCCGTCGAAACCATTCAAGCGCCAAGGGTGGAAAGGCCGGCAAGAAGGCTTGGATTTCAGCCGGCGGAGTCGCGGACCCACAACGAGAACGCAACCCTTGGACGTAGGCGACAAAAGCGGCGAAAACCGATCCGAAAACAAAAACCGGGAAGGTGTTCGGTTAGGTCTTGAAATTGCAAGGGTGGGTGACGGGATTCGAACCCGCGATTCCCAGTTCCACAAACTGGTGCCTTAACCGCTAGGCGACACCCACCATAACTCACCTTCGGCTAGAATAAGTCCGCCAAGCTTCGGACGTCAAGCGGAAGGGCAGGTTCGCGCAGCCTAACGGCGCTAGTGCAACTCTTCGGTTTTTTTTGCCGTGGACTTGACGAAGCGTAATAATCGTTTGACGTGGAATGACAGTCCGGTGAAGATGATGCGTCGATTTCCATGCGAGGCGGCGGTCTTCGATCGATTTCTGGGTTCAAACCTGAGCGCGGCTAAGGCCGCGAGGTAGGTCGTTTTTGGCGGAGCTGCGCATAGCAATTATTGGTTGCGGATCGGCCGCACGAATTCACGTGGGCAGGCTTCTGGAAAGAGAGGCCGTGCGCATTGTGGGCTGCGCCGACGCGGACCTCGAAATCGCCAAGGCTCTGGCCTCGACGATTCCTAACGGACGGGGAGAGCCAATCGTATCGACCGACCATACAGAAATCTTAAAGGCGGCCAAGCCGGACGCAGTGGCGATTTTCACTCCTCACTTGAATCACTACCGGCACGCGATGGACGCGTTGCAGGCAGGCGCTCACGTCTTTATTGAAAAGCCTTTGTCCACGAACACCCAAGAGGCGGTCGACATCGTCCGGCTGGCGCAAGCCAGGAATCGTAAAGTTGGGGTGGGCCATCAGTTCAGGCTAAGACCGTCGATCCGACAAGCCAAGCGCATGCTTGCCGAGGGCGCCATTGGCGAATTGAGCATGGCAACCGCGGTTTTGGCTCAACCTTGGCTTATCGGCCATGCGGGCGCAGAGAATTCCTGGCGGTTCGACCCCAAGATCTCCGGCGGCGGCGTATTGGCCGATGCCGGCGACCACCTCTTGGACGCGCTGCTCTGGACGACGGGACAGGCCGCCCGCGAAGTGGCCGCGGTCCAGAAGAGCCTTCAGGCAAAGCTCGACGTCGTGACGGCGGCGGCAATCCGCTTAGTCGACGGAACTCCCGTCTCCATAGGCGTTTCCGGCGTCGCAAGCTCGTCACTGTTCGAGATCGCCTTTTACGGGGAACGGGGTCGACTCCTCGCCAACGAAAGAACCCTGATGTTCTTCGACGGGAGCTCCACGGAACCCGCTCCAGTCGATATTCCCACGACGTCCGAGAGCATCGATTCCAATTTTGTGGATGCAATTTCCGCCAACGGCGCTTTGTGTTGCCCCGCTTCCGAAGCCGTCGACACGGTCAAACTTCTCGAGGCCGTTTCTCGAGCCGTAGCCTCTGGGCAGGTGGTTCAAGTGGCATGAGAAAGGAACCAAGATGATCGGGTTTCGCCAAGCATGATCGGCATCCGAGGCGATTCGTGAAAATCTCCCTCAACGATCCGGCTGAATTCACCGATTTCCATGCTTGACAAGGTGTTGTCCCGAGACTAGGTGTAATTCTCCGAAATATTGTGCGTTCTTAACCCCCTTTGAAGACGATCCATGACGAGCGAGGGCGGACAGTCGCCCACTCCCACGACTGAGGACCGATTCGATGTTGGACCGAACCCGGTTGTTTGTACCCACATTTGAGCCCGCTTTCGATTTCCACGGTGGAATCGGCTCGACGTTGTTCGCCCGTCACCCCGACGAGGAAGAAGAAGTCGAAGAGGAGGTCGAGGACGATGAAGAACTCGACGACGAGGAGGACGAATTCGACGACTTCGACGACGAGGACGACGATCTCGACGACCTCGACGAGGATGAAGAGGACGAGGACGAAGACTTGAGCGAGATCGACGAGCTCGATTTGGACGACGACGATCTCGAGGAAGAAGACGACGACCTCGACGATCTCGACGACGACGAGGAAGAAGAGGAAGAGGAAGAGGTCGGGGAATAACCTAACCCTCTTCTATCAGCATCGGCGTCCGCGGATCGAGCACCTGTCAATCGCGGCTTGCGCCGGCTCGTTGAGCCGGCGCGGTCGAAGTCGAAGGCCAGCGAAACGGCGCCTGGGTGGACTGGGGCGAGCGTTTATCCATTTAGGAATTGCCGACGTATCGTCCATGCTCCGATCCGCACGATCGATGAATGCCTCACCTTCGCTCATTTCTAGCTGCCAAGAATCCGGAAAGTGATGGAACATTACCTGGGAAAGCGATATCCTAAGAGTCTCACACCCAAAACAGTCCGCAGTTTGCATTCATTGTTCGACACCAAGCGAGCGAGCTGATCGAGCCGACGCCGACTAGGAGCGTGACGCATGGCGACTTCCCCAGACCGCCGCAACGATTCCGACCACGAGACGCCCGAAGCAGGGCTTGGGAAGCGCGGGCGAAAAAACCTGGGTCAGATCGACTTCGAACTCGATTTCTTGGGCAGAATCTTGGAGCGCTCGCCGTTCCACGTCGACGTCTTAAGAGTGCATGCCAGCAATCTTGCGGCCCGTGGGCTTCATCACAGAGCCTTGCAAATGGATCGCAGGCTGGTGAGGCTGCTTCCCGATCGGTCGATTCCACGTTACAACCTTGCCTGTACGTACGCCGTTTTGGGGATGACGGAAAACGCCGTTTCTACGCTCTTTCGCGCCGTGGAGCTTGGCTATTCCGACCTACGCCGGATTGTGCGAGATCCCGATCTGAAATCACTCAGGCTTGATCCACGTTACTTGCGTTTGGTCGAGCGTATGCGAATGGAGCCCGAGCTCTCCTGAATCCGCGCCCAGGAAGGCTTCCAAGACGGATTGCCACCCGTCGGGTTCGTTCCCATTTCCATCACACGACCGGTCGCTGGCTCTCCACGGAATGCACCCGATGATTTCTCACAAGCTCGAGGATGTCCGCGAATCGGCGGAAGTTGTTCGCAAACGTTGGAGCGTCACGCCTCGAGTCGGCATTATTCTTGGCTCGGGCCTGGGCGGATTGGCCGAAGAAATCGACGTCGAGGCGGAGATTCCCTACGCCAGCATCCCGCACTTTCCGGTCTCAACGGTTCAGAGCCATAAAGGCGCCCTTGTTTGCGGTCGACTCGCCGGCGCAGCCGTTGCCGCGATGGAGGGTCGTTTCCACCTCTACGAAGGCTATTCCGCCGCTGAGATTAGCTTCCCAGTTCGGGTTTTCAAGGAACTGGGATGCACTCACATGATCGTCTCGAATGCGAGCGGGGGGTTGAACCCGCTCTATGCCAAGGGAGATTTGGTCGTGATCGAGGATCACATCAACCTCTTGGGCGCGAACCCTCTGACGGGTCCGAACGACGACCGTTTGGGGCCCCGATTTCCGGATATGATCGAGCCTTATGACAAGTCGCTCCAGACTTTGGCGATGGAAATCGCCAGGGGACTGAACATTTCCGCCCACAGAGGCGTCTATTCCGCGGTGTTGGGACCAAACCTCGAAACCCGCGCGGAGTATCGATACCTCAGGGCGATCGGCGCCGATCTGGTCGGCATGTCGACGATTCCGGAAGTGATCACCGCCGTTCACGCGGGGCTCAAGGTGTTGGGCTTTTCGATCGTCACCGATATGTGCCTGCCGGACGCTCTGCACCCGGTGAGCTTCCAGGAAATCGTCGCCACGGCGACCGAGGCCGAGGCGAAACTGCGGAACGTCGTCAAGGGCGTGCTCCAGAAGATTGTCGCGAAATAGCCGATCGCGTCCGGTCTCGGATCGAACTCGAGATCGTCCTTAGCGACCCAGGTTCTGGTAAAATGTTTCATTCGACGATCGCTGCGATCCTCCGATCGCCGCTAGAGAAGGCTTGACCATACATGAACGAGAAAGACCGCTCGAGCCCAGCTTCGGCGCAATCGTATAAAGATACGCTCAATTTGCCTTCGACCCGTTTCGAAATGAAGGCGAATCTGACGGAAAAAGAACCGGCCCGCCAAGCGCTCTGGAACGAGCAGCAGCTCTATGCGTTGATTCGCCAAGCGCGAGCAGGCGCTGAAAAACGCGTTCTTCACGACGGTCCTCCCTACGCCAACGGGGAAATCCATATGGGGCACCTCCTGAACAAGGTGCTCAAGGACGTCGTCGTTCGATCGCTCACCATGCTTGGCTACGACAGCCCATACGTTCCTGGATGGGACTGCCACGGCCTGCCGATCGAACATAAAGTGGTCAAGGATCTTGGATCCAAAGCCCGCGACAAGACCCAGGCGGAGATCCGTGCTTTGTGCCGCGACGAAGCTCTCAAGTGGGTCGGGATCCAGAGCGATCAATTCAGGCGGTTGGGAATCGAAGGGGATTGGAAAAACCCCTATCTCACGCTCGACCCCCGCTACGAGGCCGGCGTACTCGACGTATTGGCCGATCTGGTGGAGCGCGGCGGCGTCTTCAGGCAAAAGAAGCCGATCCACTGGTGCATGAACGACCGCACGGCGCTTGCCGAGGCCGAGCTCGAATACAAAGAAGAAACCACTCCCAGCGTCTACGTGAATTTCCCGATCTCACGCGGAATCCCAGAAAGTTGGGGCCCGGAGCCCTGGAGCGCGATGATCTGGACCACCACGCCTTGGACTCTGCCTGCAAACGTGGCGATCGCACTTCACCCCGAGCTCGAATACGCGGGCGTTCGCTACGTCGATCCAACCACGAAGCAGGAAACGCACGCCGTCGTCGCAACCAAGTTGGTCGAGAAGGTGATGACGCTCGGCGGAGTCGAATCCTTCTCCGTCCTGGGCAAAGCTCGCGGCAAAGAACTTGAAGGAGCAACGTACAAGCACGTTTTTATCGATCGTGAAGCTCCGCTGGTCCTTGCCGACTACGTGAGCGTCGAAGACGGCACGGGCCTGGTCCATACAGCACCCGGACACGGCGGAGAAGACTATCAAACCGGCAAAGCTTACGGATTGGAGACGTTAAGCCCCGTCGACGCGTCTGGCAGATTCGACGCCTCGGCGCCCGACTGGCTCGTCGGCAAACCAGTCTTCGCTGCCAACGCGGAGATCGTCTCCCGACTTCGCGAGACCGGAGTCTTGTTCCATTCCTATTCGTTTGTACATAGCTACCCGCATTGTTGGCGTTGCAAGAAGCCGGTGATCTTCAGAGCCACCGAGCAGTGGTTCATCGGGGTCGACAAGAACGACTTGAGATCCCGCGCGTTAGCAGCGATCGAGGAAGTCGAGTGGCTTCCCGATTGGGGCAAGACGAGAATCGAGTCGATGGTCTCGAACCGACCCGACTGGTGCATCAGTCGGCAGCGGTCTTGGGGAGTTCCCATCCCCGCTTTTCGCTGCGTCGGCTGCGAGGAAATGCTGCTCACCGCGGAGTCGATCAGGCGCATACGCGATTTGTTTCGCCAAGGCGGAGCTGATCTTTGGTATTCCAAGACGGCCGCGGAGTTGCTGCCCTTGGGGGCAAAATGCGAACAATGCGGCGCGGGCGAATTTGAAAAGGCGTCGGACATTCTCGACGTCTGGTTCGAATCGGGCTCGAGCCACCGCGCCGTGCTCGCCGAACCGAGCTTCCATTTGCAGGAGCCCGCGTTTCTTTATCTCGAAGGCTCCGATCAACACCGGGGTTGGTTTCAGTCGTCGTTGCTCACCTCGGTGGGAACGCGGGGTCGCGCGCCATTTCAAAAAGTGCTCACCCATGGGTTCATCGTCGACGAGCAAGGACGCAAGCAGTCGAAGTCGGAGGGCAACGCGATCTCGGCGGTTGAATCGACCAAGAAATATGGAGCCGACGTCTTGAGGCTCTACGTCGCCAGTCTCGACTACTCCGACGACGTCCGGATGAGCGAGCGAGGCGTCAAGGAGATGTCCGAGGTCTACCGAAAAATCCGCAATACCTTGAGGTTCATCCTGGGAAACCTCGAGGATTACAACGGGTTCGATCCGTTGAACGTTCCGATAGAATCGCTTCATGAAATCGATTTATGGGCTCTGGGCCGCTTGAACGACCTGATTCGCGACGTCAAGAAACACTACGCCGAGTTCGATTTCTACCGCGTTTATCAGAAGATTCACCAGTTTTGCGTCGTTGATCTATCGAGTATCTACCTCGACGTGCTGAAAGACCGCCTTTACGCCGAAGCACGCGAAGGCGTCGATCGCAACGCAGCAAGGTATGTGATGGCGCGTCTGCACGACGCTTTGGCTCGTTTGCTGGCGCCCATCGTCCCGCACACAGCGGAAGAACTCTGGGATTTCATTCCGAGCTCGAACGAGAAGACGCTCAGTGTGCATCTTGCGCTGTTTCCGACGGTCGACCCGCACTGGGACGATCCGCTCCGAGACGAGCGTTGGAAGCTTCTTCTTGCGGTCCGAACCGACGTCCTGCGCGAGCTCGAAAGGCTCCGGGCGTCGAAAAGGATCGGCAGCGGACAAGAGGCAAACGTGATCTTGGGCTCGGCCAACGAGAAGCTCGCCGCTCTGTTGGCTTCGGAAGCGCGGACGCTCCAATCGATCTGTATTGTCTCGACGCTCTCGGTAGGCTCGCAAAGGCCTGATGATGCAGCCGAGGGCGTCGACGTCCCAGAGCTTTGGCTTTCCGCCGATCGTTCACCCCATCCCAAATGCGAACGATGCTGGAATCTCCGCGAGGACGTCGGCTCGGACCCCGCTCACCCAACGCTCTGCCGACGATGCGCGGACGTCCTGGCGGCGAGAAAGACCTAACAACGTCTTCATCGGCCTTTACCTGTGTTTTTTCGATGCTCGAGCCGACATTGCAGCTACCCAGGAATCCACCGATCGTCGAACCGCCGATTCGTCTGGCAGTCTGCGTCTCGGGCGGAGGAACCACACTACAAAATCTGATCGATCGACTCGCCGACGGCAAACTCAGAGCGTCGATCGCTTGCGTCGTCGCCAGTAAACCGGGCGTGAAGGCGATCGATCGCGCCATCGCCGCGGACTTGGACTATTGTGTTCCCAACGTCAGCTCGAAGGACGTCTCCAGCTTTAGCGAACAGATCTTCGAAAGGATTCGACAATCCAAGGCGGACCTCGTCGTGCTAGCCGGCTTTTTGGCGCTTGTCGAAATTCCAGACGAGTATCGCAATCGCGTGATCAACATCCATCCCTCGCTGATTCCTGCCTTTTCGGGCAAGGGCTTCCATGGCCAGCGCGTTCACGCAACGGCCATCGATCGGGGGGTGAAGGTTTCTGGTTGTACTGTCCACTTTGTGGACGACGCCTACGACACGGGGCCCATTATTCTTCAGCGGACCGTGCCGGTTCTTTCCGAAGACGATCCGCAATCGCTGGCAGCCCGCGTTTTCGAGGCCGAGTGCGAAGCCCTGCCGACGGCCATCGAGCTCTACGCAGCGGGCAAACTCGAGATTCGCGGGCGAAGAGTGCACGTCAGCGATTAGGGTGAACGCCTGGCGTAAGACTCGAGGAAGCGTTGCGATCCGCGGGGTGTTGGGATCGAGGCTGTGGAAAGCGGGATCCGCTCGAGCTTGGGATGTTGCTGATCACGTCCAGAAACGCAAGCCACCCAACTGCCGTCAACCGCGAACACAGGCGTTGAATGATAGCAGTGGAGAGCGAGCGTGGTCGTCGAGTATTCCATTATGCCAGGCACAAGCGTTTCCTTGTCGAATTCCAGGCTTGCAATTTTGAGCGACCAGCCTTTTTCGTCTTCCTGTTTACAAAGGTACGCGAGTGTGAGTTGATCGTCGGCCGTCGTCGCCAAAACGGGACTAGCCTCTTCAGCGTCGTCAAGGTCGTCGAGGTTGGGGTCGGGAGCGGTCAACCGGCCCGCGGACTCGATGGTTCGTTTATCGGGACTGAGCATCAGCCACCAAATGCGACCAGGCGAGAGTTTGGCTCTTCCGTTGGCTGAGCGACGCCTCTTGGCGAGCAGCAGCCGACCCTGAAAACGACCGTCGGCGGGCCAGGAAAGGTCGCTCAAGAAGCCAGCTTCGATAGGCTCTCCGTTTTCTCCTCGCGCTTCCCATCCCAGGCGTATCGGGCGTTCGGCCTGCTCGTCGTCGCGAAGGTTGGAGCCGCGATCGGCGAAGCCAAAGCGATAGAGGCCGCCGTCGCCGGAGGCAAAGATGACACGCGCGTCGGTGCCTGGAAACCAGCAAGGAGGGCCCTCGGGCAACACATCGGTCACGACCCTGTCGAGGACTTGCCCACTCGGATACGAGATCCGCGCCAAACCCGTTTCGCTGAGCGTTCGGCTCTGCCCAGCCCCTTCGCGAGAGACCCATCGACCCACGATTTGAGAACCGCCCTCGTTATCCCGCCACGGGGAACTGCTGGCCTGGTCGAGCCGTTCGTTGCCCTCGAGCGAAAGTACCGAGGTCGCGCCCGTCTCGCGGTCCAGCAGAACAACCGACGCGTCGACCGTGTCCGCCCCGCTTTCGATCAGATTGACCGAAGCGTAGCGACTGTCGCCCACCAACCGAGAGTTCTTCTCGGCCGGAACGTACCGCGCCACCGCAATCGCAAGAGCGTTGGCAGTCAGAGTCAACAAGAGAACCATTCGAATCAATGACTTCAAGCTGAGTTTCATTTCGGTATCCTTTTGTTTCGACTGTTTTTGAGTTGCGACCCCGAAGAACGAACCAATCCCTCGAAGGGTCTTTAGCAAGTGCAGGTTTATTCCAGATACACCACGAGCGGGCGTGGATGCTCTGACCGTTCCGTTTAGGGTGCGAGGATCGCGGCCTCCGCCGCTTGCAATTCGAGGGCGTGGGTACAGGTTGGCTGGGAGAGAGAACTTAATACGTGAAGTACAAAACAAAAACCATTCTCGACAACGCTCACGTCGCATGCTCCACGAGGCATAAATGCTTCCTTTGCGTCCTTGGCCCCTCCACGGAGACGGAGCGGACGCGAAAAAAGCGTGTAAACGCTGGTGAACAATCGAGAGCAAAGATCGCGCCAAAGCAACTTGAGCCTTAATCTCCACCACGAAAAAGACTCCTCGGTCGTTCGTCGCCTCTTGGCAAAATCGACCTAATCTGCTTCTAAATCAGGACTTCCGACAAAATCTACTGGGAAGATTCAATTGCCGAGTCATGGGGTTGCTTGCCTAATCAAGCACGGTAGATCGCACAAGAAGCAGGCAGATTGAAGCATGCAGCCTTGCATGCCGCGCCATGATTTATCCTATACAATTAGGCGTTGGAAACAAGCGAACGGGACGCTCGCTTCTTTCAGGGAAGGAAATGATCGAGAGTAGTCAAACCGATCGGCTCTCGACTTGCAAACGGCTCGGCGTACAACACCCCGACCGCGTTGCCCCAAAACCGGGCTCGCGCGGTCACGCCGTCGATCACGCTGGGCTTGCCCTCAGGCTGATTCTCGACAAGCTGGCTGCGATAAGCCCGCAGCGCATCGAGCTTCGCCGAATGCGCCTCGGAAACGTCGAACACAAAGCTCGGACGTTCGATAATTCGCAAGTGCACACTAAAATAGTAGAGAATGCGTTGGGGGTGATGAGGCTCGCCTTCGAAATCCGACCTGCTCAGCTTGCTCCAAAATCTGGCGTCCTCGACAAGCTTGGTCGCGGCCAGGTGGTCTGGGTGCGCGTCCTCCCAGAAAGGCGCGAAGAGGAACTTCGGCTTCGTCTTGCGAAAGACCTCCGCGACAGCCCTCCGATTGAGCAAACTCGGCTCCAGGCGGCGATTCGGCAGGCCCAAGTTCTCACGCCAGGGGTCGCCCAAGTGCTTGTTGGCCAGCAAAGTCTCTTGAGCTCGGATCTCGCGTGTTCCTAGAGGAGTTGGCTCGCCGTCGGTGAGGTCCAGAATGCCGACCTTCCAGCCCAGCGTCGTCAGGCGGATGATCGTTCCTCCCATCCCAAGCTCTGCGTCGTCGGGATGGGGAGCGATCACAAGAGCGTCGAGCATACATTCCTCGAGAAACTCCAGCCGGGAAGCCTACGCAAAGCGGTAGCGCGGGCCCGGATGCTCAAACCGCGGCGCCAATCGACCGCGATTTCGGAAGCTTCCTGATCAACAAAGACAGGAAGATCCAGTTCCAACCGCCGAGCAGCATTTCAACCCCCACGAACGTGCCGATAACCCACAAGCCCGAGAACGGCCATTCCCAAGCGATCATCAAACCCAGCAGCAAGGTGATCACTCCGCTTGCCAACAACATCCACCAGCCGTCGAATCGGTGCGAAACCGCCGCGAAGATCCGAAAAAGTCCGCCGATCATCAGCAACGAAGCGATCAGAAGAGTAAGCCCCGCAGCCGCCGCCAACGGCCTCCTGATCATCAGGACGCCGATAACGATGTAAAGGACGCCCCCTAAGAGGAAGCTAAAGAAACCACTCCAATCCCGAGACCAAAACGCGCCCAAACAATTCGTAAGCCCGCCCAAAATCAAGAGTACGCTCAGGAAAGAGATCGTCGCCAAAGTGGCCTGAAATGATGATGAAATGGCTAAAAACCCCAGAACCACAAGCGCGATTCCCAACACCAAAAACCAAACCCACCGGCCTCGGACCACTTCGAGCTCGTGGCGCAGCGCTTTTCTCAAGTCGATTGGTGTTGACATGTTAGTCCTAAAAGTCTTTTCGACCAGGCTCGGTGAAACGCCCGGCGAGCCGGCGAGTCCCGCCGGCCCGCGTCTCGGGTCGCCCAGAATCACTCGGGCTTCTTCGCAGAATCTTCCAGGCTCTTGCCCGCGTCCTTGATCGCCTCGCCAGCTTTCTCCATGGCTTTGCCAGTCCCTTCTTTCGCTTCCTTGACCATCTCTCCGGTTTTCTCCTTGGCCTTCTCGAGTCCTTCCGCGGCTTTATCCTTGAGCTTCCCAGCGCCTTCCTCGATCTTCTCGACGGTATCCTTGCCTTTCTCCTCGGCCTTCTCGACCTCGGCGGAATCGCAGCCCACGATTCCCAAGACTCCAGCGGTAAACAATCCAGCAAGCACGGAGCCTGTCCACTTTCGGTAGTTCATCTAAAGCGTCTCCCTTTGGCGTTTCTTGTCTCATTCGCGACTTCTGCTGGCGACCGAGGGTCATTCTCAATAACCCGCACTTCGGACTCCACCAAAAAACTGTTCGCTCGAGCCAATCCATTCTTTCAAATCGCGAACTCCATCTCCAGCGCTAAGGCCACGAATCTGGATGTGAAAAAAGCTTCCACTGTGTTTCGTGGAAGCTCTTTTCTAATTCTTTGATCAGTCCGCGATGTCGAGCCGATCAACCCTGAGGAGTAGCTCCGCCCGCGGGAGCGGCCTGAGGACTGATCGCTGGCGCCGCCACCGGAACCATCGTGGTTCTCGCGACGGGCGCCTGATAGGTAACTGGCTTCGCGACTGTCGTCATGACCGTGACGGGTATCTGTTCGGGAACGCAGACGGGCACCTGACGCGTTACGGTTTCGGTGATCGGAGTCATCTTGGTCGTCATCACCGTGGTCGGCACGGGCGTCGGCACGCAGACAGGTACTTGGCAAGTGACCATATGCGTGATCGGCTTCATCCTCGTAACTGGAACCATATCGGTCCGCTGCTGGGTGATGAAAGTGGTGCGAGGCACGTAGACGGTCCTCGTGATCGGCCTCGGGACCATCTTCACGCAAGGCACCTCGATATCGCGATACTGCGGAACTGGCGCCATGCATTCGATCGTGATCGGGATCATCTCGCAGCGCGTCTCGGGCACTTGGATCGTCTCTTGCACAGGGACCGGCACGACCTTATTCACGGTCACATAGCTCGTGTGATAGATCGTCCTGCAAATCGGCCTCGAGACGTAGGTCGTCTGCGCGACGAACGACGCTCCACACATGCCGCATTGGCTCGACTGGGCGTGACCGCAGGGCATTGGCGATCCGTTCGACCCGCAATGTCCGCAATGCCTTGTCGGGCGCAGACAGGAACGAGCCGAGTGACGTATTCCCCATGTTGCTCGACGATCCGTTCCGGCGTCGTCACCGGCTGTTGGACCGTCACGCACTGGGGCACGAATCGAGTGACCGTCTTATTGACGATCGTCGTCACAGGGTTCGGCTTGTAAATCGTCCGTTGAATCGGCTTCATCACCGTATAGCACTGCTTGATGATCGTGGTCGTCTGCACCGGCTCGCAGACATACGAAGTTACTTGCTGCGGGACGATTTCGCATTTGGGAATCCGAAAAGTCGTTGTCCGCGGTTCAATGTTCGTTTCACAAACGAACTGGGTGACGGGCCTCTGCAGAGTCTGCATCTCAGTGTGATAGACCATCCGCGTCGTTTGCACAGGCACTTGCTCGCAAACGAAACGGGTGAAGGGCACCTGTTCCGTCTTGAGCTCGGTGTGGTACCGCGTAACCGTAGTCGTCACAGGGGTCTGCTCGCAGACCATCTTTGTGAAAGTCTGCATCACCGTTTCTTGATGCGGAACGAGCAAAGTGGTCGGGACCGCAGGTGCGCAGACCGAACAGGAGGCCAACGCATTATGCTTGCATCCATGGCTGCGTCTGGCCCACGCTTCTCCTCCCAACAGCACGGTGGACGCCGTGATGCCGAGGCAGGCCAGAATCCTTGGAAGCATCTTCACTCGCATTCAACACTCTCCCAGGTGTAGCTCTTGGTGCATTCGTGCGCGAACGGGCGGCTCTACCCGCTCGCTGTGTCGCTTGGTTAATATAGGCAATCCAGGCAACTTACATGCCCTGGTTAACCCAGTTGTGCAGTTTAGCCATGCTGCACGAAGAAGGGAAGATGCGAGGAGTCTAACGGCGGGAATTCTGTAAAGCGGTGATAAAAAGCGACTATGAAGTTTAATAAGACGCGCATCTAAGCAGTTTGACGGGATTCTGGAGCTAACTTTCGTACTTCTTCGTCAGTACCTGGGCACTTTCGGATCGATGTCTTGCGACCAAGCGTCGATTCCGCCATCCAAACTCATGACGTTTGGAACACCCTGAGCTGAAAGCCAACCGGCCGCCATGCGGGATCGGACTCCATGGTGACAGTAGGCAACAACAGCGATGGTCGCACCTTCAGCCCGTCGCACAGAATCCAGCGAGTCAGGGATCTCTCGCATCGGAATATGCAGTTGCGTAGTGGACGTTTGCCCCGCTATGAAGCAGATTTCGCGTTCCTTGGGCTCTCTCACGTCAAGCAGCACGAGGGAATCGCCTCGATCAAAGCAGGCTTTGAGCTCCTTGGTCGAGATCGAATCGCTCTTGGGTGCGCGTACAGGCTGCCCGGACGTCTCTGGGTCCATCGAGATGCTCCAGGTCCGGTTTATTTCTTGATGGTTTCGTTGAAGTCGCCGAGCATGCTTCGCCAAACGCTGTGAATGTGGTTCGCGCCGTTCTGCGTATTGTTGAATTCGATCAAGAACGTTGGACCCTGGATTCGATAAGCATGTCCCTGGGAGCGATCGAGCACTCCCATCCAGGCGAATTTGATCGAATCGGGACCGGTGCTGCGAATTTCGTCGAGCCAAGCCCGCGAGACTTCGGCAGGCATTTCCTCGGCGTAGTCGTCGACCAGAGCCCTCAGCATCGCCTTCTGATCGTCGGACATTTTTTCGTACGCCAAGCCCAATGCCTCTTCGACAGGCGGTTGAGGGGTGTTCGCGGCGCGGATGTCAGCGGGAGCCTTTTCGTCGACGATCGCGGCCTTTTTCTGGTCGTCGGTCAGAGCCTGCACAAGCCTTAGCGCTCGGTCTTCCAGATCGCCAAGGGCCCTCGTGCCTCTGCGTGGACCGTCTTTCACTTCCGCTGGGTTCGATCCGAAAAATGCAGGGGTCGCAGCAACGATCTTTCCCCCTTCGAGCACGAAATTGAGAGAGAGGTGATGCCCCTCGACGCGCCAACCCCATCGTGAATTATCACTTGGCTCTCCAAAGAACGTGACGAAATAGCGCTCGGGATCCCTGACTGGCCCGCTGCCTTTCTCGATGTTCTTGAGTACGTCTTCGAGGCTCATGATGGTCGTGGCTTTGAGGAATCCTTCTCCACTCCCGCCCGATTTCACCAGAGCAAACGCCAAAGCGCGTTGGGCGGAAGTCATTTCCTTGATGGGCAGACCCTTCCTCTCGCGTGGGATGAAGTGCCAATTCTTCCGCTCGGGGTCGTCGAACTTGAAGAGGGCCTTGGCCTTTTGCCCTTCGTCCAGCGAAGCAAACAGGCGAGCCGCGGCAGTCGTCATCTCGCCGCCCGTCTGATCGATGTAGCCTCTAGCGATGACTGCCAGTGCGATAACGCCTACCGCGGCCAATCCCACGCTCGCCTTAATCTTGCGCATGATTTCGCTCCCTCGCCTCCGCCTCGAACCCAATCGACCAGAGAAGATGGCTTTGATCCTACTCAATAGCGAGCAGGAATCCAGTACCTGTCGAGTCTGGAGTGGTAGTGCGGGCGGGCTCAGCCTGCGTCGCTCCAGAGGAGGCAAGCGGACTGCGACTCCTCGGGAGCGCCGAGCTCAGCGGACCATGCCGAGCTGACCAACGCCCATGCCGCCGGCAATCGAGGTGAGGTCGGAGCGCACCTGACCAGCAGGAGCTGCTGGAACCCCGGTGGATAGTAGGATGCCATGACTCGACGAGATGGCGCGTTGCAACGACGCGCCGTTGTGCGAGCCCCGGTTCATGACCGTCATGAAATTCCGCGCCAAGCTCATCGAATTGAACCCGCCCCGACCTCGACTTCGACCGCGACCGGCAACTCGACCAGCCCCGCCGCCGCCAATGCCGCCGGCGGCCCCGCGGCCCGTGGCCAGCGCCATCGTCACATCGCTGGCGAGCTTACCGGTCTGAGCCTGTGAAGGGGCGCTGGTTCGCGAGTTGACCACCCCATGCAGATCTCGCTGAATGTTCTGAGCATGGTTCATATTCAAACCCGAACTCGAACGAGCGGAAGCCAGGTCACGCCGTAAACGCATCAGCCACCGCATCGCATACTGATTTCGATAGAGGCCCCGGCCGTAAGTCGAGCTTCGACGGCGGAAGCGGTTTCCATAGCCGTGGTGATGGTTGTGATAGCCCCAGTAGCGGCCGCTGAACTGGGCGTTGGTTAATGCTCCAGGTTTCTTCAGTGGAGCGATCGCCGAGGCCGTGGCCGAAGGATGGAAAGCGAGGCTCGAGCCCGACGCGGCCGATCCTTTGCCGGCTGTTTTAGTCTTGGCAGCCGTCGACGAACCCTGTTTCGCCGCGTTCGTGGAACTGTGCGTCGCGGCCTGCTTCCCTTTGTTCGTTGAATGGTACGCCGTCGAGGCGTTTGCATGCATCTTGGGGGCGCTAGGCATATGCGATCTGGGAGCACTTTGCACATGCATTCTTGGCGGGCTTGCCATGTGCATCTTGGGCGGACTGGGCATATGAGCGTGACCGCCGCCGCCGCCACGAGGATGACCAGCGTGTGCTTGCCCTGAAAGCAAGAGACAAGAGCCGATGCAAGACCCGACGATGAGTCGAAACAGCCTGGTCGCGCGGCCGGTAGTCATCTTATTCCTCGGGATGCTGCTCGAAACCGCGGAAAGTGCGAATTGGAAAACGCGCGAGCCAAGGCCCGCTGAAAGACCCTGGACTATTGAACCCTCGACTCGCGGAAAAGTATCGGTCTCGACGCGCACATCTATTATGTTGGAGGAGTCAAGACCTGTCTTAACTAGCAAATTCGTTTATCTTCCAGGCACGATCAGCTTGGGCGCCTCGCCCTGATCTGCCTGGGCGTTGCCTTCCGGCGTCCAGATCCGAGAACCGGGAGAGCCGCCCGCAGCCTCGCCGGGGGTCCAAATCTTGCCCGCCTCCGAACTCCCCGCCACCGTTTGGATCCGCGGCCCGTACCTTGCAAACACCTGATCCAGAACGCTACGGTCGACCAAAATCGAATTCTCGTCGTCAGGGTTCCTGCTCAAGGAGACCAATCCCATGGTCTGCAAGAAGGTGTAGAGGCGCAGAACGTCTTTTTTCCCAGCAATGCAGCGCTCGTGCAACCTAAAGAGTGCAGGCGCCCACTTCTCGGCCGGCTCCGAGGAGAGCAGCACTTCCATCTCGAAAAGATCCAAGCTCCGCAGCGGCTGCTCGGCGCCTGACCGAGAGAGGAGAGCGCGGCCGCGGGCTATCAATCCATGAACCCGTTCGAACTCGCCTTTGAGCCGAAGCGTCTGGCCAATCTCCGTGACCTTCCAATCGAAGTCTTCGTCGCTCAATTCATCCCGTCGCGAATACAGAGGTTCGATGGCTCGTTCGAGCGCGGCAGGGATGTTGTAGAGCGCAGCCTGGTCGATATAGGCACCGAGCACTTCCACCTGCCGAAGTTTCGACGGGTCGAGATCGCGGAGCCTCCAGATCGGTACGGCTGCGACGTCCTCCACCGAGACGATGGTCTCCGGATCGATCTCGGGCTCCTGGCCAACTCCCAGGATCTCGCGAAATCTGCCCAAACCAGCGGCAGGACATTCCGGCCGACCTTCGAGACGTAAAATGACTGCGCGAAGCGCTCGGATCTGCTCTGGATCCTTTGAATCCGCCGCCTCGCGAGGCGTCTTGCCGCCGAGAGCGTCCAACTTCACGTTGATCAGTCGTTCGCAAATCAATCGCTCAAACAGCGTACCCCGTAGCGCTCTGGCGGTTAGGGACGACGCGGTCGAACCAAAATACCAATCGTGGGCCGCATGCCGATCGTCTCGGCGGATCTTGTCGACCGTGCGCGTACGCGGATGAGCCGGCGAGATCGCTCCGCCGAGAAGGAGCCTGATTCGATCGGTTAATACGTCGAGCGCGCCGTCATCGGGCGCCGTAACCGACACCTCGTCTTTATCCACTTCGATGTAAGCCAGGATCTCGGGTGGAAAGCGCGGATCGCTGCGACATCGGTGAGATCGACCGGAGGCCCGGAAAGCAACCCAAAGTTCAAAGGCTCGGAGTCGGCTTCGAGTTGACGCCGAGTCGCCAAAGTTGCGATAAGCTCCTCGCCTTCAAGGGTTTCCAGCAATTTCGCGCGGTTTCTAATCGGCCAGGCGAGGCGAAGAACCTCTTGAGACTCCGAGTCGGACGAAACGTGGATTTGCTGTCTGAGCATTTCCGAGTCGACGGCCGTGGTGGACCCGGGATCGAGCTTTGTGAGATGCTTCTTGAGTGTGGCCTCGGCGGCTGCGGGGTTGACGAGCAAAGTTTGACATACGGCGATGCTCCAGAAGAGCTCGGGCTCGTCACCCCCCGCGGACAGCTCCTGAAAGCACTTGAGCGCTCGTCGATAGTGGTTCTCTCTGAAAAGCTTGACGCCCTCCTCGAACCTTTTGAGTCTCGACTCGTCGAGATTCGCAGGGGAAACAACTGCATCGAAACCAAATTTCAATCGCGGGGGGATCGCCGAGTTTCGTAGCGTATTTTGATAGGACATCGAGGGGACGCCCTCGGTCTCAAATCCTCTCGAATACACAACCGAAAGGGCTTTCAGAATGATGCTCAGCGGCATCTCGTAGTCGCGATCGAGTTTTCTCGAAGCGACCAGCAATCCATCCCAAAGAAAACCGCGTTTCGTCGCGTCGGTGTTTTCGAGAGCATCGTGAATGCGCGTAATCAGCGCCTTGTTCGACTCCTTCGTCGTGGAGGCCTCGAGCAACCTACTGTGCGCGAATGCGTTTGAGCGATGTTTCGTGACAAACGAGAGCACTGCGTCCCAGAGCTCGTCTTCACGCTCGAGGTCGGTCAGAATCATCACTTTCCACTGAAAAAGGCTCGGGTTGTCGGGATTTCGGGCCAGAGACTGCCCAATCGCGGCAAGCGCGGTGTCGAGTTGGCCGTTGCTTACAAGACGCTCGATCCGCTCGACGTCCGCTTCAACCTTCTGGCAGCACCACTTGTATTTGAGATCGCTGCCGCAGGGGCACGGAGCGTACGGATCATGTCTCGACATTGGCGAAAACCTTGAAGCTTCTCAGATGAAAAAAGAGCCTGTTGGGAGTTTGACTCCATGCTCTCCACAGTATCAAATCTCTTCTCCGAGAGTCCATGATCAGCCCATTTGTCAGAGACCTCCATCAAGCCGGGCCGCCTGGCTCGATCACGCGGTTCATCAAGGCGTCCGATTCATGATTTCCAATCGTTCCCGCGAAGCCTCCGACCCTCTCAGCCGCGGTGGAAGGGCTCGCGTTTTGGCCCTGGCCGCGTCGACCGCGGTGTTCGCCTTCGTCCATGGCGGCATAAGCCCAAGAGCAGCGATGGGATGGGGAAGAATCGAACACAGGGCCTCCGCCAGGGCGGCTTTCGAAAAACTCTCGCCCGCCGCGAAGGCGGCTATTGCCGATCTTCTCGAACCGGGGGAAACCCTCGCCGACGCGTCGACTTGGCCCGACGAACACCGCTCCGAAATGCCCGAGACCAGCCCTTGGCATTACATCAATGTATCTATAAACGAAAAGCATTTTAGCCGTAAGTTCCTCGCGCCCCAGGGGGACGTGGTCGCAAAAATCGAGGACTTCCGAAAAATCTTGGCAGACAATGCCAAACCGAAGCTCGAACGGAGGAACGCTCTCCGGTTTCTTGTGCATTTCGTCCAAGACGTGCATCAGCCCGTGCACGTCGGCTGCCTGGACGACCGCGGCGGCAACGACCTTCAGGTCCAGTTCTTCGGCGAACCTTCCAATCTCCACAGGGTTTGGGATTACGGTCTGTTCGAACGCGAGAGCAAGGACGAAGACCATTGGACGAAAAGGACTTCGGAAATGCTCACCGACGAAAAAAGAAAAGCCTGGGCAGCGGAAAACGTTGACGAGTGGGCCGAGGAGAGCTTGGCCGCCGCCAGAAAGGCCTATCTGATCCCAGATTCCGACGAACGTTTGAAATCAGGCGCAAAGATTGGCGAAGATTACATGAAAGCCAACCTGCCCGTCGCCAAAGAACGGTTGGCAATCGCGACCTCTCGGCTCGTCGACGAGCTCAATGCCATTTGGCCCTGACTAGTCCGCGTTCCCTGGAACTAGACCTCTTTGCTCTCTTTGTCGGAAACCATTGGCGCCGTCGAGGTCCGCCGGCGGGGCCTGTACAACATAGAGGCCAAGACAATCAGGGCCATCACGATCCAGAACAGGGCGTCGTGCATCTCGAGCCTCAGCGATTTGGCCCAGGCAGGCAAGGAATCTCGCCAACCGCCGGGCGGCGCCGCACCATGGGGGTGAAGCGCGTTGTCGAACCCGCTGCCCAAGAGCTTCAGCCCGATCCAACCGACCAGTACATACGCGCCCGCCGCCAAGCCCGCGAATCGATCGAGCAATCGAATGAAAAAACCAGCCACGAGCCTCATCAACACAATTCCGAGAATCCCGCCGATATAGACGATCCAAAGCTTCATCGAGAAAAAACCAATACGCGTCTCGCTCAATTCGTCGGGAAGGCCGTCGGCAAGCGCCACTGCGGCAACGATCGAATCGATCGAGAACGCGACGTCGGCCAATTCAACAGCGATCACGGTGCCCCAAAAGCCCCTGCCTCGCGCCTTGGCCTCCCGGATCCTTGCCGCTTCCTCGTCCTCTCCAAGGTTCACCAGGTTCGAGGCTGAGAGGTAAAGCAGATAGCAGCCGCCGACCACCTTGAAGATCCAATAATCCAAAAGCGAAGCCGAGAAGAGCACCGCGATCAAACGAAAGACGAACGCCCCGATGATTCCATATCGCAAGGCTCGCTTTTGAAGCTTGGGAGGAAGATGCCGCACCATCACCGCCAGGACAAGGGCGTTGTCGGCGCTGAGCAAGCCCTCCAGCAAGACCAAAGTGGCGATCAGTCCAAGTACGGAGGCGAGACTTGCGGCGCTCGTCAGGGGCACGCGCTCAAGCCTCCGACCACCAACCCAATATCTACGCCAAATTGCATGTGCATACTATACAAGCTGCTGCGGTCTTCGTATTGTACATTCGCGCCTTGGCCGGCGCCGCCTGGGCAAGGGACGGCGCCGGTCTGGAGATCGACCCTCGCCCTAGAGTATCCCGCCGGCAAGCGGGCCGCAAGCGCGTCAAGCGCGAACCGAATCAGGCAAAATCGAACAACTCCAGATCGCTAGCCACTTCATGGAGCCGAGCCGTAAGGTACGTGCGGATTTCCTCGCTGGTCTTGAGCTGGAGAACGTGGTGCGCGAAACGCTCCGCCTGCGCCGTGGTCACTTTGGATAGGAGTGCTTTGATTGTCGGCACGAACGCGGGGCTCATGCTGAAATGTCGTAGCCCCATTCCGAAGAGGATGAGAACCGATCGCGGCAGACCCGCCATTTCGCCGCAAACCGTCGCTTGGGTCCCCGTACGTTTGCAAGCGTCCAGGATCATCTTCAAAATGCGGAACACAGCCGGGCTCAAGGGCTCGCACAAATGCGCCACTTTCGGATTGTCTCGGTCGGCCGCGTGGAGATACTGAATCAGATCGTTCGTGCCAATTGATATAAAGTCGGTCTCTCGCAAAAGCGCGTCGATGCAGATGGCCGCGGCGGGCACCTCGACCATCACCCCCGTCTTCACGTCCTCGCCAAAGGGGACGCCTTCCTTGCGCAGCTTCTGCCTCGTTTCCTCGACCAGCCTGTTGACATGGCGGAGCTCTTCCAATGTGGTGATCATAGGAAAAAGCATGTTCACTTTACCATGCCTGGCGGCGCGCAGGATGGCTCGAATCTGCTGTTCGAAAAGGCGGGGATGCTCGAACGAAAGCCGTATCGATCGCCAACCCATGAACGGGTTTGCTTCGTAGCGCCTTCCGAGGTACGGCACGGTCTTGTCGCCGCCCAGGTCCAGGGTGCGAATGGTCACAGAGCCTTCGGGCGAAGCCTCGATGATTTGCTTGTAATGCTCGTATTGCTCTTCCTCGTCCGGGACGTCCTGATGACTCAAGAACAAGAACTCGGTCCGGAACAGCCCCACGCCGCACGCACCAACCAATCGCGACGCACGAGCGTCTGAGATGTTGTTGATGTTGGTGAGAAGGTCGACGTTCGCGCCGTCGGCGCTGATCGAGGGCTGATCACGATTCGAGACGAGTCGATCCTTGAGGTCGAAAAACTCACGCTGGGCTTTTCGGTAGGCTGCGGTCGTCTCGGGGTCCGGTCGCAAGATCACCAGGCCGTCCCTGCCGTCGACGATGATCGGATCTCCGGAGGCGATCTGACTGGTCACGCCAGCGACTCCGGACACCGCGGGGATGCCCCGGCTGCGCGAGAGGATCGCCGCGTGGCTCGTTCCACCGCCCGTCTCGGTGACGATTCCCGCGATTGGCAGATCTCCCAAAGAAAGCGCCTGGCTGGGAAGCAATTCGTGCGCGACCAAAATCACGGGATCGTGACCGTTGTTTTCGATATGTTTTTGGACCAGCAGGTTGCTGGCGATGGTATTCGCGTCGCCCAAGTGCAGACTGATGCGCTGCAAAACGTCGCGAAAATCGGCGAGCCGTTCGCGAAAGAATTCCTGATCCAATCCCGCGAACTTCGCCGCGAACTCCTGAAACACCGACTGTAGCGCCGTCAGCGCCGTGACCTTGCGAGTCTCGATCGTCGAACGAACTCGGGACTTCAATTCCTCGTCGTTGATGAGTTGAAGATGTCCCTGAAAAATCGCTGCTTCACTCGTGCCGAGTTGGGGAGCCACTCGCTGGATATACCGCTCTAGTTCGTTCGCGGCAGTCGCGACGGCAACGTCGAAGCGCGCGACCTCGGCCGGCGCATCTTCTGCACCGCTAAGGAATTGTGGCTCGCTCGGACCGAGAGCCGAATCGATCCGATACGCCACCCCGACGGCTACTCCCGGACTCACCGCAACTCCCTTGAACATAAATGACCTAATCTAACAGCGCCCAGACGGCGAAACAACGCACCATCAACGGACGAAAACCCTTCTCCTCGTTAGAAACGGGGAAACGCGAAAACTTCGCTGGAAAACCAAAAGGGGGGGGATTCGAGGGCCCGTCGACCCCTCGCCATCTTCTCATCCGATGACCACCGGCAGCAAAAGCCGTGCCCCTATCCGAAAAACGATCACCAGCAGATTACTCGACGGTCTCCAAAACGCTCGACCAAAGATATCTGGGACGATCACATGTAAACGCGGTTAGTTGATTTTCCTTTCTAATTAAACTGTTTCAGGCAGTGCGCCCACGTCATGCCGCTTTGCACCGAGGCCACTCAGGACGAGCACCAAGGCGCCCGAAAGAGCATAGGCGCAGCCCCACCGCAAGGGCGCTTGAGACCGGCTCGCCTCCCATCTGCCTTGCTGGATTAGCTGGCGGCGTGCTTCGTTTGGGGGCAATATTGGGCTCGATGGAAGGGGCGAGTGGATCACTCCAAACACGGAAAGGCACCCCGCGATGACGAATGCAAGCGCGAATCGCTTCGCCTTGCCGTCGATCAGGTGCGCGAGTGCCGATCCCCACAGCAAACTCGTGATGATGAATCCGCCCGAGAGCATGGTCAACGTCTGTACCGTATGCTGCAATGTCGGCGGTAGCGCCGCGAAGGTTTTGCCGGAAACATCGAGCGCCTGGTTTAAAGGTATGAGCGCCAAGTAAGCCAGAGCGGGAATGCAAGCGAAGGCCAGAGCGGGATAGTGTCGGACGGGGGTGGCCTTGAACGATTGGGCGGTGATTTCCAGCCCTACAAAGACGAGGATCGGGAACAGGCTGGCTCGGGGAATCAGATAAAACAGCCAATCGAACAAGCCCAGCGTTCCCATGGCTCCCACGAAAACCGCGGTGGCCAGGGTATAACCCGCCTTCGCGCCCATGGCCTTGTAAGCAGGATGGCCGATGTACGGAGTCGATTGAATCACGCCCCCGAAGAACCCTCCGACCAGCGTCGAAATCCCTTCGATCGCGATGATCGAGCCTGTGTGGTACTCATCCCCCGCAGCCGCCGCGCTCTCAGCGCAGTCGATGCCTCCAACAATCGTTGCAAGAGCCAACGGCGCTGCAACCGGCAAATAACCCGCGGCCTCGCGCCAATTGGCACTTATCCACGAAAGCCAATCGGCCGCGGGCAAAGGCAAGGCGAAATGGAATCCCCTTGAGGGTGCAGCCGTCTGAGAGAAGGCTGAATCAAAACCCAACCAGCTCATGACGTAAAAAACCAGACATCCAACGAGCAACGAACCGAGAGCGCCGGGAAACCCTCCAGGAAGCCTCCAGTGAGAGGTCAGCGCTGCCAAGATTACAGTCAGAGCCGCCAAACCGGCAACTGGATACTCAAGTATCTCCAGGAGCGGCAAAAAGCTGATGATCACCAGAGCGATCGCCGTCAAAGATCCCAGGAGCCCTGCTCTCGGCACAATGCGCCGGATCCACCCACAAAACGGCGCGCAGCAGATCTTGAGGATTCCCGACGCAGTCAGCATCGCGATTCCAATGAACCAAGCATGTTGGGCGGCGTCCATCGAAGCCATGCCTCGACCGAGCGCCGCCTTGTAGGCCGGCCCGACGACCAGAAAAACCGTCCCGAAAGCACTGGGCGTGTCCAAGCCCAGAGGCATCGCTGTCACGTCGCTCCTTCCCGTCCTCTTGGCTAGTCGGAAGGCGGTCCATGTGTAAATCAGATCTCCCACAAGCACGCCCACCGCCGTCCCGGGAACCATGCGATAAAGAACAAACTCAACTGGGAACTGGAAGACGCCCACCAGGTTTCCCACCATCAGGATCATCACTCCCACGTTGTCGAGCATAAGCCCGAAGAATGCGTTCAGATCTCCTCCCAACGAAAAATGAGAGCTCGGGACCTTGCTCGACGGGCTCGATCGATTCACGAGAAGCGGCTCCGGAAGTGGAAAATGACGAACAAGGATCGTGGAGAAGGAGCCCACGGGCTCTTTTTTTGAGGAGTGCATGACGGGAGAGGCTTGCACGAAAAAGTGATACCACCCGCGATAACGTTGCGAAACCCCCCAGAGAACGCTCGCCTTCGTCGGTTTCTCCTCGCGGAATCCGTGATAGACTTTGCTTAATCAATTGAAGGCCTTTACCACGTGGCAGGATGTTGCCAGGCGCACCATGAGTTCCGCTCCCAGGCGAGCTTCGATCAGCCGAAAAACCAACGAGACCGAGATCAAGCTGGCTCTCGACCTCGACGGCACGGGGACTTCCAAAATCGCCACCGGCGTCGGCTTCTTGGATCACATGCTCGAATTGTTCTCCAAGCACTCGCTGTTCGACCTGGAGGCGTCGTGCTCTGGGGACCTTCACGTCGACGCCCACCACTCCACCGAGGACGTGGGGATCTGCCTGGGAAGAGCGATCGCCGAGGCCCTGGGTGATAAGACCGGCGTTCGCCGTTATGGACACTCGATCTTGCCAATGGACGAAACGCTCGTCACGTGTGCGGTCGACCTCTCCGGCAGGCCCTATTTTGCGTCGAATGTCAGCTATCCGAGCGCCAAGATCGGCGATTTCGACGCCGAGCTGGCCTTCGATTTCTGGCAAGCCGTGGCATTTCATTCTCATATGAATCTCCATATGATTTTACATTACGGACGTAACAGCCACCATATTTGCGAGGCGTCTTTCAAGGCCGCCGCCCGCGCCTTGCGCGACGCGGTGGAGATCGACCCCAAATCGCCTGGAGTCCCTTCGACCAAAGGGACTCTGTAGAGCCTTCTCATGTCGACGCGACGAGAGATCGTCCCCACCCACCTTGACGACTTGAGAGAGCTCTCCCGCTTCCTTTGCAAGGGATTTGCGGTTCCCGAAGACGCTCGTTTCGCGTCGGCCGAGATCTTGAACTGGAAGTACTTCGATCCGGATGGGTTTGGGCAAGGCGCCAGGAGCTATCTTGTCAGAGAGGCTGGGAAGATCGTCGGGCACGTGGGGATCTGCCGTTGCCGTTTCTTGATTCCCAGAGGCGAGAAGGAAGTCTTCTTCCAAGAGGTTCCTTCGCTTCAGATCATCGATTGGCTTGTGGAAAGCCAAGGCAAGGGAATCGGCGCTTATATGATGATGCATGCGCACCAGGGCGCCCCCACGCAAATTGGCATGGGAACGAGCAAGGCGGCTCGAAAAGTTGGAGAAGCCTTCGACTATCGACTGGTCATGGACGTCCCCGTTTACGAACGATCGCTGCGCCCGCTTCATCGATTCAAGATCATCGAAGAACCGCTGTGGAAGAGATCCGCCAGATTTGGTCGGGACCTCCTCCGAGTCGCTTCGCGGGGCTCCTCGCGAGAGAAACCGTCGGTCGAACTCGACCAGGTGCATTCGTTCGACGCCAACGATCAATCCCTCTTTCTCGACGCATCGATCCCAATTGTCAGGATGGCCAGACCAACGGAATCGCTCAATCATATGCTTCGATATCCGGGAGGATCGATCAAAGGATTTCGGATAATCCGGAAAGGCCGGCTGGTCGGCGCGGCGATCCTAAGCTTGGTCTCGAGGAAAGGAGTACGGCTCGCCAAGATCGTGGAACTTTGGACGATCGAGGATCACAAAACGCGAGTTCACGCTATCAATACGCTAGAATATATTGCAGTTGAATGGAAGGCGGACCTCGTGCAGTGTTACGCGAGCAGTCCTCTGCTGGAGAAGGATCTTGGAACAGCCGGATTCTCGAGGGCCTTCGACGTGAGCTTTCACATTCGAGACAAGACAGAGCTTATTCACAAAGACGCAACCTTTCACATGACGCCCTACGAAGGCGATTATGCCTATACGTAACAAGCGGGAGGCCTTGGCCCGCCTCTTCACCAAGATCGGCTTTGTTCGCGCTCTTGGAGCGATGGGCTCGTCGGCCCTGCGTCGTCGTCGTCGCCTACCACCGCATCGGCGTCCCCGCCGACCAGCCGTTTTACGACCTTGTTTTCTCGGCGACCCAAAGCGATTTCGCCAACCAGATCGACTGGCTGGCCGACGCCTTTCGAGTCCTTTCGCTCGAGGAGTTTCGGGCAATCGCCAAAGGTGGATTCAAGGTCTCCCAACCATGCCGCGCTTGTAACCTTTGACGACGGCTATCGTGACAACTTCGAACAAGCCTTTCCCATCCTCTCAGCCCGCAAGACGCCCGCGGTCTTCTTCCTACCGACAGCCTTCATCGACGACCCGCACGCGCCGTGGTGGGATGTTGTTGCTTATATCTGCAAAACTTCTCAAGTCGAGGCCGTCGAACTTGGGCCTCCGTTCTCGTTCTTGGTCGACCGCCGCGGGGTCGCGATGCCGAATCTCGTTGCACGAATCGTCGAGGTCTTTCTCGAGCTTGGGCCTCATGAGGAATCGGCGTTGCTCGAACAGCTCGAGAGCGAACTTCAAGTCGACTGCAACGCGAAGGATCTGGGCGGACGGCTCTTCTTCTCCTGGGAAGAGGCCCGCGCCATGGCAAAAGAGGGCATGGCCTTCGGATCGCACTCGAGAACCCATCGCGATCTTGGGAGACTGAGCCAAGTCGAGTTGAACGCTGAGTTCGTCGAGTCCAAAGCCGCTCTCGAGGCCAACCTTCCAGGCGAGGCGTACGCACTGGCTTATCCTTATGGTCGTCCGGAGAACCTCTCTCCCTCGACAATATCCGCCGCCCGAGATGCGGGATACGAGTTCGCCTTCTCGGCGACCACGGGCCCCGTCGTACCCGGCGACGCCGACCCGTATCGACTGAAACGCATCGCGATCGGAGCTTCGGATTCAACCCAGTTGGTGCGAGCTCGCATCGACATGCATGCGGCATTTAGACGTTCATTTCTATAATTTTCCTTATAGTATATTGATTCCCAAGAACCTAAGATCGCCCAGGGGGCTTGGCAGGCGTCGTATCGATCTCGCCTTCGACTTCACGCAGGAACGCCGCGGCGTCCTCCGGCGGCACCGGGTTGATGTAGAAGCCCGAGCCCCATTCGAATCCGGCGATTTTCGTAAGCCTGGGAATGATTTCGACGTGCCAGTGATAATGCGGCAGCTCTTGATGATCAAAAGGCGCTGTGTGAATAATATAATTATATGGCGGTGAATCGAGGCTTTCTCGATCTGGCTCAAAACGCTCTTGAGCACTCCGCCCAGGTCGTCGACGCCCGGTTTGGGGATGTTTTCGAAGTGGCTCGAGTGCGCTTTTGGCAGGATCCAGGTTTCGAAGGGGAACCTGCTCGCATAGGGGCAAAACGCCGTGAAATGCGGGGTGTCGAGGACGATCCGCTTTTCGGCGGCAAGCTCCTGCCGGACCATGTCGCAATAGATGCACCTGCCGCGGTAGTTGTGGAATTCCAGCGCGCCTGTCATTTCCTCCCAGACCGAAATGGGCACGATGGGCGTGACGATCAGTTGGCTGTGGGTGTGCTCGAGGCTTGCGCCCGCCGCCGGCCCCACGTTCTTGAACAGCATTCCGTGGACGAGTCGGGCGTCCTTTTTGAGGTCGACGAGGCGGTCGCGATAGACCCAGAGAACCTCGCGTATGTTCTCCTCGGAAAGATGAGCCATTGAGATTTCGTGCTTCGGGCTTTCGATGATCACTTCGTGCGCGCCGACGCCTTCCATGAGGTCGTAGATGCCGTCGCCGCGCTTGTTGAGGTCTCCCTCGATCTCGAGAGCGGGGAACTTGTTGGGAACCACTCGGATGCGCCAACCCGGCCCGTTGGCTGGAGATCCACGGTCTCGGTAGGCGATGATTTCGGGCGGCGTTTTGTCCTCGCGACCCTCGCAAAACGGGCATGCGGCGCTCGAAGACAAGCTCTGCGCCTCGGTCGAAAAGTCGTGAGGGCGCTTTGCGCGTTCGTGGGCGATGATCACCCATCTGCCGACGATTGGATCCTTGCGAAGCTCGGGCATGTTATTGCGTCCCTTCGGGTTCAAGCGGGTTTCGCTCGGCATGGCCGGCGGGCGATTCGGCCTTGGACAAAGTTAAACTTGCCACATCACGTTCTCATAATCGGCTGTTGGAACAGTCAGCTCGAAGATCCCTTCCCTCGGAGTTCGGTCGACGCTGGTTTCGCCGCTCGAGAGCTCCAGATAGAACCGGACTGGGTCTTCAGGCTCGAGAGTCAGGCTGGCAAAAGGGGCCGCCAGTTCCAGAATTTTATCTACTGCGCACTCGAGCGCTGGGCCTTCCACGGCCTGCCCGCCGCGGAACAATCGAGCGACCGGACGAGGGTCGAAAGGGTTCTCCACGATGATTTCAAAGTCCGAGGGGTCGACGAATGCGATTCTCAATCGGTCGCACGATTTGAAGCCGTCCATCGCTGCAGCCCGGCGGCGTCGACCCGGATCAAGAGCTCGGAGAGGTTGAACCCGAACCAAACGACTCGCATGAGGCCCGCGGCAACCTGGGTGGCTGCTCCGCTGGGCTCGGATCCGCAGACGTGTTTGGCTGCGTTGATCCACTCAAAATAAGAATATCGTCCGTCCACCTTCACCTTGAGCAGGCTTGTCGGCTCTCCGTGGATTCTCCGCGGACCCGCCGACCGAGAGATCGGCGCGAACAGCCCGCCGGGGGCCTCTTGGTTCAAAAGAGTGTAGATATTTCTCAAATGCTTGCGAAAGAGTTGGTCGAACAACGCGTCCTGCGCGCTCGAGTGGTCGTCTCCATACCACCAGAACCAGTCGGAGCCTTCGGCGATGTAAAGCTCTTCCCACGCCTGATCGATCGCCTGCCGGCCGTGGCGCCCGGATCGCGTTTGTTCGTCCAGGAACGCCCGGGCGGAGTGCAAAAGGTCCCAGGCCCGGTTGTCTTCCTCGTGGCCGATCCAGATCGCGAAGTTATGGCTGATCCAGCTCCCCGCGAAAAGCCTTAGTATCGCGTCGACCGGGGGGTGCTCTCGCAGATATTCTCCGATCGTGGTGGGCTTGACGCGGCCGTCTCGCGCCGCCGAACGATACAAGGACCGCAGGAAGGACACTCCGCCGTCGGGGTAGTATTCCCAGCAGTTCTCGCCGTCCAGGATCACCGGCGCCAGCGTCTGACCTCGGCCTCGACAGGCGTCGCCGATCGCGTGCAGCTTGGCCATGAAGTCCGCCGCCGCGGCCTCTCCAGGGCTCCGCTGGTAATGGAATCCGATCTGATCGCTCAAAGCGTGGTCTCGGAAAACGATCGCAAGTTCGTCCCCCCCCTCGCGCACCAGCCACGGCCGATAGAGCATGTCTGGATTCTTCACATGACCACGGCTATCACGACTGACTTTACCGTGAAGAGAACAGTTGAGAATTTCTTCGTCGGTAGCGATCCAGCGGATGCCATTCCCGGCCAGCATGGGGATCATCGCCTGGCATACCGAACCTTCGCTCGGCCACATCCCGCGCGGCGCGGATCCAAAATGCTCCACGTGGCTTGCCACGGCTCTGGCAACCTGCGTCTGGGCGTCGGCCGCCAGGCTCTCCCGAGCGTGCGGCAAGTTCACGCCCGGCATCGCTTCCCGAGCCAATTTCTTGTCCAATAAGAGCGGCAGTATCGGGTGGTAGAACGGCGTGGTCGATAGTTCGATTTGCCCTTCATTGGCAAGCCTCTTGTAGAGCGGGATCACCTGCTTGATCAGATCGAGCTGGCGAGAAAGAAACCAGGTCTTCTCGGTTTCCGAATAGTTGCGCCCTTTCGCCTGGAACTCCGCCAAGTCGGGCTCGAGCTCGAAAGCCAGTGGATGCACCCAGGCGAGATTGGACCACACCTGCAGGTCTCGCAGGTCGCGTTCGCGAAAACGGGCCAGCGCCGCCTCCGCCGAATCGCTCCCTTGGCCTCGTTTCTGGAACAGCTCCAGATACCTCGCGTGCGGCTTGATCATCGTGTCGAAACTGGCCATGAAGAAATGATCCAGCATGTAAAGCACGTCGTCCCGGTCCAGTCCGTCGACGGGTTTGCGGGAGGTCAGCAAGTGTCTGTCCACAAGACCCGAGGAACACGCGTCGATCTGAACCAGGAGGCTCGGCACCAGGTTAACCGTGCACCGAAACTCCGGAACCTCCTTAAGATGCAGCGCCATGCCCAGGTAATCTTTCGTCGAGTGCAGTCGAACCCACGGCATGGGGTTCGATCCCGAGACCAGGTCGGGATAGTAAGGCTGATGATGGTGCCACAACAAGGCCAGGGAAACTTTCGACATCACTTCTCCTCGAACGACGCGGAGCAACCCGAGGCTGCTTTTCTTTTTAACATATGATGGTGTTTATTCATTTATCCCGCGGCCCGGGTTTTGCGCAAGGCTGCAATCTCCTGGTAGAGCTCGGAATATTCTCTCGCGGATCGGTCCCACGACCAATCGGCTTTCATGGCGTTTCTGGCCAGCGCCGACCAAGCCTGGCTGTTCTTCCAGAGCGCCAGAGCCCTTTCTATGGCTTGCGTTAGCTCCGCGGCGGTCGGCTTTTCGAACACGAAGCCCGTGGCGCGGCCGGCCTCGAGGTTGGCGGGCGTCGCGTCAACGACGGTGTCGGCCAAGCCCCCGGTCGCGTGCACGATGGGTATCGTCCCGTAAGCCAGGCTGTAAAGCTGGTTGAGCCCGCACGGCTCGTAGAGGCTGGGCATGAGGAACAGGTCCGCTCCTGCTTCGATCTGGTGGGCCAAGGGGTCTGAGAACTGGAGGAACGCACGCAGCTTTTCAGGGTATTTTGCGGCGAGCCGATCCAAAAGCTCGTGATAGCGCGGTTGGCCTTCACCCAGGAAGACGATCTGAACGTCGTGTTCGAGCAACCTGGGAGCCGCATCGGCCAGCAGATCCCAGCCTTTCTGGGGATCGAGCCTGCCGATCTGCGCGAAGAGCGGGACGTCCGGGCGTTCTGGAAGCGAAGCCCGCCGTTGAAGCAGCGCCTTGCAAGCGGCCTTGGCGGCCTCGAAGTCGTTCTGGTCGTAGTTCTCGGCCAGCAACGGGTCGCTCGCTGGATTCCAGACCGCGTGATCGATTCCATTGACGATTCCGCTAAGCTCGTCTCGCCTCAGCCTCAAGAGCCCGTCGAGCCCGCAGCCGAGCTCAGCGCCCTGGATCTCGTTCGCGTAGGTAGGACTGACCGTCGAAAGCCTGTCCGCGAACACGAGCCCAGCCTTCAGGCAATTGAGCTTGCCGTGGAACTCGAGCTGTTGCCAGTTGAAGAGGCGCCAGTCGAGCCCTGTCAAATTCATCGAAGCCATCGGAAACGTACCCTGGTAGGCCAGGTTGTGGATCGTCAGCAGAGTTCCGACCCGCTCAAATCCCGTCCTCGACCGATAGAGCTCTTCGAGGTACACCGGCGCGAGCCCCGTCTGCCAGTCGTTGCAATGGATGACGTCGGGCTCGAGCTCGAGCAAGCGCATGGTCTCGAGCGCCGCGCGGCTGAAAAACAAGAACCGTTCAAAGTTGTCCGCGAAATCGACGCCTTGCTGTTGATAGACCCCTTCGCGATCGAAATAATCGGCCTGGTCGATCAGGTAGGCCGAAACCCTGGAGCCGGGAAGCTTCGACTTAAAAACGCTCCCCTCGACAAGCTTGGAACCAACCGGAATTCGCAGCGATACGCCCGTGCTCTCGATTGCGGGCGCGGCTTTGGAGAAACGGCGGTGGAACGGGATGATAAGCGAGCTTTCCACGCCGAGCCGTTCCAAGGCCCTGGGCAGAGACCCCGCGACGTCCGCGAGACCTCCCGTCTTGGAAAACGGAACCGCTTCCGACGCCAACATGACAATCTTCATCAGACGCCCGCCCTAACGCGTTTGCTTCGGCCAAAGGTACAAGCCCTTTGCCTGGATATACGCCGACAACCTATCGTATTATCGGAAAATGCTTTGCGGCCGTATAGTGCGATTAGATAGATCATTATTATATTTCTTATTACTTTACACATATTAGGAGTTTAATTGAAAAGGCCATGACGATCCGCTGGTTCCCCAAGCGGTCTGCCAGGAATTCGAATCCAAGCGACGAAGATGGAGAATCGAGCGTCGACGCGGCGGCGATCGTTCGTCAGGCGCGTCGGCTCAAATTTCGGGTTCGTCCATCGGCGGTCGCGTCGTTGGCTGGGGCTTATCAAGGAGCAAGGCCTGGAGTGGGGCTTACCTTCGCCGAGCTTCGGGCTTACGAACCTGGGGACGAGGTTCGCCATATCGACTGGAAAGCCACCGCTCGACAAGGTAGGCCTTACGTACGAAGATATGTCGAAGAAAGGTCGTTGTGTTTGTGGCTGGCGGTCGACGTCTCGGCAAGCTTGAGGTTTGGCGACGAGGGCAAGAGCAAGGCCGACCGCGCCGCGCAGGCGGCGGCTCTTCTGGCCGCGGCGGCGATCCAAAACGGCGACCGGGCGGGGCTCGTGCTCGTCAGCGACCGCGTCGAGGCCGAGCTTCCCCGGCCGGCGGTGGTCGGCATTTGGCCAGGATCGTCCGGATGCTGGTTGCGTCCGCATCGGTCTCTCGGAAGACGAGGCTTGCCTCGGCGATACCGGTGATCGGTCGATCGCATCGCGGATCGCTGGTGATCGTCTTGAGCGACTTCCTCACCCTCGATCCCGTCGGCCTTTGGCGCAGGGCGTCTCGACGCCACGACCTGACGGCGATCCGGATCGTCGATCCACGTGAAACCCAGGTTCCACCCGCGGGCTTGCTCTCGCTTATCGATTCTGAGACCGGCAAGCGGACGACGTTCGACGCAGGCTCGAGGCGCAACAGGGACGATCAGGCCGCTCTTGCTCGACGTCAGTCGAGGCTCTTTCTCGACTGGTGCGGCGACGCGGGCCTGAGCGCTTTGACCCTGTCGACCGCGGACGACCCGCTCGGACCGCTGCTCCTGTATTTCAGAGCCAGAGGCGCCGCGTCGGCGTCGTCGAGGAATCGCTGATGCAAGACGGCGAGCAGGCGCCCGAAGACGCGAACGTCCAAACACCGATCTCGCTCGTCCCGCCCAGGCCCAACCTCGGGCCCGAACCCTACCTCGAATTGAACCGAGGCTCGGAGGCGTGGAGCATCGTGTTGTTCGCGGGACTTTGCGTGCTGGCCGCTTCATTGGTGCTGGCTTTCTCCAGACGCTGGTCGAAGAGGCGTTCCAACCAAGGCGAGACGACGACCGATTTGGTCGAGCTTTCCCCCAAACGGCTGATGGAGCTTTGGTCCGGAGAAGTTCGAGACGCCCTCATCAAGCGCTTCGGGCCCAAGTACGCGGGGACCACCACCGAGGAGCTCGCCGAAGACTCCGCAATCGTTGGAGCATTGGGGCGCACGGAGGCGGACCTGCTCTTGGAGCTGCTGGGTCTTGCCGATCGTGTTAAATTTTCTACACATGACGACTCTTGGAATTCAGAGAGTTTTGAGCATTGGCGCCGCTGGGTCGAGGATCTTCCTGGAAAGCTTGAACCGCCCAGGCCCGTTCACGGTCGATCGGCTCCGGCGGCGGGGGCGACTTCGAGCACCAGCGGCAGATGATCCGAGCCAAAGGGCGCTCCGAGCCTCCGATCCAGCACGGCCAACTCCCTCGAAACGAAGGCGTGGTCGATCGGAATGTTGAAGGGCCAGGTTTGACGCCAGCTAGGCTGTTTTCCAAATCCATAACGGCTGTCGCGCAATCGGGATTCCCGCAAGAAGTCCCAAAAGTATGGCGAACCCTCGGTGCAGTTCAAGTCGCCGACGACGACGCGCGGACCGCTCGTCTTGCCGATCGACTTGGCCAACTCGACCAGCTCTCGGTTGCCGATTTCTCCTCGACGACGAAGCGGATTCGAGGGATGAACCAGCCAGAGCTCGAGAGGCCCGTCGTTCCAATCGATCGTCGCCCTCAGGTAAGGCCAGCCTCCTCGGCATGGCGCCGCCGGCGGACTGATCGAAATCGGCTCCTTGCGAAACCAGAGGACCAACCCTGTCGCGCCGTCGACGTCCGGCGCTTCGAGTCGATAGGGATACTTCTCTCGAACGGCCGAGAGCCCTTCGATCCATTCCGGAGTCGCCTCGACCAGCCCGACCGCGTCGGGAGACTCGCGTTCGATCAACTCCGAGAGAGCCTGATAGTCCTGATTCGAAAACAGGACGTTCGCCGTCAGGATCTTATAGCGACGGCTCCCCCCAGGGTCCGGCTTTACTGGGTTTCCCAGACTGTAGCGGACAAGCGGCTCGAATTGGAACGTCGCCAGCAAAAGGAGCAAAACCGCGACGGGGCGCGAACGACGCCGCAGAGCAACTAGAAAAGCAACCATCGTCATAAAGAAAGCCGCCGATTCAAAGTGTGTTAACAAATCTGCACGCCAATCATATCTCGAAAAGACTTTAGCGATTGGATGTACAAGCGATGCTCCAGCCAGAATCCAAACCAGCCTGCCGGCCCCCTTTCGCTTTTGGGCGGGCAGGGCCTCGGGCTCGACATCCCTGGACGTCATTCCTTGGCCTCTTCCTTGCCTTCCTGGTTCGGCGTTTCGAAGGGCTCCTCGGGCGGAGCGAGGCGGATGTTGGTGGGTTGAAAACGCACCGCCATCAGTTCGGTCTTCTCGAGGTCGGTCCGAATCCGAAACCGCCAAACTCCCGGCCTCTTGAGTTTTTCGAGGGCCTTGGGAGTGGTCACCAGTTCGATCTCGTACGACTCGCCCGGTTTGAGCATTCGAAAATCCTGGCCTTCGATCGACCATTCGCTCTGCGGCGCCAGCGAATACAGATAAACCCTTTCGCCGTCCTCGCTTTCGATGAAGCTGTCGGGGAGGGCTCGCTCATGGTCGCGGACGAGCGATTCGTCGAGTGGGTAGAGTTCCACGTCGTCCGAGGCGTTCCGAATCAAAAGCTTGAGCGCCAGGGCCTGCTCCCCTTCGTCGCGCCTCTCGTCGTCGCCGCCGAGGATCGTATGCACGAGCCTGACGCGCGTTTCGACGATCTCCAGAGGCTTAATTTCGAGTACGCCTCTCTTGACGGTCTCTCCCAGAGAAATCACGTTGTCGGCGAGCAGGGCAGGCGCCGGCGCCAGGCCCCGAGAGACGTCGGTTCGCCGGGCTGGGCGATTCTCGACGGGCGCGGGGCCGGGTCTGGCGCTGTCGGTTCCACTCGTCTTAGCTTGATCACAAGCCATAGACAAGCAATCGTCATCGCACTTGCGTAGCTCAGCAGCAAGACTTGAACCAACGTCGGTCCGCGACCGTCGACCTCGTCGTCGCTGGAGCGGCTGGACTTCTTGGTCCGCCGTTTTGGCTTGCCTTCGCTTTGCCTTCCAATCTGGTCGAGCTCGAGCGATTCGGAGCCAGTCCCCAGGGTGCTCGAAGGGACTCCTAGGGAAAGTGAACCGAGGTTTGCTTCGTCGTTGAGCGGAGCGTCGATCACGCTCTGGAGGATCGGGTCTGACCCCGAAAAACCAGACTGGGGGGGCCTGCCGGCCGGCTGCGGCGGCTCTTCCCCGCGTGAAGCTGGAGTTTCCGGGCCCACGTCCATGTCCGAGATCGTAAGAAGGGCTGGCGGATCGACCATTGTGGCCAGGTGCGGCGGCGAGCCCGAGCCCAGTACGTCGCAGGCCTCCGACCCATTGGAGCCTCGACTCTCCATCGGCGGAGAACCTGGAACGCCGCCCCCGACCGGACCAGCGATCGGCTGGTCGTTCGAGGCGGACAAAAAGTGGTTCCCGCACGACGGGCAGACGTGATCACGACCCATTCGACGCGGTCCCTCTCGATGTCCGACCCTGGGGAGTGCTCCCGAGCCTCTCGACGAAATCCCAATTACGTCTGGACGCCCGAGCCTTACTGATCAAGTCTATGTCGCGAAGCCGCGTGCGTAAATGAGACCGGCCGGGCTGATGCCCAAACGCGCCCAGGATCGGGATTTCTCCCAACCAACCAACCAGATCCTCCGCGCAACGTGCAGCCGCGGCCCAGGAACGAGGCTCCTCCGCGTCGTTCAAAATCACCCCCGCGATCCTCAGGCCACGCGCTTTGGCAAGCTCGATCGTCATGATCGTGTGGTTGAGCGTGCCCAGATCGCGCCTCGCAACGATGATCAAGGGGTAATCCAACATGCAAGCCAGGTCCGCCACGGTCGAATGCTCGGCGATCGGGCAATAAAGCCCACCGACGCCCTCGACCACCAGGACGTCCAGACGCTCGTCGATCCAATCGGCAGCGGCCGCGGCAAAAGCCTCGACCACCCGAGCGAAGCTCAATTCGAGCCCGACCGCCCTGGCGGCGGCAGGGGGCGCCAATGGGTCTCGAAAAACCAAAGGGGCAAACCGCTCGGGACCCGCGTCGCCCCTTCCCGAAGCGGATCGGAGCAGCTCGCCGTCCTCGGAGACCAAGCAACCGTCGCGCTCGCCGTCGATCCCGCCGGTCGAAACCGGCTTGATCGCTCCTGCACGAAGGCCTCGCGCAACCGCCGCCTCGAGAATCGCGCACGAGACAACCGTCTTGCCGACGCCCGTGTCGGTCCCGGTCACGAACAGACCAGCCGGCGACCTTCTTTCACAGGATTCTTGGACGAAGCTGCTCATGAGGTTTCGGTCGCTTCCTTGATTGATTCTTCGATCACATCGCCAAGAAAGTCGATTTCATCATCTTTGATCGAAAGTGGAGGCATGAGCACGACGACGTCGGCGAGGGGTCTTGTGAGGACTCCCCTTCTCCGGGCGGCGAGCGAGGCGTTGGCGCCTTTGGTCTCAGAGGCGGGGTAAGGCTGTTTCGTGGTCTTGTCCTGGACAAGCTCAACGCCCGCGATCAACCCACTCCGGCGAACGTCGCCGACGTGGCTCAGTTTGGCAAGCTGGTCGACTCGGGCGTTGAACCTCTCGATCTTCGCGGGAAGTTGCTCGAACACTTGCTCTTCGCGAAACACTTCCAGGTTCGCCAGCGCAGCGGCGGCTCCGAGAGGGTTCCCAGTATACGTATGACCATGATAAAATGTTTTGGGATTTTGGTCGTCGCCGAGGAACGCGGAGTGGATTTGCTCGGTGGTGAGAGTGGCGGCGAGGGGCAAGGTCCCTCCGGTGATCCCTTTGGCGAGGCACAAGAAGTCTGGCCTGACGTTCTCTTGCTCGCAGGCGAACATCGTGCCGGTTCTGCCAAAGCCGACGGCCACCTCGTCGGCGATCAGGAGGACGTCCCGTTCTCGGCAGATTCTTTCCAAGCCCGAAAGGTAGCCGGGCGGATGGACGATCATCCCGGCGGCCGCTTGGACCAAGGGCTCGACCACAACCGCTGCGACGCGTCCAGACTCGGCTTCGAGAATCCGGTCGACCTCGCCCAAACAGGCGATTCCGCAATCGGGCCTCTCGAGCCCCAAGGGACACCGATAGCAGTAAGGCGCCGGAGCGCGGAGCGTTTCGAACAGAAGCGGCTGAAACATGGCATGGAAACGATTGACGCCGCCGAGCGAGACCGCGCCGATGGTGTCTCCATGATAAGCATCAGCCAGGGCTACGAACTTGGTTCGCTGCGGTTGTGCGGAGGCGGTCTGCCTCCAAAACTGAAACGCCATCTTGAGGGCGATCTCGACCGCCGTCGCGCCGTCGTCGGAAAAGAAGACGCGCGAGAGGCCCTCAGGCGCCAACTCGACAAGCCTCCTGGCCAGTTCGATCGCTGGGCGATGCGAGAGTCCCAAAAGCGTCGAATGCGCCAGCTTTCCAAGCTGCTTGCGGATCGCGGCGGCGATTCGCTCGCTCCCGTGCCCGTGCAGGTTGCACCAGAGCGAGCTTGTTGCATCGAGATATCGGTTTCCACCCGAATCAAAGAGATAAATCCCCTCACCGCGGTCGATAACGAGCGGGTTGGACTTTGCCCAAGCAGCCTGAGGCGTGAATGGATGCCAGAGGTGATCGCGATCCCAAGTTCGGAGCAAGTCGTCGTCGCTTGCCGACGAGGGGATTGAACCCGCGTTTTTCATTGCGCGGCCCCCTTTCGACGGACCCAAACGCTCGTACCCTGCGCCACGGAAAGCGTCCGCGCGGCGTCGCCGTTGACGACGGCGATCTCGAGCCAGCCCTCGCTGCCGATCAAGGCGATCAACTCGCCGATCGACCTATCGCCGTAGGTGCGCGAGACGCCGTCGATCCTCCTGCCGCCGATTTCGATCGCCCATAAGCTGGGATTTTCGATCCAACCCTCGATCGCCTCTTCGGGGATGTTCGTGATCAGGTTCCCGAAGGCGTCGCGGAACACCACTTCGCCCGAGATCTCTCCCTTGGAGTCGACGGCCCTGGGGAGAAAATTGGAAAGGACGATGGCCTTGGAGAGCTCGGGGCCCAGCTCTTCAGGGTTTCCTCCATTGAGCAGAAACGCCGCTGCCGGCGCCATGATGTCTCTACCGTGGAACGTCGACGAGACGCGTTCGCGCCTGATCGCGGGATTGGAGACCTGGCGGATCCGCGCTGGCGTTGCATCGGCGAGCACGCAGCTCAACAGGCCGTTGTCGGGCACGACGAACCATTGGCCGAGGGCTTCGACCGCGAGGATCCGGCGGTCGGTTCCCACCCCTGGATCCACAACCGCCAGATGCACAGTGCCCTTGGGAAACGTGTGGACGATCGTCCCCAGTACGAACGCCCCCTCCATGATGTTCTGGGGGGCAATCCGGTGCGTCACGTCGATAATCGTCGCGCCCGGCGACAGCGTCAGGATCGTCCCCTTCACCGACGCGACGTAAGTACCCTCGGTTCCGAAATCGGTCGTCAGGGTCAATAGCTTCTGGCTCATGGTCGTCAGCCTCTTTCGAGCGGACCCCTCGAGGTCAAACCTTCTTCGACTCGCAGCTCGCGCGAACGACGGAACTGATGCCCCCCCTTGGGGTGAAGCTTCCAACCACCGTCATCCGCCTCGGCTTGCAAGCGGCCGCCAGATCGTCAAGTATTGTATTGATTGAATGTTCATAAAATATGCCTTTATTGCGATACGCCTGAAGGTACAGCTTCAGGCTTTTGAGCTCGATGCAGTCGAGGTCGGGCGTGTAGCTTATGACGATCGTCCCGAAATCGGGTTGGCCCGTCTTGGGACAGACCGCTGTGAACTCCGGACAGGTGATTTCGATTTCGTAGTCTCGGTTCGGAAACTGGTTGGGAAACGTCTCGAGCAACTGACCCATCACAAACCCCCGTAACGAATACCGGCGGACATTGCGGACTCGGCTGATTCTTTCGGTATTGATTGTAACAAACAGGCAGTCCCCGCACGAAAAAGGAACTCGCCGAGGCCGCAAGCGCGGCTCCCGATCTGCCGAACGAACGTGGGTTCTCGATATTCATCAGAGCCTCGGATCCACGGGGTCGCTCTCGAGGGCTAGGACGCCAAAGACGCATTCGTGAACTCTTCGAAGCGGTTCTCCTCGAACGAAGCGTTCGAGCGCCTCGACGCCCAGCGCAAACTCGCCCAAAGCCAACCCTCGTTTGCGACCAAGCCCTCGAGACCGCAGCCGCTCGAGGTTCGCGGGCTCGGTGTAATCGGGCCCGTAGATGATGCGCAGATACTCACGACCGCGACACTTGAGCGCGGGCTGAGAGAGGCCTCGACCTCCCTTGTGAAGGAAGGCCAACGGCTTGACGACCATGCCCTCGCCTCCCTGTTTGGTCAGCTCTTCCCACCAAGCCAGGCCGGTTGCGCGGCTGGCTGGATCGGTGACGTCGATCACCTTAAAGGGAGTCGCCCTCAAAAGCCCAGGGTCAACGCAACAGACCTCGGCCAAGGACTCCATGTGCCAGACGTGGTCTTTATCGATATGCACGCGATTCTCCGAAGCCAGCAGGTGGAACGGTGCGAGCTTCAGGTCGTCAAGTGAATTCACGGGCCAACAGTAAAGGCGGTAGGCTTCGACGAACCGTTCGATGTTCCGGGTTCGTTCGTCGAACGCGTCTCGACGCTGCGTAAGCCTCTCGCTCTCGACGCCGGCGAGCCGCGCGGAGCTCTGTTCGAGAGCCTTGACCGCGGCCGGAAGGGCGGCGGAACCCGCCGAACCCACTGCCGCGTACTGAGTCTTCAAAAGCTCTTTCGCCTTGCTCGACCAAGGCATCAGTTCGCAATCAAGGCATGCCCAAGAACTGTTGAGCTTCGACCAGAGATCGGAGGTCTCGAGAGCCTGACGGATGCGCTCGAGAAACCGGCTTTCGAGGTTGCTTTCGCTAAAGAATCTTCTGCCTGTGCGCGTGAAGACGGCGCCATATTCTCCATTGTCGACACCGAACCGCTTTGCCGCGGTTTTCTCATCACGACAAACGACGACCACTGCCCTCGAGCCCATGTGTTTCTCTTCGCAAACGACGTGGGAGACTCCTTCGTTGCGGTAATAGTCGAAGGCCTCGTTGGGGTGTTCGAGCATCCCAGGCTCGCGGCTTGTCTCGCTGGGAGACATGGTCGGCGGCAGGTACACGAGCCACCTTGGGTCGGCTGCGAATCGGCTCATCACCTCCAAAGCCGCGGCGGCGTTCTCTTCGCGGATCACGACGCCTCCGCGCAAACGTGTCGAAATATAACGCTTCCCCAATACATCCTCGGCGTCGAGCAACCGATCGTGCGCCGTGCTGCGCAGAGAGCCCTTCGGCTTGGGAATGATCGGCCAGGAACGGTCGAATCGGATCGCTGTAGGTCCGCTTGGCGCCAACCGAGACAAACTCGTTCTCTGGATAGCGCAGAGCTGTAAGCTTGCCGCCGAAGACGCACCCTGTATCGATATTGACTGTGTTATTCAGCCACTCGGGCTCTGGGACTGGGGTATGCCCATAGACCACCATAGCCTGGCCTCGATAATCCAACGCCCAGTTGTGCCTGACGGGAAGACCGAACTCGTCGGTCTCGCCCGTCGTTTCCCCGTAAAGGGCGAAATCGCGGACCTTGGCCGACCCCCTGCCCTGCATGTCTTCTTTCATCCCGGCATGGGCAACGACGAGCTTGCCGTCGTCCAGAACGTAATGACTGACGAGTCCATCGAGGAACCCAACGATCGCTTCCGAGCGAGTGGCTCGCGATTCTTGGGGAAGCGCGTCGAGCTCGTCCAACGTGGCGGCAAGCCCATGGGCGATCCGGACGTCCTTGCCCCTGAGCTTTTTCTGGAGCTTGACGTCGTGGTTCCCAGGGACGCAGAGCGCAGACCCTGCCGCGACCATGTTCATCACAAGCGCCAGGACGTCCAGGATCCGATTGCCACGGTCGACAAGATCGCCCACGAACACTGCCTTCCGACCAAGGGGATGGCGATAAACCAACCCAGTGGGAATAGCGGTCCCCGCCTGTTCCGTCTTCTCGTAACCCAAACGCACGAGCAGTTCTTCGAGCTCATCGCAGCATCCATGGATATCGCCGATGATGTCGAAGGGCCCGTGATCGGCTGTTTTGTCGTTCCAAAGAGGAACGCGCTCGACCACGGCGTTTCCCACCTCCTCGACGGTGTTCAAGACGAAAACGTATCGAAAGCCTTCCTTTCTTAGGCCTCGGAGCGACCTTCTTAGCTGGCTCTTTTGGTTGCGCACAACGTGCGGACCCAGGTTTCGATCGGACCTCGCATGATTGCGTTCCACGCAGATGCGCTCGTGCAGATCCATAACGACGGCAACAGGCAGACAATGCCGCCGACGAGCCAGCTCGACTAAGGGCCTGCGCGATTCGATCTGAACGTTGGTCGCATCGACGACGGTCAGTTTGCCAAGCTCGAGCCTCTTCTCGGCGATGAAATGCAAGACTTCGAAAGCGGCTTTACTGACGGTCTGGTCGTTCTCGTCATTCGAGACCATCGCTCGGCACGCGTCTGACGAAAGCACCTCGGTGGGAGCGAAGTGCTTCCGCGCAAACGTACTCTTGCCCGACCCGCTGGGGCCAATGAGGACGACCAAACTGAGCTTTGGTATGTTAATAAGCATTGCTTTTATTTCTATTAATTCTTACGATCAAACACAGCCATTTGCGTTGGCGATCCGAGCATTTCATCAACGGGCCCGACAGGCAATATCCTGACCGAGTACCCGAAGCATTTGACGATCGTATCGCACCACTTTTCAAACTCGTCCCGAGTCCACTCGAAGCGGTGGTCGGGATGGCGGAGCCTCTCTGCGCCGACGTTCTCCCAGGTGACGTTAAACTCCCTGTTCGGAGTCGTCAGCACCACGGTTGCTGGCCTGGCAAATTCGAAGACGACGCGTTCGAAGGCTCTAAGCCTGGGAGGATCGAGGTGCTCGACGACCTCGACAATTGCGGCGGCTTCGAAACCCTCGAGCCGGCGGTCGCGGTAGCAGAGCGACGCGTGCAGAAGAGCCAGTCGCGCGGACTGGCGTTCGGGCATGTGATCGACCCTCAGCCTTTCCTTGGCGATCTCGAGCGACCGCAGAGACACATCGACGCCAACGATTCTCTCGAACTGTTTGTCCTTGAGCAGTTCGCGTATCAGTTTGCCTTCACCACAGCCCATGTCGAGAACGCTCTTGGCCCCTGAACCACGTATCGACGCCAACACCGTTCCGATCCGCTGGTCGGCCAGACTCATCGGCTTCTCGAGGTCGTCCTCTGCCTTCTCGGCATGGACCTCGACATCCTCGGCCGGCTCCGGTTGATCGTCCGACAAACGGTCGAGAGCCTCGCGGAAAAGGTTCCGGCGGAACTTCAAGTAGCGTCTGGCGATCTCGTCGCGGAGCGGGTGGCTCCCAAGCCAACCTTTGCCCTTCGCGAGCAGTTTCTCGAGTTCGTCCTCGCCGACGAAATAGTGCTTCTGGTTGTCGAACACTGGGGCAAGGACGTAGATGTGCGTCAAAAGCTCGGCCAGCGTCGCTTCCTTGGCGATCGAGACGTGGAAGTACGAACTTGCTCCCCAGTCGGGATAATGGTCGTCGAGCGGTAAACCCTTGGCTTCGACTCTATAGCCCAGCGGTTCGAAAACGCCTCTCAGAAAGCCCTCGCCGCCCTTGATCGGCAGGACGTCGAATCGAGCCGAGAGAGGGATCGGTTTTGCTGCAAGATCAGGTCGATCCGCGCATCGCCCTTGAAGCGCTGTGCCAAAAACCTGCGAAATCGCCACGCTCAGGAATGACGAAGCGACATACGCGCGATCGTTGACATATTGCGAGAGAGGCCCTTCAGCGGCGCCTTTTCCCCTGACGATCCCAACAGGGTCGACGTCCAAGAGCAGGCACGCCGAGCAGCGATCCTCCGAAACTTCAGGATAGAAGACGTGCGCCTGGCCAAAGCTCAGATCAAACGACTGGAACCTGTCCGGATGTTTGTGCAAGAGCCGGCTGAGATCGGAGGCAGGCCTGTGAGTCGTCGAAATCGTCAACAGCAAGATGTGCCTCCAAGGTCAAAGGGGTTCCCAGATCAATCATGGACTTGGGGAGAGTACGCACTCCCCTCCCCCAGGGCGTGTATAGACAGCGCGGTCTCGAGCGACGTTCGCGGAAATGCGGCGGATCGACTTGGAATGACCGACGAGGACTCGAGAAACGAGAATCCACAAACGACCACGAATTACGCAACATATTTGAGCAGGATGAGCGGCAGCCCCAACCCGACAGCCACTCCATAGACGACGTCGAACCAAAAGATCGAAAGGACTTTGGCGACGTGAATCAAGATGACCAGGGGAAACGAAAGAATCGCCAACACGTTGCCACGCTTCGCCGCCTGACCTGCGCTGGCCCAAAGGTTGTTGGCGTCCTGATGCGAGGGGAAGGCGTGCGAACCGATCGACACGCCGATCCACATGAGCAAGAAGTCGACAGGGTCGGCCTTGTCGAAAACCTTGAATGGCACCACGGCCGGCATGCAGATCAAAAAACATAATACTGTGTTGATGATCAGCGGCCCAATGCAAATGAGAAAGGTGCTCAGAAAGTCGGCTGGAGGTTCGTGGATCACGTAACCCAATGGGTCTCCAAACCTCAGATAACACACGTCGAAGACGGCGACTCGCCGGAGGCGACAAAACAAAAAATGGGCCGCTTCGTGGACGATGACGCCCGGAAACGTCGCCACTCCGACAAGCCAGCCAGGGATGAGCATCATGGCTTTTGGTCCTTCACGGCTTCGGGCTTCCAGCCGTTGGGAAAGCGCTTTGTGAATTCCTTGTGGTCGATGATCTCACGAGTCGCCAGCCTGTGCTCGATCCGATTCTCGAATACGACTTGGTTGGGATCCCCTTTGGGAGCAATCTTCTTCACTTCGCCCAGGGCGTCGAGACATTGCTTCTCGAGAGCTTCGTCTCCCCCGGCGGCAAACTTTGCTCCCAGGGTCGAAGTCTTCATCTGCCAAGCAACGAGATCCGAAGGCTTTTGCTTCAACCTCTCCTCACAAAGGCTTAAGACCTGATCGTACTTTTTCTGCTCGAACGCGATGCCCCCTTTCGCCATGAAGGCGATATCGTTGGCAGGCTCGACGTAGGGGGGAGGAAGATTCGGAAGGGCCGCGGTGATCAGGTCCAAGGCTTCTTGGTCTTTACCGTCTTCAGCCAGCAACTTGGCCGCCCGGACGAAATCCTTCATTGCCAAGAAATTCTTGGCCACGAGTTGGAGGTTGAGATCCTCGGGCACGCGTTTGGACGCCTTCTCGGCAAGCTTGGCCGCCGCCTCGAGGTCGGGCGTCTGGGCTTCCATGATCCGACCCACCCGAATCAACTCAATGTGCGCCTGAATGAACCGCCAGTTGTAATAGAGTGAGAATGCGACCACTCCCGCCAACGCGATCGCGCCCCCTTTGAGCCAGCGCGGGAACGGACGTTCGCGAAAGTAGCGATCGCAATCGGCGCACACGTAGCCGTTGGCAAGCGGCAAAGCCTCGTGCGTGGGCAAGACGGCGTTGCACTGAAGGCAGACTTGGGTCGAAGCGGACATGAGGACGACGACCTCTCAAGGATTGCCAGCCTGTTTAACCAGGCCATCTCTACTGAACGTAGGAGAGGCCCGATGATCGAGCGACCCATCTTACAATCGCGGGAGACGCGGCTTCCAGAGCTTTATGAACGCGAGAGCTATGCCTTCTCATTCTCCTCCGCCAGAGCCCTGATGAAATCGAGAGCCTCTTCCACTTCGGGAACGTCGACGCCCCTTGCCCTGCCCTTCGAATCGAGTTCGCGAAGGAGCATCAGATCGTCGTAATCTTCGCTCGACGTCAACCTCCTGCGAGCGCATGCGCCGAGAGTCCCCGACTCGAGAGCCAAGGCCTCCATGTGATGGGCGATAAGAAACTCCGTACGTTCGGTAATTACCCCTTCGAGCGCCTCGAGTCCTGCCTCGACGTGATGGTGCGGGTCGATCGCCTTGCCGACGTCGTGCAGGAGGGCGGCGAGCAAGAACTCCTCGTCGTAAGGCCTGGCGTCTCGAGCCAGATCAAAGACCTGAAGGCTGTGGTACAGGGCGTCTCCCTCAGGATGATACTTCGGGCTCTGCTTCACGCCCTCCAAGGGTTGAACCAAGAGTCTGTAAAGCTCGAATCGATCGATGTGGTCGTCGATCGATTCCAGACGCTCCTCGAGGTCAATCTCGGGCTTTTCTTGCTCGAGCAGCAGCTCGAGCTCGGCGATCGACGCTCGCTCGATGGCCTTGCCCGTGATCGAGCTCTTGAACGCGTAATGCGCCTTATCCTCGGGATAGAGCGTGAACTCGAAGTTGAAGCGGTCTCTCACGTGGATGTGCGTGAAGACGCGTTCCTCTCCGTGTTTGACGATCCGCTTGTGCTCGAGCGAGTACTCGAGACCGTTCAGGTCGAGAACGTCGGTAACGTGTGCTGGACTGTCGGTAAACACGTGGATGTCGATATCGGAGCCTTTACGAACGTGCCCAGTGAGCACGCTGCCGATGAGTTTGGGCCTGAACCTGGCGACGAGCCTCATGATGCGCAGCGCCTCGAGACGCATGTCTTCCAGCTTGACGAGTCGACCTTCGCCTTCGTGCAAACGAGCCATGGCCTGGATCTGGTCGCGGATCTCGCGGTTCGACGGCAAGTCCTTGGGTCGATGTCGGTATTCGACGCCGAGTTGCTTGGCTGCTTTCCGCTTGGCAGTGAAATACTCAGACTCCGTGCGATCGTACATCAGACGCGCTGCGATGACGGCGATGTGCCGTCGGATGCGTTCGTCAGCCATGGAAGTGATATGCGCCGAGTTTGGCCCATCAAGGCGGCGCTGGGCAGATGGAGGAGCGCGGTAATGAAGTTGATTCGCGTCCTCGTGAATTCAGGATTTCAGATCGGCGCCAAAACGTCAAGGCGTCGAGAACCTTTCTGGCAATCAAACGAGACCGGCGTGCGTCGCGTCTCAAAGGCCTAGGCTCCTTCCGCACTTCATGCGCGTTCCTTCAACGTTGTCCCCAGCTCTCGCGAGCAGAGGACGGACTTCAAGATGCAACCGTTGCCAAAGAGCCGCTGAACCGACGAAACCGACCGATCGCTAGGCCGATGGACCCTGCGATGGACCCGATTCCAACTGTAGTGTTGTTGATTGGTTGGCCTTGGTTCACATCGCTCGCCGTGGCCAAGGCAATTTCGGAGCCGATTGGCTCGATGTAAATCACGGATTCACAAGGAACTTGCGTCTCCTGATTCGAGTAGCGGAGGGGCGGCGAACTGCCGCCTCCGCCCTACTCAAACCGGACGGGCGGGTTTCCCGCATCCGGCTTGCCCGAATTCTTCGTCGTAAAGCATGCACAGCGAGTCAGCCGAGCGTCGGTTTTGGTTTCAGCGGCTGGAAACCCAGCCGGCGACGGTGGGCATGACACGACTCCCTCCGGAATCCGGAAGGGACGCTGACTACGACGTTGCAGATGACGTCTCAGTCGAACCTCCGCGTACCAGTTCAATTCGCGGAACGCTTCGCTCGGGTAACGGTGCCGGAAGTAGTTCTCCCAGCTCGCCATCCACCGGCTCACCTCGACCACCGTTTGCACAACAGGCACGAAGCTTTGACGCCGACGGTCGGTCAGTTCCCGGAGCTTGGCCCGAGCACGAGCCAGCACCTTAGCCGAAGGAAACACTTTAAGGTATCGACGAGAGCGTCCGAAGAGGTCTCGATAGTCCGTGATCACAGACAGTCTGAAAGTCCTGAAAGTCCTTGGAAAGTCCGTGGGGATCAGAGGGCGTGACGGGGTCTCGCCCGACGGGAATGGCAATCAATCTCGTTGGCCGGCGGGGATCCGGGCGGAGATCCAGAGCAGAGCTCCAGGGAAACGGAGATCCAGAGTGTCTGCGACTGATATGGCGACTGGTATGGAATCCACCCTGGCCTCATACCGCTCGCGGAACCGACCAATTCTCGGTTTATTCGCCTAACCTATTTCCAGTCCTAAGCTTGGCGATCTTTTCCCGGACCGTCGTGATTTCGTGCTCCCGGACCTCTCGGCCAGCGCGTCCGAGGAAATTCGAGCGACTCCTCGCCTCGGCCTTCTCGAGCTTGTCCTCCGCCTCGGAAAACCGACCAAGAAAGCGCCAGTACGAGTGCGTGATTCGAAAGGTAAAGCGAATCGACATTTTTGTCCAAAGTTGCCTCGGCGAGCAGATTCTCCGACTCTTCGAGTTCGCCCGTTTCACGCAAAGCCACGGCTAAGTTGGATCGATAAAGCGGCTGATCAGGCGCCATCTCACAGGCTTGCCTCAGGAGCGGCAGAGCCTTGGCGTACTGCTGCCTCGACATCCAAAGGACGGCCAGGTCGTTCAGACGATTTGCGTCCGGACCTCGCTCTTGGATCTGCCATTCGAGATCTCGGATCGCCCCCTCGGCGTCGCCTTCGTTTGCTCTCTGGACGAGTTTCGCGCCCTTCGAGAACTTCAGAGCCCAGATCCACCAAAGCCAGAACCCGAGAGGCGCCAGGACCGCGATCGCACCCGTCGAATACACCAAAACCATGCCCCCGAGTTTGACCGATAGGACGACGATAATGCCAATACACACGTACACAACGATCGTCGCGGAGGTCGTATTGGGACGCGCTTTCGCCGCTTCGTCGATGGGCTCTCGTGGCTGCGCAGGTCGGCCTTTCGCTTCCCCTTGCGACGCTCGTTGCGCAAAACGACGATCAGAGCGGCGCCGAGCAAGAGTAGCCCGGGTATGACCAGCATGCCCCAATTCGGCTGAATCTGCGGGTTCAAATCGTGGCTCCAGAACCGACGAGAATGCTGGGTGATCAGTTAGGGTTCCGTCGATCGACCTCGTCGAAATCATGCACGATCAGCGGAGCTCTTGGAAAGATCATCGCTGCATTGCGACGGCAAGGAGCAAAAGCAACCTTCAGTGGATTTGACGCCGTTTGACTCTAGCGTTACACTACTGGACCGGTCTCGAATGGGTCGGGCTGGGTTTTTATCGGGGTTTAGCAAGGGCCGCCTGGGACGCTTCGTCTTGGGACAGCGGCCTGGAATCGTTTCGATTTTTTCGGAGGTGAGCCTCGTGGCAGTTGTAGTCAAAGAACTGATCGACGCCGGAGTCCACTTTGGCCATCGCGCCAGCCGTTGGAATCCGAAGATGAAGCCGTACATCTACGGCAAAAAGAACCTGATCCACATCATCGACCTGAAAGAGACCGTCCGAGGTTTGCTGCGAGCCAGCAAGTACTTCGAACGGGTGGCTGGGCAAGGCGGGCTTATTCTCTTTGTCGGAACCAAGCGCCAAGCCGCCGAGACGATTATTGAAGAATGCCAGAAGTGCGTGATGCCGTATGTCACGGAGCGCTGGCTGGGCGGAACGCTGACGAACTTCCGCACGATTCGCAGTCGATTGGCGAGGCTCGAGGAGCTCGAGACGATCCTCGAAAGCGAGCAAGCCGCCACCTACTCGAAGAAAATGATCGCCACGCTCACGCGCGAGCGTCGCAAGATCGAGCGCAACCTGCACGGCGTGCGGACGATGACCAGGCCGCCGGAAGCGCTTTTCGTCGTCGACCCCAGACGTGAACACATCGCGGTTTCAGAAGCCCGTAAGCTGGGCATCAAGGTTGTGGCGCTGCTCGACACCGACTGCGATCCGGACTTGGTTGATTTGCCGGTGCCGGGCAACGACGACAGCATGCGTTCGATCGAGCTGGTGATCCGACATCTCTGCGATGCGATCGCCCGGGGCAAGGCCTCGATTCCGCAGGATCAGCCCGCGGTTTCCGAGGGAAGCGGCTCCGGACCTCTCAAATCGTCCGATCGCCGCGACCGCAAGCGGGCTCCCTTGCCGCGAACCGAGGCCAAGGCCGAGGGTGGGCCGGTTGAAGGCTCGGAGCCTGTGGAACAACCCGCGACGACGGCCGAGCTGGAACCCGCCGCGGTGGGCGAAGGCGAGCCGGAGACTGTCGCGGAACCCGCATCGGGCGAGTAAACTGATTTGATGCCTGAAGGCGCCAATCGCGTTCCCAGGCCGTCCTGGGAACCTTTACGCGCCTTTTGCATGTCTTGATTGACGACGCCCTATCGGGGTCCAAACCACCAGCAAAGCTTGCCAAACCGCCGCGCCGAGATTTCGGCCGGCCTTTGAACATGGCGTCCGTTTTCAACCGATCGAATCAGAATTATCCGTATCAGGAGTCGACCCGATGGCCGAGATCAACGCGAAGGAAGTGAATGAGCTGCGCAAATCCACCGGACTTGGGCTTATGGAGTGCAAGGCGCTTTTGCAAGAAGCCGGCGGCGATATGAAAAAGGCCATTACGCTTGCCAAGGAAAAGGGCGTGAAGAACGCCGAGAAGCGTTCAGGGCGGGCGGCGAACGCTGGGCGAATTGAAACCTACATCCATCACGACGGCAAGTCCGGGGCGATGATCGAGGTCAACTGCGAAACCGACTTCGTGGCCCGCAACGACGAATTTCGCCAGCTTGCAAAGGATCTGGCGCTCCAGGTCGTCGCCGCGAAGCCTGTGTGCGTGAAAATCGAGGATCTGAAGCCCGAACTCGTCACCGAGCAACGGAGGATCTTCATGACTCAGGTCGCCGACAAGCCCGAGCAGGTGCGCGAGAAGATCGCCGACGGCAAACTGAAGGCTTGGTACGCCGAGACCGTGCTGCTCGAGCAGCCTTTCGTCAAGGATTCTTCAAAGACCATACGCGAGATGATCCTGGGCGTGAACGCACGCACGGGGGAGAATGTGTCGGTGGCTCGCTTCGCCAGGTTCTTCCTTGGCGAGCAAGAGAGCGAATAACGCGCCAGTTCTTTCGATGGCGCCTTGGCGGAATTCGCGTACGCCGTCAAACTGATCGTAGACTTCTTCGGAAACCGAGAACTCCGCGAAGATTCGATGCAACGGGAGACCGCAGATGAGCAGTGCTCCAGGACCAACCGGCTCGCCCGCTTACAAAAGGGTTCTGCTGAAGCTCTCCGGCGAGAGCTTTTGCAGGCCCGGCGAGGGCGGGATCAACGTAGACGAAGTGAGCAAGATCGCCAGGCAAGCCTTTCGGGTCGCCTCGAGGGGCGTTGAGCTGGCGATCGTCGTCGGCGGTGGGAACATCCTTCGCGGAGCCTCGCTTTCGCCGGCGGAGACGTCATCAAAGAGGCCACCGCGCATTACATGGGCATGGTTGCAACCGTCATCAACGGCCTAGCTTTGCAAGACGCACTCGAAAGCATGAACTGCGAGACGCGGCTGATGACGACGATTCGCATGGAAGAAGTGGCTGAACCGTTCATCAGGCGCCAGGCGCTCTCGCACCTTTCCAAGAAGCGCGTAGTGATTCTGGCCTCGGGGACGGGAAGCCCGTTCGTCACGACCGACACGGCCGCGGCCCTTCGAGGCAAAGAGCTTGGCGCCGAAGTGCTGATGAAGGCCACCCGCGTCGACGGCGTTTACTCGGCCGACCCCGAGAAGAATCCGCACGCCCTGCGATACGACGTGCTGACATACGACCAAGTGCTCCGCGAGGAACTCAAAGTCATGGACATGACCGCCATCGGCATGTGCATGGAAAACGACCTGCCGATCTTGGTTTTCAACTTCAAGAAGGAAGGCAATATCGAGCGCGCGATCAATGGCGAACCGATTGGCACATGGATCAGCAACAGCGCGTCGGCCGACCTGATCTTCGCGAACAACGTTGATCGTCCCTCCCAGCTTTCGTGTTACCTCACTCGTCGCGGAGCGTTCAGGCAAGAAAAACCGCGACACAACGATTCGAGGCAGGCGCGGTCATGAGCATCGAAGAGATCGTTCTGGAAGCTGAAGAACGCATGGAGAAGACGCTCGGTTTGCTGGAAGACCAGCTCCGAGGGGTTCGCACCGGCAGGGCGTCGACGGGATTGGTCGAGAGCGATGCGGGTCGACTACTACGGCTCGCCAACGCCTCTGAAGCAAATTGCCAATCTGAGCACGCCCGAGCCTCAGCAGATTTTGATTCGCCCGTTCGATCCCAGCGTGATTGGTGCGATCGTCAAAGCCATCCAGGCCAGCGACCTGGGCCTCTCCCCGAACTCCGATAACAAGGTCGTTCGGCTCAACATTCCTCTCTCTCGGTCGAGCAAAGGAAAAAGCTAGTGGGTCGGGTGAAGGACCTTTCCGAAGAGGCACGGATTTCGCTCCGCAACATCAGACGCGACGCAAACAAGCAAGCCGACACCGAGCAGACCGACAAGGTTCTGACCGAGGACGACGCCAAGGCGTGCAAAGAGGAGATTCAGGATCTGATCAAGAAATTCGAAACCAAGGTGAACGAGAAGGCGGAAAAGAAATCCGCCGAAATTATGGAGGTTTAGCGGCGTTTTGTGATTCAAGAATCCTTCCGAACTTGCGGTGAACCCGAGGTTGTGATAGAGAATCTAACAGACGGACAAGGGGCGATTAGCTCAGTTGGCTAGAGCACCAGCTCGACACGCTGGGGGTCGCAGGTTCAAGTCCTGCATCGCCCATTCCATGGGATACGTGATTCGCGGCCAGCTTGCAGAGGCCAGGGCTGGGTGATGGATCCTCCCAGAACCTCGAGGGAAACCATCAAGCTCGGGCTCGCTCAACCGACGAGTTGTGGGATGATCACCTTCATCACCACGTCCATAACGGCGTGAGCGATCATGGCGGGGATAAGCCCCTTGCGCAGAAGAGCCAGCCGAACACCAGGCCAGGGACGCCGTTGCCGAGGAAGATGAACGCCACGATGGCGGGAGTGAGACCGAGCAACTGGCTCGCTTGGGGAATGTGAATCGCGGCGAAGAGCAGCGACGCGATCAACATAGCCGTCCAGACGACGACGGGACCCGGCCGAGCGCATCGCGTAAGCTTGCAGCCCAGCCACGCGAAGAACGTCATCACGCCAAGCCTCAGCCAAACCTCTTCGCGTATGCCGGCGCCGATCGACCCGAGCAACGACTCGAACCCTGTAGGAAGCTTGAGGTTCGCGCCGTTGTCGATGCTGTTTCCGAATCCGAAGGTCAACACGAGAAACGAGGCGCCACACGCCGATCCCAACCCAAGCCCCCAAAGCATCGCCTTGGCGAGTGAGCCAGGACGATCCGAGCCCTCGCCCCAGCCGTCGATCGGCGGCCAACCCAAGTTGACCTTGGGCCCCAGACCAAGACCAATCGCAATCGCGACCGTCGATATCAGGACTTCGGCGACGACGCCGACTCCCAGAGCGAAGGGCAGCAGTTCCGGAGCGAGGTTGAGATTCTTGACCTGCTTGAGCAGAGCCAGCGAGTAAGGAATGACCAAGATCGAGCCGAGAAGGGATAGAGTCCACAGGACCCCTGCGTAGACCCAAGGAAACCGATTCCGTTTGGCGAGACCAGCAACTTCGACCAGCAACGGTACGTCGAATTCGGAATCCAGATCGGGCGAGACTGGATCGATCGAAGGATCATCATCCATAAGATAGGGCCTAACGCCTCGCGAAGAAGCCGTCGAGCCGAAACGCACGACGTTATGTCGAGAGCCCGCGCAAGGGCGCCAGGCGTTTGTTGGAGTTCTGGATCTCTCGACTGCCGCGCCTTTATTTCACGCCGAGCGAGGCCGGAATTCAAGGACGCAGGGTGCGATCTCGGCGCCGATGGCCACAGGAGCCTCGGAATTCCACGTCTCGGCGACGTCACGTCGGATCGGCTCGATCATGAAAGGATCGAGTTTACGCGCGAGTGATTCCATGCCGATACGATCGAGAGGCGTCAGCGGCAGCCGCAGTTCGCCGCTGCAAAGCCCGTGTAAAGCGAGCGCCGCCTTGATCGGAACCGGGTTGGGACCAAGTGACATGAGCGCCTTGCATAAGGGGAAGAGTTCGAGATGGAGCTGACGAGCAACTTCGAACCGCCCCGTCTTGAAAGCATTCAACAACGCTTCGACCTTGCGCGGCAGGATGTTCCCCACAACGGAAATGACCCCTTGCGCCCCCAAAGCGAGCATCGGCAGAGTGAGCGTATCGTCGCCGGAAAGGACGACAAGTCTGGTACGTGACATGATCTCGCTCACTTGGTCGAGCGATCCTCCGGCCTCCTTGATGGCGACAATGGGCCCGAGCTTGGAGAGCCTCTCGACCGTCGCGGGCTCGAGATTGCAGCCCGTTCGCGAAGGAACGTTGTAAAGCACGATCGGCAGATCGGTCGCTTCGGCGATCCGAGCGTAGTGCGCGTAAAGGCCTTCCTGGTTCGGTCTGTTGTAATAGGGAGCAACGACGAGCGCGGCGTCGGCGCCGGCTGCGTAGGCGGCTTTCGAAAGGTGGATCGATTCCGAGGTCGAGCATGAACCCGTGCCTGCCAGCACGATCATGTCGTCCCCAGCACGCTGGACAGCGCTCTCGACGACGCGTTTGTGCTCCGCGCTCGAAAGCGTGGGCGATTCACCCGTCGTACCGGCAACACAAATCGCGCGCGTGCCCTGACCGACATGCCAGTCGATCAATCGGTCGAGCGCGTCGTAATCGACCTCTTCGTCTCGAAACGGCGTAACGAGCGCGACGATCGTTCCGCCGAATTGGCTCACTTGGCGACGCATGCGTAAACTCCCACTGTAGCAGGCAAGGGATCTTCCGATCCGGAGATTGCCCCTGCCAGGGCCCATTCTTCGGAGTACGCCGCCGCCGCGGAGGTTCGGAGCGGAGGCGTATCGAGCTGGGAATAGAGCTCGCACTCGGCGTCGCCAAGCGCCAATGCGATGGCCTCCGCCGTCGCGACGGTTCCGTCTTCGCTGAACGTGGTCAGGTCTCCTCGGTCGTCCATTCCTTGAAAACCAGACACGACGACGATTCTGTTTTGGTCGAGAGCTCGCCTGATCCGCTGCGTGGAGAGCGATTTGATCCGCGCAGAGCCATGGTTTGAATCGGTCAACATGCCAATCTGAAAACCAATGTAAGAAACGGCGGGAGCTCCCAGCGATTCGACGGCCATTGCCATGAGCGCGGCGGTCTCCTGTCCGCAGGCGGCAAGCAGGACGTCGAGCTCGCGTCGATCGGGTTCGAGCGATACGCCCATTGCCGCCGTGAGTAGTTCTCTTGTCAGTCGTTCACTCGTGGAAACGACAACGACGACGCGTTTGCCGCTTTGCCATGCATCGACCGCCAATGCAGCCGCTTTCTTGATTCTTTCAGCATCCTCTGTGCACGCTCCAGAGAACTCCTGAACCAGCACGAACATCGAGATCGACTCCAAGGGCCTGCCGCATTGTCAATCGTGGGCCTTAAGGCTCCGGGGACCTCGAGAACCCCTTGCGGCACGCGTTGGCAAAGGCAAGGATCGTGCCGGAGTCTAGCTCTTAACACACAAACCCTTTTGAAGAAGAGACTTATATTATTTTCGATCGCTGTTGACCATCGACTTTATCAGCCCATTCTTCGTCGCGTCTTGCACGACAATCGCTCGAAATGCACGATCGAAGAACCCAACATGGGCTGGCGTTGCGGTCATTGGCATGTTCTTCCCTGAACTGGTAAAACCGGATCTAGGTTGGGCGAGCGTCGTCCCCTGCCGGAGCTCGGATCGGGTCTTCTCGAGAGGAGTGTTTCATTATGGCGGCCGCTGCCCTCGCGCTTGCCGTTTGTCTTTTCGCGTTCGATCTCGATCCGATCGCCTTGCACCCCAAGAATCCGCACGTCTTTCTCTTTCGCGGCAAGCCGACTTTGCTCGTCACGTCCGGAGAGCATTACGGCGCCGTTCTGAACCTGGACTTCGACTACAAGAAATATCTCGAGGAGCTTGCGAATCGAAAATTCAATCTGACGCGGACGTTCGCGGGCGCTTATCGCGAAATCCCAGGGTCGTTCAACATCCAAAACAACACGCTTGCGCCCAAACCCGACCGCTACCAATCGCCGTGGGCGCGAACCGAGGAGGGGAAGTTCGACCTCGATACGTTCGACCCAGCCTACTTCGAGCGACTCCGGACCTTCCTCACGGAAGCGAGCACGCGCGGAATCGTGGTCGAGCTCGTTCTCTTTTGCCCGATGTACGAACAAGCGCTATGGGACGCAAACCCCATGAACGCAAGGAACAATATCAACGGAATCGGCCATTGTTCGCGTGAAGAAGTTTATACACTTAAACATCCCGACTTGCTCGAAGCGCCAGCTTGCGTTCGCGGCCAGGGTGGTCAAGGAGCTCCGTGGGTTCGACAACGTGTATTTCGAGGTCTGCAACGAGCCTTATTTCGGCGGCGTGACGGGCGAGTGGCAAGACAAAGTGATCGAAGCCATAGTCGCGGCGGAGCGCGGAAAAAAGAACAAGCATCTCATCGCGCAAAACATCGCCAACGCGAAGGCCAAGATCGAAAAGCCCAATCCGGCGACCTCGATCTTCAACTTTCACTATGCGACGCCTCCCGAGACGGTCGCTCTGAACTGGAAGTTTGAAAGACCGATCGGCGACGACGAGACGGGATTCAAGGGAACTGGAAACCGCGTCTATCGGACGGAGGCTTGGGAGTTCTTATTGGCAGGGGGCTCGATTTTCAGCAATCTCGACTATTCGTTCACTGTCGGGTCGGAAGACGGGTCGGCGAAGGTCAACGATCCAACGCCAGGCGGCGGCGGAGCAGCGTTTCGCGAGCAAATCGGCGTGCTCAAGTCGTTCCTCGAGAGCTTCGACTTGCTGGCGCTCCAGCCCGCCGAAGGCGCGAAGGTGCTGCGAGGCGCTCCCGAAGGCGTCCGTCCTTATATGCTTGCCGACGAAAGCAGAGCCTGCGCAGTCTATGTCCGCGAGGGCTCGCGAGTGACCCTTGGATTACCGCTGACGAATGGGAAATACCGCTATGAGTGGATCGACCCAACCAACGGCAAGACGCTGAGCTCGGGAACTTTCTACGCGAAAGCCAGCGGAAGCTTGACCGAGTTGACGAGCCCCGAGCACTCGGAGGACGTTGCGCTCCGGGTTCTGCTTGAACCGAAGGTCGAGTGAGTGGTCGAGCCGAGCAATAACGCGTTCCGACAAGTCACTTCCCGCCCCCGTCGAGCTCGCAGACCACCATTGCGTGGATCTCGAGCTTCGGAACGACGACGCGAAGCCCTTCAGGCGTCTTGGAAACCGGAAGCTCTTGGCCCTCGGGCTCGAGATGCACCTTCCTGACGCTGTAAAGAGGGTCGAGCGTCACGGTGACGTCGTGGATCGGCAGGGTCTCCTCACGAAGTGGAACGTCGTCGTTGGGGAAGGCGTGGAAGGCGGTCGTATTGACGTCGTTATAGAGATGAACAACCAGCCGCTCGCCGTCTTTCTTCTGCCGCATGACCGTGGCCTGCACGCACATCGGTGCATCGATCTGTACCGGAGGCTTTTTGCCCGCCGACCAGACGATCGCCTGCTTGAGTACGATCCTCTGATAGGGATAAGCATAGAGGTAGTACGCGGAATCGAAGCCCGCCGCAAGATAGACGACCTTGCCCTTCAGGTGCGTCCTAGCCATGACGGCTGGGTAGTCGAAGCCTCCCTGGGTTCCATGCACCCTCATGTAGGCATGGATCTGACGCCTGGAATCGGTGGTCGCCGCTTTGACCGCGGGGCCCTTGAACGTCACTGGGCTCTCGCCAACATACGCGCGGAGCCTCTTTTCATCGAGAAACGATTGCGCCTCGAGCTTGACCTCGAACACGTTCTTGCGCTTTTCCCAATAGTCCGGACCAACGGCCTTGGCGAAATTCACGTCCAAACTCTCGAGCTTCGCCGCCGACGGAGTCGCGCCGATAAGTCCTTTGTGCTGCACCCCCAGAACGTTCGCGAGCGCCATCTTTGGTCTTGGGTCTCCAAATTCGTTGAACGCCGAGGTATCGAGCGTGGCGACCAGGCCTCCTCCGTTCTGGACGAAGCGGTCGATCGCCTGGACCTGCTTGTCGTCCAGACACGCCGCGTTGGGCAGCACCAGCACCCGATATCGCGCAAGCTCCTCGTCGTTCAAATTCCAGTCGTTGATCAGGTTCATCGGTAGGTGTTCTTCCATCGCCGCGCGAAACATTCCAAAGACGTTCGACATGTAGCGATCGTCGACCGCGCCGGAGGTTCTTCCGTAAAAGTTGCGCGTATTGTCCGAAAGCAAGATCGCTCCCCAGTATTCGGGCTTCTTGTGGGTGATCCATGGTTTCCGCTTGTTCACTTCATCGAGAGCGTCATAAATCGACTGCTGCATATTCTTCGGCTGACCGACGGCGATGCTGGGTTGAACGCCATACGTGACCGACAGCAGCATCCTGCGCAGCACTTCGTGGCCTGGGAAGCTGTCCTTGCCGTATGGATTTCCGTGGCTCATGAGATACGGTTCGCTAAAGGCGACGCGATGGTTTGTCGTCGCCCAGATGTAGGCGTTGGCGATCGAGGGGACCACCGTGGCTCCGCGATTCGACTCGTCGAGCCAAAATTCCTGATCGGGCGCGTCCAACAGCAAGTTCATCCGAGAGGGCATGTTCCTGGGAATGCTCAAGAAATGCCCATATCTGCCTGCGTTCGTCGTCCAGGTGACTAGCGCGATCTCGGGCTTGATCGCTTTGAGGCGGTTTTGCATCCTGCGGATCAGATCCTCCATCCTCCGATCCGCCCAGTGCTGATAGCGCCTGAAAGCCGGGTCGTTCAGATCCGCGTTGGGAATTTCTCCGCCGGTCTCCTTGCGAAAATCCGCCCTGCACGATGCGCAGTAACAGACTCCCGCGTAATGCAGGCCGTCGAAACTGAAGGCGTCGACGTCTGGGTATTTCGTGACGATCTCGGCAAGCACGTCGATGAAGAAATCTCCGTAAGGCCCCAGAAGGCAGAGCATGCCGCCGTGAGGATATTTCTGCATGTCGATGGTGGGAATCGTGGTTGTGTTGGTGGAGATCCTCCGCCATTCGGGATGCGTTTCGTAGACCTCCCCTTGAAGGCAAGGAGGGTAGACTCCCAGGATCCTCACCCCCAGCTTTTTGTATTCCGCGATGTCCTTCTCGAGCCTGCCCAACGGGACGTGCGGGCTCCGTTTCTTGAGCAGTTTGCTGTCGTAATACGGGTAAAACGGGTCGACGAAGCCCATTTCGCTGATCGTCACTCCGTGCTTCGCCGCCAGAGCCCGGTGCTCGAAATCCATGCCCGAGAGCGTATAGCCGCAGCCGATCGTCGATTCCACCCATTCTGGAATTTGGATCTGTCGGAAAGGGGTTTTATCGAACGGTTGGGACATGATCGCCCCGTCCCAGATCGCTTCGTGGTTTTCTTGGGAGAACGCGAATGGAGCCCGAGAAGTCGCGAGCAAAACGGCCGCGACGACAAATCCGCAAGGTGGTTTGGACATGGGGGCTCCTCTCGAGAAGTGGCTTGGAGGCGAGTTAGGGCGTAGGCTAATCTCAAGAGAAACCGAAATCAACGATCGATTACGGTGCTTTCCTCGGGGTCGAATTCCTTGACTCCCCTTTGAGCCTCCCATAGCGTTAATGCTGAAACAGGGCTTGCGCGAGCGTTCCCGCGAACTGTTACTTCTTCGCCGACTCAACGCATGCACCGCGAGTATCATCCCGAAGACGCTCATCAACTCCACGCCCATTCTCATGGAGCCGAGGATCGCGGTCGTTCCGCGCACGACCATTCCTTGGGTCACGCGTCGATCTACGTCCTGACGTCCGTCGTTGGCATTCTCATTGGCGCCGACCTCTTGTTTTCTTGGATGGGAAGAGCCGAGCTGACCCGTCCTTGGGGCGTTTCGCTTAGTTTAATCGCGGCGATCCTGGGCGGGTCGAGGATCGTCTACATCGCTTTCGAGGCGCTTTTGGCGGGCAGGATCGGCGCCGACTTCGTTCTGGCGCAGGCGTGCATCGCCGCGATCGTGCTGGGAAGGCCCTTCGTCGCGGCGGAGGTGGTTTTCATCGCGCTTCTTGGCGAGGTGCTCGAAGCGATCACGTTCGAGCGCGCCCAGGCCGCGATTCGCGACCTGCTGGCCCGCGCGCCTTCGACGGCGAGGGTCCGCAGGGAAGGCGCCGAGGTCGAACTGCCGGCCGAACAAGTGGTCGAGGGCGACGTGCTCTTGGTTCGACCAGGAGAGCGAATCGCTGCCGACGGCAGGGTTGCCTCGGGCAAGTCGACCATCGATCAATCGTCCTTGACCGGCGAATCGATGCCCGTTCCCAGAGGCCTGGGAGATCCCGTCTTCTCGGGCACGATGAACCAGCTTGGGGCGCTGGAAGTCGATGTCGAGAAGACAGGACCAGCCACGGCGCTGGGTCAGGTCGTGAAGCTGGTGGGCGAGTTTCAGAAGCGAAAGGCGCCGATCGAACGTCTTGCCGACAGACTCTCCCGATACTTCCTACCGATCGTCGAAGGCGCCGCGGGGCTGACGCTCCTGGCGGGCTGGCTCTTGCACTGGCCCGACCTATGGTCTCGAGCCGTTGCCATTCTGGTCGTAGCCTGCCCCTGCGCACTGGTTCTCGCCACGCCCGCTGCCGTACTCGCAGCGTCCGCGAGACTGGCCCGAAAGGGCGCGATCGCCAAAGGTGGAATTGCCATCGAACGCCTGGCTCAGTGCAACGTCTTCGCGTTCGACAAGACCGGCACCCTGACGATCGGCAAGCCAACAATAACCAATATATCCACATTCTCGGATCTCAGCGACGATCAGGTTCTGGCATTGGCCGCGACCGCGGAACAAGCGATCGACCACCCGCTACGCGCGATGCGTTGTGAACCTGGCTCGAGAAAAAGGATTGGCGATTGAGAAGGTCGTGGAGACCTCGGCCGAGCCTGGCTTGGGGGTGCACGCCAAACTTGCAAGGAAAGGCTCCAGCGGCGATTCGATTTTGGTCGGCGGCAAGGCTTTTCTCAAGGAGCACGGAATTGATCTCGACCAGCGCGCTCTGGAGGGACTGGAGGCTCTGGACGTTCGCGGCGAAACGCCGCTGTTGGTCGCCAAAGGCAAGAGACTCCTCGGTCTGTTGGGGGCGATCGACTCTGCCCGAGAAGAAGCGCACGACGTGATCCACGATCTCAAGCATCTGGGAATCGCTGAGTTCGTGATCCTCACCGGCGACCGCGAGCCCCCTGCCCGCGCCATTGCGAAGCGCGTGCACGTCAAGACTGTGGTTGCCGAGCTCTTGCCGGCCGGCAAGGCCAAGTGGATCGAGGAACGGCAGAGCGAAGGCAAGCGGGTGGCCATGGTGGGCGACGGAGTGAACGACGCCCCAGCGCTTGCGCGGGCGGACGCTGGAATCGCCATCGCCAAGCTCGGCGCGAACCTGGCTGCGGAGGCTGGGGATTTCGTGCTTCTGGGAGATCCACTGGCCGTGCTTCCCGAGATGGTCGGAATCTCCAGGGCAATGACGTCGGTGATTCGTCAGAATATTATTATATTTGCGATCGGCCTGAACGTTCTTGCGATGGCCGCCGCGGCGGTCGGCGTCCTGGGTCCAGTGCCGGCCGCGGTGCTGCATCAGGCTGGGTCGCTCTTGGTGCTCTTGAATGCAATGCGGCTGTTGGTTCACGGCAGGGTCCGCGAGACCGCCCCTGTCCGATTCTTCGAGCACGTTCGAGGCGTGGTTCGATCGGTCGACGACCGGGTTGATCCGGGATTCTTGGCAACGCGCATTCTGGTTCGCTGGAAGAGTTTGGTCGCGGCGGCAGCGTGCCTGGCAATCGTGCTCTACGCAACCTCGGGCTGGCGTGCCATCAAACCCAACGAGGTGGGCCTGCTCACGCGTCAGGGGCGTTTCGCGGGCGTTCTCGAACCAGGGCTTTATCTCGGACTGCCATGGCCTCTGGAAAGCGTGATTCGCTTCGAACCAGATCGCCTGAGGGACGTGAGGGTGGGTTTCCCAGGAAGCTCCGACCGCGGTCTTTCGGCGGGATCGCTGCGCTGGGAGGCAACCCACGCGGCCAACGTTCAGGAACGGTCCGACGATAGCGCATTGGCAATGACAGGCGACGCCAAGCTCGTCGAGGCTGCTCTGGTGGCGCAATACCGCGTCGGCAGGAATCCCAGGGTGCTCCGTTCGCACCTTTTCGCGACTGAAGACCCCCAGCGCGCCATCGAGCGGATTGCCGCTTCGGTTGTGCGACGAGAGATCGCCAAGAGGCCGCTCGTGGATCTGCTCTCGAAGCGTCGTACCGAAGTCGAGGCTTCGATTGCCGCCGAGCTTCAAAAGCGTCTCGACCATTCCGGAGTCGGCGGGTCGATCGTCGCGGCGTCGTTTCAAGACGTGCATCCGCCGCTGGCGGTGGTCGACTCCTACCGCGAGGTGACGAGAGCTGAGAACGCCTTCAAGACGCGCGCGATCGAAGCCGAGACCTACAGGGCCGAGAAGAGTCTGGAAGCCGGCGCCAGCGCGATCGAGATCCATCAGCGCGCGCTTTCAGCCCACGACGCCAACTTGCTCAAAGCTCGGGCCAAGGCCGAGGCTTTCGAAGTCCTGTCTCGAGCGCGCTCGTCGCACAAGGGGCTCGACGACCTTCGGCTCTATTGGGAGACGATGGCTCGATCGCTGGCGCACAAGCGGAAGATCGTCTTGGACGCTCGCTCGAACGCGATGCAGGCGCCTCGGCGACTGTTTTGGCCCGACCCGCCAAGTCTGCCGACGACAACATTCCAAGCGCCCAACGGAAATCCCGCGGTCAAGAATTGAAAGCGGAGACTCATGAAAAAGCTCGTTCTCTCATTGGTTCTTCTTGGACTGATCGCTCTCGGATCACTGGCGCTTGTGAACTCGTGCGTGATCGTCGACGAGACCGAGTTCGTCGTCGTCACCGAGTTCGGCCGCAAGGTTGCCCTGTACGGGCCAGGCCGAACCGGGCTTCATTTCCAGAAGCCCTGGAGCTCGACGATTCGGCTCGACCGGAGACTGCACGTTTTCGACCCGCCGGCGCGAGGTGATCACGGGAGACAAGCGAAACATCGAGGCCGCGTGCTACGTGGCCTGGAGGATCGCCGACCCCGAGGTTTTTCTGCGCACTGCGGGCACTCGGGAATCGGCGGAAGCTCGGCTCTCCGAGCGCGTGTCCGCGGCGCTCTCGGACGCGATCGCCAAACGCGACCTCGACGCCATCGCCTCGGTCGACCCCAATCGCGGCAGGCTCGACGAGATTGGCAAGGAAGTTCTCGAGAGCGTGCGGTCAAGGGCTTCGACCGAGCTGGGAGTGGACGTGGTCGACGTTCAGCCAACGTCTTTCGCGCCGCCGCTGGAAGTTCGCCCTTCGGTATTCGAACTTATCAAAAGTGAACGCAAGCGCGTCGCCCAAACGCTGAGAGCGGAAGGGGAAGCCAAGTACCGGACCATCGTCAGCGACGCCGACCGCCAGCGCGACATGATCCTTGCGGAGGCCGACGCCGAGGCCGAGAAGATCCGAGCCGCCGGCGAAGCCGAGGCCTCGCGAATCCTGAACGAAGCCCACGCCCAAGACGCTGCGCTTTTATGAATTTTTGAGCAATCTCGAATCTTACGTCGCCCTGCTCGACGACCAGGCGGCGGTGGTGATCTCGGCTTCGAGCCCGCTGATGAAGCTCTTCACGCAGGGTCCAAGCGCGGAGCTTTTGAAAGAGAATCCGCCCGCGAACCCCTCGCCGCCCGCGGGGCCTCTCGCCTCGCCTGGCAGGCGCACTGGGCCTTCAACTTCCTCAGGGTCCCAGAGAACGCCTTCGGAGCCGAAACGATGAGCAGGCGATTCGTCGGCTTGGTACTCGTGCTCCTCGTCGCGTCGATCGCGGCCGCGCTTTCGGGGTTCGTCGTCGTCAAGCCCGGAGAGCTCGCCGTCGTTCGCAGGCTGGGCAAGGCCCTGTCAAAACCGTGGAGCCCGGGCCCGCACGTCCGTTGGCCTCTGGGCGTCGATCGGGTCGATAAGGTGCGGATCGACGAGGTCAGGCAGATTGCAATTGGATCTTCAGGAATCCCTGGACCTGAGCAAGAACCGAGTGCGGGTGAATTGCTCACTGGCGACCAAAACCTGATCCGCGTCCGAGGCGTTTTGCAGTACCACGTCGATGATCCCCTCGCCTTCATTCAAAGCGGCGACGCCGTCGAGCTTTCGCTCGAGCGGATCTCCGAGGCCAGCCTTGCCAACGCCCTGGCTCACCGAACTATCGATGCAGCCTTGGGCCAGGATCGATTGGCGATCGCCCACGAAGTCGAGGCTTCGCTCGAGCGCGCGATCAAACCTTATCGGCTGGGAGTCGCCGTCCTCGGCTTTCACCTCACCGACGCACGGGCTCCGAGCGAAGTCCAGGCCGAGTTCGACCTGGCTCAGTCCGCAAAGAGCCGACGCGACGGCATGACCGAAGACGCAGGCGCTGAATCCGCCGTGCGCATCGCCTCGGCCCGCGCGGCTGCCCGAACAAATATCGATCGAGCACGATCCGCGGGCAATCGAAAGGTCAAGCTCGCAAAGGCGGAAGCGCAACGTTTCCACGAGCTGATCGGTTCAGTGCTGGAACACAGAGCGCTCGCGATCAAAAGCATGTATTTCGACGCGCTAACGAAGATTTTGCCAAGAATCAAGCGTAAGCTCGTACTCTCCGCCGACGAAGCGATCGACCTGGGCGTCTTTGCGACGGAAGGAAAATGATCGGCTCCTCAGTCCCAAGCCCTCACTCATCAATTTGTATAATTGGAAAACGATTTATGATTTCACGCAATAGACATTGCAACCGCTTCGTCGGAGCGTTCGCTCTTCTTGGCTTCGCATTTCCAGCTGCGTCCGAGGCCAGGGCCGCAGAGCCCTTGAGGTTCGACGTTCGATTTCCCAAATCGAAAAGCGAAAAGCCGCTCGACGGCCGCCTTCTGTTGATGGTCTCAACAGACCCAAAGGCCGAACCCAGGTTCCAGATCATCGACGGGCCCAAGACGCAGCAGGCCTTTGGAATCGACGTCGAGGGACTGAAACCGGACGAGCCCGCGATCTTCGACGACTCCGCATACGGATATCCAATCGAAAGCCTGTCCAAGCTCAAACCTGGCGCATACCGAGTTCAGGCTCTGTTACACAGATACGAAACGTTCAAACGGGCCGACGGACATACCGTCAAACTGCCGATGGACCGAGGCGAAGGACAGCAGTGGAACAAAGCTCCTGGGAACCTTTACTCGAGCGTGCAAGAGATTTCGATCCACCCCGCGAAAGGTGGGACCATCGCGTATCGCGCTCACTCAAGAAATTCCGCCCATACCAGACCCGCCGACGACAAAGTTTATCAAACACGAGAAAATCCAGAGCGACCTTCTGACGAAGTTTTGGGGAAGGCCCATGCACCTGGGCGCCCATGTGCTTCTGCCTGAAGGCTTCGACGAACACCCACAGGCGCATTACCCGTTGGTGATCTTTCACGGGCACCATCCAGCCAACTTCGGCGGCTTTCGTCCAGAACCTCCCGACGCGAACCTCAAACCCGAGTACGAAGAACGCTTCCACCTCGAAGGCTATAACAAGATCGTCCAGGAACACGCCCACCAATTCTTTAAAGACTGGACTGGTCCTGATTATCCACGAATGATCATTATCGAGATCCAGCACGCCAATCCGTATTACGACGATTCTTACGCGGTGAACTCGCAGAACCTGGGCCCCTACGGAGACGCCATCACTTACGAACTGATCCCCTACCTCGAGAAGAAGTACCGAGGCATAGGTTCGGGCTGGGCTCGCTTTCTCTACGGGGGATCGACGGGCGGATGGGAGGCTCTGGCCGCACAGGTCTTTTATCCAACCGAATATAACGGCTGCTACGCGGCGTGCCCGGATCCGATCGACTTTCGTGCGTACACCGTCGTGAACCTCTACGAGGACAAAAACGCGTACTTTAGCGAAGGACCGTTTCTCAAGGTTCCCAGGCCAGGCATGCGCAACTACCTGGGACACGTGAAAGCGACGATGGAGGATCTCAACCGTCGCGAGCTCTTGCTCGGCACGCACAGCCGTTCGGGTCAGCAGTGGGACATTTGGGAGGCTGTGTATTCGCCAGTCGGACCGGATGGATATCCCAAGCCGATCTGGAACAAGAAAACCGGCGAAATCGACCACAAGGCGGCCGAGTTTTGGCGCGAGCACTACGACCTATCGCACATCATCAAGCGCGATTGGCCCAAATTCGGCAAGCAACTCGAGGGCAAAATCAACATCTACGTCGGAGATATGGACAATTATTACCTAAATAACGCCGTCTACCTGACCGAAGAGAGGCTCAACAAGCTGGACAACCCCAAGTACGGCGGCGAGGTACGTTATGGCGATAGGGCCGAGCATTGCTGGAACGGGGACCCTACCCGCGCGAATGCGTATTCGCGACTGCGGTATCACCAGATGTACGCGCAAAAGATCGTCGAGCGTCTGCTCAAGACGGCGCCCACAGGCGCAGACGTGACGAGCTGGCGGTACTGATCGTTTCGAAACACTGTTACGCCGGCTTCTTCACGGATAAATTGTCCGCCAGTCGACCTTCATGTCGACGACCGTCCATCCTTTGGCCGCTGCCTCGTCCAACCCCTTGCCGAGTCGGCCTATCATCGATTTTCGATCGTAGGCCCACTCGCGCTTATCGTCCGTATGATGAACGTAGAGGCAAAACCGCTCACCTTTTCCGGCGGCGGTCCATTCGAGCATCTGCAAATCGCCGTCGGAATTGCCAAACGCAGCGATAGGCCTGCGACCAATCCTTTGCTGGATCCCGACTGGTTTGCCAGATTTGTCGTCGATGAAGTCGATCTCGGGCAAGCGCACAAGAACGGGTTTGCCTTCGCGGATCTCAAACCTTGTCTTGATACTGCTGCCGATCACTTGCTCGGGAGGAACTCCATAGACCTTTTCGGACCATGGACGCATGAATTCCACTCCGCCCGCCGAAACAATAAAGGTTTTGAATCCGTTGGCACGGAGATAGGCCAGCAATTCGAGCATCGGCTGATAGACCATCTCGGTGAATAGTTTGCCCGTTTTGGGATGTCTGGCCGTGGCAATCCAATCCTTGACGATCAACTCGAACTCCTCCGAGGTCATTCCCGCGTGCGTTGCCATCGCCAATTCGACGAGCGCGTGTTCGCCCCCTTTGAGCGCGGTCTTGATATCACCCTTGAGCACGGAAGCGTACGGCTCCTTCTCGCTCCACTCTGGATGACTTGGCGCAAGAGTCTTGATCCGGTCGAAGACGAAAAAGGCCTGCACATACATCGGTTGCTCGGACCAGAGCGTACCGTCGTTGTCGAAGACGGCGATCCGCTCAGCCTGGGGGACAAAACTCGGAGAGCCTTCCTTCGTAACCTTGTTCACGAACTCAACGATCGATTGCTTCGTCTTGCCATCGTTCCACGAGGGAAGTGGGTCTTCGGCGTTTCCAAGTGAAGCCGACCCAGCCAACGAAGAGAGCAGCATTCCTAGCCAAAGCGTCGAATTTCCGTGGATTATCATGTTCGCTCCCGAACCGTGGTCGAGCTCTCCGAGCGGATCCTCGTTTCGATCCATGTCGCTCGGTATTGAGGCCAGGCGTCGTGCAAGTATAGACCAAATGACGGCAGCCAGACGAAGTCGTTGGTGATGCAGAGCACGATCGAACGCAGAGGCCAAAGGCCTTTGGCGATCAACACGAAAAGCCCAATCGGTCCGAGGATCTTGCCCACCAGTCCGACAAACGCGATCGACCAACCATGCTCAGGCCTGCACAACTTCGAGGTACAGCAACCCATAAACGCCGATCACCATCCCCAGACACGCAAAGATCGACGGATGGTTGAGCCGAGCGATCCCCATCACGTCGAAGAAGCGATCGGCGCAAGTCCGGCCAATAGTCCCCAAATGAGGTTATAAATTCCTGCCGCGAAGAAGACCCAGCGGTGCAGGCGTCTGTGAGGCATGGCGTTCAGATCGAGCCAAAGAGCGAATGCAGAGGCTCCCCTTCCGCAAGCCGGTAAGGTCGATCCGAGAGGTCTCGAATCTCGCTATTGGGGTCGAAGCCAAATCGCCAGAACAGCGTCGCGGCGAGATCGCCAGGCGAAACCCCATCCTGATCGGGATAGGCGCCCAACTTGTCGCTGCCGCCGTACACTTGCCCGCCAAGCACTCCTCCGCCCGCGAGCACAGCGCTATAACAATAAGGCCAATGATCCCTTCCCGATTGCGCGTTGATCTTCGGCGTACGACCAAACTCGCCCACGGCCAGTACCAGAGTCGAGTCCAAGAGCCCACGATCGGTCAGGTCGTCGATGAGCGAAGCAAATCCCATGTCGGCTGGAGGAAGAAGATCGTTCTTCAGGCGATTGAACAAGTCGTTGTGCGAGTCCCAATTCGTCACTTGTCCGTTCGTCTGGTGGTCGTACACGGTCACGAACCGAACACCCGCCTCGACCATCCTACGAGCCAACAATAGGCTTTGCCCGTGTGTGTGGCGACCGTAACGATCGCGGAGCCTCGGATCCTCGTGATCGAGATCGAAAGCCTTGCGGAACGAGAGCGAGCTTATAAGTCCCATGGCCTTCCTCCGGTATCCATTGAGAGCATGGTCCGACCTGGATTTCGCGGAAGCGTCCAACAACCTCTCGCGTCGGCCAAGCCGGTCGATCGAGACGCCGGTGGGAAGTCGCAGCTCGCCGGGATCGAAACCCTGGTTGTTGGGATCGCTCGCAACCTGAAAAGGGTCGTGCGACGAACCAAGGAATCCAGCGATTTGACCTGGAAGCTTTACCACATTATACATCACATGTGGAAGTGCAACAAATGCAGGTATATTTGGATTTTGAGGCGTCTCGCGGCTGACAATCGAACCCAGACAGGGTGGGTCGTTGCGGTCGTTTGCCAGGAGCTCGAGATCGCCCTTGGCTGGGTTGCGGCCGCTCAAGGCGGCAAAGGCGGCCGCGTTGTGGTTGGTCATCGGATGGTGCAGACTGCGGACGATTGCCAAACGATCGACCACGCGCGCCGAATGAGGCATGTGCTGCGAGATGCTGATCCCAGGTACGTTCGTGGCGACGACGTCGAACGGTCCGCGAACCTCTCGAGGCGCCCTGGGCTTCATGTCCCACGTATCGAGATGACTTGGTCCGCCGTAATAGAAGATCAAGATGCACGATCGGATAGAGGCGACCGAAGACGCCCTTTGGACGATCGTCCCGGCCTCGAGCGACCTTGCCATGGCCATGCCCAAGAAACCAAGTCCGCCGCCGACGAGGAACTTCCGCCGATTCATATAAGGAAGCGACCGTTTCGTCGAATCGGGCTTCCGCGACATGCGTTATTCCCCTCGCCACTCCATGGTCCACTCGATTCGTCGGATCGCCCTGACGACTTGGTTCAACCAAAGTTTAACAACTCAAACGCATTCGGAACACTACTTGTGCCTGTAGACTCTTATCTGCGTGAGGGGTTTTTCGTTCTCGCCGGCCGACGCGGCTTTTGAGGATTGGCGACGGCGCCCAAACCTAACGCCGCTCAGCCGCAAAACGAACCTACTGCCTCTTAGCCCTGAAGGGCTAAGAGCCAACACTTGCTCACAATAAACATCTCCGCACCGTGCGAGGATTCTGCATCTTAAGAAACTAACAAAGATCTTTTCGTCACCGTAGAAGGAACTTTCCATGCGAGAACGGGGCAAAGGTGGATTTTGGGATTACGTCAAGGATCCCCACTTCTTCGCGAAAAAGAACAAGGCCGAGGCTTTGCAGGACTTCTGGGCGCGGCTCAAACTGCCAAAGTCGCGCTCCCCAGAGACGATTCAGAGGATGATCAAGCGTTTGCTCAAGAACCCGCCCGACGAAGCGACCGAGGCTTGGTTTCAAAGGACGGGAAAGGCAGCCGTCCCGCATCTACAGGCGGCACTCGAGGACGAGACGTTTCAGAGGTCGGGGTATCAATCGATAGCTATGGGTTCGCCCGTCGAGAGCGCCATGACTCTGCTGAGAATGATCGATGAGGAATCCGCAACCAAGGCGTTTGAGAAACTCGCGTTTCATAAGGATTCAGAGATCCGTAAGGAGTCGGCAATTCGACTGGGAAGCATGGGCCGAGAAGCTCATTGCGAGACGATGGCGCGCCTGCTCGGCGACGAGGATGAATACGTGCGCTCCTATTCGCTAATGGGTTGTTCCAGGGCCCTTGGAGACGATAAAGCCGAAGCCGGTTTCGGAGAAAGGCTTTTCGAGCCTACAGCGAAGTTGTTGTGCGGCGAGAAAGGTCATGGAAACGCGAAGCAGGCGGCGGAGCTGCTGCTCAAAATCGATCGTGCTCGGGCAATCGAGCGTCTCCTTCAGCCCCCCGTCCTCGACGCGTTAAACCAGCATCTCTGCGACATTGTCGATTCGCTCAACGAAGCGGACGTTCGAATACCCCTTCAACGGATCAAGGAATTGATCACTGAACTCAAGCCCGTGGCGACAGAGTATCCCTGGAACTACGCATTTGGCGAGCTATTGCTGGCTTTGGCTGCGACCCACGACGCCTCGGCGCGTGAAATCATCGACGAGGCCACGGGAATAGAGAACGACAAAGTGACCGAGTCGGCCTCGCAAGCCCTTGCTTTGCTCGAAGGTATCCAGGATCCATTCCTCTTCATTGCAGAGCTGGCCGAGACGAGCGGCGAAGACTCGCTTGATGAGCATCAACGTCGCTACCTCTTCCTGAGTTTCCTCGATTTCCAGGTCTGCAACGGCGGCTTCCACCAATACTTCGCCAATGGCTATGGTTCAGGAATTCGCGACGCCCTCGCAGGCATGGAGGCGATCGGATCGCAAGCCGGGGCGGAGGTGGTTCGAGAGGCCATTGCGCTCTTCGGGCCCGAGGGACCCGCCGTGGACCGGATGGAATGCCACACTCAGCTCGCGGCGTTCACCAACGAACAAGATGACGCGATGGAGGCGCTCAATTCGCGATTTTACGATCTCATCAAGACTGTTCGTATTTTGATGTTGCGCTACGCGGTCGAGCACAAAGAAAGTTTCGCGCCCTCTGAGGATGCGGCTCGAGCACGGTAAGAGTTGATTGTTCCCAAGAACCGCCCCGCTCGGGACAGGTTGCAAGATCTGAGTCTCACTCGGGCCTGCCGAGGCGAGGGGGAAGCCAGGCAAGTACGCTACCAAATTGGGCCTTGGTCGCATGAACGCCTTTGGCGAGATAGACAAGCATCATTTCCTCCATCACTTGCTGGAGAAGCGGAACCAGGCACAGATGGTCGCAATTCGATTTCGCCTGGCCCAAGAGAAGCCAGAAAGACGACGGCAGGGAATTGAGGTTGAAAGCGAAATCGATTCAGCGGTGTGTCCGCTCATATGGCCGCATCGATGTCCCATCTAAGTCTATTATTCACAATATCTTGCGATTTTTCAGGATCTCTTGATGTCCAGCGTCTTGTCCAACTATTCGTCCTCTTCATTTTGCACCAATTGGCCGTGATTGTATAGCATCGGGCGAAGTCAATTCCGACGTGTTCTCATATCGCGCCAGAGGCCGATCAATGATTCGATATGCTCCGCCAAAGTCGCAAATCTGGGGTCATCCGGTGCGAAAGCTTCGTGCCGTGACGATTGTCGCTCGCGTTCTGCAGTTCCTCGATGCTCACGCCACGATCCACGATTCGCCGCCTTCGCAGTTGATGCTGGGTGGGAACGCCGCGGAGAATTTCGGCCTTTCGGAAATGGCGGCTGAAATCGATCGGACGCTTGGTCAAGCGGGGGTCGCGACCGAGCTTCCCGCTCCACTTGCAGTCCAGCTCGGTCATCGTCGCTGGACGTTCTCGACAGATATGTTGCCGGATGTCGCCGCCTGGTTCGATAAATATGCGGACTTACTTAAGATGAAGGAGGTCTTCGCCCAAGCGAGTACCTTCTGGGGTTTCGAATGGCAGGAAGCACCCCCGCGGACGCCTCCAAAAGAACCCATGGGTGGAATGCTTGGAGTCCATCTCGGTCGGCCGCACCGCATCACGACAATGTTTTGCTTCCGCGACCTCGAGCAGTATCAACATATCAAGTCCGCTCTTGCCAAACTCGAATTGGTCGAGCTATCGGACAAGCATCTGCGTCCAAAAATTGGTACAGCCACGGATAAGAGACGGACGCCATAGCCAGCCGCATCAGCAGAGAGGCCCGGGAATATGGCCCTCGCGATCTGCTGGGTAAACCAGTAAGTCAACCAGAGTGTCTGGGAACAGACGCGAGCCCAGAGGTTAAGGCTTGCAAATAGGAACTTGACTCGCGAACGAGCGAAACCAGAGAAAATCATCCCAAGCCTGATTCGCTCTACTCATCGGCTCTCTGGCCGCGTACCATAGCGACCTTGCCCGGGCCTGCCCGCAGTCTGGGCACGAGAGGCCCCATAGGATGTCAACCGCACGGACGTTTCCCGACAGGACGTTGACCGATACGCAGCAATCGTTTGGATTCCTAGTCGATCCCTTGGACTCGATCGAAGGTCCAGCGAAGGATTGGTTCGTCGGAACCTTCCCGATCGGTCCCACGCCCATCCAGACGCTCGCCTGGCCCGTGATTGCTGCCCGATCGAACGCACTACTGGTCGCTCCCACGGGAACTGGCAAAACCCTGGCAGCGTTTCTGGCGATCATTTCGGACCTGATCGACCGGAGCATGTCAGACCGGCTCGAACCGTTGTTGAAGTGCGTCTATGTGTCACCACTGAGAAGCCTTGGTCAAGACGTCGAGCGCAACCTCAAGATCCCTCTCGACGCGATTGGAGAAAGGCTTGGTCTCGCTGGCCCTCCGATCCGCGCTGCCGTGAGGACAGGCGACACGCCAGCCCATCAAAGAAGGAAGCTGCTCGAGAACCCTCCGCAGATCCTTATCACAACGCCTGAGAGCCTGGCGCTGCTGTTGGCACAGAAGCCCTGGCAGTCAATGTGGCGCTCGATCGAGCATCTGATCGTCGACGAGATCCACGCGCTGGTCCCCAACAAACGTGGGGCTGACCTGATGGTCTCGCTCGAGCGATTAGCGTCGTATTGCGAGCGAGATCCGCAACGCATCGGCCTTTCGGCAACATGCAAGCCTGCCGAACCGGTCGCTCGGTTTCTTGTAGGTCCAACACGACCGTGCCGGGTTCTGGACGCCGCGACGATCGCCGAGCCCGACCCGCTCGAGCTCAGGGTCGAATCGCTGATGGCGCCAGAGGAGTCTCCGTTCCGTCCGCTGACGTATCAGAGGCTCCTGACTCGGCTCTGCAAGATGACGGTCGAGAACAGGACGACGGTCATCTTCGCGAACACCCGAGCAATGACCGAGAAGCTGACGCATGACCTGCGCAGGTCGATCTTGCGCAACGACCCGACGTGGGACGACGCAACGATCGGAGCGCATCACTCCGCGCTCGACGCCAAGAGCCGCCGCAGGGTCGAGCGCGGGCTCCAGGACGGAACCATGAGGGCAGTGGTTTCGAGCACGAGCCTCGAGCTCGGCGTCGACATTGCCTCGGCCGACGTCTCGGCTTTGGTGGGAATTCCGGGCAGCGTTTCGAGGTGCCTTCAACGCGTAGGCCGAGCGGGCCACAGCGTCGGCGCAACGACCAAAGGCGTGCTGCTCGCCGCGACGCACGCGGAGCTAGCAGGGGTCGCGGTTTTGGCGCGGGAAGCGCGATTGGGCAGGATCGAACCGCTAAGCCACATTCTGGCGCCGCTTGACGTGCTTTGCCAACAAATCATCGGCATGGCTTGCATCGACGATTGGAATGAGGACGACGCGTTTGCTCTCGTCCGCCGAGCCGAGCCGATGGCGAACCTCGAAAGGAAAGACTTCGACGACTGCCTTGCGTTCCTCTCCGGCCAGCTCGCCGCGCCTTCGGGAGCTCGAAACGACGAGGCAAGCCCGGGCCGCGCTGGACTTCAGCCAGGCTTTGGCGTGAGAAGGGCCATTTTGGCGTCCGGTCGCGCAGGATCGTCCGCTGGCTCTGGAGCAACATTGGAACGATCAACGCCGAGGATTCGATCAGGGTCAAGAGCGAGGGTTGCGACCTTGGCACCCTCGAAGGCCCCTATGCGGAGGCTCTGCAACCGGGCGATCGGTTCCTTTTGGATGGTCGTTCGTTCGAGGTCCGGTCGCTGAAATCGGGCACGCTCGCGGTCAAGCCAACCGGCGAGGAGGGCAACCTGCCGCGCTGGACCAGCGACCGCCAGTCGCTCTCCGCCGAGGTTGCTCTGGAACTCTGCAAGTTACGCGAGGATGCGGGCAGGATCCTGGAAAACGAGGGCGCCGAGGCGCTTCACGCGTGGCTCGCCAGCGACTACGAGCTCGACGAGAGCGCGGCCAAAGTCTTGGAAGAACTGTTCACCGCGCAGGCACAGATGAGCGAGATCCCGTCCGCGGACCTCCTGCTTGTCGAAGAGTGGCCTTCGAAGAATGGGTATACCTACACGTTTCACGCACCTCTCCCGAGGTCGGCGTGCGAGGCGCTCGGAAGGGCGTTTGCAGCGCGTCTGGGAAAGTGCGAAGGCAGGAACCTGGGTTTTGTCGTGGCCGATCTGGGCTGGTCGATCGAACTCGGCGGAGACGATCGGCTCGAGACTGATCAGCTCGCTCCTTTGCTCTCGGTCGAGAACCTGTACGAAGACGTGCTCGAGGGCGTCGACCGTGGAGACCTGCTTTCGAGACGCTTCCGACACGTTGCGAGCACAGCGCTCATGGTGCTCAAGAATCCCGAGGGGGGCGGAAAGCAGCGCGTCGGCGGGATGAACTGGGTGTCGAGTCGGTTGTATCCGCTCGTGAAGGCGTGCTGTCCCGATCATCCACTTTTGCGGGAGACCCGGCGGGAGGTTCTGAACGATCGGCTCGACGCTCCGGCGGCCTTGGCTTGGCTCTCATCAAGGCCCCCTGCCCGGCTGAGACGGCTTTCCGGACCTTCCCCGCTCGCGATGGCGTGGATCGACCCAACAGGCGCCGAGCAGCTCCAGTTCGAATCACCCTCGGGTGCGCTCAAACGGCTCCACGAAAGACTCGTCGGAGCCAGGCATATTGGATAGGGAAATCCTCATATGAACCTCGAGACAAAGCCAATCCATACGCCCAGAGGTCCGTCGTCTGGGCTATCGCGCGGACCCGACGGTTGGGTGCTGACGTCCGAAGGGGCCGCGGTTCGCGTTGAGGAAAAGCTCGCCGTGATTGCCGACGTCCACCTCGGATACGAATGGGCGCGGGCTTCGAAGGGCGACATGGTCCCTGCCCATTCGCTCGACGAGTCGATTGCAAAACTTGGGAGGCTTCTGGATCGCGGGCCCATCGAAACGCTGGTCGTCGCCGGAGACCTTGTGGAGTCTTCCAGGCCTTGCGAGCGGACGGCTCGGGACGTCCAGGCCTTGACCAATTGGCTCAAAGATCGCGGCGTCAATCTCGTTCGCATCAAGGGGAACCATGACGAACGAGGAATCGAGCTCGTCGACGAGCTTTCCGTTGCCGGCTGGACGATCGCCCACGGGCACAAAAAGAAGAAGCCCGCTGGGCGGTTCATCATGGGCCATCATCACCCGCTGTTTCGGGCCTGTGGGGTCGCCTCGCCGTGCTTTGTCGTCGGAGAGCGGATGATCGTCCTGCCCGCATTTTCGCCAAATGCGGCTGGCGTCAATGTGCTTTCGGGATACTTGTCCGACGCGACCGACATTCGTGCGCTCAGATGCATTGCGGCGATCGATCAGGAGATCCGCGATTTCGGCATGTTGAGCGGCCTGATCGAACAGATCTACGGGCCTGGACAGGGCGAACGCAAAACCAGAAGGCGTCGCTCGGTCGGCTAGCTCGCACGCGGCTTTGGGAGCGGTTAGACTAAGCTGATTCGTCCTTCATATCCGTCCACGACGCTGACGTTTTCCCTTGGGACCCGAGCCGATCATGACGAAACAGTATCCTTGCGGCGGAGTGAACCGACGGAGCTTTCTCACTGCCGCGGCGGCAGCTCCCGCGTTAGGCGGATTTCTGGTTTCAGCTTCCGAGCCCAGGGCCGCGGAAAATCCGAAAAGCCTCGATATCAAGGGCAGGCTCGGCGTCCCGGGCCCGTTCCCTGGCAGGGTCGTCGAGGTAAGAAACCCGTCGATGATCCAAAACGACGTCAAGAACCGGACCGCGATCAAGGCGTCGCTGGCCAAGTGCATGAAGGAGCTGACGGGCGCCGACGACGACACGGAGGCTTGGCGCTTTCTTCGAAGCTGGCGATGTTGTCGGTATCAAGATGAACCCCGTCGGAAATCCTCATGCGAACACATCGAGCGAACTGATGCTCGAAGTGATCGAAGGGCTCAAATCCGCCGGCGTCAAAGTAAGAGATATGGTCGTGTTCGAACGCTACAGAACCGAGTTCATCGGCGCCAAGATGAACGAGGCTGTACCCGACGGAGTGGCGTGGGAGGGCCTGACGTCCGATTACGATCCCGTTCAGCTCAACATCAAAGGGTACGACCCTGACGAGTTCGTTTCGATGGAGCTCGTAGGCCAAGGCCTGGACCCGAAGGACGATCGCACGCGCCGAAGCCACCTGGGGCTACTGGTCACCCGGAGAGTCAACAAGCTCGTCATGCTGCCGGTGCTGAAAGATCACGGATCGGCTGGAGTGACTGGCGCGCTTAAAAACATGAGCCATGGGCTTGTGAACAACGTCGCCAGGTCGCACAGCTCTCCCGATGGAAACGTATGCAACCAGTTTATTCCTCAAGTCGTCAGCCACCCGATCATCCGCAAGAAGTGCGTGCTGCACATCCTGGACGGGATCAAAGGCGTCTATCAGGGGGGTCCCTTCGGGGCGAAACCGGAGTGGACGTGGGAATGCAACGCCCTCTTCGCGGCAACCGACCCTGTCGCCATGGACCACGTTGAGTGGCGGATCATCGACGCCAAGCGCAAGGAAATGGGGCTTGCGCCAGTGGGAGCGGTCGGCAAGCTCGGCGTTGACGCCGAGCGAGAAGGCTTCGACATGCGTCAACCTCAGCACATCGCGTTGGCAGCCAACCTCGGCCTGGGGATCTTCGAATTCGATTCGAAGAAAGGAAAAGAGCATTCGATCGATCATCGCATCATCAAGATCGAATCCTAAACGTCGCTCGCGACCTCAAACCAGTGGAACGTTCAGGAGAAACTGAATTGTTTCGACGACCTTCGAGACAACCGACGAGAAAATCAACGCCCCCTTTTCGGCGGTCGCGAAACTCGGGAAGCCAATGACTCCCTGGTTCGTACCTCGACTGAAATCGCGAGCCCAGAAGAGGTTGGCTGGGTTCTCTCGCGGTTGTTCCCGCCCAGTTCCCAAGGAGTGCGAACGGACCAAATCGGGCCTGAGATGAAGCATCATCGAGGTCTCGATCTCACAAGCGTGCCCCATCGCCTTCAACGGGCCTTCGCAAAGGGCTTCCAGCGGCTCGTGGGCAATTTCCCAATACGCAGCGCCCGTCAAAAGACGTCCAGGATAGGCGACGTCGAGCCTCCGGAGGGCGATCCGCAACGGATCGTTGTTGCCGCCGTGGCCGTTCAAGACGAGGATGCGGGTGAAGCCCGTCCTGAGCGAAGGCGTCAAGAGTTCGACGAGCATCTGCTCATACGTTGCAAGCGTAGCGGTGAGCGTTCCTCCCAGCGGAAGATGGTGTTCGCTGGCGCCCATCCAAAGCGTGGGCAGAAGGAGCGTCCCGCTGGAATGTTCCCGCTCGACGGCCTCGGCGACGGCCGTGACCAGGATCGTATCGGTGAAGACGGGGAGCCGCGGCCCGTGCTGCTCGCAAGCCGCGATCGGAGCAACGACCACCAGTTTGTCTCGCTCCAAACTTTGGATCGTAGGCGCCGTAAGTTCGGCGAATTTCATCGCGGGTTAATCCTCTAATGGAGCTTGACGAGCAAAAGGATGGCGATCGAGAAGTAGATGATCAGCCCGGTGGCGTCGACCAGAGTCGAGATGAGCGGTGCGGAGACGATGGCTGGGTCTCGTCCGAAACGTCTGGCCAGAATCGGCACGAAAGCCCCCACGGTGTTGGCCCACATGCAGATTCCGAGGAGGGCCAGACCGATGACCGCGGCGATTCGTAGTGGTTGGCTGCGCCAGTACCATGCATAGGCAAAGCCCGCCACGCCAAGAGCCAGGCCGAGCAAGAGCCCGATGAACCATTCGCGGGCAATCACAAGCATCGCCTGCTTCCGCTCGATTTGGCCCAACGAGAGACCTCGGATGACCGTACTGACGGTCTGACTGCCGGCGTTGCCGCCCGTGCCGATCAACAGCGGGATGAAGAAATCGAGGGTGTGGAAGTCCTTCGTGAGCCAACCGTAGTAACGCATTACCGGGAAGGTCAAGTTCTCGGCGGCGAACAGCATGAAGAGCCAAACGATCCGCCGGTACACCGCCGAGGAGATGCGGTTTTGCCAATAAGGAACGTCTTCGTCGGCGTCGGGCCCGGCGGCAATGCCGCCCAGTGACAAGATATCGGCTGTTTGAACGCGCCTGAGGATGTCGATTGCATCGTCGTGCGTGATGATGCCCACCAGCATGTCGGCGGAATCGACCACGGGAATGGCCACGAGGTCGAACTTTTCGATCTTACGGACGACGCTCTCCTGATCCTCGTCAACCTTGGCGACAACCACGTCGCGCTCCATGATGTCCTCGATGGTCGCCATGGGTCTCGAGAGGATCAGCTTCTTGAGCGCGACCATGCCAATCAACTTCCGGTGTTCGTCGACGACGTAGCTGTAATCGATCGTCTCGCGGTCGGGCGCCTCGTGCCTGAGCTGTTCGAGCGCCTGGCGAACGGTCAGGTGGGGCGAAAGCGTTGCGTAATCGGTCGTCATCGCCGACCCCGCGGTTCCAGGGTCGTAGCTGGCCAGCCTGCGAATGTCCTCGCGCTCGGCGTGCGCCAACCGTCTCAAGATCTCGTCAACCCTGGCCTCGTCCAGGCGGTTGACCAGGTCCGCCCGGTCGTCGTGCGACATCAGATGCAAGAGCTCGGCGGCATCCACCGCCTCCATCTGCTCGACGATGTAAACCTGGCGTTCTCGGTCCAGGTAGCTCATCACCTCGGCGCGATTGCGCGGAGGCAGAAGCTCGAGGATCGCGTCTCCCTCGGCGGGCTCGAGGTCTTCGACCATCTCAGCCACCCGAGCAGGGTGCATCTCGGAGAAAAAATCGAGGAGGGCCTGGGATTCGCCAGCCTGGATCAGCTCTCGAAGGTCAGGGATGAGCAACGGGTTCCGGATCATCGCTCTCCCTTTGCGGAAACGTCAAACAACTTGTCAAATCGGCTTCGAGCCCAAAGTCTTGCGACCATCGAGGAAAGGCTGCAAGACCACCGGCACGTCGATCAGACCATCTTCCCTTTGATAATTTTCGAGCACAGCGATGATGGCCCTGCTCAAGGCAACCGCGGTTCCATTGAGAGTGTGTACGTACCGAGTTCCCTTTTGGCCCGCCTGTTTATACCGGATGTCGAGCCTGCGAGCTTGATAATCGGTACAGTTGGAGGTGCTGGTCACCTCTCCATACTCGCCGGATTCACCCCGACCGGGCATCCAGGCCTCGAGGTCGAACTTTCGGTACGCAGGGCCTCCTAGGTCTCCCGAGCAGATATCGAGCACTCGGTAGGGAAGCCCCAGACCTTGAAAAATCTGTTCTTCGATTTCCAGGATTTCGGCGTGCACCGCCTCGGACGTCTCGGGCGTCGTGAATGCAAAAAGCTCGACCTTGGTGAACTGGTGAACGCGATAGAGCCCCTTCCCTGCCCTGCCGGCGGCGCCAGCTTCAGTTCGGAAACAATGCGAGATCCCCACGTACTTGATCGGCAGGCTCGATTCCTCCAGCACCTCCTGTGCGTGCATGCCTCCCAAGGTGATCTCGGCCGTGCCGATGAGACACAGGTCGGAAGCCTCCACGGAATAGACCTGCGTCTCCTGGCCTCGAGGGTTGAACCCAATACCCTCGAGAATCGACTCGCGTGCAAGGTCGGGAGTGATGATCGGGCGAAAACCGGCGGCCGCCGCTTTGCCCAACGCATAAGCTTGAAGCGCCATGTCCAGAAGCACTGCGTCGTTCTTGAGAAAGTAAAAACCATGGCCTGAGACTTTAGCGCCGGCTTCAAAGTCGATCAGGTCCAGGCCGGTCCCCAAAGCGACGTGATCCTTTGGCTTGAAAGCAAAGGCCCTCGGATTTCCCACTTTGCGGAGCTCTCGGCTGCCGTCCTCGGTAAGAGCGATTGGCGCCTCTGGGTGCGTCAGGTTGGGTATCTTGCCCAGCCTGGCCCGAGATTCCGCCTCCAACCGTTTGAGTGCGTCTTCTTTCGACGCCAGGTCTTCCTTGAGTCTTTTGCCTTCGGTGACCAACTCGGCTCGCTTGGAAGGGTCCTTTTCCTTCCCAGTCGCCTGCGCGACTTCGTTCTGCCGCCTTCGACCGGCCTCGACCTCCTGGAGCAACGTCTTGCGTTCCTCCTCGACGCGAACGAACGAGTCGAGGTCGGCCAACACGTGCTCGGAAACGCCACGATCGACGCAGTTGCGACGGACGACCTCCAGGTTCGCGAGAACGTATTTACTATCAAGCATATAATCACTCCAGACATACCGAGGACCCGATGGCGATACCGTCGCGGAGATCTTGTTGATTTATCGAAACATCGGACCTATTGTCGTGAAAGGGGAGTCATGTTCTGGTTACCAAGACGAGGGCGCCAACGGTTGGGTTCGGGTTTGGGGCCTGTCGTTAAAGGACTCGGGTCGGTCGAAGATTGTGGAGGTCTCGCCTAAAAGGGCGGTCGGAAAACGGTCGAAATCGTTCGTCGCGTTGAGCAATCGATGCAATCGGCGCGTCCGTTGCATGCAGGAATTCGAGAGTCGGTCGGGCATCGGCTCGAGAGTTGGAGATCCTTCAATCTTTTTTTGGTCCGGTCGAGGTTTTTTGTCGGTAGACATGGTATATATAAGAAGAGCGTATCGCAAATTCTCCATGGAATGGAACCTCGAGCAATTTGGCGGCCCGTGGCCGTTTTCTTTCTCGTGGATGCAAGTCGTCGGCCAGTGAGGGCCCCGCGGTGGGGGATCGTCCCCCAGTCTAGTTCATCCGACGCAGTTCGGGGATTCGTCCACGAACCTTTTGCATAGACGCCGGAGGAGGGGTTCCTTTTCATGAGTTTTCTTCAGCGTATTCTCGATCGAGTTCTGCGGACGAACCCGGGGCGGATGCCGAGGACCAGCTTCGACGAGCTGAGCCAAGAGCAACTAGACGCCCACTTGAGGGTAGGGCGATATGGGGAATTCTCCCTGACCGACGCCGGTCGCCCGTCGTTCGGGTTGGAGGTGATCCCGCAGGAAGGCTACCGCAGGGACGTCTATCGCGATCCAGAAACCGGCAACACCATGCCCGTTCTGGCCGCGGCCGTTTCCTCGGAACGGCTGTTCGAGGTCTTCATGGAGCTGCTCGACCCCCTGGGAGAAGAAGTCGACGTCGTCATGGAATCGAGCCACGAGAGCGAACCTGGAGACCACGACGACCTTTATCGAGAGCATATCGACACCGTCATCCTCAAGAGCGTTCTTTACGATTACGAAGAACTGCTCATGAACGACGGCTGCACCGGTCTGGCGGCGCTCAACCCCAACGGCCCGATGGAAGTCCAGTTCGACGAACACAAGCTCATCTTTGTCTACGCTCACGACCTCGACCCCTTCGAACAAGTTCTCCGAGAAGCTGGTCTCAAGCGGGACGACACCATCAAGTTCATCTCCGAGGCCGAGCATCTCCACTCGACCGACGACGTCTACCGCGACCAGTTCGACGAGCTCAAGGTCCGACTGGGCATCGATTACTGCCTCGACTGATTTGCCGTATCTGCACTTATCTATACGTTTGAACGAAATCGGCGGAAGGGGATTTTATCCTTGACCGCCGTTTTTTCTACCCTCTGCTCTGAACGGGGACCTTCTCCAAGAGCCGATTTGACCTTCGAGATCCGCCGCAATACCATAGGGGGCGGTAGGGAGCCGAGCGTTCAAAAAAAATGCTTTGGCTTCCTAAGTGTTCTGCCAACATAAGTTTGCGTTATGACGCCACGAACGCTTCCAAGGCTCCGAGTTGGATTTGCTGCCATCACGACGGCGTTTTGCGTCGTGGGCTGCTCGCAACCGTCAATTCCCCCGCCGAAACCTACGAAGCCGTATGTGGGAGTGACGATCAGGGTGGGGGCAGTCGGCGATCCCAAGCTGCTTTCGCTTCCAAAGAGCCAGATTGGCGACTGGTCGGCCACTCGAGGCGGCGAGGTCGTGATCGACGACTCGCTTATGGATGCGGCCAGTGTTTCTGGTGTGGACGTCGTCCTCTTTCCTGGAGACCGGTTCGCCGACTTGGCTGCCTCTGGAATGCTGGCGCAGATCCCCGACGAGATCGTTTTGCAGAAGTCGAAACCGTGGAAGGCCGGCCAAGTCGAGTCGAAGAGCGAGGCGGATCCACTCCAATTCGACGACGTCCCTGTCAACTATCGTCAGAGCGTCCTCAAGTTTGGCGGCAAGCGAATGGCTCTGCCAGTCGGCGGATCCGGGTTGGTCTTGGTTTACCGGAAAGACTTATTCGAAAAGGCAGCCAAGACCGACCTGGCGAAAGAGACGAAGGTGCGCGTGGGCCCGCCCAAGACTTGGGAAGAGTTCGACGCCCTGGTCCAGTTCCTCGGCGGCCGCGACTGGGACGGCGACGGCACGGTCGAAGCCGCGATCGCCCTGCCGACCTTGAAAGACCAAGAAGGCGTGGCCCTGGGGATCTTCCTGGCTCGCTCGGCCGCGGTCGGACAGCACAGAGATCAATACACCTTTCTATTCAATCCGGAGACCCTGGCGCCCTGGATCGGGGCTCCTCCGTTCGTCGAGACTCTCGAGAAACTGAAGCAGGTTGGCAGTTTGGGTTCGGAGGGTTCGGCCGCCCTGGACCTCGAGCAAGCACGAACAGCCTTCCGTTCCGGTAAGGTTTTGATGCTGGTCGACCTGGCGGAACGATACGCCCAGTGGACCGACGCGAAAAAGCCCAGGCCAATCGGCGTCGCCCCTTTGCCGGGATCCAAGCGTATTTATAATATCGAACGTAAGGGATGGGAAGTCGGCGAGGAACCCGGCGCCGCGGTCCGCCTGGCGAAGGGAGGCGGGTGGCTCGTGGGAGTTGCAAGCTCCTCGACAGGCGCGAAACGGGAGGCAGCGCTCGATTTCGCTCGTTATCTCATCGAACCGGACACGGCGTCGAGGATCGTCGCGGATCCTTCGTTTCCGACCCTTCCCGTTCGCCAAGACGTCGCGGCTCAAGGACTGCCCGACTCGCGATCGGCGCCAGGCGTCGACGGCAGGTTATGGAGCAAGGCCGTGCTATCGATGTTGAACGCGGACGTCGTGACTCTGGACCCCAGGATTCGAGACTCGGAGGGCTATCTCGCCGAGCTCGATCAAGCCCGCGAAAACGTGATGAAGGGCGCCGAGGCGCAAGCCGAGTTGGCGCGTGTCGAGACGCTTTGGAACGAAAGGACAAAGCGGCTGGGGGCAAAGGAACAACTGCGGTCTTACAGGCTGGGGTTGAACGACGTGGTCGTCGAGGAACGCCAAGGCGGCCCTGGACGTGGATCGAGGCGGCCGTGAACAACGCCGAGGGGGACGAAACCGTCGCGTTTGCATCGTCGGACGCCGACGCGAAAGAACTTTTGGGACTCTTCGACCTGCCGGCTTTCGCCAGGCGCGGCCAAGAGCTCGAAGGCGCGCTCGAATCGCTGCGCCTTCGGCTCGAGCACAAGCGATCCGACATGTTGGCGATGGTGCGGATCAGGCTCAAAATGTGGGCATCGGAGTCCCGCGCGGCCGAAGACTGGAAACTCTTTTTTCGAACGCCGGAGGAAGACGTCTGGCTTTCGGCCGGCGTCCTGCCCCCCGCCGAGCGAAAACCACGAGGGAATCGGCGGAAACTCCAAAAACTGGCCAAGGATCTCGAGGCCTCGGCACTCAGATTCAACCGGCTCTGGATTGGCTGGGTCGAGAGCCTCGAGTTGAGCTTTATCAACAACATGATTGATTCTTATAATCGTTACTATATCCTCGAGAAGGAATGCGTGGTGGGCTCCTGGCGGATCGCCTCCCGAGGTTTCGAGACCAAGAGGCGTTTGACGACGGCATTGCTGCTGGAACAGCATCCGCCGCTGCCGGAACTCAAGAGCGATCCGCCGCTCTAGCCCGCGTCGGTGGACTTTCGCGCCGTTCCTCCAAGCGTTTCCCGCCGGCTACTCTTTTGGAGCTATCGATTGGACGCCAGCACCGGGCCGAAGCAGAGCAAGCCGCGAGGCGTGGTCTTCGACATGGACGGGGTTCTCGTGGAATCCGAGCCCTGGATGATGGAGGCGACGGCCAGAATGTTCGCCGAGCTTGGTTATGCGGTTCCCAAGAGCGATTTCAAGGCCTTCGTCGGCATGGGAGAAGACAAGATCGTCTCGGGCGCCGCGGCGATCCACAACATCTCGATCGACGTCAAGAAGGCAAAGGCTCGCACATACGAAATATATATGGAATTGATCCCTGGGCGTCTTCAACCGATCAAGGGCGCCAGTGAGTACGTGCGGCGTTGCCACGATTTAGGGCTGGCGCTGGCCGTGGCGTCGAGCGCGGACCGCGTGAAAGTGGAGGCAAACCTCCACGAGCTTGGAATCGAATCGTCCATGTTCAGTGCGATCGTCTCCGGCGACGAGGTGGCGAGAAAGAAGCCCGCGCCGGACGTGTTCCTCGAGGCTGCCAGGAGATTGTCCCTCGACCCCGCGTTATGCCTGGTTGTGGAGGACGCGGTGGCCGGCGTGGCCGCCGCGAAAGCGGCTGGATGCCGATGCCTGGCGATCACCTCGACCTTTGCCGCGGAACAGCTCAAAGAGGCCGACTGGATCGCCGATAACTTCCTCGTCGCGCCCGACCAAGCGCTCGCCTGGTGAATCGAGCGCAACGCCGGCCGCGCGCGGTTTCTTTGACGGCCCGCCGATCCAGAGATTATTCTCGAACACGGAGCGGCGCCCTGCGCGGACGAATCGTCCGTGCAAAATCGAGAGTTGACGATGCTCGATAAAGAGGAATATATCGAACAGGCTTACTTTTTCCAGGCGTTTCGAGAGCGCCTGGCCGACGGAGGCGCGGCGCAGGAAGTCTTGGCGTCGGTCGGCGAGGAAATCCTCTCGACGACGCGCCTGCCGCTGGCCGTCTCTTTCCTTTGCAGCGAGATCCGCGCCGCGGGGCTTTTGGCCCCGGCCATGGCGCGGCTTTCTCATTACTTCACGCCGCTGCAAGCCTACATCGTTTCTCGCGCCGAGGCCGAGACCAGCCGATTCTCGATGGAAGAAGCGCTCCTGACCCTCGAACGGGAAGCACGGTATAAGTCCGACTCGGCGACGACTCAGGGCCTCTTCGTCTTCCAATTCGAGGCGATCGCTCGAAACCGATTGGGTTACAACGGCGGCGTCCGAGCGATGGCGCAAGACCCGTTCTACAACGACGATTGGCGCAGATTTTATCTTGCGCGTCCAGGAACGCCTCGGCGAAGTTGATTTCGCCGATTTGATCTATGTCCGCTCGTCGTTCTTCGTCGACGAACGGCGCAAGCTTATACCTGAGTTCGCTCCCAAGTTCCCCACGCTCTTCGGTGAGAAGGAGGGCAAGATCGCCAGGGCGAACCGAGGGCGGGATCCGCTCTATCTCTTCTTGGCTCTGCAACGACAACTCGGCTACCCGCAGGTTCCCAGGCCCAAACGACACGACGAAGCCGAGGCCCGCTTGGTCCAGCTCGAACTCAAAGTCTCCCAGCTCGAAAATCGACTCAAGATCGCCGAGTCCGAGATCAAAGGCGATTTCAGCTTGAAAGACGTGGTCGTCAAACCCGAAGACACCGCCGGCGTGCCCGCCGGATGGGGAAAGAAAGAGATCTAAATCGATGACCAATATCAAACCTATTAAGCTGATTACGCTTCACCCAAATTGGGCGGCGCGGGTGCTAGCTCCGGCGGCCTGGCTGCTAGCGCTCGCGGCTTCGTCGATCGCCCAGGAAGAAACCAAAAGGTCCCCCGACTCCCTGCACGAAAAGGTTGTCGTCGACGCCAACTTTCCAGGCGCCTATCAAGTCGAAGTCGCCGACGTCAATGGCGACAAGAAGCCCGACGTCATCGCCGTCGGCGGGTCCACATGCGCATGGTACGAAAACCCAACCTGGAAGAAGCGGATCGTAACGGGACCTGAAAGCTCCCCCGGAATCATCAGCAGCGCGACAGCCGACCTGGACCAAGACGGCAAGGCCGAGATTGCAATCGCCTACGAATTCGAGATGAACGAGCCCAAACGGGGCAAGCTGCTGCTGGCAATTCAAGACGACGCTTCAGGCGACCATTGGCGGGTCGAGAAGATCCAAGATTTCTCCAGCATCCATCGCCTTCGCTGGGGCGATTTCAACGGCGACGGAAAGCTCGACCTGGTCGCAGCGCCGATTTTGGCGCCGAGGCCAAACCGCCGCTGTTCGAGAAAGGCGGCGCTGCGCTCACGATTTTTGACGTCGGCGCAGAACCCAAGAAGGGGAAATGGACGGCTCACTCGGTTGGATTCGAACTGCCTGTACTGCACGCAATCAAAACGCTCGATATCGACGGCGACGGCAAGACCGACGTCCTCTCAGCCTGTAACAACGGAGTCGTCTGGACCAAGCCCCTCGGCGCCTCGTTCGACTCGATGGCATGGCCGAGGACCGAACTCGTTCGAGGCGCCGCTGGAACCGCGCCCGAAAAAGGAGCCAGCGAAGTTCAGGTTGGCAAGTTCTCCGACGGTCGAAGATTTCTGGCCACGATCGAGCCCTGGCATGGAAGCGAAGTCGCCATTTGGCCTGAAACCAAGCCTGGATCTTACAAATTTGAACCCAGAACCGTCATCGACGGAACCCTCGCCGACGGCCACGCGCTCTGGGTTGCAGACGTCGACAACGACGGAATCGACGAGGTCCTCGCGGGACATCGCGGCAAAGATCACCGCGTCTCGATTTTCAAACATCAGAATGGCTCATGGAATCGGACCGTACTCGACTCGGAAACCACCGCTCAGGATCTCCGGGGCGGCGTCCTTTACGAGGGAGACTCCGCGGATATAGCCGCCGTCGGCGGATCGACCCATAACGTCGTGATCTATCGCTTCAAACCGGCGGACAAAACAGAAGAGAAACCAGCAGAGAAACGAGACGGCGACTGAGACGCTTTCCAATCTGATTCGTTAAGAATCTTTGTCGATTCAAAGACATCCCCATGAATATTGGCGACGTCGTTTGGAGGAAGATAGAATTCGGGCTTGGATTGCCTGGCCGTAAGCTTCCAACGCGAATCGCTTGAACCCACCACATAAGGGCTTTTTACATGTTCACGCGTAGAATACCCTATTTTCAGGCGATTCTTGGCGTCTCGATGGTTTGGGCGAATCCGACTTTGGCGCGGCAAGAGCCTGCGAACGGTCCCAAAGACCAACCAACGCGCTGGCCGGGGATGTCTTCCGCGGGAGGAGTGCTTTTGCCCAACGGCTGGTCGCTCAAGCCCGCCGGAAGGCAGTTTAAACTGGGCGATCTGCCGGTCTCCATGGCCGTGCATCCCTCGACCACGATCTTGGCGGTGCTGCACGCTGGGTACGGCGAGCACGAGGTGATGATCGTCGACGCGGCGAACGGCAAGACACTTTCGCGCGTGACCCTTGCCAACAGTTTTTCTGGACTCGCTTGGTCGGCCGATGGAAAGCAGCTCTACGTCGGAGGCGGGTTCGACAACGTCGTTTACCGGTTCGACTATTCCGAAGGATTGCTGTCGAACCGAGTCGATTACAAAGAAGACTTAGAAGCCCTCAAGGCGATTGGAGGAATCGCGCCCGCCAAGGATGGAAAACGAATCTGGGCTGCGAATGTGTTTGGCCATTCGGTGGTCTGCTTCGACGCCGAGAGCAAGAAAATCGTCTGGGAGAGTTCGTTCGAACCCGAGTCTTACCCTTACGCGCTGCTTGCCGACGAACCGCGCAATCGCCTGTATATCAGTCTTTGGGGCCAAGCCAAGGTCGCGGTCATAGACGCGAAAACCGGATCATCGATCGCCAAGTGGGAAACCCAAGAACACCCCAACGATATGGCCCTCTCAGCCTCCGGCAAGACGCTCTTCGTAGCCAACGCAAACAGGAATACAGTAAGCGTTTTCTCGACCGGCGACGGCAAGTCGCTCGAGACCCTGAACACGGCCATCGACCCGAATCTTCCGCCCGGATCGACGCCAAGCTCGCTTTGCTTGACGCCCGACGATGCCATGCTCTTCGTGGCTAATGCGAATACGAACGACGTCGCCGTCTTCAACGTAAAAACTCCGGGCAAGAGCGCGCCCTTGGGATTCATTCCAACAGGCTGGTATCCCACGGCGGTGCGAACGTCGAAAGACGGCAAGACGCTCTTTATTGCCAACGGAAAAGGAGACTCTCCAAAGGCCAACAGAAACGGTCCGAATCCGCTGGTCCGTCGCAGAACGTCGGAATACATCGGCGGGCTCTTCCAGGGAACGCTTTCGATCCTACCCGTTCCGGGTCCCAAGGAAATGGCCTCTTACTCGCAGACCGTCTACGCTTGCTCGCCAGCACACCCGACGAACAACCCCGAAGCCCCGAAAGACAATCCCATTCCCGCGAAAGTCGGCGACAAATCTCCCATCACTCACGTCGTTTATATTATCAAAGAAAATCGAACATACGATCAAGTGTTTGGCGACATCGCCGCGGGCAACGGCGACGCCGCGCTTTGCCTCTTCGGTGAGAAGATCACTCCGAACCACCACGCCTTGGTTCGCGACTTCGTGCTCTTGGACAACTTTTACGTCGAGAGCGAAGTGAGCGCCGACGGCCACGAATGGACGGTGGGCGCATATGCGACCGATTTCGTCGAACGAATGTGGCCTTTGGGCTACCGTGGAGACCGAAGGGCGCCCTACCCTGCCGAGGGCGCATTCGAGATCGCTAGGCCTGCCGAAGGCTATATTTGGGATCGAGCCGCGGCCAAGAACGTCAGCTATCGAAGCTATGGAGAGTTCATCACGAACGGGCCCACGGCCGACCTGCCCGCGACCACCAAGGTCAAGAACCTTCAGGGCCATTTCGATCCCAAGTTCCGCTCTTACGACCTCGACTACCCAGACCAGAAGCGTGCACAACGTTTCCTGGAAGAACTTGCCGAATTCGAGAAGAAGGGCGAATACCCTCAGCTTGTCATTTTGCGCCTGCCAAACGACCACACGTCAGGCACAGCTCCCGAGAAACCAACCGTCATCGCGCATCTCGGCGATAACGACCTGGCTCTGGGTTTGGTTGTCGAAGGGCTTTCGAAGAGTTCGTTCTGGAAGAGCATGGCGATCTTTGTCGTCGAGGACGACGCGCAGAACGGCTCCGATCACGTCGACGCGCACCGAACCGTAGCCCTTGCGATCAGCCCCTATATCAAGCGAAAGAGTGTCGATTCGACGCTTTACACCACGGCGTCGATGCTGCGGACAATGGAGCTCTGCCTGGGCCTGGATCCGTTGAGCCAGTTTGATGCCAGCGCCAAGCCGATGTACAACGCTTTCCAGTCGACAGCCGATCTCGCGCCATACATGCACAAGCCAGCCAACGTGAACTTGAACGAGCGGAACACCAGGCGCTGGTTTGGCGCGGAGGTCTCCGAGAAGCTGGATCTGTCCAAAGAGGACCGCGCTGACGATCTTGTTTTCAACGAGATCATCTGGAAGGCCGTGAAAGGAAAGGACTCGCCCATGCCGCCGCCGGTCCGCGCAGCATTCGTCTTTCCCAAGGCCAAACGCGAAATGGACGACGACGATTGAACGACGCGTCCCGATTGATTTGAGAGCAAAACTTGTGACCGACACAGCGAGATCGACCGCGGTTCTCTTGATCGCGCACGGCAGCAGGCATGCGCCTGCCAACGACGATCTTCACGGCGTTGTCGAGCGGATCTCGGCGAAGGGGGAGTACCCGATCGTCGAGCCTTCCTTCCTCGAGCTCGCTGCACCGAGTATTGCCGAAGGCGGCGAAGCGTGCGTCCGCCGAGGAGCCGCTTTGGTGCTGATGATCCCCTACTTTTTATCGTCAGGCGTTCATATCTTAAGAGATCTTTCGCTGGCGCGGGACGAGCTGGCGCAGCTTCATCCCGACGTGGAGTTCCGCTTGGCGCCCCCCTTGGGTCCGCATCCGTTGCTCGACGAGTTGGTCGCCAAGCGGATCAAAGAGGCCGCGGAACGTTGAAGCTTCGCGTCAGCCGAGTTTCTTGACGAGCTCAACCTGCTCCCTGGCCGCCTTGACCACATGCTCGGGGCTGAACCCGAACTTCTTTTGCAGTTCCTTGAGGGGCGCCGAGGCGCCGAAGGTGTGCATGCCGATGCGAGCGCCCGTCAGGCCCGTGTAGCGCTCCCAACCGAAGGTCGAAGCCTGCTCGACCGACACTCGCGCGATCACGCCTTTGGGAATGACGCTCTCCTGATATTCCTCCGACTGCTTCTCGAAGACGTGCCAGGAGGGCATGCTGACCACGCGCGCATTGATTCCCTCAGCCTTAAGGGTTTCATACGCGTTGATGCAAAGCGAGACCTCGCTGCCCGAGGCCATGAGGATGACGTCGGGCTTGCCGTTGGGCGCGTCGGCCATGATGTAGGCGCCCTTCGCAAGTCCCGCGGCGGATGCGTATTTGGTCCGGTCCATCGTCGGCAAATCTTGGCGAGTGAGGATCAAAGCCGAGGGTTCGTGCTTGAGCTGCATGATCAGACGCCAGGCCTCGACCACTTCGTTGGCGTCGGCCGGGCGAACCTCGACCAAGCCTGGAATCGCCCTGATGGCCGGCAATTGTTCGACCGGTTGGTGCGTAGGCCCGTCCTCGCCGACGCCGATCGAATCATGCGTGAAAATATAAATAGCAGGGATTTCCATGATCGCGGCCAAGCGGATGGCGGGCCTGCAAAAATCGCTGAAGATGAAGAATGTCGACCCATAGGGCCTGATCTTCGTGAGCGCGAGTCCGTTGATGATGGCGCCCATCGCCAGCTCTCGGACGCCGAAGTGAAGGTTTCTGCCGGCATACGTTCCATCGAACGCAGGGTTCTGGAAATTGCCGCCGTCGGGCCCTTCGATCATGGTTCTTGTCGAGGGCGCCAGGTCCGCTGAACCGCCGATCAACCAGGGGACGTTCTTAGCGACCGCGTTCAAAACCTTCGACGACGAAACCCGAGAAGCCATTCCCTTGGCGTCGGCTGAGAACGTTGGCAAGTCCTTATCCCAACCTTCTGGAAGTTCGCGATGCTGCATCCTACGCAGCTCCTCGGCGTCTTTGGGATGCTCCGTTTTGAATTTCGCGATCAGGCTAAACCACTCGTCGCGCAGCTCTTTGCCGCGCTGGCCGATGCCAGCTCGAAATCGGTCGTAGACGCCGTCGGGAACAAAAAACTTCTCGGGCGGCAGATTGAACTTTTTCTTGAACTCCTCGATCACCTTCTCGCCCAAAGGTTCTCCGTGAGCTTCCTTCGTGTCCTGCTTCGAAGTGCCGTAGCCGATATGGCTGTTGACGATGATCATCGTCGGCTTTTCCTTCTGCGCGAGAAAAGCCTCATACGCTTTTGTAAGCATATCCAGATCGTTGGCATTCGTAACGTGTACGACGTTCCAGCCATGCCCTTCGAACCGCTTGCCGACGTCATCGGTGAAGGCGAGGTTGGTCGAGCCTTCGATCGAGATGTGGTTGTTGTCGTAGATCCAGCAAAGGTTGTCGAGCTTCAGGTGGCCGGCGATGCTGGCGGACTCGCTGGAAACGCCTTCCATGATGTCGCCGTCGGAACAGATCGCGTAGACGTTGAAATCGAATAGGGTGAATCCAGGCTTGTTGAACCGGGCAGCCATCCATTTAGAACCCATCGCCATGCCGACGCTGTTGGCGATGCCTTGACCAAGGGGCCCGGTGGTGGTTTCCACGCCGCTGGTCCAGCGGTATTCGGGATGGCCAGGGCAGCGGCTGTCGAGCTGGCGGAATTTCTTGATCGCTTCGAGAGGAACCGAAGGCTCGCCCAGAGTCTCGTAGTTCTTGCTGACCGATTTGACTTCGGATAGGTGCAAAAGCGAATACAAGAGCATGGAAGCATGGCCGGCAGAGAGGACGAATCGGTCGCGATTCGGCCAAATCGGGTCGGAAGGGTCGAAGCTGAGGAACCTCTGCCAGAGGCAGTAGGCCACGGGGGCGAGCGCCATGGGGGTGCCAGGGTGCCCAGAGTTCGCGGCCTGAACCGCGTCGATGGAAAGCGTGCGGATCGTATTGATGCAGCGGAGGTCTAGCTCGGGATCGTTCTTCAGAGTGGTTGGCATGATTTCGATCGCTCCTCGACGGTTTCGTTCTCGATTCTTCGGCGTTTCATGAATTTGACCCAACATAACGGATCGCCGAACCAAAAGGCTAGAGTCAGGAAGGAGAGCAAACACAGGCCTCTCTGGAACTTCACGTTTCGTGCCAGAAACAGCTTTTTTGACAGGAACTACCACCAGTTCGCCTTGACGCGATTTGTCAGCGCCTCTACTCTTCTGCGTCCCGAAGACGTCCGAGGAGCTGGAGGTGCGGGACGAGAAGAACAGTTCCGATAGGCGACAAGGAGCGTCCGCCGATGAGCCTCTCCACCGAGCCAAGGGCAGTGCCTGCCCTCAACCTGAAAGCGGAATACGAGACGATCCGCGAAGAGATCGAAGACGTCTTGCGGCGCGTCGTCGAGAGCCAGTACTTCATCAACGGTCCGGAAGTCTCGGGCCTCGAGCAAGAAATCGCAGCCTATTGCGGTTGCACCAAAGCCGTCGGCTGCGCATCGGGGACCGATGCTCTCCTGTTGCCGCTTTTGGCCTGGGGAATCGGTCCCGGCGACGAAGTGGTCACCACGCCCTACAGCTTCTTCGCCACTGCGGGCTCGGTCTGGCGCACAGGCGCCAAACCTGTGTTCGTCGACGTCGAACCCCACTCATACAATATCGACCCCACAAAGATCGAGGCTGCGATCACTCCTCGAACAAAAGTGATCATTCCTGTACACCTTTATGGTCAGGTCGCCGAGATGGACGCGATTTGTGAGATCGCTTCGAAACATGGCCTGAAGGTTCTGGAAGACGCGGCTCAATCGATTGGCGCCGAGTATCAGGGCTTACGCGCTGGCGCGATCGGCTGCGCCGGGCGCTTTCGTTCTACCCTTCAAAAAACCTGGGTGGATTCGGCGATGCGGGGATGGTCACGACCAACGACACAGAGCTCGCTACGAAGGTCGGCAGACTCCGCGTTCATGGCATGGAACCGAAGTACCACCACCACGAAGTGGGCTTCAATTCCCGCTTAGACGCGCTTCAGGCCGCGGTGTTGCGCGTGAAACTTCGCAAACTCGAGCTTTGGACCGAGGCCCGAAGGCAGGCGGCGGGTCGCTATCGAGAACTGTTCGATTTACACGGGCTTTCCGAGTTTCTGACGCTTCCCGAAGAATTGCCGGATCGAAGGCACGTCTATAATCAGTTCGTCGTTCGTACGCCCGAGAGCCAGCGGGACGGACTCCGCAGCTTTCTCTCGTCCCGCGGGGTGGGAAGCGAGATCTATTACCCGATTCCCTTGCACCTTCAGGTTTGCTTTCGATCGCTGGGATATTCCGAGGGAGACTTCCCGGTCTCCGAAGCCGCTGCCAAGGAAACGATTGCCTTGCCGATGTTCCCTGAGCTGACGGCCGACGATCAAAGCCACGTTGCGTCGACGATCGCTGAATTCTTCGGAGCCTAACTCGCCAGCTTCGAGTTGAGCAAGCCTTGCGCTCGAACCGAGCGCAAGGCGCTTGGCGGGTTCCAAAAACCACGGCCGACAAACGTCTTGGTCAGCCAAGGCGAGAATCAGTCGAGATCAAAACGACGGCCTCCCGAGTACGCTTGCTGGCAAGCCTCGCGGCTGGTTACCTCCTCGAACGATCCACGCTCGGGCCTGTGGATCGTGAAATTGCGCGGGCGGTCGTCAAACGCCAGGCTCACGCAATTGGGAAGCCGCAATCCGACGTCGTAAACGCGGACACGCAGAAGATCTCCAGATCGGTGCACAACATCCAACCACTGACCATCTCTCCGACGTAAAACAAGCATAACCATCTCCAAAAGTAAATATTTAAGTACTTATCCAAGAATTCTTTCGAACCAACTCGACTGAGAACCGACCTACCAACCGACGTCAACGAGACAACAACGACGATCGCCAACCAAACCTCGAGCACCTCCTTCTTCGCACAGGTTTTTTTAGTGAGAATCTTGGCAAGGCTTGGGGGAATACCTGGGTAAAAGGAATCGCGATTCGCCGATGGCTCCGCCCAAAAGCGATCGGGCTTCGAGACGGTTTGCTCTCAGGCATGCGAGCACACCTGCATATTTCGCACGAAGCCTGCGATAAGCGGCTTCTCCGAGCACTTGATTACACCCCGCATCTGCAAGATAGCGGCGCGCGTCCTCCAGCTTCGTCACTAGCGAATCAAGCTCGGCAAAGAGTTGATCGTTGGATCGGATGATCGCGGCCATCCTCGTTAAGGGAGAATCTGGGAAGTCGCGATCCCTAGTCCGTTCAACGCAAGGCCCCGCCCGAGCGTCGGCGGACGCTGGAAACGAATCCTCCGAGGTCGCCGGCGGCGGCGAAAAAACGTCCGAAACCTCCATCTGCCTCCCCCTTCTTTCTTTAGAAATGCCCCGCATCCACAAAATCCGACTGTCTACGCCGGATCAATTTTGTTTACGACGGGGATTTCGATTTCGTGTCATCCCTTTAACACAATAATGCTCCCTCAAGAGGAAGTCAATCGCTTTTTCTCCCTTCCGTTCTCTTTTTGTTCACTTTCCCTCGCGGTCGTCGAGGGGCAGGCGTCGACGCCTCCTTACTGCAATGTAGAATGCCTTTCGCCCGAAGCTGAACTCGAGCGTTGTTTCTTTGGAGAATGGTCCCCCGACGCGTGGGTCTTTATGGACTACGATCTCGATCCGAAGTGGTGCGAAAGCCTTCGTGACGCGCTCTCCGATTGGTCGACGACGCAGGCTCGGGATTTGCCCTGGCGTGGTGAGGCCGATCCCTACAAGGTCTGGATTTCGGAGATGATGCTGGTGCAGACGACGGTCGCCGCGGTGGTTCCCTATTACCATCGTTTCCTCGCTCGTTTTCCCAGTGTGCAAAGCCTGGCGATTGCGGAAGAGGCCGCGGTTTTGAAGGCGTGGGAAGGGCTTGGCTATTACCGGAGGGCGCGTCAGCTTCACGCCGCCTCGAAGCTGGTGGTCGAACGCCATGGCGGCAGGATCCCTGACGACCGCGAAGCGCTCTTGATGCTGCCTGGAATCGGCAGGTACATCGCTGGGGCGATTCTCTCGTTCGCCTTTGGCCAAGGGGAGCCGATCCTCGAAGCCAACACGGAGAGGCTGCTGGCTCGTCTTATCGGTTTCGAAGCCGATGTGCGGACCAATCGCGAGCGGCTCTGGCAAGCGTCGAAACGCGTCGTGCCCAAAGCCAACGCGGGCGCCTTCAATCAAGCGCCATGGACCTTGGCGCAACGACGTGCCTTCCGAAGAGGCCGCTTTGCCTGGCGTGCCCCGTATCAGGATTGTGTAAGGCGTATTCGGCGGGACTTACCGAGAAAATCCCCCTGAAGGCGCCCAAAGCCGCTCCAACGGCAGGCTTCGAGGCATGCGCCGCGACGATCGAACGCGGGCGGGAGGGACGAATCCTCATCGTTCAAAGGGCTCTAAAGGGTCTTTGGCAAGGGTTCTGGGAATTTCCGACGGTTCATCGAGAAGGCGCCAACCCCGCGGACAGGGCGAGCCCCGATGATCTCTCGACTGGGCTCCAGAGCGAGATCGGTCGGTTTACAGGCCGATCCGCCGAGGTGGGGCCTCTGTTTGCCAGTACTCCTTACCTGGTAACCCGATACCGCATGAGACTAGATGCTTACGTCGCGCTTATCGACCCAGGAACCGACGACAAAGATGAGGAGACGCAAACCGCCTGGGTTGGCGTCGAAGAGCTTCCTGATTTCACCTTCTCCGCTCCCACTCGAAAGCTGGTTGGGAAAGTTCAAGAAATGGGGCTCGATCGGCTGCGTCGATTGTTAGGTAGAAGTGAAGGATGATAGCCAGGGCGTATGGTCCCTGCCTGACCAACTCTGGAGTGCAATGATCGCAAGAAATCCGCCCATCCGACCGTTATCGACGGGCCTTGCAATGCATGAGCAACCCTTGCGTGGTCTTGATTCGTGTCTTAAGATATGCCAGTGGCCAGAGTCGAAACGGTTCTGGCTTTTTTGTGGCAACAGAGTCAGGATGGAGCCGGCCGGCCGCGATGAGAAGCGAGATGCAAGCCGTCTCGACGAAAGCATCCGGACCAGAAAGCTTTGGCGTTTCCGTGTAAGTTGCTTCCCCCGCGAACCTTTGGTTTCGCGCGAACGACGACCGCCGACACGATCAGTTCCAGTCCGGGACGGGCGTTGGTCGAGTCGCACCTGCGACGCACGGCTTCGTTTTCGAGCCGATCGATAGAAGTTTAACGGCGGAAAGGGACGGGCATGCCAACGGGTAAGGACATCGCCGGCGGATCGGGAGGCGGTGGCAAGCGCAATGGAGGCGCTGGCACGACCGGCGGCGGAAGCGGCGGCGGGGCGCGAAGAAAAACGCCTTCTGCTCGTTTTGCCGCAAGAGCTATCGCGACGTGGGTCCGCTCGTCGAAGGACCAGGCGACGTCTACATCTGCGGCGAATGCATCGAACTTTGCCAATCGATCCTCGATCAAGAGCGCAGACGACGAGGCGTCCCCAAAACTCTGCTCTCTGAAATCCCTTCTCCGCGTGAAATCAAAGAACAACTCGACTCTTACGTCATCGGCCAGGACCGCGCCAAGATGGTCCTCTCCGTGGCCGTCCACAACCATTACAAACGCCTCGTCCACTGCGAGGACGGCGACGCCGACATCGAGCTCGACAAGTCGAACATCTTGCTCATCGGGCCGACGGGCTGCGGTAAGACGCTCTTGGCTCGAACGATGGCTCGCATATTGAACGTGCCGTTCGCCATCGGCGACGCAACCACTTTGACCGAAGCCGGCTACGTCGGCGAAGACGTCGAGAACATCTTGCTCAAGCTCTTGCACGCCGCCGACTTCGACCTCGAGACCGCCCAGCGCGGCATCATCTACATCGATGAAATTGATAAAATCGGCAAGACGAACCACAACGTCTCGATCACCAGGGACGTCTCCGGAGAAGGCGTGCAGCAGGCGCTCTTGAAGATGCTCGAGGGCACCGTCGCCAACGTCCCGCCCCAGGGGGGCAGGAAACACCCCGAGCAGCAGTACATCCAGATGGATACGACGAACATCCTGTTCATCTGCGGCGGCACGTTTGTTGGCCTTGATAATATCATCGCGCGTCGGATCGGTCGCAAGACAATCGGCTTTGGCAGCCAACTTCAAGGCGAGGACGACCGCGAACTGGGCAAACTGCTGTCGAGGGTCACGTCCGACGACATCCTCGAGTTTGGCATGATCCCTGAATTCGTCGGCAGATTGCCGGTGGTCTGCGCCCTCATGCCGCTGGACGTCGACGCTTTGGTTCAGATCATGACCGAACCGAGGAACGCTCTGGTCAAGCAATATAAGAAGCTGTTCGAGATGGAAGGCGCGGAGCTCGAGTTCACGCCCGAGGCTCTGGTCGAGATTGCCAAGCGAGCCAAGGAGAAAGACACCGGCGCCCGCGGGTTGAGGTCGATCGTCGAGGATATCATGCTCGAAATCATGTTCGAGCTGCCCGACCGCGCCACGAAAGACAAAGGCCTGTTCGTGGTCACGCCCGAGGTCGTCCGCGGCGAGCGCAGGCTGTTCGACACAACCCCGCTGCCGCTGACGTCGAAGCCGGCTTCGGAGCGAAAGAAGGAAAGCGCGTAGACCTCTTCCGAGGGTTCTCGACCCAGCATCCCGACCCAGGCCAGGTCTCGGCAAAATCCCTAGCGCGAGGGCTCGCCCAGGGCTTTCAAGATTCCTTGCATAAAAGCTGGCAGGTCGTCGGGAGTGCGGCTGGTGATGATATTGCCGTCGCGGACGCATGCGGCGTCTTCAAAGATCGCTCCAGCGTTCTCGAGGTCGTCCCTGATGGCGAAGAAAGCCGTGACGCGCTTGCCCTTCAAGCACTTCGCCGAGCAGAGCATCCACGGTCCGTGGCAAATCGACGCCAAAATCTTGCCCTGACGTGCAGCCTCTATGACCAGATCGACCATCGACTTGTGCCTGCGCATGTGGTCGGGCGAGTATCCGCCGGGGATGATGATCGCATCGAAGTCGGCAGCCTTTACTTCCGCAGCCGAGACTTCCGCCTTGGCAGGGTATCCGTGTTTAGACGCGTAGGTCTCCCCAGCCTTGGGACCGACGATTTTGACCAAGGCCCCTGCCTCCCGAAGCCTCATTACCGGATACCACAGTTCGAGATCCTCGTAGAACTTTTCGACCAGAACCGCCACACGTTTTCCCGCGACGTTTTCGCTCATTTCGCCCTCTCAGTTTGATAGATTTCCAGAGTTGAGACTTAGACCTCCGCGCCGGTTTTCTCCCGCTCTTCGTGCGTTGGCTTGGGTTGCCACACGGCGAGCGCCTCCGCCAAGCCTTCGTCGGTCGAATATGGCGGATTATAACCGAGCACCTTCCGCGCCTTTTCGATCGAATAATCGAGATTCAGGCCCAGGAATTTGTAACGAGCTTTGTTCACAAGCGGCGGCGTCGTCGAGCCTTTTCGAATGGCTCTTCGCTCGAGCAGGTTCGCTAGCAGCCTGGCCAGCCAGAGCGGAATTCTGCGGGAAGGAGGCTTCAGACCCACTCCTTTGGCGACCGTCGAAACGAACTTTCGCTTCGAGACTCTGGCTCCGTCGGTGACGTTGAAGACTTCTCCCACCGCGGATGGGCTTTCGGCCGCCAGAAAGATCGCATGTACCAGGTTTTTGACATAAATGCAATTGAGCGCTTGTTCCCCCGACCCGAAGTAGGCGAATCGACCCTTCCGGAGCGCGTCGATAAGTTTGGGCAGCACGGTTCGATCGCGCGGGCCATAGATGAATCCTGGTCGAACGATCGCGGCCGGCAGTCCGCGGGTCTTGCAGTAATCCAAGACCAGAGCCTCGGCCTCGGCCTTGCTTCGGGTGTATCCATCGAGCGCCTGAGCCGCCGTGGGGGTGGTTTCGTCGGTGCCGAAGTGATCTCTGCCTTCGTAGACGCCAAGCGAACTGACGTGCACGAACCGTTCCACTTTTGCCTCGAGCGACGCATCGAGCAGGAGTTTGAGCGCGTCGACGTTGAGTCTCATGAACTCCTCCATCGGCCCCCAGTCTCCAACCTTGGCGGCCGTGTTGATCACCCAGTGGGCGCCCGAAACTCCCTGGCGCAGCGCGTTCACGTCTTCCAGGTCGCCAGGGATTTTCTCGACTCCCAGGCGGTCCAAGAGCGTCTGATCGCTGGATGCGCGGACGAGCGCTTTGACGCGAAAGCCGCGCTCGATCGCCTCTTCGACGACGTGCCCGCCCACAAGTCCCGTCGCTCCCGTTACGAAGATCGTCTTCGGAGCCTCTGCCATCGTTTGAAGACCCTTTCGGAAACCAAATCAGAGCGACGAACGCAATTCCTCCGCCAGAGGCCCAAGTCCATGGGCGCGAACATGCGGGCGAGCCCCGCCCCAAGGAGTATGCCTGTTTTCGCCGAAGAGGGGTAGTCGCTGATGCTTGGGGCGTTGTAGTCTGGTTTGATCAGTTGCCTTCGTTGGAGGCGAAATACGCCTCGTCCTTGCACTGGCATGGAGGCGCCGGCGCACCAGCCGACTGGCGTTCGCCGGTCCATTGGACCTGCGTCCGCTCCTGGATTCTCTTCGCGGAAAAGGTGAAAAGCCAATGAGCAGTACGTTAAAGGCGGAGGATCTCGACGAGTTTCGGAACCAGCTCTTGGGTTTGAAAGCTCGACTGCGCGGCGACCTCTTGCAGATGACCGACGAGGCTCTCAAACGCACCGGGCCCGACGCGTCCGGCAACCTTTCGAACATGCCGCTGCACCTGGCCGACGTCGGCACCGAGAACTTCGATCAAGAGTTCACCCTGAGCTTGATCGAAAACGAGCAAACGACGCTGGAAGCGGTCGAGGAAGCGCTCGGCAAGCTCGACGGCGGAGCCTTCGGCAAGTGCGAGGAATGCGGGTCCTCGATCGGCAAAGCCAGGCTCCAGGCCATCCCCTACGCCGAATTTTGCATCGAATGCGCTCGGAAGCTGGAAAACGAGCGGTAAAGCGGGTCTGGTCTTCGGATATGAACAAGGAGGATCATTCGACCATGCTTGGATCGAGCTTTCGGCTGGGAGGAGAGAGCGCATGACCCCCCCGGGCCCAATACCTTGGCATCGATGGCTGCTTTTTGGGGTGATCGCCGCGGGCGGGACCGCGTTCGATTTGTACACGAAGCGCGCCATTTTCGCCTGGGTGGGTCCTCCGCACGACTCCGCCCCTCACGTGCTTGTTCCCAACATCCTGGAGTTGCGTACAAGCTACAACCCGGGAGCTCTCTGGGGTTTGGGCGCCAGGCTGCCTCACGGCAGTACGGTGTTCGCCTTTCTCTCGCTGGCCGCGGTCGCCGCGATTTGTTACTGGTTGTTCGTTCGCAGGGCCGCGGTGGATTTGCGGCTGACGATTGCATTCGGGCTGATCACCGCCGGGGCGCTGGGCAACGGGTACGACCGATTGGCGCTTGGACAAGTCCGGGATTTTGTTTACTTTCACGTCGATTCGATTCGCTTCCAGTGCGCGATCTTCAATTTCGCGGACAATATGCTGGTGGCAGGGGCGATCTTGCTCCTCTGGATGGCTCTCAAGCCGGACTCGCTCAAACCTTCCGACGAGGCCCCGGCGACGGGAACCGAAGGCGAATCGGCCGTTCAACCGCGGGAATCCGCGGCCTCGACGAGTTGAGCGCGCCGAATGCTCTTTATGCGTCGTAGTAGAGCGAAAACTCGTAAGGGTGCGGCCGCCTGCGAAGCGGCTCGACTTCGTGTTCGAGCTTGTACCAGATCCAGGTGTCGATGACGTCGGGGGTGAAGACGTCTCCCCTGAGCAGGAACTCATGGTCGTCGCGCAGCGCTTGCAACGCCGTCTCGAGAGAGCGAGGCGTCGTGGGGACGTTCGCCATCTCCTCGGGTTGGAGGTCGTAGACGTCCTTGTCGAGAGGCTCGCCGACGCGGGCTTTGGTCTGTACGCCGTCGATGGCCGCCATTAGCATCGCGGAGAACAGAAGATAAGGGTTCGCGGCGGCGTCGGGACATCGGTACTCGATTCGCCGGCTGCTCGGGCTTGGACTGTAGATCGGGATCCGGATGATGGCGGAGCGGTTCCGCCGGCTGTAGGAGACCTTCGTCGGCGCCTCGAAGCCTTCAACCAGCCTTTTGTAACTGTTCGTCGTGGGGTTGGCGAAGGCGCAAAGGGCCTGCGCGTGCTTGATCAGTCCGCCGATCGCGTAGAGCGCCGTCTCGGACAAGCCCGCATAGCCGTTGCCCGCGAGGATCGACTCGTTTTCCTTGGACATCGAAAGGTGCGTGTGCATGCCCGAGCCGTTGTCGCCGTAGAGCGGCTTGGGCATGAACGTCGCGGTTTTGCCGCCGGCCCTCGCGACGTTCCTGATGATGTACTTGGCCAGCATCACGTGATCGGCGGATTCCACCAACGGCTTCGGCAAGAGGTCGATCTCGCACTGGCCGCCGGTGGCCGTCTCGTGGTAGTGAGCCGAGGCGCCGATGCCGCACTCCGCCATGATCTGAGCCATGTCGGTCCGCAGGTCGGCCAAGCTGTCGGTCGGCGGGCATGGGAAGTAGCCCAGGCCGGACCCAGGCTTGTAGCCCAGGTTCGGCTTCTCGTCCCTGCCGCGGTTCCAGGCGCCCTCGACCGAATCGACAAAATGATAAGCCTCGTGCCCGCGCTGGTCGAAGCGAACGTCGTCAAAGACAAAAAACTCAAGCTCCGGCGCGAACATGCACTGGTCCGCGATCCCGGTTCCTTGCATATAATTATATGCTTTGCGAGCGATATTTCTGGGGTCGCGGGAGTAGTCCTGGTGGGTGATTGGGTCTTGGATGTTGCAGACCATCGTGAGTGTGGGCCGCTTCATGAACGGGTCGATCAAGGCGGTCTCGGGCTGGGGTATGACCAGCAGGTCGGCCTCGTTGATGGCGCGCGAACCGACCACGCTCGAACCGTCGAAGCCGATGCCTTCCTCGAAGGTGTCCTCGGAGAGCGCATCGGCAGGTATCGAGAAGTGCTGCCAAACGCCGGGAAAGTCCATGAATCGGAGGTCGACCGTCGTGACCTCCTTGCCGCGAATTTGAGCCAAGACCTCTTTGGGTGTCACCGAACGTCGATCCTTTCCCAACCGGATGTGATTGGCGAGTTGGCAGCGCGCTTAAAAAGTATGATTGCCGCGACATGCAATTTACAGGAAGATCGGCTTTCGAGCCATAAGAGAGACCAAGCCCGAGGCTTATCAGGGCTTCCCCCACGCGAGCTCGCCGGATGAGCGAACAATCGCAATACGTCATTCTGGAACACTCGTGGCAAGGCGTTCACTGGGATCTGATGATCGAGATCGAAGGTGCGCTCGAGACTTGGGCGATCGACGCTCCGATCGTTTCGGATATCGATTTGTCAGCCAGACGGCTCGACCGGCACAGGCTCCACTATCTCGACCACGAAGGAGCTGTGTCGAACAATCGGGGGACCGTCCGCAGATTCGACAAAGGGCTCTGCCTGGTGCGTCTATGGACCGAGGAAAACGTGGAGGTTTGTCTGGAGGGTGAACGGCTTTCCTGCGTAGTCAGGCTGGAACGTCAGCCCATCGGCCCGACGGATGGGGGCCGATGTTGGTTGCTTCGCTTCACTGGGAAGGTGGATTGAAGCATTCGCCCCTTGGGCAGCTTGGCTCGAACCACGCCTCGGGAACGATCGGATCGGCCTCTCAACCGGACTTGTCCGGGCGCCAAGACGATATCTTCGAGCACCACGTCCTTACGACCCTTGTAGGTCGAATAGCGGAGGTAGGCGACCCTCTTATCGTCCTCGGTTTGCCATTTGACGTTCAACCCGTGAGCTGAAGCGTGGTCCGAGAGGCGATCGATGATTTGATTGGCGGCGACTGGCAGAACTCCGGCTCGGATGTCTTCGATCGAGACCGCCACGACGTTGTCTTCGACCACCCGAACACCTGCTCGCACCGAGATGTAGGTGTGCAAGGGACCGTTCGTGTAACGGAACGCCATAACCACTCGGCCGCTGTCAAACGCCACTCTGGGTTCAGAGACGCCCGGGGGAATGACGTTTGCAAAATAGGCCATTAGCTCTTCCGACAGCCACGCGTTGACCTCTTCGTCCGAGAACACGGCCTCCCATGTTGGTTCGTTAGCGATGTCGTTTCGAAGTTGGGTGCTCTGAGCCCAGAATTGTTTGGCTTGAGCCTGTCGGCGCTCGAGCGGCAAGGAGTCGGTGCGTGCGTAGATCGCCGGCCTCAATTCGAGCGAGAACCAGAGGCAAGCCAGGAGCGCAGCCAACAGCCCTACCGAAATCGCCGTCCAACGCAAGATCGGCCGTTTGCTCTTGTGCATGACTTCGCCTTTCGGACGGGAAGATCGCGCGGAGGCACGATTTGCCGAGCCAGAGTAACGAGGATTCAGGGCAAAATCGGCAAAGGAGAGATCGGACGAAGTTTTTTAGGCAAATCGACCATAAGCCGGCGCCCGAAAACCGTCAACCCGAACCAACCTTGGCAAACGATCAGGCGTAGTCACCCCGCGAGCCCAAAACGCCGCTCTCCAGAAACCTAGGATAAGTTCGGTTTGCACACGCCGAAAACCTCGCCCTGCTCATCCTCCAACCCAGATGCGCCTTTCGTGCTCTACTCTTGCTACGACGCTTGATCGCGCAGGGTTTCGTCGAGTCGCCAAGATCCGACGAAGTGTGATCAAAAGTCGTGCCGTCTCCTCAAAAAAGCTAAAACTCGAAGCCTATTTCTTTTATTCGGCGAACCAAGGTGCATCTCGGCAGTCGATTCGAGCGGAAGTTTCGAACCTGCGAGCCCCTCGATCCGGATCGTCCCCTGTCATTCCCGCCCCAGGGCCATTATGATTCTACGTACCTCTTCTCAATGCAAAAGGGCCGGAGCCGCGACTCGATGCCTCATCGTCTGGTCTGCGTCGGGATCCTTGTTCTCTGGGCTGTCTCCGCTGGGATGTTGCTCTCCCGCGACGTGCTTCCCGATTTGCTGATCAGCGCCCCACCGGACATGCGGGCGATCACCCGATCGAGGGCTGGCAATAAAGAGACGAAGTGGTCGATCCTGCTCTCTCCCCGCGACGGCAAGTCGACTCCCGTCTCGATCGGCCAGGCTTCCACCAAAGTGGTCCAACAGCAAGACGGCTACGTCAAGCTCACCAGCCGCATCTGGTTCGACTCCGAGACGTTGTTCTCAGGGACGCCGCTGGCCAAGAGCGCGGACCGCACCCGAATCGAAATCCAATCGCTCTCCGAGTTTGAACCAGGGGGAGATCTGAGCCGCTTTCGCGCCGCGGTCCGTCCCGTGGGCAGCCGGATCGACTGGATGGTCTTGAGCGGGCTCTTGAATGTCAATCGAAACGGAGTCGGCGTCACCTCGACGGGCGTCTTGCCCATGTTCAATTGGAAGCGGACCTTTCCCTATCCCAGACATGGCATGATCCAGAACTCACTGGATCCGTTCGAGAAGATGCCTGGACTTCAGGTGGGTCAGAGGTGGCGGACGCAGGTGATGAGCCCGCTGACCGGACAATTCCAGACCGCTTCCGTCGAAGTCTCGCGGAAACAAATCCTCGAATGGAACTCGACGCAGATCGAGGCGACCGAGGTTGTCACTCGGATCGAACCGTTCGCAATGAGGACGTGGGTTCGTTCCGACGGACTGGTTGTTCGTCAGCAAGTACCTTTGCCCATGACGAACCTCATGCTCGAGCGCATCGCCGACCCCGACGATCAATTCACAGAGAAAATCCGTCCATGATCGAGCTGTTGCAGGTAACGAAGAAATTTGGCGCGAAGTACGCCGTTTCAGGATTAGATCTGGAGGTTCGCGCGGGCGAGCTCTTCGCCTTCTTGGGCCCCAACGGAGCGGGCAAGACAACGACCATCAAAATGGTCTGCGGGCTGCTCATTCCCTCCACGGGGACTGTTCGCGTGGGGGGCTATCCCGCGTCAAGCGCGGAGGCTCGCCAATTGGTCGCGTACGTCCCCGACCAACCGTTCCTTTACGAAAAGCTCACGGGGAGGGAGTTCCTCCGTTTCGTTGTCGAGATGTATGGGCTCGATCGTCGCTTGGCGACTCGAAAAATCGACGAGTTGATCGACACGTTCGAGATGGACGATTACGTCGACGAGCTCTGCGAAAACTACTCGCACGGGATGAAGCAGCGGGTGGTTTTCGCCTCGGCCCTCGTTCACGACCCCAAGGTGCTGATCGTCGACGAGCCGTTGGTCGGGCTCGACCCACGGAGCGCGAGGATTGTCAAGGACCTGTTCGTCGATCAGGCGCGGTCGGGCGTCGCGGTGTTGATGTCGACGCACCTGCTGACCATCGCCGAGGAGCTTGCCGACACGATCGGCATCATCGACCACGGTCGAATGCTGGCGAAAGGCACGCTTTCCGAGCTCCGCGCGGACCAGCCCTCTCACGAACCGCTCGAGGACCTCTACCTGCGATTGACAGGGGGCGACCGCCCGTTCCGCGGCGGCGCGTTTCGCAACGCTCGACCAAACGGCAACGGCAAGGCCGACGCCAACCACGCCTCACAAGAGCCTTTGACGGAGCCTATGTCTCCATGAGCTCGAACCCAGGCTCGATGGATCTCGGCGCCGCGGGCCTGGCGCCGGCCTCGCATTCGCTCGGCGTTCGCATCACCCCCAGCGCGAACATCGCCGGAGCGTTCCATTGGCTGCGCTGGCGGCAAGCGAAAAACAGCGTTCGCACGCTGTTCGAAAACGCGCGATTGAGAGTGGTCACCATACTGGTTTGCAGCGCGGTCTTCTGGGTAGGCCTTTTTACCCTCTTCTTCGAAGGTTTTCAGTTCCTTTCCACCTACGTCGAGCTCACCAACGAGATCAGCGAATACCTCTTCGGGTTGTTCTTCCTATCTCTGATGGTGCTGCTTTTGTTCTCCAACGGCATCATCATCTATACAGGCCTCTTCCAATCTCGAGAGGCGACCTACCTGCTGACGACCCCAGCTTCGTCCGATCGGATCTTCGCGCACAAGTTTATCGAATCGATCGTGTTTTCGAGCTGGGGCTTTTTGTTGCTGGGAAGCCCGATGATGGCCGCCTATGGAATCAAGGTCGAGGCGCCTTGGTGGTTCTACGCGCTATTTTTGCCGATGCAGGTCGCTTTCGTGCTGATCCCCGGGGGAGTGGGGGCCGTGGCGGCGATCCTGGTGGCCAACTTCATTCCTCGCAGGCCCAAGGTGGTGCTGGGCTTGGCAGTGGCCTTGGTGGTGGGCGTCGCAGCCTATTCGATGTACCAGATTTTCCACGTCACCCGTGAGCACGCCCCTCAAGACTGGATGAATCAACTGCTCGAACGCCTGGAGTTCAGCCGAAACAAGCTGTTGCCCAGCCGTTGGATGGCGGTCGGCGTGCGCGCCGCGGCGCGTGGCGAGACCCAGGAGGCGGGCTTCTACCTCATGGTCATGACGTCGCACGCGCTTCTGGCGTACTTGGTCGGCTCGGTCGTGGCGCGAGACCTCTATCGCCAAGGCCATAATCGCGTCCAGGGCGGCCGCTCCGCCCGACGGAGGAACGGCCTCTACTCGTTCGACAACGTCTTCCACAAGCTGTTTTGGTTCATTCCCAGAACGATCCGACTGCTCATCCTCAAGGACATCCGTTCGTTCCGGCGAGACCCAGCCCAATGGTCCCAGTTTCTCATATTCTTCAGCCTTTTGGCTTTTTATTTCATCAACATTCGCAGACTGGGCTATCAGCTCCAATCCCCCTACTGGCGCATCTTGGTCAGCTTCCTGAACTTGGCCGTCACCGCGCTATCCTATCGACGTTCACGTCGAGGTTCATTTTCCCCATGCTTTCGCTCGAGGGGAGGAACTTTTGGATCTTGGGCCTCTTGCCCGTTCGACGAGAAGCGATTCTCTGGGGCAAGTTCGCGTTTGCCTTTGGCATCTCGATCGTGGCCACCGAGATTCTCGTTGTGCTTAGCGGAACGATGCTGCGCATTGGCGCGGCGATGCTGGCTCTCCACATGGTCACCGTGGCCATATTGTGTTTGGGCCTCTCGGGAATTAGCGTCGGCTTGGGGGCGAGGCTGCCGAACCTGAAGGAGGAAGATCCGTCGAAGATCGCCACCGGTTTCGGCGGGACTCTCAATTTACTGGTGAGCCTGGCCTTTATCATCGTGATCGTGGCTCTGCTCGCGTTGCCCTGCCATTTGTACTTTGCAAAACGAGAATCCGCCGAGCTCGCGGGCTTCCTCGACCCTGGCGGAAGACTGAGTATTAGCTCTCGATTCAGAGACCAGTTGTTTCTGGCGATGGCTGTGAGCCTGGCGACCAGCGCCCTGGCAACCTACATCCCGCTGCGAATGGGAATCAAATCGTTCCAGAGAATGGAATTCTGACGATATGAACGCGCCAGAGAGATCCTTCTTCTCGGCTATCGCCGCAGTGGCTTTACTGGCGACGCCGTGCCTGGCTCAGCCGCTTTCGCCGACGCAAGAGAACCTCCCAGCAAAACCCTCCGTTTCGATTCGCCTGCTCGACCCTGGTTCGCAGATGAAGTCAATCCTCGAGCTCTTCGACGGCGAGCCTTTCCCCAGTCCCGCCGCGGCAATGGCGTTTTGGAAGAAACGCAACCAGCCGGAAGGGATTGGACTCACCAAGGGCCAAGAGGCGCTGCTCGCCCTTTTCAACCCGGAGTCGATTCGCGAGCTGGCGTGGCTCGATCGTGGAATCTGCACGCTCGGATGGCGAGAAGGCGGCGGGCTTGCATGGAGGTTTGGAGCTCCGCACGACGACGGCACTCTGGAGGCCCTGGTCTCGGCCTTTGCGCTCACGGAAGGGGGACTCGACAAACCGCTAGCCAATTCTCCTGTCTATCGACTTGGAGCGAGAGGTCCGTTCGGGACTTTGACTTCGAAAGGTGAAGTCGTGATCTCGGGGACGCGTTCCGAGCTCGCCTCGAGCCCTTCGATCGTCGAAAAACATCGCGATGTTTTGAACCTCCCCGGCAAGTCCGGTTTTGGGTTGACCATCGATCTCGACCAGCTTCGGCTTTCAGGCGGCGCCCCGCTCGCTCTTCGGCAAGCCGCCGAGACGCTTGCTGGGCTTGGCATGAGCGTCGTCGATGGTTTTGGGAGGTTGCAAAACGGCAAGCTCGAGCTGGTCTTCGAAGAGCGTCTGACGAATCCCGATCGAAAGTCGGGGATCGAAAACCCCATGCCCCTGGACCCTTCCTGGCTCGATTGGGCGCCCAAGGATGAATCGTTCGCGTGCGTCGCGGCATCGGTCAAGAGCGACTCCGATTCGTGGAAGCAACTCGTTGGTCTGGCCGATCGCGTCGAAAGGCTCGACCCAAAGCGCGAAAAGGTCGCCCCCATCGACACTCGTTTACAGCTCTGGAGCCTGGCGCTCGGCTTCTCGTTTCAGGCCGACCTCGAACAAAAGCTCTTGGGGGCGACGCTCGTTGGGTTGAATTCCGCGGGAGCAGGAGGTGTTGCTTTCGTAATTGTATTGCATTTCGATTCGCCGAAGTCGCCGCTCAAGCTCGAAAAGCAACTGAGCAAACGATTGTCGAGGCTTTTAGGCGAAGGCCGAACCGCGGCCGTTCGATCGATCGGAAAAAGCCTGCTGATCTCATCCGACGCCGCCGCGCTCGAGAAAGCAGCCGTAGCGGGCGCCAACCCCGATCGTTCCGCCGGCGCAGCCCTGAGGTCCTGCTGGGAGGAGGGCCGATTGCCCACCCGTGGCGGCGGTTTTTGGCTAGGCAGGGTTCCAAACGTCGAGCGAAGCGCGGTTGCCTCTTGGTCAAGTGCGCTCGAATTGGCGGGTCCGCTCCAATGGCGAGGATTCTCGGTCGATCATGGAGCGATGCGCGACGTCTTCGTGCTATCTGGGCTCGAACCTGCCCTACACGCCTATCTCGCTGGTCTAAAATCGTCGAATGAGCGACGCGTCGAACAAAAATGACAACACAAAGCTTGCCGATCCGACAATCGAGCCGATTGCGCACTATGATCGATTTATCAAGCGGTTGACGCCACGTCTCGGCGCCAGCCTCCTCCAACGCCGCGATCGCCCCACGGCTGGCGATGATCCGCGAAGCTTGGAGGCCCTCGAGTCGATCTCTCGATCGGAGCCGGCATTGAACCCGCGAACTTTTTCGTGACGAAGCGCCTCGATCGCCTGGAACGCGAACGACGACGCTTGATCTGGGACTCGACCGTCCTCAGAACCCTGGCGGGGATGGCCCCGATTGCGACCTCCACGCCTCAGGTCAAACAGGATGCTCCCGCTTGCACTACTACTAGGCACAGCGGGCCTACGCTTACCGAACTGCTCTGCGACAGGCTTGATCGGCTCGAGCGCATGACCGACAGGCTCGATTCCGAAAAGCTGACTATGGAATCGAGAAATCGATTTTGGCGCTGGGCAGGCCTCGCCAGCATTGCATTGGCCGTGGCGATTTGCGTCATTCAGGCCGCGGGTGAAGTGGGAAGAGCCGCGAAGGCGACAACCCCGGTCCATTACCCGACTCTGACTCTTAACCACGCTCATAGAGACAAGCTGACAGAGAAGCTCACGTTGGGAACCGACTCCAACGAAAGTCAATTCACACAAGAGGGAAATCGACGAAGCCCATAGGCCTCTCGATTTACACCGGGTTGCGGATCGACCTCAGCCGACGTCCGCCGCGCGATGCGTCTTCGTTTATCGCTTCTTCGTTTCGCCCTTCGCTTTGGAAGCCAGCGAAGGCGCTGTCAGGTAGAACGTGGGCGATTTGACGGGTATCGGCTTGCCTTCTTCGCGAACCGCAAGCCTCAAACCTCTTTGGTACGATCGATCGGGCTTGCCCGGTTCCTTGATGATCACCTCGAACGAGCAGTCGCGATCGGCCGAAGTCGATTGCGCCACGATCGTGAAAGGAACCTTGTAAGACTCGTATTTTTCCTTAGCCGTCCCAGGACCGAACTTCACCTGCACCTGGCGGAACTTGCTAGACGGATGACCGGGCTTGATCACCACCTCGCAGCCCTCGTCGCCCATGCCATCCATCTTCAATTCGAGATTGACGTGATTCACGACAGGTTTGATCTTGTCGTCGGCGTGCGAAGCAGCAGCGCAAATGAGGCATCCCAAAACGCCAAAACCAACCAAAGCCTTCCACGACCGGATAGGCATTCGCATCCGCTCCTTAGCGATTGATCGGAACCATCCTTGCTTCCGCAACGCGGCCGAACCATAACCCGCTTCTCCCAGGGTGGCAAGCCCATTCGAAAGCCACCACTCCGCCTTTCACAATCTCGTCCTTACCTCCTCATTCGACTGCCAGAATGGCAGAGCCGTGCCGGTCGCACAGTCGCTAAGGCAGTTTGAGCATTCTCGATGCAAATGCCTCTCAATTCGTAAACCAATAGGCATCAAGACTTTGAGCAAATATCTCCAGAGGGCACGAAGGTTGCTGTAAGGGGTTGGTCGATCTGGAACCGATTGGAACCGTCGCGTGGTCGTGGCATGCATTTCCAGCGGGGTTCGGATCGAGCGCTTTTGTGATCACTAACGGGAGTAGCCGTCGATGGAAATCAAGCCGCTTGGCGATCGAGTGGTGGTGGAACGAGAGGTAGCGAAGGAGACGACCGCAGGTGGGATCGTCCTTCCCGATACCGCCAAGGACAAGCCGCAGAAGGGCAAAGTTTTGGCAATCGGCGACGGCAGGGTTGCCAAGGACGGAAAGCTTCGCGAGTTACAGGTGAAGGTTGGGGACCAGGTGCTCTTCACCTCTTACGCGGGCGATGAGTTCAAGCTCAACGGGGACAAGAAGGTTCTTCTGATGCGCGAGGACGACATCCTCGCCGTGATCGAAGCCTGAATTCGAAGTCAAAAACCATTCCGCGGGTCGTCGCACCCGCTTCGAAACACCTCGATACCTACGGTTGACCGCAAGACTCAGGGAGATTGTCAGACATGGGCGCGAAAATGATAGTGTTTGATCAAGAGGCTCGGCAAGCGATGCAAAGGGGCGTCGCCAAACTTGCCAGAGCCGTCAAGGTGACGCTTGGTCCCAGAGGACGCAACGTCATCATTCAGAAGTCGTTCGGCTCGCCGACCGTCACCAAGGACGGCGTCACCGTCGCCAAGGAGATCGAACTCGAAGATAAATACGAAGACATGGGAGCGAAGATGGTCAAGGAAGTTGCTTCCAAGACCAGCGACGTCGCCGGCGACGGCACCACCACCGCAACGGTGATGGCCGAAGCCATTTATAACGAAGGCCTGAAGGGCGTAGTCGCAGGGGTCAACCCCATGCTCATGAAACGAGGCATGGACAAGGCCGTGGCCGACGTCGTCGAAGAGCTGAAGAAGATGAGCGTCAAGGTTTCCAACAAGAAGGAAACCGAGCAGGTCGCCACCGTCGCCTCGAACTTCGACAGCGAAGTCGGCAAGATGATCGCCGAGGCCACCGAGAAGGTCGGCAAAGACGGCGTCATCACCGTCGAAGAGGGCAAGACGCTCAAGACCGAGGTCGAGTGGGTCGAGGGCATGCAGTTCGACCGCGGCTACCTGAGCCCCTACTTCGTTACCAACCCAGCGACCATGGAGGCCGTGCTCGAGGACGCCTACATCCTGATTCACGAGAAGAAGATCTCCTCGGTCAAGGATTTGGTCCCCGTCATGGAAAAGGTCGCCCAGTCCGGCAAGCCGCTTATCGTCATCGCCGAGGAAGTTGAAGGCGAGGCGCTGGCAACCCTCGTGATCAACAAGCTTCGAGGCACGTTCAGGTGCGCCGCGGTCAAGGCCCCCGGTTACGGCGACCGCCGCAAGGCCATGCTCGAGGACATCGCCATCCTGACCGGCGGCAAGCCGATCTTCGAGGCCCTGGGAATCGAGCTCGAAAACGTAGGTCTCGCCGACCTTGGCCAGGCTAAGAAAGTCGTCATCGACAAAGACAACACCACAGTCATCGAAGGCTCGGGCAAGACCGACGCAATCAAGGGCAGGATCGAAGCGATCCGCCGCGAGATCGGCGACACCAAGAGCGACTACGACCGCGAGAAGCTCGAGGAGCGTCTCGCCAAGCTGGCTGGCGGCGTTGCCAAGATCAACGTCGGCGCCGCGACCGAGTCCGAGATGAAGGAGAAGAAGGCCCGCGTCGAAGACGCCCTTCACGCCACCCGCGCTGCCCTCGAGGAAGGCATCCTCCCAGGCGGCGGAGTCGCTCTGCTCCGCGCATCTCGCAAGGTCAAGGCGAGCGGACTGACCAGAGACGAAGAGACCGGCTATCAGATCATCGTCCGTGCCTGTGCCGCCCCGATCCAACAGATCGCCGACAACGCAGGTCAAGACGGCGGAGTGGTCCTGAACAAGGTCTCTGAAGGCAAGGACAATTTCGGCTACGACGCCCTGAACGATCAGTACACCGATATGGTCAAGGCTGGGATCATCGATCCCACCAAGGTCGTACGCTCCGCGCTCCAAAACGCAGCCAGCGTCGCGACCCTGCTTCTGACCTCCGACGCTCTGATCGCCGACGTGCCCAAAGACGAGAAACCCGCCGGCGGCGGGGGCGGCGGCCATGGCGGCTATGACGACATGTATTGATCCTACCAGATACGGTGGAGGATCGATTTCGAAGCGCCGGGCGTTCGTGCCGGCGTTTTCGTTTGATGAGCAGATTGTTCTCGAGAAGCCTTCAACAAGGCTGACATGTTTGGTTTCGGCTCCGCTTCGGGGAACAAATTACGTCGGTTTTCCCGCTGCGTATTCCGATCCCGTTGTAGGGGCGAGGTCCCTGAAACGCCCTCCGGTCCAATCGTTGAGAGTCTCCTCGATTCCAGAGCAGATGGCGTCCGCGTCCGGACGAGCTCGCCCGACAGAAGCCAACCCGGCCGCAGGTCGGGAACTCACGGACTCAAGACGTCCCTTTTGAAGAGGAAGACAAGCCCGCACACCTCGTCCGAATCCCAAACTCTGTAGCCGCTTGTGGGCTGAAACGCTTCGTCTTCCGCCTCGCCTGAGGACATTCCTCAAGTTTTTGCCGCGCGGCGCCGACAAGCCGCCGTTGACCGATTTAAGCGTTGATCGTACGATCCGCCGCCTCGAATGTGGACCGTCGTTTGCGCTCCTTCATGGAGGGAGGTCGAAATATGTCTCTTGCATGCGCTTTGCTGGCACTCGGATTTCTGAACGGACCCGCCGACGCCAAGGCGTCTGCCCAGGCCTCGACCAGCTATCGAACCGCCGTCTACTGGATGTCCGGTTTCGATCTCCGCGAAACCATGTTCGCCGATTCCGATCCCGTCGCCCGTCGCGGCAACGCAACGATCTGGGTCGCCAAGAAAGCAACCGGCGAGCTCGTCAAGAAGCGTTCCAGCCGTTCGGAGGCGCACTCCACCATCATCGCACCCGCGATCCTCGTCGAGGACGGTCAAGAGGGCGTCATTCATCTCGAATCGACCAAGACGCTCAAAACCTCGCTGGCTCGCCACGCCGACGGTCCGATGAACCACGCCTCCGAGGTCGCCTACACACCCAAGGACGAACGCATTCCCGAAACCTTCGACCTCAAGATCCATGGCAGAAGAATGGATCAAGGAATGCTCATCACGCTTTGCCTTGACGACCACCACATCGCGACCACGCACGCGATGGTCGTCGCCGAACGGGTCCATTCCGGGGATAAATCCGGCGAAGCCTCGAGCATCAAGACCACGATCGAGGTCCCCGAAATCTCGGCGAACCACGTCGACGGCGAATGGATGCTCAAGCCCGACGAGGTGCTGATCGTAAGCTTGGGCATGTGCACGGACTGGTCCGATCCCCATGCTCCGAAGATCGTCGAGCGCGTGATGGTGCTCACACCGAGCATGGATACCAACGCCAAGGCCAAACCCGAGTCGGTCACCTGGCGATTCCCGGGCAGTGGCGCCCGCCGCGGCTGGTCCCTTTGCCAAACTACCTTCGCCTCCGGTTCCTTCGCGATCGGTCCCGGGCGAAATTCCAGCAGGGGCCGCGATGCCGACCGAGCCGGCGCCGATTGCCGTTTCGTCGCTCGTAAGCCCACAGATGCCCGATCCAAGCCTTGACCTGCCTCCGCTGCCGCCTCTGCCCGCGACGCCAATCGCAAGCCAGCCTGCGATCATCAAGAACGATCAAGCTTTGGCCAAGACAAGCATGCCGACTTCAACAGCCGCGCAGCCAGCCCCTGCCGACAAGCCGTCCCCTGCTCCGCTGGAAGGTACGAAGGCCAACCCATACCTGATGTTTCCGACGCTTGCTCCGCCCGCTCCAATGCCCGCCGAGGCCCCAGGCGCGGCCAAATGCCCCATCGGAATCGGCTGCCCATTCCAGGGCTGCAATCACGAATCCGACTTTGGAGACGTTAAGGGCGTCCAAGCCAAAGGGTCTCTTCAAATGACGCTCGAGCAGGCAACGACCATTGCGCTCGAGAACTCCGAGATCGTTCGCGTGCTCCAGATGAGAGGAACCCCGAGCACAGAAGACGGCTCGCGAGGCTGGGGGAACATCGTAATCTCCAGGCTAAAGACCGACGGGGAAAGCCATCGCTTCGTTAGCGAAATGAGCGCGATGCTTCGCTCGGTCGAGCAGCAATACTGGGCCTTGGCTCTGCATCACATGCAGCTCTGGAGCAGGGAAACCGCATTCGCCTTGGGCGAACAAGTCGTCAAACGCGAACAGGCCGATTACGCCCTCGGCAGAGGCGGGATCGCAAGCCTGGCCGAAGCCCAGCAACAGCTCGAACGATTCCGCCTTGATGTGATCAGTGCAACCTCGGACGTGATCACAACCGAACGCCAACTTCGAAATATCTTGGGTATGCCTCCGACCGACGATCGCCGGATCATTCCGGTCACGGCGCCCACCGAAGAGCCATTCACTCAGGACTGGCTCATGAGCCTAAAGACGATGCTCGACCACCAGCCCGACATTCAGGCTCAGAGATTCCTGGTCAAGCTTGCCGAGGCGAAGCTCGACGAGGCCGGGAAACAATGGAACGCCGCCGATGACGATAGCATCGACCAGGCCAGGCGCAATGTGTTCAGGCAACGAGCGTTCTTGGATCAGGTGGTGAAACAGACGACCCACTCGCTGGCCAGGTTTCATCTCGAGATCGCCTCGAATTCCAATGGTTGGAAGGCTGCTGAACGAAATCAGAAATTCGCCGCGGCAAGGTTGAACGTCCAGCGGAGTCGATACGAAGCTGGTAGGGTATCTGTCGATCGCTACCTCGATGCCATCGCGCAATGGGCCGGGGCGGTGACACTCGAAATGCAGTACAAATGCCAGTACAACACCGCAATTATCGCCTACCACGAGGCAGTGGGCGACCTTCTTGATTACGACGCTGTTAGCCTCCACGAACCGTCTGGAGACCTCGCTCGGGCAACCATCCACGCCCAAATTCAACTGAAGAGAAGCCTGGACCTCCCTGTGAAGGAATCCGCGTCGAAGGCCAAGCCAAGCCCTGCTCACGACAAAGACGTCCAAGCTGCCAAGTTCGTTGAACCGGTCGCGGAACCGGAAGACGCCAAACCCACCACTCCGCTCCCCATCTTCAAGTTCACCCTCTCGCACCCGATCGAGCTGAGGATCGAGATCAAGGCCAGCAAAGCACCTTCCGCGCCAGCGAAAGCTGAATGCGAATCGTGTCCGAAGTAAAGCTCTGCCGAGTCTCTTAGCCAGTGCCCCTCTGCGTAGGGGCAGACCCCTGTGTCTGCCCTCCGGGATGCGTAGGCCAATCGTTTGAAGAGGGCGAGGACAGGGCATCGCCCCTACGTCGTTGCCTCCGATTCACTGCTCGTGCCGCACCGATCACAAAGGTTGGCAAGTTTGGGTTGCGGCTCCGCCCACCATGGCAAACCCCAACCTCAAATCATCGCCGTGTAGCCGCCGTCGACGGCCACGGCGACGCCCGTGACATAATCGCTCGCAGGGCTCGAAAGCCAGACCGCGGCGCCCGCAAGATCCTCCGGTTTTCCCCATCGGCCCAAGGCAATTCGCGAAAGCACACGCTCGTGCATTCCGGTAATTTCCTTGCGAGCGTTCATCGTCAGGTCGGTGTCGATCCAACCGGGAAGGATCGCGTTCACCTGAATATTGTCCGGGGCCCAAGCCAGCGCCTGGCTCTTGGCAAGCTGGACGATCGCTCCCTTGCTCGCTGCATAGGCAGGCGCAAAGCTCGCCCCAAAAATCGAAGTCATGCTGCCGATGTGCAGAACCTTTCCTCCGCCAGCTTCTTTGAGTGATGGATACACAGCCTTCGACATCAAGAAGGCGCTCGTCACGTTGACGTCCATCACCTTGTTCCATTCCTCGAGCTTCATCTGATCAGGAGGCTTGCGAATGTTGATACCGGCGTTGTTGATCAGGATGTTGATGCGCTTGAACTTTTGGCGAATCTCGCCAACCACCCGCTCGACCTCCTGCTCAATCGAAACGTCGGCTGTGAAGGCATAAACTCTCCTGCCGGTCTCGTCGGCAAGAGCCTTGGCCGCGGCCTCCGATTTGGCGGAATCTCGACCCAGGATCGCCACGTTCGCCCCATGAACGGCAAGCCCTTTGGCCATGCCCAGGCCAATGCCGCCGTTTCCCCCGGTTACGATCGCCACTTTGTCGGAAAGATCGAAGAGATTCGTCAAGACCCTCGCCTCCGCTCTGGATAGACTCGATCGCGATTGCTCGCAAGCCCATGAAAACGCATAATGGCGTATGATCCATCGGGCCCAATCGCACTCATACGAAAGCCCGAGACTAACTCGCAGGCCGACCCTTACGCAACACTCGAGCCTCCGCCAGGACCAGAGAGATCGACGATGCCCGACCCCCGCTGGGAAACCCTGGCAGACACGCTCTTGAACCACTCGACGCGCCTCCAAGCCGGCGAGGCCCTGCTCGTCGAATGCTTCGACATGGACGACCCAACGCTCCCCAAGCTGCTCGCCAAAAAAGCAGCCAGGCTCGGTGCACACCCCATCATCGAAACCAAAGACTCGCGCATCATTCGCGAGCTCGTCCGCCGCGGCTCCGAAAACCAGATGAAAATCATTGGAGATTTTGAGCTCAAACGCATGCAGGCCGTCCAGGCCTACATCGGACTCCGAGGGGCGCGAAACATCAACGAAATGGCAGACGTCCCCTCGGACAAAATGAACCTCTTCAACGAGCATGTGCTCAAACCGGTCCACTTCGAACACCGGATCAGACGCACAAAATGGTGCGTCCTGCGCCTTCCTAATGCGAGCATGGCGCAGCAGGCTGGCATGAGCACCGAGGGCTTCGAAGACTTCTACTTCGACGTCTGCAATCTCGACTATCGCAAGCTTGCCCACGCCTTGGCGCCCTTGAAAGCCCTGATGGAGAACACCAGGTTGGTCGAGATCAAGGCGCCAGACACCGACCTTTCGTTCTCGATCGAAGGCATCCCCGTCGTGCCTTGCTCTGGCGAGATGAACATCCCCGACGGAGAAGTCTTCACCGCTCCGGTCAAGAACTCAGTCAACGGACGCGTGACGTTCAACGCCCCGACGATCTATCAGGGCGGGTCTTTCGACGGCGTCTCGCTCGAGTTCAAAGACGGCATGATCGTCCAGGCGGAGTGTTCCGGAGGAGACGTCCACAAGCTCCGCAGAATCTTTGAATCGGACGAAGGCGCATCTTACGTGGGCGAGTTCTCCCTGGGCTGTAATCCACGGATCTTACACCCGATGCGCGACATCCTGTTCGACGAGAAGATCGCCGGCAGTTTCCATTTCACCCCCGGAAACGCCTACGACGAGGCAGACAACGGCAACCGTTCTAAAGTCCATTGGGACCTGGTGCAAATCCAACGCGAGGATTACGGCGGGGGAACCATTGCGTTCGACGGAAAACTGGTCCGAATCGACGGCAAGTTCGTTCCCGACGAGCTCCACGGGTTGGATCCGGAGTAGAATCGTAATGCGGAGCGTAGTTTCAGAGGGGTTGGGAGCGGGCTGTTTTGGACGCCTTGATGAGCGGGGGAAAGATCGATGACGTTCATGATTGTCGCGGCATTGCTCATGGGCCAAGGGCAGATCAAGGCGGATCCGGAGCACTTTCCGCTCTCGCTTCACAGGAGCATGGAGCTCGACGACCTCGACCGCGAGATCCACAGACAGCACGACCTGGTGCTCGTCAAGCAAGCCGAGCTCGTCACGACGCGCAAGCTCGCCCGCAAGGGCGCTGTCAGCGCCATGGACCTCGAGCGCGACGAGTCCGATGCACGCTATCAGGAAGCCAGAGAAAAGGAGATGGTCGCCTACCGCGCTCTCAAGCAATACGAACACGACGTCATGACGCGAAAGTCGTCCGCCGACGACGCTCGCGGCTACGCGCTTCTGCTGGACTTGCTCGAAAAGCAGGAAGTCATGGCGCAGATCGAGCTCGATTATCGAACGTTCATCCTCAAGCGCGTTCAGATGCTCAAGGATCGCAAGGCCGTCAGTCGCGAGGAAGAGGAGGTCGCTGAATTCGATTTTAACTCATCCCGAGCAGCCGTGGCGCTGAGCAAGGCAAGGCAGGCCCAGGTTGAGCTCGAGCTCGCCATGCGATCGGGTGAGAAGCGGTACGACCGGGCCAAGCAGTTCGAGCTCAAAGCGAATTACCAGTGCGCCCGGGTCAGCTACACGGAAGTTGTCGTCGCAGGTGCGCGGAGCCGCCTCGAGCGCGCGAAGATCGGATGCGCACCGGAGGCATGAGCCAGGAAGCGATCGACGCGCTCCAGCACGCCTACGACGACGCCCGCACCAGCCTGGCCAACGAGCGCAAGACGCTCGAAACGCTCAAACCTCCCAAGCCGCCGAGCTCGGTCAGAACGGGTTGAGTTAGGTTCGAATCCAGACCGGAGACGATCTCAATTGGAAAAGCCTTTCGAGCACTCGAAGGAAGGCTGTTTGGATTCGCGGCTTGAGTTGGCCCTCGGTTTTCCGTGGCAGGTGTACGGACAAGGTCCACGACGCACTCGGTCTCTTTCTAGTAGGGGCGAGCGCCTGAAACGCCCTCTGATCCGATTCGGCGTAGGGGCGATGCCCTGTCGTCGTCCTCTGGTCCGGTTCGGCGTAGGGGCGTACCCAGGATCCGCTCTCAGACAGGATCCGCTCTCAGACAGTCTAAATTCGATTCTCAAACCCTCCCGAAAGTGGACTGTCTGAATTGAATGGCACTTCCTGAATCGTAACTCTCGCTGCTCGTTATATTTGTGAAAATCGGCCTCTCTTGCTGATCTTTTGGGTAGCTACCAACCACCCAATCCAAAGGCAAGGAGGCCGACAATGGGTCAGGGTATCCGTTCCACCGTCCGTGACCAGATCAATCGCCTTCGTTCTCAACCAGAGGAGCTGTTCGAGGGGTTGCTCGATCGCAACCTCGTTCAAGAGGCGATTGACAAGGAAGGAATTCGGTGTCGTGATTGTGTGTACACGCCACTTACCACATTGTGGACCTTCGTCTGCCAGGTCTTGGATCCCGACCATTCCTGTCAAGCGGCGGTCCTGCGACTGTTTGCTTACTTGACTTCTATCGGCGTTCGAAGGTGTTCAACGAATACCGGACCGTATTGTAAGGCACGCCGTCGGCTGCCGCTTTCACTGATCATGCGTTTGGTGCTCACAACTGGACGAAAGCTCGAGGAAACCTCGCCTGGTTCCTGGAAGTGGAAAGGACGTTCCGTCTACATCGTGGATGGAACAACCGTGTCGATGCCCGACACACCGGAAAACCAGAAAGCGTTCCCTCAGCATCGGGCGCAGAAACCCGGGCTGGGCTTCCCAATCGCACGCATGGTGGTCGTGATCTCGCTTGCAACGGGCGCGGTTCGTCGTTTGGCGATGGGTCCTTACAAGGGCAAAGGGACCGGCGAGCCTTCTCTGCTTCGACGCATCGAGGACGAGTTCGAAGCAGGCAGCGTCGTGCTCGGGGACCGCTGTTTTGGCTCATTTTTCGGCATTGCGGGCCTGCTCGCTCGGGGCGTTCATTCGGTGTGCCGGACTCACAAAGGACGAAAGATCGATTTCAAACTTGGCAAGTGCATTACAGATTTGGATCACATCGTGAAATGGCTAAGGCCGCAGCGGCCCAAAGACATGGACATTGAAACGTATAATGCTTTCCCAGAGGAACTGGAGATTCGCGAGATTGGCTTCCGCGTCAACCAACCAGGATTCCGGGTTAGCTTTGTCATACTCGCAACGACTCTCCTGGACGCGACCGAATACAGCTCGGATGATCTCGCGGAACTCTACTTCGAGCGATGGAACGTCGAAGTGGACCTGAGAACGATCAAGGTCGAGCTCTCAATGAACGTCCTGCGTTGCAAAACACCTGACATGGTAGAGAAAGAGGTATGGATGCACATGCTGGTGTATAACATTGTTCGCACGTTGATGGCGGAGGCCGCGATTCAGACGGGGACCGAGCCGAGGAAACTAAGCTTCAAGAGCGCTATGCAGGCGATCCGGGCGCACTCGGAGGCGATGACCTACGCACCGGAGGACCGCCGGGAGGTGTTGCGTCTCAGCCTGCTGGAGGCGGCCGCCGCCAACGAAGTTGGACACCGACGCGGACGAGTAGAACCTCGCGCCGTGAAGCGACGACCCAAGCCGAGTCGAATACTGCTCGAACCTCGTGAGGCCGCGCGTAAACGCTTACGGGTAGCGGCTTAAGAGCTTCAGGAAGTGCCATTCCTGTCTGAATTCGGGGCCTTGGCGACGAACTACTCCTTCGTGACGGACGGATTTCCCCCGTTGAACGAATTGAGTATCGTCCCTTCGAGGGCATCGTGTACAACATGGAGGTCGAAAACCTTCATTGCTATAGTGTGGGCCGAAATAGCGTACTCGTTCACAACAACAATGGGCCGGAAACTCCTCCGCGCGGCACTGCACCGAACGGAGGAGGAATTAGCCGAAGCGAGCACGCCAAGCTGCGTTCAGCACAAGGACGTCCGGTCGGCCAGGTTGTGAATGACGCTCAACGTGCGGGACCAAAGGATGTCTTCGTCCAACCCGACGGCAGGTACGTTGTCCGAGGCCCGAAGGGACGTGAGCACATCATCGAACCCAATGGTGAGCATGTGACTTCGCTAAATCGCCCTGATAGTGCTCACGTTGGACGACTTCGGGACGGTACGATACGTCCTGCCACAGAAGAGGAATTCGATGCATTGAAGGGCTTCGTCAATTGAGGTTAAACGAACGTGAATGATAATCTCGATAGCCAGATTGGTTACTGTGCGGACCTAGTAACACTCAAAGATTCGGAGGCATTCCCGCTTACTTTGCTTACCCTGCACAAATCAGCCGATTGGGTGCCGGTTGGGAAGTTATGCCAAAAAATCGGGATTGCCACCATCGGAATAAAAGATGAATTAGTGGTGACCTGGCTTCCCGACCCATCAGGAAATCGAAACTACGCTGTCATTATCTTTTTCGACGACGAGAGCAAAGAGTCTTTTGCCGCAAATTACAACCGAAGTCGGTTCCTGGATACCATTCCTATCGTAGATCCTCCAGAAGCCCCGACTCTGGGGGGGACCCGAACTCGGACTGACTGATTCCGTGAGCAATCGCTCAGGGCAAGTCGGGGTTCTTCCCAGACACCCTAACTCTGGGGTGACTCCTTCGTGACGGACGGATTTCCCCCGTTGAACGAATTGAGTATCGTCCCTTCGAGGGCATCGTGTACAACATGGAGGTCGAAAACCTTCATTGCTATAGTGTGGGCCGAAATAGCGTACTCGTTCACAACAACAATGGGCCGGAAACCCCGCCGGGTGGCGCTGCTCCAAACAACCCAGCCCCGCCCATTCGCACAGGCAGGTTCGCCAAGGGGTCTCTAGGTTCGGCAGAAGAAGGATCCGCTCTCAGACAGTCTAAGTTCGAGTTTTTAGCCTGGTTAACTGGCTGCTCTCGGCCGCTCTCAGACCGGCCGCTCTCAGATTGTCTGCGCCCGCTCGGGGCGTTGCGAGCGCAAGATTGTCAGGGATTCCAGGGTGTCTGGGTTCCGGATCGGTTCCGGATCGTCTGTGTTCGGGCCAAGGTTGAATCCTCCTAGTCCGAACCAGTCCAGAACATGATAAGCCCCTCGTCGTGAAGTAGCTCAAGAGGATAACAAGCGAGAATTGGCCTCTCGTCCACATACATAAGGATGCCACTCTCGAGAAACCATAATCGACGCAACAAACAGCCAACGTAACGATCCGCGGTTTCAGCTCTGTCCCATTCAAAAGGGCCAGTCTCCAGCTCAAGAAGGAGACTGCCGTCTTGCGCCTTTTCGGAAATTAAGGGGAGAGGACTCAGAGCCGCGGAAACGCGCCGATTCTCGATTGTGCAATGTAGGTAACGCTGGTCATCGAGCTCCAAGGCGAGCGATGTGTCAACCCAGACAATTCGCTCGATTCTCCTCCCGGAGACTTCTTGGTCGGGAATGCTCCGACGTTGGCGATCTACAAGCCTAGCATCCCGAATCGCGGACCCGGGATCACTATACTCAGTAGAAGCGATGGTCCGCGCTTTCACCCTTCGCATCTGTTAATCCCCCGACGACGGGTGAGCCCCCGAGTACTTCCCTGTCTTGGGATTCTTGAATACAGTCCATTTCCGGCCGGTCGGGATCCGCTCTCAGACTCCGCTCTCAGACAGTCTAAATTCGGAGGAGGCGGAGGCCAAGATTTTTCTGGCGATCTCTTGACTGCTCACGCGAGCACTACTATCCTTCGGTACATAATGCGACGGGTTTTCTGATTTTCGCCTGAGATGCTCCGCCATGCCCGCCTGCGCTCGCAGAGAAATCGTCGCCAAGGACCAGATTGGCGTCTACCACTGCACAGCCCGCTGCGTTCGCCGAGCGTTCCTCTGCGGCAAAGACCCGCTCTCGGGGAGAGATCTCGAGCACCGCAAAGAATGGGTGAGACTGCGGCTCGAATCGCTCGCAGGATTTTTCGCCTTAGACGTCGTTTCCTATGCGGTTATGAGCAATCACCTACACGTAATACTTCGGGCCAGGCCCGACGTCGTCGCGAGTTGGTCGGACGTCGACATCGCTCGCCGATGGGCCAGGGTCAAGGCCGTTTTCCGCAGACTCGAGCCCTCGAAAAGAGAGCCAGAAGAGGGAGTTGTGAAGTCAATTCTGAGCGATCGGCGAAAGGTCGCCGAGTATCGCGAACGCCTGGCGAGCGTATCGTGGTTCATGCGGCTTTTGTGCGAGGTTTTGGCCCGACTTGCCAATGCTGAGGACAAGGTCAAAGGAAAATTTTGGGAGGGGAGGTTCGGCAGCATGGCCCTTCTCGATGAGGCAGCGATTTTGACCTGTAGCATGTACGTTGATCTGAATCCGATTCGCGCCAAGATTGCTGAAACTCCCGAAGAATCGAAGTTCACCTCGGCGCACGATCGCATCGAAGCCGTGAAGGCCAAGCCAGGGAGGCTTACTCTCGCGGCAAAGCGACTGTTGGCGATGCACCGAAAGCGGAAATTGGCTGCGAATAAGGCTCGGTTCGAGGCCGGTGTTCCGCCGAGTCCGGACGCTTGGCTTTGCGAGGTGACGCTTCGCGAAGGACCAGGTGAATCTCCGTTGGTTCACAGGAGCAAGGTCGCGCCCGCGGCGCCGGGATCTGCTCAGAAGTCGTCGGCAGCGGACGAGGCTCAGGCGCCGATCGGCCCGAGGGCTTCGGATAGGGGCTTTTTGCCGATCTCGCTCGCAAAGTATTTGAAGCTCCTGGATTGGACAGGGCGGGAGATTCGCGAAGGCAAGAGCGGAGCGATACCGAGAGGGTTGAAGCCGATCCTCGAGCGATTGGGTCTGAACAGCGAAACGTGGGTTGATCTCGTCGCCAACTTCGGCCGATGGTTCAAGCGAGCGGCTGGGCGAGGGGTTTCGATGGCGGCGGAGGCCGAGCGAACCGATCGTCGTTGGTTCCACGGGCAAAAGCACGCCCGAGCGGCTTTTCTGTAACAGCCGCCTTCGCCGTTGAGCGACAATCAACGTCTGAAACGGGCACCCGACGATGGGTGTTCGTTCGAGCATGCGCGAAGGTCTCGATGACGAGCATGCCATTCGCTCCAAAGCAGTGTATCTACGACTGTTCGGCTTAGAGTGAGCTCCTTGAGTGCTCGAAAGTGCTGGAGATCGACGGACATTCTCAAACCCTCCCGAAAGTGGACTGTCTGAATTCAGGGCCTTCACGCCGGACATGGTCCCACACCGGCGTCGCAGGTCGGCCTCTGAATGATAAGTCTTAAAAAATAGCGAGCGTCCGTTAACGTTCAGTGTCAAGGAAAAGACGGTTTCGCGAATTCCGCTCCCCAGCGATGCCAGGCCCCGAAAGTTTAGAGTCGAGCTGGGGGCCCCGAAAGCGGCCCCGAAAGTTGACTGTCTGAGTTCGGGGGCCTGAGTTCGGGGGCCGTCTGAGATCGGGGGCCTTGCCGCGAGCGCCAGAAGCCGCCTCGATCGCGCCGAAGGTAGGCAACGCACCGGCGGGAGTGGAAATGCGCCGCCGAAAGCCGAGCCCCACTCTCGTTTCCCGACTTGCTAGGAAAGTGCCGCCGACTTTTGATCCTGCTGCCGAAACTTCTTGAGAATTCCGAAAAGTTAAGGCTTGGCTGAGAGCGGCGTCGCTCACAACCAAGCCTTCTTCGTACAGTGGATCTCGAGCAATCGATTCGATCGGGTCTTCAGCTCGGTTTGGTGGCGCGAGCGATGAATTCGTTCGAGGTCGCAAAGCCGGCGATCACTTGATCGTAGGCAGCTCCCTTGGTCTGAACGAGCATATCGGCATAGCCCTGCGCGGCATTGTCCGTGCTGCGATCGAAGTAGCTGCCGTAGAGTTGGCTCACGGCAAGATCCGCAGCTTCTTTGCTGTTGATGATTTCACCAGCGATCTTTGACGGGGAAACGCCCGAGTTCAGTTCAGCGACAAGGTTATTCGCGGCTGCATCCGGCTTCCTGTCGAGGAATTCGGAATAGAGCGCGGCGACGTAACCCTGGCTTGAATTTCCAGCGTCGGAGTAAAACTCTTTCGAAGAAACCAACTTGAGCTCGAGCGAATTGAGCGTTCCTCCATTGCTCAAGAGTTTCATGCTCGACGCGAGACCTTGTTGGTCGGGAGTGCGTCCGAGAACCTTTTCATAAACGAAATTAACCTCGTTCGCGAGGAATTCTTTGCCATTCATGATGCCCTTGACGATTTTCGAGGGCGTGGTCGCTCCCGTCTCCAATTCGCCGGAGAGTTTGGCCAGCGACGCGGCGTCCGCGTTTCGATTTAGAAGCTCTCGATAAAGGTTGTTGACATACGATTGAGCAGCGGCAGGTGAACCAGCGGCGAAAGGCGTGTGGCTCAAGAGCGCTCGATCCTCCAGGCCCGAAACCGAGGGCTTGACCTCGCGCACCTTTTCGATCACGCTTCTTTGACTTTGGAAATGAGAATCTAATACGCATAGCTGCAACTCCTTATGGAATGGTGAAACAGAGCGGCAAAACCGAGCGCGGAGCTTGGTCGCATCGCCGGAAATTGCGATCGCTTCAGCCGCGCTCGACTGACTTCATCGACACATCGCACGCGTTGACCGTCACTTCGAGGGTGACTTCCAATCGACGGCGCGAATACGCTTGTGCCTTCTCGGCCGAACCTGCTCGTCTATCGTTGCGCAAAGCGAAAAGTCGTCGACCCGGCGTCCGAGTTCCAAGACGGACGTTTTCGGTGAAGAGCCCTGCCGAGCTTTGGGCTCTTTACCAACCACTTCCCTGAATAGGACGACGTCCACAGGGCGATTGAGCCTCATTAATCGCGAATTTTATTTGAGGGTATTTAAGACATGTTCTTATTACTATAGCGTTTCAGAGTCTGATATTTTTGGCCAGATGTAGTTAAGTGTCTCTGTTGGATCTGGAATCAAGTGGGCGAGTCGCATACTTGATCGGCGTCGATCAATACCAGCCTGTGTCGGCGGATGCGTCAGACCGGACAGGACTATTGGCTATTTGTTGGTAACCTGTGCTGGTCTAGCCTGTTCTTCACTGCGAGCTTTCTCGAGCAATGCGTCGACGTCGGCCCAAAGTGCTTTCCATGCCCTGCGCTCTTCGTCAGGAAGTTTGTTCAAGAGCGCATCGTCTCGAACGCCGGCGAGATCGGAGTCTTGTTTCCAGTGATTCATGGCTTTCGTAACGTCGGAGCGGTTGGCGGGCCTTCCGCTATCGAGCAGCTTTGCAAAGAAATGCAGCTCAGCCGGAAGCCATTCCAGTGCTAAACGACGATACAGTTTTCGCACTCTTCGGCTGGGAGCGGACTGTCCTTCCCCTGACCGCATCCGGCCAGCGCCGCACGCGCAGGCTGCGTCGTAACGATTCCGCGCCTTTAAGATCATCGGCGAGCTTGGAATCCGCTCCAATCGCCTCAGACCATAGTCGAGCTGATGCAGCATAAAGGGCTTTGTCGTAGCACACTCGGGCGAAGGCTAACTTTTCCTCATCGCCTTTGGGCTTCTCGGTTCCATTAAGAACCGCCGGGAGATGCGACGCGAGCGCGGCCATTCCTTCGCATTCCTGCAACCAATCTAATGAGGGGTAACGCCAATCAGCACGCTTTGAACCCAAGTGGTGTCCCTTACGCAATGGTTCGAGTGCCTCCTCATATCGTCCAAGCCGGCGGAGCAACAAACCTAGGCTGCAATGAGCCGCCGCGAAATCGAACTGCAGGCGAATCGCCTCAAGGTACTCGGAAATGGCGTCGTCGTGTTGATTTAGCTCCCCAAGGATCTTCGCTAGATTATAGTGTGCCGGCGCGAAGCGAGGGTTCAAATGGATGGCTTGCCGGAGCTCAGCAAGCGAATCTTCAAGCTTGTCTTGAACCCTGAAAATATTGGCTAGCGAAATATGGGGTTCAACGAGACCCGGTTTGAGATCAAGCGCAGATCGAAACGCGGCGATTGCCTCGCTGTATTTCTGCACACGCAAGAAATCGGTCCCAAGGTTGAAATGACCCTCCGCGATGTAAGGGTCAATTCCGAGGGCAATCTGATGTTGGGTTATGGCCGCGTTTATGTTCCCTTGAGATCTAAGACACTCTCCTAGATTATTGTGGGCGTGTCCGTCGTTAGGCTTTTTTTTTATCGCCTTTTTGTACTCTGAAATCGACTCGTCGAACCTTCCCTGGATCCGGAGGCTCTCGGCCATCGCAAAGTGGGTTTCTGCAAGTTCGGGTCCGAGGTGAATTGCTTTGTCGAGTTCGGCGTCGGCTTCCTCAAACTTTCCCAGATCAGCTAGGCTCAGGCCTAAGTTCGCGCATGTGCGCGTCGTTAGGCTTTAAACGAATTAGGTCTCGTTTGATTGCGACCGCTCTGTCGAACACTACTTTGGCCTCTTCATTGTTCCCAAGTTCACTTAGCTGCCTCCCATAGAATTCAAGAATCTCTGCGTTCTGGGGCTCCAAAATGGCCAGCCTCTGCAGGACTTCTAGGGCTTCCGCTCGCCTCCCTCGACACTGGAGTGAAAGTGCAAGCGGGAGGGCCGCGGCGGGGAGAAGCGCCGCACTGCCGTGAACGCCCTAAGTGCTTCTTCCCTTTCTGGAGGATGTGAATTCTCATAGAGTATACCCAACTCAAGGTAAACCCACGGATCCATTGGATTTACGTACGACGCTTTACTCATGATTGAAATGGCCGCGCTAGGATCCCCAGAGTCGGCCAACGCGCGACCCAGTAAGATAAGGCTGGCAGGGGCCCAGGTTTCTACATTGGCTCTTGCTGAAAGTTGTACGAGTTGATCCTTCCGTTTGATGAGATCGCCGACTTCCAGGGCAGCGCGCAGGGCAAAACGATCTTCATCGGAGTCGGCGACTTGAGCGATTGCGATTAATTGAGTCTTTCGGCCCGGCGCGAGGCCGCGTAGACTAGACCATTCATCCAAGGTTGCTACTAACGTCGCCGCTACCGAGAGGTGTCGTCGCCTGATTCGAACGCCAACCTCCCTAGGACTCAGGGCATCGACGTCGAGTCCCTCCGAACGGAATAGTTCGGCGTAGGCCTCGTCAGTTTTGTCGAAGGAAATGTTACGGTTCGCACGGATGGAGACTAATCTGGTAATCAATCCTTTATCGGTTTCGGCCTGGTGAAGACCCGTCTCCGCCTCTTTACGAAGAGCTCTTACGGCGTCTCTAGCGTTCTTGTTGTTAACACCCTCCAGTGCGACCTCGGCTCGCTTGACAGCCTCCTTGGCAGCCAACCACTTTGCGATGTCGTCGGGATCTAAGCGAGCTTGCTTGTACAAGGCTTCCGCCTCACTCGAAAGCAATGCAACGCGCGAAGCCCGCCTCAATTGATCTCGGTAAGACCAGATCCAAACGCCGCCGATTACAAAAGTGAGGCTCAGCACCGACGCAGCCAGAGCCATCGAGACCTTGCGCCGCTTTCGCTCCTCGAGCGCCTTGGCTTGCGCTCGACACGCGCGAGCTCGGCCGTCCGAAGTCGTTCTTGGACGCCCGACAGATATGAGGTCATCCTTCTGGCCAGTTCGCTGGCATCGCGGGGACGCGTTTCAGGGCGCCTCGCAAGACAATCCCTTGCGATCGAGCGTAGCTCCTCGTCTGCTCCGCTCGCGTCAATGCGAATCAACGCCTCGTCAAAGTCTCCCCCTGTCGTTTTCTTTCGGATCTCGATCTTTGGCTCACCAGCATGCGGTGGAGCTCCAGTCAGAATCTCGCAGAGGATCGCGCCAAGCTAAAGACATCGGTGCGTCCATCAAGCCTGTCGTGTTCGCCCCGCGCCTGCTCCGGCGACATATAACAAAACGTTCCCATCGGAAAACCGCCTCGCGATTCAGAGACTTCGCTGGCGCTGCGCAACGTCCGGACGGCGCCCTCACAACTCTCATCGCTTTCCTCTTTATGTTCAGACGCGTCGTCCTCCCTCAGAACCTTCGCAAGTCCCCAATCCATAACCTGCACCTCGCCGAACCCGCCAACCATGATGTTGGAAGGCTTCAGGTCTCGGTGAATGACCCCACGCGCATGCGCGTATGCCATCGCATGGCAGACTTGATCGAAAATACCTAGGAAACGAGGCAGATCGGCCGATGGCTTGGGTCTCTCGCTCAATAGCGTCGAGAGCGTGCGTCCCTGGATCAGTTTCATGGCAAAAAAAACGCGATTATCGCTAAGCCTTCCGAGGTCGTAGATCGGCACGATCCCTGGGTGTTGGAGCTGGCCGCCAATCTGAGCTTCGTCGATGAATCGATGAAGTTTCTCGGGGTCGTTACGATGAGCCTCGAGCTGGACCTTGATCGCGAGATCTCGTCCCAGATCGACGTCGCGTCCTTTGATCACCGAGCCCATGCCTCCTCGAGCAATTTCGCCGAGGAGTTGGTAACGATTCCGACGGTCGATTCCGAGGTCTGGCATTGCATCGGAACAAGAGAAAGCGGCGTCTGCAACCTCGTCTGGCAACTCACGAAGCAGCACGCGACGGGCTTCCCTTCCTACTCGCACACTCTCCGAACACGGAAATCCTTGCGATTGCCAAAGACTGGCGCCGTTGTGGGAGACGGTTTGGTTTGGATCCGCCGCCCGGCTCAATCGATCGGCAGGGGAGTCGACCGCCTGAATGATTGCTAAGTATGTGCGCAGCCGATCGGCAAGAGTCGGGTGCTCGACCAAGAGCCTCTCGGACTCCAAGCGTCGGCCTGCCTCGATCTCAACAAGATAGGCGTCGAGGATTCTGCCTACTTTAGACTCGATCGAATCGTCGTCATTCTCGCTAAGTCTACGCGTCTGTTCCTCGTCGCTCATTACGACTCCTCCAAAGCACTCCGCAGCATCTCCAAAGTCCTGGCCCAAAGCTTGCGAACGGCGTTGGGCGATCGGCCCATTCTCCGTGCAATCTCGTCAAACGACACATGTTTGATATTACGTAGCTCGAAGACTGCTTGATGATCCGCCGGCAGTCGTTCGAGCGCGTTGGCCAGGAGAACGGCCTGCTCACGTTTTGCCGCCTGCTCGACGGGCGAGCAGGTCGAAGTTGCCAAAGCTTCATGCACAGCCGTACTTGATCGGTCGAGCATCGCCTCTAGCGACTCTTGCAAGCGCATATCGCGTCCGTGACGGCGGTGGTGCTTTGCCTGGTCTCGTATGTTATGGACAAGAATCTGACGCATCCAGGCAATGAGTTCGCGTTCCGTCGCGCCGGAAAATTGTTCGAATTGCTTGTACGCTTTGAGGTAGGTCTCCTGCACCAAGTCGGAAGCCTCGATCCGAGTCTTGAGCGCCTCGTCGAGCAAGGAACGAGCCATGAACCGCAGGTAATTTCGATAAATGTCGAGCAAGACGCCCAGAGCGGCGCCGTCGCCCAAGCGGGCGTCCCTCAGAAGTTGCTCAGGGTTCTCCTTCTCAATGCGATAAATCGATGGGCCTCCCCGAATTTCAGGGTCTCATGCAGGCACGTAAATGGTAAGCAACGCACTCCGACGCTGCCAAATCAATTTATCTAGGCTGGACAAAGAATTATTGATCCCACGCGAAATTGTCTCGAACAGTACGACCCTTCATTGCTTTATACTTTCTCGGTGGCCATGAATGTGAATTGCCATGCGCTGACATCCCAGGATTCGAAGACGTCGTCCTCTCTTGACTTAGACGACAAACGTCGCTCGATTACGCCCAGGAAAGTTTTTTTTGGATTACGATTCGTCTCTCACTTCACGCGCCGCATTTTTCGCAGGAGCAAAACCCGCAATCGGACTTAAGATCGAATTCGGGCTAATCCCTCCTACCGCAAGCTCTTAACGCCCGCCGAAGCGATGACCAAGGCCTCCACTTGCCCGGGTCTCGATCACGTACTGACCCTTCGAATGGCCTCCGTCAAACTCATCCCATCTTCTCTATTGTGATTTTCGGGAAAATCTAGGCAAGCTACTCCTACACCTGCAACATTGTGGACTATAATTCATTTGAAGTGCTCTTTGACAATCCGGCATGCGGAATGAAGTAGGTCGGCCGCCCTTTGGGGAGACGGCCTAGCGGAGAACGCATTGACACGCGCGGAAGGAGCCTGGGCCGAGGGAGAACGCGGTTCCCGTTTGCGAACGGAAAGCGTCCCCGAAATCAAAGCTTGAAAAAGCCGCATCGGCCCGCAGAGTTCGTCCAAGCGGCGCAGTTTTGGGTTCCCGCCTTCGGCGGATCTACGACACTTGATCAGAAAGCCAAAACGCTCGACGAGCGTCCCCATTGAACACAGGAATTCGGCCGTCATCACTCGGCCAGCTTCCCTGGCCGTTGCAAATGCGCCATTTTCAAATTGGGTTCGTTTGGTCAGGGAGCTGAATTTTGAATTTCCGACATCTCGATTGTGCGTACAGGACCTACAAAGGACGGAGTAGCCTTCCATTGTTATCGAGTTGTTGCAAATCCCGCAGATTGAAATTGGGTTCGAACGTTCTGGGAGACTTTTTCTCTCTTGAGCTCTCTTACCGGCCCCAGGGGGACCTAAGGAACTTGGGTTTCCGCCTCCGGCGGACTCAGGAAGGCTGGGAGTCTTGCCAAGGACCTGCACGTGTCACACGGATGGGAAAGAAGTCGACGGCAACGTCGTCGCAAATCCCGCCGATTGAAATTGGGTTTCCGCCTTCGGCGGACTCAGGGAGATTCAACGAATGGCCTGGAACCCAACCACACGCCGCTGGTCTCCCAGGGAAATTGGGTTCGAAAGATCAGGAAGGCTGGGAGCCTCGCCACCGAGCTCCACGGATTCACTCGGAAATCAGAGAACGAGCGGATGAAATTGGGTTCGAATGGTCAGAAAGCCCTATTTCCTCCCCTGAGCCCTCGTCACCGGACGCTGACCTCCGGCCCCTCGAGAAATGGTGTTTCCGCCGCCGGCGGACTCAGGAAGCCCGAAATCGTGTCGGTAGGCTCTCGATTCAGGCTGATCCCCGAACCGGTTCGATCGGCCAAGCCAACGCAGTGCCCAAGGGGGATTCCAAGAGAGGTTAACGCGGCTCGTTGATTCTGGTATCAAATCATCTCGCAACTTTCGTGGCGGTCTAGGTTGTGGGAGAAGGATTGATGGCCCAGGATCCGCTGCATTTGCTCTGCATCGAGCCTCGATTCCCAGGCAGACTGGGCGCGGTCGCCGACTGGCTGGTGCGTCGGCGAGGTTATCGCTGCTGGTTCTACTGCGCATCGAACGACCCTCAACCATTTTGGCCTCCCTCGGTCGGTAGAGGCCTCGACCTCGTCCCGTTCCAGCTCGGCGGAGTGGCGAAGGAAAACGCCGTCCCTTGGACCAGGCACATGGAACGAGGGCTCTGCTACGCCTACGGTTGCTGGGAAGTACTCACAGCACGTCGACCCAGGCCTATCGAGGTCGTTCTGGGCAGATCCTCAACTCTTGGATCGAGCTTGTTCGCGCCCATCAACTACCCCAACGCCCCTATTGTGAACTTCTTCGACGGATGGGTTCGGGCCAAGGAGGGGGACGTCGCCGCCGAGATCAACCCCGAGACGGCTGGCCAGTATCACCTTTGGCGAGCCAGTTCTCCTGTGATGGATTTGCTCGACATGGAGAATGGGGCTGTGCCCTGGACAGCCACCCAGTGGCAACGTCAGACGTACCCACGGATGTATCGAGACGAATTCCAGGTCCTCCACGACGGCGTCGACATGAGGCTTTACAAGCCAAGAGCCGAAGGCCCGAGGATGATCGCCGGCAGAGTCGTCCCTCACGAAACGAAAGTCGTGACGTTCATCTCGCGGTCGCTCGACCGAGTCCGCGGATTCGACAGGTTTTATAAACTCGCGAATCGGCTCGCCAAGGAAGATCCAAACACCCTCTTCGTCATGGTCGGTACGCCTCAAGTCCATCGAGGAGTGGATATCGACTATTACGGGAGGAACTATGTTGAGCATCTTGTAAGCGAAAGCCCGATGCACGACCCATCGCGGTTCTGGTATCTGGGCGTTGTGCCAAGGACGACGATCGCGGAGGTGCTCGCCGCCAGCGATCTTCATGTTGCGCCCACCAGGGTTTGTGCGTTTCCAAGGTCGATCGCCGAGGCAATGTCCAGCGGGATCCCCCTGCTGGCTTCCGACGATCCCCCCCAGCGTGAATTCCTTGAGCACGGCAAGAACGGACTTTTGGTCGACGCTGCGGATTCGGAGGCGCTTTTCAACCAGGCCTGGCGCGTCCTGCGCAATCGAGCCGAGTTCGAGCCTTTGGTTCAGGCAGCGCTCGAGACCGCCAGCGAACGCTTCGACTACGACGTCACCATGCCCCAAATCGCGGGCCTGCTTCAGGGACTCGTCGAGAACAAACAGAACTAAACTATGAAAATACTATTCATACACCAGGCGTTCCCAGCACAGTTCGGCAAGCTTGCGGTCGAGCTCAAGAAGTTGAAGGGCTGGCAGTCGGCGTTCCTTTACGAAGAGATGGCCACTTGTCCGACGCCCGATCCGGAGATGAAGCGCGAGATCGAGCTCTACCGGCTGCCCGAGGTGGCGGAGCTGAAGGACAAGAAGCCGATCCCTTGGCCGCAGATTCATGCAAGGTATCTCACTCTGTGCGCTGTGGTCCGAGAGACCCTGGAATCGGTCCCTGGGCTTGCGCCCGACCTGATCGTGGCGCACGGCGGCAGGGCGCTCCAACGCTGCTCTTGGAAGAGCTTTATCCCTGCCCGATCCTGATTTACTGCGAGTACTACTTCGCCCGCTCTCGCGCGGACATCTCGTACCGGATCGACTTGCCCCCAGCCGAGCCAGCTGAGTTTTTCCCCAGGACGATCAACGCGGCCACTTTGCTCTCGTTGATGAGCGCCGCGGGGGGCTATTCCGCCACGAATTTCCAGAAACGCTCGTTCCCCAAGCGGTTCTGGGACATGATCGAGGTCCACTTCGACGGCATCGACACACAGCAATACAAGCCATCGAGCGGCGGACCTCGCAAGCTGGATTCGTGGTCGATCCCCGAAGGGACGCGGGTGGTCACGTACGTCGCTCGAGGCCTCGAATCGATCCGTGGATTCGACATTTTTATGCGCGTGGCTAGGAACATTCTACTCAGGCGTTCGGATGTGCTGTTCGTGGTCGTCGGCAACGAACACATCTACTACGGCTGGGACAAGCTGCACACGAACTCGGACAGCTTTAAGAAGTGGGTGCTGGGGCAGTCGGACGCGGACATGTCGAAGTTCATTTTCATCGATTTCTTGGAGCCCGAGAAGCTTGCGGAAGTGTTCGGAATCAGCGACCTGCACTTCTATTTGACAGCTCCGTTCGTACTTTCTTGGTCGCTGATCGACGCCTTATCGTGCGGCTGCGTGGTGTTGGCAGCGGATGCGGAGCCGGTCAAGGAAGTGATCGAAAACGGCAAGAACGGGCTCTTGGAATCGTTCTACGACGTCGATCGGCTCACCGACACAGCGCTCAAAGTGCTGGCGGATCCGGCGGCCTACGCGCCGATGCGAAAGGCAGCGCGAGAAACGGTGCTCGAGCGCTATAGCCTGGAGGCGTCGGTGCCGCCGATCGCCGACTTTTTCGAGAGGATCGCCAACGGCGAACGGCCAGGGCAGACACGCTCGACCGTGGAACATGCCTCGACGCCAATCTGAATGCGTTTGCGTCTGGCGGCGCCCGCCGAACCACGAGTTCAGCTTGCGAGCGGTTCCCAGCACTTGCGAATGATCGCCAGCTTGCGCGTGACCGTCCGGCGGGTCACGCCGATGCGTACGGCGATCTCTTCGTCGGTAAACCCATCCAGCCGGTCCAGGCGCAATCTGGGCCAAGCGCTCATCCCCAAGAGCGTTGATCAGGCGATCGCACTGCTCCGCGCAGATGGCAACAACCTCGGGAGCATGGCTGCTGTTGGGAAAGTCGTCGAGGAAAGAGCCTCCCTGGTCGTGGGAAGGCAGATCGGTTTCGGCGACGACTCGACCCATTCCGCGTTTGATTCTTCGCTCAGTTGTCAGGGCTTTCTGGAGGTCACGACGCAGGATCGTGGAGAGGATCCTCCAGAGGTCCTCGCGGTCGGTCACCTCCGGGAATTTGCCCGAAGGCACTCCCAGGAACAGGCTCGCCATCGCCTTGGAGGCAGCGTCGTCCTCGTCGAAGACCCGCAAACCAGGCATGGTCAGTATCTGCAATTTCGCAAGGCCAGCCAACCTTGCGTAGTAGCGCTGCCAAAGCGGCTCGGTCGCGCTGCCGTTTCCCGCTCGGAGCTCCGCGATCAGGCTCGTGATCGATCCAGGTTCGTCGCGCAGCACGTCGGTTCCCCCGAGTCAACAGGATCACACGCACGCAAGCATTGAGAAAATTTCGGTTGATTGGCTCACTTCATGGACCAATGCGGATTGAGAGGTTGAGAAGCTGCAGAGTACGGGAATTTATCGACTAACACCGACTATAACATGCCCACATATCGGCGAGACGCGAAAAAAAAGCCCGTGTTCGCTTCTGACGTAACTGCTAGGGCCCGTTCCGTTTGAAGACGAGGACACGAACCCAGTGAGAACACTTAGCCTGCTTCATTTCGCGTTCCGGGCCAAAGACCCGGAGGCGCTCGGCTTCTTTTACGCGGAGCTCTTTGGGGGCGAGTTTTTTCTCCACCCCGTGATGACGGGGATGGGGATTATTGTCGTGAAGTTCGGGCATCCCGAGGCTTTCTTTCAGGGATTGTTGGAATTCTGGCCCTGGAATGTGATGTGGGACGAGCAATCGGGCACGTTTCGCAGGACGAACGCGGAGCCGAGCAAGACGTCTTATGGACATATTGCGCTCAAGGTCGACGCCGATCTACTCGCGGCCCGCGCCGAGCTTGAACAGCGCGGGATCCCCTACACCCTCGAACCCAGAGCTCCGTTTGCCGGTCTCTTTGTTGCCAGCATTCGGGATCCGGAAGGCAATCGGATCGAGATCTTCCCGGCAGTCGACGACCTGCCTTTGCCTGAGGGCGCGCTCTGCCCGCCCGAGCAGGCTTCGGAGAGGATCGCTGCTCTCAAACGGCGGTTCAACGAGGGGTTTGCCATCCAACCCCCCTCGCCGGGTTACGTGCTTGCAACTTGATCCACCTTCCTGAGATGCACGTCCAACACGGGCCGGTGCGCGCGACTGCGGAACAGAGACCGCACGACCGGACCCGTGGACGTCTCTTTTTGGGGAATTGGACTCAGCCGATTCCTGGCCGACCGAGCTCCGCCGCTTGGCGGTTGGGTCCGTGGGGGCTACGATGGTATCGAGGCAATAAGGTTTGGAGGCTTTGTCGACACACGGTCGGCAAGCCATTCCACCTTTCCAGATGCAGGTCCCCGAAGCCATGTCGCAGCATGCCAATCATACGGGTGAAGGCGCCTTCGCCCGCTCGGACGTCATCAAACGCGGCGACAGCCGTGCAGCCCACCGGAGCTTGCTTCGCGCCACTGGCGTCGGCGAGGGGGACTGGAACAAGCCCTTCATCGCGATCTGCAACAGCCACGTCGACATCATCCCCGGCCATGTCCATCTCCAGGAGGTTGGAAACTATGTAAAGGAGTGCGTGCGAGCCGCCGGCGGAGTCCCGTTCTTGTTCAATACCATCGGCGTCGACGACGGAATCGCCATGGGCCACTCCGGAATGAAATACTCGCTGCCCTCCCGCGAGTTGATCGCCGACTCGGTCGAAACCATGATCGAAGCCCACCGCTTCGACGCGATGATCTGCATACCCAACTGCGATAAAATTGTGCCAGGAATGTTTATGGGTGCGATGCGAGTGAACATTCCCACGGTCTTCGTCTCGGGCGGACCGATGGAGGCAGGCAAAACCAGCGACGGCAAAACCGTCGACCTGATCGACGCGTTCGTGGCGTCGGTCGAGCGGCAAAACAATAAGATCTCCGCCGAGGAATTGGACAGTATCGAGAAGGCGGCTTGCCCAACTTGTGGAAGTTGCTCGGGCATGTTCACTGCCAACAGCATGAATTGCCTGGCGGAGGCCTTGGGAATGGCATTGCCTGGGAACGGGACGATTTTGGCGACAAGCGCCGATAGAAAGACGCTCTACGAGCGGGCTTCTCGACGGATCGTCGAGATGGCGCTCGCATTCAATCGCCTGGGCCCTGGGCATGGACTTTTGCCTCGAGAGATCGCCACTCCCGCCGCCTTCGACAACGCCATGGCGCTCGATATGGCTATGGGCGGGAGCACCAACACGGTGCTCCATCTGCTGGCGATCGCCGCCGAGGCGGAGGTTCCGTTCACGCTCGAGCGGATCAACCAGCTCTCCAAACAATGCCCCAACATCTGCAAGGTGGCGCCATCGGGGAAATACCACGTCGAGGACGTCGCCCGCGCTGGTGGAATCCATACCATCCTCGGAGAACTGGCGCGTGGCAAAGCAGGGCTTCTGAACCTCGAATGTCGAACGGTCTCGGGCAAAACCTTGGGCGAAAACATTGAGGAATTCGACGTACGTCATACGAAAGCATCTTCTTTGGCCAAAGGACTGACGAGGGTGCGAGCAGGCGGGATCCGAACAGTGAAGGCGTGGTCGGTGCCCAGCGCGTTGGTCTCAGGATCGGTTGGCGCCGCGGTTCTGGAAGGCGGCGAAGGCGAGCCGCCAGTGGATTCAACGGTGGACGGCTTCGATCCTTACGACGTCGTTCGCACCGTCGAGGACGCTTATTCGCAGGAGGGCGGGCTTAGCATTCTCTACGGCAACCTCGCTCCCGGCGGAGCCGTCGTCAAAACGGCGGGAGTGTCGAAGGCGATGCTTGTACACTCCGGGCCCGCCGTGGTCTTTGAAAGCGAGGAAGACGCTTATAACGGGATCGTGTTCGGAAAGGTCAAGGCTGGCGACGTGGTGGTCATCCGTCACGAAGGTCCCAAAGGGGGTCCAGGCATGCAAGAGATGTTGGCGCCTACCACGGCGATCAAGGGCGTCGGCCTGGGCGAAGTGTGCCGCGCTGGTGACCGACGGTCGCTTTAGCGGGGGCACCGCGGGAGCTTCGATCGGACACGTCAGCCCCGAGGCCGCGGCCGGAGGAACGATCGGATTATTGACCAATGGTGATATGATCGATATCGATATACCCAACCGAAAACTCTCGGTTCGCCTCTCCGACGAAGAGCTTGCCGAGCGAAGAGCAAACTGGAGCCCGCCAAAACCGCGGGTCTCGAAAGGCTGGCTTGCCAGATACGCGGCAATGGTGACAAGCGCGGATACGGGGGCCGTCCTCAAAGTGCGGTAGGGCGCGCAAAAGCAACTTGCCCCGCTGGGCGAATCAAAAAACAGACCTGGGATCGACAACCGCCTTGCGTTCGGGCGAATGTCCGACTACATTTGTCGATGCACGAGGTTCCGAAGGGTTGGGGCTTGGCAACCTTTGCTTTGGGGGGGAATGGGCGATGGAACTGAACCTACTGGCGAAGACTCGTCGGCGAGTCGGCTGGGCCTTGGCAACTATTGCGGCAGTATGGATCGGCTGGCGCCTTGGACCTGGCGTTCCCGTGACGTGGGCCCCCAAGGCCAGCGCCAAGGCGAGGGCTGCCGGCCTGGAGCTCTTCAACCACGAGTGGTCGCCGCGAGACCCACTTGCCAAGGGAGACGGCCTTGGCCCGGTCTTCAACGCCCGTTCGTGCGTTGCCTGCCATTTCCAAGGAGGAGTGGGAGGAGGCGGAGGCAACGAACAAAACGTCAAGGTCTTCGAGGCTCATCCCACCAAGGACCACCTCGAGCTCGTTTCAGGACTTGTCCATAAATATGCAGTGTTTGATCAATTTCGAGATTCAGAAGACGCTCTGCGTTCGATGTTCCCCAAAGTCGTGGGGGGCTTGAGTCTTGTTGGCGGCTGCCAGATCTTGAAGCAGGATTTCGACCCGGTCTCGACCGACAGCATCAACGCCACGGCGCTATTCGGGGCGGGTTGGGTCGATCAGCTTTCGACGCAGGCGGTGGCCCAGCAGAACCTGAAGCGCTACGTCGAATCGATCACGCGCGAGTTCGCCCTCGATTTTAGGGGCGTGGCGGCAGGCAGGTACCGCATTTTACCAGATGGCCGAATCGGCAAGTTTGGATGGAAGGGCAGTTCGCCACTCTCGAGGACTTCGTCGCGGCGGCCTGTGCAAACGAAATTGGCCTCGGCAATCCCAGGCTGGAACAGGCCAAGCCGATTGGACTGAACGTTCGCCAGGAGACGCCCGACCTGGACTCGGAGCAGTTCAACGACTTGGTCGCCTTTGTACGCACCTTGCCAAGGCCCGAGCAGGCGGCGTCGGACGATCCAGCGGCGCAATCCCTTGTTTCTCGAGGTCAAACGGTCTTCGGCGCGGTCGGCTGCGCGATCTGCCACGTTCCCGATCTGGGAGGCCTGAAGGGCGTCTACAGCGATTTCTTGCTTCACAAAATGGCCGACCGCGGGCTCGAAAACGGCTACAAGAAACAGATCGCCGACGACGTCCCACTCCCGATCGATTTTCCCGAGGCGGATGAGTGGAGAACCCCGCCGTTATGGGGCGTCGCGGATTCAGCGCCTTACTTTCATGACGGAGCGTCGAAGACCTTGGAGACGGCGATCACAAGGCACCAGGGGGGCGCCAAACCCGCGACCCTTGCCTATGAATCTCTTGGGCCTGAAGACCATGAAGCGATTCTGGCGTTCTTGAAATCGCTCAAGGCGCCCAAAGCCGCTCTGCCCGCGCCCGGCGGTGGAGAAAACGCCCCGCCCGACTTGCTACTCACCAACCAGTAGAGCCGATCGTCAGACCGGCCACGACGTCGGCGCGTGCCGGATAGTCGAATGATAGTCGGAGACCGCCCCGCAGCTCTGGGCCCCTGGGGCCTCGGAGGCGAGCCTGGAAATGAGTTCCTTGACGATCGCCTGGCGGATCCCAAGGCAAGGCGTATTGGTCCCATATTGGTTCGCGTCGGGCGCGGACTCGAGGTCTATCGCATCGACGATTTCCTCGACGACTCGCGCGTCGATCTCTTGCCGACGAGCGGTCCTGGCAATTTCGTCGATGCCTTCGCGGATCCGTTCTTCAAGATCCTGAACCAGCTCCCCGACCAACCGATTGCGGTCTCCATCCGATCGACCAGTCTCGATGCGGCCGCCACGACTCGCCCTGCGTTTCCAGGCGTCGAACCGAGTGATCGCCGAACGAACGCTTTGTACCAAGAGCTCCCTGGAGATCCTTTCCTTCGAGAGAAATCGTCGGCGCCGAAATCGAGCAGGTTCTCGACGATTTTGGAGTCGGCTGCTCCAGATAGCGCGATCACCGGAAGGCGAGAATCGATCGACCTGATCGCTTTCAGGCAGCTCAGGCCGTCGCCTTGGGCGAGTTGATAGTCCAGGAGAACGAGGTCGACGCCTCCAGACCGAATCCGATCGACCGCCGACTGTTCGGACTCGGCGTCCTCGACGTTGAACTCGAGGTCGGCCATCGATTCGAGATGGCTGCGGACAAGGACCCGCTGGATCGGCTCGTCCTCGACGTGAAGCACATTAATGCGTTGCTTGTTCATGTTCTCTCCTTGGAGGGCGCCCAAATGTGCGCGACAACCACCCCCGACCGCTCGTGGTCTGGGTCGAGTCCATTCGAGGCAATAGCGCGTCGATCACGATTCGTAGATCGGAGAGGACTCGACAACTGGGCGCAACGGCGCGCAACAGTCTGCCGCTGTTCAAGGCGGCGTTGATCTTCGAGTACTCGTTGGCAACGGTGAAAACCTTCGGAACCTTCAGGGTTTGTTCGAGACGGACTTGGTTGAAACCGGCGAGCGCGGGATCGAACCGGTTGATCAGAATGATCGGCGTCTTTTGTGCGTTTTCCGCGACAATCGATTCCCGAACCAGCAAAAGACTTCGAACCGAAGCGATATTTTGTTCACCTATTAAAACGACGTTGTCGACTGCGTGGATCGTCTCGAAAAAGGTGTCGTCGTAGGTGCAGGGAAAATCGACCACGATCGACTGGTAGGCCTCTTTCGCAATGGACCAAGTGAATGAAATGGTCGTGATGTACTGGGAACTTGTTGATCGATCTGTAGGGCGCGACGAGAGCGGAGAAATTCCCAACCACCTTCGTTGCGGCTTGCATTAACATATGGCCATCAACGCGATGTATATCTTTCAAGAGATCGTAAGTGGTAAACTTGGGATCGAGGTTCAAGTAAGTGGCGTGTATTCCAAGCTGGGTGGAGAGCTCGACCAAGATCGTCTCCATTGCTCGATAGGTTGAGATCTCGTAAGCCAGGTTCAAGGCGACGGTGGTGGCGCCGCAGCCGCCGGTCACTCCGACCACTGCGACGGCCTGGCCGACGTCGTGGTTGTGGCTGAACAACTTGTTGATCGCGGCGAGTGCTTGTCGGAAGTCTTCTCCCACGATCGGCAAGACGGCCACCTGGGCGGCGCCCGCGCGATTGGCGGCTAGAATCAATTGCGAATGTTCCGACGGGTTTACCGCCGCCATCACCCTGCCGCCGTGATAAGTCTCGCTGAGCCGCTTGACGTCCCGCACGTGGTCTTGAGAAGTCATGGGCATGAAGAAGACCACGCCCTCTGTGCGATCTGGGCTCAAGTGATCAAGTGCGGATTTTGCATCTCGGAATTCAGCGGAGATCGGAATCCGATCGTTCGATAGCTCCAGGCGAACCGAGCGTCCGATCTCCTCGTCGCATCCGATCAGTACGAATGAACGCGGCGCTCAAAGTCAACTCCTCGGCCGAGGCCGCGGTCTCGCGGCGTGAAAGAGAGGGGCGGCTGGAAAGACGCCGTTGGGAAGCCGACTCGCGCCTTCGCAACGACCCTCAGCGGGACGGGCCAGGTCGATCAGGATGAAAACCAGAGATCTCACGTTCGCATCTCCGCACCTTCATGGCGCTCTCGCGCGCTATCCGCGCAGGCAGCCAGAGTCCCTTGATCGAGGCGGACCGTGTACCAAGCGAAACGGTCGATCTCCGTCGCCGGGCGTGCTGCGGCCTTTGGCCGCGTCCCTGCTTCGTCCGACCCTGGCAAGGTCGACGCGTCGCGAAAGTTCACATCAAGAGCTTAGAACACGTTTCGGGGCGCCGTGGGATCCAAGAAAAAAATCCAGGCCGCACGACGACCCACCGCGGGTCGACGACCTTTGGAGAGGGACGTCTCGAGGCAAGCACATGTGACGTCGACCAAACGGTTAGCGACAGGCTGCGTGGAAGACGCTTGGTTCAACCTTCGCGGACCCGAACAGACGGTCGTGAAGCAGATCTTCCATTGCCTCGGGATCCGCGAGAAGGTTGATCGCGGGATTTCGATCGCCTACCCAATCGGTGCGGTCGGGAAAGTCGCCAACGATCCGTAGTCGGGTCGCAAGGGGCGGATGAGCGGCGTCGGAAGTTGCGTTGGGGTCGGAAAGAAGACGGTCCTTCATCGATTCGCCAAGCACTTCGGGCAGAGTCCGCCAGACGGATCGGAAGAGCGTGTAGATGTTGGCTCCTGGGTCGCCGATCGTATTCTCGTGATAGTTGACGAGCTCTCGAAAGATCGGCTGAACAAGGGCCACTCGAATCAGCGACCTTGCGGTCGCGTCTCCTCCCGCGATGGCAGCCGCGGAACGATCGGCTCTCACTTCCTGGCCCAGTGCGATGGGCGAATGCAGCCGTGCCGCCATACTTCTGCAAAGCCTGCTCCAGAACCAAAGCGGGCTGGGAAACCCGCCTTTGCGTTCAGTCGATTCGATCGCTTGCGTCAGTCCGAATACGAACCGTTCCGCACGTGAGGACCGGACCGCGTCGCCACGAGCAAGATGGGTGAGTTCGTGGGCAAGAACAGCCCTGAGCTCGCCGATCGAAAGCACCTCGAGCAAGGGAAGCCCGATCACCAACGTAGCGTGCTTGCGAAACGCAACCACCGCGCAGCACGGGAGATACGCCAGACGAACCTCGCTCGGCGTTCGGGTGCCAACCAAACGGGAGATCTCGGCTACGAGATTGAAGATTCCAGGGGCGTCGCGACGAGCAAGCACGGGCCCCAGGTCTCCGTCGGGATTACTTGGCGCGCCCGTCGGCCAGGCTCCTCCCAGACGCTCAACCAAGCCTCGCCAACCATGCAGCTCGTTCTCGAGCCAGCTCTTGACCACGGGGACAAATCCGCCGGCCGTGAAGAGCACGGTCGTCCCACAAACCGCGCCAACGCGAAACGCCAGCTCGACGATCCGGAGGCCGAGGTCGCGGCCAACCAAACCCCAAGGGCCGATTAGCTCCGCATCCAAAGCCTGTTGTAATACCGGCGCGGCTTCGGACACTTCCGCGATGCTCAAAAGCGCGCCGGAATCCGCTTCCTGCGGGTCGGCTTTATGCGCTCCCCCGGCAGAACCCGCCAGAGCCTCGATTGCCTCGTCTGGGTCGACTTTGCGCAAACGAAAACGCCTGCCGCAATCGGGGCACAGCATGCGACGGCGCGAGTCGAGAGCCCGATCCGCGTCGGGATCGAACTCCAGCACCCCGCCGCAGTCGGGGCAGTCCCAGCGTCGACCAATCCGCCCAACGGCCATCGACTTTCCTCGCCAGACTAGGCTTTTTCAGACAATTGTAGGGAACTGGTTGACGCGGCAAGACAATTGTCTTAGGATACGAGTGCTGGACGCTCAGGGTCAAGTCCGGCGCAAGCACCGTCCACGACTGGTTTTGACTGGCTTCAACCATCGTAGAGGACAAGACAATAAAGCCCCCGCCAATGCCAGAATCGAGTTGATAATCCGATGCCCAAGCGACCTCCCACGATTCCAGACGCCGAACTCGACGTGCTCAAAGTCCTCTGGCAAAAGGGTCAGGGCACCGTTCGAGAACTACTTCAAACCCTCCACGACGCGGGACGCAACTGGTCGTACGCCACTGTCGCTACATTGCTGGAGCGGCTCTCAGCCAAGGGCATGGTCACCAGCGATAAGAGCGAACTGGCCTTCGTATACAAACCGGCGATCTCCGAGCAAGAGGTTCGTCAGAAACGAGTCACCAGTCTCGTCGACAAACTGTACAACGGAGAACCGGGCTTGCTCGTGATGCACCTATTAAAGGCGCATACGCTTGCTCCCGAGCACGCCAACCAAGTGAAGAACCTGCTCGACGAGATGTCCACGATGGAGCGGTCCAATCTCAAGAAAAAGCGGATCTGAACAACGAGTATAGGGTTTCACCCCGCCTCCACCGAGATGTTAGTGGTTGTTCCACCTTCGTGGGCTTATTCGATTCGTGCGCCGCACCGCGAGCTTCGAGCCCGTCGCGCGACGGCTCGCCTTCTTAGCGAACATAACGCCCGTGAGTCTTTCGCGGAACGACGTCGATTATTGGATCTCGATTCTTCGCGAGCCGCCAGGCTCTTGAATTGACGCTTCGCTCGTGCAATATTTCACGAGCGAAATCCCCCCTGGCGTGAGAGAAGAGGCTGCGGTTCCGTTTGCGGCCGCGACGTCGCCGTGTCGTTTGCTGGGTGAATCGGCGTCAAGGTTCCTGTCGAGATAAGACTCATGGTTGATTGGCAAGCAGGCCTTTACGTCTTGGCGGTTCTCGTTCCACTGGCGGCTTTCGTCGTCGAATTGCTGGCCGGTAGATGGTTCAAAGAAAAGAATGCCTATATTGCCACTGGTGCAATTGGCTTCTCTTTTCTGCTGAGCTTGGTCGGTTTCATCGATTACTTCGCGATCGAAGCGCCGAGGCATCCGGTGGCTCAAGAGCATGCAAACGAGGCTGAAGGGCCCACAGAGCACGAGAAGGCGGCTGAGGGGGAGCTGGGCGGCGGCGAATCGAAAATAAAGCCGGCGCCCGTCGGTCGACCGCTCGTTTGGAAAGCACGGTTCGATTGGGTGGATCTCGGCCAGGGGGTTTTCAGCAGCACCGCCACAAGCTCGGACGTTTCCATTGGTCTCGAGATCCCTTGGGAAATCTCGATCGACGGCCTCTCGGCGATCATGTTCCTGATGGTTACGCTGATCGCAACCCTGATCCACGTCTATTCGATTGGGTACATGCACGGGGACAAACGTTATCCCAGGTTCTTTACGTACTTATCGCTGTTTTGCTTTTCGATGCTGGCGCTCCTCGGCGTCGGCCAATCTCTTCATGGTGTTCATGTGCTGGGAGCTCGTGGGCGTTTGTTCGTACTTCCTCATTGGATTCTGGTATGAGGATAAGAAGAACTCCGACGCGGCGAACAAGGCCTTCATCGTGAACCGCGTGGGCGACGTGGGAATGCTCCTTGGCCTGGGCCTTTTGTTCTCGCACTTTGGCACTTTTAACATCGAGGCGATCAACCACGGTCTGCGAGACGGCAAAGGCGCGTTCAACATTGTCAGCCGCGACGGCGCCGCAATGGTCGAGCTCCGCGATCGAGACACCGGCGCGGTCGAGACCGACGCGGTTTCGCGCATCCCCAAAACCATTCCGTTTGTTTTGTTGACGGTGGCGGGTTTGGGGGTCTTCGCGGGATGCGTCGGCAAGAGCGCCCAATTCCCGCTGCACGTCTGGCTGCCGGACGCGATGGCTGGGCCCACGCCCGTCTCGGCCCTGATTCACGCCGCCACGATGGTGGCCGCGGGCGTTTACTTGGTCGGCAGGTTTTTCCCGCTTTTCACGCCCCCAGCCCTCCTGACTATCGCCTACACGGGAGGGATCACGCTCTTCATCGCCGCCACCATCGCGATGGTCCAGATCGACTACAAGAAAGTCCTCGCCTACTCAACCGTCAGCCAGCTTGGCTTCATGATGCTGGCTCTGGGCGTTGGGGGGTGGTCGGCGGGCCTGTTTCATCTTTTGACGCACGCCTTCTTCAAGGCGCTTTTGTTCCTATGCGCTGGCAGTGTGTACCATAGCGTTCACACCTACGACATGTTCGCACTTGGAGGATTGTACCCCAAGATGAAGCGAACCGCGATTTGCATGCTGGTGGGAACGATGGCGATCTCCGGCGTGCCGTTCCTGAGCGGGTTCTATTCCAAGGACGCCATCCTTGCTTCAAGCTTGAAGTTCGTCTCAGAGAACCCCAGCCACTTCATGCTATTTCTTTTTCCAGCGTTCGGCGCGGCGATCACGGCCTTTTATATGTTCAGGCTCTGGTTGCTTGTTTTTGCCGGCACCTCGAGGAGCGCGCAGCTATCGCATACTCATGGGCACGACGAACACGCACACGACCATGGAGATCCAGTGGCGCATGCTCACGAAAGCCCGCCGATCATGACGATCCCGCTGGTGATTCTCGCCGTGTTCTCGGTATTTGTCGGCTGGCCCAAGTTTCTGGTTTATGGCGAGCCCGTGCTCGAGGAAATGCTGCTTTATTGCCGGCCTTTCCCCTTGGCCGAGCTCGCCGCCTATCATTGGTACGCGCTTGCGAGTTCGTTCGTGATCGCCGTGGCGGGAATAGGCCTGTCTTTCGCGCTTTATTCCGAATGGAAAGCGATGGACGCCGGGAAAATCAAAGGCAGGTTCCTCCCAATGCACGGCTTCCTAGCCTCCAAGTGGCGTTTCGACGAGCTTTACGACTTCCTCCTGGTGCGACGGACGATGGATCTATCGCGCGGACTGGCCAGGTTCGACAAATCCATTCTCGATGGGGTTGTCAACGGCGCCGCGAAAACGGTCGTGCTGGCCAGCAAGGTCGACGGACTGATCGATCGTTTCGCGGTGGACAAGCTCGTCAACCTCTTCGGCCAACTGATCTATAACATCGGAGACAAAGGTCGAATGATCCAGACCGGGAAATTGAGGAATTACCTCATGATCCTGACGGTCGCCGTCTTTGTGCTCTTTGCCGGAGTGCTCTACTGGATTGGAAGAGCTTAGCAGTGTCGATCCCGAATCCAGACCTTTACGCCAACTGGCTCCATCGGAAGCAGCCCCAAGCACAACGTTCAATACCTTCTTGACCCGCACGATCAGGTGGTGAGCTTGCCATGACCGATTTACCGCTTTTGACCTCGCTTTGGCTCATTCCGCTTTTGGGATCGCTGGGGGTTCTCGCAATCCCAAAGGCGTCGGAAAAGCTGACAAAGTGGGTCGCCTTGGGCGTCTGCGGCTTCACCTTTCTTTTGAGTCTCGTCGCTTTCTCAGCCTACGTGGCGCCTGGTCCAAAATCGCCGATGTCCGTGCCCCTCAAGGTACGCGCTGGCGAAAACATTCTGGCGTACGACGCCAGCAGCCTCGAATACTCAACCAAGATTACCGACATCAAACGACAGGAGTCTTCGACCGCGGGCCTCTCGAAGAACGACTTTTTCCTTGCCAGAATCCCAGCCGACCTGTTTACGAAGCTCGACGTCGATCAAGACGGCGCCGTCTCCCCAGAAGAGGCGGCAAAGGCGGGCTCGGGCGATCTTGTGGTTCGTGAACCATGGATCCCTTACTTCAACATCCAATATTATCTTGGTTTGGACGGCATCAGTCTCAGCATGGTCGTCTTGACCGGTTTTGTAACCCTTCTTGCCGCCGCGGCGAGCTGGAAGATCGAAAAACAGGTCAAGGGCTACTATTCGCTCTTCCTCCTGCTGCTTGCAAGCATGATGGGCGTTTTCATGGCGCTCGATATGTTCCTTTTTTATATATTCTTTGAAGTGATGCTCTTACCGATGTACTTTTTGATCGCGGTCTGGGGCGGCCCGAATCGCGAGTACGCGGCGATCAAGTTTTTGCTTTACACGCTTTTCGGATCGGTGTTCATATTGGTGGGAATCCTCATCCTCTATTACTACGGCGGCGGCGGCGTGCCGGAAACGGTCTCCGGAGTGGCCTACACCGCGCATTCGTTCGACTCCGTGCTCGTCTCTCGCGCGGCTTCGGAAACGCTTTATTACAGTTCATACATCCAGAAATGGGTGTTCGGGTTGATGTTTATTGGCTTCTGCGTGAAGCTGCCTTCGTTCCCCTTTCACACCTGGCTTCCCGACGCGCACGTCGAGGCGCCGACGCCCATCAGCATGATTCTAGCCGGCGTGCTCCTGAAGATCGGGGGTTACGGGCTGATCCGCTTCGCCTGGCCGCTCGCTCCGGTGGGCGCATACGATCTCTCGATGCCCGTGGCCGTTCTGGGCGCTTTTAGCATTATCTACGGCGCCTTGGCCGCGATGGCGCAGACCGACTTCAAGAAGCTTGTCGCTTACAGTTCGGTCAGCCACATGGGTTACGTCACGCTCGGTTTGGCTGTCGTGACGATCACGGGCGACCCTCGGTATTACTCTTATGGGGTCGACGGGGCGATGTTCATGATGATCGCTCACGGGATCACCTCAACCGGGATGTTCTTCCTCGTCGGAGTGATCTACGACCGCCTGCACACGCGCGATTTAAACAAGCTCGGCGGACTTTACGCGCCCATGCCCATGTATGCTTGGGCCTCGTTCATCATCTTCTTCGGATCGATGGGTCTGCCAGGGCTTTGCGGGTTCATCGCCGAGGCGTTCGTCGTCCTGGCTGCGTTCAACTTTAATTGGGCGCTTTCGATACTGGCCGCCTCGGCCGTCATCATCACGGCCGGCTACATTCTCTGGACGCTCCAGCGCGTTTTCATGGGAGTGAAGGACGAATACAAATCGCTACCGGATCTCGACAACCGAGAAATGGCTATCGCCGTTCCGCTGGTGGTGCTGACCGTTGTCTTGGGCGTGGCGCCTCAGTGGAGCGTTTTTGAATGGATGGGCCCGTCGGTCGACCAGATGGTCAAGTCGGTGACGAGCGCGAAAGGAATGCCCCAGGCTCCAACCAAAGTTGCGCAAAAGTAAGGTAATCCTCGCTCGCTATCATTGGCTGGACCCACCGCAATCATCGCGGAGTCTGGGGTCGATCGGCGTACCGGGTGGGCTCAAGGCTTCCAGCCGGTTAGTTCCGAGATCGCTTGCCATTTGGGGGTCTTCAGATTGTTCACGTCCTCGCTCAGTCCCCAGCAGCCGAATCGACTGTAGGCAGAGACGTGTGAGAACTGCATGTAAAGATCCCCGCCTTTCTCGAACCAGTTTTCGCGAGCGTCGTGAAGCATGACGTCTCGGATCCTTGGATTCCGATTCGCCCTGATCCGGTTGGCCACGTTCTCGACTTTTCCACCTCCTACGTCGGGGCCTGTCTCATACTGGCAAGCCTTCAGTCCAAAACGCCCTGCAATCCTGCGCCAGCTGCTCTCTGAGCTTGGCGTTTTCGTCGCTCGAAATTCTCATCGCGTCCAGCAACTGATCGACGGTTGCGTCCTTGGGGGCCTTGTCGATATTGAAATAAGCAGCGCTAGCAAGCCCATAAAAGTGCTCGCTGGGCTCTCCGCGCGTTTTCTTGACCCAGTCAAGAACCTCTTGGTAATACGGCTCAGGAAAGATCAGCCAGGACGCATAAATGGGCCTGATCCTACCTTGCGATCCTTTCTCTCCAAAGACCTTGCGAAAGATCTGGCCGATTTGAATCAACCTCTCCGCATGTCTGCGGCGAGCCCAAACCTCCTGGTCCTTCGAACCGTCGCTCGCGAGCTTGGAACCCCCCTTTTCCACTTCTTCAACTGCCGCGAGCTTGTTGTAAATGTACTGGGGAAATCCAAAATTCCAGACCTCGTTGCTATGCTCGATATAGATGTTCAATCTCGGGTCGAGCTCGCCTTTGAGCTTCCGCGCAAGCTCCATAACGTATTCGTCGGTTGCGGCTACGGGTATGTTGATCCAGATATCTTTTTTTGTGAGGTTGGCCAACTCGACAATCAATTCCCATGCGACGCCATACTGTTCCCCAAAAGAAACCTGTGTGGCGTCGTCGGGTTTCCTGCGGTTCGGCCATTTCAAGGCGTGGCGTCCTGGGTCTCCGAAATAGCCCGGCTGGTGGTTTGAATCGAGCCAATCCATGAACCTCAGAACCGCGAACGGTTTGACCGACGCGAGGAACTCATTCGTGAAAGTTTGCTTCGTCTCGGCCGGATAGCCGGGTCTTATGACTCTGAGCTTTGAGATCCCGGTCCCTTCGGCGGCGGTCGGGTTCCGATGCGACTTGGTGAAGGCGACGACGAGCAATCCCACCCCCTTCGGAACGATGATTCTGCCCTTGGTGTTGTTCGTTATATTGTCGTAGACCATTCCGTCGACTTTGCAGCGTTTGTCTTCGAGGATCGAGACTTCGGCTCTGCCTTCGAAGCTCACGGAATACACGCCTCCCCAATCGGGCGTGAAGGCGTCCGGATCGTCCATTGGCGGAGCCCAGGCAAACACAGGCCTGGTATCGAAGAGCACCGTCGCCGCATCGCTCTTCGGCCAGCCGTGCTCGTCAAGAGGGATGCCTTGATTCGTTGGAGTGCCCGGAGCGGGCGTCCAAGGACGAAGCGTCTTGGCGACGTCGACAAAAGGCTTCTCGCGCGCTCCATCACCGACGCCGTCGAGATCGACCCCCACTTTGGAGGCGTACGGGGGCGCTGCATTTCCAGAGGAGCCGACGCTCAATAAAAACCCATACACCCATACACAGATAATCGTACTTGCAAACCGTGATCGCCTGTTGCAGGACTGATTCATAGCTTCCTTCCTTCGGACGCTGGATGACCAAGAGCCATATCATAAGAAATCCGCATCGCAACTGGCGAAGCATGTTCCAGAGTTCAATCGCCCAGATCGCTTGGAGAAGGGAACGGCGGCATTCTCCCCGCACGGTTTGCGCCGTAATATGACTGTCTGGGTGCGTGACTGTGCGTCAAGACGGAACCAAGCGGGCCTCTTGAAATCGGAGCCAGCTTCTCTGTCGATGCGACGAATGCGTTCGAGGAGTCGTCAACTATGATTCGACCGACGTTTATGTGCATTTTGGCCGCGTTTTCGCTGCTCTTGCCGGTCTCGATTCCCCGATCTTCAAACAAAGGCGCTGCCGCGAGGATCTCGACTCAGTCTATTCCCACGAAGGCGCCCAAAGCTCTCAAAGTGGTTGGCGTCCAAATCCAAGACGTCGACGGCCGGCCCGTCCGACTGAGGGGCGTGAACACCGCCGCGATGGAATGGTCCAGCGACGGCGAGGGCCATATTTTCCAAACCGTGCAGACGGCAGTTCGCGATTGGCGGGTCAACCATATTCGGCTGCCCCTTGCGCAGGACCGTTGGTTTGGAAAAACTCCCGAACAGAAAGACGGAGGCCAGGCGTATCGCGATCTCGTCAAGAAAGTCGTCGAGTATTGTTCGCTCGAGGGTTGCTACGTCATCCTCGATCTGCACTGGTCCGACGCGAACGAATGGGGAAAGAGCATCGGTCAGCACAAGATGCCAGATCAAAATAGCGTCACGTTTTGGAAAGATATTGCTCCAATCTATAAAAACCACCCGGCAGTGATCTTCGACCTCTACAACGAACCCTTCAGAGTCGATTGGGACGTCTGGCGCAATGGCGGGAGAATTACGGAAAAAGACGAGAAAACTGGCAAGGAGACGACTTACGAGGCAGTGGGCATGCAGACTCTCCTGGACGCCGTCCGATCGACGGGAGCCAAAAACGTGGTGGTCGTGGGCGGGCTCGACTGGTCTTACGATCTCTCCGGCGTCCTGAAGGAGGGCAAGCTCAAAGACCCTGAAGGCGAGGGAGTGATTTACGCCAACCACGCCTATCCCTTCAAGGGGGACTCGGTTGAAAAATGGATCTCCAAGATGGAGACGGCCGCGAAGACGCTTCCCATCATCATCAGCGAATTCGGCAGCGACCCGAAAGGCGGAGAAGGACTCGACGGCGAGCAATGGGTCAAGAAGGTCTTGACCGCACTCGAGAGTCACGGTTGGAGCTGGACTGCCTGGGATTTACACCCATACGCAAGCCCCTGCCTTGTGGCCAACTGGAATTACGAGCCGACCCCGCACTTCGGCAAATGGATCAAACAGGCGCTGGCGGGCCAATTCATCGGCGCCGCCAAGCCTGCTGGACTCTTCGAGACCGAAGGAGACGTTGGAACAGTGCTGCATCCGGGATCAAGTTCTTATAACTCCGAAGACAAAACCTACAAGGTCTCTGGAAGTGGAGACAACATGTGGTTCGCCAAAGATGCGTTTCATTTCGTCTGGAAACGGACGTCGGGCGACGCTTCGCTTTCCGCGGACCTTTCGTTTCCCGAACGTGGCGTCGAACCGCATAGAAAAGCTTGCTTGATGATCCGTCAAAGCCTCGACCCAGACTCCGCCTACGTCGACGCGGCGGTCCACGGCGACGGTCTGGTTTCGCTTCAATTCCGTGAGACAAAGGGCGGCCTCACTCACGAAGTGCAAGCGAACGCCTCGCAGCCAAAACGCGTAGGAATCGAAAAGCAGGGCAAGTACACGCTCTTGTATCTGGCCAAGGGCGACGAAGAGCCCAGCTTCTCTGGCGCTTCCGCCGCGGTCGCGTTTGAAGAGCCCTTTTACGTGGGGATCGGCGTCTGCTCGCACAACGCAAACGTCTCCGAGACGGCGCTTTTCAAGAACATTGCTTATACATCCCAAGCCCAGAATTCGCACGGAACTCCAATCGTCCACAGCACGCTCGAAACGCTCTCGATCGCTTCGACCGACCGAAGGGTCGTCTTCACGACGCCCACGCGGATCGAGGCGCCCAACTGGCTCCGCGACGGCCGCTTGCTGTTCAATGAATCCGGCAAGATCAAGAGCGTCTCCTCAAAGGGCGGAGCCGTCGAAACCCTCAACACAGGATTCGCCGCACGTTGCAACAACGACCACGGTCCGAGTCCTGATGAGAAGCTCTTGGCGATCAGCGACCAATCACAGGGCGACCGACGATCTCGCGTCTACATCGTTCCGATCGAAGGAGGACCGCCGAAACGCATAACGAATAATGCACCCTCGTACTGGCATGGTTGGTCGCCCGACGGCAAAACTCTGGCATACTGCGGTGAAAGAGATGGAGAATTCGACGTCTATACGATACCCGTCGAAGGCGGCCAAGAAACCAGGCTCACCACCGCGAAAGGCCTCGACGACGGACCCGAATATGCGCCCGACGGAAAATCGATCTATTTCAACTCCGATCGGACTGGGCTAATGCAAATCTGGCGGATGAACCCCGACGGTTCAGACCAAAAGCAAGTCACGAGCGACGAGCTCAACAACTGGTTCCCTCACCCTTCGCCCGACGGCAAGTCGATCGCGTTTCTTTCCTATGGGGCGGACGTCAAGGGACACCCCGAGGGAAAGGACGTCGTGATTCGCCTCTTGTCCATCGGCACTGGCAAGATCGACGTTCTGGCGAAATTCTTTGGCGGCCAAGGGACGATCAACGTCCCCAGCTGGTCGCCTGATAGCAAAAAAATAGCATTCGTCACCTATCATACTTTAATGGACAAATCACATTCCAGAAGCGAATAAGAACTAACCTCGAATGGTGCTGGCCCGGCCTGCTGAAGCTCTCGAACGACTAGCGGAGCGGCGCTCCGCCAAGTTCGCCGAGGCGCCGACGGAGCTCCCAGCTCCGCATCTCGTCCAAGGGACGTACGGCGTCTGCTTGATCGAAGTCCAAGCCGGTGGCGAGGCGAACCCAGAGCGAAACGCGTTCGGGGTCTCCCTCGAGCGGGCTTGGGAGCATCCAGCAGCGTACGACAAGGTCCGAACAGGCCGTGGCGATCCGTCGACCACCGTCGCTAAGGGCAGGACGTCCCACCGCACACGCTTCGGGCAGGGCGGGGCCAATCGGCATCCCGGTCTCCGCGCACCAGAACTTGAGAACTCCGTCGGTGCTTGTTGTTGCCAGCATCGTTCCGTCGCCCCGAAAAACAAGCCTCGAGATCGGCGAGCGATGTGCAAGCGGCTGACCAACCGGAGCGCCATTCGACGCGTTCCAAAGGCGGCCTGTTCCGTCCGAGCAGGCCGTCGCGAATAAATCGCCGCCAGGCCGAAACGCCAGACAACGGATCGCGCTGTGTTGAGAAACCTCGACCACGTTCGTGCTCTTCGAGAGATCCCAAACGCGGACGCTTCCATCAACAGACCCCACAAGCAAACGCTTCCCGTTCTGATCGAAGGAAAGAGCAGAAACGGCCGATCCATGCTCGAGCGGTTTCCCCAGGATCTTACCATTGCCAGAATCGAATCGTCGGACGAGACCATCCTGAGAACCCAAGGCGAGTTCGCTTCCGTTGGTCCGAAAATGAAAGGCGTTTACATCAATCCCCCGGGTCGATGAAACCGTGATCCGGGTAGCTTTTTCGGCGTTCCACAGCGTGAAACCGCCGCCTTGGGCTAAAACGGCAAGCCGGGTGCCGTCTGTGCTGAAGGTTAGGTCTTCCACCGGCGCTCGGATCTCGAGCGAATTGCTCGCTGGATCGCATGACACTGCGTCCCAGAACCTGACGGTTCCTCCCTGACCTGCGGTGGCAAAGACCTTTCCGTCGGATCGAAACGCGACGGCCCGGAGCGGGTTCCCGTGTTCCAGGGGCTGCGTTAAGAGAGAGCCCCTGGAAACGTCCCAAAGCCGCGCACAGCCGTCGTCGGAGACCGTCGCCAGCCGCCTGCCTTCTGGACAGAACGCGATTGCATTCACCTTGACCCCGTGCCTCAAGGTGCGCTCCAGCAGCTTGCCTTGCTGATGCCACGCGGCCAAGCTCGTCCTGATCGTCCGATCCAGATCTCCAGGCGCGTTTTCGAGCGACCTCGACAACCAGAGCATTCCCTCGGCGGATTTCGTCGCGACCGAGCAGGTTGTGCGCGCGCTCCAGACAAAGCCTGGCAAAGGATCCTTTCACCTGACTGACCGCCAGCACTTGCTCTCCCTGGTAGCGAACCTCGGTCTGCCAACTTTCGATCTCGCCGGCGAGCTCGAGCGCGGAGGCTTGCCGGTCGCCGGGGTTTCTCGACAAAGCTTTAATGCAGATCTCTTCAAGTCTACGATCAACCCACTTGCTCAGCCGTTTTGGCGACGGGAAAACACCCTTCCGCACGCGGCTCATCATCGTCTTCATATCCAAATCCGCGAAAGGAGGGCGGCCGGAGAGCACGCAGTAGAGGATGGCTCCGAGGCTATAGACGTCGCTGTGTGCGCCGACTTGTTCGTTGCCAAGCGAGGCCTGCTCGGGGCTCATGTATGGCAGAGTGCCAACCAACGATCCAGGCTGGGTCAGCGACGCGTCTCGCAAAGCCTCGTCGGAAGAGTTTGCCGCGGAAACGCTGTTCGATGGACCCGACATCGATTTGGCAACGCCCCAATCAAGAACGATCGTCTCGCCGAATCGACCCAGCATGATGTTCTGCGGTTTCAGGTCTCTGTGCACGACCCCCCGGCTGTGAGCGTACGCGACCGTGTTGCAGGCGTGGACGACGCTGCGAAGAAGCCTGCGAAATCCAACCTGCCATTCGCGGCTTTCCCGATCCGGAGACGGCGCCAAATAGTGCTTCTGGATCGCGTCCCAGAGCGTCTCTCCCTCGATGAACCTCATGGCATAGAACGGCCTGCCATCGGGATGCACCCCCAAGCTGTATACAGGCGCAACCCCAGGATGCTCAAGACGTCCGGTTAGCTCGGCTTCGAGTAAGAAGCGAGCTCGAGAGTCTGCATCGAACGCGCGCTCGCCCTGAAGCTCTTTAAGAGCCACCGTGCGCTTCAATTCCGAATCGTACGCCAAAAAGACTTCGCCGATCCCTCCCTTGGCGTGCGGTTTGAGCACTTCGAATCGTGTTGTGCCAATACGATGGGATTGGTCGCCCGTCCGATCGACGGTTCGACCGCCAAGCGGCGGACCCAGATAGGCGACCGTCGCCCCTGGGTCTTGCGGGCTCTGGGAGATCTCCAACCCGTTCGCAACGTTTTGTTTCAGATTGGCGAAGGCCGACGCATCGAGAAGCCCTTGTCTCAGAAGGACGTCGGACAATTCCGCTTCGGGCTCGACCGCCCATGCACGGGCCGCGCAAAGCAGTTGTTCCTGAGAGATCACTCCACTCTCGAGCGCGTGAGAGCGCGAGCAGCAAATCGCTCCGAGAATCCGCTCCGCCCGACATGGAAGGTCTCCGAAGCTTTTCGCTCGCCCCGAACGGACGATCAAGGAGCTCCTTTGATTTTTCAAGGTGGACTCCCCTCGGCCCATTCATGTTAGGCCCAGACTCACGTGAACGAAAGCAATCGCTCGATCGAAAAAACACGCCGGGTCAAAAATCCGAACGAGATCCGCCGAATCGTTTTCGAGGTAAAGTCTTAGACCGTTTCCACTCGGTGCAAGCTCACGAGATGGCTCGAATTTGGGTAAGCTCGCAGTCGGATGCTTGATGACTTGGACTCGAAAGGAGCGACACCATGGTGCGCGTTGTTCGGTTTCACAAAACGGGCGGTCCTGAAGTCCTGCAATTCGACTCGGTCGAGCAGCCAAGCCCAGGACAAGGCGAGTTGGCTATCAGCGTGAGGGCCCTGGGGCTCAACAGGGCGGAGTCGATGTTTCGGATGGGGCAATACATCGAGCACCCGACCTTTCCCTCGAAAATCGGCTACGAGGCTTCAGGGGTAATCGAAGCCATTGGCCCGGGCGTCGAAGGATTCGCAATCGGAGACGCGGTCAGTACGATCCCTGCATTTCCCCAGAGCAGGTACGGGGTCTATGGCGAGGTCGCAGTCGTGCCAGCCGCGGCCGTCGCGAAATACCCAGCAAACCTCTCCTGGGAAGAGGCTTCGGCCATCTGGATGCAATACCTCACGGCTTTCGGAGCTCTGATCGACATCGCAAAGTTGACTCATGGAGACTTCCTACTTATCCCGGCCGCTTCAAGCAGCGTTGGCTTGGCGGCGATTCAAATTGCCAATCTGGTTGGGGCTACGCCGATCGCCCTGACGCGCAAGCCCGACAAACGAGAAGCACTTTTAGAGTTGGGAGCTAAACACGTCGTCGCCACCGAGACCGAGGATCTTGTCGAGGAAGTGAAAAAACTGACCGGCGGCAATGGCGCCCGCGTCGTCTTCGATCCGGTCGGCGGACCGACCATTGTCAAGCTCGCCAATGCGACCGCTCGCAGGGGAATCATCTTCGAGTACGGGGCTCTCAGTCCCGAGCCCACCCCATTGCCGCTGTTCGAGATACTTGCAAACTCGCTGACAGTGCGTGGCTACATTCTATTTGAAATCACATCCGAGCCGGCCCGACTGGCCGCTGGCAAGAAGTTTATCATCGATGGCCTTGCTGCCAAGAAGCTCACGCCGATCATCGCCAAAACGTTCAAATTCGAACAGATCGTCGAGGCACATCGCTATCTCGAATCCAATCAACAGATCGGCAAGATCGTGGTGACTGTCTAGCTAATTTTGGAACGAAATTGGTCGCCGCTCGGATCGAGAGCAAAGGCCGTTAGGACGGTTGCCTACGGGCTATTTGAACAGTAGGATGTTTGCCGATTGAGTTTGTAAGGTGCGAGTCGCCGCTCCAGGGGCGGTTCCCGCTGATTCGGAACGAGATGAAATCTCATCGCGAGGCATACATATGAGCGAAGTTCGGGTACTGGTGGGAACGCGCAAGGGCGCATTTATTTTTACTTCTGACGCAAAACGTGAAAAGTGGAAGATCGAAGGCCCTCACTTCGCGGGCTGGGAGATCTACCACGTCAAAGGATCTCCGGCGGACCCGAATCGGCTGTACGCGTCGCAAACGAGCGGCTGGTTCGGTCAGATGGTCCAGAGATCAAACGACGCTGGAAAAACTTGGGAGACGGTCGGCAACGAGTTCAAGTATGAGGGAACGCCGGGAACCCACCAGTGGTACGACGGCACTCAGCATCCTTGGGAGTTCAAACGCGTTTGGCATTTCGAGCCCTCGATCGACGATCCCGACGTCGTCTACGCGGGAGTGGAAGACGCCGCACTCTTCAAGACGACCGACGGAGGCAAGACTTGGAACGAGCTCTCCGGTCTACGCTGCCACGAGTCTGGACCGCGCTGGCAGCCAGGGGCGGGCGGCATGGGCGTGCACACAATCCTTCTCGACGCCAAGAATTCGGATCGGATCTACATCGCGATCTCCGCGGCAGGCGTCTTTCGAACCGACGACGGCGGTAAGACATGGAAGCCGACAAACCAGGGCCTCCATTCGCAATTCCTTCCCAACCCGAACGCCGAGGTCGGCCACTGCGTGCACAGGATCGCACTGCATCCCTCAAAACCGGATGTCCTTTATATGCAGAAGCACTGGGACGTGATGAGGAGCGACGACGCCGGTGAATCTTGGCGCGAAATCAGCGGCAACCTGCCGACTGATTTTGGCTTCCCGATCGACGTCCACGCCCACGAACCAGAAACAGTTTACGTGGTTCCGATCAAGAGCGACGGCGAACATTACCCGCCCGAGGGCAAGCTCCGCGTGTATCGAAGCCGGACCGGCGGCAACGACTGGGAGCCGCTGACAAAAGGCTTGCCGCAAAGCGATTGCTACGTCAACGTGCTCCGAGAAGCGATGGCCGTCGACAAGCTTGATTCGTGCGGAATCTACTTCGGTACAACCGGCGGGCAAGTCTACGCGTCGGCCGATTCGGGCGATAGTTGGACCGCGATTGTACGCGACCTTCCCGCGGTGCTTTCCGTCGAAGTCCAAACGCTGCCATGATCCGCGTCGTCCTGCCGATGCACTTGCGGACGTTGGCTCGCGTCAGCGGCGAGGTTGAGCTTTGCGTCGTTGGCCTCGCGACGCAACGCTCGGTCCTGGACGCGCTCGAGGCAAAATACCCCATGCTTCGCGGAACGATACGAGACCACTCGACGCAAATTCGCAGACCGTTCTTGAGGTTCTTCGCCTGCGAAGAGGATCTCTCGCACGAATCGCCCGACGCACCGCTGCCCGAATCGGTCGCGGACGGCTTGGAACCTTATCTCGTCGTGGGAGCGATCGCGGGCGGTTAGCCCACCGAAGCACCACTTGACGGCGGCGATTCGTCCAACTAAGATAATCCATCGGTTATAGAACCTTGAGGTTATGCAATGAAGAGTTCCGCTCGCCTCGACGCCACTTTTTCCGCGCTTGCAGACCCGACGCGGCGAGCGATCCTTGCTCGCCTCGCCGAGGGCGAAGCGTCGGTGGCCGAGATTGCCAAACCGTTTTCGATGAGCCAGCCGGCGATATCAAAACACCTGAAGGTTCTTGAAAAAGCTGGGCTGATTTCCAAAGGCAGCGAGGCTCAGCGAAGGCCCCGTCGGATCGTAGGCAAGCCGCTCGAGGAAGCCTCGGTTTGGCTCGAACGCTATCGGAGCGTATGGGAAGGCAACTTCGAGCGGTTGGATTCGCTGCTCGACCATATGAAAGCGACGAGTAAGAAACGTAAGCATTCCAAATCGTAAAGGAACCCAGCATGAGTGCATCTACAAGATTGATTCTGACAACGCCTTCGGATCGAGAGATCGTAATGACGCGCGTTTTCGACGCTCCTCGAACTCTGGTGTTCGAAGCGATGACCAAGCCCGAATTTCTCGAGCGTTGGTTGCTCGGTCCGCCGGGCTGGACGATGGTGGTTTGCGAAGTCGACCTGAGGGTCGGCGGGGCGTACCGCTACGTTTGGCGAGATACGGGCGGAGTCGAAATGGGCATGGGCGGAGTTCATCGCGAGATCGTCAAGCCTGAACGCATCGTGGCCACCCAATTGTTCGATGAGGACTGGACCGGCGGCGAAGCTCTTGGGACTATCGTTCTCATCGAGAAGGATATGAAAACGACTCTCACGAATACGATCCTCTACTCATCACGAGAGGCTCGCGACGCGGTCTTGAAGACGCCGATGGAGCACGGCGTTGCCGCTGGCTACGACCGACTCGAGGAGCTGTTCAAGGTCAGCGCGGCCTGAACAGGGCGGGCAAAGTCTTTAGGACGAATGCGACTCCGCACTATCGAACAGCAACTTGTCCCGCTGTAAGATGCGCCGAGTCGTTTCTCTCTTTGGAGGCTTGCCATGCGCTGCCGTCATTTGGCCGGCGTCGATTCTGTTCCGGCTATCAACCAAGGGTGCGAAGAGTGCCTGAAACTCGGCATGGATTGGGTACATCTCCGGCTCTGCCTGAGCTGCGGCCACGTCGGTTGTTGCGATAGCTCGCCGGGCCGTCATGCAACTCGTCATTTCCACGCGACGAACCACCCCATTGTCGCGTCATTTGAACCAGGCGAACGGTGGGCCTGGTGCTACATTGATGAAGAGGAACTGCCTGTCCCATCGGCGGCCTTGCCCTATCTTCGCGATTGAGAAACCGCCTGCACTTTCGAGCAAGGATCCGCCATGGAAAAATATGATTTGCAAAGCGTGGCGTTCCCCAAGCTGAGCGATGCGGAAATGGCTTCGTTGGGAACCTGCCCGCTTACCGAGCTCAAGATCTACAAACCTGGGGAAAAGCTTTTCAAGGCGGGCGACTGCGATTGCAAGTTCTATGTTGTGAAGTCCGGCGAGATCGACGTCGTCGACGAGTCCGGGGACATGTCCCACCTCGTGACGACGCATAAGGCCGGCCAATTTACGGGCGAGATCGCGCAATTGACCGGAAGTCCCTCGCTCGTGGACGCCTGCGTCCGCATCGACAGCGAAGTTTATGAGTTGACGACTGAAGCGTTCCGACAGCTCCTGAATCATCACCCCGACTTGGCAGACGTGATCCTCCAGGCTTTTATCGCCCGCAGGCAGTTGCTGCGCGAACCGGGTAATTTTACGGGCACGCGAGTGATCGGTTCCCACTTCTCTCAAGACAGCTTCCGGATTCGCGACTTTCTGACCAAGAATATGGTGCCTTTCGCGTGGCTGGAGTTGGAAGCCAACAGCGATGTGAGCGAGCTGCTGAAACAGCTGGGAATGCGCGAATCGGACACGCCCGTTGCTGCATTGGGAAACAGGGTTGTGTTGCGCAATCCGTCGAACCGAGAGTTGGCCGACGCTCTCGGCCTTCGTAAGCCGCTCGAACAGACGGTTTATGACTTGATCGTCGTGGGCGCTGGACCCGCAGGTCTCGCCGCGGCGGTCTACGCTGCTTCCGAGGGTCTCAGAACCGTGATCCTCGAACAGGCCGCCCCAGGTGGTCAGGCCGGCAGAAGCATGCGCATCGAGAATTATCTCGGATTTCCCGCCGGCATCACGGGCAGCGAACTCGCGGCACGCGCCTTGGTGCAGGTGGGCAAGTTTGGCGCCGCGGTGTCCATTCCATCGCCTGTAACTCGGCTGAGTTTCGAAAACGTGTATTCGGTTGCACACCTAGACGGCGACGAGCGAGTTTCGGCCCGATGTTTGCTGATCGCTACAGGCGCTGACTATCGACTGTTACAGGTTGAAGGGGCTCAGAAGTTCGAAGGTCGCGGGGTCTACTACGCCGCGACTCGGCTCGAACTTCAGATGTGTCTGGGTTCGGAAGTGGTGGTTGTGGGTGGAGGAAACTCGGCGGGTCAGGCCGCAATCTTCCTTGCCGGCCAAGTCGTGAAAGTCTACATCCTCATACGCGGCAACGACCTCTACAAGAGCATGTCGAGTTACCTTGTGCATCGGATCGAACAGACTGCTAACATCGAACTGTTGTGCAATACGCAGATTGTGAGGATGCTCGGCGAAAAGGATCTCGAGGCCGTTGAGCTTGCCAACACCAAGACGGGCGAGACTCGAACTTTGAAAACCCCGGCGGTGTTCAGCTTTATTGGCGCAACTCCGCGAACAGATTGGCTGCCCGCGGAGATCGAAAAAGACGCAAAAGCATTCGTCCGTACCGGGGCAAGCCTTGCGCGATCGCCCCAATGGAACATGCCCCGCGATCCTTTTCTGCTGGAAACGAGCCGCAGAGGCGTGTTCGCCGCGGGGGACGTGCGTTCCGGCTCCATCAAACGCGTCGGGTCCGCGGTCGGCGAAGGAGCGATGGCCGTACAATTTGTCCATGAATATATGAAAGAAATGTAAATGCACTCGATCCAAGGTTTGACTCGAGCCGCGCGGCGTCGGGCGTCGCAAGTTCGAAGGCTTTTCGAAAACGATGTGTTGGCTGGGCTTCGCAAAACGCCGAAGCAACTGCCATGCAAGTACTTTTACGATTCGCGAGGGTCGGAGCTTTTCGATCGAATCTGCCTGCTCGACGAATATTATTTGACGCGAACCGAACTGGCGATCATGGACCAATTCGCGCCTGAAATGGAGAGCGCAGATCGGTCCCGGCGCGATGCTTGTCGAATACGGCAGCGGCAGCAGCGTCAAGACGCGGTATCTCTTGGACGCACTGCCGGACCCCGCGGCGTACGTGGGGGTCGACGTTTCCGGACGACACTTGGAACAAGCGGCGCGTGAGCTTGCTCGCGACTACCCGCATATCGAGATCCTCTCTGTATGCGCCGACTTCACTCGCGATTTCGCCTTGCCGCTTTCGAAGCGCACTCCGAGCCACGTCGCCGTTTACTTTCCCGGATCGACGATTGGAAACTTCGAACCTAAGCATGCCTCCGACTTACTCGAACGTATCAGTCGACTTTGCGGCAAGGACGGCGGATTGCTGATTGGCGTCGATCTCAAGAAAGATCAAAAAAAGATCGAAGCAGCCTACAACGACCGCCTTGGCGTCACCGCTCAGTTCAATCTCAACTTGCTCCATCGAATCAATCGAGAGCTGGGAGCAGACTTCGACCTGGAGCGCTTTTCCCATGAGGCGCGTTACAACAAAACATTCGGACGTATCGAGATGTATCTCGTCAGCCAGGTTGCTCAGACAGCCACGATCGGGGAAGAGAAGATCGAGTTTGCCGCGGGGGAAGCGATCTGCACTGAATACTCCCACAAATACACAGTTGACGAGTTCGCATCGATCGCCGCCGCTGCCGGTCTGACGCTTCACAAAGAGTGGACAGACCGCGAGCGATCGGTAGCCGTCTTGCATCTCGCAGTGGCGGAATCGCTGTAACGAGCAGCGAGAGCGAGGCCTAGCCTGCCGTTACCTGTACGCCTTTCCAGAAGGCAATGCGCCCCTTGATTTGCTGGGCGGCGTCCTTGGGCGTTGGATAATACCAAGCGGCGTCGGCGTTGGTCTTTCCGTCGACGACCAGATCGTAATAATGCGCTGTGCCTTTCCAACTGCATTCGGTGGTCTTGGTGCTTTCGCGCAGGAACTCCGGGCTCACGCTTTCCGGCGGAAAGTAGTGATTACCTTCGACGATCACGGTTTGGTCGCTATTCGCAATCTCTTTATCGTTCCAGATGGCTTTCATGGCTGAATCCTCCCTTAAGAACGGATCACTCTTGAACTTTCGCCCCGCGCTTCAATCCGCGCGGGGTAACCGCCCACTCGATTATGTCGATCAACGTTTGCAATAGCAGCGCCAACAACGCAGCGGGTATGGCTCCGGCCAAGATCAATGAGAGGTCGTTCACTCGAATGCCGCGGAGAATGGGCTGGCCCAAGCCTCCTGCGCCAATGATCGCTCCCAGGGTCGCGAAGCCGACGTTTTGAACCGCCGAGGTGCGAATTCCCGCGAGTATGGTCGGCAGAGCGATCGGAAGCTCGATCTGCACAAGTCGAGGAAGGGGTCCTAGGCCCAGCACAGTGGCCGACTCAATCGCTCCGCGTGGGACGCCTTCGAGTCCGGTGTACGTGTTCCGAACGATCGGCAACAAGCAATAACAGAAGAGCGCCGTCACGGCCGTGATCGAGCCTTCTCCGATGCTGCGATAACCCAGCGCGAGACCAGAGGCAGCAATAAAACCAGCAAGGCGAGTGAAGGAATCGTTTGCAGCAGTCCAACCGACGCGAGGACAAAACGCCCAATCACAGGACGTCGTTGACAGAGGACTCCTAGAGCCACTCCAACGACGATTGCTGGTAGGAGAGATCGACGCACAAGGTCGAGGTGTTCCAGGAGGTGCCGCAGAATCAACTGGGTGCGCCGATTCGGTTTTCGTCACAACGTGCAAACCGCCGTGACTGTTGAGGAAATCGGCCGCGGCTTGCGATTCGCTTGCACCACCCCCTTCGACTTGGTCGTTGAGCGATTGCATCGTGGATTCGGATAAAACGCCCTCCACCCGATGTATGGCCTCCATCATCGCCGGATAACGCGACGCCAGGTCAAGCCGGTAGAGCCAAACGGCGTCGTAACGTGGGAAAAACGATAGATCGTCTTTGAGCAAAACTAGATCGCCTCGGCGGATCATCGCGTCGGTCGAATACACATCGATGACGTCGATTTCTCCCGAGAGCAACTGTCGATAGGAAACGTCGTGGTCGACCCCCACAACGTCTTGCTGTTGCAGATCGTAACGGCGACTCAATGCAGGCCAGCCGTCCGACCTGTCGAGGAACTCGTGCGTCAGCGCGAATCGCAGCGCGGGGAGGCGTTTGAGATCGGAAATGCGAGAGATCCCCAAAGCGCCCGCCCTCTTGCGAGTAAGCGCCAAGGCATAGGTGTTGCTGAATCCTAGCGATTTGGAAATGCCGACGCCCTTCGCTCGCAAGAGATCCTCGAGCGTCGTGGAGCCCTCAATCTTCCGCCCAGCAAAGATCTCCGAGGTAATCGTCCCCGTGTATTCGGGATAGACGTCGATCTCGCCCGCGGCCAGCGCGTCGAAAACGATCCGCGTGCCGCCGAACTCGCGATAATGCGCAACTTCGAGCTTGGACTCTTCAGCCAACAGACGCAGCATCTCGCCGAGGACGACCGACTCGGTGAATTTCTTTGAACCAATCCTCGCCTGCGCTGCCCTTCGGGGCAGCGGAGCCAAGCCCAAAAGCAGCAAGAGGAGGGCAAAGGCAATCAATTTGAGAAGTGATTGGTTTTTCAATTCGCAACCACCTGCGAATTGATGAATTCGCGCACAAACTCGTCGCTCGGGTTCTCGAGAATTTCGGCAAATCGACCTTTCTGGACGATCTTGCCTGCATTCATCACGCACACGCGATGGGCAAGTCGACTGGCCTCGACGAGGTCGTGAGTGACCAGCAATACGGTGGTCTTGGTACGTTCGAAGATCTGATGAAGGTCGCGCTGGAGACCCGCGCGAATGAGTGGATCGAGGGCGCCCAAAGGTTCGTCGAGCAGTAGAATCCGTGGGTACAAGAACAAGGCTCGCATCAGGCTCAGCCGTTGCCGTTGGCCTCCAGACAACTCGTTTGGATAGCGTGAGAGACCGCTCCGAGGGAACCGGGTGGTCTCGACCAGTTCGGCCAGCCGGTCCTCAACGCGTTTGCTTGCCCATCCTTCATGTCGGGCCATGAGGGTCACGTTCTCGGTCCCCGTGAGATGCGGAAAGAGACCGCCCTCCTGAATCACATAGCCAAGCTTTCTCCGCACGGCGCCAATCGTGCGCACCCCCAAGAGCAGCGAATCGACCGTGATTTGTCCAACGTCGGGCGAAATCAGCCCTGCGACCATGCGCAAGATTGTCGTCTTCCCACATCCGCTGGGACCCAGAAGCACCAGAACTTCGCCGGCCTCGATCGAAAGATTGAGCGGATGGACCACGGTTGTTCCGTTGAATGCTTTCGACACGTCCGTAAAATCAAGCATTCTTTAGTAGCTCACTCATCGTTCGCATCCCTGGCCAGACGGACGCCCGAGAACTGCCATCGCGCGTCGGGAGGAAAGAAGTTTCGATAAGAGGATCGTATGTGATCGGCCGGCGTGACGCACGATCCGCCCCTGAGGACGTACTGGTTGCACATGAACTTGCCGTTGTATTCTCCAAGTGCGCCCGGCGGCGCCACGTAGCCAGGGTAAGGCGAGTAGGCGCTCGACGTCCACTGCCAGGCTTCCCCGTAAAACTGGACGGGCTCTCGCGCCTTGTCGTTCTCGGGGCTGGGGTGAAATCGCTCGCTCTCCAAAAAACCTCCTTTAACCTCGAGAGTCGAAGCGGCGTTCTCCCACTCGGCTTCCGTCGGCAGTCTCGCACCCGCCCAACGCGCGAAAGCCTCGGCCTCGAAATAGCTTACGTGACAGACAGGTTCGTCGGGTTCGAGCGATCGGAGCCCGCCAAGCGTAAATTGAAGCCATTTGCCATCTCGTTGGACCCAGTACAGCGGCGCCGACCAGTTTTCATTCCGCAGGGCCGACCATCCGAGCGAAAGCCAGAGCTCGGGACGCGAGTAACCGCCGTCGTCCATGAACTCGAGATATTCGCCGACGGTGACGAGTCGATTTTGAATCTCGTAGGCTTCCAGAAAGACGCCGTGGCGCGGTCGTTCGTTGTCAAAGGAGAAACCACGTCCATCGCAGCCGATTTTCACCACTCCGCCGGTAAACCGAGACCAGAGGCAGGGAAGACCATGGTTGGTCCCATTCCGTCTGTTCGGCTGGGCGCGATACGAAGGCAAGACGGGGTTGCACGAGAACATGTGCTTGACGTCCGTAACCAACAGCTCTTGATGTTGCTGCTCGTGGTGAATCCCCAGTTCGACGATTCGCGCGGTTTCCGATGCGTCGTCGCCGCCAAGAGAGTGGAGCAGCCGCGCCATTCGCTCGTCGACTTCCTTTCGATAGCGAAACACTTCAGCCACCGTGGGCCTGGTCAACAGCCCTCGACGAGATCGAGGAAATTGCTCGCCGACTCCGTTGTAATAGGAGTTGAAGAGGAATTGATAAATAGGATCGACCGCCCGATAGTCGGATTCTCTTGGGGCCAACACGAAGGTCTCGAAAAACCACGTCGGTGTGCGCCAAGTGCCAGCGAGCAGGGCTTGCGTCTGGCATGGATTGCACGACCATGTCTTCAACGGCAAGCGGCTTGCATAACGACTCGGTGGCTGCTCGGGTTCGAGAATAACGATCGACTAGGTTTGCCAGCATCTGAGCGACCCTGCGACGTTTGAACGAAAGGTGAAGGTATGGAGACCCCTCGCCACTCAACGGAACGACGAAACCTATTGTAGGCGAAAAAGAAAGTCGGAGAAAAACCTTAGCAAGCGGCGGACCAGATATCGAGAAACCACGAGAAACCGGAACTGTGGCCGCCGAGGCTATTGCCTACCAGCCTATCCTGTTGCTCTATAATGATTTCGGTTTGCCCAGGAATCACGCGGCTTTCTCATTCTCAAGAAGACGATCGATGCCGCGCAGATCGGTCGACTCTTTGGGATCGTCGCGATTTTCTTGGAGCGTTCACGAGTCGACCGCGCAGAGTTTGGGAGTATTTCCACCCGACGACCAGCAACGGACGGCATTCCGACCCGCCGATTTGGCTCGGTAGAACGCCCGATCGGCAGCGGCAAGCAGGTCAGGAGCGGAGACGGTCAGGTTTTCCGGCCAAGAGGCGACTCCAATGCTCACGGTGACGTGAATCGCTTCGGATTCGATCTGGATCGGGGACGCAGCCAACACATCGCGGAAGCGTTCGGCCGTCTTGAATGCCCCCGAGGCATCGCAGTGAGGAGCAATGACAATGAACTCTTCCCCTCCGAAACGGGCGGCAACGTCGGTGCTCCGCACCGAAGACCTGAGGAGCTCCGAGGTGTGGCGGAGGATCTCATCACCGACGAGGTGACCGTAGGTATCATTAATCACTTTGAAATGATCAAGGTCAGCCACCCACACCGCCAAGGCGCTGCCTAAACGCTGGTGGTTGGCCCACTCGGTCGCGAACCGGTGTTCCAGAGCAAACCGATTGGGCAGACCGGTGAGTCCGTCGATGTGAGCTCGTGTTTCAAGCATGTCCTGCATCCATTTGGTTCGAAGGGCGACCCGGATGCGCGCCTTGAGCTCGAAGACGTCAAACGGTTTGGTCACCCAATCGACGGCGCCGAGATCCAGGCCGCGGATCTTGTCGTTCCTCGCGTTTGCTCCCGAGACCACGATCACGGGGATTGACGAGGTCTGGTGCTCGGCCTTGAGGCGACGCAAGATCTCGAACCCATCGCAATACGGCAAATACAGGTCAAGGAGGATCAGCTCGGGCGGATTGGACTGGCAAATCTCCAGACCCGCAAGACCGTCTTCAGCCTCGAGCACCTCGATACGCTCTGCCTCGAGTTGCTGCCGAAGCCATCTCCTCTGAAACCCAGAGTCTTCGATCAAAAGGATTCGCGGCGCTCGGCGTTCTGCTCCAAAAAGCGTCTCCATGAGCGCGGATTCTCCATGAGGATGTCAACTGCCGAGCAAGGTGTTCACCTGACTGACGACTTATTCAACCGCCGTCGGGCCAGACGGCATGACCAAGAAGTACCTGACTTGCGATTTAAACGGATAGCGATTCATAAGCAACCGCTCTGACTGATCTAAACAGTTACATAATCGCGGCGCAGCAGTCCATTCCTAATCATAGGTCGCGTTCCGACAAAGCGGCCTGCGCTGTGCCGCGGTCTACCGATTCGACTTGCCTTATTCGCCTCGTCGCTCGCCGCGGCCCAGTTCATGGCGTTAACAACTCGCGACCCGGATGCCGCCGCGGCTCTTCGTTGGCAACCTTCCGCTGCATGACGGACGCAAAGGATTTCAAAGTTGGAGTTTCCCGTTCTTTGCGCTCAAAGCTGTCAGATTGGCCAGGAGCTCAGCGAGGTTCTCCAGGTCCAGTGGACTCGCATGGTCAAATAGGTCGGTGGGGCTCAACGACGACAACAGCCCCTGAGAGAAGATCGCGTCGATTACGGCAGCGTCCAATGTGTCGTTCTGTTTGTAAAGGGCTGCCTTGCTCGTGTTGCCAATCTTGACGACGTTCATCGGACCGACTGACGCCAAAATTCCGTTGACGGAGCCGACCGTCAACCCAGTGCCCGTGGACTGATTGCCGATCGACCCACCCGAAACGATGGCGCTTTGGCTGTCGACCGATCCACCGATTCTCAGGTTGCCAAGGATCGAGCCCAACGTGGCGATGCGCCCGCCCTGAAGTGAACCTTTGATGGCGACGTTGCCGTTGATGTTTCCGACGGTCACCAGTTCCCCACTGAACTGACCATTGATCGTCAGGTTGCCGTCGATCGAGCCCGATGAGGCGATCAGGCCGCCTTGAAGCTCGCCAACGTTCACCGAACCGGTCATGTCGCCAACGGCGACGACCTCTCCGCTGAGCCCTCCGCCAATTTTCAGATTGCCGAGCGTCCCCTCGGTAAGCACCGAGCCGCCCTGCATTGGCACGCTAAGCTGAACTGTGCCGTGTTGTCCGCAGCCCGCGGACGCGATCGGTGCATTGACCGCACAGCCGATCGAGATGGAGCCGACGTCCGAACCAGACGTGACGATCGAGCCGCCTTGGACGAGGCCATTGCCCTTGATCGTGGCGTTGCCGTATCCGCCTGAGATTTCCGGACCGTCCAGCGATCCGCCTATGGTCACGTTACCATCAATTGATCCGCCGGTCGTTATCGAACCGCCCTGCACTGGGCCGTTGAGGCTGACGACCGTGTTGTCGCCGCTCGAGATCGTCGGTCCATTCATCGAGCCGCCGATACTGATGTTGCCGCTTACCGAACCGTAAGTGGTGATAAAGCCGCCCGCCAAGCTCGCGCCGCTGTTGAGGTTGAGGGAGGTGTTGTGGCCGTCAGCCTCGATACTCGGCCCATTCACTTGACCGCAGATGGTGATATTTCCAAGGACCGAGCCGTAGGTTGTGATGAACCCGCCCTGCACGGTTCCGTTGATGTCGAGAGCCCCGCCGTTGTATCCGCCAGCTTCAATAGTCGGGCCGTTCATCGAGCCGTAGACGATGATGTTGCCGAGGACCGAGCCGTAAGTTGTGATGGACCCGCCCTGTACGAGGCCGTTTACGTTGACGACGCCATTGGCCTGACAATTCGATCCGATGGTGGGCCCACTGATCGAGCCATAGGAGACGACGCCGCCCAAATGGAGGACCACATTAGAAGGGGCCGGGTAGGCAAAAGTCGCGCCGAGGTTTCCCGAACCCGGTTCCCACGAGACTGGATCGACGGTGATCTCGCCCGTGATCCCGTTTGCGACAACCTGGCTGATGAGGCTTCCTCCGCAAATGATCTGCCCAGCGAGCCCGGAGGCGTTGGCCTCTATGGTTGTCGTCGTGAGAACGTTGCCGTGGCAGGTCGACTCGACATACACCCTGCCAATGTCGGCAGGCGTCTCGGACGTCGTCATCGTGATTGGATCGATCCGGATCCCCGTCGTCTCGATGGTGCTCGAGGAGGGAATCGATCCGCAGGGAATGATCGAGCCGAAGATGCTCGGAGCGGTCACGTTGGGCAATGCGCCCCCGACGATCACGTCGCCGAGCGGCCCGGTGCTGCAAATGGCCGGGATTAAGGCGGCTCTTGGCTCGCTGCAATCATTGGGAGTTCCCACGGAGAGCCGCGTCTGGATTGAGCCGCCGTCGCCACATAGATTGATGTCTTCGATCACAGAACCATCGATCCGATTTCGCGTATCAAAGGTTTCGGCCGCCGTGATGAGGGCAATCACGGCTCCGCGAGCGACATTGCTCTGCGTTACGATGTTGGCTGTGCCGCTGCTGTTGGCTGTGCTCACCCCCTGCACGACCAACACGACGTTTTCGCAATCGAACTGGCCGCGTCCGCAAGACGTCGGGGTATCGTCCAAGAAGAAGCCGACCTGCTGAGTTGGCAGATCTGCGAACGGAACCCGGAACGTCTCGACGGTTGAACCGTTGATCGAGCCGGCCTGAACAATCGCAGTGCAGGCCGCAAGCAGGTTGGCCGCATCGCTGCTGTTGGCGTTCGCCCCCGTCTCGATCCTGCCGCACGAACTCGTCATGGACCCAAACGCCACCGCCTGAATACTCTTGGCGGCGATTGAGTGATTAGGCACGTAATCACGGACCCCGACGCCTGCCAGGTTGTCCTGGGGCAAATAGACGCCGGCGGGAGCGGAATCGCCTGCAAAGAAGGCCAAAGCCGTCGCACTCACCTTGGTCAGAATATCTCCCTCGACGTCGACGTTGCTCACGCCGGCGACGCCAACGGCGTCGAGGCGAGCCAGGTTGAACTTGGCCGCGTCGTTGTACGTCACCAAGCTGAGGTCGTACTGATCTGGGGCCGTGCTTACGGTGTTGACGACGCGGGCGGTCAATTGAGGATTGGCCAAGGTACCCTGTGCAGTGGGAAGTGTGCCCTCATAAATGTACTGGACTTTGATGTATTCCAGAGTGCCCGAGGCATTCACGCTCGCCTCCGGGGAAGTCGCCGCCGTTCCGTTGGGGTTCGGCATGGCCCCACAACAGGAATTCATGGGCGTGGTAATTTGGACCTGTCGCTGGACGCCGTGCTCTGTAATGGAGACGACCACTGGTCCAAAGCCCCCACCGGCGCTGATCGTGCCGATTTGCCCGGCCGTTATCGTGCCAGGAGTGCCGCCGGTCACGACGACGCTACCCAGAGTTCCGCCCACGATGATCGTGCCGCCCAAGTCACCTCCGACGGTCACTGTGCCGACACTGCCGCCAACACTGATCGTGCCGCTAACGGATCCGCCGATGGTGATCCCACCGACAGAGCCGCCGATACTGATCTTGCCGGTGTCGGGACCACCGATCGTTATCGGGTCAACGATCAATGGCGGGCCCATGTCGCCCACTTCCGGAGGGAGGTTGATCGTGCCGCCAAAAGTGCCGGCGACCGTCAGGCTCGCACTCTCCCACCGCGTCAAATCGAGCGTACCGTAGAAGTCTGGCGTATTGACCGCGTTTGAGATGTACACCTCATCGTCGTCGGGTACGACGTCCGTCCCGCCGTCCGCCCATGTATTGGTAAGCGGGTCGAGACCATTGATGTAGAGACTGTTGCCGGAGAGCGGGTTGGTCAGGATCGCGGTGGCCCCAAAGCGGATGTTCAAATTGGCCAGACCGCTATACGTGACGCCGCTGGGGCCCATACCCATGCCCGTATACGTGGTAGGGGTCAGTGTGCCGACTTTGGCAACGCGGGCGCCGCTGTCGTCAATGTATAGGGTGTCGGCCAGGTTGCCAACGACGCTCAGTGCTCCCTGGATGTTGTTCACGTTTCCGTTATTGGGCGTGGGCGCGTCGGGCGTAACTGGCGGTGCGACGCTGCCGACGTTCACGATATTCACGTTTGACCCTCCGCCCGTGTTGACGGTGGTCGGACCGCCGGTCGCGAGGATGCTCACGGTGTCGGCGCCAGCGCCGCTGTTCAGGATAGTCGTTGTGGGCTGCGCCGTGCTGTTGATGACGAAGGTGTTGCCGCCGGAACCCAGGTCGATGTTCAGGCTGGCGAAGCCATTGTAAGTTATGCCGCTAGGTCCCATGTTCAGGCCGGTGAGGGATGTCGAACTCAGGGCGCCGGTCTTAGCGCTCGTGCTGCCCGTGTCGTCGACGTTCAGCGTATCGTCGCCATTGCCGAAGATTTGCAAAAGTCCCTGGATGGCGTCCACGATGCCGCCCTGTGTGGGCTGCTGGCTACCCACGTTGACGACATTCAAGTTTGAGCCGCCGCCGGTGTTCACCGTCGTCACGCTGCTGATCGCTTGCACGTTCACTGTGTCGGCGCCAGCGCCGCTCTTGAGGAAGGTGTTCGCGCCGACAGCGGTGTTGCTAATGAGGAAGGTGTTGCCGCCGGAGCCCAAGTTGACGTTCAGGTTCGCGAATTCACTGTAAGTAATGCCGCGTGGGCCCATGTTAAGTCCGGTGAGGGCGGAAGCTGTCAGTGTACCGGTCTTGGCGATCGTGCTGCCGGTGTCGTCGACGTTTAGAGTATCGAAGCCATTGCCGAAAATTTGCAAAAGCCCTTGGATGTTGTCCACGATGCCGCCCAGTGCGGGCTGCTGGCTTCCAACGTTGATGACATTCAAGTTCGAGCCGCCGCCGGTGTTCACCGTTGTCACACTGCTGGTGGCTTGCACGTTCACGGTGTCGGCGCCGGCGCCGCTCTTGAGGTACGTGTTGGAGCCGACAGCAGTGTTGCGGATGAGGAATGCGTTGCCGCCGGAACCGAGAACGATGTTCAGGTCGCCCAGGCCGCTGTAAGCGATGCCGCTTGGGCCCATGTTCAGTCCGGTCAAGGCGGAAGCCGTCAGCGTCCCGGATTTGGCGATCGTGCTACCGGTGTCGTCGACGTTCAGGGTGTCTGAGCCATTGCCGAAAACAGTCAAGGCTCCCTGGATGTGGTCGACGACGCCGCCTTGTGCGGGCTGCTGGCTGCCGACGTTAACGACGTTCAGGTTCGAGCCGCCACCAGTGTTCACAGTTGTGGGCCCGCTTGTCGCCTGAACGTTGATGGTGTCGCTGCCCGCGCCGCTGTTGAGCGTCGTCGTCGTCTCGGTGGCTGGTGTTTGCGATAGTGAAGGTGTTGCCGCCGGAGCCCAAGTCGATGTTCAGATTGGCCAGACCGCTAAAGGCGACGCCGCTTGGGCCCATGTTCAGGCCAGTAATTGTAAACGCGGTCAGAGCACCAGTCTTGGCGATCTTGCTGCCGGTGTCGTCGATGTTCAGCGTATCGGCGCCATTGCCGATGACAGAGAGCGACCCTTGGATGTGATCGACAATGCCGCCGATGGCTGGCTCGAGGCTTCCCACGTTGACAACGTTCAGATTCGAACCGCCGCCCGTGTTCACCGTCGTGGGGCCGCTGGTGGCTTGCACATTCACGGTGTCGACGCCCATGCCGCTATTCAGGAGCGTGTTTGTGCCGGCGGCTGGTGTTGCTGATAAGGAATGTGTTGCCGCCGGATCCGAGGTCGATGTTCAGATTGGCGAGGCCGCTGTAAGCGACGCCGTTTGGCCCCATATTCATGCCGGTGAGGGTGGATCCCGTAAGAGTAGCGAACTTGGCTACTGTGCTGCCGGCGTCGTCGATGTTCAGCGTATCTTGACCATTGCCGATGACAGAGAGCGACCCTTGGATGTGATCGACAATGCCGCCGATGCTTGGCTCGAGGCTTCCCACGTTGACAATGTTCAGATTCGAACCGCCGCCCGTGTTCACCGTCGTGGGGCCGCTGGTGGCTTGCACATTCACCGTGTCGACGCCCTTGCCGCTATTCAGGAGCGTGTTTGTGCCGGCGGCGGTGTTGGTGATAAGGAATGTGTTGCCGCCGGAGCCCAGATCGATCCTCAGGTTGGCCAGTCCGCTGTAAGCGATGCCGCTCGGACCCATATTCAGACCGGTCAGGGCAGTCGCAGTCAGGGTGCCGGTCTTCACGACCGTGCTGCCTGCATCGTCGACGTTCATCGTGTCGAAGCCATTGCCGATGACAGTTCAGTGCCCCCTTGATTGGGCCAATGAAGCCGCCAACCGCAGGCGCGAGACTGCCCACGTTGACTGTGTTTAGATCGGTTCCGCCGCCGGTGTTCACGGTCAGTGGTCCGCTTGTGCGTCTGCACGTTGATGGTGTCGCTGCCCCTGCCGCTATTGAGCGTCGTCGTCGTCGGGCTGGCTGTATTTGCGACATTGAAGGTATTGCCGCCGCTGCCCATTGTCATGTTCAGCGTGGCCAGCGACGAATAGCTCAGGCTCCCGCCGGTGCCGAACGCCGTCGATTGAACGTCGTGGCGGTCAGCGTGCTGGTGCTCGGAGCGGTGTCGCCCGTGTCGTCCGACGTTGGTCGTCGTGCTGCCGGCTCCGCCGTTAACCGTCAGCAACGCGGCGATGCCCGATAGCATGCCCGTGTTCATCTGGCGCGTTGGACGACACGTTGATCGTATCGTTGCCGCCGCCGGCGTTGATGCTCGCCACCGCCCCGATCCCTTGCACATTGACCGTGTCTGCACCGGCCTGGGTGTTGACCGTCAGACGGCTGGACGTGGTCGTGATGTTCGACTGTGTCTTTGCCGGCGCCGCTGTTGAGCGTCGTGGTCGTGCCGGCCGCCGTGTCGGCGACGGTAAATGTGTTGATACCAGAGCCGAGGCTGATATTCAGTCGCAATCAGCCCTCCGTAAGTGATGCCGCTCGAGCCCATATTCAGGCCGGTCAACGTGGTCGCCGTCAGAGTACCGGTCTTGGCTACTGTACTGCCGGTGTCATCGACGTTCATCGTGTCGTGGCCATTGCCAATGACGTCCAGTGCTCCCTTGATCGGGTCCGATGAAGCCGCCAGCCGCGGGCTCCAGGCTTCCCACGTTGACGATGTTTTTGTTGGTGCCGCCGCCGGTGTTGACGGTCGTCGGGCCGGTAGTGGCTTGCACGTTCACCGTGTCGGCTCCCGTGCCGCTATTGAGGAACGTGTTCGTGCCGGCCGCGGTGTTGCTGATGAGGAACGTGTTGCCGCCAGAGCCGAGGTCGATGTTCAGATTGGCCAGGCCGCTGTAAGTGATGCCGCTTGGCACCCATGTTCAGACCGGTAAGTGTAGTACGCCGTCAGCGTCGCCGGTCTTGGCGATCGTGCTGCCGACGTCGTCGACGTTCAGTGTGTCGTTGCCGTTGCCCTTGACGGTCAGCGGTCCCTGGACGTTGCCGAGGACGCCTTTATTGGGCTCTGGCGGCGGAATGCTCCCGATATTTACTGTGTTGACGCCGCCGCCGGTGAGTGATTGTCATCACGGTTCCGACCGGCACATTGGTCAAGCTGATGGCGTCGTTGTCGGGGCCGCCGTCGACGTTGGCTATCGGTGCAAAGATCTGACCAGCGATATCGATGATGCTGCCGAGCACGCCCGCGATCTTGCCGAAATCGCCCTGGATGACGCTGTCAAGCGCGGCGAGTGATGGAGCTTCCGAACTCGAGGATCGTCACGTTGTCGGCGACGTCGATGGCGACCGCGCCCTGGCCTGCGAATCGACGCTCGATCCGTTGGCCATGAGGAAATCGTCGCCCGATGCAGCGTTGTCAGGAACGGTAAGGAGGACGTTGCCGCCGGTCGAGTCGATGTTGCCCACTCGCATGGCGCCGTTGGTTTCGGTGAGCGTGATGTCGCCGTTGGTGGACGCCGATATCTGGCCGGTGGACGATGGACGTGGGGTTGATGTTGGTGAACCCCGTGACGTTGATGACCGGCGTGACGAGTTGGCCGTTGCTCCGTTGTTGATGAAGGTACGCCGAACAATTGTGATGTTGCCGCCGGCAGTCAGGCTAGCGAAGTCGTAAGTGCTGTCGATCAGCGTGGGATCACTGTCGCCGAATCCCGGATCGCTCGAGCGCCGACGAGCCGCCGCCCAATCCCGGGCCGGAAATGGGTGGTGACGTAGGTCAGGAGATTCGTAGAGGATTCATATACGACGATGTCGCCGGTAGAGGTCCCTGGCGCAGACTCCTGGACGCTTTCCTGAAGGAAAACCACGACGTTGCCTCCGGCCTGGATCGAGCCCAACGGCACGATGAACGGCGTCGTGCCGAGATTGATATCCGGGTCGCGCAGGAAGCCTGTGAGGTTGAGATACGCGTTGCCGCCGGCGAGCACAGTAAACTGAATCGGCCGCTGCACCCCACTCGCATCTTCACTCTGCACCAGTTCGGCATTGAGCGGATATCGCGCTGGAGCCGATCGAACCCATTCGCGGCCTCGACATCAAGGATGTTGGTGAGCACGACCGCGGGCGATCCGGCCGATTCAATGCTGCCGCTGGCGTTCAAGATCTTTGTGGTGCCGATGGGGTTATTGATGAAGCCGCTCAGGATGATGTTGGGATAGCCGGTCTTGCTCTGGTTCTCGATATCCACCAACGTCGGAGCCGACGCGGTCACGACATTGAAACGCAAAGGCGTCGCCGGGCTCGTTGTCGTTGATCGACGTCGATTTCGACGTTGACCTCGGGAGCGGCGCTGCCGGCGCCGACGAGATTGATGTTGTTGACGACCATGTCCATCGTTGAGTCGTTCAAGAGCTCGACCGCGGAGCCCGTTGTCGAGTAGTAGAAAGTGGCCTGGTAGCCGTCGATCAGACCGAGGGCCGAATTGTCAGTGTCGCCGAACGGAGATACTCGTTGGTCTCGAAAGTGATGCTGCCGCTGACAGCGGCGCTGCTGATATCAGGGACGATGATCTGCGTGGACGTGATTGTCGGCGTGATGGTGCTGGAGGGATCGACGCTGCCGTTCGCATTGACGATCAGGGTGGTGTTCGCTTCGCCTCCTCCGCTGACGACGTCGGCGTTCCAGTGGATCGTGCGGTTGGCAACGACCTGGCCGTGCACATAATAGTAATGACCTACAATAAACCCACCGTACGCGTCGGAGCCGTAACCGATGGCGGGTACGTTAATGAGGGACTGGACCAACAAATTCGGGGTCACGATCGTGGCGCCGGGCTCGGCGTCGATCTGTGTTACGTCGGGCTGCGATGGGGCTGTCAGCGAGGGTCCAACGACATTGGTGTTGGCTGTCGCAAAGCCCTGGCCGAATGCGACGTCGGTCTCGGTGTCGGACTCGGAGAACGCGAACGGATCGTTGAGCAACGCCGCGATATTCACCGAGCTTGTGCCGGTGATCGTCGCACCTTGCATTATTATTACATGTGACGTTTCGTCAGTGTCAGTTGTCGCGGTCGATTCCCCCTTGGCGGCGAATGCCGATGAGTCGGCGATCGCGCTGGAAAGCAGTTCGTAAGAATTCTCGGCCAGGACGTTCGTTTCGTTCGACAAGAGCCCGGCGCCGGTTGCGATGGTCGTGGTCGCGGAGGCGTTGGCAATGTCTCCCATGTGAAGCTCGGAATCGGAATTGGCATTGACGCCCAGACCCTCTGTATCGGCGTCCGCACTCACGTTGAGCGCCGTTGTGTTGTTTTGTGATTCGACCAAAAGACCGGCCCCGGCCGTGATCCGAGCGTTCGCGCCCACGGCTACCTGAGTTTGGGGATCGATGCTGACGGTGGTGTCGGCTTGTGCGATATCGACCGCTCCGCCGCCGGACGACTGAGACGAGGCGACCACGTCGTTGAGCGACGTCGCCTCGAGCGTAAAGCTGCCCTTCGTGATGATGGACGCGCCGGCGCCCACCGTCGCACTGTTCTGTTGAATGATGGTGACGCCGGCGGCGCCGGCGCCGACCGCGATAAAGCCGTCGCCCTGATTCGTTCCATTCGCCGAAGCATTGGCGTTGGAGTTCGACGTGATCGCAATATCGCCGCCGGCGGTGATATTTGTAAATGCGCCTACATAGGTTGCGATGATCGGACTGGAGGTGGACTCGGCGTCCGAGCCGCCGATATCGACGCCGGCTCCACTGGAGCCGAGCGCCTTCGCACTGGCCGCGTCGTCAGCGCTCCCGGAGAGCGGTTGGACGAACGATACGCCCACAGGAACGAGTTGGTACGTTCCGCTCGCGCCCTTGGGGTTTATTGGAAAGACGAGGTAGGCGTCCGCGCCGCTATTCGGTCCCGTGAAGTCAATTCCTTCCACTCCGATCGAGTGGACGCCGGAGCTTTTGCTCACATTGAGTGAAATAATCTTGGTGCTGCCCGGGGCCGCGGCGAGCTGGAAGCTTGTCGGGGTGGCGTTGATGACATAGTAGGTCTCGCCGGCTACCAAACCACCGATAGCTTGTTGGTCCGTCGCAGTGAAGATTTCGCGGCCTGCCGCGTTGTCGGGAAGCGTGAGCGTTATGGCAGGCCCCGGATTCCCGTTATGGACCGAAGCGGAAAGTTGAAACTCGTTAGGGGCGATTGCGATTACGTAATAAGTATGCCCCGCTGTAAGTCCTACGATGGGCGTTGCATTTGATTGCGGCTCATAGACCACTGGCTCGCCGTTCGAGAAATTGTCGGGAATGATGTTTCCCTGGTCGTCGGTTCCCAAGTTGATCGTTGAATTGCTGATTTGTTGCGCGGGAACCTGAAGCGGGGCCGGGGCGTTGTAAGTAACCGCCTGACCGTCGCTGAATCCCGAGAGGTTAATTGTGTTCTGGGCGACTGCGGTTTGTGGGTCGAAGGTCGTGGGGGCCTGTATGCCTTGAGATGGGTCGACAAGCTTGATGGTGTTGCTGTTGATCGCACGCACCAGATAACTGTTTCCCGGGATCAGGCCGGGGATCACGGTCTGTTCGGGAGACGTCTCTGGTTCATAAATCACAAGGTCGCCGGTTTGCAGATTGTCAACATCCTGGTCGAAGGTGATCGTGTCGTTTACCGTATTGACGAATTGCCTACCTAGCTCAATCCCGATCTGGACGACTTGGTCGCTCGAGATACTAGGAAGCACGGGATAGACGCGGCCATTGGTGAGCCCGCCGATCGGCGGGTTGCCGTTCTGCTGAAACGTGCCGGCAAAGCCCTGGATAACGTTGTTTTCGTTGACGAAATTGACGGGCTGCGTGAAAGTGATCGTGTTGTCATTGACCCCAGATGCAGTAAAACCGTCGACGAACACCGGGACCGGCGTCGCTCCGTTGAGCGACTGCACGGTGATACTGCCGACTGCGATGATGTTCGCGTTCGAGCCAATGTAGGTGTTCAGCGTGGGGTTCACCGACGCGTTGGCAAGTGATTCGCCGACGTCGACAATACCCCCGGAGGCTCCGGTCGAGGAGGCGTTCCCCTGGGTGGTGGCATTGGACTCGACGGTGATATTGCCGGCGACGTCTACCGCGGAGCTATCGGAGAGGTAGGCGTTCAGCGTCGGATCGGTCTTTGCCGTGGCATTGCCCCCCTCGCCGCTGAAAATGCCGCCGCCGCTCAAGTCGGTAATGGCTGTGGATTCATCCGTGCCAGTGGTTGTCACGACCAGGCCTCCGTCAGGCTTTGTCGCAGTTCCCACAACGGCGCCGCTGCCCAGATAGGCGCTATCGACGCCGCTGGCGTTGGCCGTTGCAAAGACCGCCGCCACGTTGAAGGTGATGCCAACGGAGAGCGTGCTCGCGTCTGCACTGGCAGTGTCGGCGCCGGAGGCAGTGACTGAAACGGTTCCTGGCGCCGAAATGGTCGCATCGCTGCCAATATCGCTAGAGACCTGGGCCGCGGCTTTTGCCGAGATGTTCGATCCCTGGCCGGAAGCGCCGAAACGGCGCTCGCGGTACCGCCGGCCTGGGCGCCGTTCGTCGTCTGCTGCACGGCGCTCACCGAGACGCCCCCGCCGGTGGAAACAACCTGCGCGCCGCTGTCGATGAAGGCTTCAACAGTTGGCGCCAGGGTCGCATTGGCCAGCGACACGCCTACCGCTAATCCAGCTACCTGAACGCCGGAAACGTTGGCACTGGACTCTTCGAGAGACCCGGCGGAGACGTTGACGTTTTGTCCGACCAATACCTGCGAGTTCGCGCCGATCGAGGCCTGGATCCGTGGCGTGACTTCGGCATCGGCCAGGTTGACCGCGACCGCGCCAATTCCGCCCGTGACGGCGCTCGAAAGCGCCGTGACTGAATCGATGGAGTTAGCCGTGACGTCGACGCCGCCAACGGTCCCGGTCTGGCCGATTTGGGCGTCTGAGCCAATCATGGCCGTCGTGCTTCCCTTGGCGTCAGCGATCGCCACCGCGGCCCCCGCTGCAACAGCCGCCACGGTCCCGCCGGTTGCCTGCGCGACAAGCGAACGGTTTGTGGTCGCCGTAACTTCCACCGCCTGCGCTTGCGGGATCACCACGCCGCTGTTCAAGGTTGCCGACACAGTACTCGTGTCCTGGATATCGACAACTTGAGCACCGATACCGACGAGAACCGCCCCCGTGCCGGCGACGGCCGTTCCGTTCGAGTGGTCGGTGACGAGCTCGGCGCCAACCGTCACATTGCCGCCGGCCGTCACCGTTGAGCCAGAGTCGATGTAAGCCTGCGTGTTCCCCTGGATGTTGGCGATCTCGACCGAACCGCCGATGCCGACAACTCCGGCCGTCAGACCGCCCACGACGCCGGTGTAGCTGACAAGGCTCTTGGCCTGCACGTTGACGCTTCCGCCAGAGGTCGCTGTCACGCTGGAACCGATGAAAGCGACCGTTCCTCGAGGCACGAGCTGGCTGTTCAACGCAGTTGTGACCGGGTCGCCGCTGATCGATCCGGTCACCCCGCTCTGCGCCGAACTGACGTTGCCGGTGATGTCCTGGGTATTTCCCGCCGCGCCGTTATTCGTCGGGTTGGTCAGAGAGCCGATCAACGAAGTTGCACCGCTGGTTTGCCCCTCCGAGTAGACGCTCGACTGAGAAATACCAACGGACGGAAGCGCCTGACTCGAGATATTGTCGCTCGCCTTGCCGTCGCTATAGGTGTATGCGTCGGTGTACGGGTCGCCGATCGACCACACCGAGACCGACCCAACGGCGGCCGCCAACGCAACGCCGACGCCCAGCGCATAGGTTTGCACAGCGTCGTTCGAGAGCGCGAAGACGTCGACGTCTTGATTGGCGTGGACGTCGGAGCCGTTGCCGATATAGGCCGTGGTCGAGTTCTTCAAGAGACCGACGTCCACTCCGCCGGCGAGGCCGCGCAGACAGCGCCGGCAATTGCGCCCGCGAACGAGAAATTGGTCGCCTGATTGACGGCCGCGACGTCGACGGCCTGCGAAAGGCTGGCTCCGGTCGAGCTGGCATTGATATGCGCGTTATTCCCGACATAAGCACTCGTGTTCGACTCGAAGATTTCAACCGAAACGCCGCCCGCCAAACCGGCGTAGAACCCAACGCCGCCGGCCACTGCGATATTTGTGACGTTTTCACTGGTCGCAGCCTGCACGGCCACTCCGTGGAAGCTCGAGAGCGTCTCAAAGCTTGTCGGTCCGGACATCGCATCGGTGAAGACGCCTGAGAGACCGGGCGTGTTCCCCAGAGCGTTTACCGTTGCGTGCGTGCCGATGAACGCGTCCGTGTTCTTGTTGAGCAGTGCGATGCCGACGCCTCCACCGACGCCCGCCGTGCCGATTCCGACGGCCAGGCTGCCCGTGACCATGTAATCCACGGTGTCGTCGGTTGCATCGACCAGAACGTTGCCTCCCGCGCTGGCATGGGCGCCGGCCGCGTCCGTAGTTGCACTGTTGCCGATATAAGCCTGCGTCGTGTCATTCACGCCCACGTACGAGACCGCCCCGGACACTCCGACCTCCCCGCCGCCGGCGCCGCTGGCGGCAATCGAGAGGACGTCGCCGCTCGAGTGCGCTTGGACGGCGATGTCTCCAGCGACGGCAACCGTGGCGCCGTCGTCGATCGCCGCAATCACCGTGTTGGTGAGCACGAGCACGACGACTCCCGGCGTGACGCTCACCTCGCCGGCGAGCGAGAGCGCCGCGGCAATGCCCAGAAAAGAGGTATCGTTTCCAGCGGCGACCAGGACCGACTGGTTACTCGCCGCGTCGGCGTTTTGTGAGTTGACATTGGCGTTCGATCCGATGTACGCATCAGTATGATTGGTAACCACGCCCACTGAACCGCTCAGGTTCGCGGCGACATTGCCGGATGCTCCGCCGTCGACGCCGACTCCCTGAATCGCGTCGGAATTCACGGCCGTGACCGCCAGTCCGTTCAAAGATTCGGTTTCTGGCGTTGCGATCCGTTCCTCGCCAAGCCTCGGAGTCGGGTTGGCCGACAGGTTGCTACCGCTGTTTCCGCCCAGGTTGGAGTTTTGCCAATCGGGCTGCGCCACCCCGACGGCGGTTCGGTAAGGTGCGTACGAGATGTCGAAGACGCCGTTATCGGCCTGGATCGGGCTACCCAGCCCCAAAGCACCGACGTTGGCGTTGGCGCCGACAAAGGCCTCGGTCGTCTTGGCGATGACCGGGACGCTCGCAGCCGCACCGAGGCTCGTTCCGCCCGATCCGGAGAAGCTGCCCGAGATGATGTTGAGCAACGTCTGCTCGGACGCGGAGACCAAAATGCTGCCGCCGGTCTGAACGTTCGTCGCGCCGGCGGTCGGGTTCAACGGATCGTCGCCGATGAATGCTCGCGTTGTGATATTCAATACATAGACGCTTGCCGATCCGGTGACGGCGGCGGCGCCGCTGATTCCGATCGATGCAGTGATCGAAGCGAGATTCTCGTCTGAATCGGCCGTAACCAGAACGTCGCCGTTCGCGGTCACGATTGGCGGTAGCGATGTAGGCCTGGGTGTTCTTTGGTGATCGAATCGACGTCAACCCCGGCTCCCAGGCCGTCGCCGCCGCCGGCGGCCGCCGCGCCCGCGGTGCTCAGGAGAGAGAGTAGATCAGCAGCCGCGACCATCACGCCAGGCCCGTTCCCCGGCGAATTGTCGGTCGCGGTGACGGACGCACCCGCGGCGATATAGGCGTGCGTCGTGTCGGAGAGGACGTTGACAGTCGCCGAGCCGGCCGCGCCGTCCTCTCCGCCGACCGCGCCCCCCGCCGCGATCGTTTGCAGATTGAGGTAGGTCGCCGCGACGACGGCCACCCCCGAAAACGGCGTCGTACCGCCGGTGCTTGGGTCAAGCACCGCGATCATGCCTGAAGCCCCCTGGGCCGAAGACCTGGTCGTTCGCACCCAAATACGCCTCGGTATTGACGGTGTCAACGACCGTCGACGCCGCGGCGCCGACGCTATTTTCGCTAGCTGCGGCCACCTGACCGGCGAGCGTGTTGATCGTCGCCTGGCGGCTGGCCTGGACCAAGACATTCCCTTGTGCGTCGATCGTTGTGTTGCTATCGATATAGGCGTTCGTCGTCGGCGAGAGGACCTCGATCGAGGCCGCGCCGGCGATCCCTGTCGACTCGCCGATTCCGAGGGCCGCGGTGATCGAGCTAAAGTTTCCGAACGAGTTCGCCTCGACGACGACGTTTTGGGCCGAAGAGACAGTGACGGAGCTCGAGATCGAGGCCTGGGTATTTTCGTTGACGATATTCACGTCGAGCGCGGCGCCCACTCCGACGTCTTCTCCGGCGCCGACCGCGCCGGCCCAATCCACGATCGACATCGTCTCGGTCGCCGAAACGGTCACCCCTTCGTCGGCGTTAGCCGTTGGAAAACCGGTCGTGCCGACCAGTGTGTTGATCGTCGGCTCCGCTGCTGATGTAGGCGTGCGTTGTCTGATTGATCACGTTGACGCTGAACGAGCCGGCGATTCCGTTGCCTCCCGAGGCTGCGCCAACGCCCGCGGCGAAATTCGTCGGGTGAAGTGAAGAAAGGGCCGTCGACAAGGGCTGCCACCGGAGTCGCATTGATGACGACCGGCCCGCTCGCGGTCGCGGCCGCCGAAAGCTCGAGGTCTGTGAGCCACGAGGGGATTGGCGCCGCTGGCGAATACGGGCGCCGAAAGCGTGATCTTGGTGCCTTCGTTCCCAGTGTATTCGATTCTCACGATCGTCGACCCAGGGATGATGCCCGGGCCGCTGACCGTGTCTCCGACCTTGGGCAGTCTCTAGCGAATTGAAAAAGATCAAATCATCCGACAGGATCACATCCGATCCAAATGTCATGACGCCGGTGAAGGAAGTCGATCGTGATTCCTTGCGATAACCGTCCCGGACGGGATGCCGGCGCCGCTAACAGGCTCCCCAAGGAATGGTGTGTTGGCGCTGCCGCCCAGAACGCCGATAACCGAGCCGTCGACGTTTGAGACTTCAGTTTCTCCCTTCGTCAGAGTGCCCGTAACGATCAGAGTGTCGGAAGTGGAATTGGGGATGGGGTCCTGCGACGGGTTGAGCGACGACTCGGCGGTGATCTGGGTTGCGTCGGCCACGTTCGCCTGTACGTTCGAGTCGAGGAACGCGTTGGTCGGGTTGTTCAAGACGTTGACGTTGACCGCCGCGCCCGCGCCGACGTTCTGGCCGACGGCAAGTGTGAACGCGATGTTCTGGAGCGTCTCATCGTTGGCAGCCTCCACGGCTAGACCGCCGAACGACTTCACCGTGGCGCCATCGCCGATCGACGCCTGAGTCCTAATCGTGATCGACATTGATTCCGGCCGAGCCCGCCACCCCGGTTTGCGACCCGATGGCGACGCCGAGCGCCTGCGTGGAGAAGTCGTTCACCTGCGGTGTGTTACCCACAGGCGCGGGCATGAGGGCGGTCACGCTCACGCCGTTGGCGGAAATGTTGTCCGAGGCGCCGATCATTGCCGTGTTGGTCACGTTGGCGACGTTGAGCGACAAGGCCGCGCCAATCGACTTCTGGTTGATGACCGCTCGGCTGTCCGCCAACACCAGGGCGCTGCTTTGGTTGGTGACGCCAACGGTGAGCGATCCGGCGGTTGTTGTCACAGTGAGATCGTTGTCGACCTTCGCGATCGTGCTAGTGGTGAGCACGTTGACGGCAACGGCCGCCGCGATGCCAATTTTTGTCTGGCCCTTGCTGCCGCCGGAATCGCTCGAGGCTGAACTCGAAGGCGAGGTCATCTGGCTGTTTGAGGTCGGGGGCGCCGATACATCGGGCGCATTCGAACCGCCTTCGGTATGTGCGAATGAAGACTGGTTTTGCGACTGCTGGTCCGGCCGAATCGTCGCTCGTTGCCCGCGCCTTGCTCGCTGGCGACGGCGGTGGCCTGACTGGAGGCGATTGCCTCGTCGGTCACGCTGACTGGACCGCCGGCGGTGACGTTGCGGCCCAACTCGGCGAGGAACGAGTCCTGGGTGACGTTGACGACCACCGAAGCCCCGAGGCCGACGGACCCACTCGGATTCGCCGCGGTGTCGGCCAGCGAGCTCACTGAGAAGGTCCCGCTGGCGTCGATTGTGAGACCGCCCGTGGCATTCAACGCCTGAGCGTCCGAGCCGATACTCGCCGTGGTCTGGTCGCTGGCAATTGCGATGGCAACGCCGCCGGCCGCGGCGATGCCGCCTTCTGCTCCGTTCTGTCCCCAAGTATTGATCGCGTGAGACGAGTTCGCGGTCACCGTCACGTTGCCGGCGTTTGTCAGGGCAGCGTCGTTCTGGATTTCGGACAGGGTGTTGTTGGTGATGATGTTCAGGGCCAGCGACGCACCGACGCCGAGGCTATCGCCGCGTGGCCGCCCCTGCGGGCACCGCGAAAGTGAGATCGGTCGAGGCGTTCATCGAGGTCACGTTAACATCGCCGCCGCCCGCCGCGACCGAAGCGCCTGTCTCGATCAGGGCCTGGCTCGTATCGTTGACGATGTTGATCGCCAACGCCCCAGACACGCCGATTTTGCTCGCGCCGGCTCCTGAGGTCGCGTTGGCGCCGAAGGAGTTTATCGAATTGTCGACCGATCATTCCCGCGTTGACAGTGACGCCGTTGGCCTTGATCTTCGAGGCCCCGATCGTCGCCTCGGTCGAGTCCTTGACGAGATTCAAGGCCACCGCCGGCCCGACTCCGACTTGAGCCGTTCCCGCGTCGGTGCCCCATGCGTTTGCCGTGTCGCCAAAAACGACATTGGCCACGTTGCCGGTGTCGTTAGTGGCGTTCACGATCAAAGGGCCGGCGGCGGTGATCGAAAGGCCGCCAGGAATTGTCGCATCAGCCTGGCTGTCGACGATGTTGACAGCCACCGCGGCCGCGACCGTGACCGACCCGTCGGAAGTCTGGGCCGACGGCGTCGGAGCGTCGCTCTTAGTGTTGCCTGCACTCACCGCCTTGCCCTGGGAATCCGTGACCGCGCCCATGCTGTCGGCGTAGCTGCGCTGCTGGGAGTTCTGATCGTCGACGGAGCCGGACGAACCGTCGTCGCTCGGTCCGCCTCCGGCGCTGGCACTCGACGAGACCAGACTCGCAGCCGAGCCGTCGGCCTCGAAACGTCATCCCGCCGCCCTCGGCGTCAATGGAGCGGTTGGTCGTCGCGGTGGTCTGGTCGGTGACGAAGGCCAGCGCGATGGAAACGCCCGCCGAAACCTTATCCCCCGCGCCGGAATTGGCCCCCGTCGAGGTCGAAGCCAGACTGGTGTGGGTCGCGGTTGCCGAGAAAGCGCCGCCAAGCGTGAGCACGTCGTTCGCGGCGTCTGGCGTCCCCACCTCGGCTGTCGTCGTGTTGGCGTCCACCGTGATGGCTACCGAGGGACTAATCGACGCCGACCCGCCCGAGGAGCCAGAGTCCGCGTTCGTGCTGACGGTGTCGACGGAGTCCGGCAGTGAATGTCAGATCGTGGGCAGCCGATCAGTTGCGCATTGTCCTCGAGTTCGGCCAGCGTGGTGTTGCTGTCGATGATTCAGCGCGACGCCGGCGCCAACCCCCAGTCGCCCCTCCCCGACAGCACCCACTTCGCCGTCCGGCGGCTGGGCGGTCGCTGTCTCGGTGACGCTGTCTTGCGCGCTGAACGCCACGTCGCCGATGGTGGAGACAGTGGATCCTGATGGAACCGATTGCCTCGGTCGTGTTGGAGACAATGTTCAGCGCCAGCCCGCCCGCGACTCCCACGTTTTCGCCTGAGACCCCCGAGGTCGCGGACGCCGAATCGTCGTGGACGTCAGAGTCAGACGCCGTGGGAGCGGTCGCCGCGACGTTGATGACCCGAGCCGACAGGCTTGCCGGGCCTGTCGTGTTCTCCACTGTCGCCGTGTTGCTCGCGACGGTGTCGCTGATCGCGACCGCGACCCCCACGCTCGTATCGGCGTTGGCAGTGGTGGTGGATGCGTCGGCGTCGGTGGTCGCGTTGTTGTCGGCCGATGCGTCGATGTTGATGGTTCTGTGCGCCGTGACGGTGGACGAGTCGACGAAAGCCTGGGTCGTCGGCGTGAACTTGGTTATCGCGACGGCCCCTGCTATCGGAAATGGGAAGACCGCCCGACACCGCCGTCAAGGCCGGAGAAGTCGTCACGGGATTGCTCTTGAGAGCGTGCGATGCGAGATAGCTCGGGTCGACTGATCCCTCGAGGATGTTTTGAATCGCGCTATTCAGGCCGGCGCCCGTTGCCGTCGACTCAGCCTTGGTATCGGCCGTGTTGACCGTTGTCGCCGAGACGTCGACCGTGCCGCCCGTGGCGGTTGAACCGCCGCTTATGAACGCCTGGCTAACGCTGGTGTCGAGCGTCACGGCCGCCGCCGCGCCGCCGACCATGCGCCGAGCCGTCAACGTCCGTCGTCACCGTGGTCGTGTTGGTCGATGTGATGCTCAGAGTCCCGCTGTTGCTGCCGGCGCTGACCGTCGAGCCGCCGCCAACCTGGGCGACCGCCGACGAGTTGACGACCGATTCGGCGATCGCTGCGTCGACCGGGTTCAAGGCGCTTCCGCCGACTTTCGGTTCCGACCGTGGGTTCCGAGTCGACCGTGGTGGTCGAGTCTGCCCCGATCATGACGTTCCCGCTGGCTCTTGTTGACCGAGATCTTCGTTGAAGACCCTGTGACCGTGACCGCTGCACTTGGTTGGAGGTCGGCGATGGCCGCGGCCACGCCCACCGAGCTTAGAACGCCTCCGAATGGAGCAGTGTACGTGTAGTTCGATACGGCACTGGCGTCGAGCGTGATGTTGTCGGCAGTGATCTTGGCTTCGGTGACGCTGATCGCCGCCTCGGTGACGCTAATCGCCGTAGGCCGCGCGCTGTTGGCCGCCAACGTCGTCTCCGAGGCCTCGACGTCGACGTTCCCTCCCGTCACGTCGATCGTGACGTTTGTGAAGGTTGTCAGGGTAACTGCCGGAGACCTCGAGCGCGTCGGCGCCCGACGCGGCGTCAAGCGCGATCGTGCCGCCGCCGCCGCCGAATGTGACGCTTTGGTTGGGGGCGTCCTGGCTGTCTGTATTGCGCCCTGCACCACAATCGCGGATACGCCCGAGAACGAGTGCGCGGAGTAGTTCGGTCCCGCTGACCGAAATCATCGAGCCCGATGGGGCGATCAGTGCCTGGTCGTTCGCCGCCGAGAGAGCGACGTCAAGTACGCCGGAGTTCAGAGTCGCCGTCACACTCAGGAGCGTGCGTTCCTCGAGGCGTTCCAGCAGAAGGCTCCCCCGAGCACGGCTCTTCCGGATGGCCTTGGCTCGCTCGTAGCCGCGAGCTTGGGAACGTGCGCCGGCCTGAGATTGCGCCCGGGGCCGTTTCATGATGCAACTCCTCGTCGATGAGCAGCAGGGGAAGAAAGGGAACGCAACGGCCCAGCCACGAGGATCGTGGGGGTTTTACTGCAATGGCCGAAATCGACCAGCATGGACGCGGCCGAACTTTCGCATCCGCGAGCCAATCGGCAAGCCTGGGTCGTTGTGGTACACAACCGTAAGCGCCTTTTGCCCGCCCGCCGTCTCACCACGGTTAGAAAAAACTCTGGCGGTCGTCCGTGCTCTTGCTTCAGCTCGGCCGGGCTGGGAAACCAAAACCTATGATCCATATCCAGCGCGCAATATGAATTTTATGTTGGAAAATGCAGATCAAGGATTGATCATCGGCTCATTCGTCGTTGAATGGCGCGAAGGGCGGCGTGGCGCTGGGGCTCGCCCAGGAGTTGGTCGGCTCGGAGCGCGGCCGCGACTAGGGCGGCGTCCTTCTTCTCTTGGAAGAGCCGCTCGACCAACCGTTCCGCTTCGGGTCGCAACGCCTCCGCGGCGCGCTGCGCTTGGTAGCGCATGCGCAGCGGCTGGGTGCTCCACTGCCGAACGCTGTAGTCGCCGGAGCCGGAGACCAGCGTACTGCCGTCTGGGCTAAACGCGAGCGAATAGATGTAGTTCGTGTGCCCCTGAAGCCGGGCCACGTCCTGCCCGGTCGCAAGGTCCCATATCCATATGCGTCCATCGCGACCCGCCGACGCGATGCGAGTTCCATCGGGATGGAAAGCCGCCGAAAAAACGATGTCGCTGCTCCCCTCGAAGACGCGCAAGCATTGATCGGTCGCCGCGTCCCAGAGCCGAACGTCGCGATCGTTGCTTGCCGAAACAAAACGGCGGCCGTCGCGGTTGAAGGCGATCGCATTGATCGTTCCGCTGTGTCCCTTGCATTGGGCGACCTGCCGGAAGTTCCGCGCGTCCCAAAGAACGACGTTCCTGTCGTCGTCGTCCTTTCCTTTTCCAGCAATCGACTTGCCGTCGGGGCTGAAAGCGTACGGCGTCCCCTGGCCAGATCCGACCTCCAGGCCCGTCGCGACGTCCGAAACGCCCATCGTTGTTCCATCCATCTCGTTGTAGTACCCGACGGCAGCCCTGCTCCCGTCGGGATTGACGGCGATGGACACGGCGCTTCCGCGCAGCTTTGGATCTGACCGAGGAGCTGCCTCGTCGCCACATCCCAGCGGAGCGGCCCCCCCTCAAAATTGCCTCCGACGAGCAGCCACGTGCTGTCGGGGCCAAAGGCCAGAGCCTTGACCACGCCCGGTTGCGGCAGCGGACTCGCGCACGCTTCTCCGGTGGCTGCGTCCCAAAGGCGGACGGATTTGTCCCAGCCTCCTGACGCGATCCAGCGGCCGTCGGGGCTGTAAGCGACTGGGTAAATGTAGCTGGTGTGGCCATTGAGGACGGGCAGGGTCGCTTCGGGGCCCGCCTCCCAGAACCGGACCGCCTCTTCCGCCGGCGAGTTCGTCATCTCGTAGCTTGCCGACACCAGCCGTCGGCCGTCCCTTGAAAACGCCAGCGCTTCGACGCCTCCCAAGTGACCGTGGAGCACGGCCTGGTCCTGACGGTCGGCCGCGCGCCAGAGACGGATGGTACGGTCGACGCCGGCCGACGCCACGCGCTGTCCGTCTGGACTGTAGACCGCGGCGGAGACCGCCCCGGCATGACGGTCGTAAGCCGGCGCGACTTCGCGTCCAGTTTCCGCGTCCCACTGCCGAACAGAGCCGTCGTGCGACGCCGTCAAAAGTCGCATCCCGTCTCCTCGAAACGCGACGGAAAGCACTTTCGAGGTCAGCCCCTGGCACTCCGCCACTTGCCGTCCGGTCGCGACTTCCCACACGCGGACCACGCGGTTGTCGCCGCCAGATGCCAGACGCGCGCCGTCGGGACTGAATGCCAGTACGTTGCTCCTGTCCGCGAAAGCAATTGTGCGAACCCGCTCGACACCAGAAGATGTGTCAAAAAAGCCAATGTACTCCCCTTGGTTCACCAGTCCAACCGCCACCATGGCCAAGTCCGGACTAAGGGCGAGGCAGCAGACGGTTCCTCCTCGAGGCGTTATCTGGCGCAGCACACGCCCTGTTTCGTCGCGCAGCTTCACTTGGCCGCTACTCTCGGCGGCTGCGAGCCACCATCCATTGGCCGATGGGGCGACCGAGAAGAACTGGCTCTTCAGACTCGGAAACGGAAGTTCGGGCGAAGCATCGCCGTTTTCATCGATCAGCCGGAGCCCGGAGGTCGTATAGATCCCTGCCCTTAGACCATCCGGGCCGGAGACCAAGAGGGCGGGGTTGCCAGGGAGTAGAGGTGCAACGGAAAAGCTGTCGTCGAGCCGACTGTACTGACAACGCCATTCCCAGTCGCGAAACGCTTTCGGAGCTTCCTGGAGCTGTCTGGCGGCGTCGGCGACGTCATGGTTCTGGAGAGCAGCGCCTGCCGCGGCCAGCCTGCCCCTATACGTTTGGTAGAGCGCGGCGTTCTTCTCATTCACCGCCAGGGCGGCGCTCAAACCGGCCTGACGACGTTGCTCGGCCTCGCCAACCGCAAAGATCAAAGTGCAGACCAGGCCCAACACCAGCGCCGTCAAAATGCCTGCCGCGGCAAACGCCGGCCATTTGTTACGACGCAGAATCTTGCCGAGCCGGTAGCTCGCGCTCGGCGGTCGCGCTTCCACCGTCTCGTCTTTGAGATACCGCAAAATATCGGACGCCAGCGCGCCTGCCGTCTGGTAGCGGCGCCCCCTGTCTTTCTCGAGCGCCTTCAAGACGATCCAATCCAGTTCGCCCAGCAGCAGTCTGCGCAACTTGAGCGGCTCGGTCCGCCGCTGGTCGGCGATCGACTGTAGCGAATCGCTCGAACCGGTCAGCCGTGCGCTCGGCCGAGGCGGCTCCTCCTCGCGGATCGCCCGAAGTAAGTCCAGAAACGCTGTGTTCTTCAGCCGCTCGCCCGTCAGCGGCGTCGTGCCCGTCAGCAGCTCGTAGAGCAGAATGCCAAGACTATAAACATCGCTACGTGTGTCGATATCATGGTTATCCAATTCCGCCTGTTCGGGGCTCATATACTCCAGCGTGCCGACCAGCGTGCCGAACTCGGTGTACACCGTCCGCTCAGTCAGCCTGGGCCCGACCGCCTTGGCCACGCCGAAATCGATCACCTTGACGACAGGTTGGCGGTCGTAGGGCGCCACCAGCACGTTGGAGGGCTTGACGTCGCGGTGAATGATGCCTTTCTGATGCGCGTGCTGGAGCGCCTGGCACACTTGCACGAAGAGCTCCAGCCGCTGCCTCGGGGTCAGTCTGTGCTCGTCGCAGTATTTGGTGATGAGCGCGCCCTTGACCAGCTCCATGACAAAATAAGGCCGGTTGTCCGACGTCGTGCCCGCATCGAGAACCTTGGCGATATGGGGGTGGTCCATCAGTGCCAGGGCTTGACGCTCGGCCTCGAAGCGGGCGACGCTTTGGGCGCTGTGCAGGCCAGACCGAACGACTTTGAGCGCGACGAGGCGACGGACCGGCTCTTGCTGTTCGGCAACCCAGACGACCCCCATTCCCCCTTCGCCGATGCGTTGCAGAAGCTTGTACGAGCCGAGCAGTGCGCCTGCCGATTCCTGACAAGGGTCGGCTTCCTGCTCGTGGAGGTCGCTCGGCTGCGAACCGGGGATCGCCGGCGGTTCGAAGGCCGGCCGATCCAAGAACGCCCCACCCTGCTCGTGTCGCCGCAGCAACGACTCAACTCGCCGACGCAACTCGGAATCGCCCTGACATTCCTGCCGCAGGCACGCCTCGCGCTCCTGGGGTTCGGTCCGTTCCGCAGCCGCCAGAAAAATCTCTTTTACCCGATGAAAATCGGTCGGCATGGTTACCCCACGGGAGTGTCTAATACTCCAAGCGCTCTTTCAGCGGCCGGTTGTCTCACTCGACAGAAAATGGAGGCCTCTTATCGGGCTAGTCCTCAGCCATTTCCTGAAGCAACCAGGCGCGGGCGAACGTCCAATGACGGTAAGCCGTAGCGCGAGAGATCCCCATGCTTTCAGCAGCCTCTTCAACCGAAAGGCCGGCGAAGTAACGCAGCTTCACCACTTCCGCGGCCTCCGGATCTTCGAGAGCCAAGCGAGTGAGCAACTCGTCGAGAGCCAGCAGATCGTCATCCGCAGGTGCGAGTAGAGCGTCGTCGAGAGGCATCCGATGGCGCCCGCCGCCATGCTTGACTCGCCGCTTTCGACGGGCATTGCTCACGAGAATGCGGCGCATGGCCTCGGCCGCCGCGGCAAAGAAGTGGCCGCCGTCTTTCCAGTGGGGCCTTTCGCGACCGCCAAGCAGGGCAAGTAAGCCTCGTTGACCAACGCCGTGGGCTGGAGCGTCTGCCCCGGCTTTTCATGGGCAAGCTTCCTGGCTGCAAGGCTACGCAGTTCGCGGTAGACCAAAGCCAAAAGCTGCTCGGCAGCCGTGGGATCGCCCTGCTCGACGGCCAACAGGACGCGCGTCAAATCACTCATCTGCGGAGTCGCTTCTCCCACGCCTCGGCCAACGGCCTAGCGGCCGCGACGCCAAGTCCTCAGTTCCCGATCCGACAGCGCCTGGCTGTTTCGACTTAAGTCTAACCTTTCCCTGGCGAAGTGAAAGTCAGCGACGAGTCACAACGCGCCATCGGGTCAAACGACTTGTGGGGGATCCGCCGCATGGCCACGGCGGCCCTCAAGTCGTCGCCGCGAGTGGCGAAAGACCGATCGCCGCCAAGCCTCAGGAACGCCTCTTGCACCAGGCCCGTTGCGTCGACCGACTGGCCGGGCGATTCCAACGCCAGCTTCGCGGGCTAAAACTTGGGATACTCCTCGTACACCTTCGGCAGAATGCGATCGGACTTCGAGGCACACCCCGACCCCGGGGACCGTTCGGGGCATCGACTTTCTCGACGATCGCCTGCCAGATTTTGAGTTAACCAAGTTACCCGGCCTAACGTTCAATTCCCTCCGCAGCGACGATAGTCCGAGCGGATCGAGAGCAGTCCGGGATCATCGCCACTCGCTTCGTAGGCGATATCGAAGCGAGAATTGCATATGTTCGCCCGATCACTTCCATTGCGATAAGAAGGGGGCGTTTTGGGTTCGGCATGGCTTTGAATGCGACAGAGGACTCGAAAAACGGTACATGTACCGTTTTTGGAAGCACCCTTTTGCCGCACTCTCGACCACCGAGAGGTACGCTAAGCTGCGTTCGGCCAACGACTTGGGGAAAATCGGGGCGAGAGGATTTGAACCTCCGACCTCACGGACCCGAATCAGGCGACAATAATTTCCGGAAGCCGCTGCCCCACAAAAACTTAAGTGACTTCGACTCCTCCATCTAGAATTCCAGGAATCCCCACAAATTCCCGTATTTTAGTAGGTTTTCCAACTGCATCTCTGCCGCGGCAGAGATAGTCGAATCGTACAGTTGTTGATTCGAGCGGACCTGGTGATACTCGGATAGGCGCAGTCGACCGGCGAACCGGTTCTGACCATCGGGAAGTCGGTAGTGGAAGCTGGGCATGACTCGGTATAGCTTATCTGGTATTGATATCTTTATCGTCGCACTGCAAAAGGAAAACCCAGCCGAGCACCACAGCTAACTCGCCCGGGCGCTCACGATTTCGGAACTGCCACGGATTCAATCATTTGAGATGGAAGGTGCGCTATGGCAGAGAGAAGGGAGAGTTCTCAGCCGTGCACTCTCTAATCCTAATAAATGATTGCTTGCCTTGGACTTAAAGTCGGGACAACAAGCCATCGTTAGAACTTTTTCTGGCGCGGGTCCGAGTGAATGGAATCGACCGAACTTGCTCCGCCGACCGCTGGCGGATTCAAATCAGGGCGACGAGACGCCAATTGAACTTTTCATCGCGGGGCGAGAGGCTGGGAGACCGGGCGGCGGCGGCAATTCGACTGACGTAACGCCTGCCTGCTCAATGTGTTGCGTTACAATTCTCAATGGCGATGCGAAGAATGGAATCCGATAGAGCTTCGTCATTCACAATGCGAGACATCGTCAGCGCACCGATCAGGGTTGACGCTGCGGCGATCGCCCGCTTCCTCGCCTCGCTTGGTTTGTCCTGATCGAATTGACTGGCCAGAACGTCAACCATCTTCTGGAAGCCCGCGGTGGCAGCAGCTCGAGTTTTTGCATCAGCCCGGGCCAGTTCACTGCCGAGCGCGGCCAGCGGGCAACCCTCGCGTGGGTTGTCGCGGTGATGGGTAGACAGGTAAACGGTCTTGGCGGCCTTCAATCCCGCTCGGCCGCTTTTTCGCGATGCGGCCGAGGCAAGACGATCCGTCATCGTGGCGATCGCTTCCGCACACGCTTCTTCGATGAGTTGATCCTTGGAATCGAAATGCCGGTAGAAGCCGCCGTGCGTGAGGCCGGCGGCCGACATCAGGTCGGCCAAGCCCGTCGCGGCAATCCCATTCTCGCGAAATTCGGCGGCGGCCGCCTCCACAATCCGTTCGCGCGTCCGCGCTGCTTCCTGTTTCGATTTTCTCATTGTCTCATCCTTGTCTGTTCCTTCGAACTTGATTCGAGTCGCCACCCAATGATTGCGGTTGACATCTAATTTTACCACGCTACCATCTTAGATGTCGCCCGACATCTATCCTGGTTCGCGAAAGGAAGACTCATGGCTCACGAAAAATTCCTGGTGACTGGAGCAACTGGGGACACGGGCAGTTACACCGTCGAGCAATTGTTGAAAAAGAAATACCCAGTACGGGCACTGGCTCACCGGGAAGATGCTCGCTCACGGCGATTACAAGCCATGGGAGCCGAAGTCGTCATTGGAGATTTTCTCGACTTCGAGGCGATGCGATCCGCGATGCAGGGGATCCGTGGGGCGTATTTCTGTTACCCGATTCGACCTGGAATTCTCCAGGCGACGGCCTATTTCGCCCAGGCCGCCAAGGAAGCCGGCGTTGACTGCATCGTGAACATGTCGCAGATTTCAGCGCGGGAGAACGCCAAGAGCCATGCGGCACAAGATCATTGGGTCTCCGAACGAATCTTCGACTGGTCGGGTGTTGCAGCAACCCATCTCCGGCCAACTTACTTTGCCGAGTGGTTGCTGTATCTGGCCCCCATGATTGGCGCCGGCGTCCTTCATGTGCCATTCGGGACCGGTCGCCATGCTCCGATCGCCGCCGAGGATCAGGCCCGCGTGATCGTGGGGATTCTGGAGAATCCCACACCGTATCGCGGCAAGATTTATCCCTTATTCGGCCCCGTTGAATACACCTACCGGGAGATTGCCGGAGTTCTGACGCAGGTTTTGAGGAAGGAAATCCAATACAAACAGGTCAGCTTCGACGAGATGCTCCAGATGATGGCTTCCGGCGGCCAAAAGCGCCCTGCGGAACATACCGCCCGTGCTTTGTACGGAGAATTTGAGCCGACCCATCAACCCCGCACGCGTGATTCGTTTCTCATTCGGCACTTGCGAGAAGTGGCCATGGACCACCAGAACGGTCTCTTCGCCGGCACGAATGACGTCGTCGAAAAAATCGGCGGCCGACCACCGCTGACGCTGGAGGAATTCATCGAGAAACATCGCGAATCGTTCGCCTGAGCGGAACGGAGGATGAATGAGGTCCATGGGCTGAAAGTCAGGAGCGTGCTCACGATGGACAATCAACAACTCGTCCAGGAACAGTACGGAACCGCGCCGTTGCGAGAGCGCGTGAACGATGCGCTCGATCGAGCGGGGTTGGGGCGAGGGAGGATCATCTGGTCTGACCTCGTTCCACTCGATCAATTTCACATTCGCGGAATCGGGGCCACCCGGGAACTGGCGGAAGCCTTGAAGATCGAGGCTGGATCGGAATTACTCGACATCGGCTGCGGACTGGGCGGGCCGGCCCGTTTTCTGGCTGCGACGTACAGGTGTCGTGTCACGGGCATCGATCTCAGCCAGCCGTTCATCCATGCGGCCACGATGCTTTCAGAACGCTGCGGCCTTGAGGAGAGTACGATCTTTCATCAAGCGGACGCTTTGAAACTTCCCTTTCACAATAAAAGTTTTCACCTGGCGTGGACGCAGCACGTCGCGATGAACATCGCGGATCGGACGGCGTTTTACTCGGAAATTCACCGTGTCATGCGTCCAGGCGGGCAACTGGCGATTTATGATGTCATCGCTGGTGATGGGCGGCCTCTGATCTTTCCCGTCCCTTGGGCTCAACGACCCGAAATGAGCTTTTTGCTCACGGCGGACGCCATGCGGAAAACGCTGGCAAGCAGCGGATTCCAGGAGGTTTCCTGGGCTGACAAAACGGATGCCGCGATGACCTGGTTCGCTGAGGTTCGGTCTCGTTTGGCAACTTCCTCACCACTCAGCATTCCGGTGGTGATGGGGCCACGATTTCTTGAAATGGCCGAAAACCTCGACCAGAACCTGCATGAAGGGCGTGTTCGACTTGTCCAAGCCGTCTTCAGCCGCATCCACGCCACTGCAACATAATTAATTGCAAGACCACTGCAATGTTAATCGGGGCGAGAGGATTTGAACCTCCGACCTCACGGACCCGAACCGTGCGCTCTAGCCAAGCTGAGCTACGCCCCGCACAAACCAGCAACTGATCTTACAGATCCCCGTCATCGTGTCAATTGAAGCCAACCAACTTGTATACGTCCGTCCATTAAGATTAAGTGCCAGTCAGTCGTCTCTCGGCGGTCGGGTCTATCGAACGTCTCATGAGATCGAGACTACTCGATTGGGACAGAATTCCTGGCCCATTGGTTCGACAGGCTTTGAAGACGTCTCGGGATGCACTGCCAACGAGCGCCCGTCGACAAGTTTGGGTGGAAAATCCAGACGATTCGAGACCGGACTCGGTCGCGAATCTAACGTTTGGACTCTGGGGCAGGTATAGTTCAGCGTAAGAACGGTTCGAGAGAAGGCCGGAACGACCGACATGCAACTTTGCATCTCCCAGGTTTCCACGCTCACCACCCCCTTGGAGCAAGAACTCCAAGCGTACGCCCGGGGAGGATGGAGTTTCATGGAGATTTGGCTCCCAAAACTGGAAACTTATCTTGAGCAGCACACGCTCGACGACTATCGATCTCTGCTCGAAGCCAACGAAATCGTCCCGATCGCCGCGGCCAGCCAAGGGGGCTTGCTCATCGCCCGCGACCAACAAAAGGCTTCGATAGAGAGCCAGTATCGGAAGCGTCTTTCGTTGCTGGCTGAACTGGGAGTCAAAGTGCTAACCCTGACGCCGGATTTCCATCACCATCCCAAGGACGACGACACGCGCAAGAGCGCTCGAAAACCTTGTCGAGGCGGCGCGGACGGCGGGCCAGCTCGGCGTCAAACTCGCACTCGAATTCCAAAAGACCTCCCGATTCATCGCCAGCCTCGACACCGCGGCGGCCGTCGTTGCCGACGTCCAGTCCGAGTCGCTGGGAATCTGCCTCGACTTGTTCCACTTCTATTGTGGACCAAGCAAGACCGAAGATCTTGGATTCCTGAATAGCAACAATCTCACATGCGTTCACGTTTCCGACCTGATGGGCGTTCCCAGAGAGCTGGCCGCCGATGCGGATAGGATCTTTCCCGGCGATGGAGACGTCCCGATGGGCTCGCTGGTTCAAGTCTTGAGCGAAATTGGATATGCGGGCCCAGTCTCGCTCGAGCTGATGAATCCCGAGCTCTGGGCGACTCCCGCCGAGCGGGTCGCGGATTTTGGCAGGCAGGCGCTCGAGAGAATGGTTTCGACGCGCGACTCGGCGAGCCTCGAGCGGCGGTCGATCGGGGAGGCGCGTAAGGTGTCGGTGGCGTCGATTCGACCTGCCGCGGCGGTCTATCGCGAAGATCAGCTCTTCGCGTGGTGGCTCTACGTCCTCTCGGGCGCGTGGATTTCCATCGCCTTGGTCGCGCTCTCGGGGTTCGCTCACAGACTGCCTTTCGGCGAAAAACTCGTCTCGAGCAGCGCCTATGCGTCTTTGCTCTGGTGCGGTTTCGGTCTCTTGTGCCCTTTGTTGCTCCTCTTCTGTTGTCTACGGATGACAACGCTGCTGACTCCCACCGAGCTTCGACTTTGGCTCGGCTGGGCGCCATCACTGCGTCGTTGGATTCCGGTCGACTCGATCGTACGAGTCGAGTGCGTAACCATCGAACGGACCGTGGGTCCCTGGAATTGGGGTCTCGAGTCCCGCGATCCAGGCGAATTGATTTACGCTGCAAGAGGCGATAAAGGGGTGCTGATCGTCCTTGCCGACGACACAAAAATCGTCGTCGGCACGCAAAGGTCCGACGAGCTTGCCGGCTGCCTCTTGAGGGCGATTATCAGTCGCTGATCACGAAAGCCTCATTCTCTCGCCTCGTTCGGCCAAGCCGCTCCGCGAATCATCCACTGATTTCGCGGTCGTGCGCTTCCACCTTCCAGCGGGCGGCGCGAACGCCGCCTTCCACCACCTCGGCCTCGCGATAAAGTGCGCACGTCGGGCAGATGTGTTTGGGAATTGCATACAAGACGTCTCCCGCGCGAAGCTGCTCGGCGGAAGGCGTATCGACGACGAGATGCTCTTCGCTCTGCGCGCCCAATTCATAGGTTTCAAGACCAAGGATCTCTACTCTTGGGGCGGGAGGGTCTCCGGCGACGGCCTTGTAGCCGACGTCGAGGCAGAGCCTTCCAGGCCTCGGTTTGCTGATCACTCTTGTCAGTACGAGGGCGGCGGGCTCGAAATCGAGATCGGGAAACTTCGCCGAATATCCAGAATCGTGAAAGATGCACGTGCCCGGAGAACACTCGAGGTTCTCCAAATTCCGCGCGGAGTGGATCGGAAACGTTGGAGTTCCGCCCGCCACGATGCGGGCGACTCTTATCCCACGCGCCTCGATCATCTCGATCGTCTGCTGGGCCTTGAAAAAGGCTTCGTCGCAAGCGCGGGTGCGCGTTTCTCGGTCTTTATCCTGAATATGGCCGTCGTAGAGGTGAACGCCGTCGGCGACGAGGTTGGGCGACTTGGAAATCGCTTGGAACACCTCCACGGCTTTTTCGCCGGGTTCGACCCCAGTTCTGCCCATGCCGACGTCCAGGTCCAGGAGGACGGGGACTCGTCCGCCTACCGACGCCAGAGCGACGGAAAGCTCACTGACTCCCTCGAGCGAATCGACTGTCGCTCGAAAGACGGTCTTGGGTCTCCTGGAGAGCAACTCCGTGAATCGTCCAAGGTTCGGACCGACGAGCGGGTAAGCCAGCAGCACGTCCAGCGCCGCTCCGGTTTGCTCGCCAACCTTTGCAATCGACTCGGCTTCGGCGATCGTTGCACACTTGAATTTACAAATCCCAAATTCTTGGATCTGAAGCCGCACGAGATCAGGCATTTTGTGGGTTTTGACGTGCGGCGCAGTCGGCCGGGGCCGACCGCGGCGACCATCTTCCGCAGATTTCGGCGCACGACGCTCAGAAAGACCACAAGCGCTGGACTGGCGATCTCCTCGACTCGATCGATCGCGTATTTCGGATCGACGTTTTTAACGTACATAGCGCCTGTTCACTTTTTTGGAGGCAATAGAGCGATCACCGCGGCGGTCGACGCCTTGAGACCCGCTCGCAGACTTGCTTCGGGGTCTGGATGGTAGAGGCGCCGAGTGCAGCGAAGGCAGAGGATTCGAGCTGTTTTCGGACGCCTTGATTTTCTCCGGCGGGATCGTCCCCAAGCGGAACATGAACGTTGGGATACCGCCGCGACCAAAGAGTCCGAAATCCTCGGCGCCCATGGTCGCCTCGTCTTCGCGGACGTTCTCTTTGCCGAGCGTGGTCTCGAACACGGGGACGATCTTGGAAACGAGACTGGGCGTGTTGACCGTGGGAGGGGTCGAGTCGCTGACTTCGATCACCGGCTCAGGCGCTTTTGTGCGCAACGGCAAGCGCTTTGGCTCTGCGTTCGATCCCCTCGATCAGTTGATCACGAACGCTTTCTTTGAAGGCACGAAGCGTGAGTTGGAGATGGACCTCGTTGGGAATGATGTTGTGCTTGGTTCCACCTTGGATCGATCCCACTGTGACGACCGCTGGGTCGATTGGGTTGATCTCTCGGCTGACGATGGTCTGGAGGTCGACGACAAGTTGAGCCGCGAGTACGACAGGGTCGACGGTTCGGTGCGGCATGGCGCCGTGCCCTCCCCTGCCCTTGACAATCACGTCCAACGAGGTGGAGCTGGCCATCGCGGGGCCCGAATGAAAGCCCACCTTGCCGGTCTCCAGGTCGTGGGCCACGTGCAAGGCCAAGGCGTAATCGGGCTTGGGAAATCGCTCGTAGAGCCCGTCCTCGAGCATCGCCTTCGCGCCGCCAATCTTCTCTTCGGCGGGTTGACCGATAAAGATCACGGTCCCACGCCATTGGTCCTTGTGGTCGGCAAGCCAACGCGCGGTAGCGACGAGGTTGGTCATGTGGACGTCGTGACCGCAGGCGTGCATCACGCCGACTTTGTGCCCTTCGTCGTCGGCGGTCGTGGCCTTGCTGGCGTATGCCAGCCCTGTTTGTTCGGTCACGGGCAATGCATCCAGATCGGTGCGAAAGAGCACCTTGGGCCCTTCCCCATTTGCAAGCACGCCCACGACGCCCAACTTGCCCACGCCCGTGGTCACCACCGCCCCGGCCTTACGTAGCTCTTCGGCGATTCGTTTTGCGGTCTCATGTTCCTTGAACGAAAGCTCTGGATGTGTGTGTAGGTGAACATACAATTGTGAAAGATCTTGATAGTGCGAGTCGAACCAGGAATCGACGGACTCTTTTTCCGCCGGGGCCCCGCTGGCGCTGGCAACCACGACGGCTGCGGCAAAGACGAAGAACCTGGACGACATCAAGCGTGCTCCTTTGGAGGTTTTCGAGTTCGGATTCGCATTCGGGCCGCGATGATGGTCGGACTCATTCAAAGCCCATCTGCTTTTGGTAGGCCAGGGCCTTGGCGTGCTCCGCCTCTGGAATCATGCCGCAACGCTGGTAGATCACCGAGATGCCGTGTAGCTAAAGGTGTCGTCCGGTTCGAGTTCGACCACGCGCTTTGCGTGGTGAACCGCCTTCTCGGCCTCGGCCAAGTCGGCGTAAAGCTTGGCCAACATGCCGTGGGCGATCACGAAGCTGGAATCGATGCCCAAGGCTTCGTGCAGCTTGTCGACCGCACCCTGTCGGTCTCCCGCTTGCTTCAGATCGACCGCTTGATCGTAAAGTTCGTTTGGAGTTGCCATGTGAGAATGCGGCTCTTTGCAAGTGATTCCGAGGTTTGTGGAACGAAGGCTCGAGGGCTCAAGCAGAGCCAGGGAAAGGCCCTTCGAATACGACGTCGCTAATAGGTTTTCTTGGCGAAGGCGTTTCTCGCCCCGCGAGAGCTTCTGGAAGCTGGCCAGGATCTCCAGGCCTGCCGATGGCGATCATCGCTTCAACCGAATGATCGTCGGGCACGTGCAGATCCGAGCGGGCTTTGTCGTAATCGAAGCCTTGCATCGAGTGCACGACCAGTCCCTGGATCCAGCCTTGCAGCGTCAAGTTCTGCGCCGCCGCCCCAGTATCATATGAATGAGTGATCGCCGGTTTCCCATTGTGTTCGAAGTTCTTACGCGAAACCACGACGACGAGCGCCGAGGCGTTCTTGCACCAGGCTTGATTGGCTTCGACCAAGAGTCCAAGGAAGACAGGGAAGAATTGCGTGTCGCGGTGCGCCAGCAAGAATCGCCAGGGCTGGCCGTTGTACGACGACGGCGCCCAATGCGCCGCCTCGAAGAGGCTCATCAGTTCCCCAACAGCGATCGACTCGCCCGACATCGCCCTGGGCGACCAGCGGTCGATGAACAATGCATCCACGTGATGCTCGGGCTTGCGATGCTGTCCGCCTTTGACGATCGTCGACATTCTTGGGTTGCTCCAATCCAGGTTGCTTAAAGGTTACTGCGAGACGACGACCAAGCAAGGGGATCGCGGCGACTCCTGATCGATCTTCCGTAAACGAGCCACCTATGCATCAGAAAGACCTGGGGAATCATCGCGGAAGCGGGCTGCGGTAAGATCTTCTCCACTCCGTTCAGAGCCTCCGTTAGGTCGCGAAATCCTGTTGAAAGCGATTCAGCTCGTCCGTGGAAGAACCACTTCCCCCGAGCATGAAGAAGATCTTCGAAAGCCAGGCACGAAGTTTGCTTTTGGGCTTGCCGACGGTGGTTCGGGAACGCTCGCTGACGCTCGAGCGTCGAAGATTCAAGGGACGAATGTCGTGGGAAAGACGCTTCTGATGAGTTTGTAGGTGCGTTGTGGTCCAGGTTGCTGCTCGTCTGTGCCTAGATAATAAGCTTGAGAGCTTAAGCATTGAGACTTGTCGCGGGCCATTGCGTTTTGCGGTTTCTCTGATGTCGGCGCCAAACAGCCTCTTTTCCAGAATAGGAAGAAGCGTCTCAGATCGGTTCTTCTGTCGCGATGTCCGTTTCACACGCACGAACGCAACGGCAACGGCATCCTACTCTTGAACGGGGCTGTCGACATTTCGGAAGGCCGAGGGCTCTAGTGGATGTCGCTTTCGATCGGCCTTTCTTATAATGTTCAAAGACCACCATTAGCATTTCCAACTTCGTCGAGCCGACCAGGGACAGGGGGTGTCAGGTGATTCGCAGCGAGCTCGAGTCCAGGATTGCCGCGTTGCGAGGAAGCGTCCGGAGGTTACTCGCTTTGCACGGGGCAAGCTGGGTAGTCGCGGGCCTCGTCCTCGCCGTGATGGTCGCCTGCTTTGGCGATGCACTCATTCACCTGGCGTCGGAAATCCGTCTCGTGTTGTTGGTTGCCGTGGTTGGATTCGGTTGCTGGCTCGTCTATCGGTATGTCGTCACTCCCCTTGTGGTCCGGTTCGCCGACCTCGACGTTGCCATGAGGATCGAACGCCGCTGGCCAGGGCTTAACGATCGACTCACCAGCACCATCCAATTTTTGCACGTTGCCGAAGACGATCCGCTCTTGGGTTCGAAGGCACTAAGAGAAGCCACCGTCGCCCAGACGATCCAGGAAACCAAGTCGATCGACTTCCGCGAAGTGGTCGACCCCAAGCCGGTGCGGAGAGCCCTTGGTTTTGCCGCTCTTGCGACTGTTCTTGCGGTCGGCGTCTGGTATGCCGCTCCGAACTCCAGCTCAATCGCGCTGCGAAGGCTGTTCAACCCCTTTGCATCGATCCCCTGGCCCAAACAAACGCATCTGCAAATCGTCGAGGCGCCCACCAAACTCGCCGAGGGAGATCCCTTCCATCTCGTTGTCTCGGTGGCCAAGGGAGATCGAATTCCCTCCTCCGCCAAGATCACCTACAGGTTTAGTGACGGCGCCGACGTTACCGACAGTCTGAGGCCTAGCGAAGGTGGTCAGTTCCAGGGCAGAGTCGAATCCGTCTCGAAGCCCTTTCAGTTCCGCGTCGCCGCTGGCGACGACCTGACCGAATGGCGGAAGGTTTCGGTGGTTCCTCCCCCGTCGATCACCGAAGCGACCGTCCGGATCGAGTTCCCGGAATACACAGGACTCTCGCCCCGATCACTTCCTTTGAACGCAAGCCAGATCAGAGCGGTGGTGGGCGCCAAAGCCACTGTCGAGGCCAAAGCGAACAAACCGCTTGCCGACGTCAAATTCCAGCGCAGCATCGAGAACGCCCAGGCGGAAAAAGTCGCCGTCTCACTCGCGCCTGGTGGAACCACTTTCAATTCGAACTTCACGATTTCCCACTCAACCTCGTTTTGGTTCAACCTGACCGATCGAGAAGGATTTCGAAACCGAGAAGCCGTCCGTTACGACCTTCGCGCCATCAAGGACGAAACGCCCAAAGTCGTGATCGACGATCCCGCGAGCGATCGAGACGTGCCTCCCCAGGCACAAATCCCCGTCCAAATCACATCCGACGACGACTTCGGCGTTCACGTCGTTCGATTGCTTTACAAGACCGCGTCCGGAAATTCGGAACCGACGCGAGAAATTGTGGTGCCGCTGTGGGAGTCGGGCCCAGGCGAGAAAGCCAAACACAAGGTTGTCAATTACGTATGGGATCTGACGCCGCTCAACCTTTCCCCTGGCTCGATCATTTCGTTCCACGCCGACGCACGCGACTTCGATTCGATCAACGGCCCCAATATCGGCAAGAGCCGCGAACTCCGGCTGCGGATCATCAATAACGACGAATTGATGAATCTGCTCGAAGAGCAGCGCAGGGCTATCCGAGAAGAGCTCGAACGCATCAAGGCCATGCAAACCCAGGCCAAAACCCCCGTCTCCGATGCAAAACGATTCCTCGATCAAACCGAGAAGGTGCCTCCCAAAGCCCTTGAAGACCTTAAGACGTCGGGAGCCTTCCAACGACAAGTCGGCAGCCGCGTCGCCAATAAATCCGACGGCCTCGAACGAATGGTCGACCGTATGCTAGCCGACCTGAAAAACTTCAAGGTCGACAACCCAGACGTCCAAAAGCAGATGGAAGATCTCAAGGCTGCGGTCGAACGCATCCGCAATCAACACCTAAATCCTGCCGAACAGGGGATCACTCGAGCCGTCAAAGCGCTTGATCAAACCCGTCAAGGCGTCGACCGTCAGTCCCAATCGAACAACGACGGTAAAGACAGCCAGCCTGACGCGAACCAGCAAGGCGACGACAAGCGACCCGACGGCAAGCAAGGCGAGGGCAAGCAAGACCTGGCTTCAAAAGACGCCGGCCAAGACGCTTCGAAGGGTGACACGTCGAAATCAGGCGAGAAGCAATCAGCAGGCGATCAATCCAAGTCTGGGCAGCAACAGTCCGGCGGTGAGCAATCCAACTCTGGGCAGCAACAGTCAGGCGGAGAGCAATCCAAGTCTGGGCAGCAGCAGTCCGGCGGAGAGCAGTCCAAGTCTGGACAGCAACAGTCAGGCGGAGAGCAATCCAAGTCTGGGCAGCAACAGTCCGGCGGAGAGCAATCCAAGTCTGGGCAGCAGCAGTCCGGCGGTGAGCAGTCCAAGTCTGGACAGCAACAGTCCGGCGGTGATCAGTCCAAGTCTGGGCAGCAGCAGTCCGGCGGAAAACCTCCGCAATCGGGCGGAGAGCAGCAGCCCCAAGGTGGGCAATCCAAACAAGCCTCCCAGCCCAACGAGTCTGGATCGTCCGCGCCCAAAATCGAGCTCGCACAGGCCGAGAAGCACCAGGACGCCATCCTCGACGAAATCAAAAAGATGCTCGACGATCTGGGCAAATTCGAGACGTATCGGGGCGTTGTCAAGGACGCCAAGGACCTGCTCAAAGAACAAGAGCAGACGATGAAAAAGACCGACGAGGTCGCGGCTCGTCCAGACGTCAAGGGCAAGCCGATGGATCAGCTCCAAGGCGACGACAAGGCCGAGCTCCAAAACCTCCAGGCCCGCGAGTCCGAGGTTGGCAATCGTCTCCAGTCGCTCGAATCCAAGATGCGTCAAATGGCTTCGAGGCTCGAAGAGTCCGACCCGCTTGGAGCAGAGGCTCTCAAGGACGCCGCTCAAAAGAGCTCGGAACGACAGACCGCCGCGAAATTGGCTGAAACCGCCGGCCAACTCGGCAAGAACGAGATGGGCAAGGCACGTCAAGGACAGGAGGAGGGCGGGAACGACCTCAAGAACCTGGTCGACGCCCTCGAAAACCATCGCGAACGCGAGCTCTCGAAACTCGTCAAAGATCTGAAAGAAGCCGAGAAGGAGCTCGATCGGCTCACTCGAAAACAGGCTGAGAATCTGCTCAAGACCAAACAGGCGCAGAAAAACCAGGATGCGAAACAGAGAGCGCAACAACTCAAAGATCTAGCCAAGGAGCAGCAGAAGCTCCGCGAGCAGCTTCAGAGCCAGCTCAAGAAGCTCAAGAAGCTCAACGCCGAGGCAGCCGCGGCGGCAGGGTCTCGCGCTTCCGATCGCATGGCCCAAGCCCAACAGAATCTAGACGACGACGAAGGCGAAAACGCCCAGCAAAACGAGGAAGAATCGCTTTCCGACCTGCAAGACGCCCGCGACGAGGCAGAGCAAGCTCGCCGCGACGCCGAGCAGCAGCTCGCGATGGAATTGCTCGCCAAGATCGACGGCCAGCTCAAATCGCTGGGCGAGCGCCAGGAGAAGATCGTCGCGGACACGATCAAATACGACAAGCAGCGAAACGAAGCCGGTGGTTCGCTGACAAACGCTAAACGCGCTGGCATCCGCGAGCTCGGGCAGGTGCAGGAAGGCCTGCGGGACGAAACCGCGGAGCTTGTCGAAAGGCTCGAGGGAGCTCCCGTCTTTGCTCTTATTCTCAAGAAAGCCGCGAACGAAATGGACGCCGCGGGCAAGCGGCTGCTCGAGCTCAAGACCGACCAGGATACGCAAAATCCCGAGAAATCCGCCGCCAAACGCTACAAGCAACTGCTTGAATCGCTGAAACCCGATCCCGCCAAACCCGGCGGAGGAGGCGGGGGCGGCGGTGGAGGCGGGGGCGGCGGAGGAGGCGGACCGCAAGGCGGCGACGACGGCATTCCAACCGCGGCCCAGCTCAAGATGCTCAAACTCCTTCAACAAGAAATCAACGACAAGACCGAGCAACTCGACGAGGTCCGCTCCAAGAACCAAAAGCTTCAGCCGGAGCAACTCGCCGAGATTTCCAAACTGAAAGAAGATCAACACACGGTCGCCGATCTGGCTCGCGACTTGACCAAGCTGCGCCGCGACGACGGGGAGGAATAACTCATGTTCACTCGCACGCTCACGGGTTTCGTACTTCTGGCGGCCGCCCTTTCAAACGGCGCCCTCCTCGCCCAAACGCCTGATAAAGACGACGACGCGGTGAAGAAGCTGTTCGAAAAGATCGACAAGGAAAATGGCGAAAAGCCCAAGCCTCCCGCGGCGGAAAAGAAGGAGGATGCGCTTTCTGCAAAGGACCAAGAGATCGACGCGCTTCTCGGTAAGTACGCCGACACTCCGGACGAGCCGGACGCCAAAGGCAAGCCGTCTTCAAAGCCTGACGCCGCTGCCGCCAAGAAGCCAGGAGACCAGAATCTCAAGCCCGAGGACAAGACGCTCGACGACGAGCTCGAGCGAATTTTGGGTCGGAAGAAAAAGCCCAAGAATCAAGACGAGTCCGACGACTCTTCGAACCCACTCGGCCAGACCGTCAAGAAAATGCGCGAGGTAGAAAAACGGCTCGAAAAGCCCGACACCGGCGAGCAGACCAGAGAAAAGCAAGGGCAGATCGTCAAAGACCTGGACCAACTCCTGGAAATGATCCGCCAGGGGAAAATGGATGGTTCGGGCCGAAAGACGCTCAGACGCGTCGCGCAGGCAGGCAAACAACCCGGCGGCCAGCCAGGCCAAAATCCAAACCAGGGCAACCAGGGCGGGAACGCGCCATTCACAAAGCCGAATTCTCCTAAGAAAAACGACGCGATCGCAAGGAGCAAAGACGTTTGGGGCGAGCTCCAAGCCGAGCTCAGAGCCGAGGTCGACAACGTCGTGAACGAACAGCCGCTTCCCGCCAAACGGATGCTCATCGAGCGTTACCTTCTGTCGGTCTCGAAAAAGAGTCTATCGCGGGGGAATTCGGAATGAACCGACGCCAGTGCCTCCGCGCCCTCTTGGGATTGGCTGGGTTCGGTCTGGCAAACTCGGTCCAGCTTTCGGCTCAAGAGCCTTCCCGATCGGGCTCGGCCGATAAGGAGCAAGGCGGCTTCGCCGAAACCCGCACGGGCGATGTTCCCGCAGGCGCGGCAGAGCTTGTCACTCCAGAAGCCGAACGCGCCATCGAGCGGGCTCTGGCATGGCTGGCGAAACAACAGAACTCAAACGGATCGTTCGGATCGGGAATCTACAAAGGAAACATCGCCGTCACAAGCCTTGCCGCCCTGGCCTTCATGGCGAACGGGTCCTCCCCAGGCAGGGGTCCTTACGGCAGCGCGATTGATCGTGCGTTACTGTACGTGGCTGAGAAGGCCGAGCCGTCGGGATTTCTCGCGGTGGCTTCCACATCCTCTCACGGTCCGATGTATTCTCACGGCTTCGGCACGCTCTTCCTCGCCGAGGCCTACGGCATGACCCATCGCGCCGACCTCCGAGACAAGCTGCAACGCGCCGTCAGGCTGATCGTCACCTCGCAAAACCCAGAGGGTGGATGGCGATACCAGCCAGTCCCCGTGGAAGCCGACCTCTCGGTGACCATCTGTCAGATCAACGCCCTTCGAGCCGCGAGAAACGCTGGAGTTTTCGTTCCCAAGGAAACCGTCGAACGCTGCATCAAGTACGTCAAACAATCGCAGAACCCAGACGGCGGTTTCAAATACATGCTCCAAGGCGGCCCCAGCGAATTCCCTCGCTCCGCCGCGGGCGTCGTCGCCCTTTATAGCGCAAGCGTTTATGACGCGAAAGAGGTCGACCGCGGCATCGCCTACCTCCATCGATCGCTGCCTCGCATGCGGGTCAATCAAAGAAACCGGCATTACTTCTACGGACACTACTACGCCGCTCAGGCCATGTGGATTCGCGGCGGCGAGGATTGGAACAAGTGGTATCCCCTGGTCCAAAGTGAGCTCGTCGATCGGCAATCCTCAACCGGATCCTGGACCGACGACGTTTGCAGCGAATACGCAACCGCCATGGCGCTCATCGTTCTACAGATTCCCAATAACTGCCTGCCGATCTTCCAACGATAGATTGGGCAAGCTCGACAGAAGCGCGATCAAAATGAGAAAACTAAACTACAAAGCAATACTAGCAATTTTCCTGTTAATCGCGTTGTTTTCGGCTGGTTCGGTCCTGGCTGGGAGCTCCGCGGGCCGACAGGAAACGCCCCGAAACTGCGCCTCCCAAGGAAGACGGCGGCTTCGTGGAAAATCGTTTCGGCGAGGTTCCCGAGGGCGCTGCAGACTTGATAACGCCAGCCACCGAACAAGCAATCAAGAACGGCCTGGCCTCTCTGGCCAAGAAACAGAATGGGGACGGGTCGTTCGGAAGCAGCATCTACCGAGGAAACATCGCAGTCACCAGCTTGGCTGCATTGGCGTTCATGGCCAACGGCTCGACGCCCGGCCGAGGCCCTTACGGACAACCCATCGAACGTGCGCTCAAATACGTGCTCGACAACACCTCCCCCTCCGGCTTCATCGCCGTCCAAAACGCCGCCACGCACGGTCCCATGTACTCGCACGGCTTCGGCGCGTTATTCCTCGCGGAAGCCTACGGAATGACCCACAGACCGGAGATCGGCGAGAAACTCCGCAAAGCCGTTCGCTTGATCGTAACCACTCAAAACTCCGAAGGGGGTTGGCGCTATCACCCCGTCCCCAACGACGCGGACCTCTCGGTGACCATCTGCCAGATCAACGCGCTCCGAGCCGCCCGCAACGCTGGTGTGTTCGTACCCAAGGAAACGATCGAACGCTGCATCAAGTACGTCAAACAATCGCAAAACCCCGACGGCGGCTTCCGTTACCAGCTCAACCAAGGCGTCAGCCAGTTCCCAAGGTCCGCCGCGGGCATCGTGGCGCTGATAGCGCGAGCGTCTATGACACCAAGGAAATCGACCGAGGCATCAACTACCTGAAAAACTTCAAACCCAAGGGCCAGGGAGTGATCCAGGCAAACAACTTTTACTTCTACGGCCATTATTACGCAGTTCAGGCGATGTGGATTCGCGGCGGCGCCGATTGGAACGAATGGTACCCAGCCATTCGCGACGAGTTGCTGCACAGACAAACCTCCAGTGGGTCCTGGAGCGACGGCATCTGCGACGAATACGGCACTGCGATGGCGCTCATCATCCTGCAGGTCCCAAACAACTACCTGCCAATTTTCCAACGATGAATCCTATGAATTCAAGCAGTTCTCACGTGTTTTCGCGGCGAGCACGCGGTTTGTTTACTGTCGCACTGTGCTTCTTCATTCCGTATCTCGCCTTTCCTCCGGCGAGGGCGCGCGCCCAGGCGAGCTCTCCTTTGGACCCCGTGTTCGAGCTCCAATCGGTCAAAGGCGAAAGAGCCAGAGGCTCGCTCGTCTGGATTTCCCACGACAAAATCGCCCTGGAAACCATCGCGAAAGCGGAAGAACCGGGCAAAAAAAGAACGCTCGTCGAGATGCCGCTCATCGACGTTGTCAAGCTATCCCGCGTCGATCTCTCGGCCCCTCTGCCGCCGGAAGGTTCGCAGGTGCTCTTCCCCGGCGGCGACCGCTTGCGGGCCGCGGTCAACGGCGCGACCGACGCCGCCCTCGAAACCCGTTCTCGCTTGCTGGGTAACGTGTCGATCCCAATCGACTCCTTCTTGGGCCTCGTCCTCGTGCCGCCAATCGATTCGAAAAACATGTTTCCATTGGCAAGAGAAATGAGATCCCAACCCAAGGGGGCGGAGGTGTTCTGGCTCTCCAATGGCGATCGCCTCAAGGGCTCGTTCATGGGCCTCGACGCCGCGAAATTGACCATCCGTACCGAAGGAAAAGAATCCGAGCTCGACCGTATGTCGGTGACCGCCATGGCCATCGACCCCGGCATCGTCAATTACCCTATCCCCAACGGCCACTATCTCGAAGTGGGACTCGCCGACGGTAGTAGGCTGGGGCTCGTTCAAACCAGCGTTGAAAAGGGCGTCTTGCGGGGAATCGCACGGTTCAAAACCAGAATTGAGGTTCCGGTTTCAGACGTTGCGTTCATCCGAGTGCTTGGCGGCAACGTCTCCTATTTGAGCGATGCGCCTCCCGACGACGTCGTTTATGTGTCTTACGTGGGTCCGGTATTGCCTTACCAGCTCGACGCGACCTGCGAGAATCGTCCGATGATCGTTCGCGACAAAACCTATGACCGTGGGGTCGGAGCTCAGACTCACACCCTGCTCGCATATAAGCTTGGGCGTGGTTACGCCCGATTCCAAGCGACCGTAGCCGTCGATGATTCCGCGGGCCGGCTGGGGAACGTTGTTTTTCGTGTACTTGCGGATTCGAAAGTGAAGTTCGCCTCGGCCAAGCTTTCCGCGCGTGATACGCCCATCGACGTGGATGTCGACGTCGCAGTGCTCGAGTGCTGATCCTCTCGACGGAATTCGCCGACCGTGGAAACGTGAGGGACTTGGCAGATTGGATCGAACCAAGGCTTGTCAGGGCGCGTTGAAGCCGAAATGATAGGAACTCCCCCCGCGCCTCGGAAAAGTCTATGAGCAGTCGCCCGAATAACCCCCAAGCGAAGATGGACCTCGAACTCGGCTATATTGCTTCGGCCGTCTCGCACGGGGTCATCAACGTCTTGAGCTCCATCGTGAGTAACGCCGAGCTGCTCAAGCTCGTAGCCGCGCCACAGTCTGGCGCACTGGAGGCTGGTGCAGCTTCCTTCGACGAACAATTCTCTTCACCCGAGCGAATGCTCGAGAGCATTATCCAATCGGCACTTCAAGCCGCAGTGCTCTCTCGCAAGCTCATCGACCGCTCGAAACCAAAGCTTGAGCGCCCCCTTGGGTTGATCCAGCTCGATCAATTGATCAGCACGGTGCTCGCAAACGAAGACCCGAAAGCCGAGCGTTGGACGTTCGATATCGCTGCTCAGCACGCCGTGAAGGGGGACGGCGCCCAGCTCGCGCTTCTGACAAAGATGTTGGTTCAATACGTAGGCTCGGCGTTTGACGATCAAAACGGCCGAGGCTCAATCATGGTTTCCGCCGACAAACCGCCGATGGTTCGGATGCGCGTCTCGAACGCCCCAATCGATGCTCAACTGGAAAACGCACCTCGGGCCTTCGAGCCGTTTTTCGAGATCAGACCCGGCCGCTCAGGGACCGACTTGGTCGTGGCCCAGGCAATCGTTCGCGCCCATGGAGGCGTGATACAGGCAATGCTTGGCGAGCATTCGGCGGTATGCATCGAAGTGTTATTGCCAAGCTAAACTTGCGGCGCCTTCGAAACGAACCAAGCAACATCAGAGCTTCTAGGCGTTTCCGCGCAAAGAATTTCATTGGTCGAAGTCCGTGGAGCGAACGCACGGATTCATTGCGTTGACGATTTATCAGCCCGATTAGCAAACTGTAATCTGATTCGTCAAAACCGCCTGCCCGTTGGTGAGATCGAGGGCGGCCTCGTGGGCAACCTGCTTGGCATGGTACGAACTGGTCCGACCGGTCAGGATGACCGTGTCTTCCCCGCATTCGACTCGAAGGTCAACGATCCTCCCGCATGCCTTCGATTTGATGTATCCCTCCAACCGTTCCGCGAACCCTGATTGCGGAATGTGGTTGCTAGGGGGATCCGGATCCTTCCAAGGATCTCTGCGAATATTCATCTGTTGCTCCCAGTTGATCGATGGTGCACTGACCTTCCAATGATCCAGTTGTGCCTGGCAACGACCGCGTGCGGATTGGGATTGGATGCTCGCGATGCAAAAAGCGAATTCGGAAGAAGACGAGAATCCCTCCCTGCTGTCTCCACGAACGGAATTCCGACAAGATGAGAAGCGACCCCCATCCACGGACAAAAACTAAGAGTGGATCCGTGGACGGATTCTTACAATTCGGATTGTAACAATCTCCAATCCGAGAGTCAAAGGTCTGGATCGACGTCTCTGCCGGAAGCGGGATGGCCGGCAACGGGAGCGTCCAAGAGTTCGTCGGCCTGGATGATCGACTCGGCCAGTTTGGCCATTGCCACCCTTTGATCCTGGCTTCGACGCTGCAAGAGCCGGAATGCCTCGGGCTCGGAAAGGTTCTTGCGAACCATCAAGATTCCCTTGGCTCGCTCGATGAGCTTGCGCTCGCGAAGACTGGATTCCAGCGAGTTCACGCTGTCTCGCAGGCTCTTGATCTCGTTGGCACGAGCCAGAGCCACTTGAACAGCGGCGTGCAGACTTTGGCTTGTGATCGGTTTCAAAAGGTAATGCACCACGCCGTCCTGGATCGCCTGGTCGACCAGATCGGGATGCCCGTGCGCCGAAAGGATGATCACGGGCGTGCCAGGATCGCGAGCGATTTGACGAGCGGCCGAGAGCCCGTCCAATCCAGGCATCTCGATGTCCATGATCACAATGTCCGGCAGTCCTCTTCGGCAAACGTCAATTGCGCGTTGGCCGTCGTCGACGACCGCAAGCACGTCGTAACCTAGACTCTCCAACTGTCTTTGAAGACTAGTCGCCACGGACTTGTCGTCGTCGGCGATCAAAACTCGACACGGTCGACTCATGGACCTGATCCTCCCCCCAGCTAGATCGACTTCAACGTCGCGAACGTCTCCGAAACGCCTAATGCCAACTCGAATCAGCCCAACGTGCTTCCGCTTGCCACATTCCAACTCGCCTGCGACCAAAGAATGCTTAGCCTAAATAAGTGATCGTCTAAGCGAGCGACCGCCATACAACGAATTGTTCGGCCGACCCCAAGCAATTAGACCCCGGCGATCGACGTTGCGTTCAGCTTCGACACCAACCTTACTCGCCATATCCGTTCATTATAGCTCCCTCGAAACAGAAAACCTAGCGTTGACAGAGCCAAATGAAGCAAACAACCGTCGTCCTTCCGTCGCTCGCGACCAAGCTGGCGCCAGCGCGGCTTGACAACCCCTCGTACACTCAGCACAATCCATTCCAAAAACGAAAAATCGGCAACGAATTCCTTGTTCGGGTGTAATCAGGCTTGCTATGTCACAGGTCGTGACCAGACCATTGTTGTTTCAGGACTTGACCCTGGGCGAAGAGTGGGTCAGCTTTGGTCGGACCATCACCGTGGCCGACGTCGTCAACTTCGCGGGCGTCTCGGGAGACTTTAGCCCAATCCACGTTGACCATGACTTTTCGGCGAAGGGCCCGTTTCGTCAACCAATCGCCCACGGCCTCTTGGGATTGGTCGTCTCCAGCGGCCTGGGTGTGAACAGCCCAAGAGTCGAAACCATTGCCTTCCTGGGCATTCTCGATTGGAGATTTGCTAACCCCATCTATCTCGGAGACACCATCCACGCCCGTACCAAAGTTGTCGCGCTCGAACAGACGGCCCGTGGAAGGAGGGGAGTCGTCACCTGGGAGCGAAAAATCGTAAACCAGCGAGGAATCGTCGTTCAAGAAGGCCGCTTCCAAACAATGGTCAAAGGAAAAGCCGAGCCCTCCGAAGACGCGCTCCCGCAGAAAGACGAATCCGACCGGAACAGCAACAACGCCTAGGCGCTGCTGGCTCGTCGGACTCGAATCCTTGGTAAGGAGGCCCTTCACACGCTCGACGCCGAAACCACTCTTGGAGCCGACCATCATCGACAACACGCAACGCTACGAAACCGAGATCGTCATTCCGCCCAGCCGGCTCGTCACCGTCCGATTGCCAAAATCGCTTCCAATTGGCAGGGCGCGGATCGTCGTCGAAACGGAGACTCTCCTAATACCTTCGGTATCGAGAGAAAATAGCGACGCAAACGATTTCGATCGCCATGACGTCGAATGGTGGGACGACTTCGACGAGCGCAATTGAGCTCGATCCCAAAGCTCTGGCCTGAACTCTGAGCCATCGCTTGCCAACCACGCTGCCACCTGAACGGAGCCATGACGCAACCCGATCATCAACGAGTCGCCTTGGTTACCGGCGCCGGCCAAGGCGTCGGCGAGGGAATTGCCGCGGCTCTCTCAAAAGCGGGATGGTCCGTGGTTCTCACCGACCGCGATATCGAGAAAGTCCAATCGACCTCGGACAGTCTCGCAGCGGCCGGGGCAAACGTCTTCGCCGGAAAACTCGACGTTACGAACTCCAGCGAGTGGCAGCGTCTGATTGAACTCGTGGATACCCGTTGGCGGAAGCTCGACCTGCTCGTCAACAATGCGGGCATAAGCCCACGCGGCGACGTGGAGACAACCGACGAAGAGCTCTGGGATCGAACAATGGCTGTGAACGTGAAAGGGGCATGGCTTGGAATCAAGACGGCGCTGCCGATGCTCAAACAGACCAAAGGCGCCATCGTCAACATCGGATCAAACCTGGCGACTCGCCCTGCACGGGATATGTGCGTTTATTGCTCGAGTAAAGCGGCTCTGTATGGACTGACCAGACAGGTCGCGCTCCAGTACCTTGACGACGAGGTTCGCTGCAACATGATCGCCCCAGGCTGGGTGGATACGCCTGGCGAACGCGAGATCCAGGCCAGAGAGGGCAAACCCGATTGGCCTGCCGGCTTCCGCAACATCACGCTTCCCGAAGACGCGGGAGGCGCCGTGCTCTTCCTAACCTCTTCCGCGGGTCGGCGCATGAACGGATCGATCCTTTACCTCGATTCAGGCCAGGATATCGCCGACGACGTCATGCGGGTCTACTCCCACGGAGCGGATCAAACGTCGCAAAAACGCCTCTGATGGGGACCAACCGATGAATGAATTCACGCTCTGTCTCAACACGAGCACCATAAAACCAGTTCCGCTGCCGAAAAAGCTCGAAATCGCCGCCGAAGCGGGATTTGCCGCGATCGAGCCCTGGAACAACGAAGTCGACGAATACCTGGCAGACGGCGGAACGATCGCCGAGCTCGCTCGTATGATCCGCGAGGCGAACTTGAAGGTCGTTAGTATGATCGCCTTGCATTCATGGATCGAATTCGACGGCGGCGAACATTCCAGGGCGATGGACGAGTGCAAACGCCGGATCGAGCAGGCCGCCGCACTCGCCAGTCCGACCATCGTCGCCAGTCCGCCCAAAGGCAAGGTCGATCTCAACCGAGGGGCGGACCGCTTCGCGGAACTGGTCGAGCTTGGCAAGTCTTTCGGAGTCGTCCCCTCGATGGAGTTTCTCGGCTTCGTCGCCGGCGTCCACACCCTGGACCAAGCCCTCGAAATCGCAACAAAAGGTGCAGGGCCGAACTCGTTCATCGTCGCCGACGTCTTTCACCTGCTCCGTGGCGGCGGCCAAATCGACGATCTGTTGCGGATCAAAGGCTCTCGAATGTCGTGCTTTCACATCAACGACGTACCGGCCGAGCCCCCCATACAATCCCAAGACGACCACGATCGAGTGATGATCGGAGAGGGAGTGGCCGATCTCCCACAAGTGATCTCGAACCTCCGGAAGATCGAATATTCAGGACCTTTGTCGCTCGAGCTCTTCAACCGAAAACTGTGGGAAGAGGATCCGCTGCAAACAGCGAGGACGGGGATCGATCGGATCAAAGCACTTTTACTTGGCTGATGCAATCGAGCGTCTGGAAGGTTGGTTGTTCCTCCTTTAGTACCTTGCCAGTTCGGCCTTGGCCAGTTCCGGATGCAGCGCGTTGGCCAGCTCGGAAACCCCGTCGAGCATCATTTTGAGCTCGCTCGAAACGGCAATGAATTGCCAGCCTTCGGCGACTCGGCGTTTGGCGTCGGCAATAGTGTTTACGTGCAGTCCGCAGGGCAGCTTGTTTCGCCCGGCCGCCTGGCGAATTCGAGTCAGCGTTTCCTCCATCTTCTCCTTGCTGGGAGGATTGCCCGTCGAATCGCGAAGCGACGCCGCCAGATCGTTAGGTCCCACAAACACCGCATCCAAGCCGGGTACCGAGTAGATCTCGTCGGCTATTTCCACCGCGTCGATGTGCTCGGTCTGAATCACCACCAGAATCTCGTCGTCGACCTTGCGGAAATACTCGTCGGCGCTCGTGCCATAGTTCAGAGCGTGTAGGCTGCCGCCGACCGACCGGTTCCCCCGAGGCGGATATTTCGTCGCGGCCACGATCATCGCGGCTTCGGCCGCGTCCATCACCATGGGAGCAACGATTCCCATGGCTCCACAGTCGAGAACCATTTTGATATAATCATGCCTTCCCGTCGGAACTCTCGCCAGAGGAACGCACCCAGCGTCCGCAACGGCGCCGAACATCAGGGCCGCGGTCTGGATGTCTGTGTGCGAATGCTCCATGTCGACCGTAAGCCATGGCAGTCCTGTTCGCGCGAGAAACCTGGCGGCCACAACGCTGCCCAAGGAGAGCCAGGTTCCCACCTGGGGTTTGCCTTGGTGGAGAGCCCGCTTCACTGGATTCTGTTTCACGATCGGCCTCGCGTTTCGCGTCGATTGAAAAGAAAAGCCATGGGCGCGGAGCAGGATACTCCCAACGCCCATGGCTCTGTATCCGCCTAACGACATGCTGTCGTCTTGGCAAACGCAGTGCAAGCCGTTACTTGCCGTGTTTGCTCAAACCGACAAACCTGCCGTCGCCCCGAGGGCTCTTGACGAAGACGGCGATTTCGTTCGAATTGCCAACCAGGTTTTCGAAATCTTTCACGCTGGACACGTCTTTCGGCGAGCGATTCTTGACCACCTGCGTGATCACGTCGCCAGCCTGGAGGCCTGCGTCGTCGGCTGCCCCGCCTTCCTTGACCTCCTTCACGAGCACACCCTTGAGATCCTTGGGATAGCCAAGCTGCCCCGCGACCTCTGGCGTCACGTCCTGAACGGACAGGCCAAAGCCATCGTCCTCAGCCGACGTCGGCCCCTGGGAATCGGAGCCGCCGGAGAACCTCGCGTCGACAAGACTAGCCGATGCCAGCGTCACGTTCGCGTGATGCTCCTTGCCCTCGCGAACATATCCCAGGTCGAACGTCTTGCCCACGTCGCACATCGCGACTTTCATGCGGAAAGACGCTGGGCTCGAAGGAGTGGCATGATCGAAACTGGTGATCACGTCTCCTTTTCGCAAACCGGCTTTCTCGCCAGGGCTCGCTGGAACCACCTCCTCGACGACCAGACCCTTGAAGTTGTCTTCCAAACCAAACTGCTTGGCCAAAGGAGGCGTCAAGGGTCCAAGGATCAGGCCGATGCGTGCATACTCGACCTTGCCGCTCTTGAGGATCTTCTCGGCCACTCCAGCCGCGAAATCGATCGGAATGGCGAAGCCGATTCCCGCGTTCGACGCCGATTGCGTGACGATCGCGGTGTTCACGCCCACGACCCTTCCATCCATATCAACCAGCGGTCCGCCCGAGTTTCCGGGATTGATCGCTGCGTCGGTCTGAATGAACTGGTTGTAGGCGGTGATCGCCATTTCGCTCCGCTCGGTAGCCGACACGATGCCCGAGGTGACCGTTTGGCTAAGCCCGAAGGGCGATCCCACAGCCAGCACCCATTCGCCAACGTGCAATTTCGCGCTTTCTCCCTTGGGAAGCGCGGGATACTTGGTGTTCTTGACTTTGATCACCGCGACGTCCGCGTCCTTGTCGCTGCCAACGACCGAGGCCTCCGCCTCCGCGCCGTCGTGGAACCGAACAATGATCTTGCTCGTCTGGTCCACAACGTGATGATTCGTCACGATATGGCCTTTGTCGTCGTAGACGAACCCCGAACCCGTGCCCTGCATTTTGGGGCTCGATCCGCCGAATTGTTGCTTCTGCATTTCGAAGTCGGGACCAAAGAACCGCTTGAGCATGTCTTCGAACTCTTTGGGAACTTCTCTCTGTTGTCCAGGGGCGCCGTTCCTCGGCGTCATGCGTCCGATCCCTGACTTTCGTTCAACGCTGATCTGAACAACCGATGGTTTGACAAACTCGGCAACCGCGTTGAACGCCTCGGAAAGTTGTTTGGCCGTCTTCTGCCCCGCACTCGGAATTTCCCGAGCGGCAGGCAACGGTCGCCAAGAAGTCTGAGCGCTCAAGAAGGCGCCGGCCGCCAGCACAAGTGCAGCCCATGAAACCGCATTACGTCTCATCTCGTTGTCTCCTATTGACTTACGACCTACCTTAGACCCCGCAAGCAAGTCGATAGAGTATCGACCCGCGACGTTGCGGCTTGTTCTAAACCTTTCTTCCATTACGCTCGATTCGGCAAGAAGTTCACTCGAGTTTCAAAGCCCGGGAACCGCTTATGCGAACGGAGCGGTTTGCCATTTAAACTATTCGCTTCGAGGACGTGAATATTGGATTGGTCAGAATCGGCCTGATCCGATTCAAATAACTCCGAAGCGACGGACCAAAGCTAACGAGGTAGGTAGAATCGCCATTTCTAGAAAATGTAGCCCGCGTGCAAAAAAGATCTTGCGTTTTGGCAATATAGTTGGTACGATCCTCTTGCGGTTGATGGATGTCAGTTGCAGAGAAGTTTGGAAAGCCGCAGTTAGTTGCAGCACTTGGAAGATCTTTAAAAGCTCACGAAATTGGAGATATATAAATGGCTCGTTTTCGCAACCCTCGGTATGCGCTGAGTTCTTGGAGCGGCGCCTCAGTCCTTCGTCGGTGGGTTCTCTGAACGTCCCGGCGGCTTACAGCACGGCGTGCCCTCCTCCAGGGCCCACGCCTCCGCCTTCGCCGACCCCCGTTCCTCCCATCGATTTCCCTCCGATTCCCAGCGGACCGGAGGGCCCCGAGGCTGTCGTCGCCTGAACTCTGACGCAGTTTTAGCTCGATAGTAAGCGTCCCCGGCGTCGACCTTCCTGGTCTTCGCCGGGGACGCGTTTAATGCGGGCAAAGGTAAAATCTTAGCGAGCGGAGTGCGCTCTCTCGTTTCATGAGGCCGAGGATGGCTTCCCGTTGGGGCACGCCGAGAGCGTGATCCTGTTTGTACAATCTTGTCACGCAATCAGGATCATGTTTGAGGGCGATTTCAAGTTCTCGGGCGGCGAGACGTGCGCATTCAGGGTTGGTGGCGGATTGGACAGTATAGGCCCGCGCCAAAGCGTAATGAAGTTGGCCTTGATAGTACTCGAGCCTCTCCGCCTCCCCTACACCACGTTTCCCAATCACGATCGCTCGCTCGATTGACCCTACTCGCAGGTAATGGTCAAGTAATTGTGGGTACATATGAAGCATCATATAATAATCATACACACTGTCCTCGAAGCCTGGATCTTGGAGAATCGCTTCCATTTCTCGAACGGCCTTATCTTCTTGGCCTAACTTCATCTCGATCATGGCGCGGCCGAATTTGGCGTACAGATAGCTCGGAGCGATCTTCGAAATTCCGTCGAGCTGCTCGACCGCCTCATCGGTCTGGTTCGACGCGAATAGTGCGGAAGCCAGGTTTACTCGCGTCTCTAAATCCATGGGGTCGACTAGTACGATACGCTTCAACAATTCGATCTTTTCTTCGGGCTTCGCCTTTTCCGAATCCGATATCGAGTCTTCAGACCTCAACCTCCAGGTGTCCAACATCCCTTGTTTTTGGGTTAACTGCTCATATCGGCGAATGTCTCCGGCGGCTGCCTCGGCTTCACCAAGCTCTTTCAGGATCATCGCCCTAGTCCGAATCGCATTGGGGAAATCTGGATTGATCGCCAACGCCGCCGCGCATTCGCAAAGCGCGGAGTCGTGATCTTTCGCGTAAAATAGGGTGCCAGCCAGTTGCGTTCGAAGAGCGCAGTTTCCGGGCCGCATTTTCACGCAGCGCTTAAGTCTCAAGGCTGAATTCTTGTAGTCGTGCTGCCGGAAGTCAGCCACGGCCGCGCGATAAGAAGCCCAAAAGGAGTCGGGCTTAGTCGCCAGAGCTCGTTCAAAGTAGTTGCGCGCCTCGCGACGATCGCGATATTCCGCCTCCACGCCTCTCAGATACAACTCGATAAACGGCGAGCACGTCTTCCCTTCCTTAGCTCGCATCTGCTCGCCTTCCAGTCGAATGGATATCCTATCGAGAAGCGTCTTGAGAGGTACTGCTGGAGTGACTCCGTAAACCTTGCGTAAACAGGCGGCAGCTCGAATCCAATCTCGCCTATCATCCGATCGAACAAACAGATCCCGAGCGTAACGCCAGGCCTGCTCGCAAACCCATGCCTCAAGATCTTCCTTTTGGCCCTTTGGGAGATTCGGGACGTCGTGCCTGTCACGCCAATCACCAGGGTCCAGCACTCCGAAACGAGAAAGGTGCTTGAGCGACGAAGCAGACCTGTCGTGCCTTGGATCGTTCAACCCTCGTCCGAATAGTCTGAGCCGAAAGACGTCGGTCTCAGCGTTGTCCCAGAAAGACGCGGAGAGCGCAAGCACCTGCGCCTCAGCCTTTTTCATCGAAAAATAAGACGTTGTCGCGCTGGCCCCAACGCCGAAAACGACGACAAGCCCCGCTGCGGCCACAATCCTTCGATAGCGATGCAAACGGCGGCGGAAGAGCGACAAACCCCTGGGCTCGGCGGCGTATTTCAGCGGTTTGGAGAGTCTGAAGCGGTCGAGATCCTCGGCGAGCTCGCCGCCGCTCGAGTAGCGATCCCGAGGGTCCGCCGCAAGGCAGCGATCGAGCACCGATTTGAGCGCTGCAGGCAGCGAGCTCGAAGCGGGTTCGGAAAACGAAACGCCTTGATTCCTGGATTCGGCAAGAAGCCGCGCTGCTTCGCGAGCAGCCAGTTTGCCCTGGGGAACCGATGGAGCAAAACCGGTGGTCGCCTCCAACAAGACCAAGCCGAGACTATAGAGATCCGCGTTGTGTCGATCGGAAGCTTGGGGGATGGAAGAGATCGATGGGCTGGCCACGGCCTCGAGTCGTTCCGGCGCCATGTAAGCAAGCGTCCCGCCGTAACGTCCCGCCATATTCTCCATCACGTCCGGCCGCCAGTCGATGGCGAGGTTGAAATCGAACAGCATCGGGCTGGCGTCGGCTGCCAAAAGGATGTTCGAAGGTTTCACATCGCCGTGAGTCACGCCCCGAAGGTAGGCGTGCTCGAGAGCCTCACCCAGGCGAGCAATGATCCAGCACCAAGCGCCGTTCCAGTTTGTGCTCGAAAGCACATCTCTGGTGGGACTCGACCCTTCTCGCACAGGAAATTCTGGGGCTGAGGTCTTGTCGAGTATGTGGAGAAGATCGCGGCCTGTTCGACGTGGCTGAGGGCTTTCAACGTCGCTGGCGGCCGAGAGAATGGTCGAGACCGTGGCCCCTCCCAGAAACGGCATGCAAATCAAATGAAGGGCGCCGTTTTCGGCCGATGCGTGACGCAAGATCTCGACGATGTAGGGGTGCCTTGCTCTGGCCAAAAGCCGAGGTTCGGGCGAAGGCTTGGTGGCCACCTTGAGGACGACAAGCCTGTCCGCCAGATCGCTCTGTTCCGCCAGAAACACCCGAGCAAACCCTCCTGATCCCAGTTTGCGAATCAGCTTGTAGGGTCCAATTTCGTCGCCCACCTCGGGCAGTTCCGATCTCGAAACGTCGGCGAGATCGCGCACCTGCCCCGCGGAAAGCGCTCCATGGAGATCGAACAGCCGCGAAAGTCTCGAGGTATGCTCGGGAAATCTCTCGAGGAACGCGGTTGAAGGAATGGCGTTCCCATGCCGCTCGGCAAGACAGTATTCTTCGTAGATCAGCTCGACCAAGCTCTCCGAGTCGAGCCGGTCGCGGTAATCCTCGGCCCGAGGCCGTTCGCCCTGACTCCACTTCGTTGAGAATTCCTCGAGAATCGTATCCAGCGAGGTTTCCGGGGCGCCCTTGGTCCCGAATCCAACATTGCCTTCTTGACTCCCGTTCGCTCCACCGGCGCGCCAGCGTTGCAACGTGGAGCTCCATCCGAGCCCGTGGCCCGACGAATCGCTCGGCCTTTCCCTGCTCGAATGCGGCGTCACTGCCTTGCCTCCCAACTCCTTCGCACCGACTCGAGAACCCTTCTGACCGCCCGTTCGCTCAAACCTGTCCGCTCCGCAATCGCTTCCAGCTTCATCCCGTCTCGACGCAGCTCAACAACAGCGACGTCTCGGTCGTCGAGACCTTCCCTCAGCCGCTCCCAACAGTCCTCAGCCTGGACGTTTTGGCTAGGCGTGGGCTCCGTACCCGCCACGTCACGCTGGTATTCGAGATCCCCACGACGTACGTGCAAGGACTCTTCTCTTTGAATCGCAAAGCGTTTTGTCTTGGTACGCCTTCGATACTCGGTGAGAACTTTGTTTCGAGCGATCCCAGCTAGATAGCCAAGGAGATGCTCGGGGTTCTCAAATCGATCAATGCCGTCGGTCCAGCCGTCAACAAAGCTCTTCCAGACCGATTGCACGAAATCGATCGAATCGAATTCCGACCTAAGAGCCTTGGGAAGTCGAACCCTTACGAACGTCCGTACCTCAGGCTCAAAATGCTCCAAAAGCAAAGGAAAGACCGAATCATCGCCAGCTTTGGCTCGAGCAATCAATGTTGCGAAGTCGGAGTCGGTCATAAAGTTACGCCTCCAATACTTCCTACGCGGCCTCCTTCCGCCAGATCAAACACCTCTTGTGTTGATTTAAGTCGACACGAGTCACAGGCTTCGAGACAATCGTGTATGGAACGTGGTTCTAAGGCAAGAATCGATCGTTATTATAGCTTGGGCCTTTCTTGGTTTCGAGTGCTAAGTTGGCGATTCTGAATTTCGTGGCGTCGAGTCATCAGGTCAGATTAAGTCGTCATGCCAGTTCCCAGTGGTTTTTGAGTCCATTTCGGACGACAAACGAGCTTGGTTTCGTAGGATTCAACGAATATCGCGCAATGATGAGCGCGGCTTGCCCCTCGAACGCGCTCGATCGATCGGTCGTAAGTTGCTTTTAAAAAGCAACTTATGGCAAGCTCTGCGTAGGTGCTATCAGTAAGTTCGCCCCAACCTCCGCATGCGTGCAATCTCGCCTCAAAAAAAACCGGTCATTTTCGGAAGAAATGCTGCCGGTTTTGATCTCCGCGAGCAACTCAATGCCTGGATGTTGAGTTCCCAGGCCGAGGCGGCGACCCAACCGACTCGACTGGCCACATCCGATCACCCCTCGAAAAGGACCAGGAACGGTTGCTCGCGGAAGGAACGGCGACTGCCCAACTGGCGGCGGGAGACCAAGGCTATCCATCGATTGAATTCAGACCCCTCGAATGCAGGAGCATGGCCCGGGGTTGCACTTAGGGGAGCATTTCCGATGCGACCTGGAAGCAATTCTCATTCGCCCTACAGCCCAGGTGCGGGATATACCGCAAACCTTGCCGAGCTCGGCGGACGTCAACTCTTGTCGGCGAAAGACGAGTGGAGGCTTGCCGAGCAAATCGCCAAGGGAGACATCGACGCCAGAAGGCAGTTGATCGAGTCAAACCTCCGTTTGGTCGTTTCAATCGCTCGCGGCTACCAGGGACTAGGCCTCTCGCTCGACGACTTGATCGGCGAGGGGAACCTCGGCCTCATTCGAGCCGCGGAGACGTTCGACGCCGCATTTCGGACCCGGTTTTGCACCTACGCCTCTTACTGGATTCGCCAGTCGATTCGCCATGCCATTACGGCCACCGGCGGAGCCATTCGCGTTCCCGCGAGAGTTGCACAATGGATCCGCCTTTGGAGACGCGCCAAGGACCAGCTCGAGAGCTCGCTCGGCAGGGTCGCCGACGAGGATGAGGTGGCTCGCCTTTTGGGGCTCTCCCCAACCCAACAAGAGGCTGTCTTGAATGGCATACGAGCGCACACACTGAGGGAAGGGCGTGACGACTCGATGATCGAGGACTGGACGCCTGAGAAAACCATCGATCCCACTCCTCCACCCGAAGCTTCCACCGAGTTCGAAGACCAGTTTCGGGGAGTTCGCTCGCGGATGGAGCGATTGAGGCCGATCGAGAAATCCGTGCTCGAACTCCGCTTTGGACTCTGCGGGGAGCGCCCGCTCACTCTCAGCGAGGTGGGACGTCGTATCGGCGTTACCAGGGAATGGGTGCGGAAATTGGAACAGCGAGCCCTTGCTCGATTGGAACCTTCCCAGGACCCAGATTCCGAAAAGCGTTCGGAGAATCCCAATGGGTCGCGCAAAATCCAAAGCGCCAAAGCCGACGGCGTCCCGCCAAAATCGCACCTGAGGCTTCGCATCAAAAGGAAGAGTGTATTGCCCGCGGTGGTCGAGACGCCAGCCCTGGCGCCAGTCTGAGAGTCCGTCCCCTAGGTCTTTCCGGGCGCCTTTGTCCCGCTCTGAACCTGGATTGACCCAAGGCCCCCTCTATCGGAGAATCCGTCCAGGCCACGGAGGGCCCTGAAGATGCCAAAGCTCAAAGCCGAGACTCTCCTCGTCCTCTTGGCCGTCGCGCTGAGAATCGCCTTAGTGCTCGTACTCGAGAGCTACACGGTCCCCAGAAGCACCTATGAACACGGGACGATCGCAGCAAATCTTGTCCAAGGCAAGGGTTTCTCGACCAAGTTTCTGGGCACTGAGGGCGCCACCTCGCAACAAGCTCCAGCCTACCCGTTGATGGTGGCGCTCTGCTATCGATTCTTCGGAGTGGAATCCCCGAGTTCGCTTTTAGTGCTTCAGTTCACCCAGGCCGTATTGGGCGGGCTCTTGGTTGTTGCGACCATGGCGCTTACTCGAGAACTCGCTCCAGGCAGACCACTTATCGCCAATGCAGCTGGGTGTCTCGTTGCCTTCCATCCGACGCTGGTTTACTCGGCAACGCACGTCCAGGTTGCTGGATTAGCGGCGCTTCTGCTCACTGCGGCGTCTGGCGCAATCGGCCCGAGCGTCGAGAACAGGGAGTCTTCGGGACGCCGCCGCTGTTGGATGTTTGCACGCTCTTGGGATCCTGACGGATCCCATTCTGGCGCTCGGCTGCGCGGGCTCTGCCTGGTTCTTCTGGAGAGCCAATCGAACGCTCCGTGGTTTCATGCAGCCGTTGATCGCCGTGGCGATTTGCGTTCTAGGAGTCGCCCCTTGGACGATCAGGAACGCGCTCGTCCACCACGAGTTCGTCGCTATCAAAACGACATTTGGCTATGCCTTCTGGCAGGGCAACTGCTCCCAGAGCGAGGGCACCGATAAGGTCATAAGGCCCCAGATCGAAAAAGTGCTTACCGAAGACTCAGCCGCAAGCCTGGCCGATTGGAACCGTTCGCTCTGGAAAGCAAGGCACGTCGCCGGCTATATCGACGACGTGGCTCTGACCAAATCGGACCTGCTAGCGTTGGGGAAGCTGTCCGAGCCCGATCGCTCGCGCCTCCTGTTCCGCAGGGCGCTGGCAGAATTGAGGCATGATCCTTGGCGCTACCCAAAGCTTTGCCTGCGAAGGCTTGCTTACTTCGTCCTCATCGATCCCACCAACCCCAAGACCAAGAGCGCGGTCTACAGGGCTGGGCAGCTTGGACTTTCAGCCTTGGCGTTCTTGGGATGGATCCTAGCCCCCGCCGCCGTTCGCCAGAAAGCCGCTCCGACTCTCTTGGTCGTGGGCCTCGTCGCTGTTTTTCATGCTTTGACAATCACTTCGGTGCGCTTTCACATTCCAATTGAGCCGCAATTGGCCGTCTGGAGTGCTTTTACGGCCGCGCGGCTAGAGAAGCCGCATCGCCGCGACCGAGCAAGCATTTCAGCCGCGTCTGCCCGCCACGTCGTAAGCGTCCGGATCGAAAGCGGGATGCTGGTAGGCGCCTGACGGCTTCGATCCCGCCTTCGTGGCGATCCGGCAGTTGATCTTGGAAGCCATCATCGAACCGCAGATCACGCCGGCAACCCCTATCATGGCGACCGCGGGCCAGGGGTTCCCCGCAGGATTTCTGAGGACCGAGAGGAACCCGAACAGGATCGCGGCGATCGGCACGCACGCTCCAACCGAGATGCACGTGATCGCCGGCCAAACTCCGGCTGACGCCGCGGGCATGCCCAGATCGATCTCATGCATCCTTTGGATGTGCTTCTCCTCGGCGATGCGCCTCATATGCTTTACGATGATCGTTGTACACGCCGTGCCGGCGGCCATGGTGATCGCCACGATCGGAATTGCTTCGTCCATCGCTCTTTTCTCCGCTAAGATGTCGCCGGGGAGTGCGGACAGGGAATTAAGCTGCGATCTTTCGTCGACCTACGACGCTCTCGAGGAAATACGCCAATGCCGCGCGATCATATCTTGGTAATTGACCAGGGAACGACCAGCACGCGCGTGGTTCTTTACGATCGTTTGCTCAAGCCGGCCGGTCAAGCCCAGGCCGAGGTCAAGCCTTCGTTTCCGCGCTCGGGTTGGGTCGAGCACGACCCAGAAGCACTGGTCAATTCCGTCGCGCCCTTTGGTCCCGGTCGCGCTCGCGAATGCGGGGCTCGAGGTCGATCGAATCGCCTGCGTCGGCATCGCCAACCAGCGCGAAACGACCATCGTCTGGGACAGGGCCTCTGGAAAGCCGATTTATAACGCCTTGGTCTGGCAAGATCGCCGGACGGCCGACCAATGCTCGGCGTTGGCGAGCCGCTCGGACGAGGTTCGCAGGCTTACGGGTCTGGTGATCGACCCCTACTTCTCCGCGACCAAGATCGCCTGGCTGCTCGACAACGTCCCCAATGCGAGGGAGAGCGCCGAAGATGGGTTGTTGGCGGCAGGCACGGTCGATTCGTTCCTGCTCTGGCATCTCACAGGCTCCAAGATCCACGCGACCGACGCCACCAACGCCTCTCGTACCATGCTCATGGACCTGCAAACGAGGCAATGGTCCCAGACCCTCTGCCAGATCTTCGGAATCCCCATCCAAATATTGCCCGAAATCCTCGCGAGTTCGGGAATCCTTGGCGAATCGAGCGGACTTTCCTACCTCCCCGACGGCATTCCGATCAGCGGAGTCGTCGGCGACCAACAGGGCTCGCTCATCGGTCAAGGCTGCGTCGGACCCTCACAGGTAAAGTGTACTTATGGAACAGGCGCGTTTTTGCTCGCGCACACCGGCGAAAAACCTTTGCAATCCAGCCACGGGTTGTTGACGACGCTTGCCGCCTTGGTTGGCAAAAGCAACCCCGCATACGCCCTCGAGGGCAGCGTATTTGTCGCCGGGGCGGCTGTGCAATGGTTCCGCGACGGCCTGAAGGCCATCGGCGCCGCGCCCGACATCGACAGGCTTTACCTCGAGGCCGATCCCAATTCCGAAGTCGTCTTCGTCCCAGCACTTACAGGGCTGGGCGCCCCGCACTGGTCGCCCGAGGCCCGAGGCACGATCTTTGGTCTCACACGCTCGACCAGCATCGCCGACCTTGCGAAGGCCACGCTCGAAGGCGTCGCGTTCCAGGTCTCCGACCTACTGGGCGCTGCCTCCGCCGACCTGGGCGCCCCTATCAAAGAACTGAGAGTCGACGGCGGAATGTCCCGGTCCGATCCGTTCCTTCAGTTCCAGGCCGACCTCCTCGGCGTCGACGTTCGCCGAAGCCCCGAGACCGAATCCACGGCTCTAGGCGCAGCCCTCCTCGCGGGCCTCGGAATAGGCCTTTGGCCAGACGTCGACTCCGCGGTCGCACTCCTGAAAAGCGGAGGAAAGCTCTTCCAACCCAAAGCTTCCGACCCCGACCGCAGACGAATGCTCGATCGTTGGAAAACCGCGGTGGAGAGCGTCAAGAATCATTATGCGAGTGATCTGACGAGCCATTGATTCGTGCTCGAGAACGTTCGCTCATATCAGCTTCTTTTCAAAGCAGACGCTCAATTCGGGCTTGGCGTGCCCGCCGAAATTGGAGATTCTCCTCCAGCCGGCCGACTCATAGAGTCCAATGGCCTCTGGCTGGCGAAGCGCCGTTTCGAGCACGGCGGACGAGTAGCCAACCGCTCGCGCCTCGTTTTCGAGCGTCTTCAAGATCAACCTGCCAATCCCCTTGCCTCGATGCGCTGGGTCGACGTACATCCGCTTCAGCTCGCAGACTCCTGGTTTCAATTCGCGGAAGCAACCGCAGCCGACCGCCGCGGCGTCGAGCCTGGCAATGAAGAACCCGCCGCGAGGAGGGATCAGCTCCGAAGCCTCGAGGCCGCCGCCGTTGGTTTGCTCGGGATACCGAACGTCGAGCTCGTCGATGAATCGACCAAGCAGATCAACAGCCGCCGGCGACTCGATCGACTCGAGCTCGATCACCATGTTCATTCGTTTATTTCGCCTCTGGCTGAACGTAGGTGTCAAATACACGAACCTTTTCCCAGACCTCTTTGTTCTCGTCGACAAACTTGACGTGCCTGGGATCCTTCAGGTACTTGGCTTCCGAGTCTTTGTCGTTGAACACCAGGTGCAAGGCCACGTCGAAATCGCTGACGCTGACCGGTTCTTTGACGTCTTCGGCAATCACGCCCACCGAAAAATACTCGACCCCCGAGTGCCCAGAGAGGTACTTCTGGCAAGACGCCACAAACTTCTCGCGCGCCTCGGAGGTCTTGTCCTTGAGCGTAAAAAAGACCATGTGCGCCAGCTTCTTTTCCGCCGCCGGCTTGATGCTCGAAATCGAAGCAACGGCCAGCGCCGACGCCATCACGCAAAATGTGCACATAAGCACGAACTTCATTGCAAGATCTCCAGGGTTTGGGAACGATCGAGGATCGAACAGCATCTTCCGGCAGTTCGGCCGAGATCGCAAGCTCTCTGCCGACGCGAGGCTAACGGCGATCGAGCACCTCCAAGCCCAGCCGAGACGCTTTGCCGGCAGCGTGATAAACGCGTTGGATGGTCTTCTGAAAATCGGCTTCGGAGGCCTTGTAGACGTCGACGAACTTCTGCGGGTTGCGATCGACCAGCGGGAACCAACTGCTCTGCACCTGAACCATCAGCTTGTGCCCCTTCCGAAACGTGTGCAAGACGTCGGGCGCATTCCAGCGCAGCCGAGTTGGTTCGTTCGACTCGAACGGCTCTGGCGTTTCGAAGCCGTTGCGGAACCTTCCTCTCATCACGTCGCCGCGAACCAGCATCTGATATCCAGCGAGATGCTCGTCCTTGTCTCCATCCGCGATCTCGTTGGGATACACGTCGATCAGCTTCACAACCCAGTCGCTGTCGGTCCCGCTGGTGGAAACCCAGAGGTCGATTTCAACAGGCCCCGCGACCGTGATATCGTTTTCGAGCTCCTTGGTCGCGTAGACCAGCACATCGGGCCTACGTCCCGCGAACCTCTGGTCTTCGACCATGAACGCGTTGTTGCATTCGATCGAAATGACGTTGGTATAGGGAACGGGTTTGGCAGGGTCGCTCGCGTACTCATCGTACTCAGGACTTGCCGCGTCCAGGCCCGATTCAAATTCCGCCAAGCCGCCCGACTTCAAAAAGACCGAGCGCGCCTTCGTTCCCTTGGGCGGCCACGTATTGAACTTGCGCCAGCGATTCGCACCCGTTTCGAACACGAACGCCTCGGAAGGATCCCAATCCTTCCCCCCTTTGAGGTAATGTTCGAAAAAGGCGAACTCGATCCGCTTTTGGAACGCCTCCTTCGTGCCCGTGTTGAAATTGAGCCTGCCGATCCTGCCGCCGTCAGGACCGTTCCATCCACCATGGTCCCAAGGCCCCATCACCAAGAAATTCTCGCCCTTGGGACTCTTCTCTTCGATCGTCTTATACGTGTGCAGAGCGCCCCAAAGATCCTCAGGGTCGAACCAACCACCCACCGTCAAGACGGCGGGTTCGACGTCTTTCAAATGAGGCAGGGGCGTCCTGGCCTTCCAAAAAGCGTCGTAGGTTCCGTGAGCCATCAGGTCGTCCCACCACTCGTGATGATCACCCTTCAAATACTTCTTTCGAGCGTTGGCCAGCGGACCCATGTCAAGAAAGAACTGATATGAGTCTCTGGAGCCGTGATGAAACGGCGGCGGAAAGTGCGTGGTTGGCCCGTCCTTCTCTCCGTAGAACGAGGCGTCGAAGTTGAACTCCTGTAAGAGAAAAAACGCACCGTTGTGGTGCGCAGTCGTCTCCCAAGAACCAATCCGTCACAGGCGCCTGAGGAGAAGCCGCTTTGAGCGCGGGATGGGCTTCGAGCAGGCTCATCGTCGCGTAGAATCCTGGATACGAGATCCCCCACACGCCCGCCTTGCCGTTGTTGTTGGGGACGTTTTCGAGCAGCCAGTCGATCGTATCGTACGCGTCGCTCGATTCGTCAAAATCCTCTCCCCCGCGTTTCTTCGGCTTATACGGTCTAAGATCCTGGAACTTGCCCCCCGACATAAAGCATCCGCGCACGTCTTGATGGACAAAGATATATCCGCTTTCAAAGAAAAACGAAGAAGGCCCTAGGCTCTCTGGGTAATGCGTCTCGCCGTACGGAGCAACCGAATACGGCGTTCGCTCGATCAAGAACGGGCTCTTCTTCGATTTGTCCCTTGGAACATAGATCGAGGTAAACAGCTTGGTCCCGTCGCGCATGGGAATCTTGTGTTCGAACTTCTCATAGCGCTTCTTGACCTCGGCCGAGCCCTGAGCCAAAACCAGGGAACTGGTCGCCAGAAGCCAACATCCGCAGATGGAAACGCCTGCCGTGAATCGACTGAAGACCTTGCGCACCATGTCGGGCCCTATACGATTATCAAAACGTTTGGGTTGAGATTCTGAACGTACGAATTCGTCCACGAAGCATGGCCCGGCTTGACGCTTTCCGCTGGGCCTTGCCATCTTAATGAAACAGACCACCGTCGTCGCCATCTTGGAGACGACCGGACCGCCCGATCGGCCTCGAAAGGCAAAACGAGATTATGAGCAACGGATTCGCGAAACCAGAAGCTGCGAAAAAGTCGAGCGGGTTTTCCTGGAACGAGCGAATTGTGCTTTTGTCGTTGGCCGCGGTCCAGTTCACGAGCATCGTCGATTTCATGGTCGTGATGCCGCTGGGGCCTCAGCTCATGCGTTCCTTGAGGATTGGACCCGAGCAGTTTGGCTTGGTCGTCGCCTCTTACACCTTCGCCGCGGGAATCGCAGGGCTTGCTGCCTCTTCGCTGGTCGACCGCTTCGACCGCAAGACGGCTTTCCTTGGCCTCTTTACCGGCTTCCTCTTTGGCACCCTTCTTTGCGGGCTCGCGCCAACTTACTTGGCTTTGGTCGCCGCGCAGCGTGGCCACTGGAATGTTTGGGGGCCTCTTGGGCGGAATGGCCCTGGCTATCATTGGCGACGTGTTTCCTGAAAACCGCCGAGGACAGGCGACGGGCATACTCATGTCCGCTTTCGCGCTGGCGTCCGTCCTGGGCGTGCCGTTCGGACTCTACATCGGTCTCAAACTCGGTTGGCACGCTCCCTTCTTGCTCCTGGCGGTGATGGGGTTGCCGATCCTCGTCATCGCCTGGCGGTATATGCCTTCGTTCCGAGATCACATCCAGTTCGCCTCGCGCAAACATCCGATCAAGTCCTTGATCGATACGTTCAGCGTGGTCAATCACTTGAACGCTTTTGCTCTGGTTGTCGCTCTGATGGTTGGAGCGTTTTCGGTGATCCCCTACATCAGCCCATACTTGGTCTTCAACGTAGGCGTCACCGAGGCTCAATTGCCTCTGGTGTACGTCGCCGGCGGAGGCCTGACGCTCTTTGCAGCGCCCTTGATCGGCAAGCTCGCCGACCGTTATGGCAAGCTCTTGGTTTATCGCATCGTCGCGCCGATCTCAGCGGCTCTGATGGTCCTGACGACGAACCTGCCAAGAGTCGCGCTTTTTTCGCTGTTGCAACGGTGGCTTCGCTGATGGTCAGCAACGCTGGGCGAATGGTGGCTGCACTTGCGATGGTCACCGGCAGCGTGTTGCCTGAGCGTCGCGGCGGCTTCATGAGCGCCAACTCCTCAGTGCAGCACTTGGCGACGGGCTTCGGGGCATCGCTGGGCGGGATGATCGTCGGCGGCGGCAAGAACAGTCCGCTCACGCACTTCGACAGGGTTGGCTGGATTGCCATGGCCCTGACTCTTTTGAGCATGTACCTCGCAGGCAGACTGAAGCCCGCCACTCCCAACCAAAAACCGATCACTCCCGAGCAATCGCTCGCCTCGGCCGCCGAGGCGCTTTGCGACGTCGGCGAGCCGCTGGCTGAGGCTGGGATCGAGTAGACGCTTGGGCGTGCGTCCATCGCTAGGATAGGAAGCAGGTGGGTCACGAACCCGTGCCAAATCCTTTGCCAACTGACCTTGTATGAAATCGACGGCCAAGGTATGAACACTTCGCATTTCCAATCGACCATGTCCAGGCTCGAGCCGAAGAGGGTCTCATGACCCTGGAATCGTTCGCCAAGAACGGCTCCTCAGGCAAACCGCGCTTCACGCGTTGGGAACGTCTTGCACTGGTCGCCAGCGCCCTTGGGATCGTCTTGGTCCTGATGGTGGCGAGGCGGCTGGAACCAAGCCCCAGCGGGATGGGCACGCACGAACAGCTTGGCCTTGGTCCCTGCACGTTCATGTCTCTCTTTGGCAAACCGTGTCCAAGTTGTGGGATGACCACATCCTTCGCCTGGTTTGTCCGCGGCCAATTCCTCGAGGCCGCTCGGGTTCACCCAGGCGGGGCTTTGCTGGCAGCCAGTAGTCTCGTGTTGGTCCCTTGGTTGCTCGTGAGCGCAGGGTTGGGTCGAAGTTGGGGAACGCAATCGATTTACAAACCGATCACGTGGTTGGTGCTGGCCATTCTGGCGATAAGCCTTTTGGCCTGGACGTTTCGGATGGAAGTCATTGGAGGGAGTCATGAAAGCTCCTCGGCCGCTGGCAGGGATTCGCTGGGCCATGGTCTTGGTCGCTCTCGCGACGTCCAGCTTCGTCACGATGTCGGGCTGCGACCCGCGCCACTCGCCTGGTTTCTCCAAAATGAAGAGCCAGGCACTCCGCACGAGGGCCCTGCATCGACGACAAGAAAGTGGTGATCCTCGTACAAGTCGCGGGCTCTGCCCGAGGCGCAAGCGACTCTCTCGAGCACGATCTCGGTAGAGAGGTTGCCAAAATCCTCACCGATAAAGGCAAGAAGATCAAAATCGTTCCCTTGCCGAAGGTCTGGACCTGGGTGGAGAACAACCCAACCTGGACCGACCCTGCCGAGCTCGCCAAAAAGTTCGAAGCCGACAAGGTGGTCTTCCTGGAAGTCGAGAACTTCCAGATCTCAAACCCTGGCGACCTCCAGATGCTTCAAGGCTCGGCCCGCATCCACGTGACAGTCCATAGTCTGGACTATCCCAAGAACAGCAAGGGCAAGCCTATGAAGGACCAGGAGAAGGAGTCGAACGTCGACTACGACAACTACACGGAACCCGTCTTCCCCAAGAACGCCCCCATCGCGCGTGAATCGTCGAAGAGCGAAGCGGCGTTCCTCCGCAATTTCGTCAAACTTGTCGCGCAAGAAGTGGCCTGGAACTTTGTCGACACCCCACTCGGCGACGACATCCAGCAAGTCAAGTTCTGATCTAACGAAGAAAAATCTCAAATCAGTTACGGTTCGCGCGAACCTCTCCCCCGCGCGAACCGTTTTTTATTTGCGGAAGAGCAAGCGTTCATATCGGAGGTCGTTCACTGAGACCTAACGCGTCTGAGCCGGAAACCGAACCGTCCGCCTCTTAGCCCTGAAAGGGCGACTTAGAAGAGCCCAGGGCCACGCCCGGGGATCGGATGTGGCAATTGCATATCGCATTCTCACACTTTAGCTTCGACGAGGCGACAGCGCCGAGGGGATCCGACGCGGTGCACGCGCTTGTCCGTTGGTCCCAGGGCCTTACCCTGGGCTTCATATGAATCGCCCTTTCAGGGCTAAGAACCAATGGCCGAGCATCCTACGCCGCGAGAAACTTACGCCCCTGCCAACACCGGCAAGACATAAGGCCCCTTGGGGATGACCGCTACTCGAGCATCAGGCCCATACTCTGCCAAAGAGGCTTCGAGCGCCGACTCCACGCTTGCCGCTGGCTCGACGTAACACTTCGCCAACACGTCCGCCGGAACACCGTCGGAGACGATCTTCACCTTCGCCTTCCTCAGCACCTTAGCAAGCTCTTCAACCTGCCACTGGTCGAGGACGAAATACTCTTTGCCCAGTACCCGCTTCATGAAGCCTTCCGGAGTTGGGTTCTCGCGAAAGATCGCCTGAAACTCCGGACTTCCAAGCCCCTCGGACAGGCTCGCCGCTATGATGATCGTCCCGCCCTGTTTGACGATCGGCAGGCAACCCGTCAGGCCCTTCACTGCCTGGTAGAACGTGGTATCGAGCGGGTATCCCGCGGCACTCGTCACCACCACGTCGACAGGCTTTTGCACGCCCGCGGAGACGACGTCCCGCATGAACTGAACGCCGCGCATGAAGGCCTCTTCCATGTCGCCCGCGACAACCGACGTGATCGCCCTGTTGCTATCCAGAGTGACATTCACAATAAAATCGCAGCCCGCCATGCGAGCGATCCGCGTATTCTCCTCGTGCACAGGGTTCCCTTCGAGGATTCCGCAGTCGGCGTTGGGATGCTCGAGCAAGTCGGGCCCGTGCCAGATCTTGACCGTCTCAAGCGCAGCGATGCCTGGACATATCAGCTTCCGCCCGCCCGAATATCCTGCCATCAGGTGCGGTTCGATGAGCCCCGTCGTGATCTTGAGGTCCGCATTCACATATCGCGAATCGATCCAGCCAGGAATTCCTCTGGGGGTCGTACCGACATGCGTGTGCTCGTCGAGCCGTGTGCCGTGGTGGTCTTCGACCCTGTATGCCTTGGCGATCTCGGGCCCGAGCATTTCCAATCGCTCTGCCGCGGTGCTTGGCCTGTGGAGCCCTGTCGCGACCAGGATCAGAACGCGCTCCTTGGGGATCCCTGCCTCGTGCAGCACCTTGAGCATCGGCGTGAGGATCGTTTCGTTCGGAACCGGCCTGGTGATGTCGCAGACCAGGATGCACGCGTCTTTCTTGCCCTTGGCAAGCTCTGCCAACGGCGGCGTCCCGATCGGCTTTGCGAGCGCATCTTCGACGGCGCCGATCGGATCCGCAACCGGCTCGACCAGCTTGATCGCGAGCGGCCCGACGACGCGTTCGGATGGCAATTCGACCTCGAGCCCGGTTCGTCCGTAGTCCAAAGTGACTCGCATCGCGCCGCCCTTCCGCGTTGATTGAAGTTCTTGTCCACGTGCTGAGCACGATTTGTTTTCATACTACCGAGAACGGAGAGCTAAGGGCAAATTTCGGAAGCAGCAGCGCGCACTCCGTTGCCTTGTGAATTCAGCCGTAGGGGCGATGCCCTGTCGTCGCCCTCTGTTCCGGTATGCGAACACGCCCTAATCCGCGGAAAAGGGCCAGGAGCGGAGGTTTGCTCGTAGCGAATTCCAGGTCGGGGCGAGCTCTGTCGACGCCCTCTTGTCCGAGACGACATCACAAATCGTCTAAAACTGGCTCCGGACCTCGCTCCTCGCCACTAGCTCGTTCTCCGCAGACACGCCACACACCAAACCGACATCACCAAATGCAGAACGATCCCAGGCCAAAGGCCCAAACCCGTCATCCCTAAACCAACGCGGGCGTAAGCGAAGAGAACGACCACCGTAAGATTGTAAAGCAGCATGGCCGCGATCAATCCAAGAGCCGTCTTGCTCTGGCCATCCTTGCGTGCGATGAAGCACGAAATTCCTATTGAAACCAGCGCAGTCGCCTAGCACGCGGCCAAGTATCAAGCTGGAATTCGTCTCGAGAGGATCGCCCAAGAGCAGCTTGGCCACGAGCGATGGAGCAACCAGGAGACCCAGGCCGGTCAGGGCTTCGACGAGGCCGGTCGTTGTGAAGAATGCTCGGATTCGCATGGTCTGTGTCCAGTAGCTGACGCTTAACATCCAGATTCCTACCGTCGCGGTCGAGACCTGGGTCTGACGATGAGTCTAGCAGGGCGAATGTTACAATGAACGTTGTATCATCGGGCTGAATCGATGGTTGGAGGAGGAGGAATTCATGAAACTCGTATCACTCTGCGTTGGACGTCCGCGAGAGGTCGATTGGCGAGGACGGAAGGTCCTCACGTCGATCTTCAAGAGCCCGGTCGAAGATCGGCTGAGAGTAACCACGCTCAACATCGAGGGCGACGAACAATCCGACCTCTCGGTCCATGGAGGGCTCGAAAAAGCGGTCTACGCCTACCCTTCCGAGCACTACCCAAACTGGCGACAAGAACTTACCCAAACTGACCTTCCCTGGGGCGCTTTTGGCGAAAACCTGACCACCGAGGGGCTGATCGAGGAAGAGGTTCGGATCGGCGACCGCTTTCGCATCGGCTCGGCGGAGTTCATCGTCACTCAGCCGAGGATGCCCTGTTTTAAGCTCAGCATTCGCTTAGGCAGGCCCGACGTTCTGAAGCCATTCCTCCAAACCGGCCGCTCGGGCTTCTACTTTGCCGTCACGAGCGAGGGCGAGATCGGTCAGGGCGATTCGATCGAGCCGATCGCCCGCGCGGAAGACGGCCTGACGGTGGCTCAAGTCGTCCGACTTTACACCGTCGACTCCGAGAACCAAGAGCTCCTTCGCCGAGCCACCGAGTCGCCAATTCTGCCCGAAAGTTGGAAGAGCTATTTCCGTGAGCGGCTCTGGGCGCCGGACGCGTGAGAAGCGAGAACCCTAAATAGACGCTTATATTTGAGTCGTCGCGTTATTTTCATAGCATTGAGTTTGCCTTCACCGCTCGCGGAGCACCCTTCTCGGAACCACCACCTCCAGTCCCTCATGAGGGCCAGCGAGCAGCTTGACCCCGATGGGTCGGTCCTCGTAGCAGTCGTCCTCATCGCCAGCCGGCTCAATCATTACCATAACAGTCGTACCCGCCGCGATTTTTACACCCACCCGCTCTTCCAGAAGCATCACTCGCAACTTTCTCGTAATCCAGCGCCCCACTCGGAAGCGTCGCCTCACTTAATCGAACGGCGTCGTACTCGTCGCAGAGCACAACGGCTCTGCCCGGCAACAACAATCCGGAACTCGAGCCGCGGTGTGTGCCAAAGCCTGGGTCGTATAAGAAAAACCAGACGCCCTTTAGTACGACCAGGACCAAGGCTGTTACCGCAACGATCTCCATCAGGCAGTCAAGCTTGAGGCGGGTAAACGAAAGCTTCATGCGAAGATTCTAACTTCGCTCTGTAGAAATCAGCGAGGCTCTTCAGCAATCATCCAACTCTCGGATGGCAAGTCTCGGAGCACTTCGCCGTTGGGCTCGAAGAGAACCGAAGCAAGAGCTTTGCCTCCAGATGCTTCTCCCGCGGCGTACATCCATCCCACCCATTGAGCAGGCTGAGTGTTGTTACGAATGTAACCCTCGAGGAGTTGCTTGCGTTTGCCCTTGAACCATGCCATGTACGGCGTCCTAGCAGATGGCCGCCTACGCTTTAGGATCTTCACAGCGATCCGGTGAAGCCGCCTTTTCGTCCCAAGAGTCGACGAACGCGCTGAGTTGGTCCACCGTGGAGCACGCCGCCAATCGGAGAGGTTAACCCGTTGGCGGGTTCAGGTGGAGGTCTAACCAGAAGGAACCCTGCGGGGCTGTAGTCTGTCCCATCTTTCCATGTTTGGCGCCGACCCAACGGCCTAGAGTCAGGAAGCCGCTTCCGGACTCGCCCTGAACTGAGATGCCGTTCCCGGTCGCCCCGATCACAGAGTCGGTCACGGTTACCGGCCCCTGTTCATTTCCGATAACTCTACGCACATTGTTGGCTTGAAGCTGAATATGGACTGTACCTTCTGATCCTGTGAACGTCAGCATCCCGTTGACGTTTTGGGCCGACTTGGGTCCGGACACAGTGATCGACCCGCTCAGGTTCCCCTGTCCCAGAGAAGTGACGCTGCCCTCGGCCTTGACCGTTAGTGACCGGCCGGCGTGTACATAACTTCCGTTCAGTGCGTTTTCTACGGGGGCGGTCGGATTTCCCGTCGTGGCTGGAACGCCCGTCGCGGACGGCGTCGTTGTCGTTGGCACGGAGGCGCCGGCTATGCTGAGGGGTTCCACGGCGACCGGAGCCAGACCTTTCGGCAACGGCGTCGCCGGTCGGGCAGCGGAGAGGAGGACTTTGGGTTCGAGGGCTTCCAACTGGCAGAAAACACGGGACTTCCTTGTCATCGTCTTGTCTCGGGGGGGGATTGAGTTGCACAGGCCATTGGCGAACCGAACAGTCACCGAGGTCGAGGCGCACTGAGTAGTCATCGGCCAAAGAGCCTTTGAGGCTTGAGGAAAAGTAGATTGCCCTCCTCATCGCGCCAGGCCGCAACATCGTCAGTCGCTGAGCAACCGGCAGGAAGCTGATCGGAAAGTGCGGAGGCGGCTCAACGAGTCGGATGGGGGAGTTTCGGAATGGGAGGAAAGTGGGACGAATGGGCCGGATTTTTAAATGCTTTCGGCGCAGGTTGCGCGCAGTGCTGAGATGAGTGTCGTGAGCAAAGGGTCGGTTCTTAGCTCTGAAAGGGCGATTCAATAGAGCCTACGGCAACGCCCTGGGGCCAACGGAAAAGACCGTGCACCGCATCCGATCTCCTCGGTTCGTTCAGCTTGTCAGATCTAAAATGTAGGAATGCGGCATGCGATCGCTGCATCCGATCCCAGGGCGTTGCCCTGGGCTTTTCTAAGTCGCCCCTTCAGGGCTGAGATGCAGATGGTTCGTTTTGCGGCTACGCCGCGTTAGGCCTCTCTGCATCGAGCAACTTCCCGTTCGAGCTCATTTCACCCAGCCACTGAGGAAAGCGGCAAGCGACCTCTCCGGACTCTGCTGCCTGTCTGAGATTCGTGGCACTGAACCATGCCATATTCTGCGACCTTGCATGTATCAGCCTTGCCCTTTGGGGTCGTTGCCGCGTTCCGGTGAAGCCGGCTTTTCGTCCCAATAGTCGACGAACTTGCTGAGTTGGTCCACCGTGTAGCACTCCTCCAATCGTCCTGCGAGTAGTGGATTGCCGTAGCAGCCGTCGTGCCCGTCCTTGAGAAAAAGCCAACCTTCGAGGATGACGAGTGGCGAAGACTCGTGGTCCCGATCGACAGCGATGATGCACCGCCCAATCAATTCGCGAGGCGGCAACCCAGACGTTTCGCCTTTCATCAACTTACGAGGCAAGGATGTTGTTAGCACCTCGGCAACAAACAGATCGAGTACGAGTCCGTTGGAAAGGGTCAGGTAGTGCGTCCTGAATCGAGCAGGGCCGATGCCTTCAATGATGAATTCCGGCGCGGAGTAAGGCGAATGTGCAATTCCAACGAGAGTCTGGCCCACGACCTGCTCCCTCACGGGCTCTTGATACTCGTGGTCCGGCGAGGACGCTGGCGCATCGGCCTTCGACGAGACGCCTCGGCCGAAAAGCCGGTCGAGGGCACGTTGTAGCCGCCGCCATGGCATGCAGTCCTGCTCCAAAGCCGGCTCATTTTGTTGCCATTCCGCCCATCAGCCGCACGCTCAAGTCGTCGAATCGAGTGATGTCGATCAATTCCTCGTCCAAGGCTCGCTTCAAGAATCGTTCGATCGCGCGCATCAATCTTCGGCTTAATCTCTGGAGCTCGGAACTGCTGACGTTTGGTTTGAGCAAGGGATCGACGCCCTGTCGCTTCTCGCCAAAGGGCATGTAGATCACGTGCGGATGCTCTCGCTCGTACTCCGCTTGCGTCCACTTCAGCTTCTCGAACCGATCAGCGTATCCGTCAAGTGCTTTGACGGCGTGGCGAACCTCATCAATCCAGAAATCGACGTTTGCCACATGACCAGCAAACTGATACGTCTGAAGACGCGCAGTGTGTTCGAGCACATTGATCAACGATGTTGTGATTTCTTCGACGTATGTCATGTGCCAGGCCCTCGTTCAGGAACTATTTTAGCTTCTCGAGCACCTTCTTTCCCGCATCGGAACTATCGAAAAGACACTTCCCAACCTCATCCAAATCCCACACAGCCTCTAGTGCCATCTGCAACTCGGCCTCGTCTGGGGCTGCGATGAACCAGTCCGCTTGATACTCCGAAGACCAAATCACGATAGCCTGCGCGCTCCGCTGGAATCGAAGTTGAGCTTGCCCAGGCCAGCCGTACGTCTCGACCTCAACACGGAAAGAGGCCGCCAGGCGACTCTTTGTAAAGGGTGACAACGCTCGGTTCTGAGCCTGGACGATCGCTTTCTGGCGAAAGACCATCCGGTAATCCCAAACGCATGAATAGATGTATGTCGAGAACTTTGGGGCGGCGATCCGCCACGTTTTGCCGTCGGAATCGACGTCAACATAGACGGGTGGATCATCCGTCCCGTCAAGTGCGACAGACCAGGTGCAAACGCCTTGGTCTTCGACGCGAAAAGGCAAGAGGACGCGGGATTGCGATCTGACCGCGGCGAAATCACGCAACGGGATTGGAGGATCCTCGTTGCTGGATTCAGCTAAGATCTCGATCGCGTTCTCAAACGAATACCACTCACGAACGGAAGGAGGCAGAGAAACACCAAGGCTATTTTCTACGTCTGCTAAGCGAGCCTCCGCCTCGGCAAAGACGCGGGGTTCAGAGTCGAGCATTTCGATCGTCGAACGGTGATACGATATTCGCATTTCCCAAATGCTCCAGAGCCATTAATTGCTATCAAATACCCGACCTGGAAGCGAGTGGGATGGGGTTATCGACCAAACTTCCCGCGCATCTCAAATCCACACTTCAACCGATCACTGAGGAAAACGACAAGTAACCTCAACCCCCGAACTCGCGGACCCTGCCTTCTCTTCTCCGCGGCTCAGCGTCTCCGCGGGAGTGATCCCCTCTCCAGACTCTGCAGCGTTTCTGAGATTCAGGGCAACGAGAAGTCGATCTCAAAGTCGGCCTATCTCCCTCATTGTGATATTTAGGAAAAATCTTAGATTCTTGTCCCAGAAGTGCAAATTCGGGGATTATAGTTCTAGGTCGGCTGCTCTTTGACAATTCGACATGCGGTATTAAGAAGCCTCTCGCCTCGGCGTTCCTTTTCGGCGGTCGAGGACTGCGCCTCAACTTGGCACGGAAGGAGCCTTGGGAAGGCAAAGACCCGCAGTAATCGGTAGGCGTTTGCTAAGCTATCCAGACTACGCAAATCGCCTCAATTTCGGCTCGATTGTTCAGGGAGAAACTGGATCTCACACGAAGTCTACCGAAACGGATTGATCGGATCTGAGAACCATTGGAGGGGTCTACGCCTTCGGACAATTCGGCGTAGAACCCGCAGATTAAAATTGGGTTCGAACGCTCTAGGAGCCAAAATTTCAAAGGAACACCGACCAACTGATCCAAAATTGGGTTCGAACGCTCTGGGAGCCAAAATTCCAAAGGAACACCGATCGCCAACCACCAGAAATTGCCTCCAAATTGGGTTCGAACGCTCTGGGGGCCAAAATTCCAAAGGACCACCGGCCGCTGACCCCAAATTGGGTTCGAACGCTCTGGGAGCGGTTTTTTTACTGGGACGAATCGCTCGGCTCCGGTCCCCTCGCTTCGTTGCTTGTTACCGAAGCCGTTGCGGGCTAGACTCTTTCAAAACGACGGCTTCGTTCGAGCGCTGGCATGCGCTATGGCGTCGTTGCAACCTTCGCCTCGCTCTTCGGGACTACGATGTCGCTCAAGGCCGGTACTCGGCTTGGCCCTTACGAGATCATTGCGCTCATCGGCGCAGGCGGCATGGGAGAAGTCTTCAAGGCGCACGACAGCCGCCTGGGTCGAGAAGTTGCCGTCAAGCTCCTTCCGCCCCGGTTCTCCGAAGATCTCGATCGACTCCGACGATTCGAGAAGGAAGCGCGGTCGACCGGCCAGCTCAACCACCCCAACATCGTCGCGATCCACGACGTTGGCACGCACGATCATTGCCCTTACATCGTCACGGAGCTTCTCGATGGAGAGAACCTTCGCGACCGGATGGGCGATAAGGCTCTGCCTTGGAAGAAGGCTGTGGAGTTCGCCTGGCAAATCGCTCGCGGATTGGCTGCGGCGCACGCGAAGAACATTATCCATCGCGACCTCAAGCCTGAAAATATCTACATCACCCGTGACGGCAGGGTGAAGCTGCTCGATTTCGGTCTGGCAAAGCTCCTGGACAACGGCGAGTCGAGCGATTCGTTCAACCCGCCGATCTCCGCCACGGATTCGACCGTCACGCTGGAAACGAAGCCAGGGTCGCTTCTTGGCACAATGGGTTACATGTCGCCGGAACAGGTTCAGGGCAATCCCGCGGACCATCGGAGCGATATCTTCAGCTTCGGCGCGATGCTCTATGAAATGGTGGCAGGGAAGCGCGCCTTCAAACGCGAATCGAATATCGAAACGATGAGCGCAATCCTCAAGGAGGATCCCTTCGAGGCGGCTCCGATCGACGCGAAGGCGCCGTCCGAGATCGAGAGGATCGTGCGAAGGTGCCTGGAGAAGAGTCCAGAGGAGCGCTTTCAATCGGCCAGCGACCTGGCCTTCGCGCTCGATGCGATTGGAGAGGGATCGACGATCACGACGGCGCTGGGCAAAGCAGGCGTTCGCGGGCGAAGAGGAGTTGGAATATCGACCAGACGAGCACTGCTCGCCGGGGCTGGCGTCGGTCTCGCCTCGGCTGCGGGCGGGTTCTGGATTGGAGCCAGCCGGAAGAGTCTGGCTTTGCCGGTTTTCACGCGGTTGACATACCGACGCGGCACAATCACGGCGGCCAGGTTCGCGGCGGATTCCACAGCCATCGTCTACAGTGCAAGCTGGGAGGGCAAGCCCAGCGAACTCTTCTACACCAGGATCAACAGCCACGAATCGAGGCCGCTTGGTCTTGGGAACGCTTTCCTCTTGGATCTGGCTCATAGCGACGCGGGAGACATGGCAATCCTCCAGTTGCCCCATTTCGTAAGACCAGGCATCTATGAAGGAACGATGGCCTTCTCGAATATCGCCGGAGGCGCGCCGAGGCCAAGACTGCCCAACATTCAATGGGCGGACTGGGGAGAAGACGACCAGACTCAAGCCGTTGTCACTTTTTCGGGGACGGGTTTGAGCCAGCTCGAGTTCCCGATCCAAAAGGTCGTCTTTGAAACCAGCGGCTGGTTGAGCCACCCCAGGATCGACCCGACGGGAAGGTCGATCGCGGTGATCGAACATCCCGCCTACGGGGACGACCGCGGCTCGATCGTGGTCGTCGACAGGTCTGGAAAGGCCAAGACGCTTTCAACGGGCTGGTCCAGCGCCCAAGGACTGGCCTGGCGGGGCGATGGCGCCGAGGTCTGGTTCACTGCTTCGGACACGGGCAACTCGCGCTCGCTTTACGCGGTCGACATGCAAGGTCGAAGACGCCTCGTTCTGCGAGGAACCACGAGCCTGACGATCCAGGACATGACAAAGGATGGTCGCGTGCTCGTTGTCAGCGAAATTCTGCGGGCTCGCGTCATGGTCAAGACCTCCGATTCCGATCAGGAGACCGAACTGTCCTGGCTCGACGCTTCTCACGTCAACGACATCACTCAGGACGGCAAAAGCGTCCTCATCGCCGAAGTGGGCGAAGGAGGAGGGCCTCGGTACACCGGTTATCTCAGGAGGATCGACGGCGAGCCCGCGATGAAACTGGGAGAGGGCTTGGCCACGGGCCTTTCCGCCGATGGAAAGTACGTCCTGTCGATCCTGCAAGGCGGGAAACCCAGTTTGTCGGTTGTTCCAACAGGTTCCGGGCAAGCGTACGACCTCCGAGTCCCCTCGATCGTCGAATTCCACTGGGCAGACTGGTTCGCGAGCGGACGGAAGATCTTCTTCAGTGCAAACCAGGCGGGAGAAGGCCCCAGGATCTTCGTCTACGATCTCGAAAAGGGAGGAGACCCGACGCCGATTTCGCCAAGCGGGGTTGGCGTGTATGCCAAGGGCTCGCCCGACGAGAAATGGGTGGCGGTCAATGGGCGCGATCACAAGTTGACGCTCTACTCGGTCGACGGAAAGACGCACAAACGCTTCGACCTCGGCGAAGACCTCTTCCCCATCCAGTGGAGTCGAGACGGCAAGTCGCTCTATGTCGCCCAACTGAAAGCCTTGAGCGCGGAGATCAAGAAAATCGACGTCGACTCGCCAGCGGAGGTGGTGGATTTCAAAGTCATCAGACCCTACGACGTGGCTGGCGTCGTATCAATCGGCCCGATCGTCCTCACTCCCGACGCCAAGACGTACGCCTACACATACCATCGGCGTCTAACCGATCTCTATGTGATGGACGGCTTGGAGTGACCGCCTCATTAGCGGCAGGCCTTGCGGCGCTGGATTGCTACGAGGTTCGAAAACCCAACGCCGATAGCAGCAGTTCGTGCGAGCCGCGCCTCAGGCCGTGGGCACAGCCTTCGCTCGAATTCGAGCTCGAAACGAAGGCGAGTCCCTCGTCGAAGCGGGCGAAATCGATCCCGCTCCGTTTCTTATATGAATGATCACCACGTTCTTTAAAGTCTTCCGACTCGTCAAGCGCCCCAATACTGATTGGCTCTTGGACCGAGTTTGAGGGCGGGCGATGCTGACGATCCTATCGATTACAACGGCCGTCCGGGTCGCATGGTCCCGATTCAAGCGTATGCAAAGGCCTGGGGGGGCCGATGCCATCTTTAAGGTTTCTTGCTACGGAGGGCCCTTGGGTTTACCCTCAAATGGTTGGTTGCACGGCTGGTTCGCAACGGGAGAGAAGATCATGACCAGCGGGCTTCGAGCGATATCTCGCCTGGCGATGCCCCTAGCGGCAGTATTGCTGATTTCCTCGGGATCGGGCCGAGCCCAGAGCACCCGGAGCGAGGTGATCGCCGGAACGATCCGAAAGATCGATACGGCCGGCAGAATCATCAGCATCTCGTCGGCGTCCGACGACGAGCCTGTTTCGTATTCCATAGCCGACGACGCCGATTTCTTCGTGAATGGAGCGAAAGCCAAGCTCGAGCTGGTCAAGCCCGGGCATCGCGCAACGCTTCGACTCGACGCCAAGTCCAAGAAGGTCACGAGGGTGCGGGCAAGCGATTCCTCCGCCGGCAAGGCGGCCAAAGCGACGTCGGAGGGCAAGCCTCAAAAGGGCATGTCGATCACGCCAGGAGACCCCACCGACCCCCAGGCAAGAAACGGCGACTATCGGCTCGTCGTCGAGCCGTCTCGCCGCATCCACGCGGTCTACGAGTTCAGGGTCAAGCTCGAGGGGGTCGATCCCGAAGAGACGATCGTTTACGCCCCCTACCCTCCAAACCTGACAGGGCAGAGCATCGCCAAGGCCACCTTCGCGCCAAACGGACGAAAGGTCAGCGAGCTAAGCCCTTTGAAACGCCCAGTGCTTCAGGCCAGGCTCACGCCTTCCGTGGCCTCCTCCGAGCCTGGGTTCGCCATGAGACTCGAATGCGATGCCGCCCTCTTTTCGCGCAAGCTCGTCAAGTCTCGAGAGGCGCTCAAGCCAAACGGGACGACGGTCGAAACCAAAGCGCTCCGACCAACCTTGAGCCCAACCGAAAAGAACCTGGCCAGCGGCAAGCGTGGATTGGTCGAAACCACTTCCCCCAAACTTCTCGACTGGATCGATTCCCGAAAGCTCGCCAGAAGAGAATCCGAAGGCGAAATCGATTATGCGAGAAGGGTATTTATAACTATTGTACGAGATTATGACTATGAATTCACAAATCATATGAACTGGCATCTAGATTCAATTTGTACGAGGCAAAAATCCGATTGCGGCGGGCTTTGCTTGTTGTTCGTCTCGACCCTGCGACGATCCGGCGTGCCGGCGCGGGTTTTGGTGGGCCGATGGGCGAAATCGGCGGAGCCCAACGAGCGGCTGGCCGACGGCAAGTACTTTCAATCCCACGCCAAGGCCGAGTTCTTCGCCCAGGGCGTGGGCTGGGTTCCCGTCGACTGCGCCTTGGCAGTGGTGCACGACAAAAAAGGGGACGGCCTCCGCTACTTCGGCAACGATCAAGGCGATTTTCTCACCCTCCACGTCGACCCGGACTTCGAGGTGGATACGATCCACTTCGGCACATACCGATTCACCTGGTTCAACGGCGGCCTCCCATTTTGGACCTACGGCCATGGAACCTCGGGAAACCCCAAAACCTTCGAGAACTGGACCGTCCAGCGGCTGAGCCCCTCGCGCTATAAACCGAAGCTCGATCGATTCTCGCTCCAGGAACTTGCACCATGAACAAACCCCAATGCCATATCAGGCTTTTCTTTGTTGCTTGCGCTTATGCTATTGCGGCGTCGACGTCGTCGCAAGCCGGCCAGGATGAAGCGCGGACTGCCGCTTTCATCGCCAAGCTTCAAAACAGCGACGGCGGTTTCTCGCTCAAAGGCGGAGTGCCGTCGACCTTGGGGGCGACCTCGAACGCGATCCGGAGCCTCAAGAACGTCGGCGGGTCGATCCCGGACGTACCCGGTTCGATCGCCTTTGTAACGGCTTGTCGAGACGCCAAGACGGGTGGTTTGCGCAGAGGCCCGGCGGAGAGGCCAACGTCTCGACAACCGCCGTGGGGCTGATGACGCTCGCCGAACTCAAACTGCTGGATCCTGCTTCAGTCGAAGGCTCGATCGCCTATCTGGATTCCCATGTGAACGGGTTTGAAGACGTGCGTATCGCGGTCGCCGGCCTCGAGGCCGTGAATTTGAAGTCGAGCAAGTTTCCCGAGTGGATCCAGGTCGTGGAGAAGCTCAAGAATCCCGACGGAACCTATGGGTCGGGCGCGAGCCTTGGCCGTGAGACCGGGGGCGCGGTTGTCGCTCTTTTACGCATGGGCCAGCCGGCGGGCGAGCGGTCGGCCGTCCTGGGAGCCCTTCGCAAGAGCCAGAGACCCGACGGCGGCTGGGGCAAGGACGAGGGCGCATCGACGCTCGAGTCGACGTATCGCGTGATGCGGGCCTTTTACATGCTCAAAGAAGAGCCCAACCTGAGTTCCGTCAAAGCGCTGTTGGAGAGCTGTAGGTCGTCCGAAGGCGGTTACGGCGTCGCCTCGGGCAAACCCGCCGACCTTCAAGGCACTTATTACGCAACCACGATTCTCCACTGGGTCCGCGAGCTCGAAGGCGAGCCCGCGCTTCTGGAGACCGCTGGGTTCACGCCTTTGTTCAACGGCAAGAACCTGGACGGCTGGGAGGGAGACAAGTCGATCTGGTCGGTAAAAGCGGGGATGATCGTCGGCAAGACCGAGAAGCTCGACCACAACGACTTCCTTGCCTCGAAGCAGACTTACGGCGATTTCGTCCTGAAGGCCTCGTTCAAGCTTGTAAACGGGTCTGGCAACAGCGGGATCATGTTCCGATCGAAAAGGGCTGGATCTCACGAAATGTCCGGATATCAGGCAGACGTCGGCGAGAACTATTGGGGCTCGCTTTACGACGAATCGCGCAGGAACAAGACGCTCGTCGCCGCCTCGAAGGACGCCTTGGCCAAGATCCATCCCACGTCTTGGAATCACTATGTGATTCGGGCGATGGGCAAGTCGGTCGTTCTCAACTTGAACGGAGTCGAGTCGGTGCGTTATCGCGAAGAGGACGCGAGCATCCCCGTGGAGGGTGCGCTTGGCCTCCAAGTTCACGCCGGCGGTCCGACCGAGGTTCTTTTCAAGGATCTCTACATCCAGAAGCTCCCAAGCCCCAAGGAAGACGATTCGCACGCATTCGGTTTCCATCTGAAGACCATCAAGGTTGGAAATGAATCGCGCAAATACGTGTTCTTCGTTCCCAAGGACTACGACGGATCGAGCCCTCTGGGCGTGGTTCTCTTCTTGCACGGATCGGGAGAGCGTGGGGAAGACGGGGTCGTCCAGTCGCAGGTGGGTCTTGGACCCGCGATCATGCAAAAGCCGGAAGCGTTTCCGCTCTTCGCCGTCTTTCCTCAGGCGAAAACGACGTGGGCCGCCGATTCAGCGGACGCCAAGGCGGCGCTCGCGGCCTTGGACGACGTGGTCGCCGACTTCATGGTCGACTCAAGGGCCATCGTTCTAACTGGCCTTTCGATGGGCGGTCGGGGCGCCTGGGAAATCGCCTCGGCGCATCCGGAGGCTTCGCCGGCGTGGCGCCTGTCTGCGGAATCGGCAGGGTCGAATCGGCGGAAAGGATCGCGGGCTTGCCCTCTTGGTGTTTCGTCGGCGACGCCGACCGCGACGAAACCGTCAAAAACACCCGGGCCATGTCCGCCGCCCTCAAAAGCCTCGGCGCCCAGACCCGCTCCACCGAGTATCGAGGCGTCGGCCACAATAGCTGGGATCGAGCCTACAACGACCCGGAACTGCTCAACTGGATGATCGGCCGAAGGCGGACGCGCTGACCAACTCTACTTCTTAAAGGACTCTTCTCATGAGACGGTCTTCAAAGAACCATCGCTATTTAATCATGTTTACGATCGTCGCGACACTCGCCTGTTGCGATTCGGCCTTTGCTCTTGCAGCCCAGGACGTCGAGAAAAAAGAAACCACAAAAGCCCCGAAAATCGACATCGACCGGGAGCTTGAACGCATCGAAACGGGAAAGGTCGATCCTCCCGCCAAACCGAAACTTGCCGACGAACCGCCGAGAACGCGGGAATCGACCTCGCCCACGCTCAATTCGCGGATTCGCGACGAAGCCAATCTGTTTTCCGAGAAAGCCGTGGAGCGAGCGGAAAGCGAGCTCCAAGACATCGAGCGAAAATATGGGACCGCGGTCGTCGTCGAAACGGTCGATACGCTGGCCGGCGAATCCGTCGACGCGCTGGCTCTTGATCACGCCCGCCGCTCTGGGAGCCAAGGTATTTATATCTTGATTGCAAAGAAAGAGCACAAGATCTCCGACCTGCTCGTTTCGCGTCGATTTCTCTCCAGGATCGACGAGGCGGAACGCAGGGAAGTTCGAGAGACGTTCGAATCGAGATTTCGAAACAAGGATTTCGACGGCGGCCTATTGAAGGCCGTGGCGACCATCCGCCTGGTCGTCGCCAAAGACTTGGACGAGCTGGCCAAGACGTCCGAGCCGTTTAACCCAACCAGGCCCTCCGAGATGCAAAGGCCGTCGATCGATCGTGAAAGCCCTGGACGGGAAGCTTTGGTGCTCCGCGACCAGATCAAACTGACCTCCGCGGGCGCCAAGAAGGTCCTGGCCGCGGCTGAATCCAAGGCCCTTGAGATGAAGCTCACGATGAACATCGCGGTGGTCGACGAAGGCGGAAACTTGATCGCCTTCTTGCGCATGGACGGCGCCAGACCCGCAAGCGCCGCCACAGCCACGACCAAGGCCGTTTCGGCGGCCACCTACCGACAGGCCACCGGACCAATGCCCGCGAACGCTGGCAACCCCGACGTCCACTTGAGCCTCGCGGTCGAGAATGCAGCAGCGGCCGGCGGAGCGAAGGTGACGACCTTGAAGGGAGGCGTACCGATCGTCGTCGACGGCCAGTTGATCGGTGCGGTCGGCGTCGGCGGCGGTTCGGGCGAACAAGACCAAGAAGTGGCCAAGGCCGGCGTTCAAGCCTTCCAAACCGCGCTCACGGCGGCTCAGGCCCAGAGAGCCAATCGCTGATCCAAGCCATTTGAGCCCGCTTGCTTCTCGTATCTCCGATCTAATAGGTATCTTTATGTTCTCATTTCTCTGCTTGTGGATCCTGGCCTCCGCCGAGAGCGTGATCGGTTCTCGAGCCGACGCCGAACAGATCGCGATCGTCGACGTGAACGTCGTCGACGTCGAAGCAGGAACGGTCTTGTCTGGTCGAACCATCTTGCTCGAGAACGGTCTGATCGAGGCGGTCCTGACGAGCGAAGAAGCGAAGTCGAAGCCGCCCAAGGCCGAACGGACGATCGCTGGAACTGGCAAGTTCGTGATCCCAGGCCTTTGGGACATGCACGTTCACTCGGGCGACGAAACCTCCTTCCCGCTCTTCTTGGCCAACGGCGTTACGGGCGTCAGGGTGATGTGGGGAAACCCCTCGATGGGAGGATACACCACGCCCCACTACGCTCTCCGAAAGAAAGTGCAGGAAGGCAAGCTCCTCGGCCCCAGGCTCGTCGTCGCCAGCAACATCATGGACGGACCAAACGCGATTTGGCCTGGATCGCTGGCGATCAAAGATGAAGCCCAGGCCCGCGACGAGGTTCGCAAAGCCAAGGAGAAGGGCGCCGACTTCATCAAGGTCTATTCCAATCTGGGTGAGACGGAGTATCTCGCCATCGCCGACGAAGCCAAGAAACTGGGCATCCCCTTCGCTGGCCATGTACCCGACCTCGTCTCTCCATCACAGGCCTCCGACCTAGGGCAGAAAACGTTCGAGCACCTCTACCAACTGCCTTTAGGATGCAGCGGCAAGGAAGCGGAGCTGCTCGCCCAGCGGAAAGAGGGAGTGAGATCTGCGAAGTCGGCGGCCGAGCATCGTGCGCTCTCGAGAAGCCAAGAAGCCGCGATCCTCGAGTCTTACGATCAAGCCAAGGCAGAAGCGCTCTTCGCCAAGCTCAAGGCCAACCAAACCTACCAGTGCCCCACGCTCACGGTTCTTCGGGCGATCGGCAAACTCGACGATCCCGCTTTCACGAACGACCCTCGTTTGAAATACATGAACCCCTTTGTTCGGATTTCCTGGTCGCCCAAGAACGACTTCAGGCTCAAGAACATGAAGCCCAAGGATTTCGAGAGGCAGCGAGAAACCTTCAAGAAAGCCCTCGAGCTGGTCGCAGCGCTCAACAAAGCCGGCGTTCCGATCTTAGCAGGCACCGACGAGATGAACCCTTACTGCTTTCCAGGCTTCAGCCTGCACGACGAACTCGCACTCATGGTCGATGCTGGGCTCTCCTCCGCCGAGGCTCTGAGGACGGCTACGATCAACCCAGCCCGCTTCCTGGGCAAACAAGCCCAGATGGGGACGGTCTCTCCAGGCAAGGCAGGTGATCTCGTGTTGCTCGACGCCAACCCGCTCGAAGACGTCAAGAACACAACCAAGATCCATGCCGTGGCGGTTCGCGGCAAAATCCTCGATCGGGCCGAACTCGACCGCATGCTTGCGAAGGTGGAGGCGACTTACAGATCCAAGCCAAAAGCACCGCCAGTCCGGGTCGATTAGCTCGAAGCCACTGCGAACTCCCCTGTTGCTCTAGCGAACCGAGGTCCCAGCACGTGTTGTCAAGTTCAATTAGCGATAGTAAGCTGCATTATGGTGGAGCTCTTGAATTGTTAGGTTTAGACCGTGGGGGCGGAGGTTATGAGTGCGCGCTTGGACGAGATCAACCAGGTCTTTCAACAGGTCTTCGAGGACGACGATCTGAGCGTCACGAGAGACACCACGCGCCAAGGACGTCGAGGGCTGGGATTCGCTTATGCATGTGACCCTTCTGGTGAACATCGAAAAGGCCTTCAAGGTCAAGTTCAAGAGCTCGGAGGTCGCGTCGCTCAAGAACGTCGGCGAACTGGAAGACCTGCTCGACGCGCGGCTGGGCAAGGTCTAGAGCCTGTCTGAATTGACCAGCAAATCTATTGATCGATCAAACACTCTTTAAAGATCCGCAACCTTGAACCAAACCGATTTTTTCAAGCAAGCAGCCTCGCTTCGCAAAGCAGGCAAGAGCTCCCAGGCGATCTCGCTGATCCGCGACGCTCTCAGGCGGGGGCGGCTGGACCCCGAGGGCGCCGACCGCGCTGGCAGGTTCCTCCAGAAGGAATTCGCGGCGGGCAACGTCGAAGGCAAGCCGGTTCGGATTCTCTTGCTTGGCCAATGCACCACCAGTTGGCTGGCCACAAGCCTGACCGCGGCGGCTTGGTCCGAGGGTGTCTGCGCCCTGGTAAGCGAGGGAGGTTTCGATTCGATCGTCCAAGATTTGAACCAGCTCATGCATGGCGGCGAGAAGCCCGACGTGGTCGTACTGCTGCCCTGGGGCTCGCGACTGATCGCAAACGAAGCTCCAGAGGAGGATCGAATCGCCGGCGAGCTTTCGATGTGGACGCAGGCGTGGTCGATGGTCAAAGGGGGTCTGGGCTCGAGACTGCTCCAGGTCGGCTACGATTGGGTGGTCCCAGGTCCTCTGGGAAGCCATCTCTCAGCACGACCAGGAGGCCCCGTTCATGCGATTCGAGGCATGAACAACGCAATTCTGAACGCCCTGCCTCCAGGATCTTACTTCCTCGATCTCGAGCAGACTTCCGGCGGAATCGGCCGCAACACCTTCTACGACATGCGGCGCTACTATTGGACAAAGCAGCCCTTCAGCGAAGAAGGAACGATGGTTCTCTCGAAGGATCTCTGGGCGGGCGTTCGCGCGTTATTGACCGGACCAAAGAAGGTGCTGGTACTGGACCTGGACAACACCGTCTGGGGTGGAGTGGTCGGCGAAACCGGGCCATTGGGGGTTTCGCTTGGCGAGACGGCCGACGGGGAAGCGTATACGTCGTTCCAGAAACACGCCAAGGCTTTGGCCAAACGCGGAATCGTTTTGACGGTCGCTTCCAAGAACAACCTGGCCGACGCTCGCGAACCGTTCGAGAAGAACCCGAACATGGTCCTCGCGCTTGACGACCTGGCCGCCTTCGAGGCGAATTGGGAGCCCAAGGGCTCGACCATTGCCAGGACCGCCAAGACGCTCAGTTTGGGGCTGGACAGCTTCGTATTCTTCGACGACAACCCAGCCGAGCGCGAACAGGTTCGCCAAGCCCTGCCCGAAGTAACGGTCGTCGAGGCGCCCGAGGATCCCGCCGAATACGTGAGGGCCCTCGAATCGGGCCGATGGTTCGAGACCACCGGTCTCACCGACGCCGACTCCGCCCGAGCCGAGCAGTACACCGTGGAACGGAAACGACGAGAGCTCCAAGACGCTTTCACATCCATGGACGATTACTTGCTTTCTCTCGACATGTCCGCCGAGATTCGGCCGATCGACGAGACCGAAATGCAGCGCGTGGTGCAGCTTCTTGCCAAAACGAATCAGTTCAATCTGACAACCCGCAGGCACACGCAAGAAGACGTGGCCGCGATCCTTGCAAAGCCAGGCTCGCTCGGTCTTACAGTGCGGGTGAAGGACAAATTCGGAGACTACGGCCTGATTGCCGTCGTCATCGGCGACCCTGAAACCCTCGGCGGCGAAACCGTCCTCAAGCTCGATTCCTGGCTCATGAGCTGCCGAGTGATCGGTCGGACCGTCGAACAGTTCACCATGGCGGTGATCATCGAAAAAGCCAAGGAATTGGGCCACGCTCGAATCCTGGGCGAATTTATTCCCACTAAAAAGAACGCACTTGTGAACAAGCTCTACGACGACCTGGGTTTCTCCCGCTTGCCGGCGCAAGGCGACGAAACCGTCCGCTACTCGCTCGAACTCGACGGCGCTTCGGCCCCTAAGCATTTCCTCGCTTGCGTCGACCTCTCGCGCTCAGGCGCCTTGATCGACGCCTCGGTCCGCTCCTGAAACCCTGAATTCTTACGGGGTTGGGCGAGCTTGACGGCTTTTGAAAACTCGGTATACTGACCGTTCGGTATAGCCATCAACGTTTGTAGGTCCAAATGAAGAATAACATTCTAGCGGGCGTAACGTCGGCGGACGATCCTGGGCGATCCGGCGGAGACCAGGCCCGACGGGTGCTCAAGTCCGCCGCGAAATTGTTCGCCGAACGGGGCTACGACGCCGCCAGCGTGCGCGAAATCGTCGAAGACGCCGGCGTCGCCAAGCCAACTCTTTATTACCATTTCGGCAGCAAGGAAGGCGTGGCGCACGCACTGGTCGCCCAACCCATGCGCAAGCTCATCGAAACGATGAACGCCCTCGCCGACGCCGACATGGATCCCGTCGTGCGTTTGGAACGGATGATCGACGCGCACCTGGCGTCTTGCCGCGAAGATCCTGATCGGGCCCGCTTCTTCTTCTCGATCGTCTTTGGCCCGATGGGGGATAAGAACCTCGCGGCCGAGATCATGGCCCACGGAGAAGCGCTCAACGCGGCTTTTCGCAAGGCAATCGACCTATTGGTCGATTCCGGCGTGATCGAACCTGCAATGGCCGACCGTTGCGATGCATTACTGCGAGGGCGAAAGATCGTGGCTACGATTGAACATGTGTTTTGTAAGGTAGATTTGGAGCCGGGATTGGCCCGGCGGATCGTTTCCGACGTCCTCCTGGGCTGCGCCTCGAGGGAAGGTCGGAAGTCGCTTGCTCGATCCAAGCCCGCGGTACGCAAAACGAAAATGCGGTTGGGGGTCTGTCTCGCAATGACTTTGGCCGGTCTGGCCGCAGCCGGCTGCGGTACGCCGGAGGTCGAGGCGGTGGCCGACGCTCAGAAAAGACCGCGAGAGCTCTTCGTTCCAGTGGCTTCGGTCAAATTGATCGACGTCGAGCGCACCGTCGACGCCGTCGGCTCGCTCCGCGGTTGGGAGAACGTCACTCTGGGCGCCAAGAATACAGGCAGAGTAGAACGCGTGTTTCACGACATCGGCGACGAAGTGAAGCCCGGCGACATCGTCGTCCAGCTCGAGACCGCCGACGCCGACCTGGCCATTCTCCAGGCTCAGCGCAAGCTCGAGGTCGACTTGGCGCGGCTGGGGCTCAAGGCGGATTCGACCCCAACGGCCGACTTCGACGTCTCCCGCGTGCCGACCGTGCTCGAGGCCAAGGTGGCGCTCGAACGCGCCAGGCAGATCCTCTCCCGCGAGCAACTGCTCTTCGATCGAAAAGTGAACAACCTCGAAACGTTTCAAAACGCCGAGAACGACGAAAAGGCGGCCCGCGCCAAGCTGGAGACCGCCCAGCTTTCCGCCAGGGCCGACCTTGCCAACGTCTTCGCAAGCAAGGCCGCCTTGGAAGTCTCCAAACAGAAACGAAAAGACGCCGAGATCCGCGTGCCAACCCCAACGAAAAAGCCCTTGAACGTCGAAGGTCCGCCGACCTACGTCGTTTCCAAACGACATGTTTCGGAAGGGCAGATGATCAAAGAAGGAGAGGCTGTGGTCGACGTGGTGGTGGCCAACCCGCTTCGACTTTGGGCAAACGTCCCCGAACGTCACAGCGGCGAAATCAAAGTCGGCCAGCAAGCCCGCGTTCACGTCCCTTCGATGAAGCCAGGCGAATCGGCGGCCGCCGTCGTCGCCAGGATCAACCCAACCGTCGATTCCGCGAGCAGAACCTTTCAGGTCGAGGTCGCGGTTCCAAACCCAGAAAGACGCCTGAGACCCGGCGGTTTTGCCAAAGTGGAGATCATCACCCAGGTCGACGCCAAGGCCATCGTCGTACCCGTCGCCTCGCTCATCCGTGGAGCCGGCAGCACAAAAGTCTTCGTGCTTGGACCAAATGAAACCTCGGTGCACGCGCACATCATCAGGGAAGAAAAAAAGGAGCCCAAAGACCTCCCAGGCTGGGTTGAGGTCGAGAGCGACATCCCCGCCGACGCCAAAGTCGTCACCATCGACCCCAAGGATCAAGACCTGCTCGCCGAAGGCTCCCCGGTCAAAATCCAAATTCGCGTCCCCCAACAGCAGAACGATCGATCCACCGCGGCGCCAAAATCCGCGGCCAAAGAGCCAAAATCAAATGACTCCGAGAAACAATAGCTTTATACTTACTATGTGTTAATGTGAAAGTATATTCACAATGACTCTATCCGAAGTCTGCATCAAACGCCCCGTCTTCACCTGGGTGTTGGTCGCGATACCAGTCGTACTGGGCCTGACCGCCTATGGCTCCCTGGGCGTCGACCTCTTTCCCAACGTCGATTTCCCGGTGTGCACCATCACGACGGTGCTCTCCGGGGCGAGCGTCGAGGAGATGGAAACGTCCGTCACCAAGCCAATCGAGGACGTCGTCAACACCATCGCGGGAATCGACGAACTGAGGTCCGTCACCAACGAAGGCGTTTCGGTGGTCACGGTCCAGTTCGTGCTCTCGAAAAACGGAGACGTGGGCACTCAAGAGGTTCGCGACAAGGTGAACACGATCCTCGCCGACCTTCCGGAGGGGACCAAGACTCCGATCGTCGACAAGTTCGAGACCGACGCGATGCCGGTGCTGACCATCGCGGTGTCTGGACAGAGGGATTTCCGCGAGGTCACCGAGATTGCGCGGAAACGCATCAAGGAACAGCTCGAGACGGTCGACGGCGTTGGGGCCATTCAGCTCGTGGGCGGACGCATTCGCGCCATGAACGTGATCGTCGACGTCGACAAGCTGGCCGCTTACAACCTCTCGATCGACGAAGTGCGGGGTTCGCTTGTACGCCAGAACCTCGAAGTGCCCGGCGGACGTATCGACCAGGGCCCGCGCGAGCTCGTGCTCCGTACGCTCGGTCGTCTGAACTCAGCCAAGGAGTTCAACGAGCTGATCGTCACCGACCGCAACGGCTATCCCATTCGCGTCAAGGACGTGGGCAGGGCCGAGGATTCGTACGAAGAGCCAAGGTCGCTGGCGAGGCTCGACGACGTCAACGCCGTGAGCTTGGTCGTGCAGAAGCAGTCGGGAAAGAACGCGGTCGAGGTCGCCAACGGCGTCAAACGCAGGCTCAAGGAACTCGGGTCGACCCTGCCCCCAGACGTCAAAACAATCGTCATCCGAGACCAATCCCGGTTCATCGTCAAATCGATCGAAGAAGTGAAGTTCCACCTCCTGCTCGCCGCGGCGCTCGTTTCGGGAACCATTCTGCTTTTCATAAGAGACTGGCGAACCACGTTGATCGCCACCCTTGCAATCCCGACGTCGATCATCCCGACGTTTCTCTTCATGCAGTTCATGGGTTATACGCTCAATAATATCACGATGTTGGGTCTGATCTTGGCGATCGGCATCGTGATCGACGACGCCGTGGTCGTCCACGAGAACATCTTCCGCCACATGGAAGAAGACGGCATGGACGGCATGGAGGCAGCGCGGATCGGCACCCGCGAGATCGCTCTTCCCGTACTGGCCACGAGCCTCTCGCTGGTGGTCATCTTCTTGCCGATCGCGTTCATGGGCGGGATCGTCGGCAGGTTCTTTTCGAGCTTTGGCGTCGTGGTCGCCTTCGCCGTGCTGATGAGCCTGTTCGTCTCGTTCACCCTTACGCCCATGCTTTGCAGCCGGTTCTTGAAGCTCGACCATTCCGAAGGGGGAAGCGCCAAGTCGAAATCCGGGTTCTTCTACAAATTGATCGACAAGGGGTACGGATCGGCTCTGAAGTTCTCTTTGCGGTTCAAGCCTTTGGTCCTGGTGCTCACCATTCTCGTGGTGCTTTCGACGGGTCCCATCGGCGCCAGGGTTGGCTTGAACCTGATCCCGCGAGACGACCAGAGCGAGTACGAGATCTCGGTCCTCACCCCCGAAGGCTACACGCTTTCCCGCGCCAGCGATGTCTTTCGCGAAATCGAATCGCTCTTGCGGGATAGGCCCGAGACCAAGCACGTCTTCACCACGATCGGCCAGGTGACGGGCGGCAGGTCCGTGAAGGGCGGGGGCGACGTCACCCAAGGCACGATTTACGCCGCCATCGAAGACCTCTCTAAACGAAAATACACCCAATTCGACGTCCAGATGCAGGTCCGGCAAGCCATCACGGACCGATTCCCCGAGCTGAGGATCAGCGTGAACGACGTCTCGAGCTTTGCCTCGGGCAGGCGGGCGCAATTGTTTCAAGTGAACCTCTCCGGACCCGACCTGAAGGAGCTCGACAAATACGCCACTCGGCTCGCCAAAGCGCTGGCGAAATCGGGCAAGATTCTCGACCTCGACTCGACGCTCTCACTCCGCAAGCCGGAGCTTCAGGTGCGGATCGACCGCGAGGCCGCGAGCGACCTCGGCATCCCTGTCGGCACCATCGCCGACACCCTGCGAATTTTGGTGGGAGGCCTTCCGGTCTCCAAGTTCCGCGACGGCGACGAGCAATACGACGTCTGGCTGAGGGCCCAGGCCGACGAACGCGCCACCGCCGACAGCGTTTACCAGATGTCGATCCCCTCTCCCACCAAGGGACTGGTGCGGCTGACAAGCGTCGCCCAGCTCGACGAGGAGCTCGGGCCGACCGAGATCGAGCGCTACGGCCGGCAGAGAATCGTCACAGTACTGGGAAATCCAGAGGGCGTGCCGCTCGGCACGGCGGTCGAGCAGGCTTCCCAAATCCTCAAAGACATGAACCTGCCAGCCCAGTATTCTTACGCCTTCACCGGCCAGGCCAAGACGATGGAAGAAACTGGTAAATACTTCTTGATCGCATTTGGTCTCTCGTTCCTGTTCATGTTCCTGATTCTCGCGGCGCAGTTCGAAAGCTGGTTCCACCCGATTTCGATCATGGCCGCGCTGCCGGTGACGATCCCCTTCGGGCTCTTATCGCTTTTGCTTCTGCGAACGCCGATGGACATCTATGGAATGTTTGGTTTGTTCATGTTGGTGGGCATCGTCAAGAAAAACGGAATCTTGCAGGTCGACGCGTCGAACCAGCTCCGAGCGAAAGGCATGCCCAGGCGCGAGGCCGTGCTCGAGGCGAACCACACCCGGCTTCGGCCGATCTTGATGACGACGGTCATGCTGGTGGCGGCGATGGTCCCCATCGCCTTCGGCCAAGGCCCAGGCGCCGGGTCTCGCGCCAGCATCGCCAAGGTGATCATCGGCGGGCAGATGCTTTCGCTGGTCTTGGCGCTCCTGGTGACGCCCGTCTTCTACGTATACCTTGATATGTGGAGCAATCTGATGCGTCGCCTTGGCGTGCGGTTCAGCGTCGAGCCCCGTTCGGATCAACCGCCGCACCACTCCGGAAAGCCAGAACTCGCCCGCGAAGAGGCGCTTGTCGGCTCCAAGTAGGAACGTACAACTTCGGCCTTCGGGCGCCAAGAACTTGAGAAAAAAGCTGAAGTCGAGCCTCGGCGAGTGCCGATTGTTCGGATAAGGTGGATGTTGCCGCCTAACAATCGATCTCGAGCGTGGTCCGGATTTCGCCGGAATCTCATTTCCTCGCTCCCTAGAGCGAGCCTTAGAAAGCGATCCATGTCGAAGAGCCGCAGGTGGTTGCGCCGCATCGCGGTGGCCGCTCTTCTCGCCAGCGCTAGCTTCCTTGCCGTGCGCCAATGGCTCGTCTTGCCGCTAATCGTCAATCTGATTCGACAGTCGTACTCCGGCAGGGTCGTCGTCAAATCCTGGTGGCTGAACCTCTCCTCTTCCGGCTTGGTTGGAATCGAACTTCGAGAAGGCGAGGATACGTCCTCTGGCGTTTGGGCGTCGATCGAGAACATCTCTACCGACGTCTCACTAAAAAGGCTCGCGAGGGGAGCATTTCGCCCTTCGACCGTGACAATCGATCGACCCAAGGTCGCCTTGGAGTTGGACAGGGAAGGCGGCCTCGAGACAAAGATCCCTTTCCGATCGAGCGCTTCGAGCTCGACTACGAAGCTTCCCAGGTTGATTGTCGACCGGGGCGAGATCGCGCTACACCAGGAAGGTCGCCCGGCGATCGAAATCAAAGGCATTCACGCCGATGCAAAGCCGGATCAAAAGGGATCCTTGGCCCTTTCCGCCAAGATCCAGGATCCCCGATGGGGAGTGAGCTCGATCACAGGATCGTGTGCACAATCGTTCAAGTTTGGCAATATCGTGCTTTCCTGCATCGACCTGCCCTCCAACCCGCGATTGGCCCACGGACTGCCCTATATCCCTCCGATCGTCTGGGAGGGCGCGACGCCCACTGGGCCTTTGGACTTGAAGATGGAACTCGGCTGGGGATCGGAAGACGCTTCCAAAACGGCCAAGTCCGACGACCTACGTCTCCTTGTCGAAACCGACTTCAAGCGAACTCATCTTGATATCGGTCTTCTTGGATTCTCTCTCGACGAAGTCGAGGGAACGTTGGTCTACAAGGACAAAGTGGTCAGGCTTGAAAAAACCCGAGGGCGGGCGTTCGACGGCAAGGTCGGCGCCGACGGCTTGATGTCTTTCGAGACTCCCGAAAGCCGCTTCAGTTTGCTGGTCGATCTGGAGGACGTTGATTCTCGTCTGTTGCCCAAGATTTGGCGAACCCAGAACTTTGGACTCACAGGGCTCTTGGACGCCAAAGCCGAGCTCAAGCTCAGACTTGGCGAGGGGCTTGTCGACTTGGGTGGAACCAAGGCGCAAGGCGTGGTCCATCAGGTGGATTTCCAAGACGTCCCGTTGCGGCTCGTTCGTTTCGCGATCGCCACCGACGGAACCGAGCCGGACCAGATTCGCCCAGACCGCTTCGCTCCGTTCACGAACCTCGACCTGGCGGAGATCGAGAAACACGAGAAGACGACGCACATCGAGAAGAAGGCCTATGATCCCAAGGATCTTTATTTCAAGATACCAGAAGCGCTTGCCGGCAAGCTTTCGCTGGGAATCGCCGACATTGTTCTCTCGCTTGATCCCAGCATGGCCAAGGTGCCGACTCCCAAGGGACACGATGTGCGCAATCTGAAGTTCAAGGGCAGGCTCGCCGTCGATCAAGGGTCTTTCGAAGACGTTCACCTCGGGTCGGCCGCGGCCCATTTTTCGTTTGATCGCGGCGTCGCGGAGGCAGTGCACTTCGCGGCAAAGTTCATCGATCCTCCCGGAAGCGGGCCAAGACCTCCGCCGCGGCTGGTCGCCGAAGAGATCCCAACCCGCGGAGAGCTTCCCGAGAACTCGATCAGAGGCGGCGTTCGGGTCGACTTGCTGGATGGCGACGGCATCTCGGCTAGGCTCGAAACCAAGAACGCACCGATTGGCGACCTGGTCTCGAGGTTCGCCCCGACGCCGTTGCCAATCGCCGGAAGGGTCACTTCGGAGTTCAACGCATCGGCCCCGCTTTCGAGCATCCACGACCTCTCGACCTGGCAGCTCAAAGGTTCGGCGTCGAGTCCGAGGTTTATCGTCAAGAATACCGAGCTTACGCCCGTCAGCGCCAGCGTCCGTATCCAACAGAAGCGCGTTTTCATCGATTCGATCTCGGGAAAAATCGGCGAGGAGCCGCTCTCGGGATCTGGAGAAATGTCGCTCGAAGCTCCCTACGCGCTACGAGCGAGCCTCAGCTCCGGTCGTTGGAAGATTGCAGACCTGCTCGAGCTTGCTGGGGTTTCGAACCACTTGAGAGCCAACGGAACGCTATCCATTAGAGGCGCCGTTAAGGGCGCTCTCGATCCACTCGCTCTCGACACCCAAGGCGAGGGTTCGGTTTCGGGCTTCGAGTTCGGAGCGGAGAAACCTGGCGACGTACGCTTCTCGTGGAAGAGCGAGAACGGCGAACTCGTTTTCCTTGCCAACGACGCCAAGGTTTTCGGCGGCGAAGCCAGGCTCCAAATCCAAGCTCCGGCAAACCTGGCGTCCGAAGGCGAAAAACGCTTTATCGAAAAGGCGTCGGCGCTGGCCTCCTTCAAAGCAATCGACCTTGCTCGAGTAGCGAAGTGCTTTCTCCAAGACTCGGTTGAAACCTCAGGGCTCGCCAGCGGCAGTTTGAGGATCGACGCGTTCCATCTGGGCGACCTCGATTCGACCACCGCCCGCGCGTCTGCAAAACTGACCGGGGCGGGAATCCACATCGATCGAATCGACACAAATAACGTGATCATTGCCGCCGACCTGAAGAACCGGGTCGCGAGTTATTCGCTCTCGGCCGAAAGTCTGGGCGGGACCATCGTTGTGAAGGGTCGGTATCCGCTGGCGAACGGCTCGGCGGTTGGGGGCCCCAAGCCGATCGTCGGAGAGCTTAAAGTCGCCGCGCAGGGACTTATCGCTTGGGGCGCTCGCGAGGGATTTCTCGACGGGCCCTTACGCCACGCGATTTCAAGGGATTGGAGACTTTGACCTGGATCTCATCCTCCCGGGAAGCTCGAATACGAGCCTATCGGCGACAGGGGATGCACGACTGAGAGACCTGCAACTGGGACCCAAGGCCTTCCTGGGTCAAATGAGCGGCAAGCTCAGTTACGACTCGAGCGGTTGGGTGCTTGGTCCCCTGAGCGGAGAGGTTTTGGGGGGCGCGATTACTGGGGGCTTCAAGGGCAAGACCACGCCGGGCTCGGTCGCGAACCAACGCGTCCGATTCGACGTCGAGCTTTCAGACGTCAAACTCAAGAGCGCAGCCGCTCTGATCCCGGGACTTGGCAACGGCTTCGATGGGATGGGTACGCTGCGCATCGCGGGCGATTTCGATCGAGGCCTCGACGCCACTGCGGAATTGAACGTTCCCAAGGCCCGTCTGACGAGCGCCAATCTGGCGATCCAAAGCTTGCACGCGTCCGCGACGCTTGGCTACTCCCCGTCCGCGCACGCCGGATCGCTGCAAGTCACGCGTCTCAGCGCCAAGGTCGCCGGGGGACAGATCGTAGGCAAGTCGCTGTTCCGACTCGGCGAGGCGGAGCGGTTTCAATCGTCTTTCCAATTGAGCCAACTGGACCTGGACGCGCTGACGCACGCCTACACCGACGGTGGAAAGCCTGCCCGAGGGAAGATCAGCGGACAGGTGCAACTCGAAGGACCTTCGCTGGCCCGATTCGACAAAATGCGCGGAAAGATCACGCTCGACCTCGACGACGGTTCGCTCTTTTCGCTGCCGGTCTTGAGCAGCATCGCACGGTTTCTGGGCGTCGCCCGCAGCGGCGTTTTCGAGGATGGGGATCTTTACGCGACAATCGCCAACAACCGCCTCTCGATCGACGAACTGACCCTCTCGGGCAGAATGATGCAGCTTCACTCGCGAGGAACCATCGAATTCGACGGCAGGCTCAACCTTCAGGTGGTGCTCACCTCCAACGAACTACTCGCCCTGCCGTCGCAAGTGTTGAGGGCCATCGTGCCGATTGGTCGGGGCGGAGTTTCCGGCGCACTTTCCAACCAATTGATCAAATTACGGATCACCGGGACGATCGGCTCCCCCAGCGTTCAGCCCGACCCGACGATCGACGTCGACGATTCCATGACCCGCTTCTTCCTTATGAACGCAGGGGCCAGATAGACCCGCGATTCGTCATTTGACTTCGAGCCTTCCGGGCGAATTCGCTCGAGCGCTTGACCTTCGACGCCTCGACCGTTGAAAATACGCTGGCGTGAAAGCAAACGCGGCCCGAGCGCACGATTCCCAGAGGTTTTGCATCGATGAGTTCAACATTTCGAAGTGTATTTCCTACGTTGATCAGTGGATTGATCTTCGCGGGCGTCCTTTCCGCCCCCGCCGCGCAAGCGCCGCCGTCGGTTGAGCAACGGTTCAAGACCGACGTTTCGTACCTTGCCGACGACGCCCGCGACGGGCGAGCGCCGGGAACCAAGGGCATTGAAGACGCCGCCGATTTTATCGCCAAACGGTTCGAATCGCTCGGGCTCAAGACGGCGCCTGGCGCCGATGGTTATTTTCAGCCGTTCGAGCTTGGTTTTGGCGCTGTACTTGAACCAAACGCCAAGCTCGAGCTTCCAACCGACGACGGCAAGACGCTCGAGGCGAAGCTCAACACCGATTTCAGGCCGCTGGCCCTGGGCTCCGGCGGAACGGTCCAAGGAGCGGCCGTGGTCTTCGCGGGATTCGGGATCACGGCGAAAGATCCAGCTCGCGGCCTCGACTACGACGAATACGAGGGGATCGACGTCAAAGGCAAGGTGGTGCTCATCATTCGTCGTCAGCCCACGCCCGAGCCCAACGACAAAGGCGAGCCTGGCGCCGACTTCGCCGGCAAGAAAGACTCCGATTTCGCAACCTTTCGCCACAAAGCCGTCAACGCGTTCCAGCACGGCGCCGTCGCCATCCTCTGCGCCAACGATTCCACAAGCCTGGTCAACGGCGCCGACAACCTCATCCCATTCATGGTCGGCGGCGGAGACCTCGTCTCGGACGTCCCTTATGTGATGATCACGCGAAGCTTCGCGGATCAAATACTCGCAAAGTCCAGCGATCTCACGCTCGCCGACTTGGAAAAGCAAATCAATCACCAGCTGAAGCCAAAGTCGCGTGAACTCGAGAAGTCGAAAGTGGATCTCGCGCTCACGATCAACCGACCGAGAGTGCGGACGAAGAACGTCGTCGGCGTCCTGGAGGGAGAAGGTCCGCACGCCAACGAGACGATCATCGTCGGGGCGCATTACGACCATTTGGGCCACGGCGGAGTCGGGTCCGGTTCGTTGGCTTTCTTCTCGAAGGAGATTCACAACGGAGCGGACGACAATGCCTCCGGCACATCGATGATGCTCGAGATGGCCAGAAGACTTGCTGCGCGGCCGGATCGCTTGCCCAGACGGATCGTTTTCATGGCCTTTTCTGGGGAGGAGAAGGGCTTGCTCGGGTCTGCTCATTACGCAGCCAAGCCGTTGTATCCACTCGCGGACGCCGCCGTAATGGTAAACTTCGACATGGTTGGACGTCTGAATTCGAGCAACGAACTGACCGTCTACGGGACGGGCACCTCGCCGGGCCTCGAAACGATTGTCGACTCGCTGGGAAAAGCGGCGGGATTCACGATCAAGAAAATCGCCGACGGCGACGGCCCCAGCGACCACGCAACGTTTTATCGAAAAGGGTTGCCCGTCCTCTTTCTCTTTACGGGAACCCATCTCGATTATCATCGGCCGTCGGACGACTCCGAACGGATCAACTTCGAAGGCATGGTCCGCGTCGCCGATCTCGGCGAGCTCCTGCTCTTGGATCTGGCAAGGCGGCCGATTCGACCGGCTTTCGTCCGAGTGAAACCGACGCACGGCGGCGGACAGGACGTGGGAAGGCTCTCGGTTTCCGCGTATTTGGGCACGATGCCTAGCTACGACGATGGCGGCAAAGGAGTGAAGCTCGACGGCGTTCGAGAGGACTCGCCAGCCGAGAAGGCTGGGCTCAAAGAGGGAGACGTGATCATCGGTTTCGGCGGCAAACCCATCAAGACCGTCTATGATTACACTGAGAGCCTTTCCCAATATAAACCTGGCGACGTCGTCGAAGTGGTTGTAAGGCGAGACGGCCGCGAGGCAAAGCTGAAGGTCACGCTCGGTACGCGACCCAACTAGCTGTACTGCGTTTAGTTCTTACGGCGGAGGATGCGCACCGTGCGGAAGGGTTTGTTGTGAGCAGAAGGTTGGTTCTTAGCCCTGAAAGGGCGATTCAATAAAGCCCAGGGCGCCGCCCTGGGGCCAACGGAGAAGCCCGTGCGCCGCGTCAGATCTCCTCTGTTCAGTCGCCCTCTCGGGTCAAAAAGTTGGGGATCCGGCGGGGGCGATCGCTTATCCGATCCCAGGACGTTGCCTTGGGCTCTTCTAATTCGCCCTTTCAGGGCTAAGACGCAGAAGATTCGTTTGAGGCTACGCCGCGTTTGACGAAAGGTTGCGAAATTGAACGAGACCTCTCGTCGACGTTTTCTGGCCGGCGCGGGATGCGTGCTGATGGGGATCGAGGGCTGCGGGCGGTTTACGCGACCCCCTGAGGATCTAGTTGTCGCGACGCCCTGGGACGGTCCAACCGCCGAGCGATTCGCCTCTGGGAGCGAGTTGGGAGCCGATCCGTCCAACCAAACCCGGTTGCACTGGCGACGGGTTGACTTGGGACCCAACCTTGAAAGACGTCTCGAGCGTCTCGACCCGGACTTGCTCATAGGCTTTCCCGCGGAAATCCTGGACCGGCTGGCTTCCGAAAACCAGCTCGAGGCGGCCGAGGGACGGTCTTCGTCCTGGTCGGTCGTTCGAAAGTCCCATTTGGGAATCCTCGGTCGAACCGGCGAGCACCCCAGCAACGCCATGCCGGAAATCTCGAGCTGGCGAGACCTGGCGAAGCCGGAGTTTCGCGGTAAAATCTCGCTTGTCGACCCACGTACCGACATGCTCACATTTAATTTATATATTCATTTTCTTTCTCAAAGTTGGTTCACGTCTTACGCGGATCTGGTCAGGATGTTCGCGAACGCTCGATCGATTGGTTGGGGAGAGCACTCCGCGCTTGCCGATCTGGATCGCGGCGGATCGCGCTTTGCCTTCGGCGATGCAGCCAGCGCGAAACGATTCCCTTACGCAAGCTTCCTCCCTATAACTGGAATCGATTGGATCGAGGGGGCTGCGGTCTATCGGGGCTCGAAACGTCGAGAAGCTGCTGCAAGGGCGATGCGCTCATTCGAAATCAACGAAGGGAATGGCTACTCGAGCTTGGCGAATCTTGGCGGCTCGAGGGTTCGGAACCTGGTTGTCGACTTGTTCGGCGCGACGCTCGTGGATGCTCAAAGCGAGCTCTCCCTGGCCTGGGACGGCTTGCTGGCGGCTGGACGAGCGGAGCGAATGGAGGCGTTTCTTGTCGAACCTCCTCCATGGCCGCCGGCTTCGATCGTACTATTGAGCCGCTCGAGCGGGCCGGGCGGTGGATCGATGCTCGAGACGCTTGTCGGCCAGTTGACGAATCGCCCGCCCGCCGGCGCTGGCTGGTCGAGCAGGCCGCAATGGAACCAAAACCCGTCGACGCCGCGGCTTTCGAGAAACTCTCCAGAATCGACGAAGGCTCGTTCTGCTCTTCGCCTGAATTTCGCAGCTGGCTCAGAGCGGAGTGGACCGCCTGGTCTCGGCAACGTTATCGTCGGGTCGAAAGGGCGTCGTCCGCCTCGGCTTCTTTCGACTCCAAACACATGGAAGCGCTGTTATCTTGATTCAGGCAACGTTTGACGGACTCGAGAAGCGATATGATCGCGTGGCGGTCGTCGACGGCGCCTCGCTGGAGGTCAAACGGGGCGAACTGACGATTTTGGTCGGACCCTCCGGCGCCGGCAAGACGACTCTCGCAAGGCTGGTGGCGGGCGTCGAGGAACTGGACGCGGGAGAGATCTTCTTCGACGGCAGGCTCATTCATAAACTTCCACCTCCCGATCGCAAAGTCGGTCTCGTTTTTCAGGACGACTCGCTTTGGCCCGCGATGACGATCGCGGAGAACGTCGGCCACGCCTTGCGCTGGAAAGGCGTCGATCGCGCGGAACGAAAGAGTCGAGTCGAGGCTTTACTGAGTTTGGTGCGATTGGACGCGCTCGCCGAGCGTCGTCCGGACCAGCTCTCCCCGAGCCAAAGGCTAAGGGCCGAGCTCGCCCGCGCTATGGTTCTCGAACCCGAGTTCCTGATCATCGACGACCCTTTTTCGCGGGTTTCGCCGCGCGATAGGCCTGAAATTCGAGAAGACTTTCGCAGTCTCGCGCACTCCAGCGAAACGACGATTCTGATTCTGACCAGCGACCCAACCGAGTGCTCTGTCTCGCCGACCGCCTGGTGGTGATGGATCTGGGCAGGATCGTCCAATCGGGCTCCGGACGATGTGTATAATCGCCCTCGAGACGCCTTCGTCGCGCAATTCCTGGGCCCGATCAACCTGCTCCACGGACAAGTCGATGGAGTGGACTCTCAAGGCGAAATCGTCGTGAAGACGCCCTTGGGGCGCCTTGTGGGCAGAGGATCCGCATCGGCGGAAACCCCGCAAGGTGCAAGCGTAAGCGTCTCGATCCGTCCGGAAGCCCTGGGCATGAGCTCCTCGGTCCCTCCCAACTGCAACCGATTCCAAGCGACGATCGACCGCAAGGTGTTCTCGGGCGAGCTGCGTCGAATTCACCTCCGAGGGCCCGGCGATTGGCCCCTCGTCGCGCACGTCCTTCAAAGCCAATCAAGTAATCTCCGAGAAGGGCAAAGCGTGACGGTCCACGTTTCGCCCGAACAAGTCGTCATACTTCAAGGCCGTTTTGCGTCCAAGTTGTAACCACTTTTAGCGCATGTCTCGTAAATACTTGGCTTTCACATTTCTATAATCATAATATGAAAAGTATCCTTGGCATCTTGGCTTCCCTGGGGCTCTGTGCCTTGGTCCTTCCGCCGCTCGTCGCGCTGGTGCTTTCGTGCTTCGCCACGGGCGTCGCTCCTCGTAGTTGGTCCTTGCTCCCATCGGCGGTGGCGATCTCCGATCCTTTCATCTGGAAATGCGTTGGCAACAGCCTCGTCGAGGCGATCTTGGTGGCTATCGTTTCTCGCTTCCTTGGCATGGGGCTGGCTAGAGCCATTGCGAGCCAGGGCAGGCGGAGGATCGATCTGTTGCCGGCGCTTGCACTTGCTCCGCTGGCGCTTTCCCCGGCGTTGCTTTGCCTTGGAGCATTGCCATTGGTCCCTTGGTTCGAAGGACTTTCCCGCACGATCGACCAAGGCTTCGTACACAGGATTTTCGCATTCCTCGCGACCTCAAAGCTTCCTCACGAAGAATTGGGTCGGTGGTCGTCGGCTGTGGTGGTGCATTCGATCTGGGGAGTCTCCGTCGCCGCCGGTTTGGTCGCTCGCGCGCTACGTGAGATGAATCCGCTTTGGGAAGACTCCGCACGCGTTTTGGGCGCCAACCGATCGCAGGCCTGGAAGAGCGTGGTCCTGCCGACTCTTCGACCGAACGCTGCTCGAGCGTTCTCATTGGTGTTTTGCTGGGTTCTCGTGGATCCAGGCGCGGCGATCGTCCTTGGCTTGCGTCGATCGCTTGCCTTTCAAATCATGCTGCACGCGCGTGAATCGCAAAGTTTGCCGGGGGCTGTCGCCCGTTGCGCCTTCTTGTCCGTCGCGGCCTGGTTCTGCGCGTGGGCGGTTTCCAGTCTCGCTGGCTGGCATGGACGCGCTGCGAACCAGCATGTTCCCGAGCTCATTTCTCTTCCAGGCCCAGCGCTTCGACAAGCACGCTCTCGACTTGGCGCCTTAGTACTGTTGGCGTGGTCGATCGTCGCCTGGACGCCGCTACTCATAATCGTGCGCTCGGCGCGACTCGCCATCGCTGGCGCGAGCGGTGAGACGTTCGCCAAGGCCGAGGCAAATCACGTGCTCGCGTTGGCACAACGTCTACGCGACTCGACCTTGGGTTTTGGATCCTGGGAGGCGCTCATCCTTTTGGGAACGACAACCGCTGCTCTGGCCGCGACGGCCCTCGCACTCGCAAGCCGAGCGCAGTGGCCGTTTCGCTCGAGTCCGCTCGATCGATTCGTCCGCTCGATCCCACCAGTATCGTTCGGAGTCGGCGTGGGTTTGCTGGCAATGGCGTTCGACGGTCGCACGCAAGGTGTGGGACGCTCATTCGACCTATCGTTTGTGTTTCAGGGCTGGGCCGCGGTCGCAAGCTGGTTGCCTTGGCTTTCAGTCTGCGGCGAAACTCGGAAGACGCCGGCCACGAGCGCTCGCCGAGAGGCTGCCCTGGTGTTGGGAGTGCCGAAGGGCCGGTATCGCGTCGGCTGGCGCGGAGACCGACTGGTCTCCATTGGCGTCGTTGTGCTTTCAGGGTTGACCAGCGTTGCGCCCATGATTGGTTTGGTCTACTTCGAGGGCGCCAATGCGATAGGGCCCTCCACCCTCGCACTCGGCGCTGGGGACCTTGGCGAGCATCAACTGGCGAGCGTCGTCGTCTGCATCTACTTCGTCGCGAACGCAGTGCTCTTATTAGCTGCTAAGCTGTTCCGCCTGCCTGCGATGGACAGACCGATTGCGCTTTGAGCCGCTGTGGAGGTTGCCAGCGAACGCTCGAGTCGGACGCGCAGCCGAAGCTTCCACTGGCCTTCGCAGGTGGTCGAGAATCTCCAGAATAGGAGCGACGGCGATTGGGAAACGTGGAGGAAGCTTGGCTTGCGCGGCGAGTGCTCGATTCAAACGCCTTCGGTCCAAAAGCTCCTTCGAGAGCAACCGGAACGCGTCGAGTTTCCCCACTGCAAACGGCCTGAGCCGACGCCGCGCCAGCCGCCATAAGGCCTGGGCAAATACGAACGCCAGGTGAGGAACGAGCATTGGGATCAACCATGCCAAGGGCAGCCGCGACCAGAAGACGAGCTCGGCGTTTCGCGACATCTTTCGCTGCAAATCGGGACGGGCGTGGTCGAAGCTCGCGGAGACTTCGTGAAGCACCCTGCAGTTCGGACTAAACACGCACGAATAGCCCGCCCACCTTAGCCGAAACGCGATATCAATATCTTCATAATAAGATCCGAATGATAAATCGAAGAACCCGGTCGCCCGAAGGGCCGAGGTCCGGTAGAACGCGCTCGAGCCGCTGGCGCCGAAGACGAGGGTCGGTGGGGTGTTGATCCATCGCGCGGTGCTCTGGCCGTGTCCGCGCTTGGCGGGCCAGCCGACTGCGAAGTATTGATCGCCGGCGGAGTCGACGCGAGAGGGGTCCGACCGCACCAGCACCAAAGGGGCGACGGAACCGATCGTAGCGTCCGCGAAGCAATTAAGCCCAGCCTCGAGCCATCCCTCTGTCACTTCCGCGTCGTTGTTCAGAAGCTGAATGAACTCTCCGCTGGCGGCGCCAATCCCCGCGTTGACCGCGGCGCAGAAACCCTGGTTCTTCTCGAGACGCACCAGGCGCACCGAGGGATGACGAACGGAAAGCCATTCCTGGGTGTCGTCCGTGGAGGCATCATCGGCGACGATCACCTCGACGTCTTCGCCGCTCGGCCGCCAGCGCCTCGATGCTCGCCAGGCACGTCTCGAGCAGGCGCCTGCCGTTATAAGTCGGTATGACGATGGAGGCTCGAGGGTTGCTCATTCCGTGCGGCTCCAACGCATCAAGGGACGTCTACATCGTGGATTGCGGGGCCTGGGCGTGCGCGCCTGCGGAGTTTTTCTTGAAACCTCCGCCGCCCCAGCTCGTTTTATGCCACACAACATGCTGGATTGTCATGAACAGGATGAGAAGGTCGAGCCAAAACGACCATCTTCGGATGTAATCCAGATCGTACTGAATGCGCTTGCGAAGCGACGTTCTTCCACGCCAGCCATGCACCTGAGCCCAACCCGTCATGCCAACGGGCACGGCATGCCGAAAATCATAGTCTTTGATGGCTTCCCGAAAGCCGTCGACAAAGATCGGCCGCTCAGGCCTAGGCCCGACCAGGCTCATATCGCCCATGAACACATTGATAAGCTGAGGTAGCTCATCGATATTTGTGTGTCGAAGCCAACCGCCAATTTGGGTGCATCGTTCGTCGTGGTCGGAAGCCCAGATCGGACCCGACTTGGTCTCGGCGTCGTTGCTCATGCTGCGAAACTTCCAGATGCGGAACAGCTTGCCCCCCTGCCCCACGCGTTCTTGCCGGTAGAAGACCGGCCATCCGGTCGTCGCGACGATGACAACGGAGACGACGGCAAACAAGGGAGCAAGCAGAAGAAGCCCCAAACCCGAAGCGATCATGTCTACGAATCGCTTTGCCCAGCGAGAAAGGCGGATCGAGGAGGTCAGGTTCGACGACGTCCTGGGTCCACGAGCGTCCGGACTGGTCAAGTCGTGCGGCGTGGTCGGTGATCCAATGAACGCGAAGCGAAGAGTCGGGCAGGCCGGCAATTTCCCGTTTGAGCCAAAATCCGGAGCGCTGGGGAATCGAAATCAGAAGATCGGTGGCGCCCGAACGTGCGACGAGCTCGGCAAGTCGGTCCAGCCCGCCCAAAATGGGCACGGGCTCGGCATGCGGATGTACAGCAAGCTGGCGGCCGCGAACCTGCCCGCCGGATTCATTGCCTGATCGCCGTGAATCCACAAACCCCACAACCGAGACTTCCGACCAGGATCGCTGGCTAAGGCATCTGGCCAGACGCGGAGTGTGACGCGCCGGCCCGACGATCAGCACCCTTCCGGAAGCCGAGTCTGGTGGACGATTCGCGGCTGACGGCGCCGCGGCGGCAACCAAGTCAAAATGTTTCTTCATGAACTGCACCGATCCCTCGGTGTTGACCGGCGCTTTGAAAACGAACGTTTCAACTCGCCATGGTCTGTTCTGAAACCAATCCACTGGCCCATGCGCCGTCCTTGGCGTTCGAACCAGGGAATCCTTCAAGGTCTTCAATCGGCCAATCCGACGTTTGCTTTCAGTGAATTTAGGGAATTCGACTGGATCGAAATCCGATTTCCGGTTTTCCTGTCGGCGGTTTTCCTTCAGACGGGAGTCCAAGTGGATCAACCATCCTCGATCTCAGAAGTTAGATCCACCAAGCCTCGGCTGACGATCATCATCGTCAACCACGAAAGCTGGCCCGAAACGACCTCGCTCGTCGAGACGCTTATGAGCTCTCGATCCTTCCGAGACGAATCGAGCGAAATCGTTGTCGTGGACAACGCCTCCAGATCCTCGGTCCCGAATTCCGTCGCCGAGCCAAGACGGCCCAACCTGCAAATCCTTTTGTGTTCCGAGAACGGTGGATTCGCGGCGGGAGTGAACCACGGTTGGCGGAAATCTCGCGGCGATTGGCTCTTGGTATTGAACCCCGATATCATCGCCACCCCCAGATTTCCGGACGATTTGCTGGATCGGATCGAGTCTTACGAAAAACGAGAGGGAACCGCCAGGCCAGGGATCTTTGGATTTGCGCTTCTGAATCCCGATGGCACGTCTCAGCCTTCCGTTGGGGTGTTCCCCAGCCTGCCCCGTTGCCTGCGCGAGCAGTTCATACCCCGAAGCCGAAGAAAATACCAGCCGGTTTGGCTGACAAAACCAGGGCCCGTCGATTGGGTCACCGGAGCCTGCTTCTTGGTCGCGGCCGAGCTCATGAATCATCTGGGCGGAATGGACGACGAATTCTTCCTCTATCACGAAGAAGTGGCGCTCTGCCTTACAGCGTCACGCAACGGATGGACCGTAGAGTACGACCCCTCGATCTCCGTCGTCCACTCACATCCATTGCAAAATCGCAAAATTTCCCCGCGCATGCACGTTATCCTTCGACACAGCAAGCTTCTCTACTTTCGAAAGTACTTGTCTGCCTGGCAGTTCCGAATTCTCGCCCGGGGAGTCCAGATCGAGGCGGGCGTGCGAAGTCTTTGGTCGAGGGCTCTGGGTCGTCGCCAAGAGGCGACAGCCTGGACAACCGTCGGAGGCTTGGTAAAGCGTCTGAGGATCGACCCAGCGACTGCACCCAGGGGAGTCGAGGTACGACGCCTGGCCGATCGAGTTGAGTTAAACGACGGCGGCGGCAACGCCCAGGGGACGCCTTGGCGATATCGCTTCACAAGGACGCGAAGCAAGAGCGACCTATCTGCGCGATGGGTCGGTTCTGGCAAGGAAAAAGGCTCATGAACAACACTCGTCGAGCGGTGATCGTTGGCTTGCTCATGCTATTCGCATTCACATTGTTAGGCTGGCTGGTTGCGCCACCGAGATTCTCTATCCGGACGGGTTGCGCTACATCGACCAAGCCAAGACGATGAGCGTGGGCTCGTGGCGGGATGGGTTGTTTCATGCGATCGATCACCCTGTGTATCCCATCGGCGTTGCGATGGTTCATGGGCTGTTGAGAGATGCGAGCCCAGAGGGTTGGCAGGCGTCGGCTCAATGCGCTTCGGTGCTCTCTGCGGTGCTGCTTGTGCTACCGGTCTACCTGATTGGGGCAGAGCTTTTTGGAGAGGCCAGTGCCTGGCTGGGAGTGATCTTTTTCATGCTCTTGCCGCGCAACAACCATGTGTTTGCCGACGCACTCAGCGAGAGCACGTTCTTGCTCTTTTGGAGCTGGGGTCTCTGGTCCGCCCTGCGGTATCTGCGCGAAGGAAAGTTCGCTTGGCTCCCCTTGACGCTCGGATTCGCGGCTGCCGCGTATCTGACCCGACCCGAGGGGCTGCTCTTGCCCCTTGCGTTGCTGTTGACGTTGTTGGCCATCCCTCTGATGCGTTCGACGAGAATCCATGTTGGTCGTTGGTGGACCGCGGTCGCCGTCTTTCTCATCGGCGGGGCCTGCGCGATCGGACCCTACGTTGCAATCAAAGGCGGGCTTGGTTCGAAACCGGCGATCGCACGAATTCTCGGCACCGCGGAACGATCTCCTCCCAGCGCTGTCGAAGCGCGAGCGGCCGCTCGATCCCAACCAGACTGAATCGGAAACAACGCTCATTGCCTTCAAATCCATGGCGCGATCGGTGGCCGAAGCCGCGGGCTATCCCTTGCTTCCGTTGGCCTTGGTGGGTCTGATTGTCGGAGCTCCCTCGGGAACCAAGCCAAGGCAGGCGCTGTTGATCGCGATCGTCTTCTTGGGGTCGTTCGCCGGACTGATGCGATTGCACGCCACCGGCGGTTATTGCACGCCTCGGCATGCGCTCATACCTTCGATGCTTTTGGTGCTTGCCGCCGCGAGAGGCTTGAGCTGGGGCGTCGAGCTCATCCGCATTCCCGGCAGGTGGTTCAATCTGTGCGAAGAGCGGCTGGGTCCCGGGCCGGTCGTATACGTTCTGGCGTTGGCGGCGATGTGCGCGTGGCTTGGCCCTCAAATCGCCAAGCCCATCAACCAAGGAGTCGGCGGATATCGCGACGCGGGACGTTGGCTTGTAAGCCGCATGTCAACAAACGATCGAATCGTCGACGTCACTGGCTGGTCTTTGTACTACGCACGGCAATCCGGATACACCTTCGCGAATCTTGGCCAAAGCGCCTCCGACCAAGGGGTCCGATACGTCGTGGTCAGGGAGCAACACCTCCATGGGCCCTGGGAATATTGCAAGATCCTCCGAAGCCTCACCCAGGGGCTCGAGCCGGCGGCGAGCTTTCCCGAACACCCCAAAAGCGGAGTCGCGAGGGTGCTCGTTTTCGATCGCAAAAAAAACTTGCCCGCCGAGATCGCCCAAAGTCCACGGACGAGCACGACATCGCAGTAATAAGATTTTTTGTGATCATCTATTAGGATTCTATACACATGCCCAAACGGATTGCGTGGTTCTGCCATAGGTACGATCCGTGCATCGGTGGATCGGAGAATTTCGTCAAGGCGATGGCGACGAGGGCAAGCGCCGCGGGCGCCGAAGTGACGGTCCACACGAGCAACGCCCTCGATCTGGCTTATTTCGTCAGTTCGAAATCTGGGAAACTGGACGCGCCGCGGGAGGAGACTCGCGAGGGCGTCCGCGTCAGAAGGCTAAGCGTGGCTCACGTTAGAGGACAGCGCTACCTGGGCAAGCTGGCTTCGTTCTTACCCGACTGGCGCATCCAATCCCAGTATGCATCTTATATGCCGATACTTCCTGAGCTGAGGTCCATCGACGAGACGTTCGACGCCGTCTTCGCGGTCGGTTTTCCCTATACGGTTTTCGCGCTTCAGGCGTTGAGGACGGCCAGACGGTCTGGGGCGCCGCTGTTCCTGGTTCCTTTCCTGCACCTCGCGACTCCGGGCGACGTCGTGAACAAAGCCTACACCAAGCCTCACCAAATCCGACTCCTGAGGGAAGCCGATGGGATCATAAGCCCGACCGAGGTCGAAGTACGGGCCTTGTGCCAGTGGGGCATCGCGCGCGAAAAGATCCTTCGACTGCCCATGGCGACTCGAGATCGATAAAGTGACGGGTGGAAGCCCCAACGTCTTACGAGAGCGGCTGTCGATTCCCTCGCATGCCACGGTCGTGGGTCAATTGGGCGCACTCGATTTGAACAAAGGCACGAACGACCTTGTGAACGCGGTTTTGCGGATCAACAGAAGCTCGAGCTCCAATCGTCGGGTTCACTTACTGCTCGCAGGCGGAGCGACGCCTCGGTTCAACGATTTTCTCGCTTCGCTTCCCGCGGATTCACTCGAGTCCATCAGCCTCCTGGGAAGAATAGCCGAAAGCGAAGTACCCGACTTTTACGCAAGCCTGGACATTTACGCCATGCCGTCGAGAACCGATTCGTTCGGCATCGTTTTCCTCGAAGCCTGGGCCAACGCCAAACCGGTGATCGCCGCGGCGGCCGGCGGCGTCGTCGAAGTGGTCGAACACGAGCAAACAGGGCTTTTGGTCGAATTTGGAGACGTCGAACAGCTCTCCGAGAGCATCCAACGGCTCGTCGATCATCCGAATCTCGCCTCTCTGCTCGGAAGGAACGGCTTCCAACAAGTGAAGAGTGGATGCACCTGGGACGATCGTTACCAGACCCTTGAAACGTGGATGAATCGATTCCTCGAAGAGCGAGGAACTCAACGCGTCAGCACATCTGCGGGCTCAGCCCGTCCGCACCGACTTTCGGCTCGCGTTCGAGCGCCGGACGCTTCCTCGAGCAGAGCCTGAACGGCATCGACTTAGCGAAAAAGGCGAACAGGGTACGCCAGGTCCGCGGCGCCGAAGGCCAATAACACAAGCCCTATCGCCACGTTGACCTGAAAAAAGGCAATGTTCACTTTCGAAAGGTCTCGAGCGCTCACAAGCGAGTGCTCGTGAACCAGAGCGACCGCGACCAAGGCCGTTCCGATCATGAATAAGAGACCCATGGGATAGCTCCGTGCAAGCGCGACCAAGGCAAAGAGCATCATGAGATGGAACAGAGCCGCGACCCTCAGCGAAGCTCCGATTCCAAATCTGCTTGGAACGCTCTTCAACGAGTGCGCCCGGTCGAAGTCGATATCCTGACATGCGTAGAGAATGTCGAAACCAGAGACCCACCAGAGCACAGCCAAACCCAAATAAACCGGCGGCCAACCGAGCGACCCGCGCAAGGCGATCCAGGCTGCGATCGGCGCGAGCATCAGCGAGGAACCCAGCCAGAAGTGCGCAAGCCAGGTAAATCTCTTAGCGTAGGAATAGCCCAGGAGCCAGGCGAGAACGGGGACGGACAGCATCAACGGCAGTCGATTCGGCCAAAACAGGAGAGTCGAGCAAACAAAGAGAATCCCCATCAGGATCGTAAACGCGGACGCGGACGCCACCGAGATCGCTCCCGAAGGAATGTGCCTGTTCGCGGTTCGAGGGTTCTTGGCGTCGATGCCTCGATCCACAATCCGATTAAAAGCCATCGCCGCCGAGCGAGCGGAGGCCATCGCCAACAGAATCCCCAGCCAATCGATCGAGCGCGAATGCCAGCCCGTGGGCGTCTTTGCTGCCAATAGCCCGCCCAAAACCGCAAACGGTAGAGCAAAGAGGGTATGACTGAACTTGATCATGCCTAGCAAGTCGGTCGCTTTGCGGATCACGCCTGGCTCCAACTTTGATACCGGCGGCTGGGCTTGCGATCGATCGGGACCGTTGGCGTGGATCGACATTCTCAAGGCTCTTCCCGATCTTTGGATCCGCCCGATTCGCCCCAGCGATCGACGAGGGACTGCTCGATCTCGAACTGATCGCAGATCCGAGCGACCAGAAAATCGACAAGTTCGTCGACGCGCTTTGGTTTATGGTACCAACCCGGCGCCGCAGGCATGACGATCGCCCCGGCTCTTGTGACCGCGAGCATATTTTCGAGGTGAATCACGCTCAAAGGCGTCTCTCGAGGCAGAAGGACAAGCTTACGCCGCTCTTTCAAATGAACGTCGGCGGCGCGGGTTATCAAATTGGTGCTCACGCCGTGGGCAATCGAAGCCAGAGTGCTCATGCTGCAAGGCGCCACGATCATCCCTCGAGTCCGATACGAGCCACTGGCAATCCCTGCTCTCATATCCTTGTGGTGATGATACGTGACAAGCTCGCCGACGTGTGGACCGAGCGCCTTTGGGCGAAAATCGTCAAGCGAGACCTCAATCCCCGTTTCATGATAGAGAACATCCGCCCCGCTGGGACTAATGGTCAAATGGACGCGATTGCCTGTCTTGCAAAGGATCTCGAGCAGCCTGACGGCAAACACTGCCCCGCTGGCGCCGGTAATCGCCAGCACGATCGGTGGTTTGGTTTGGGGGTCACGCGGATCGATCTCGGCTAAGCCCATATCAACTCGATTTCGTCCCGACGTAAAGGGTGGCCACTCCAAGCGTCAGTTGGTGGCTCTCGACGCCGACAAGACCGCGAGACCGAAGGAGGTCGACCATCGCCTGGCCGTCGGGAAATTCCAGTACGCTCTTGGGCAGGTAACTGTACGCATTATGAGAATTCGGCGAGATCGATTGGCCGATCTTCGGAAGAATCTTTCGAAAAAAGAACAGATAGGCCTTTCCCAAGAATTTGCCTCGAGGCTTCGAGAATTCGAGGATCGCCAACTTCCCGCCCGGCTTGAGCACGCGGACCATCTCGTCGACGCCCTCGATCGTATTGGCAACGTTCCTGAGCCCAAACGCAACCGACACGACTCCAAAACGATCGTTCGCAAAAGGCAGATCACGCGTATCGGCTTCGATCAACGTCACGTGAGATAGATCTTTATGCTTGAGCACCTTCCCCTTGCCAACAACCAGCATCTCGCGGCAGAAATCGGACCCGAAAACCTCCGATTGCTTGTTGAAAGCCTTTGCATAAGCGATCGCCAGGTCTGCGGTGCCCGTACAACAATCGAGCACAGGGAGCCCAGGGACCGCGGGAACGGTCTTGATCGCATAGGCGCCACGCTCGATCAATATTCAGGCTCAGGAGGTGATTCAGAAGGTCGTACTTGCCGGCGATCGAACTGAACATCGCACGAACGCGATCTCCAGACTTGTCAACTCTCTCAGGCATGGACTCCACTTCGACGGGCATGATAGCGCTCGCTCAACCCAGAATAAGCCTTCCTTTTGGAACGAACGGACCGCGAAGGCTCTCTCTTTGTATACGCGAGAACATCCCATTCGTCCACTGTACCGCACAACTCGGAGACGCTCGACAACGACCGCCGACGCCTCTCTCGACTCGGGTTTGCTGGGCATTTCGCCTTCGCCTACAATCCCTGCGGCGATCTCGGATGCTCGGGTTCCATCAACCGAAGGCGCGGACGCAATGGGATATCGGTCGCTCGAAGAGTGCATTCAGGACCTCGAAGCCCACCGTCGGCTCGTGGCAATCGACGAAGAAATCGACCCCTATCTCGAAGCCGCGGCCGTCCAGCGCAGGGTCTACGAGCATGGAGGCCCAGCAATCCTCTTCAACCGCGTCAAAGGCTGTTCGTTCCGCATGGTCTCGAATCTGTTCGGGACTCTTGACCAGGCCCGCTTTCTCTTCAGGGATTCGCTCGAGACCGTTCGCAGGCTCGTCGAATTGAAAGTGAATCCCCAACGTTTTTTTCGGGATCCACTTCGGTACCGAGGCCTGCCGTTCCGATCTTTGAACCTCTTGCCAAAACGCGTCTCCAGAGGTCCCGTGCTCGAATTCCAAACCACCATCGACAAACTGCCCGCGCTCCAATCCTGGCCCAACGACGGCGGTCCGTTCATCACACTGCCAATCGTCTATACCGAGGATCCCGATCGACCCGGATTCGGAAAATCGAACCTAGGCATGTATCGCGTGCAACTCTCTGGCAATAACTATAAGACCAATCACGAAGTTGGCTTGCATTATCAGATCCACAGAGGTATCGGCGTCCATCACGCCTCGGCGATTCGCCGTGGGGAGTCGCTCAAGGTCTGCATCGCGGTGGGGGGCCCGCCCGCGCTTTCGTTCGCGGCCGTGATGCCGCTGCCCGAGGGCTTGCCCGAGCTCGCCTTCGCGGGCGCCTTGGGCGGGCGAAGAGTCAGAATGGCGCCCGCCAAAGGCATGCTCCACATCCCAGCCGACGCCGACTTCGCGATTGTTGGAACGATCGATCCCAACCGAACACTGCCCGAGGGCCCCTTCGGCGACCATCTGGGCTATTACAGTCTCGCACACGATTTCCCGGTTTTACGGATCGAGCGGGTCTATCATCGCCGGACCGCGATCTGGTCGTTCACGTCGGTCGGCAGGCCCCCCCAGGAAGATTCAACGTTCGGAGCATTGATCCACGAGCTGACTGGACCGATCGTACCCACGGTCCTCCCAGGTGTTCACGCCGTTCATGCCGTCGATTCCGCGGGCGTCCATCCGCTCTTGCTCGCGATCGCGAGCGAACGATACGTTCCGTATGCTCAGTCAAGGACCCCTCAAGAGCTCCTGACGACCGCCAATGCGATCCTCGGGCAAGGGCAAATGTCGCTGGCGAAATACCTCTTCATCGTCGCCAAGGAAGACAACCCAGCTCTCGACGTTCACGACGAAGCCGCGTTCCTCATCCACCTGCTCGAACGCGCCGATTGGAAACGCGACCTCCACTTTCAAACGTGCACAACCATCGACACTCTCGATTACTCTGGGGACGGTTTGAACCAAGGATCGAAGCTCGTCATTGCGGCGGCGGGACCAAAAAGAAGGGACCTGGCTCGCGAGCTTCCCAAGGATTTTGATTTACCTCAAGGCTTCAACGAGCCTCGCTTCGCCTTGCCGGGAGTGCTGGTTGTGAGAGGGCCAAGCTTCAATTCAACCGATCGTAACGGAGGAGAGGCGATCCGAATGCTCTCCCTGTTCTTCGAGCAAAGGAAGCCGATCGAAGCAGTTGCGTGGATCGTCCTGGTCGACGACAGCGATTTCACCGCCAGGGCGCTGAGAAATTTCCTCTGGGTTGTGTTCACGCGCTCAAACCCCGCGGCCGACGTCGACGGCGTCGGGGCATTCATCGATCGCAAACACTGGGGATGCACTGGACCCTTGGTCATCGACGCTCGCATCAAACCCTGGCACGCGCCACCGCTCGTCGACGATCCCGAAGTCCAAAAGTCAGTCGATCGCCTCGGAGTCGCCGGGCGGTCCGTTGCATGGAATCATATGAACGTCCGACCGATAGGACTGATGAATTCGGATCAGGGCTTCACGCCTCGGATCAGCGACCGAACACAGTGAATGATGACCCCACCGTCGGCCTGTTCGCGAGCCTCGAAACCGCGAATCGGTCCGGCCGAGAGCAAGAGGCCTCGCACCTCCGCCTTCGAAAGCGAAGGGGTGCCTCGATCGAACCATTCGTCGAAATCGAGAGTGAACGCTTCTTCCTCGAAACTTAGATCGATCAGGCGAAGCTCTGCGAGGAGATCGATCGCTTGCCCCGGGGTCAAATTACGTGTGTGCGTCTTATCCCTGCCAATTTCCATCGCCTGATGCCGCTCGGCCGCTTGGTCGTTCGCGTCGGTTGAGTGGTCGCAAAGGACGAGCACCCCTCCTGTTTTGAGCAACTCCAATTGTCGTCGGAGAAAACCCAGAGGATCGACGACATGATGTAAGACATATCGCGAGACCGCCGCATCGAACTCCTGTTCGAGTCCTTCCTCAAAGATCGACCGCTGCACGAAACGGGCCCGATCCCCAAATCGACTACACCTGATCGTCGCCCTCGAGATCATCTCCGCGGAAAGGTCGCAGCCCACGATGCGATGACCCGCCGACAAGAACGCAGAGCTCACAAGCCCTGGCCCACAACCCGCATCCAATACCAGTGAATCACGCTTCAAACGAGCAAAAGCCACCAACCGCTGGAGAGCCGCGGGGTCGCTCTGCACCGGCGCTTTTTCGAACCTCTCGGCCTGGCCGTCGAAAGCAAGCGCCAACTCACGGTCGTGCCCAGGGTCCACCGACGATCCTTTTGCATCGTTCGTCATCGGATTCTTCTCTAGTCCTGATTGGTTTCCTCGAGGATCCGCTGATACGTCTCTCGAGCCTGGTCGTAAGCCTCCTTCGCACTCGCGCACTCCGTCCGCCGGATCGCTCTTGCTTTTTGATCCCAGCATCGGTCTACCGAGCTCAAACACCACCTTGCCGATTTCCGCGAGGCACGGATTGGTTTGCCGTCGACAACCACAAAAACAGGGTTCGTGTGCGACGACGGATAAATCCGCAAAGCAACCCAGCTCGACCGATCGATCTTGGTTGTGAAGGAGATCTCTTGAACGCTGCCATCAGCGTCGATCTCTCGCGTTTCCACAGACTTGCCATTGACCAAGAGTTCGAGTGGAACGCGCCTGGTGCTTGCGATCCGAGACCGCTCGAGATCCCAATAAGGCTTCTCGGCAAGCGGACGAGATCGAATGGCCTCGAGCTCCGGGGTAAGCTTCTCTTCGAGTCGAGCCGCCGCACGCACCTTGATCTCTATTGCGCGCGGATGGTCCAACCTCAGTTCGCTTCCTTGCTCGCCGACCTTCACTCCGCCGACTTCGAAGTCGATCAAGTGGCTCTTGCCGTCGCTCACGTACGACCGACCCTCTCGCACGCCATCGATCCAGCGGCCAAAATCGAGCTGGCCGTTTTCCAGTTTGACGTAGACGCGGCCAAGACCCACCTTCTCTCCATAAATGCAGGGAAAGTCGGTCTCGCCGCTAATGCGCGTCCGGAACCCGCAGTTGAGCGTGTGATACCAGATATTGAGCTCCCAAGGCGCTGGGGTGTCGACGGTCGAAATGAAGTCGACAGCGTCGTGGGCGACGTCGACGATAAACTCGTTGGCGCCGATGCCGTCGAACGGTGGCACCTCGTCCGAGGGAATCCGCTCGTCGACGATCCTCAATCCCCAGCCCGAGTGTGAAAAACCCACGACCCCGCCTTGCGATTTTCCCCACTTCAGGACGGGTAGATCCCAACTCGGCCAATCCTCGATTCGATTTGCACCAGGAAAATCGTCTTCTTTCAGATTGAGCAAACACAAATGTCCCGCATGCGACGAGGGAAAACCGGACACTTCGACGTCGTACCGCATCAGGTTGCTTGCGGTCGAAAGCTTATGAACAGCCCCCTCGAAAAACACCTTCTGGGCGTACCAGCACGGCCCCCAGGAGAGCACGCAGCCCACGTCGAGATCCTCTCCTCTTAAATGCCTCATCATATCTTCAGGTTTGACGCCCTGAGTGGGGTTCTCGTAATGCATGCAGCCAGCGGCGTGAACATGATGGTCGCCAGAGAACCAACCGAGCTTGGCGAGGTGGATCCAACGCTTCAGTTTGACTTGGATCGTGAACGATCGGGCGTCGGGAACGTCGACGGTCTGAGAGTCGACAAGGTATTCAGGCCCTCGAGTCGATTCGACCGTGTATCGTCCAGACGGAAGGTCCACGGTCTCGCCCGACGCTCGATAGATCTGCGGGTGAAAGAAGAAGTCGGGCGCCAGACGCTTCGCCCGCGATGGATAAACTCTACCCACGCGGTCGCGAATCAGGAAAGACGCCGTCGTCGGTTTACCGGCTTCGTCGAGAACCTCGAAAGTCACCTTCACGGCCGGCAAACATGTGAAAAGGAGGTCCAATTCGCTGCGAAAGCCAAGGTCTTGAGTTCCTTGGCCGACGTCGAATGCAAGTTTCGCCTCGCGTTTGCCCGAGTCTCGACTGAGAAGCTGAATCACCCGGTATTCGAGAGCAAGGCCTGAAAGTTTTGGATTCAGTGGACGATCGCCAGAACTTGCAAGCTCGAGCCAGCGATCTGCGAGCTCGCGGTCGGTAATCGTCATCTTGGGATCGGGCGAGTTCGAAGATTGCCTAAAGATTGGAGCGGCGTTCGGACTCTTGACGTTCAATGCGGCCGTGACGCCAGCTTCGTTGTGCACTTTGATCAGAAAGACGCGCCAACCTTGCTTCACGAGCAAGGGTTCGGCAGGCCCTTGGCGGACGCTCACGCGGCTCTCGGGGTTGATCTCGACCGCTGCGAGGCAAAGAGGATCGAGAACCGTCTGAATGGATTGCACAGCACGGGCTTGGTCGACGTCGTCGTACGCTTTTTCGAGCGATTGTTTCGCATCCTCGGAGAGCGGCTGACCCAGCATTTCGAGCGCGTCGACGATCCTCCGCGCCTGTGCTCTGAGCGGCTGGAGCTCGACCCCGCTGACTTTCGGAAGCTCATCGGGCGAGCGTGCATTCGCCAACGCAGCGCATCCAAAGAACATCAATCCTACACCGACTACCCACGCGACTGCCATCGACCCGATCTCGAGGATCGGCGAACACCGTTGACGGCTCATCGTGGAGACTCCGGGTTTGCAAGACGGTCAACCCAACGGAGTCACTATCATAAGCAGAGTCGCGGTTTGGGTCTTCACTCTGATGTGCACGATTGACTCGCTTTTCAATATGCCCGGCTGGCTTTGAACCAGCAACCTTTAGCTCCGGAGGCAATCCGGAAAGCCCGCCTGCAACATCGAGTAGACCCTAGGATTTGTGCAGTTTAGTGCTTGAAAACAAGGGTTGCAAGCCCTCCTAATCGCTCGCGAGATCTCTCGGGGACTTGCGGTAGTTCGATCCCAAATCCGGTAGTAATCCGGTAGTCGTATAAGCGGTTCCCTACGAATCGAAACGAAAAAGGGCGAGAGCTTTTTGCCCCAGCCCCTTCGTTCTCCGCGCCTCAGAGAAGGTGTTTTTTGTCAGCCCGCCTTCATGCCTAGCTTCCTCCCCGGGTGACGCGCGGGCCGGTGCGCACCCCGGCCTTCGTGTATACTAGGCCGGGGTGCGGGGGCCCGTTCGGCTGGAGGGCCAGTCCAGGAGCGCATCATGGCGGCCGGTCGCGATCGGAGCGGGGCGGATGAACGCCCCGAGGAGCTGGGTGCCCTGCGGGCCGAGAACGACGCCCTGCGCGCCCGCATCGCCTCGCTGGCGGCCGTCATCGAGGTCATGGACGACGCTGTCTTCGTCAAGGGCGGGGACGGACGCTATCGGACGATCAACTCTGCGGGCGCCCGCCTGCTCGGCCGGTCGCGGGACGAAGTCGTTGGGAAGGATGACACGGTGCTGTTCGAGGCCCAGACGGCCGAGCGGCTCATGATGGACGACCGCTCCATTATCGCGGAGGACGCGGTCCGGACGTACGAGGAGGTCGCGACCTCGTCGGGGGTTACGCGTACCTACCTCGTCACCAAGGGGCCCTACCGGGACGACCGGGGACTCGTCGCCGGTTTGGTCGGCATCTCGCGGGATATCACCGCTTGGCGGCGGGACGAGGCGGAGCTGCGCGAGGCCCGGCAGTTCCTGGCGCGGCTGCTGGACCACGTCCCGGCCTTGATCTACGTCACCTCCTCCGACGGGGAAGTCCGGCTCGTCAACCGAGCCTGGGAGGGCCTGTTCGGCATGCGACGCGACGACGTCGTCGGCCGATCGGCGGGGTGCCTGTTCCCGCCCGAAGTGTCAGGTCGCTTCCTGGAACAGAATCGGATGGTCATCAAGTCCGGGACGCCTCTCGAGCTGGACGAGGAGGTGAGTTCGCCCGGCGGTCGGCGCGAGCTGCACACGGTCAAATTTCCCCTGCGTGACGCCCTCGGCCGGATCGACGCCGTGGGGGGGATCTCCTTCGACGTCACCGACCGCCTCAGGGCCGAGGAATCGCTCGAGGAGAGCCGTCGCCGCATGCGTGCCCTCTTCGAGAACACCTTGGACGCCATCTGGCTTCTTGACAACGAGGGCCGGTTCGTCGACGCCAACCCCGCCGTCTGCGCCCTGCTGGGCTACACCCGCGAGGAGTTCCTGCGGATGCGAATCGAGGACGTGGCGACCGCCGATGAGAAGGGATTGGTCCGGGAGCTGTGGAACGCCTTCCTCGCCGCGGGCCAGCTCGACGGCGAGTTCACCCAGGTCCGCAGGGACGGCACGATGCGGGTCGTCGACTTTCGAGCGGTCGCCAACATCTTGCCTGGCCTCCACCTGTCGGTCAACCGCGACATCACCGAGCGGAAGCGGGTCGAGGAGGAACTCCGCGAGACGGCGGCGGGGCTCCAGGTTCTCTCGCGCCGCCTGGTCGAGGTCCAGGAGGAGGAGCGGAGGCATCTCGCGCGCGAGCTCCACGACGAGATCGGCCAGGTTTTGACTGCGATAGGGATCGGGCTCCAGGCCGCCAAGAAGGCGAGGGTGGACGTCGCCACGTCGTACCTCGACGACTGCATCGGACTGGTCGACGGCGCGATCCGACAGGTGCGCCACCTCTCGCTCGACCTCCGGCCTTCGATGCTCGACGACCTCGGCCTGGTGGCGACCCTCCGATGGTACGTCGACCGTCAGGCACAGCGGGGCGGCTATCGGGCGAGCTTCATCTCCGACACTGTCGAGATCCGCCTCGATCCCGCCATCGCGACGGCGGCCTTCCGGGTGGCGCAGGAGGCGCTGACGAACATAGCCCGGCATGCCAAGGCCCGACGGGTCCGGGTGAGCGTGAGGTGCCGCGAAAAGTTCCTGCAGCTGGTGGTCCGCGACGACGGGGTCGGGTTCAACACGGGGGCGGCCCTGCGGCGTGGGGCGCGTGGGGCGGGGCTCGGGCTGCTGGGGATGCGCGAGCGGGCGACCCTCCTCGGCGGCCGGATCGACGTCCGCTCCCTCCCGGGCCGTGGGACCCGGATCTTGCTGACCATCCCCATGCGGCATCCCGAAGGAGGGGCCTAGCGTGGAGACGATCCGCGTTCTGATCGCCGACGACCACACGCTCGTCCGCGCTGGCATCCGTGCCCTGCTCCAGGAACTGGAGGGGGTCGAGGTCGTCGCCGAGGCGGGCGACGGCCGCGAGGCGATGGCCCTCGCGCTGGTGCATCGGCCCGACGTCCTCGTGATCGACATCGCCATGCCGCACGTCAGCGGGCTGGAGCTGGCCGGCCGCGTGGCCCGCGAGCTGCCGGATGCTCGCGTGATCATCCTGAGCATGCACGGCAACGAAGAATACGCAAGCCGGGCTCTGCAGGCCGGCGCGGCGGGCTACCTACTGAAGGACTCGGGACTCGCCGAATTGGAGCTTGCGGTCCGAGCCGTGGCTCGGGGCGAGACCTATCTCAGCCCGGCCGTCTCCAAGCCCGTCATCGCTGACTACCTCCGGCGACGGCGGAAGGCGCCCGAGTCGGGATCGCTGACGCCCCGGCAGCGCCAGGTGCTCCGGTTGATCGCGGAGGGGAAGACGACGAAGGCGATCGCCCGGATCCTTGGAGTGAGCGTCAAGACTATCGAGACCCACCGAACCCAGCTCATGGACCGGCTCGACATCCACGACGTAGCAGGGCTGGTCCGCCACGCCATCCGGATCGGGCTCATCGAGGTCGGCGGCTGACGCCGCGTTCTCGGGGTTGACACCAAGGCGTATCGGGAAACCCGGGCGCGCACGACCGGGGTAAGACCCGATGGCCGGGGCGGGATCCGCGATCGACACTTAGACCAGTACGTGCGGGCGCGGCTGCCGCGGTGTCGCGGGGGCCAACAGGCTACGATCGGCCTACGTCGGCGAAGGGCGACCGCCACCCCGAGGCGGGATCGACCCACGGAGGCCGGACTGCCGCCTCGCCTCGGATGCTATACGGAGTCAGTCGCGATGAAAAGATCGTCGAAGGAACGCAGGGCCTACCGAACCAACAGTCCGCCCGCCGACGAGGACCACCGGGCATCCTCACGCTCCTGGGCCGCCTGCTCACCCGGATCGGGCGGGGCGACGGCGCCGCCCATCCTCGCGGGGGGCCTTACGGCCCGATGGGACGACGAGGCGTATGTCTACCTCGAAGCCGTCCTCACCCAGCCCTTTGACTTCGGGGCCGACATCACGGTCCACGATGGTCGCGTCTTCATCCGGCTGGAGAAATGATGGGGACCAGCCGAAGCCCTGGCTTCGCAGACTGCCCCGCCCGGGACGGCCGGGTGCAGATGCGGGGACCCCTCGACGTGCTCGACTCGCTCGCGGCGAGCATCACTATCATCGACGAGGCGGGGACCAGCCGTGACGGCTGGAAGGCAAGCGCCTCGCGGCCTCGTGGATTGAAATGAGATTTTCGGTACTGACGTCGATCATTGGACTTCCCTTAGAGCGATTAAGAATGGTTCGCGACTAAGGGATATTACGCATGAATCTATGTATTATATCATGTCAAAATTTGTATTATCAAATACGCCTGTAAGCCCACGCGGCCAAGGGCTTATATCGCACCCAATCACGTGCGTATCAACGGCGTTTCTTTTTGGATCTCTTGGGAGATCGGTTAAAGTGCGTCGAGCTCGACGCGGGGGACGAAAAGAACCGCGAAGGCAGCGCTGTGGGGCTCAGGTATGACCTGGCTGAAGACGTCCGGCTCTGGCTGGACCAAAAGCTTGTCGAGCTGCGGGAATCGTCCCTACGGGCGTTTAAGGCCATTCCTGCCCGCCTGCCCGCCGATACCCTGGTGTTCAATGTTCCGACGGCACTTGACAAGATTTTCAATCGGGACTTGGCGGCGGCGGGAATCGTCAAACGCGACGACCGAGGCCGAACGCTCGACGTTCATGCGCTCCGGACGACGTTCGGAACGCTCTTGAGCAAGGGGGGCGTTCCGCTCCGGACGGCTCAGGCTGCAATGCGGCACTCCGACCCGAGCTTGGCCGCGAACGTCTACACGGATCCGCGTCTGCTCGACGTCCACGGCACCCTCGACGCGCTTCCGGGGCTCGACCTGGCGCCCGAGGCCGAGACCATGCGAGCGACCGGAACCGAGGGCCGCACGTACGAGCCGATTGCACCGCTGATTGCACTGAACCCGTACAATCCGGGTCATTTGCTTGCAACGGATGACAACATGACGTGCAAAGCATCATTCGGGAGCTTGGTCGAGGGGCTCGACGTAACGTCTTATCCCGTCAACGAAAAAGGATCGCTGACAAGCTCTGTCAACGATCCGTTTGCAGTATGCCCGGCTGGATTTGAACCAGCAACCTTTAGCTCCGGAGGCTAACGCTCTATCCAATTGAGCTACGGGCACAACTCGACAACGCCTTCATCCTGCCAGTCCAGCGAGGGTTGTCAAGCACATGAAAGGATTGTAAACGATCGACTTCACAAATCGATCTTCGCGGGGGCATAATAAATCTAGCCCACTTGGGCGCTTCGGTTCTTACCTTGCGACTCAAACGGAGACGTCGCGATGAGAAACGCCTCGGCGTTCGCGGTTCTGAGCCTCATGCTTGCTCTGCCGCTCTCGGCTGCCGCTCAGACGGAAGAACTTCCCGGCGGCTGGTCCGACAATGCCGGTTATATCAGTCTTGACGGCGAGAACACCTCGCCTACGACTCAATCGAATGGACAGGGCGGCATGACGATGGGTTCGCCCGCATTCAACACCCTCGCAGGGTTCTCACCAATGATCGGCGGGGGTTTCGCAGGCGCAGGGACGTACAACGGCCTGATCCCATTAGGTGAAACGATTCAGCGAACCACGTTCCCTCGCCGCAGGACCAGATAAGGCAAACGCCGTGAGGGTCGACGCCGATCGCTAATAAGCAAACCGGCCCCACGAGCTCTGATGCTCGCGGGGCCTGGTGTTGTTGCCCGAATGGAACCGTCGATTCTCACTCGATCCTTAAAGCTCCATAAAAGCCACAGGGAAACGCCTGAGCGTCCGGAGGATGTTCGACAAGCCGCTCCCACTCCTCCGTAGTCCATAAAATGAACCTTGCAACATGTCCATTGATCCGCCACTCAGTGCAGTTCATTGGAACGGTGCAAGGCTCGTGAAGTTTCAGCGCGGGTCGCTTCGTCGTGACACGTGCTGCTCTGATTGATTGACTCATTCGATGCATCTTTGCTTCGTCCTTTGTTGTCTTCATCGACCTGAACGATCAGCCATCTATTCCTTGACCCGAAGAGCCTCCAGGCTCCGTTCTCGAGGGTTCCAAAAACCCCGTCGGACGGTATCTCGCATTCCGACTCTCATGCGATTGCGATTGCCTGCAACAATGCGCCCCATCGTGGAGCTTCGGCGTCTTTGGTCCTCTCGAATCCACATGAGCTCATCCGCGGTTCTGAACTTCGCAAAGCGGCGCTGGGGGGATGGAAACGAAATAGAGAAACTCTGTTTCGGATTCCGCATTTGGGTTGCGGGATCAGCTACTCACCGTTTGCAAAATGAGTGTATTACCTTAATAAGCAGACTTCAATCCCGATTAACGCCTTTTCTTAAGCATTTTTTGGTTCAGGCTTGAGATGTAGTGCTGAATTGCCTTATCTTGGTAACAATGGGTTACGCAGATAAATTGCAACGACTTTGCGGGTTACGTGGAATCGACCAGACTGCCCTGGCTGCGAGGGTTGGGTTGTCGAAATCGACCATCTCTCGGATCATGAGCGGGTTACAAGAGCCTAAGTTGTCTCTGGCATTGAACTTAGCGAATGTTCTGGGGGTTAGTCTCGATTTCCTTGCAAACGATCAGCAAGAGTTCGACAGCGCCGCATCTTGGGTGCGGCTCACCGACGAAGAGCTGGAGGTGCTTCGGATCGTAAGACGTCTGGGCACAGAGACTTCCACCGATCGACTCCTTGTCGTCCCTGGTCAATCGAGCCATTCGGAGCAGAACCGTTAGAGCCTTCAGAGAGCTCGTTCGCCAGGGAGAATTGAGTTTGCACGCCAATTTGCGTTGTTGAACTTGGACTGACCAGGCCAGGTGCCGCCTTGCACACCAAAAGTCATGTCTTGAATTGAGAATGCTCCTAATCATTCGAGCGAGCCTGGCGACTTCCCGTAGGCCTTTTTTTCCAGTAGAACTGAAGTCGAACAACTCGAAATGCGCTTCAAAAGCTTGTGAGCATGATCTTGGATGATCGTCACTAAGAAACTCTCAAAAGTCTATGGAAGCACGGTGGCTCTGGATCGGCTCTCCCTGGAGATTCGACCGCGCGAAGTTTATGGCTTGTTGGGCCCGAACGGTTCCGGCAAGACGACGATGATTCGTCTTCTCCTGGGGCTCATCAAACCCACGACGGGGTCGGCTTCGGTCATGGGCCACGATTGCTGGCACGACAGCATGGCCGTCAGGGAACGCGTCTCCTATCTCCCTGGCGAGCTGAGGCTCTACGGCTACATGACGGGTTATCATTTTCTCGAGTTCCTCGACGACCTCCGCGGCGGCGGCGCGATCGACCGCGCGGTGGTGATTGCCGAGCGCATCCTTCAGCTCGAGCTTGACCGCAAGATCCGAACCTATTCGACGGGCATGAAACAAAAGCTGGCGCTGTGCGCAGGCGTTTGCGGATCCGGTCGATCTCTTGATTCTCGACGAGCCCACGTCCGCGTTGGACCCTTCGGCTCGGGAGCAGGTGCTGGAGCTGGTTCGCGCTGCGCCGAGGGGGGCAGACCGTCATTTTCTCGGGCCACGTTCTGCCGGAGGTTGAGGCCGTGGCCGACCGCGTGGCCATAATGCGCAAGGGCAGGCTGATGCACGTCGAGGACATGCACGAGCGCAGGACGAACCTGAGGCTGGTACTGCTTCGCTTGTGCGAGAACCGCAGCTTGGTCGAGACCGACGGGCTCGAGATCTCGGTGCGGAATCGAAACGGCGCCAACGTGCTGATCGAACATCGAGGCACGGCCCAAGAACTGCTCGGATGGCTCTCGAAACAAGAAGTCGAAGACGTCGCGGTCGGCACCGACGATCTGAAAAGTCTCTACGACAAATATCACGGAGCGAACGCGAGGAGCGATTTCGACGACGACGTGCTTTCCGCGAAGGGCAAATTTGGAGACATTCTATGAAAGCGTTCTTCGCACTTTTGCGTAAGCAATTGATTGAAACGCGAATGTTCTTATTCATCCTCGCGGCGGCGCTGTTCTTCATTTCCTGGCTGTCTGTTTATTTCACTGTCAAGACCGAGAAGGCGCTGAGGAATTTGGGAGACATCCAGCGTCAGGTCGGGACGCGGGGTTTCCTGCGCGGCATGGGCGGACCGGGGATGGACTACACTTCGCCGGCGATCGAACTGGCGTTCTGGAACCATCCTTTCTTGATCCTGACATTCGTGTTGTGGCCAATCTCGCGCGGGTCTGCAGCGGTTGCTGGGGAAATCGAAAAGGGCTCGCTCGACTTCGTTCTTTCTCGGCCCATCTCTCGTACCGCATATCTCTTATCGCAGGCCGTCGTACTGGTACTTGGGCTCGCGGTTCTCGCGCTCGCCCTCATGATGGGCAACATGGTCAGCGGGCAATTCAACGCGGTCCAAACGGCGACCGACCCGGCCAAAATGGTCTTCCCAGCGTTCAACCTCTTCACGCTCGGACTAGCGATCTATGGCTTTACGGTCGTTGTATCCTCGATCGACATCGTCCGTTGGAAAGCGACGCTGGTCGGGTCTGTGATCACTCTAGGCAGCTACATCCTGCACGTTGTGGTGAACCTGCCGCAAATGGACGAATGGCAAGGGCTCGACAAGCTATCGATCTTCAGGGCCTATTACCCAGTGTCCGCGTACACGCAGTCTGGCTGGCACTATCAGGCAAACACAGGGATCCTTACCGGCATCTGGCTTGTCGGGCTCGTCGTGGGCCTGTTTGCCTTCTCGTATCGAGACCTTCCTTGCAATAGTTAGCTTGGAGCCTGAATGCGCTTAACAAGCCACCTTGACCTTCTCCGCAAAACGAACCATCTCTCCAGGCCCGAAGAGCACCGCCCAATCAAGCGAGTCGTCAAAGACGCACATCCAGTCGAAGGGATACCAGAGATCTTCCCATGTCTCGATGAAGACTCCCCAATCGGTGACGAGTGCGACTCCGTCGCCAACGCCCCAGCAGACGTAGACCTACTGCGTGGGATCGATGGGTAGTTGGCGAAACCAACGGTTGCACTCGAGGTCGTCAGGGCCGCCAGACTCTTCAAGAGATTGTTGGTGTGTGATGGTGAGTTGGCCCAGATCTGGGGGATGTCTCATTGGCCGGCTCAACGGAGAAACCGCGTACAACTGCCGACTCCTTGCGACGTAGAGAGCTTTAATCCGATCTAGCACGGGTTCGGGGAGCAAGGACCAGTGAGCGTCCGTGATTCTCCAGGCGAAGTTGAACTCTTTCAAAGGTATGACATCGGCGTCTTCGTAGTGAACCATTGTCACTTCTACTCCTCTTCGGGGAAATAGATATGTCCCCAACTGCCGCCCTTATTTCGCTTCCCCCCCAGTCCAATCCGCGTACTTCATGTGTGGCAAATTGGGTGCATTCGAACCGGGCGCCGAGTCGACAGGGTGCCGTTGGAACCACTTATACGTACCAGGCGTCGGGCTTGGATAGGCTTGTCCGGCGACAACTGCTGGAAGCTCCGGAGCGTCGGGCATCGCCCGTCGCAAGATCCGCCGCGCTTCCTTCTCGGAACCGACCGTCGCATCATACTTTCCTGGAGCCTTTACTCCACGAACGTGATCGTCTTCTGTCGGCACAGCAACTTCTTGGCGTTCTCGGCCCAGTTAACAATCGACCTACGCTAACGGAGGAGGAGGGATTCGAACCCTCGGTACCGCGGTGCGGTACACCGGTTTTCGAGACCGGCCCTTTCAACCACTCAGGCACCCCTCCAGGGATTTTCAGAAGGCACGAACGGTTTCGCTAGGCCTTCTAAATCTTCTCAGCACCAATCTTACCGCCGCTCGCGGAAAAATGTCCGCAGGAGATCTCCACATTCTTCAGCCAGAACTCCGCCAAAGACTTCGGGGCGATGATTCAACCGCGGGTCGCTGACGATGTTGTACAAGCTTTCGCAAGCCCCAGCCTTCGGGTCGACTGCGCCATAAACCAATCTCTGAATGCGACTTAGGACGATCGCCCCGGCACACATCGTACAGGGTTCGAGTGTGACGTAAAGCGTGCATTCGTCGAGTCGCCAGGTTCCTAAAGCTCTGCCAGCCAGAGTCAGAGCAATACGTTCAGCGTGGCCAGTGGGATCCTCCAGAGTTTCGCGAAGATTGAACGCCTTGGCAATAACTCTTCCATCGCGGACCACCACGGCGCCGACGGGAACCTCGCCCAAGGACTTGGCTTCCTTGGCTAGATCGATTGCAAGCCTCATCGGTTCGGGGTCGATCATACGAAAGATCGTACCAGCCCGACCAACTTGCGAACCAGGACGTTCGAGATCGTACCATGACCGATGTTTCCGAAATCGTCCTGCATGACTCCGGTTGCCAGGTGAATCGCGGGAACGCTCGTCGTCTCAATCAGTCGTGAAACCTGCTCGATTCGGATCGACCCACCGGCGATGATCTCAACGTTTCCTCCAGCGGCCTTCGCGAGCAGGCTAAGCGTTTCGACGCCCTCGAGAGCGGTTGCTCTTCCACCTGAGGTCAGAATCCTTTGGACTCTTAACGACGCCAGAATCTCGAGACTGGCGATAGGGTCTGCGACGAGGTCGAAGGCTTTGTGGAAAGTCACGGGCAGTGGGTCTGCGGTTGCGACGAGATCGCGAGTTTTGGCTTGATCGATCGAGAGATCGTTCTGGAGCACTCCGACGACGATTCCCCTGGCGCCGAGCCGCTTTGCGAGCGCAATCTCTCGCTCGATGACGTCGAATTCGCTATTCGTGTAAAGAAAGTCGCCCGGTCGAGGCCTGATCAAAACATGAACTGGCACAGTTACGTTGGCCAGAACGGAATCGATCAATCTCGCCGAAGGCGTTAAACCTTCGCACGCGCCTCCCGGCAAAGCTCGATTCTGTCTGCGCCGCCGAGTTCGGCTTGCACAGCTTGGGCGAGGCTCTCCACGCAAATTTCGACGACCGGTCGATGCAGCAAAACCACGGGCTCCTGGCTGCGTTGCGGTCGGGTTAACCGAATGGTAACCTAGTTTTGGATGCAGCGAATACGCAGAAGCGTCGCTTCGCCAATAAGTCAACGAACCGCCCGCCCCGCCTGATCTGGTTCGTGCCCATTCTCTCCCCGCCAAGGTTCTTAAAACAATCCGAGGTCGTGTTCCATGCAGCGATTCGCCAAGCGCCGGACATTGATCGGTGCATTCGCATGTGTCTTCGCTCTGATCGCTCCATGTCGTCCAGCGTCCGCCCAGTCGGAAGAATTTCAGGTAGACCAGCTTGCCATGAAGCGCATCCGCGTTCCGGGCGACCTCAAGATCGAGGTTTTCGCCGCTGAGCCTCTGGTACTCAATCCCGTTGCGTTCTGTATCGACGGCAAGGGCAAGTTCTATGTGGCCGAGACGTTCCGGTTGCACTCGGGCGTCACCGACATCCGAGGCCATATGGATTGGCTCGACGACGACCTGGCAAGCCGGACCGTCGAAGACCGGGTGGCCATGTATCGCAAATACCTCGGCAAGGACTTCCCCTCGTACGCCCGCGATGAGGACCGTGTTCGGCTGATTTGGGACTCCAACGGCGACGGCAAGGCCGATCGGACAACGGTCTTCGCCGACGGCTTTCGGGACGCAGCCGACGGCATTGGCGCGGGCGTTCTCACGCGCAACGGAGACGTCTGGTTCACCTGTATTCCTGACCTCTGGAAGCTGAGAGACGCCGACGGCGACGGCCGAGCCGACGAGCGTACGCGCCTGCAACACGGTTATGGCGTTCACGTGGGATTCCTGGGCCACGACTTGCATGGGTTGGTGTTCGGGCCCGACGGGAAGATCTATTTCAGCATCGGCGACCGAGGTTTGAACGTTCAAACGCCGAAAGGGGCTGTGCAGTCGATCGACACAGGGGCCGTGGTCCGCTGCGAACCCGATGGTTCGAACCTCGAGATTTACGCTTCTGGCCTGCGGAATCCCCAGGAGTTGGTGTTCGACGACTTTGGCAATCTCTTCACCGTCGACAACAATTCCGATTCGGGTGATAGAGCTCGTTGCGTTTATCTTGTGGAAGGTGGGGACAGCGGCTGGCGCATCGGATACCAGTTCATCGAGCAACCCGTGAGCCGGGGCCCCTGGAACGCCGAAAAGCTCTGGCATCCCCAGTGGGACGGGCAAGCAGCCTTCATCGTTCCCCCGCTGATCAATATCACCGATGGTCCCTCCGGCTTCTGCCGGGAACCTGGCACGGCACTTTCAGACGCCTATCGCAACCGTTTCTTCATTTGCGATTTCCGAGGCGGCAGCGGAAATAGCGGCATTCGATCGTTCAGGCTCGCTCCCAAGGGAGCGTCGTTCGAAGTTGTCGACGCGAACGAATTCGTATGGACCGTACTCGCGACCGACGCGGATTTTGGGCCCGACGGCGCTCTTTATTTCTCCGATTGGGTTGAAGGCTGGGAGAAGCCGAACAAAGGCAGGATCTACAAGCTCTCGCCCACCAAAGGAACGATCCATCCTCGAGCGGCTGAGACTGCCAAGCTGCTCGCGGAGGATCTCTCGACCCGGTCGATCGACCAATTGGTCGAGCTTCTTGCTTTTCCGGACCAAAGGGTGAGAAGGGAAGCCCAGTTCACATTGGCAGAGAAGGGCCAGGCGTCGATCGCCGTCCTCGAGAAAGTCGCCAAGGATCCGAGCGCCAACCAGCTTGCTCGGCTCCATGCCGTTTGGGCGTTAGGACAGATTCAACGCAAAACAAGCCAAGGCGTCGCGGGCCTGCCAGAACTCTTGGCAGTTAAGGACGCCGAGATCCGAGCCCAGGCCGCGAAAGTTTTGGGCGACGCACGGATGACCTCGGTAGTCGAAGGTTTGAAGTCGATGCTTGCCGACGAGAGCCCAAGGGTCCGCTTCCAGGCTGCGATTGCGCTCGGGAAACTGGGAGGTTCCTCCGCATTCGACTCCGTCTTGAAAATGCTCGAGCAGAACGCCGACAAGGATCCTTACCTCAGACATGCTGGTGTCATGGCGCTTGCTGGTTCGAAAGACGTTACACGATTGGCAGGGCTTTCCAAGTCGACCAGCGCCGCCGTCCGGATGGCAGGCCTCTTGGCCCTTCGCCGCCTCCAGAGTCCGGAGATTTCGGCGTTTCTGGGAGATTCGGACGCGAGGATCGTGGTCGAGACGGCACGTGCGATCAACGACGTTCCCATTCCCGGCGCCTACGAAAGGCTGGCCGATCTGGGGACAGCCAAGGGCGTTGACGAGCCATTGCTCTTGCGCGTCTTGAATGCGAATTACCGTATTGGCGGCGCCCGAGGAGCTCGAAAGATAGCCGAGATCGCATTGGCGGAAAATGTTGCTGGCACGGTTCGGGAGGAGGCACTGCACGAGCTCGAACATTGGTCGGAGCCGCCGGTTCTGGACAGGGTCATTGGCGTTTGGAGGCCAATCGCCAAACGGCCGATGGACGACGCCGCGACGGCCCTGGCGCCATCGATTGGAAAGCTCTTGCTCGAAAGCCCTGAGAGGCTGGCGATCACTGCGGCAAGAGCCGCCGCCGCGCTCAAGATCGAGACTGCGGCCGACTCTTTGGTCGCCGCTGCGCTTGATAAGAAAAGGCCGTCGAAAGTGAGGATCGAGGCCTTGAAGTCGATCGACGCGCTCGGCGACAAACGGTTAGGCGCGTCGGTGAAGGCCGCGGTTGAAGACCCAAGCGGAGACCTTCGTGCGGAAGGCCTGAGGCTCTTAGCCAAGCTCGAACCGACTGAGACTGTGGGCGTGCTCAAGCAACTGATCGCAAAAGGCAGCATTCGCGAGAAACAGAATGCCTTCATGATTCTACAAGGCGTCGCCTTGCCCGAGGTCGACGTACTGCTCTCCGAGTGGGTCGACAAGCTTGTCGAAGACGCAGTTCCCGCCGAGCTCCAGCTCGACGTCCTCGAATCCGCCTCGAAACACGCCTCCCATCCCGAACTCAAAGCCAAGCTTGATCGGTTTGAAGCCAAACGCAAGAAAGACGACCCGCTCGCTTTCTATCGAGAGGTTCTCGAGGGTGGCAATGCCGAGCGGGGCCTGGCAATCTTTCGGGAGAACGCTCAAGTTCAATGCCTACGTTGCCACAAGATCAACGGCAAGGGAGGAGAGGTTGGGCCCGACCTGACGGGCATTGGCAACAGACAAAAGCGCGAATACCTGCTCGAGTCGATTGTGGCTCCAGACAAGCAGATCGCCAAGGGCTTCGAAACGATCGTCATCGCCACGAAGGAAGGCAACGTCGTTTCGGGAATCCTCAAGTCCGACGACAAGGACGAACTGAAGCTGATGACAGCCGAAGGCAAGCTGATCAGCGTCAAGAAGTCCGACGTCGAAGAACAAAAGCGAGGGCCTTCCGCAATGCCTTTGGACCTTTTGAAGTTCCTCTCGAAGACGCAGCTTCGCGATTTGGTCGAGTTTCTCGCTTCGCTTCAGTAAAAACGAAAGCGGCGGACGTTGATGTCGTCCGCCGCTTCGTTTGTCGTTGTCGGAACTCAACTCATTTCGAGTCGCCGGCCTTGGCTGGTGGAGCGAGAGCGTCTTGCTCATCGTTTGAAGGTCTAATTAGCTCGAAATACTTGCGGATCGTTTGGCGATGTCCCAAAGGAATCGGCTCGTTGTCGAGAACGGACTCGGTCATCTTCTTGTACTTGTCGTAGACCTCTCGGTACTTGGCAGCGGCCACTTCCCGACCTTCAGGCGAGTGCGTCGTCTCGGTCTCCGAAGGACCTTCACCCATTTGACCGGTGATGTCTTTGCGATCGCGCCTTGAACCGAGCTCTCGTTTCTCGCCGTAAAGCTCGCCGTTGGTCTTCATGCCGAAAGTTGAGCTCGGCTTGTCCGACTTCGGCGCTTTGCCTTTGGCAAGGCTGTTTTTCTGACAGTTGCTCTTACACTCGCCAAGCTTGTTGCACTGGAGGGCCAGCGAATTGAAAAGCGTTTGCGCTTGGCTTGGGAGCGTGCCAGGCCGGCGATCTTCTTGGCGCCCGACTTGGCCTCCGATTCGTCGCCGTCGCTCAGGCCCTCGGCGAGGCTGTCGGTCGCTTCGCCGAGCTCGCCCATGCCGGAGTCTTTCATTTGCTGAGAAAGCTTCTTCATACGATCCTTGATGGCCTTGGCCTCTTTGCGGTCGACGTCCTTGGGATCGATTTGCTCGAGCTTCTCCGCAGCCTTTTCATGCTCTTGGTTTTGTAGAGCCTGGGCCGCGTCTTGTAGCGACTCCGCGGCGCTCATCGCCTCTCCCAGCGACTGAAGCTGGGCGTCGACGAGTGCTGGGTTGTATTTCGCTTGTTCGGCGGCGAGCGCGGTTTGCATCTCCGAAAGCTTGGCCATCGCCTCTTTGACGTCGACGCCGGGCTGCTTGAGCTCCTCGACCTTCTTCATCAGCTCTTTGATCAGCTTCTCGAGGTCTTTGGACTTCTCTTTTTTCGCCAGCTCGTCGAGTTCTTTGAAGTCCTCTTCGATCTTCTCGGCTTCGGCAACGACCTGAGCCAGAGGGGCCGCGGGCTCGCCTTTGACCGTCCGCGAAGTGAGCGGCCAAAGCATCATTGTGCAGGCAAGAGCCAGGGCGAGAGCGCGTGCGGGCACGACCCTCGGAGTCTTCCAAGGTACGACCTTCTTGGGGTCGATCGACGACAGATGCGATTCGGCGTCTTCGATCTGTAGGGTTTTCATCGCCGTATCGAGCGGCCTCGAGAGAAAATCGAGGGCCGTGGACGCCCGATCCTTGAGGCTGTAGTGCGAATCGACCGCCTTGGCGGCGCCCTTCCACGACTTGCGACTGAATGCGAACGCCAAGCAAAGAGCCGTCAACGGGCACCCAAGCAGGAGGGCTGGGAACCAGGCCGACGCGGCCGAGGTGGCTGATATCAGCCGCCACACGCCCAGGCACACGCCCATGAGTCCGCCGACCAAGAGCCCCCAGGCTAGCGCGAGCGGCTAGTTGATATCCCTGGCGTCGCCGCACAGGTCCAAGCTCACGGTAGATTCGCTCTCCCATGCCTAGCCTCCAAAGCCCTTACGGCTTTCCATAAGAATTGAAAATCGATTCGAGGACTGTTCGAATGGATTCAGCGGACGATTGTACGACGTCCCAAGGATAGTGAATAGCTGCTTCTCGTAATGATAGGCGATTTTTCAGACCCAAGACGTCTGCGAAAAGGCGTTGAACCGCGAAGAACGGGCTCGAACCCTACAAACTCCGTCGATTCCTACGCGCGACCACGCCCATTCGGGCCGGCGTCCATGCTGCCCAAAAAGGCTGAAATCAAGCCTGCGGAGAGCCACGTCAAGGACAAACAGGAACGCGGCCGCAGCCACCAGGTAGGGCCAAAGAGGCGTCGCTCGCGGAGCAGTCCGGGGCGAAGGAGCAAACACCTCCTCCGCCGACGGATTAAAAATTCCGCCCGAAACCCGTGCAATCGACTTGAGCAGTTCGTCGTTCGTCGTCTTCAGCCGGAGCTCCTCGGGATACCCGACTGCCAAACCACGAGATTGCCTGGAAACAACCTGACCGTTCTGCTTTTGGCTTAATTCCAGGTGGTACGAGCCCTGCGAAGGAGTGTCGAACTCGGCCTGATACCTCCCAGGCGCGGTCTGAACCATCTCCAGCTTGCGATTGCCCAATGTCGGGTCGATGACGGTCAGTTCAGTCTCGGCTTTGTTCAGGTATTTGCCTGAAGGCTCGATCGCATCGAGCGAGACCGTGGCTTTGCCCCCCTTCCGCTCGACCTGGACGACAACGCCCTTGGCTTCGCTCTTTCGCAAAGTATGGCGGGCGATCTGAGCCCAAAACTTGCTAAACTCCGGCCAGGAGACCCACTCCGCGGACCAGCGGGGTTTGGCGTCGGACGTGAACGCGGCCGTCATCCCAAGCCCGTACCTCCACCAAGCCAACAGCGGATCGCCAGCCTCGGTCGCCAGGATCACCTCCGAAGTCGGCTTCGGCCGCGTAACCACATAACCCAGGAGAAACGGCGCCGATTCCAGATCGATCCCCGAAAGCACCTGCGTCGGTCGAACCACTTGAGGCATGAACGGTTGCTCGTTGATCGCCGACTTGCTCGCCGTGACCGTCTCCTTGGCAAAGATCTGGGGCACCGCAGTCGGGATCCTCAACCTCGTAATACCTGCCCTTGCCAAGCCTGGAGATTTCCTCGAGGAGATTTTTGTCGGCGTCGGTACCCACGCCGACAGTCGTCACTGTGATCATATCTTGTGCCATGGAAGTGGTAATGCCTTCGAAATCGCCAGGCGCCGAGATGCCGTCGGTGAGGATGATCACATGCTTGAGCTTCGCGGCGACGCCTCTGAGCACTTGATAGGCTTCTTCCATCGCGGGATACATCACGGTGCCGCCGCCGGCGTCGATCGTCGAGACCCTGTCGAGGATGAAGCCTTTGTCGGAGCATGGGTGAAGCTCGGAAACCCAAAACGTTTCCCCTTCGAAGGCGACGACGCCGACTTTATCGTTGGGGCCCAAAAGCTCGACCGCGCTTTTGGCCGCCTCCTTGGCCATCTCGATTTTCTCGCCGCCCATCGAACCTGATTTGTCGATGACGAGGATCATGGCCAGGCTTGGCTTTTCTTTCTCTTTTTCGAAATCGCTTCGGACGGGCAGGATCTCTTCGATCGTCGTTTTGTAGTATCCGCCGAGACCAAACGATTGATCGCCGCCGAGCATCACAAGGCCTCCGCCCAAGTCTTGGACGTAGGTGCGGGCCACATCCATTTGCCTCATCGAAAGCGCTGTGGCTGGCACGTTCGAGAGGATCAAGAGCTCGTAATTCTGAAGGTCGGAGAGATTGTCGGGCATGCCCGCGGGAGGGCGAACGTCGACCTGCATGTCCTGCTCTTCCAGCACCAGGTCAGGTGCTTCGCCGATTTGGGGTCGCTTTCGATGATCAGAACCCTCGGCTTGCCGTTGGTGAAGACCAGGCCCAAGTCGCTGTTGTTGTCCAGGAGCGTGTCTTTGAAACCTTTGACGCGAACCGAGTAGGCTGCGAGCCGATCGTTCTCGATTTGTTGATTGAACTGGAACTTGTTCTCACCTTTTTTGATTTTGCGCTTCTCGGAAACGACCTTGATCGGACCCTTGAAGACCTCGATCTCGCCTTCGTCGTCGTGGTTCGAATCGACGACCACTTCGACGCGGAACGGTTCCCCCTGGCGCACCTGAGCAGGGACGTTGATGCCCGAAACTTGGACCTCGGGCTCATTGCGAACCGGCAGCGGAACCGTGGAAATCGAAGCGCCTGCCCGCAGGGCGCTCTTCAAGACCTCGCCTTTGGTCGGGTTGCCGTCGGAGACGAGGACGATCTTGGGCACGTAAAACGGCGGCCTGGAGGCCGCGGCGACTTCGATCGCCTCGGCCAGGTTGGTTCCCTTCGCATCAAGCTCCTTCTTCGCATCCTTCGAGGACCGGTCGTCCCTGGGCCTGTCGGACTCTAGACTTCCCGGCTCGGCCGCGAACGGCAAAATCGCATAGCGGTTGCGTCCAGACTTCTTGATCGCCTTGGCGAGAAAATCGTCCGCGGCCTTCTTGCCTTCCTCGCCGATGCTCATGCTCCGGTCGACCGCGAATACGACGAACTGTTCTTTCGTCGGCTTCAAGAGCGTCAATCCTGCAAGCGAAAGCACCAATAAAACCAGGACCAATCCACGGACAAGAAGCGAGACCACGCACTGTTTCTTGGGCAGATCTGAAAGACTTCGAAAGAAGTAATAAATGAGCACGGCGACAAGCAAGAGACCCAGGAGCCAGTAAGGGCACAAAGTTCGAATCCAAATTTCAAAGTTTGAAAAACTTTATCCATGTTCAATCAATCCACCTTCGCTGATACAAGAACCACTCCCAGCCAACCGCCGCCCATGCCATTGCGATCAGATAATACCAGATCGGCCTTCCGCCAAATCCCGATCCCAAGCTTGCCTTGCTCTCGGCCGCGACGCTCGGCGCCATGAGGTCGCTTTCGACGCGATTGGCGAGGTTGCAAGCCACTTGGACGATCGGAATTCCCTTCCCGCCGTCTTTACTCAACACCTTCTCTTCGATCGACCACACGCCCACCTGATCGAGCGGACCGATCGTCGCCTTTTCGCCTACAGACGCGGGGAGCGGCTTGGTCGAACCGTCGGGCGCCTCGAGCACCAGTTCACCTGTGTATTGTTCGCGAGGCTTGGGCAGTACGATTTCCGCGATCGAACCGGTGGCTGCCGACTCCTTGAGCTCCCCCTTTTCCCCAGCGAAGTAGGCCATGGCGTTGGTGGTGAGGATCGGAAACGCCGTCTGAAGCGGGAGGTCGCTTTTGTCGAGGTTCACCGTCAGAACAAGCACTGGCCCCTCGGCCCGATTGATCAGAGCGTAAAGCGGATCTCCATCGGCCGAGCCCGCGAGAATTTGAACCTTGGGAGAACGAAACGCCAGTTTGCCGCGCCTCGGGCATCAAAATATTGTCGAGCCGAACGTGCATCATCAGCGGAGAATCGCGATCCTGCTTTGAAACGATCGGATTGGGAAGCTTCTCCCCCGCCGTCCAAAGCGGGCTCGACCTTTCGGGCTCGATGACCATGATCCTGCCGGATGGCAGACTCTCTGGCACAACTCTGTGGTAGATGACGATCGTACCTGGAGCGACCGTCTTGGGGGCTTCCTTGACGACGTTCAGCTTGACCAACGGCAGGGCCTCGAGCACCTTCTCGAGAAACAGGTTTCCAGGCGTGACGAGCGTAACGTTCTGATATTCACGCACAGGCAAAATCGCCCAGGCCGAGTTGTCCGCGGCAAGAGCGTCTGAACGGTTGATAGTGGCCTTCAGGCGGCCGCCTTCGGCGGAGGTCTTTTCGAACACCTGTCGCCACTTTTCCTTGGGAGCGAGGTTAAGCGGCACAACGTCGACGGGCTCGTCCTCTAGATCGATCTCGAGGCGGCACTCGACCTTTTCTTCCGAATTGTTCGCGACCTCGGTCAAGATTTCGTAACCGATTGGATCCAGGAGGCTCCGACGAACCTGGAACATCGTGATCGCGACGTTTGGGGTTTTCGCGGCCACCCCGACGATCTGGACGTCTTTGTCTTTCGCGAGCTTCTCGACTTCCGGGAAGCCGCCGTCGGTGAGGACGACGATCTTCTTGTTCGCGTGGTCCGCCAACAACCTTTTGGCCAATTCCACCGCCTGTGAGACGTTCGTGGGGCCGTCGCTTGAAGGTATGGCTTCAAGCACTCCTTGAGCGTCCGTTGATGGCCGGTCAGACCCGAAAAGACGCGAGGCTGACCACTCGACGAGATGATCGCCATCTCGTCTCGGAACCTCAAGTTGTCGATCAACTCGCGACCTTCGAGTTTCGCTTTGCGAAGCGCGAAGGCTTGAGGTCGTTGGCGTTCATGCTCGCGGAGTTGTCGACGACCAAAACCAATCGCTTCGCCGTCCGGCTGTCCCAAGGGAAAGATCGGCTCGCCAGGGCGAAGACCAACAGCAACAAAAAGGCGATTTGGAGCAGGAGCGAGAGCAGATGACGAAGCGTTTGCCAGAGCGACCGAGGCTTCTTTTCCTCGAAGATCTGCCTCCAGAACATGATCGTCGCGACCGGCGCCCTGCGCAGGCGAACCTTCAGGATGTAAAAGACGACGATCGGCAAGGCCAACCCAGCCAAGGCCAAAGCGGAAAGGTTCGCGATCTGGGGCATCCGTCAAAAGCCTCCTCGAGCAACTAGCCGCAACGATTCCATGCTTGTCGATTTACCAACTGCCAAGTCGAGCACTACGCCGAGACGGCCCCCGCGGCCCTCATCATTTTGAGCACCAGGTCGTCGAACGGGACGTCGCTGGTCGAAAGCGTTCTGCCAATCGCGTATGAATTGCAGTATTGTTTCACCGACTCGAGAAAGTCGGCATAGATTTTTCGATACTGCTTGAGGTTTCGCTCGGTGATCGTCACCTTCTGCACGGCGTCGGTCTCGACGTCGTAAAGCTCGACGTCGCCCAGCAATTTCGGGTCGTCCTCGGCGCGATCGATCACCTGGATGACGTGCGGTTCGTGCTTGTGGTGCCGCAAGACGTCGAGCCCGCGCTGGAATCCGCTGGCGTCGTAGAGGTCGCTGATCACGATCGCCAGGCCTCTTCGCTGCGCTCGAAGCACGAAGCTGCGCATCGATTTCGCCAGATCGGTGTCGGTCTGCCTGGGCGAAAGGTTTTCCAGGAATTTGAGCAGCGAGAGGATTCGCGCCTTGCCCCTGGTCAGCGGGAAGTCGCCGACGATCTCCCCCGCAAAAGCGATGATCGACACCCTGTCGAGATCCGCCAGGGCGATATAAGCCAAGCGCCGCGGCCAGATGCCGCGCCAGGTCGAACTTCGGAGGAGACCCCATCCCCATACTGCGTGAACAATCGAGCAATATATAGACGTGCAGATCTTCTTCTTCCTGGAAGCGTTTGATCAGAAGTTCGTCGTGGCGTGCAAAGACGTTCCAATCGAGGTAGCGGAGGTCGTCGCCGGCGGTTCAGCGCGGTGGTCGGCGAATTCGATTCCCCCGCCGAGCTGCATCGTCCGTTTCTGGGCGAGCAGTTGGCCTCGAAAAACGCGCTGCGAGACGAGCAAAAGGTACTCGAGCTTCTAAGAGGAAGTAGGAAGATGGAAAAAGCGCAGATGGACGATGCAAGCCCTTGGGTTTAAGACGTCCGTGCACGACTGGCTAAACGGGCTTCGCGCAGGCGACGTCGAGGACATGGGCCACCACTTCCGTCGGGCTGCATTTTTTCGGCTTGGCCCATCGAAGTTGAGGATACAAACGATGGCGTAGAGCAAGGTTTCGAGCCGGGGCACGCGCGGACGTCCTTACCACGCAACATGGTAGCGGTGGTCCCTATCCTGGCCTGGAACTTGGCGGCCAGGATGATGGCCTGAGCTGCCTCGCGGGCTCGATCCATAGCTCACATAGCATCTTTGGTCATCTCGGTGGCGCCCCTTTCGTGCTCGGGGTGGGGGGTTGGTGGCCAACACGATGGCGATGCCGTAGCGTACTCTTCGCAGACTGAGTCGGAGATAGGGAATGTGCCTGGCAAGTTTGAGACAGTTCGCCAATCCGCTTGCCGTCGAATTATAGGCTCGGCGTGCGGGTAGGCAAGGACGATTCGGTGGTGCGATCGAGGATCGACTCGAGCTCCAAAGCGGTTGGAAACCTCCACCGAGCAATTTGAAGAAGAACCGGTCGAGCTGAGCTTCGGGCAGAATCGTCCCCTCCATCTCGAGCGGGTTCTGCATAGCCAGGACGAAGAACGGCCACTCGAGAATGTGCGTTTTGCCGCAAGAAAATCACCCGACCTCTCCTGCATCGCCTCCAGCAAAGCTTGACTGCGTCTTGGGAGTGGCTCGGTTGATTTCGTCGGCCAGCACCAGG
>CAWFUI010000020.1:0-19676 GCA_963818975.1 uncultured Planctomycetota bacterium | reverse complement strand
AGCGGAGGTCGTCGCCGGCGGTGTAATCGCGGTGGTCGGCGAATTCGATTCCCCCGCCGAGCTGCATCGTCCGTTTCTGGGCGAGCAGTTGGCCTCGAAAAACGCGCCTCGAGACGAGCGAAAGGTACTCGAGCTTCTTGAGGAAGTCGGAATCGAAGAGCGCCATGGACGATGCAAGCCCTTGGGTTTAAGTTCCGTGCACGACTGGCTAAACGGCAAGGGCTTGGCGCACGACGACGTCGAGGGCGTCGGCCACCACTTCGTCGGGCTGGATATTTTCGGCCTGGCCCTCGAAGTTGAGGATCAAACGATGGCGCAGAGCCGGGTGGCGCACGGCCGCGCAGACGTCCTCACGCGACGACATGGTAGCGGTGGTCGAGGATCGCGCGGATCTTGGCGGCCAGGATGATGGCCTGCGCTCCTCGCGGGCTCGATCCATAGCGCACGATAGCGCTTGGTCATCTCGGTGGCGCCTTCGTGCTCGGGGTGGGTGGCCAACACGATGGCGATGCCGTAGCGTCTGAGCTTCCGGAGACTGGGAATCTGCCTGGCAAGTTTGGACAGTTCGCCAATCCGCTTGCCGTCGAATATAGGCTCGGCGTGCGGGGTTGGCGATTCGGTGGTGCGATCGAGGATCGACTCGAGCTCCAAAGCGGTTGGAAACCTCACGAGCAATTTGAAGAAGAACCGGTCGAGCTCGAGCTTCGGGCAGAGGATACGTCCCCTCCTCCATCTCGAGCGGGTTCTGCGTGGCCAGGACGAAGAACGGCCGCTCGAGAATGTGCGTTTTGCCCGCGACCGTCACCGACCTCTCCTGCATCGCCTCCAACAAGCGGCGGACTGCGTCTTGGGAGTGGCTCGGTTGATTTCGTCGGCCAGCACCAGGTTCGCGAAAACGGGGCCCTGTTGGAACTCGAACTTGCGGCGGCCTTCCTCGTCTTTCCATCACCACGTTGGTGCCGATCATGTCGGCGGGCATCAGGTCCGGAGTGAACTGAATGGCGCTGGAACTTCAGGTGCAAAGCTTCCGCCAAGGTGCGAACGAGAGCGTTTTTCCAAGACCAGGAACCCCTTCCAGTAGCACGTGGCCGCCGGCGACAAGCGCCGTGAGCACGCCTTCGACGATATCGTCTTGGCCGACGATCACTTTGCCGACTTCACGCCTCAAGGCGTCGAAATCCTTGCGAAACGCCTCCAATTGTTCCTTGAGCTGTTCCGTTTCGATCATCCAGCCCTGCTCCGTGAAATGTGGTTGACATACGTCTGAATACGATTCAATGCGAAAGGTCTTGAGTCGCCCAAAAGCGGGACCGTTTTCGATCCGAAGTTGTACACACTAACCCATCCGCTTGAACGCTCGCAACGACAAACGCCGAGGCGCTTTGACTTTTTCCGACGGTTGTCCCAGATCGCCAATCCGGACGCCTCGCCGCCTCGTTCCGACAATTGACGATTGCGTTTGCCCCGGCTATCCTGCGCGATGGGCTCGATGGAAAGCCGCGCCTACAAACATTTTGTAAAGTCACTTTCAAATCTTGATCATAATCTAGGACGATAAGAGGCGATTGATCATGAGGAAACTTGCTCTCGTCGCGGCCGCGCTGGCGGCGGCCTGCGCCGTGCCCGTTTTGCAATCTCGCGCGTTGACAAGCGCCTCCTGTTCAAAGCAAAGGGGCGGAGGCCGCCAAGAATGCGGAGCAAACAAAAGCCGATGCCGCCAAGGACGAGACCGAGGACAAGACGCAAGAAGACCTTGGCGGGGAGGAAAGGAAAGACCGCACCGCCATGGAACGGTTCCTCGCGCTATTGGAAAAGAGCCCCAGCGCGGATGCGGCTGGATAGGGTTTATGGATACCACGTCGAACGCGGCACGCTTGAACAGTTGCTTAAATCGTATCGCACGAAGGTCGAGGACAAGCCCGACGACGGCGTAAGTTGGCTGCTTTTGGGTCTGCTCGAAGCCCAGCGAGGAAGCGACCAGGCTGCGGTGCTGGCGCTGCGAAAGGCCGAGGAAACGCGTCTCAAGGATCCCCTCCCCTCTTATTATTTGGGTCAAGAGCTCGTACTGGTCGGCCAACCCGAGGCCGCCGCCCTTGCCTTCGAGCGAGCCATCGCTCGAAAACCCAACCGCACCGATCTACTCGACGTCTTCCAGGTGCTCGGAAGGGTTTACCAAAAGACCAACAAAGACGATCGCGCGGCGGAAGTTTGGAAGCGGCTCGAACAGCTCTTCCCGGACGATACGGGCGTGTTCGAGGAGCAAATCGCCGCTATCCTGGCCGAAGAGTCGAAACCCGACCTCGCTCTCGAGCGATACGAGGAGCTTGCCAAGAAGGCCGCCGACAAGTTCCGTCAAATCCAGCTCCAGATCGAGGCGGCGGATCTGAAAGTCAGACTGGGAAAAACCACCGCCGCTCTTGCCGATTTCGAACGCCTCCTGGGAGAGCTCAACCCGGAAAGTTGGCTCTATCGAGAAGTGAGATCCAAAGTTGAAGACGTCTTTCTCAAGAACGACGATGTGTCGGGTTTGGCCACTTATTACGAAGGTTGGATCAAGAAAAACCCAGACGACGTCGAGTGCTTTCCCGGCTGGGCAAATCGCTGGCCTCTCAGGGCAGGGCCGCGGAGGCTCGCAAATGGTTCGAACAGGCCGTAAAGGCATGCCCTCTCGCCGCGACCTCAGGCTCGCCCTGGTCGATCAGCTCGTTCAAGAGAAAAAGTTTGACGAAGCCGCCGCCCAGTACGAAGCGCTCGCCAAGAACGACCCGTCGAACCCGGACACGCTCCGCGAGTGGGGCAAACTGATCCTCCTTGACGCCAAAAAGCCCGAGGCCGATCGCAAGGAAGCGGCCGGCGACGTGTGGCGGAAGCTTTCCAAAGCCAAACCCAACGACCCTGTCGTCGCAGCACAGACCGCGGACCTCTTCCGCTCGGCGGAAATGACCGACGACGCCATTGCCTTCTATAAGAAAGCCATCGAGCTCGCTCCAGACGCCGCTCAGTATCGCGAGTACCTCGGCGAGTACTTCCACTCGCTCAAAAGGCCGGACGAGGCGATTGCCGTCTGGAACGCCATCGCCGAAGGACCCAACCGCAACTCGAAGAACCTGGGTAGACTTGGCGAAGTGCTCGCCGGCTTCGGCTTCCTGAAACAGGCGGAAACTTCGTTTGCCGACGCTTGCAAACTCGACCCCAAAGATTTCGAGCTCAGGCTCAAACACGCCGACGTTCTCTATCAACTCGAGAAGCACGACGACGCCGACGCCGAATTGGCCGAGGCAGGCAAGCTCGCCCTGGACGACGACCAGGCCGAGGCTGTGTTCACACAGCAGGTCCGCAACGACCAGGCTTCCAACCGCGTTGCCGAGAGAATCACCCGTCTTAATACAACGCTCAAGGGCCAGAAAGGGCCGGCGGCGTCCGCCACGCTTGTCAAACTTGCCCGCTACCTCGAGGCTGAGCGAAATCTGGCCGAGGCGACCGCCGCCGCGCAAAAAGCGGTCGAGTTCGACCCGCGCTCGACCAAGGCGCTTGCCACCGCGGCGCAATGCTCGAATCGACCGGCAACCTCGCCGGCGCCGTCGAAATCAACCGCCGACTGGCCGACGTCGACCGCAGATCCAGGAGCGAATACCTCGCCAACATCGCCAAGCTCAATGCAAAACTGGGCTTGCGCGAAGAAGCCTTGAAGGCGGGTCGAGAGCTTTTGGCCTCGGCGCCGGGAAACCCTGAGCACTACGAGTTCTACTCCGAGCTCTGCTTCCAGCTCGGCGAACCGAACGAAGGCCTCGACGTGCTCCGCAGGGCCGTGCGCATCAACCCGGCCGATTCCAAACCGCTCACGACCCTGGCTGAAACGCTCGCTGGGCAGTTCCGCACCGATGAAGCGATCGAACTCTACTGGCGCGTTTTCGAGAAGGCCAAAGACTTGGAAGGCAAGCTGTCGGCGGTATCGCGCTTGACAGAGCTTTATATCCAGCAAAACCAATTCGATAGGCTCGTCTCGAGGCTCGAGCGTCAGTTCGGGGAAAACGAGGCTCGCCGCGAAGGCGCGATGTGCCTGGCCCAGGCGTTCGCCGCCAGCGGCGATTATGGTGCGGCCAGACGAACCCTCGAACAGCTCTTGGCTGGCAACACCCGAGACCCGCAGATCCTAGAGCAGCTTGCCAACCTCTCCGAAGCCGAAGCCGATTTCACGGCCGCGGCGCAGTATCAAAAGCAGTTGACCGAAGTCTCCCCTTCCGACGAATCACTCGTCAAACTGGCGCAGCTTTACGTTCGCGCCGGCGAGTACGGCCAGGCTGAGGAAGTCTGGAGAAGACAAACCGTCGAGGATAAGGACGAGGGACGCATCCTCGAGGCGATCGACCACCTGCTGTCCAATCGCAAGCCCGAGCCGGTGCTCGCGATCACCGACAAGCTCATCCGCAAACAGCCAAAGGATTGGGAGGCGCTTTATCGAGAAGGCGTGGCGCTGGCCGAGCTCGATCGATCCGATGAGGCCGCCCGCAGGTTCCGAGCGATCCTCGAGATCAAGGCCAACGACGACGACCCTGGCGCCGTCGTCGCTTCCCGAAAGCGCTCGAACAAAGGCAGGCCCGCCGGCATCCGTACCGCCTCCGGAATGAAGCAGAGGAAATTCGAGCTCCAGGATCGTCTCAACAGCGTCTTTCAGATTCGCATGTCCGCGCACCTTGACGCCAATAACTACTTCGGCGGCAACAATCGCCAATGGGCCCCCGACGACTTTGGCCAGGGGCGGATGGCTGCGGTCTGCTGGCTCTATTCGCTGGCTCGAAAAACCGGCGACCAGGACGATTTCTCCAAGAAGCTCAAGGAGACTCGCGACAAGAACGCCAAGGACTCGAGGGTCTTGTGGGATTGGTTCTACTTCCAGCTTGTACGCGAAGGGACCATCGAAGTGTACGAGGCGGCCAAGGCGCTTGCCGACGCCTCTCCCACCGACCCGGCGGCGCAGTGGGTTTATCTGCATTACGTCTCGCAGCGGGTCGAGAACCAGCAGAATCAAAACACCGGCGGCGACGATTCGAAGAAGGACAAGACCCCTCCGCTGGCGCCCCCGGAGCTCGAGCAATTGCTCGCAGGCTTTCAATTGCTTGAACGGCGCAAACCGGAATGGATCGAATCGACGATCCTCGTGAACGTCGCGGCCGAGCTGAAACGCTCAAAACGCACGGAGCAATCCGACGCCTTCTACAAGCAGTCGATCGAATCCGCCAATCAGCTCGACGACGTGGCCAACGCCATGACTCTCGCCGCCGATCGCGGCGACGTCGACGTCCTGCTCAAACTTTACGATAAGTACGAACGGCTCCAGGGAAACAGGCCCGTCACGTATAACGTCTTCGGCGGCCAGGGCGCTTCTCCACTTCTGGCGGTCTTGAAGGCCATGGAGAAACGAACCGAAGACAAAGCCTACGCCGACGTGCTCAGGATCCTCGACCGCCTCCTCGCGGCCGCAAAAAGGACGCACGAAACCACCGGCAACCGCTCGAGGTCGCGCGGCTATGGAAGCCCATGGGGCGCGGGCATGGCCAACTATCCTGTGTATCTGCGCGGAGGCGCGCTCAATTACCAGGCGCTCGACTACCCCCCGCCAAACTCGTACTACGACTACGGCGCCGTTGCGGTCCTGCGGAACGCCCATGAGTTCTTCTCCAGAGGCGACGTCGGCAGCGACCTCGAGAACCACTTGAAGACCAAGCTCGAGAGAGCCAACAACGACCTCGACAAGATCTACGCCAACCTCGCGCTTTCCTACCTTAAATGGTGGAACGACGACAAGGAGTCTTCGCAGAGCTACCTGGCCGCGGCCGCGGTGCTTGCTCCCACCGATCCCGACCTGAAGCTCGAAGTGGCCCAGCTCCACGAAAAACTCGGAGAAAACGACGACGCCTTGGCCGTCGCCGATTCGATCGATCCCCTGGACGTCGAGACGCTCCAAAAACGCGAGCTATTGGCTCTGCGATTGGCGGTGACGGTCGGAGGGGTCGATCGCGCGCGCACCGCGGCCGAAAGACTCTTCGGACTCCGCCTCGACACCAACATGCAAATTCAGCTCGCGGGCCAGATGCACCAGCTTGGCATGCACGAGTTGGGAGAAACCCTGCTCTCCCGCGCCCGCAGGAGGGCCGGCAACAGACTCGACACGCTCACCACACTGATGTATCAATATCAGCAACAGGGCAAGAACGACGTGGCGATCCAGGTCGCCCATCAAATCCTCCGTCGATCGGTCGGGCAATCGCCAAATCCCAACGTTTACGACCCCAACCAAAACGCCAGGCAAAGCGCCGTGCAGGTGCTTTCACGATCGGGCAAGATCAAGGAAATGATCGAGCGAGTCGAAAAACAGCTCGAGAAAGCGCCCAATTCGTCGCAACTTTTGCAAGAGCTTGTGGATTACTACAACGCGGCGGGAGAGGTCAAGAAATCCCGCGAAACTCTGGAGCGCATCGTCAAGATCCATCCGGACGACTCCAAGCTCCAGGTGAAAATCGCCGACAGGATGTCTCAAGACGGAGATTACGCCTCCGCCGTCGAGCACTACACCTTCGCCATCAAGAAAGAGCCGGAGCTGCTGCAACAGCACCTCTGGCAGGTGATGCAGGCGTTTCAACAGTGCAAGAAGACCGAAGACCTGGTCAAGCTGATCGAACAGGCCGATCTCGGATCCCGCGTGAACCCTTACGTCGTTGGGCAGATGGTGCAAATGCTCATGAACGACGCCCAGACTCGAGACGCGGGCCTCGACCTCTTCCGCAAGCTCTGGAAGAAACGCCCTGAATCGCGGCAATATTTAATGATGTATATGAATAACGACACCGTGTGGCGGATGCCGGAGATGCTCGACTTCGGCTTGGACGCCGTTCCTCCAGCCTCGGATGCTTCGAAGACCGCGCGTTGGCATTCGCTCGACCAGATCACCATGTATCAGAACGACGGCAAGATGGCCAACCTGACCACCCAGATTCTTGAAACAGCCGCGGCCCAGAACCGGCTGGGGGAAATCAAGGCGCGGGTCGACAAGGCGTTGGCGGAGCATCCCTGGTGGGACGCCGGAAAAGCCGTCAAGGCGTTGGCCCAATGCAAACTCGGAGAAGTGGAGGAAGGCAAGAAAGCCCTCGAAGAACTATTGAAACGCGATTCGAAAGACAGGCCGCCCGCACTGGCGTGCGTCTTGATCGCCCAGGAGATCGACGACGTCGACGAAACCCAGCCGCTGGCGCTTGCCTATTATCAGGCCGCCCTCGAGGAAGAGTCCGACAACATCAATCCCCAATACGCCTACAGCCCCGCGAAGCGGTTCGTCCTGCTCACGAAAAAAATCGGCGATAAAGAGCGGGCTCGCAAAGAACTGCTCCGTTTCAAGAAACCCAACGTCGGCAATTACGACCCTTCATATGCATCTTTCATTAAAATCAACAACCTTTCGAGCATCGCTCTGGAGCTCAAGAAGCTCGGCTTCCCCGTCGACGCCGTGCGCACCTACAACGAAATGCTCTCCGAGCTCGACGGTTTCCCGTCCGACATGAACTACGGAATTTCCAAGGAACAATTCCAACTCCAGGCCCAAACCGGGATGACCAGCATCCTCGATTCACTCGAAGGGGAGACCTACGTCCAGGCCGTTCGAGAGCTCTTGAGACCGGTGGAGAAGGAGAAAGAGACTTCGGGAACCGCCGGCGCCGGCAAGGCCGCCAAGCCCGAGGATCCCACCAAGCCGCTGTTGGACTTGGCTGTGTTCGTCCACCCGCAAGATCTCGAACACGCGGAGGTGGTCAGCGTCATGTCAGTGGCCTTGAGCGCGGCGGCCAACGACAAGAAAGAGCTTCCGAAAGAGCTGAAGGAGGAGCTTAAGAAGCTCGACCAACAGCGGCCAGACGACCTCTCGGTCCGTATCACCCTTGCGATCGCCGCATTCGCTGAAGAAAACCAAGAGGCCGTCGCAGCCGAGCTCGCGAAACTCACCAAGGTGGTCGACGCCGCCCCTATCGAGCCCCTCCCAGAGGGAGTCAAGGCCAACGCTCGACAACGCGCCATGGCAGCCCGTCAATTGCCGCTCTGGATCGTCGCCAGGTCGTGCTGGAAGAACGATTCGAACCGTTCCGTCGGAGATTTCTTGGCAGAACGAGCGCTCGAGGCGGCAAAACGCCAAACTGACAACCATTGGTCGCTGGCGATGCTCCGAGAATGGGGCCAGGCCGCGCTCGCCAGGGGCGATAAGACGACCGCCGAAAAGTGCTTCTCGAAGATGCTCGACCTTATCCTGCCGGCTCAAACGGCTCGCAAAGCCAAGAATCCAGGGGCGGCCGCGCCCGAGGAAAAAGCCGTTCCGGCAAGCCCAGACGCCGCTGCCCCTGCCGCGGCCAAGCCCATCGATAAGCCCGAGAAGAACGACGAGCCCCCCAAACCGTCAGACGCCGATCCAAAGCACATGTCGAGCAAGGGCGTTCGAAGGCTGATGCTCCGCGCCTCGGCTCATGACGCTCCACCGAGAACCATTCTGGTCAAACAGGCCCAGGTCGTCGTCACGAAGGTTCAGACCAAAGGCCAAACCACCTCGGCCGTAAGGCTCACTCCGGCAAGTCCCGCCGCCGGCACGATCACACTCCAGGCCGCCGGCAGGCAAAGCCGCTATAACACACCCGCCACGCCTTACGAAAAATACATGCAGGCCGCTCAGTTCGCCAAGTTCGCGATTGAAAACGACCTGGTCGACCTTTCCCTCCGCACCGTCAAAGAGACGCTCAAAGGAGGCCCGCCGACCGTCGTCAACAATATGGCTAATATGAACATGAGTATGCCAATGATGGCACAGCCGAATTTCAATCAAGGGCAGGTCGACATGGTTGGAACGCAGGTGGAGGACCTCCTGATCCGGCTCGACGCCTTTTGGAAGAAATCGAAGACGGACCCAGAGAAGGTCTACGAGGCGCTCCGCGAGGCCGTTCTGCCCGAGGGCAGACCCGCCGAAGTCTTTCCGTACTCTCGTCCACTCTCGATGTCGGTGCTCGACCGTCCCCGAGGAGTGGGAGTGATGCTTGTCGAATGGGCCAAAAAGACCGGCAAACTCGAAGACCTGAAGCAGCGAGTTCTCCAACGACGAAAAGAGACCCTCGCCGAGCTGCCTGCGTTGGCTCTGCTCTTTCACGTCGACCGCGCGTAGGCGACGAATCTGGGCTCGACGAATGCTTCGCCGCGATGTCGGCCAGGCTCAAAAGCGACACTCTACAAACCACCGCGAACACCGCGGCCGAGGTCGCTCTGGCGATGATTCACGACCCAGACAAAGTCAGAAGAGCCAAAGCATTGACCTTGCTCGATCAAGCCCTCAAAAACTTCGACATGGATATGGGGCAGGAACCGCTGGGTACGCTCCGCATTATGCTCTCGCGCATGGCCTTCGAATCCGGAGACGCCAAGGAGGGCGTCCGCCAGCTCCGCGAATTCATCAACCAGATGGACCGCTCGGTCGCCAACTATGGAGTGAACGCCGCCTGGATGAAAAAAGGCTTTATCGAGCGCGCCGCCGCCGAGTGCGCGCGAGCGGGAGAGCTCGAGGAAAGCCTCAAGCTGCTCGGCGAGTTCGCCGACCTGCCGATCAACCCCAACATGAACGCAGGGGAATACCCAGCACAAGAAGGATTGCATGCGATAGGCCCGCTGATCCTGGCGCTCGACGACAAGTCCGCCTACGAGACGCTCGAGAAATGGTCGTTTCCCACCGCCGATCGCAAGTCAATCCGCATCCTGACAAGCTACGGCAAGCCCGGATCGGAGCCTCAAGAGTTCATACGCTCAAAGAGCAAACCGGTGGATTCGAAGAATGCGTCCCCAATGTCGACCGCCGCCTGGATGATCGGCGCTGCCAAACGCTGCGGAAAGCTCCAACAGCTCGCGGACAAGGCCAAAGCCGCCGCTCTCGAGAAGATCGAAAACGGGGCTTCTCTGCATCTACTCGTTCAGCTCTCCGGCGCAGACCCCGCGAGCGCTCTCCCAGCCCTTGCCGAGCGCTTCGAGACGGCGAAAAAAGAACTGCCGCCCAACCCAACCCCGGAAACGATGAACATCCGCCGTCCCAACGAGAAACGCGTTGAAGGCGTCGACTATCTCTTGGTCTGGGCAAGCTTGAATTCGGATTCGGAAAAGATCCGAGAGGTCGGTACGCGTTTGGCAGGCGTGCTGGTTCTCTTTGCCAATCGAACCAATGGTCAAGGCGCAGCCTCGGCCATCGAAACCGAGCTTTCTCAAGCGCGTGAGAGGAAACGGGAGCTCAAACGCCAGACCATCCCATCGAACCCTGGCTTCGCATTGTGGGCCAGTTCCGACGCGGAAGCCTCCTACGAGGAAAGCCAACGCTCGATCTGGACAGTGCTTCCAAACGGCGCCGCGAGAGTGCAGGGCGGTCGAGGTGATTTGCTGTTCTTCAAGTACCCCTTGGTCGGCGACTTTACGCTTCATTATCAATCGCTCGACGCAAGAGGCGCCTCGACGCAAATCGCTTATGGCGGCAAGAACTACGGTCCCAATCCGGGCGGAGGCCCCTTTGTCATGAGGCAGATGAGGTTCGGCTGGCAACAAGTGCAACAGCCGCAGCTCAACCCGCCTGCCGACCGCTTCAACAGCTATACTTTGGAAGTCAAGGATCAAAAGATCAGTTCCTTCGTCAACGGCCGCCTGCACGCCGAGCTCGAACACCCAGTCGTCATCGGCCCCTGGCTCGCCTTCGAAAGCAACGGTTACACCAAATCGGCAATCAAGAACGTCTCGATCGAAGGCAAGCTGAAGATCCCACGCGAAGTGAGGCTCGTCCAAGGAGACGGGCTCGAATATTGGTCGTCGGCGACGGGGGAATCGCTCAGGCCTCGGGTCTCCCCCAACAAACCACAACCCAACAACGCACGCAGAAGAAGAGCGGTCCGCGTCGGCTCGCGGATCTTTAGAAACTTCAACATGCTCGAGGACGGCTTCGACTGGTCGGCCCAAGACGGACAAATCAAAGCCCAGCGCTCGGCGCCTCAATTCCCCACTTCAGGTTCCGCGGAAAGTCTGATCACATACGACAGACCCTTGCTCGAGAAGGAAACCCTCGCCTACGAGTTCTTTTATCTGCCTGGCGAAATCGTCGTTCATCCCGCCTTCGGTCGGCGTGCGTTTCTCCTGAACGAAGAAGGTATCAAAGAACACTGGGTTGTGATTGGCAATGGACAAAACGGGATGGGACAAATGCAATCCTCGATTGTCAGCGCCGACAACTCGATCGTCGTCGCCGCCAACAGACAAGGACCCGAGAAACTCCCGCTCAAGTCGAACGACTGGAACAACGTCAAGCTGGAATTGAGCAACCAATCGGAACTCTCGATCTCGCTCAACGGCGTGCTCGTTTATAAGCGCAAATTCGACCCCAAGGACGACCGCAGGTTTGGCCTCTATCGAGATCGCGAAGCCAACCAGGTGCTGGCCCGAAACTTCGTTCTCTCAGGCGATTGGCCAGAAACCATCGACGGCGCCGAGATCAAGGAGATGTTCCAAAGAGCCAAGAATTCCGACGACGCTGGTTCGATCGATCAAGCGGCCCTGGCGCTCTTCGATGAACGCGTGCTCTCGCTGCTGGCTGGCGACGTTGTGAAGCGATCTCGCGAGCTTCAGGAGAACGAAAAGTTCGATCTCCTTTCGAAGTGGGTCTTGCCCTCAGACAACCGAGGCGAAGTGCGGATCGAGGGCGAATTCCGATCGGGACCGACCGAACCACCCCGTCACGAGGGCCCGTTCCACGAGCTAATCGAACTTGCTGTCAAATCGAATCGAGCAGCCGAGCTCAAGGTTCGAGTTGAAAAGATCGAACCGCTTGATTCCCCCCAAATCGAGTCGAAGCTAGCTGCACTGCTCGCGATCGAAACGGCGATGGGAGATACAAAAGGGGCAAACGAAACGATCTCGAAATTCGCACCCATGATCGCCCAGGCCTCGGAATACTCGACCGAAGAACCTTTCGCGGAACTCTGCGCCTTGGATACGGCAATCAGACGCCCCGAGCTTTATAAGACGGCCCTTGAAGTTTCAGACCAGATCGTCCAGAGGCTGAAAACCCGTCGCGAACAAAACGAATCCTTCGCGTCGACCAGTGAATGGGCGTTTCGCGTGCTGAACATCAACGCTTTGCTCCGCGAAATGCTCGCATCCAAGGATGGCAAGCCGCCGAAGCCAGGGGTAAGCCCCATAGCCAGTTGGGAAACTACGACGTTCGATACTCCCGAAGAACGGTCGTCAAACCCTCCAAAAGCAAGTTGGGTTAACAACTCCACGTCGCTTCGGCGCCTGCCTGGACGTTCGAAGAATTTCCTCTTTTTCGATGTCCCGTTGTCTGGAGACTTCCAGATCGATTGCGAACTCTCGGGAACGGGCGCCGATCAGGTTCGTTTGGCGTATGCAGGCGTTTCGGCGTTCTTGGTCGACGGCAAGACCGCGGAGATTAGGCGGATCTCCGGAGAATCTCGCAAGGTGCTCCTCAAAGAACCGTTCGACAAAATTCCCGAATGGGTTGGCTACTCGATCGAAGTCAAAGACAAGAGAATGACGATCAAGATCGCCGGCAAGGAGGTGGCGAGCGAGGTCCTTGGCGCGGGTTCCGGCCCGTGGCTCTCGCTTTATCAAGAGGCCCAGGGCTCCGGCGCCGTCCGCAACCTCCGATTGAAAGGAGACCCCAAAATCCCAACCTCCATCGAGATTTCGGCCGGTTCGGAACTTCCAAATTGGTATTCGCTTACCAAGGACGGGGCGCCGTTCGGTTCTTCAAGTATAAGTACATATAATTATGATCCGAACGCCAATCATCCCGAATGGTCCAAGCGAGGCGTGGAAATCCAAGGCGACGGTCCGCTTGGCGCCGCTGGGGAAGGGGATGAAGACAACGCTCAACAGTTCGGATTCGACTTCATGCAAAGCCAGGCCTCCGACGAGGTGAAGATCAAGGACGCCGATCTCGAAAGCGCCTTGGCTTACAATAGACCTATGCTTGAAAACTCGTCAATCGAGTATGAATTCCTGTTCGAGAAAGGAAAGATCGAGGTTCACCCCTTGATCGGCGAGGAGGCGTACCTTATCGATCCCGATGGCGTGAAGGTTCATACGTTGAGCTTTGGCGGCCGATCCGAATCGAACCTTCCGCCCGGCAACGTCCGGACCGTCAAGGAAGACCGCCGAGGCGAAGGTCCCTTGCCTTTGATCGATCAAAAATGGAACAAGCTCAAGATCTCTCGAAATAACGGCAAACTCGCCCTCGAGCTCAACGGAAAGCTAGTGTACGAGACCGCCCTGAAAACCAAATCGTCGCTCCCGTTCGCTCTTTTTCACTACACGGACAAGACCCAGGCGCGGGTTCGAAAAGTCGTCTACCAAGGAGCTTGGCCCCAAACGATCGCCGAGGGCGATTTGCTCGATCTCGCAAAACCTTGACCTGATCGTTCGACGACGACGCTCTCGAGTCAGAACTGAGAAGGCAGCGACGTCGGGATCCGCCAGCCCCCTTCGTTCGCGATCAACTCGTCCGCTTCTTCCGGGCCCCAGGTGTTTTTCTCGTATTCGTAAACCGGTGTGTCGCCCCCCAGCACGGGGTCGACGATTTTCCACGCCGCCTCGACATAGTCTTGGCGGGCGAAGAGCGTGGGATCGCCCCTCATCGCCTCTCCAATCAACCGTTCGTAGGCGCTCATTTCATCGTGCGTTGGGTGATGGTTCGCCAACAGCTCGACCGCCCTGCCGACCATGTCTTCTCCTGGCGTCATGACCATCGTCCCAATGCCAATCGCGATCTCGGGGCTGAGCTGAAACCGAAAATGATTGGGAGAAAGCGACGCAGTTGGGAAAATCGTCGGCGGCTTGCGGAGCTTCACGTACACCTCCGCCGCGGTCGTCGGCATGACCTTGCCTGCCCTTATGAAGAAGGGAACCCCAAGCCAACGCCACGAATGCACCTCGAGCCGCAGCGCCGCGAACGTTTCCACGCGAGAGTCGGGCTTCACTCCCGACTCGTCGCGATAACCGATGAACTGCCCCCTTACCACGTTCGAGGCCTCTAAAGGCGGAATCGCCTTCAAGACCTTCACTTTCTCGTCGCGCATCGTTTCACTGTCGGTGCCGACGGGAGGCTCCATCGCCACGTTCGCCAGGATTTGGAAGAGGTGGTTCTGAACGACGTCGCGAATTGCCCCTGTTTGATCGTAAAACTGCCCCCTGCCCTGGATTCCGAAGTTCTCAGCCATCGTGATCTGCACGCTCTCGACGTACCTCCTGTTCCAAAACGGCTCGAGGTACGAATTCGCGAACCGAAAGAAGATCAAGTTCTCAACCGGGGCTTGCCGAGATAGTGGTCGATCCGAAAGATCGAAGACTCTGGAAACGATTTGAGAAGGATCTTGTTGAGCGACTGGGCAGAGGCGAGGTCTCTGCCAAAGGGCTTTTCAATGATCACTCTTGCGCTTCGGCGCAGCCCGACTTTTCGAGCTGTTCGATCACGACCGCAAACAGCACCGGCGGGATGGCCAGATAGTGCGTAGGGTGCTTCGCCGAGCCCAGTTCTTTTCGCAAGGCCTGAAAGGTTGCGGGGTCGTTGTAATCCCCGTCGATGTAGCGCAGTTGATTCAAAAGCTGCTCGGCCGCGGGGCCGTCGCCCTCTCCATGCTCTTCGAGACTGGCTCGCGCGTGCGATTTGAACCGCTCCAGATCCCAACCCGTCTTGGCAACGCCGATCACCTGCACGCTCAAATGCCCGCGCTTTGCCATGCCCTCAAGGGCTGGGAAAACCTTCTTGTAAGCCAGATCGCCCGTCGCCCCAAAGAACACCAAAGCGTCGGAATGCTCCGAACTCATGCGGACTCCTTTATTTAATTGGCATGAAGCATCAATCCACTTGAATTCTACAACAAGCGTTGAACGCGATCACTTCTTCTCGTGGTGTCCGCCGAATTGCAGACGCATGGCCGACATAAGCTTGTCGGCGAAGTTGGCCTCGCCCCGGGAGGCGAATCGTTCGTAAAGCGCGGTGGTCAGCACGGGCGCCGGCACGGCTTCGTCGATGGCCGCCTTGATCGTCCAGCGCCCCTCGCCGGAATCGGAAACACGGCCGCTGAAACCGCCCAGAGCCGAATCTTCAACCAGCGCGGCCGCCGTCAGATCCAAAAGCCAGCTCGCGATCACGCTGCCCCTTCGCCAAACCTCGGCAACTTCCGTTGTGTTCAAATCGTACTGGTAAAGCTCGGGCTCGCGCAGCGGAGTCGTCTCCGCGTCGAATTCTTGAGAATCCTTGCCAATGTTCGCGTGCTTTAAAATCGAAAGGCCTTCCGCGTAGGCGGCCATCAGGCCGTACTCGATGCCGTTGTGGACCATTTTGACAAAATGTCCCGCGCCGTTGGGCCCGCAATGCAGATAACCCTGCTCCGATGGGTTCGGGTCGCCGCTACGTCCGGGAGTCCGCGGAATCGAACCAATCCCTGGAGCGAGCGTCTTGAAAATGGGATCGAGACGGTCCACAACCTCTTTCTCGCCGCCGATCATTTGACAATATCCACGCTCGAGCCCCCAAACGCCTCCACTGGTGCCGACGTCGACGTAGTGAATTCCCTTCGCCTTCAGTTCCTTGGCTCGGCGGATGTCGTCGACGTAGTAAGAATTCCCGCCGTCGATCACCACGTCGTCCGCTTCCAATCGCGGAAGCAGCACCTCGAGCGTCTTGTCGACGACCCCTGCGGGAACCATGAGCCAGATCGGCCGAGGCTTATTCAACTTCTTGATCAGCTCGTCGATCGTAAAAGCGCCAACGGCGCCTTCCGACTGCAAGCCCTTGATCGGCTCCGGGTGAACGTCGAAGACGACGCACTCATGGCCCCCCTGCTTGAGCCTGCGAACCATGTTCGAGCCCATCCTGCCAAGTCCGACCATGCCGATCTGCATAAGCCCCTCCCTCGTTCTCGACCTCATGCCGCCGAGAAGTTCCCACGCAAAACACGAAGCGACGGCGACTTCCCATGTTCGTCAATGTCGGAGGCGGCTTCAACGTATTGCCGGACGAGAGGGACCGAGACGGCTGTTCGCGAGACCACATCAACCTTGGTACGCGCGAAGGACCAACCCAAAAGCGGCACGCTCGCGAAAATCGTACTACTCTTCCTTCAAGACGAATCTGGAAATCCACGGAAACGCTGGAAATCTGCTTATTCTTCACGCACCCGGGCTCGGCGCTGGCGCCAGTCCAGGCCGAGAATCTCGGAGAAACGATCGATGAGGCGCGCAGTCCAAACTCAGAAAACCCGCGGTATTCGATCCCAAAAGAATCTTCGCCCCCGTGTGGAGGCCGTCGAACCTCGATTGCTGCCTGCGACGTTTCTGGTCTCGAGCCTCGCCGATACAGGCTCCCACACGCTCCGCGCTGCCATCATGAACGCAGACACGACCTCCGGAGCCAATATCATCGACTTCCAGGTCTCGGGAACGATCACGCTCCTTTCGGATTTGCCCGCGATCACGTCCCAAGTGAACATCGACGGCACGACCGGTACAGGCTTTAACGGGTCGCCAGTTATCGAAGTTAACGCCAACGGCTTCAATGCCTTCCAGTTCAACTCAGGCTCCGCAGGCTCGGCCCTTCGATCGCTTGGCGTCGTGGCGCGGGCGCGGTGGGCGTTGCGCTCAGCGATTCCAATATCAGCTTGTTTGGGAACTACATTGGGGTCGATCTCAACGGTTCGACTCCAGACGGAAACGCCGGCGACGGAGTCCTCGTGAACACCACGTCGAACAACAACGTCATCGGAGCGACGTCCACACTCGTTCCCAGCGAAACGACAAACGCCATCTCCATCGCGTCCAACGTCATCTCGGGAAATCGGGGAAATGGAATCGAGCTCGACGGATCGACCGGCAACTCGATCGTCGCCAACTACGTTGGAGTCGACGTGTCGGGAACCATTGCCGTCGGCAACCTCGGCAACGGAATCGAGCTCGAAGGGGCGGTCAACAACACCATCGGCGGGACGATCTCGTTCAACAACACGACCGGACTGGTCCCCGATTCGAACATTGTTTCGGGCAACGGCGGCGACGGAATCCTCCTCCAAAACTCCTCCACCGGAAACACCGTGGCCTCGAACTTCGTTGGCGTCAACGTCACGGGCATTTCTCCGCTAGGCAACACGCTCGACGGCCTGGCCATTGCCAGCGGCTCCAACGATAATCAAATTATCGGCACGTATTTTAATCTCAATCCATTTGTCTTCGCCAACGTCATCAGCGGCAACCACGGAAATGGAATCAGCGTCACGAGCGCCAACGACAACGTCATCCACGCGAATTACCTCGGGGTCGGCGTCGACAACCAGACAGCGGTCGGCAACGCGCCGACGGCCTGCTGGTCGCTGGAACCTCGGCCAACACCCAGTTCGGAGGAGTCATTCCTCTGGGCAACGTCTCCTCGGCCAACGGGCAAAATGGGGTTGAGATTCGAGACTCCGCATCGGGAACAGTCGCTTTCAACACCTTTACTGGCATCGCTGCGTTCGAGACCTACACAGACCTCGGCAACGGCGCGAATGGGTTCCTCATCACGTCGACAGGCCTGGGCAACGTCATCCGCACCAACGTCGTCGCGGCCAACCACGGCAACGGCATTGTCATCGGCGGTTATGCCACCGGAGTCCAGGTCTATAACGATATCGTCGGCATGAACACGTTTGGCTTCACGCCGAACCCAAACTGGGGCAGCGGCCTCGTGATCACGGGTAACGCTTACCAAAACACCGTAGGCAGTTACATCCCGTCGGTCGTGCCTCAGAACCTGTTCTCAGGCAACCTGGGCAACGGAGTCGTCATCAACGGCGGCGCGGTATGACAACTTGATCTTTGACAGCTATATCGGAACCGGCGATTTCGGACAAAACGAAGCACCCAACGGCGGAGCGGGCATTTATGTCGGCGGAGGCGCCTACGGAAACACCATCGGGGGAAGCTCGGTGCTCTTCGGCAACGTCATCAGCGGAAACATCGGCCCAGGGATCGTGTTGACGGGAGGTTCATTCCAGACCTCAATCGTCGGAAATGATATAGGAACCGATCCTACCGGCACGATCCCTCTGCCCAATGGCGGCCCGGGCGTCTATATCAAAAACAGCACGAATAACAATATCGGCGACTTCTCGACCAGCGACGCCAACGTCATCAGTTTCAACATCGGCGGCGGTATTGTCGTCGCCTCGGGGAACGGGAATATCATCACCCAGAATTCGATATACAGCAATCAATCCGCCGGAATCATCCTTCAGCCAGGGGCCAACGGCAACCAGAGCGCTCCGCTGCTCACCGGCGTTTCGCGAGGAGCACGCTCCACGACCATCGCCGGCTCGCTCAGCAGCACGCCTCATTTCTTATTCACGATCGAGTTCTTCTCCACGCTCAAAAGAAAATTGCGGAGGCGCGCAAGGCGAAACATTCCTTGGTTCAAAACAAGTCAAGACGAACAAATTTGGATTCGTCTCTTTCAAATTCAAAGCAGCAAGCCAAGGAGCCTCGATGGTTTACACCGCGACGGCGACGAGCATGGTCAACAACACTTCGATGTTCTCCAACATGCTGAAGGCTCATTCCTGAGCCAATGAGGTTTTCCGTCCGATCGATTCATGCGATCGCGCCGCCCGAGCATCGCTCGAGCGTCAAGCGGACGCTACGATATGAATCTTGCACTCGAGGGCGGGGCGGAACGCTCGTCGAGTCTGGAATCGATCATTCGGAGAGAGGACGATCATGCGGAAAATTGGAGTGCTGAAGTCGGCAATCCGTTCAGCGAGGGCGGTTTGTCGATCGATCCTGCACACCCTGGTCGCGACGACGATGCTTCATGCCGGCGAAATCCCCATCGTCAAGCCGAAGGAGGCAGGCCTCGCGGACGCCAAACTCGCCGAGGTCAAAGCGTTCATGGAGTGCCAGGTTGCCGACAAAAAGATTGCCGGTGGAGTCGTCGTCATCTCGCACGACGGCAAAATTGGTTTCTTTCAGGCATTCGGCGAACAAGATCTCGAAGCCAAGAAACCGATGCAGACCGACTCGATCTTCCGCATTTATTCGATGAGCAAGGCCATTACCACCGCTGCCGCGCCCAACCTCTACGACGCCGGAAAGATTGGCTTGGACGACCCTGTTTCCAAGTTTATCCCGAGCTTCGCCAACCTCAAGGTCGCTTCGCCCGAAGGCCTGCGCCTCCCTGACCAAACCCATGACCATCCGCGACCTGATGCGGCATACAGCCGGCTTCACCTACGGCGATGGTCCCGAGGAGCTGAAGGATGCATACGGCAAACTCAAGCCTCTCGAATCGAAAAACCTCGAGGAAATGACCGAGAAGCTGTCCAAAATTCCTCTCGCCTACGACCCAGGCGCCCAATGGATCTACTCCGTTTCGATCGACGTGCTCGGCAGAGTGGTCGAAATCGCCAGTGGTGAGAACCTCGACGTCTATCTGAAGAAAACGATCTTCGATCCGCTCGATATGACCGACACTGCGTTCAGCGTCCCGCCCGAAAAGCTCTCCCGCTTCACAGCCAACTACAGCAGGTCTGGAGACGGCCTGAAGCTCATCGACGATCCAGCCAAATCGCACTACGCATCGA
>CAWFUI010000019.1:0-204322 GCA_963818975.1 uncultured Planctomycetota bacterium | reverse complement strand
GCGTGCATCTTCTCGACACCATGCTGGTGCTGGTCGTGATGCACACGGTGGTAAGCCTTGCGCTGGCGTTCTTCATGCTGCGCAGCTTCTTCATCGACATCCCGCGCGAGACGCTGGAGGCGTCCCAGTTGGAAGGAGCGGGTCATCTCTCCACGCTGCTGCGGGTCGCGTTGCCGCAGGTGCGCGGCGGGCTGATCGCGACTGCCATTCTCGTCTTCATCTTCTCCTGGAACGAGCTGGCATTTTCCTTCACCCTCGCCGGCGGCGCCGTGGAGCCGGGGGCCGGTCGCAATCCCTCTCCTTCGTCGCTTTCCAGAATGTCCAGGCCGCCAGCCTGATGGCCGCCGCCACCTTTCCATCGCACCGATCGCGATCCTTCTGATCTCGCGGCAGACCTCCATCCGGGGCCTTTCCTTCGGCGCCGGAAGCCTGAGCGGACAGCATGGCATCGATCCGAATGAAGCGGTAAGAAGCGGTTTGCCGACGGCTCACTCGCGGTGCGCGACGTCTCGCTTGACGTTGCCGATGGAGAGTCGTCGTCCTGGTCGGGCCGTTCGGCTGCGGCAAATCCACATTGCTGCGCATGATCGCCGGGCTTGAGGAGATTTCGGCCGGGAGGATCGTCGTCAACGACCGGCGATCAACGACCTGCCGGCGAAGACCGCGATATCGCGATGGTCTTCCAGACCTATGCCCTGTTCCCGCACATGACGGTCGAGAAGAACCTGAGCTTCGGCCTGCGTCTGCGCGGCACGCCGCGGGCCGAGACCGAGCGGCGCGTGAGTGAGGCTGCGGCCCTGCTCCGCCTCGAACCGCTGATGCAGCGGCGCCCCAGCCAGCTTTCCGGCGGCCAGCGACAGCGTGTGGCAATCGGCCGCGCACTGGTCCGCGAGCCCGTTGCCTTCCTGATGGATGAGCCGCTGTCCAATCTCGACGCGAAGCTGCGCGTCCATATGCGCACCGAGTTCGCCCGGCTGCGCGAGCGGCTGCATACCACCACCGTCTATGTCACCCACGACCAAGTGGAGGCGATGACGCTTGGCGACCGGGTCTGCGTCATGCGCGATGGCGTCGTGCAGCAGGTCGACACGCCGACTGCCTGTTCCGGCGGCCGCGCAACATCTTCGTCGCCGGCTTCATCGGCTCTCCGGAGATGAATCTTGCCGCCGGCCGCATCGAGGGGCGCACGTTGCACATGGGCTCGCACGCGTTTCCGCTACCGGACGCGGCGGGCGTTGCCGGCCATGACGGCAAGCAGGTGGTGGTCGGCCTGCGCCCCAGCGACATTCGCGAAACGCCCGGCGCGGGCACGGTCGAGATGCGGGTCGAGGTCGAATTGATCGAGCGGCTGGCAGCGAGATCCTCGTCGTCTTTCCGATCGACGCGGCGCCGGTGAGCGCCGATGCGCTTGCCGAGACCGGCGCGATCCTCGACGCTGGCCGCACCAGCTTCACCGCGCGCCTGGACGCCGCCGCCCCGGCGGCTGCGGGCCGTGGCCTTTCCCTGCACGTCGAGCCTGCCGCCATTCATCTCTTCGATCCGGCGACCGGCTTGGCCCTTCCACGCGGTGACACATGAACGCTCCATTGCTGCATGGCATCCACGCCATCCTGTACGCGCTGTTCAACGCGGAGGAACGCCTCGACCGCGTCGCGATGAGGCGCCAACTCGAATGCTGCCTCGCGGCCGGCGTGCATGGTGTCGCGGCGCTGGGCCTCGCGACCGAGGTCGCGAAACTGACGGAGGCCGAGCGGCGCACGGTCATGGGCTGGATCGCCGAGGACAATGCCGGGCGGAAGCCGCTCGGCCTGACCATCTTCGGCGGGTCGGTCGCGGAGCAACTGGCGGGCGTTCGCCATGCCGAAAGCGTGCGTGCCAACTCGGTAATTTTGCAGCCGCCCATGGTCGGGTCCTATGCCGCGATCGAGCATATCCGCTTCTTCGGCCGCGTCGCCGACGCGACGCACCTGCCGGTCGCAATTCAGAACGCGCCGGCCTATCTCGGCCGCGCTGCCGGGCGAGGAGATCCTGACCCTCGTCTCCCACCATCCCAATGTCTGCCTGTTGAAAGGTGAAGGCCCGGCGGTCGACATTGCGCGCCTGATCGAGGCGACCGGGGGCCGCTTGCCGGTGTTCAACGGCCGCGGCGGACTGGAGATGATCGAAAGCCTGCAGGCTGGCTGCGCCGGCATGGTTGTGGCACCGGACGTGATCGACCGCGCCGTGCAAATCTATGAGAGCTTCCGCAACGGGGACCTTGCAGCCGCCGACGAAGGCTATCGCCGGATCCTGCCGGCAATCACCTTCGTGATGCAGTCGATCGAGACCTTCATTTGCTACGGCAAGCGAGTGTTCGCCGCCCGCGCAGGGTTCGACGTCCACGACCGGGCGCCGGCCTTGCGCCCAACTCCTTTCGGCCTCGACCGGGTCAAGGAGCACTCCCACCCGGCTTGGGCCAATGAGTGTCGGCAGGACCTAATTTGCCTATCGCTGAATGGCGGAATGGCATCCCTGCCCAGCTCATTTTGGTACTCAGTAAGATTGGTAGTAGAAGTAGGCGAGAGATCTTGGCCGTGTTGCGGCACTGCGGAAGGCTTCGCAGTTTTGGCTGTGGATTGGCGTCAAATCCCCTCACTGTCGTAAACTCCGGTCCAGCGCCAATTCGCGCGCGGTCTGGCGATCAAGTTGGATCAGGCAGGTGGACCGGCTAACGAGCAATGCCGGCATCGACATGCGGGACAGCTTCGCCCGCTGGGTGCCGCACCAGATCGGCACCCGCCGTAGCGACTACGAGGACGCCTGCCCGCACCGGCTGGCCGGCACCATGCCGCCGGATCGTCGCGTGACGGTGCTGGCCGACCGCGGCTTTGGCGACCATTAGATGTTTGCTCAAAGAGGCGGAGCGCGCGGCCTTCGCCCGGTTCATCGAGGCCGAGGGCTGCGAGGCGATCGACCGGTAAGTGGAGGTGGAGACCGGCAAGTGCGCCGATGCGCTGGACCGTCGGCCACGAACTCGCCGCTGCCCTCGCCGCCGCCCGCAAGGGCAAAGCGGCGGTGCTGGTGGCGAAGCTGGACCGTCCGAGCCGCGACGTTCACTTCATCTCCGGCCTGATGACGCACCGGGTGCCGTTCACTGTCGCCGAACCGGGCGCCGACGCGGACCCGTTACCATGATCCACCTGCATGCCGCGCTGGCCGAGAAAGAGCGGCACCTGATCTCCGAGCGCACCCGCTCGGCCCTCGCGACGAAGAAAGCGCAGGGCGTGAAGCTGGGCAACCCGGTCAATATGGCGCGGGCCGCCGCGAAGGGCGCGGAGAAGTAGCGCGCCGAGGCCGATGCCTTCGCAGCCAACGTGCTGCCGGTCGTGCGCGACCTACAGGCGGCGGGCGCCACCACGCCTCGCGCCAACGCCGCACGGCGTCTTATTCCCGTAACTCCGGACATCGTCCGCGACGAAAGTTGCAATTTCGCGACAATTCCCAATTTTCGGTGAACTCCTGGGTGGAATTTTCTATTGTCGTAAAGGTTGCCATGAACAGGCAAATCCCAATCGTCCTGGTCACGCCAAATCTGCGGAGTCTTCATGAGCGACGTCAACCAGACCGGCACTGCCAGGGGCAGCAGGCACCAACGGGTCAGTGTCCCGCGCTGCCGGAGGGGACCGGGGGCGTCGGGGGCAACGCCGCCACGGCGACAAACACGGCGTCCGCGGCTGCCACGAATACGGCCGAGGCGACCGGTGGCGCGGGCGGTGGCGGCGGCAGCGGCGCGGCCGGGTCCGGCGGCGGCGCGGGCGGCAATGCCGGCGGCGGCGGCGGCGGCGGCAACGCGGCCGCGACCGTGGCCGCCTCGGCGGCCAGCGCTGCCGCTTCGGCCACCTCGACGGCACAAGGCGGCGCCGGCGGTGCCGCTGGCACTGATGGCGCGCCCGCGCCCGCCACGCCGGGCAACAATGGCGGGGCCGGCGGCACGGCGACAGGCGGCGCAACGGCCACCGGCCAGAGCGCGACAGCGAAGAGCACCACGACCGGCGGTGCCGGCGGCACGGGGTCGGGCGGCACATACGCGGGTGGCGTGGGCGGCGCCGCCAGCAACACCACGGTCACGGCGACCGCCGGCACCGGTGCCGCCAGCGGTGGCGACCTCCACCAACAAACATGGTGGCCGCTACGATGCATGGGGCGCCAAGCCATTTGCTCAAATTGAATTTCACGGATGCACTCCTTGTCAGTCACCTGCGAGCAAAAAAACAACGTTGCCTACAACGTTTGGTTAACGCCGCATCACGCGGACACAACAAATTAACCATCGCTCCCAGGTTTTAGGGAGGATTATATCGTTCAGAAATCGCACTCGCAACCATCCACTTGGAAACGTGGTAAGAGCCTTTGGCTTGATACAAGCAGTCATGAGGGGAGGTTCGTTCGCTCAATCATTCGCCCAGGCTGAATTTTGTCGAAAGTACCGATCGCAACGATTCCTCTTTGTAAAGAGTTCCTTCCCGAAAGCTCTTAGACCGGTCAGGGCTGTGTTGAGGGCGAGACTCGTTTTCGGTTTACCTGCTTACAACACGATTTGATTCCTAGAGTTGCGATGCGAGAAGGCGGGGCCATAAGCTTCTTTTTTTGAGAGTTACTTTTGTGGTACGGGCATTGCACTTTGACTCGTTGCATTCAAATCACCCTTCACGAATCTCAAAGGCTTGCGAACAAGGAGGTTCGGAGTGTCGCAACTGCGCGTACTCTTCAAATGCCTATTCTTACTGGCCGCGACGCCGAGTCTCGCGAACGCTTCGCCGATCGATGGGATGGGTTGGCACTGGGGTTCCTGGATGCAAGCGCAAACCGTGAAAACGACCACTGCGCCCTTGCCGAACGTCGACGCCCCCGTTCCTACGACGATTGTCGCTCCCACCACGGTCGCCGCTCCCACGACGATTAGTCCTTCGAATTCAGCAACTCCGGGATCCACCTATCTTTTGCCCACTGGCGACGCGGCCGGCGGCCCTGTGGGTTGGAACCAGGTGGCGGCGTCTACTGGATCGGGCTCCATGGTTGGCGCTGCGACCGCATTCATCAATATGGGAAGCGGTCCGTTTGCCGAATCGAGTATTCTCACAAGCGGAGGCGCGTTGCCCTGGTACGAGAGCCCCGTGGTCTCGAAGTTTTTCGGCGGCGTCCCCACAGCCGCTCAGCAGCTCGCCTTTCAGCAGGCGGTGGTCCAGGACGTCGCGCAGACCTATCACCTCGCGAACATTCCCATTACGATCACCACGAACCCGAACGCATCCGCCCAGCACACGATCAGCGTCGTCTCTGGAACTTCGGATCCAGCTCTGCCAAACGCGGTGGGCGTAACCGACGTGGGCCATAACGGAGTGAGCTTCATCGACAAACTGGGCGGAGAAACGAATCTCAACCAATTCGAGTGGGTGCTGGCCCACAACATCGCGCACGAGCTAATGCATGCGATCGGCGGTGAACATCATGATACGACAGGGGCCTATTTGGACGGCGCGACAACTCCTTGGTCGACCATGATCAATCCCGCAGCCACATTTAGTCCGGCGGCGGTTCAAGACATTGAAAGCCACCTTTCCGCGTCGAGCATATCGACGTTTTCTCCTGACGGTCAGCTCCTCTCGGGCCAGCCCGTGCCGGAGCCGACGACGTTGGCCTTCGGCGTCATGAGTTGCGGCTTTTGGGCTTGCAGGGCGTTGATCCGTTGGAGTCGATCGCCGATTCGCCGCGACTGATTCGCGAGGCGGCGACCAGTCTGATTTTCGCAACTCGGAGTGATGATGAACGCCTTTGTGCCCTTGCTCGCAACGCTCTTGATATTGGCTCTGGCGCGTTTCCCAATTCGGTCGAGGAGCCCCGACGACGAGTTCCACGGCGTCCTCTTTCTGCTCAGGCTCTTGAACAGTTTCTATTGCTGGTTCTGGCACGGTCTCGAATTTAACAAGCCGGCGCCGACGCCTCTAACGGGTCCCGCGATCCTCATCTCGAATCATACTTGCAATATCGATCATATGATTCTTCAGGCGAGTTGCGGCCGATTGTTGGGGTTCATGATCGCCAAGGAGTACTACGACGATCCGAAATTCAACTATTTCTGCCGCCTCGCGGGCTGCATTCCCGTTCGACGAGATGGAAAAGACCTTGCCGCGACGTGCGCCGCGATTCGTGCGCTCGAGGAAGGAAGGGTGCTGCCGATCTTTCCCGAGGGGAGGATCGTTCCGACGTCGGGAAGGGAGTTTGGCGAGGCGAAGCCGGGCGCCGCGTTCATCGCCGCCAGGGCCGCCGCTCCCATCATACCCGCCTATATCGAAGGCACTCCGCCGACGAACCAGATCATCAAGTCGTTTTGCACGCCGTCGCACGCTCGGATTACGTATGGCGATCCTATCGATTTGTCGCGAGAATCGATCCTCGGGCCCGACGGGCGAGTCCACTTGGAGGAGCTGACGCACAGGCTGATGGCGGAAATCCAGCGGCTTCGCGAAGTATCAAAGACCTGGTGAGTCCTCGACAGGTTCGTTCCGACTTATGTATTCGCAAGTTGAATCGATTCTCGAGAGGTATCCGAACTCGCTGCGTCCAAGCTCTCCGCCCGCGGCGCTTGGGAACGCCGGAGGCAAGAGCGGGGCTTCGCTTTTCCGTTTCGAATCGACCGCTGGGCCGCTGGTTTTGAGACGTTGGCCCAGCCGTGGGCTCTCTCGCGTGGAAATCGAACGGATTCATGATTGGCTTGCACTCGCGACAGGGTTGTCCTTCATCCCCGCGCCATTGCGCGCTCTCGACGGTTCGACGCTCCAGGTCGACGATTCGGGAGGAGTGTGGGAGCTTTCGCCATGGCTGCCGGGAGCCCCCGCGCTCGAGCCGAGCGACCGGCCGGCCAAGATCGAGACGGCTTTCCAAGGGTTGGCTGCGTTTCACAAAAGGCTGGCGTCGTTCACGTCCCGCGGCAAGAGCCAGGGCGTGAAACGAAGAATCGGAGAAATACAAGCATGTTCCGACCAGGAACTCTCCCAACTAAGATCGCTTGTGGTTGCAAGCCCACCTTGCGACTCCACCGCCCTGGCTCTCCAATGGATCGAAATCGCCGCCTCGGCTCGGTCGATAGTGCTTGACGCCATCCGACCAGTCGAGGGATTCGAGACAAGGCTTCAGGCCTGCCTGCGAGACGCTCGAGGGGAGCATTTCCTTTTTGTTGGGGACGCGCTTTCGGCGATCGTCGACTTCGGGGCGATGGGAATCGACAGCGTCGCTGGGGATCTCGCAAGGCTCTTGGCGGACTGGTTCGAACCGCAAGATTCCGCATCGCGCGGGCTGGCCTTGGACGTCTACGGAACGGTGCGCCGCCTCGAGCCCGACGAACGCGCTCTTATTGATGCATTTGAAATAGGCGCCGATTTCTTGATTGGCCTGCATTGGATCCGTTGGGCTTTCGTCGATCAACTGACGTTCCAAACACCGAACTCCGTCCGCGACGGAATCATGCTCGGCGTGGGTCGGCTAAAGCGACGTATCGAGATGTTATAGTAGGATCAATTGACTTAAATAGTGAAAAGAGTGCTTTCGTCCTCGCCGCCGAGCCAGACTCTTCGAATCGCGATTGCTCTGCCCGTTTCAACGTCGATCTCGACGAGCGAGCCTGAAAGCCTTGGGTTTCCGGTGGCCACTTCGAAGAAAGACGGCAGAAACGAGACCGCGGCGTTCATGACGCGGTCGATCCTTCTGCCGATGATCGATTCGTAAGGCCCAGTCATGCCGACGTCGGTCTGATAGGCTGTGCCCTTGGGGAGGATTTGTTCGTCGGCCGTGGCGACGTGCGTGTGAGTGCCCAGAACGGCGCTGACCCTGCCGTCCAGATACCGCCCGAGGAGTTGTTTGTCGCTGGTGGCCTCTGCGTGGACGTCGACGAAGATGACCTTCACGTCGGCGCGGACTCCCGCCAACACTCTGTCCGCTGCGCGAAAAGGACAGTCGATCGGCTTCATGAACGTTCGACCCATCACCGTGAACACCGCCGCCGGGGCGCCTTCACGCGTTTCCAAAAAGGCCACTTCCTCGCCCGGAGCGTCGGGAGGAAAGTTGATTGGACGGCAGAGCCGATCGGTCTGGCCGAAGAGGGTGAAGATTTCGTCTTTTCGATAGACGTGGTCGCCCATCGTAAAGACGTCGACGCCCGCCTCGACAAGCTCGTCGTAGCATTTGATCGTCAGGCCCGACCCTCCAGCCGCGTTCTCGGCGTTGCAGACCACCAGTCCCAGTTCCCATTCCTTGATCAGCTTCGGCAAAAGCCGAACGACCATCTTTCTTCCAGGCGCGCCGACCACGTCGCCAATGAACAAAAGCTTCAGCGGCTTCACTTCCAACTCGTTTCTTTACGCGAACGGCTTTGTTTCAACGGAAAAGAGCGGTTCTGAACCCGATCGAAAAGGACCAGAGTCATTCCGGACCGGCCGAAAAGAAGGAACGGTCTCGATCTTCCCAATCCTTGTAATCGATCAGATCATAGAGATCTGCACGCGTGAGCATGCGATTGACAAAGCCCCGTTGGGTGCCCGTAGTTTTGAGGCTTGCGAGTGCCTCCCGCGCTGTGCTCATCGCGACTCGAAAGGCCGTCAAAGGGTAGAGGACGACGCGACAGCCCAATTCCGCCAGTTCGTCAAAATTGAGCAACGGGCTTTTACCGAATTCGGTCATATTTGCAACAATGGGTACGTCAAACGCCTTGGCGAAGGCGGAAAATTCGTCTCGGCTCTCGAGCGCCTCTGGGAAGATTGCGTCTGCGCCGGCGCGTACATAAACCTCGGCCCGCCGTAGGGCGGCGTCGAATCCTTCCACCGAGCGAGCGTCGGTGCGTGCGACCACGACGAAATCCGGATCCTTCCGCGATTCGACCGCTGCACGGATCTTCGCCGCCATCTCCTGGGCGCCGATCAGCGATTTACCAGAGAGGTGCCCACACCGTTTGGGCAGGGTTTGGTCCTCGAGATGGATCCCCGCGACGCCTGCACGCTCAAATTGAGACACTGTCCGTACGACGTTGACTGCTTCACCAAACCCCGTATCCGCGTCGCAGAGTACTGGCAGGCTTGTCGCCGAGGCAAGCACTTCGGCCTGGTCGACAAACTCGGACAGCGTCAGTAAGCCGACGTCGGGAACCCCTGCCCATCCCGCGGAGAGGGCGCCTCCAGAAAGGTACACAGCGGAGAAGCCGATTCGCTCGGCCATCTTTGCCGCGAGCGCATTGAACACTCCAGGCAGCATGATCGAACTCGACGACCAAGCTTCTCTGAACCTTGCGCCTGGTGACCGCATCCGTTATGCCTTGTCTATCGAGAACGTTCGTATCGAAGGAACCTTTTTGTCGCTTCTCCAACCTATTCTATGCCCACGAGCCCGAGACTTGCCAGGCAAGCGCGACGCTCGCATGCTCGGGTGTTTCGTTTCTTACTGCGCAAGATGAGCGTACGTTGCGAAGATGTTCGCTGTGAGCAGGGGGTTGGTTCTTAGCCCTGAAAGGGCGATTCAGTAGAGCCCATGGCAACGCCCTGGGTCCCCTCGGAGAAGAACATGCTCCGCTTCCGATTTCCTCGTTCCGGTCGCCCTGTTAGGGCTAAAATGTGGGAATCTGGCATGCAATCGCCCTACCCGATCCCAGGGCGTTGTCCTGGGCTTTTCTAAGTCGCCCCTTCAGGGCTAAGAGGCAGAAAGTTTGTTTTGCGGCAACGCAGCGTTAGTTGAACGATGCGGCTTCGAGGACTCGAACTATTCCGCCGTGGCCGCTCGTCGAGCCTCGCTTCGTTGCAGCTTGGCCTCGACCACCGGCGCCTCCTGGCTGTGCTTGAGCAGGATGCGTCTGACCTCGAGGATCGCCTCGGAATCCTTCTGAACCCCGTGGTCGGAGCGCACCCGTCTCTCGGACTCACAGCCATCGATATGCGCGCTTTGATAGGAGACGACGCCGTCGCTGGAGCTGGCGACGGGGCCCGGGTGCAGAACGCCGATGATCGAATGGAACGTTACGTTAGGCCCTGGCGCCATCGCCAGGACGCTGTCAGGACGGGAGCGTTCGTTTCGAGCGTGTCGATGCTGGTCGGCGGTTTGCGGAAGCGTCGCCGATCGAATGCGTCTGTATTGTCTTTTACGAGCTTGTACAGAAGCTGAGTGAACTGGTCCGATTCGTCGATGAGTCTCGAGCTGACCCTGCCGACCACGCTTCGACTGACATCCGAACCTCGATGCGGGGTCGCCAAGAAAATCACCCTCCGGACGAACGGCAAGGGCTCGAAAAACTCGTATCGCCTTAGCTCGTCGAGCACCTTGGGAGGCCCGACGATCTCGTCGAAAGGCCTGTCGGAATAGAGCTCCCAAAAGTGATTCCCGCTCGAAACGGCCATCGCGTGGCTCAAGATTCCGCCCATGCTGTGACCGATGAGCACCATCTTCCCAAACGCAGGGTCCAGGCCTTGTGGGTCGAGCTCGCGCTGAGCGTTGACCAGCGAGTCGCGCAGACCCGCCGCCGCGATCGGGATCGGTACGCCCGTGGGGTAGAGGTAAAGGAAGAACTGGTAGCGCTCCTGAATCTTCGTGTCCCGGAACAACTCATTGAGCATCGGGATCCAGGCCAGCGGGCTCGACGCTAGTCCATGGACCATCACGACCGGAATCTTCCCAGGCTCGTAGGGCCTGATCAGCATCAACCCCGACCGCTCGGCCGCGGTCTCGGGGCGGAAAAGCCCTGTCCATCGATATTTGTTCAGATCGCTCGCGACCACATGTAGGCCAGAGGCGTGGTCAAATCGGACTCGATGGGTATCACTTCCGGCGGTTTGCCGATGGTGGGGAACCTGACCGGATCGACAAGGTCGAGCGTGCACGCTCGCTGTTCCGCGGCTTGCTCGGGCGCGCTCTCAGCCGCGAAGTGGGCCTGAGGAATGCAGTCAAAGGGAACGACATCACAGGCGGCATAAAGCTCGATCGCCGCGCTGTCTTATCCGACTTCTCCGCCTTGTCCCTGTTTCGGACCGCGACCAGCGGCACGCCAAGGCCGTATTGATAAGTCTGTGAGTTCAGTCCCGCGACCTCGAAGTCGGAGGCGAGCAGGAGCTCGTCGACGTCTTCCGCCTTCCAGGGCGAGTTCTGAAGTTGGACCTTGAGATTGAGCTCTTTGCCGTGAATCTTCAGTAGGATCGTCCCGCCCGGTTCGACGCGGCCGCGCGATTGGGCAGCGCGGATCAGTCGGTCCAGCGCGCCGTTATACAGATCGCAGGCCAACCGGAACCGTGGGTCCGACGGATTCCTGGCGGCTGCAAGCTCGGGCTCGAAGAGATAGTCAAAGGCATACGTTACCGTATCGACGAAGCAGTCCAGGGCTTCGTCCCGACGCTTCCGATCGAGCCGCTTGCCCTCGACCCAGGAAAGCTCGGCGACGGCGTACACCAACTCGGGCTCGAGCGTTTGATGCGCCTTTCGCTCGAGCAAGTCCAACGCCCCAGCGGGATCTTTTCGAAACTTGCGCTCGAGGTCGTATCGTTGCAGGGTCTCGACGGTGCGTGCACTCGGCTTATCGAGAGCGGCGACGCTCCGTTGCCACGCCAGTTGGGAGCGATCCCCCTTGCTCGGCGAGACTGTGATGTCGCCCCAGCCGACAGCGGCGGCGGCGAATACCAAGAAGTGCGCCCAAGCCATCGCGGGTCACTCCCTCGACCCCGAGTACGGATCGTCCTCTCGCCCGCAGACGCGGTGCTCCACGACTGGCGGATCATACGCACAACTTGAAACCGGTCAAGGGCAGCACGCGCGAGTCCGCAGGTTGGCGGGCGGTCGTCAGGGATGAAGAGTGTCCCAGAGGCTCCCTCCGCGCTCGTCCGCAGGTCCTTCCACTTTGTCCTCCGCTCACATAAGCGGGGGACGGACTTCAAAAGGCAGCCGAATTGCCAAAGAGCCACTGAACCGCCGAAACCGGTCGCTCGCTAGGCCGATGGACCCTGCGATGGACCCGATTCCGACGGTGTGTTGTTGATTGGGTGGCCTTGGTTCACGTCGTTTGGCGTGGCCATGGCAATTTCGGAGCCGATAGGCTCGATGTAAATCACCGATTCGCAAGCAATTTGCGTCTCCTGACCATTCGAACCCAATTTTTCGGCGAGCTCAGAGGGCACGACGTGGGTCTCGCCCCTACGGGAATCGGAATCAATCTTCGTAGGGGCGGATCCCCCGATCCGCCCTCCGGGGTTTCGAAGGCCATCGTCGGCTGAAGAGGGCGCGACGGGGGTCTCGCCCCTACGGGAATCCGATTCAGAGGGCGTGACGGGGGTCTCGCCCCTACGGGATTGGGACGCCAGCACGGATTCGCAAGCAATTTGCCTCTCCTGACCATTCGAACCCAATTCTTCGGCGTCCTCAGAAGGCGTGACGGGGGTCTCGCCGGTAGCGGGATGGAAATCAATCAGCGTAGGGGCGGATCCCCCGATCAGCCCTCCGGGGTTTCGTAGGCCACCACCGGCTGAAGAGGGCGTGACGGGGGTCTCGCCCCTACGGGAATCCGATTCAGAGGGCGTGACGGGGGTCTCGCCCCTACGAGAGATCGGACTGAACGACAGATTCGCAAGCAATTTGCGTCTCTCGACCATTCGAACCCAATTTCTCCGCGGCCGGCTCGTCGTCGACCACGGGGTCGTCTTTATGGAGGAGAGACTTCTCCCTCACGTAGGCGTCGTCGGTATCGCGATACACCAGGTTGTGCCTTTTGTCCCAAGGCGGAGCAGAGTCCCAGTCGTACTCCTCCTCGGGTTCACTCATCGCCTGGGCCTGCGCCAAAAGCTCGGCCTCTGCCCGCTTCTTGGCTCGATGCTCGGCAAGGGCCTTCTCGAGTTGGCGATCCTTCTGAATTTTGACCGCAGCCAGGCGCTTATCAGCATCGAGCAGGCCCGTTGTGGAGAGCAGGAACTCGAGGTCGTCGTCGTCGTACTTGGTCTTGAACTCGTCGACGAGCATTCCGAACGTCGGGGTGCTGGGCGCTCGCATGCTCAACTTCTTGCGTTCGAGCTCGAGCCTCTCTGCCCTGTGGGCATCGTTCTTGCGTTCGATCCGCCGTTTCTCGAGCTCGCGATAGGCACGAAAGAACCCGCGTTCGAACGAGTTGTAATAGCGGAAGTACGCCTCGATTTGGGGCTCGGTGAGGTCGATCCTCAGCCACGCTTCACGGGCAGCCTCGCGATCGAACCCTGGTTCTTGCAAACCGAAGCACTTCAAGCTCTTCAGTTTTTGGGCAATCGCGGGCCGGTCGTCGATGTCGATCTTTCTGCCTTCTCGAACTCCGATCAGGTTGGCTGCTTTGTGCTCGACTTGGGTGTCCTGAGCCAAGGCCAACATCATCGCGGCTCGAGATTGCTTCCAGAGGCACATCGCCGCCTTCTCGGCGAGTTTATATTCGACGTCCCCGACGGGTTGAGCATCCTCAATGTAGGATTGCAAGTGAGCGTCCCAATCCTCGTCGAACTCGAGCGATCGGAGGACGATCTCCTCGGACCGAAGTCCGTGTTTGAGAGCATTTTTGGACGATTTCGCCTTGCCTTCGGGGGTCTTGGGCCCCGTCGACCGCTTTGCATTTCTTGCGTTTGCGTAAATTTGAGATGGCGTTGCCATGGTGCTTTTTCCATTTTTAAGGTTCTAGCTTTTTTCGTACATCCAGATCCACATTCGGCCTCATCCAAGGAAATGTAGGCGCACCCCGTGCCGTATGAGAACTGGTTGGGCTAAAATATTTTGCGTTTATGCCAATAGGCGGCAAGCAGATCCCACATAGTAAAGCGAGCTGACCAGAGGGTGTGCAATCGAGGAGCGAGATTCCAGCCATGAAAGTTAGGCTGACTGTGATCGCGGCCTCGCGATCTCGGCCTCGAACAGCTCCTCTGGTCGGGAGCGAAGTCGATTGATCTGGTCATGGACGGTCGAACGGATACTCTTACCCATTGTCGGCCTCCTTGCCTTTGGATTGGGTGGTTGGTACCTGCCCAAAAGATCGGCAAAGGAGGCCGATTCTTACAACTTCGACGGCCACCGAGAGTTACGCTTGAGGAAGTGCCATTCCTGTCTGCGATCGCGGCCTCCGAAACATTCGTTTGGCTTACAGAGATGCATTTACACGACGCTTCCGCATCAAAGCCGTTCCGAGTCGAGCGTGGCTGGCTCTACGGGACAGTGCCGAGATCCAGAGTCTCTGCGACTGCCGGCGATGATCATTTATTGGCGAAATTCTTGTTCGGGAGGAGCCAAGTCGTTTCGTATTTATTTTCTTTTTTAACAATCTTGGCGACCCCTTTTCGCATGCCCACATAGATTGTTCCTTTTTCGTCAAGTATTATTGAATGTGGGTCTAGACCACCCCAGAATGCGTGTTTGACAAGAACTTCGAGTTTCTTGGTTGCTGGATCGATTCGCAGCAACTGACTGCTGCTTGCTACGAGTAACGAGTCGTTTGCGTCTTTGGTCGCGGTCTCAGGGAAATCGGTCAGGCGGAGGACGACCTCAGTCCGCCACTTATCGTTCGCGCCCCGAGTAAACTTGATGATGCGTCCCCTCGTGCCGTCTAACTGTGGGATGGTGTCGACGCCGTAAACCCCAGTTTTGGTTTGGATAAGGTTGGTGAGAATGAGATCTGATATCTTAGTACGATTGGAACCATTCGCAGAGAACGACCAGACCGCGCCCCCAAATTCGCCAGCGTTAAAGCCGACAAGCCATCCGTTTTCAACCTCTACCACCGTACGTCTCCCGGCGAGCCCCTCGCTCGACAACCCTGGCTTAATTTTGAATGGAATCTTCACTTTATCGTTTACATCCCCTTTTCGCAGTTTAGCAGAAACATCCTTCTCTCCCCTGGTCAGCATCCATTCATGGCTATCCGCGTTCGCGTCTTCCCACTCCTGCGAGCCGATCTCGGGCGCCTCAAACTCGTGCCATTTGTTGAGAGACTCGGGAAACTCTTCCTGCGAAGCGTTGCTTTGAAAGGAGAGCAGCAACACGATTGAGAGTAGGCCGGGCGGCATATCGAGAGTCCCCGATGAATTATCTGCGAAATCTGGACATCCAGATGAAGCATCGCGACTTGGTGTATACGGTGCCGCCTCACATCCGGACCGATCGAATGTATAACGCCGCCTGAATTGATTACAAGCCACGGATCCCTTGGATTGTCACCAACTGTAGAGTTACAGGATGTCTGCAACTGGTGCGCGTGTCCAACAACTTTGGGCCTCATTCCAGCCGCGATCCATGAGCAGAACCTCACGGGGATTGGTCGATGAAACCTAAAGCAGCGCTTCCGGAAGAGTCCCCGACCTCGCAATTAGAGGGCTTCATCTCGAAATTTGACCCGGAGGTTGCCAAGCTGATCCGAAAAGCCCGGGCTCTGCTGCGAAAACGCCTCCCAACCGCGATCGAGCAGGTCTACGACAACTACAACTTTTTGGCCATTGGCTGTTGCAGTACCGAGCGCACCTCCGATTGCATCGTGTCGCTGGCAGCTTCGTCGAACGGCGTGATCCTCTCGTTCTACTACGGCGAACTTTGCCCGATCCGACAAAGATCCTTCTCGGCCAAGGCGTGCAGAACCGCTTCATTCGTATCGAGAAAGCAACGGACCTCTTGCGCCCGGAGGTACAGGCGCTGATCGGCGCAGCGGTCGATCAGTCGAAGAATCCATTGCCCGCGACGGGGAAGGGCAAGCTCATGATCAAATCGGTTTCCGAGAAGCAACGACCTCGCCGCAAAGATTCGAATTCCGCCCGATAGCGCGGGTTCCCAAGCTTCGCGAGAGGCTTTCAAAATCGCCAGGGGCGGGTCGCCCCTGGTTTGGAGGAGGATCGCGACATCGTTTCTGTGACCAGGGGCGGCGTGAGCCGCCCCTGGCTATTGACCCCGGCCCTTCCAGGGCCAAGACAATCGGGGATGAGCCCGGCTAGCTCACAAGTGGTGAGGATCGGGTTTCGCTTCGCCACGGATTCCAGGGGCGGCGTGAGCCGCCCTTGGCTATTGACCCCGGCCCATCCAGGGCCAAGACAATCGGGGATGAGCCCGGTTAGCTCACAGGTGGTGAGGATCGGGTTTCGCTTCGCCAAGGATTCTAGGGGCGGCGTGAGCCGCCCTTGGCTATTGACCCCGGCCCATCCAGGGCCAAGACAATCGGGGATGAGCCCGGTTAGCTCACAGGTGGTGAGGATCGGGGTTCGCTTCGCCAAGGATTCTAGGGGCGGCAAGAGCCGCCCCTGGCTATTCACCCAGGCCCTTCCAGGGCTAAGAAAAAGCGACACGATGCCGCCACTTCTTACGCCTCACTTCTTGGGGCCTGGCATCGGCAGGGATGGGTCGCCGAAGACCATATATTTCATCCCCTGGAAGAAGATGCTCGGCGGGTACCAATCGTTATTCGGCTTGATCGTCGCAAGATGTTCCTTTTCATAATAGTAGTCGATCGCGCTCGCGTAACAATCTCCCAAGGTGGGTTCAGGCAATGACTCGAGCGCTCTGACGAAGCCCTCAAGCAGGGTAATACCGCAGGGCTGGCCGCCGGTATTGCAGCCGATGTAGGCGACTGCGCCGCTCGGACCGCCTCGAACCAAGAGTTCGCCCATCCCGGTCGGGTTGTACACGCCATGCGCGTACGGAGAAGGGGGTGGAGGAGGAGATTCGAACTCCTCTCCCGCGTTCGTACCTTTGTGCTTGGCCCGTGAACGTCCTCATAGGCCTCATAAGGCGGCAACGTGCAGAACCGGGCAGTCGAACAGCCTGCGGAAAGCACCACTGGCAAGCGATCGGCGTTGTGAATCTTCGTGAGCGAGTTCACATGGATGCTGTCGACCCAGCCGTTGTCTTCCCCATGGCCGACGTGAAGCACCAACGAGGCGCCCGAGTTCAAAAGCTTGTCGATATGCTGTTCGCTGCTGAGTGCTGGCTTGTCTCCGCCGTAGAGTTTTTCTCCCGTCCAACCTTTGGGCAAGCTCTTGACCCACCCGTCCATTTGCCCGCGTGCGTCGACCCAGCCGGGTACGTAGACCATCGCAGCTTTGCGCACCCCGGCGCCCTGCCTGTCGAGACGCCGTGCTCATAAGCCAAGGTCTTCTCGACGACGGTTTTAACTTCCTTGACTGAATTCACCGGCCAACGGCCGACGGCAAGCTCGGGGCGATAGTCGATCTGGTCGAAATTGATCGGGTCCGACTTATTCTTCTCGCCCCTGACCTCGCCGAAGTACCCCGCGTGAAAGCCCTCTTTCTGGGCGTTCCAATCCTCGAAAGAGCCGTCGCGTTTGGCGACGTCGGCGTAATACAAATCGGAAGGATAGAACGCGTAATCGAACGCCGAGGGGGTCACTCGGTCGAGCACCATGAAGCGAACCGGTAGGACGTCGGCGTCTCCAACCAGGAGCACATAGCGAGGCCCGCGTTCTTTCCAGGCTTTGAAGAGCCACCTCTTCAATCGCTCGGGATCGTCGGCTCCCTGGGATGTTTTCAAAATGGTCTCGATTGCGGCGAACTCGGTTGGGCGCTGTTCCGATCGATGTTTGATATAGCTTTCGAGAGCGGCGTGGAACCGTTCCGGCGCCACGACGACCATCGGTTTCGCTGCTTGCATCGCGAGCTCTTTGGTCTCGCCCGCGGTCGCCATGGTTCCCAGGCAAGCCACCCAGGCGACCAGAACCCAGAGCAATGCAAGAAATCGAAGCGAACTCGGCTTCATCGAGCCCTCCCTTCGCGTAGAAAGCGTTCTGATCGGTCTTCGATACGAACCTGACGACCCTTTCGATTTCACTTGAACGCAAGGCATAGTGTACGATCGATCGCCTATTCTGTTCCAGGGGCTCGAAGGGCTGTTCCGATATGACCAGAGAGTATCTTGCGCTACTGAGGGGAGTGAACGTAGGCGGCAAGAACAAGGTTCCGATGAAAGAGCTTGTGAAGATTTTCGAGGAGGCGGGATGTAAGGACGTCCTCTCGTTCATTCAAAGTGGAAACGTGATGTTCAACGCCCCCGCTCGGCTTGCCAAGACGATTCCAGAGCGTGTCGAGTTCGAGATCGAGGCGCGATTCGGGTGTCGTACCCCGGTGGTCTCGAGGAATTTGAAGGAGCTTTCGGCCGTCGTCCCTGGGAATCCCTTCTTCGAAGCAGGCGTTGACGAAAAGATGCTCTTTGTGATGTTCCTGGCGGACGAGCCGACGGTCGAGGCGATTGGACGACTCGAACCAGCCCGATTCGTGCCTGACGAGTTTCTATTGGTTGGCAAAGACTTGTATTTGAAAATCGTCACGGGCGCCGCGAAAACCAAGATGACCAACCAGTACTTTGATTCCAGGTTGAAGACCGTATCCACAAGCCGGAACTGGAGAACGGTGAACAAGCTGCTTGAACTGATGTCAGGTTGAGAGCGGCTCGGAGTCCGAATCCGATCTTGTGGGGATGAACCGGGTTGAGTCCGTTTGTGTCCGAGAGACCCGAGGCGGCGTTCCTGGACTTCGGGAAAGGCTCGAAGCATTGAGGACCGAGACCGTGGAATCAACAGGACAGGCGGTCGTTGTCGAGCCTGAGGTTGGGCTTAGCCCCTGGACTGGGGTTGTGCGCGAGCTAGGGCCCACGGTGCGGCTGGCTGGGCCTGTCGTCCTTTCCGAGCTGGGCTGGATGATCATGGCGGTGGTCGACACCGTGATGGTGGGGCCTCTGGGACCCAGCGCGATCGGCGCGGTGGGGTTGGCGAACGTCCTTTTCTTCGCGGTCGCGGTTTCGGGTTACGGCCTGATGCTCGGCCTGGATCCGCTTGTATCGCAGGCGTTTGGCGCGGGCAAGCTGAAAGAGTGCCACCTTTGGCTTGTCCATGGCCTCTGGGCCTCGCTGCTCGTGACGCCGCTTTTCATGGGCCTCATTTTATTGGGAATCCCGATGATCGGACGGTTGGGGATCGACCCAGAGGTTGTTCGCTTATCGGGGCCCTACCTGGCTGCACTTTCATGGAGCATTCTGCCGATCCTTGCGTTCACAGCCTGCCGGCGCTATCTCCAGGGGATGAACATCGTCAGGCCGATCATGTTCGCCCTTGTTTCTGCGAACCTGGTGAACCTGGCTGCGAACTGGGTTTTGATCCACGGCAAGTTCGGGCTCCCTGCACTCGGAGTTGTTGGGTCGGGCTGGTCGACCGTCATTGGCCGGTTCTGGATGCTCCTCGTTCTTCTGGGGGCGATCTGGAGAAGCAACGGTCGCGAGGGATGGCGATTGTTCGCAATCGATTGGAGGCCGCGCTCGAAGCTCATGAAGGAGCTTCTGGCAATGGGGCTTCCGGTCGCGGCTCACGTGACGTTCGAGGTTGGTGTGTTTGCGATTGCCGCTGCGTGGGCAGGGCGGTTTGGATCGGCCGCCCTGGCTGCGCACGAGGTTGTGTTGCAGGCCGCGAGCGTGACGTTCATGGTTCCGTTTGGGATCTCGACCGCGGGCTCGGTGCGGGTCGGGCAGGCTCTGGGCAGGGGGGATCCTCCTGGCGCTTCGCGGGCGGGCTGGGCAGCGCTGGCTTTGGGAGCGGGGTTCATGACCTGTGCGGGGCTCGCGTTCGTGCTCATACCCAGATCGATTATGGGAGTGTTCACAAGCGACGCGGGAGTTATGTCGACGGGAGTGGTTCTGCTGCTTGTCGCGGCGGTTTTCCAGTTGTTCGACGGCCTTCAGGTGGTTGCGGCTGGGGCTTTGAGGGGCACTGGGGATACAAAGACGCCGATGTACTGCAGCATCTTTGCCTATTGGGTTATGGGCTTGCCGATGGGCTGGGCGCTTTCGTTCAGGTTTGGAATGGGGATCTTGGGCGTGTGGATTGGCCTCTGCGTTGGCCTGGTCTCGGCGGGGCTCATTTTGATGTGGGTTTGGGTGCGAACGGCGAGGCGGTTGGATGCGTCGTCTATGGCTTCGATGGAACCCAACCGCGTCTGAGGGTCGGCTCCGAGCAACTTCCCGCGCCCGCGGTGCTTGCGGGAATTCGCAGTCCCGCCTTATGATCTGGGGGCGAAACTCTCTCTCCTTCGCCCAGAAAGCCCCATAACGAGCCCCTCGGACCTTGACCCGCCGACATGTCCTATTCTGAGAAGTTTGAGCAGGCGTTGGTGTATGCTGCGCGTGTCCACTCGAGACAAGACCGCAAAGGGTCCTCGGCGCCTTACATCACCCATTTGCTGGCCGTCGCGGCTCTAGTGGGCGAAAACGGCGGCAGCGAGGATCAAGTAATTGCCGCGCTCCTGCACGACGCCCCCGAGGACCAGGGCGGTCGAGAGCGGCTCGAGGACGTCAAGACGACGTTCGGCGGGTCCGTCGCTCGGATCGTGTCCGGCTGTACAGACTCTTTAGAGAATCCCAAGCCCACATGGAGGCCGAGGAAGGAAGCGTTCATCAGACGCTTACGCGAGGCCAACGACGACGTGATCCTTGTCGTTTTGGCGGACAAGGTCCACAACGCCTCGACCACCGTGGAAGACCTTCGCGAGTTCGGCGAATCGACGTTCGACAAGTTCACTGGAAAGAAGGAAGGGACGCTCTGGTATTACCGAGAGGTTTATAAGGTGCTGTCCCATCGCGCGCACAACAGACTGACCGATAGGCTCAGAAAGTTGGTTGAGGAGATGCACAAGCTCGCGGGGGCTTCGGTATGAGCGATCCATCGCGGAAGGCCGGCGTCTGGATGCTGGCAAGCTCGTTGTCCTTCGCAACGATGGGAGCGCTTGCGGCCAAGCTCGGTCCAAACGTCTGGTTGGTCGTCGCGACTTCGCGCGTCGCGGTGATGTTCATTGTCGCCGCGGTCATCGTGAGACTGCGCGGAGAACGCCTGGTCTTCCTGAACCCGCCAACGCTCTGGCTCCGAAGCCTGGCGGGCAGCTTTAATATGATCTGCAATTTCTATGCGCTTTCACATATGCCCCTGGCAGATGCGGTGACGCTCTTCAACGTCAACCCGATCTGGATTTTGGTTTTGTCGGCGATCTTTTTGAAATATCAGTTGCAAGTGACGGAGGTCGCTTGCGTGGCGATCGGCATCCTGGGGGTGGTGTTGATCGAGCAACCGCACGTCGCCGTCAGAAACCTGGCAGCGCTCGTGGCTCTGGCAAGCTCGTTCTCGACCGCCGTGGCAATGCTGGGTCTACACAGGCTCAAAGGCGTAAGCCCATGGGCAGTGGTGGCTCACTTCGCGATGGTCTCCACGGTCATCTCCTCGTTCTGGCTCCTGTTGCAATGGGGAAAGTCGTTCGACCCAAGCCTGCTCGAATTCAAGACGCTCGCACTGCTCGCGGGTGTTGGCGTCGTCGGGACTATCGGTCAGATCCTTCTGACGAAGGCCTACGCGGCCGGAGCTCCCTCGCGCGTTGCGGTGATCGGCCTCATGCAAGTCGTCTTCGCGCTCTTCTTCGAGGTGCTGATTTGGACGCGGACGCCTTCGGTCGTCACCCTGCTGGGATTTCTTTGTGTTTTGGCGCCGAGCGCCTGGCTGCTAACCCACACACGCGCCAAACCAGTCGTTCAAGAAGCCCTCGAGGGTTAGAAGGGCACTGCGGACCCTGCACCCTTTTGGTCGTTCTTTGGTTTGGGCTTGGCCTTATCTTCTGGTTTCGGCGTCTTCGCCTCCTGGGTGGGGCTCGTCGGCTTCGTTGCGTCCTTGGCCTCCGTCTGTTTCGAGTTCTTCGCTTTGTCTTTACCAGCGTCGAGCAATGTGATCTCGCCGTCCAGGTCGATCTCGAACTTATAGAGAGGCGTTTTTACTCTCTCGGGCATCGACGCTTCGCGAGTTAACACATAGTAGACGTCTGTATCCTCGGGGATGTTGTCGATCTTGGTTTCGTGTTCGCTGGTTTGGTCGGGCTTGACGTCTGCCTCTTTGGGGGCGGGCTTCTCGACGAGTTCGTCGTGCAGCTCGCGGGTTTCGAGGATCTTGTCTCCCTCGGCCGAGACCAGGTAGCGAACGTCTCCACCCAGCACCCAGGTGACTGCATCCGTGGGGGCAGGCAGCAGGTAAATAAAGTGCTGGTCGTCGTCCGCGGGAACCACCAACACGTTATAAGGCCTTTCAGGGCCTTCGTGGTCTTTGAGAACGAGCTCGATCGACTTGGCGATCGCCAGGACCTCGCCTTCGACCGGCTTGGGTGGATCGACCGGCTTGATTTTGAAATCGCCAGGCTCTTCCGACTCAGTTCCTTCATACGCCACCAAGAAGGCGTTCTTCTTGGGGGAAAGCTTGCCGAACGAGACGACCCATTTGCCATCTTCGATGTGGGCAACCAGTCGATCGATGCGCGCACGACTTGACCTCGGTTTTGGCGATCGCGTCGGTCGCTGCAACGACCGCCGCCTCGTATTCGACCAGCTCCATCCCGCGCTCGCTAATCTCGTCGAGCTCCTCCTGCGTTGGAGCCGTCTCCCTAGGCGGCGGATTGAAACCGCTCGAAAGAATGAGAACAACCAAAGAAAGGAACGTGGTCCCAAAGGCTTTCATGTCGTTGCCTCGACCGGCTGATTGAGAGTGACGCGATGCGACTCGATCGAAGTGGCGTTGCCCACAATCGTTCAGTACATTCTACAAGGGACTGAGCCGAAGGACGTCCTGGCCTGAAAAAAGAAACCAACGAGACGACGCCATGTTCGGCCTTTTGAGCAAAAAGCGCAAGCGCGAAGAACTGAAGGCCGAGCCGTTCCCTGACGAACATCTTGCTTATCTGCGCACGAACGTTCGACTTTTTGGCTTCCTGAGCAAGCTCGACCAGGAAGAGCTCATCGGGCACGTCCAGGTCCTTTTGGCTGAGAAGCATTTCGAAGGCTGCGGCGGGTTCGAGCTCAACGACGAAGTCCGCATCGCGATCCTCGGACAAGCGTCGCTGTTAATCATGCACCGCGAGTCCACGTACTTTCCCAAGCTGCAAACGGTCTTGGTTTACCCTTCCGCGTATGTTGCTCCGATCATCGAGCCGATCGGCGCAGGTCAGTACCTCCAGGGCATGGAAGAGCGTGTGGGGGAGTCGACCCATATGGGCGTCGTCGTCTTGGCTTGGGACCAAATCAAAGCCCAGACGCGCCGGCCAGGCCGAGGTGGGAACGTCGTGCTGCACGAGTTCGCGCATCAGCTCGATTACGAGGACGGTTCGACCAATGGCGTCCCGCTCCTGCCCGATTCGCGATTGGCGAAAGCCTGGTCAATCGAGTTCTCGAAGGAATTCGAGAGGCTTCGAAGGGCGGATGAGAGAGGCCTTTCGACCATCATCGACACCTACGGCGCCAAGAATCCGGCCGAGTTTTTTGCAGTGGCCACCGAGACGTTTTTCGAGCGGCCAAGATCGCTGAGAACGAAACACCCGATTCTGTACGAGCTTTTGAAATCGTATTACCTGCTCGACCCTGCGTCGTTTCCCGCGTCGATTGAAGATCGGCGGCGCGGGGAGGATGAGTCACAGCAAGTGTGACCTTGTTGAAACTCGCGAGAAAGTGCGCGGCGTGCCTTTCCGATACGACTTAGCCTCGAACCGCGTTTTTGATACGATACTTACTGATCTCACGGTGGGGTGGAATACGGCAGCCAACCAACCTGTGGACGATGGACTTGAACAGGGGGGATGAGTGGGATGGCGAGTCTCGAGGAAATCGGCGAGAAGGTCTATTATTCCGTGATGATCCCTCTCGCGTTTGCGTTCTCGGCTTCTTATCACCATTTCCAATGGCGCGTCGCCCCAGCCGCGGTCGAAAGGTGGGCCGAGGAGAACGGCTTCGTCCTCATCAAGCAAGACGGCGCCCCCGGCTGGGGACCTTGGTATTCCGAGGTGTTCAATTTCTTGAGGTTTTACCGCGTCCTCTTGGAAGACGAGTCCGGGCAATTCCACGAGGCGTGCTTGAAGGTTGGGCGGCGACTTGCAGTACGTCGTCTCGGTAAGCCGATGCCCCGTCGTCGTTCGATGGGAGCAATCGTTCTCAGCGTCGCAGGATCTGCTTGAGCCTTCATCGTGCGGACGACTGTGGGATCGGGAAGTCGATCGAGGCGGCGCAGGGTAGCTCCCAATTGGTGTTCCGCTTGATTGAGCCTTAATCGCCAATGTCCAGACGACCCAAACGATCGGGAGTTAGCAATGTGGGGCATGCCGAACGAAGATTTCGCCAAGATCGTATGTGTTCTCTTATTCATGCCGATATGGCTGTTTGGGATGGGTTCGTTTCTCTTTTTTGTGTTGAGTGTGGCGCCAAGAGCCCTACAACGTTGGGCCGAGGCGGAAGGCTGTATCGTCGTTCAGAGAAAGAGTACTTGGTTTTTTACTTGGTTGTCTTCGGGATCAAGCACTTGTCAGTGGCTCTTTCGTGTCGTCGTGAAAGACAAGTCGGGCAAGGCACGGGTGCTGCTGCTGAGGTTCGGAGATGCACTCTGGTTCTCGATGTCGGCCAAGCGATGTCCAGTCGAGATTTTGGAGGACCGTGCAGTCGAGACGCTCCCAGAGGAGCTTTCTCGAGCAGGCTCAAAGCAGATGTGGTACAGGGAGCTCGACTAGCACGAGAAAGGGGACGTTTGGGGAACACGGCTGGTTCGATTCGTTCGCGGATCGGTCATTCAAGGCCCTGATTCAAGTCCTTCCTCGATCTCCTTCATCGAGCCTGCCTGCATCTCTTCGAGAGGCTCTCTGAGGGCAGGCGACCGACGAATCGGTTCGAACCCAGGCCAGTTTGGGAAGAGCTCGAACGCCAGATCCCAGTAGGCCTGCCAGTCGGTTGCCGGGGCTCCCAGAATGATCGAGCTCCGGTAGTTGAACACCAATCGAATGACATGCCAGTGTGGAATCGTGCGTAAGATGCGAAACTCTGGGAACTCGTCGGACCAGATCAGCGCGTCCGAAAGCAAGTCGTATGAAAAAGTGGCGTTGGGATCCTTGCGCAATTTCCGCATCAAAGGGGCGATGGCGATCAGGGCCTTCCGAGGCTCATCATTCACAAGTTAGTGCTCCGGACTCCTTGAGTTGTTCATTCAGGTCCTAAACCTTGGCCAATGCGAGACTATCCGGGCCCGCTTTCCCGATAAAGAAGATCAGAGTTTCCTTTGAGACCGCCACCCGACATGTTACAAGTGTCTGAGTGTTTTCAGCTCCAACTTCCCAATGATGTCGCGAGGAACACGTAATGCGGACGAAAGCTTTCTGCACCGTCGCTACCTTATCGGCCTTCTTGTCCGCAGCCATAGCCGACGACGACGTGGACAAAGAGCTCAAGTCGCTGGCTGGGACCTGGAAAGTCGTCTCGATCGAAGCAGAGGGAAAGAAAGCGCCACTGGAGGCGCTCGAGAAGCTGACATGGGTGATCAAGGACAAAAACATCGAGTTTGTTGGCCCGAACGCTGCAAAAGACGATAGCAAGGCGACGTTCGAGATCGATCCATCCAAATCTCCAAAAGAGATCGATCTGACCTCCGCCGGGGGAGCCAATAAGGGCAAGACAATGGAGGGCATTTATGAGCTCAAGGACGGAAAGCTGAAGGTCAGCATGCGGGATCTCAAATCGGCCGCCGAAGGCCGACCCACTGAGTTCGAAGGCGGAGTGGGAATGGGACTGATCGTCCTGGAAAAGGTTGTGGTTGAGCAGCCCTAGCGCGGGGACGAGAGACCCATAACGATTGCGATTCTCCAAGAAACCTCTTGACTCCAATTAGTTGAAGTGTAAACTATTGACATGCGCAGCAAGGGTTAGGGAGGAATTGTCGATGGCTAGCGGGCTGGCGGCGGAGATCGGCAAGCGGAATCCGTTTGAATCGCTCGAGGAAGAGGCTTTCCTCAACCTGGCGAGGACGGCTGATCGCTTGCAGATCCATCCCGCAAGGCTGCTTCGAGAGCACTCGCTCACGCCTTCGCAATACAACATTCTGCGAATCCTGAGGGGGGAAGGACAACCGCTGCCTTCGCTCGAGGTGGCCCGGCGGATGATCGTTGGAGTCCCGGGAATTACTGGGCTCATCGATCGGCTCGAAGTCATGGGCATGGTCGAGCGTAGACGATGCCTGGAAGATCGACGCGTCGTCTACGTCGAGATCACGGAAAAGGCGCTCAAACTCCTGGCCAAGATCGATCAGCCCATGAAGGACCTTCAGCACAAGCTTATTGGACATTTGAAACGCGAGGAACTGAGAGAGCTTGCCAGGCTCCTGGAAAAGACCAGGAAGCCAACAGGGGACGAACCAGAGTAGTTTTTTTGTCGTAGATAGAAGACACGTCAACTATTTACACATTAACGAAAGGAGCTGGCAATGATCACGCTTCGACCGGGGAACGAGAGGGGTCGTTTCGACCATGGTTGGCTGAAGACTTTTCACACGTTTTCGTTTTCGGATTATTACGATCCGGAGCAGATGGGCTTTCGGGCCTTGAGGGTGATCAACGAAGACTGGGTGGCGCCTGGCTCTGGGTTCGGCATGCACCCGCACCGAGACATGGAAATCGTCACCTACGTCCTCTCGGGATCGCTCGAGCACAAGGACAGTTTGGGGACGCAAGGGGTGATCAAGGCTGGAGAGGTGCAGCGGATTACCGCGGGAACTGGGATCCTGCACAGCGAATTCAATCACTCGCCCGACGAACCAGTGCATCTCTACCAGATTTGGCTGTTGCCAGACCGGAGAGGCCACGTTCCGTCTTACGAGCAGAAGTCGATCGTTCAGGTCGACGCGACTGCTGGAGCATCGCTTCGATTGATCGCATCAACGGATGGAGCGAACGGGTCGCTGACGATTCATCAGGACGCAAGGATCTTGGTTGCAAGTCTGGCGTCCGAGGGCCGGCTGGCGCATGATCTCGGGCAGGACAGGCGAGCGTGGGTCCAGGTCGTAAAGGGAGAAGTGCAGGTTGGAGCAGCCCAACTCAATGCGGGGGACGGCGCCTCAGTGGAAGCAGAAACACGGATCGACATCGCAACCCGATCTGGCGGCGAGGTGTTGATCTTCGATCTGAATTGATGGCAGACCGCATTGTCGTAAAGGAAATCGTTTCACTCGATCGAAAGGGAGAACGGCGATGATTGGAAAGTTACGCTGGACCGGGATCGTTGGCTTTATCATTCATTTGCTCATCGGCGGCATGATGATCATGGCGGGAGGCTTCAAGCTGTTTGGGAAGATGCCGCCCGAGGTCGTGGAAAAAATGGCGACGACGGGTATTGGTTCCAATCTGACGCTCATCGGCGTCGGCGAGATCATCGCCGCTGTGCTTTTGATCCTGCCCTGGACGTCGTCGCTGGGGGCCTTTGCCGTTTCGGGCTTTTGGGGCGGAGTGATCGCATTCCACATGTCGCAGAAGGAGTCGTATGCGCCCTACGCGGTCGCGCTGGCGCTCACCTGGGTTGGCGCATACCTGAGGCACCCAGCGCTTTTGGCGACGCTTTGGCTTCAAAAGTCGGAGCTGGCGAGTTCACCGAGAGGGCACTGAGCCCGAATCAATCCGTTACTTGCTCTGAAGGACGTGTGTCCCCGAAAGAGAGGTTTGTTGGGGGCGCGGCTTTCGATGCTAGTGGGGGGTCCAAGCCTGTACGCAGTCGAGCCTTCAGGCCAAAAAGGCTTGAATACGAGAACCTTGACCGGGCTGCTCTACGATCCGAGCGGCCTGGTCCTCCAGACGATCTGGAGGCGGTTGCCTTCGGGATCCAGGAAAAACTCCGTCTTCACCGATTCGTTCGAGACCACGGTGTCTGTCTCGAAAACGCACCCAGAGGCGACGAGCTCGGCTTTCGACTTCTCGAAATCCTCGACAAGAAAAGCGACGTGGCACACAAACCTTTGACCCACGGCAGCGGAGCCCCGGGGCTTTTCGATGATCTCGAGCACGCCCCCGACGCCGTCGGAAAGGAAAAAGCCTCGAACCGGGGCTTTCGAGTTGTCGACGATCACCTTCATGCCAAAATGAGCGATATAAAAGTCTCTGAGCGCGAAGAGATCGTATGCGAAGATTGCGTAATGTTCGATTTGGGCCATGGGTGGGTCACTTTTTCGCGGCAGCGCGTTTGAGTTTGGTCTTGGATTTGAGAGAAATTCCAGAAAGTTCGAGCACTGCCTTCCATTCCTGCTCGGTCACGGGCTGGATGGAGAGTCGGCTGCCCTTCCGAAGGAGCTCCATTGCTTTGAGCTCAGGAATTTCGCGTAGTTTTGGGAGATCCAACGGCGGCGAGATCGCGCTTACCGCTCGAATGGAGACCTGGAACCAGGTGGGATCGCTCTTGTTGCTCTTGGGGTCGAAATGGTCGGCCTTGGGGTCGAACTGGGTGGGGTCCGGGTGGGCGGGTTTGACGACCTCGGCAATTCCAGCAATCGCCGGCGGGTCTGCGCTCGAATGGTAAAACAACACTCCGTCGCCCATTTGAACCTGATCGCGGAGAAAGTTCCTGGCCTGGAAGTTCCGCACGCCGTCCCAACCCGTGGTCTGGTTGGGCTCGTTCTCGAGGTTCGCATAAGAGAAGCAATTGGGTTCGGACTTGAACAACCAATAAGCCATCGATGAGGTTCCTGGGTCGATTTCTAATGGACCTGCGCCATGGCAAGCTCGTCGCCATCGTCTTGATTCTCCGCGTCTCCGTCAACAGCAGGGGCATGGCCTTGGGGCCTGCCCGAAGGCAATTCGCGGACGCAGATGAAGGTGAGCAAGAGCAGGAGGAACATTTCGACGAAAACGTGAGCCAGCGACCCGCCGAGGGCGGATTGCACCATCGAAAGTTGGTCACGCGTAAGGTGGTGATGCATATCGGGCTGAAGCGCCATGGCCTTGTCGATCGATTCCCCGCCGAGCTTATGGAGAATTCGCGAAAGGTCGAAGCCGAGCGAGGCGCCCAAGAGACCGACGCCGAGCGCTCCGCCCATGGTCCTGAGGAAGAGCATGGCGCCGGTCGCGACCCCTCGGCGACCCCAGGCCACGGCGTTCTGGACGCTTAGCGTGTAACTCAAGAACGTCGGGCCAAAGCCGACGCCGATGCCGATCATCCCCGCGACAAAAAAGGGCTTGAGCATGGTCTGGTTATACGCGCCGGCGACGACGAGCGCCATGCCGCAGGCGATGAGCGCTGTACCGACAAACGCGGTGAGTCGAAAACCGAAGCGAACGAGCACCTTGGCTGCGATGGCAACGCTGACTGCCCAGGCCAGGAACAGTGGAGTGAGCGACCTCCCCGCGTCGAAGGCCGATTTTCCAAGGGCGCCCTGGATGTAAAGCGGAATGTAGGTGTCGATCGAGAAGAAGAACCAGCCAAGCAAAAAATTGCCGACCAAGGCCGCCGCGAAGGGCCTGTTCATAAAAAAATCGAGCGGCAATAGCGGTTCAGACGCCACTTGCTCGCGTTTGACGAACAACACCAAGAGCACGATCGCCACGCCGATCCAGAAGAGGATCCAGGCGACGCTCAACGCGCGTCCCGAAAGCACCGACCAGAGGAGACACGAAGTTGCCCCTGCCAGGAGTACCGCGCCCTGCCAGTCGATCGACCCTCCGGGCTTTTCTTCGATGCGTTCGGTGACGTGGCGATAGAGGATCCACATCGAGACCAAACTGAATGGCACGGTGACCAAGAAGACCCAACGCCAAGAAACCTGGTCCGCGAGAAACCCGCCGATGCCGGGCCTATGATGCTCGAAAGGCCCCAGACTGCGCTAAAGTATCCTTGAACTTTGGCGCGTTCTTTGAGGCTGAAAAGGTCGCTGATCATCGTCAAGACGATGGGTCCAAGAGCTCCCGCGCCGAAGCCTTGGAGCGTTCTGCAAGCGATCAGCATTGGCATGCTTATGGCAAACCCGCACGAAAGCGAGCCTATGGCGAAGACGCCGATGCCCACCAGCAAGATCTTTCGCCGGCCGTAGAAGTCGGCCAATTTGCCGTAGATCGGCGTCGAGATCGTCGACGCGAGCAGGTAGGCCGAGATGACCCATGGGTAAATGTCGACGCCTTTGAGCTGGGCGATAATGCGCGTCATCGCCGGCGAAACCACTGTCTGTTCCAGGGCCGCCGCGGCCATTGCCAACAGGAGCGCCGAGGTTACGATTTTTCGACCTGGCTTTTCGGCAATCGGCTCGGCAGCGACCGTCCCTGCCGTCTGAGAACTCTCCTCCGTCACCGCCATTGGGAAACCTCGAATGGGTTCGAGCGACGTTCGAAAAAAAGGGGCATAGCCCCGACTCGAAGCTTGCTTCGCAGTCGCGAGGGGGGTCTGCTGGCGATCGACAAACTCGGATGCTTCGAAGCTCTTTCAGAGCTCGAAAGGGTACGCGTTGGCAGCAGTCTCGAGATCCTTGGGAGAGCAGACGTACTCGTCGAGCGGCACCACGGCGTTGCCTTCAAGGGCAAAGAACTGGCTTCCTTCCGGAATCCGCTCGAGCTGCTTCAGGAGAAAAGTGGCGTGCTTGTACGCGTCTTCCGGAGATGCGCACAGTTTTTCGCAAACGTGAGGGACGATTTCGTCGACTTCAAACGGTTCCCTGCCGTTCCCATGCTCCATGGCGTATTCCCAAATCAAGAGCCAAACTTGGTGGCTTTCCGACATTTCAGGCTCGAGCCTCCGGTTCCGACACAATGGATAGAGCCAGGTTCGCTTCGACGCTTGAATTTACCCGTTTTCCGCTGTCGGCATAAGGGCGAATCAAGACTTCTTGCGTAAGAGCCCGCCGAGAGACCTGCCGGTTGGTGTATCCAAGCCCACATAATCCCTGGGGGGACCTGAATGCAAGACCTGGGGCGACGAACTCTGGCTCGAGCCAAAATCCAGCACCCAATCCGCTGCACAGAACAGCAGCGGATGATGGTCGACGACAATCAGCGACCCCCCGCCGTCGACCCAAGAATCGAGAGCGTCGATGAGTTTGAGCACGTCCGCGTGATGCAGGCCCGCCGCGGGCTCTTCGAGGATCAGCAGCGGAGCTTGTCCTGGTTGGTTGCGTTTGAGCTCTATCGCACGTTCGCTAAAAATGCGTGCCAGCGCGATGCGTTTTTTCTCGCCGGTCGAGAGCGAACCGATCGGCTGGCCGAGCCGCAGGTAGTCCAGGCCAAGATCCAGGAGTCCACGCATCCGAGCCTGGATTTTCCTGCGGTTGCGGAAGAAGGCGAATGCCTCGCGCACCGTAAGATCCAGGACGTCGGCGACGCTCTTATCGTGGTAGTGGATCTCCAGGGCCTCGGGTCGATATCGTTTTCCCGAGCAAGCAGGGCAGGGGGTTGTGAGATCCGCGAGAAAGTGCATGTCGAAAGGAATGACGCCCAGGCCTCTGCACGAGCTGCACCTCCCGCCGCCCACCGAGAAACTGAAAAAGCCTGGAGTTAGACCTCTAATTTTGGCCTCGCGGGTCGAAGCAAAGAGGCTCCGGATTTCGTCGAACGCACCGATCGACCGCGCGATGAGCGTGCGTTTCCCACCCTTCGACGACGAGGAATTGACCACGAGGATGCTTTCCGGCGGCTCGGCATTGACAACTGAAACGCTCGTACCGAGCGATTTCGTTTGCCCGCCGCTTCGTCTCTCGCGAAGCATCGTCAATGTGCTTGGCAGAGCGTGGGCGACCAGGTCGGTCTTCCCGGAACCGCCCGGCCCGACCACAAGGCAAAACAATCCCAGAGGAATCCGCGTCTCGGTATGCTTTGCATCCTCGATGCTTACAAAAACTGCCTCGCTGGTTGAATTCCGTGGCGTGCGTTTGGCGTTCCAAGCTCGATAGTCGAAGTCGAGGAACCGCGCGGTCGTCGAAGCCTCGCAGTCTTCCAGGCCGGCGGGAGGCCCTTGGTACACGACGTGCCCTCCCGACTCACCCGCCCCGGGTCCAAGATCAACGACGAAGTCGGAAGAGCGAATGACATGATGATTATTCGAAATGGCTACGACGGTATTCCCTTTGTCTCGGAACCATTTGAGAGCCCCGACCGCCGATTCGATCTCTTCTGGGTGCAAGCCCTCGGCAGGGTCTTCGAACACGCACATCACGTTTACCAAGCCAGACGCCGCGAACGCCGGAAACTTTGCCCTGCGTATCTGACCGTCGGAGAGTTTTGAAACGCCCGCGCCAAGCGAGAGGCTTCCCATGCCCAGCCTTTCGAGGAGCTCCAATTTGGTCAGAATCGTCCCGAAGTAGCGCGAGGCCAGGGGATGCTCCAGACGCCGTTTGATCGCTCGTGCGAAGACGACCCTGGCCTCAGAAACGGCAAGATCGAGCGCTTCCTGGAAGTTCAATCCGTCGAGGCGGACGGCAAGCGCGTCGGGTCCGAATCCTGCTTCGGACCCCTCGCGTTCGCAAAAGAGCGCAGGCTCGGGAGCTCTATAGAGCGTTCCACAGCGTGGGCATCGAGGCTCGGTCTGAAACGACCATGTTTCGTTGTCGAGGATGATTCGGCAGCGGCCCCTGCCTTCTTGAAACGAGGTCTCGATCGATTCCAAGGCGCGGGCATGAGACTCGGTTCCTCGCACCAGTCGATCGACCACCACCTCGATTTCCGAGTTCGAACCGCCCTCGACCGCCTGCATGCTCAGTTCATGGAACTCGCCGTCGCGACGAAAGCGAACGTACCCGCGTTTTCGCAAAGCCTCGACGAGCCGGCCGGCAGGTTGTCCAGTTTCGAGGGCAACCGGAAATGCAATTTGGTAGCGCGTCTTTTCCGGCAGGGTGGAAATCCAAGCCGCGACCTGCGCAGGGTTCCTGGCTCCGACCTCGAGTCCGCATTGGGGGCAGCGGATTTCCCCGAGTTTCGAGTAGACGATTGCGAGGTCGAGCTCGAGCTCGGAGAGCTTTGCAAGGGTTTCTCCGCGCCTGGATCTCGCATCGTCGCCGACAACGGCTGCCGACGCGCCGATGCGATCGATCCGCGCGGCGGTAGGTCTTTCGACGCGTTCGAGCGACTGCCTTGCGCCGGCCGAGAGCGTCTCGATGTAGCGGCGCCTGCCCTCGGCGTGAAGCGTGTCGATTGCCAGCGAGCTCTTGCCTGCCCCGCTCACGCCAGAGACGACGATGAGCTCGCCCAACGGAAGATCGAGGTCGATCTTCTTGAGGTTGTGCACCTCGACTCCCCGAAGTTCGATCACGCTCATCTGGAGTTCCGCGCGTGGGCAATTTGTAAGAAACCCGATCTGCTGCTAGGATACTGGCAACCGAGAAAGCGAGCCATGCGCGCCCAGGCGAGAGAACGCGCTGGGCCTCGAGGTCGATGAGAAGGACGGTGATGGGCGAAACGAACGTCGACCTCTATAGCGCGGGGTTTTGGTCCGTCTCCGTTTTGGCCGTTTTGGTGATGCTTCCGCTCACAGACGCGTTGGCGCAAGTGGGCCTTCGCGGGCGTAAACGCGTTGTTCCTGACGGTTTTTCTGCGGTTGCACGCGGTGTACGTCCTGGGCGGCCTCTTGATCGCGTGGCTGCTCTTGCACGCAATCGAGCCACCTGAAAATCGATCGCGAAGGGGCGTTCGCTTAGCGGCGCTTCTGCTTTCCGGCGTCGTCGTCTTGGCGATGTTTGTACTGCACAAGCTCCATGGCCTCGACATCTGGCTCCAGACGCAACCCTGGTTTGGTACGAGCGGAATCGACTCGGTGAAAGAGGTCCAACGCGTCCTCTCTGTCATCGGTTACTCGTACATGGCGCTCCGCTGGGTCGACCTTTCGTTGGCTGTTTCCGAGGGCAGGCACAAACCGCCAGGTCCGCTCGAGACGATCAACTACCTGGCGCCGTTTCACATGCTGGCCATGGGGCCTATCCAGTCGTTTGACGACTTCAAGGGCACGCCTCCCTCGCCCTCGGCGCCCGGAGTGGTCGACTCGTTCAAGGCGCTCGACCGCATCGCCTCGGGTCTCTTCAAGAAATACGTCCTGGCCGCGATCGTCGACGGCCTTTTCTTGACCAAATTTCGCTCCAGAACTCCTTATTTCCTGATCGAGCTCCAGATGAATTACGTCTGGATGTACCTTGATTTTAGCGCCTACAGCGATATCGCCGTCGGCCTGGGCATGCTGATCGGACGCCCAGCGCCGGAGAATTTCAACCGACCGTTCATCGCTCGCAACATGATCGACTACTGGGAGCGCTGGCACATTTCGCTCTCCCAGTTCATCAGGCGGAACGTGTTCATACCGATCCAGATGACGATGCTGAGGTCGACGGGTGGGGCGTCCCCTTTGGCCTGCGCCAGCATCGCGTTTCTCTGCTCGTTTCTGCTTTGCGGGGTCTGGCACGAGATCAGTTGGCGCTGGTTCGCTTGGGGGCTCTGGCATGCAACGGGATTGGTCGTTTGCAACCTCTACCGCGCCTTTCTGCTCAAGAAACTCGGCAGGAAGGGCGTAAACGCTTACATGGCGAACCCCTGGTTCAAAGCCGCGGCCACGTTCATAACGTTCGAGTACGTGGCGCTCAGTTTGGTGATCGTCATGGCCGACTTCAAGGAGTTCCATGCATGGTAAAGCCTTTTGAAAAGGAGCTTTTGATCGAGGGCCAACCGCTCTGGAAGCTGGCGCTCAAAGCCGCCTGGATCGCCGTCAGGATCTATTGCGTGCTTTTGATCGGCGAGAAGGGCGTCCTCTTCTTCTATCAAGCTTTCTAATTGCACGTTGATACTATGATAAAAGTTGCTTTGTCTCGATTTCTTCCTTTTGGTTTCGCGCTTTTGCTCACGGCGTTTTGCGCGGCCGCCGTCGACCTGGGGCTCTCGCTCGCGGTCGGTCCAATCGGAACTCGGATGCCCCACGGAGAGTCGGCGGCGGATATGAGCGTGTTGACCCTGGCTGGCGATCGACTGGCAGGGGTGATCTCCTCGGACAAGAAGGACAAGCCTCCGCCCGAGCGTCCGCTGGGCGTCTTCTTGGGGCAATCGACGCTCCAGTGCGGGCTTGATTCCAAGCTCTTGGAGCGGATCGACGGCCTTGACGTTCGCTGGCTGAACTTGCACGGGCAGGGAGGCACGATTCATCGCATCGCCGACATCGACCGCTTGCTCGAAGAGAGCAGGCTCGATCCGTCTTTTGTCGTGTTCGCGATCAACCCCTACATGCTGGCTGGCACGCCGCAAAGTCTGGTGCGTAAGGCCGAGTCGACTCGCGGGGCCAACCGGATCAAGCCTTGGATTTGGGCGTGGGAAAACCGATCGTTGGTCAATTACTTGTTTCGCCGAAAGATGTTTTTCGCCCGAGACGATATGCTCAGGAGGCTGGGAGTTCGCTTCGGGGCGGAATTCTCGCCCGCTTCCGATCCTTGGAAAGCCGACCCCAAGGCGCCGACCCATTTCATGAATCAAAAGGAGCTCGACGCGCGTCTGGCTTACAACCATTTGATTGGCTGGTTCGACCCTTCTCGCTACTCCGAGACGAGCACGAACTTCGTCGAGCTCAACCGCCTGCTGGCATACCACCTGGCGCTCGGACGCAAAGCGATGATCATCCTCCTGCCCGACCGGTCGATGACCCGCAAGGAATTGCCCGCGGTCGCACTCGACTTATTTCGAAGGCTCGATCCTCGCGTCCCCGTGGTCGACCTGGCCGATGCGCTCGACGACAAGCTGTTCATCGATCTGGACCACCTGGGCCCCGATGGAAGAGTCCGTTCGACCGAACTGATCGCGGACCGCATCAAGGCATGGCTGAGCCTGGGCGACGCCTCGAATCCTCAACCCCAGCCGAGGAACGCAGCTCGATGAGCGGATCCGAGATCGAACTGGATTTCAGGGCGAGCCAGATCCACATAAGCCTGGATGAAAGAGGAGCCCCGAGGATTACTGGCGAAGACCTTGTGGACGTGATCCACGGGCTTGGCTTTTGCCACGTGCGCGACCGCGGGATGCAGATGCTCTTGGTACGGACGCTGGGCAGAGGCGAGGCGTCCAAATACCTGGGCGGGGGTAAAGAACTGTTCCAACTCGACCTTTTCTTCCGCAGGCTCAATCTCCCCGCCGACTTCGCATCGGAATACCAGGCGCTCACGAACCAAGCTCGGGGTTTGATCGACGCCTACTGCGACGGCGTGAACCGGTATTTCACCAGTCACAAGACGCCCTGGGAACTGCGGTTGGCGGGCACGCCCTCGCGTCCGCCCACTTGGACGTTCGACGACGTCTACTTGACCGGAAAAGTGATCGGCTATCCAGGGCTCGCGCAGACCCAGGCCGATCTGGAGACTTGGATCGTTCAGTGCGTCCAGAACGGCGTCCCCCTGCGCTCTCTTGCACGAGCTTTTCCCCACCGGCCTCGATGGAATGGATGAGGAGCTGATCAAGCGTGTGACTCTTGTGGATCCGATCGTCCCAGAGGCGCTCCGGTGGACGACCGCTCTTCCCAAAAGCGCTGCGAGCAACAACTGGGCGATCTCGCCGAAAAGGAGCGCGTTGGGCGCCTCGCTGTTTTCCAGCGACCCGCATTTGGAGGTCAACAGACTCCCATGCGTTTGGTACGAGGCGACGCTCAATTGGAAGAAAGATAGTGAGCCCTGGTACGCAATGGGGGCCACTATGCCGGGCACCCCCGCACTCGTCATTGGCCGCAACCCCAAGTTGGCGTGGGGAGTGACGTATGCCTATATGGATTGCGTTGACTCATGGGTGGAGGACTGCCGAGACGCGAAGTTCCGCCGTGGCGACGATTGGCTCCCCTTTACGATTCGAAAAGAGACGATCGAGCGCAAGGGAGAGCCTCCCGCCGAGCTTGTCTTCTATGAAAACATGCATGGGACGCTCCGAGGCGACCCGAACACCCCTGGGTACTATTTGTCGACTCGGTGGTCGAATGCGGTCGGCGTCGGTGCGGATTCTCTGACGGGGTTCGCGAACTTGCTGGAGACGACCGACGCCGAACAAGCGAGATCGATTGCAGGCAAGATCAGCAACTCGTCGTGGAACTTCCTGTTCTCCGATCGTACGGGCAACATCGCTTATCAGATGTCTGGCAATATGCCGATCCGACGCGACGGCTGGTCAGGTCTCTATCCAACGCCTGGCTGGGATCCCGAAAACGATTGGAAAGGCTTTGCGGCATTGGAGGATCTGCCGCGCGATCTAAACCCCGAGTGCGGTTTTCTGGCGACTGCCAACGACGATTTGAACGATCTGGGACGGTTGCGTCCAATCAACGCTTGCGTGGCGCCATATCGTGCCGAGCGGATCCGTTCGGTGATCGGGGCATCGCCTACGTTCGATCTCGCGGCGTGCGAAAAGCTTCAGACGGACCTCTATTCGATTCAGGCGGAGAGGCTTTTGGCCTCCGTCGAACCGCAGTTCGCTGGACGCCTCGAGAGCAGACACGAACGGGTCTTGCGTGCGTGGGACCGCCGATACACTGCCGATTCCGAGGGGGCGTTTGTTTTCGAACGGCTCTACACGATTTTGCTCGACGAGGTCTTTGGTCGTTCGAGCGCCTCGGGCGGAGTCTTGGATTTTGGTTTCGGGGCCCCGGTGCTCGAGCACCTGATCGAGCGAACCAACTGCCTCACCGAGTTCTACGAGATCTTCGATCGCATCCTGCTTTCGGAACGATCCGCTTGGTTTGGCGGGCGTACGCAGGCCGAGGTGTTTCGCGAGGCGCTCGATCGACTGCGGCTCGAACCGATCGAACCTTACGCGCTTCATCGTCATTTCGAGATGAAGCATCTGATCTTGGGATCACGATTGCCGAGATTCGTGGGCTTGAACCGAGGCCCGTTCCCGATCGCCGGCGGACGATCGACAGTGAGCCAAATGCAGAAATACACGCCTCAGGGTCGATCGGTGACGTTTGGTCCTTCGTACCGATTCGCGGCCGACCTGGCTGGCGATCAGGCCCGCTCGGCGCTTCCAGGGGGCCCGAGCGACCGGCCCTTTTCGAAGCGATACGATTCCGGAGTAGCGGATTGGCTTGCAGGCGTCTATCGGACTCTCGAGGGGTTCGTTCGAAAATGACGAATCGCCTATCGGTCTGCTTGCCGATTCAGGTGGCTGCCTTGGGTCTCGACCTTACGGCTTCGAGGTTCGCCGATAAACGTCGTATTCGTAGGCGCCCGTGGGTGAAAGCTCAAACGAATATTCCGGCAGCTTTTGATAATTCGATTGAATCCAATTCAGAACCTCGCCTGGAGGCGGACCCGGTTCGAGCTTCCGCATGACGATGCAATAGTCTGGAGGTTTCGCCTCGAGCTGACTCAACACTCTGGGCGACAGAGTCTTCTGCAACGGGCCCTCGATCAACGGGAAATTCCAGATCACTCCAGCGGGGGGTGATTGTTTAAGCAGCAGGTAGAGGTTCGCATCAATTCCGAAGTGGTAAAAGGTCTCTCCAGGCTCGAGCAGGCCGGCCAGCTTGGCAGCAAACTTTGTGCTGCCGAGGGTGTGCGGATCCTTCGCTTGCGCGTATTCGGTGGGTTCCTTGACGAGAATCCGACCGACTCCAAGGGCGGCAACGACCAGGACGACCGATGCCACGATGTTCGCTTGCTTAACTCCAAATCGGCGCGAGAGCGAATCCACTCCCCAGCCGCCGCAAACGCACAACGGCGGTAGTAGGAGCTGATAGTAATGCGGAAAGAAGAGCCCAGTGGAATGAACCGCCCATTCAGCGCCTAGAAAGTAACCCAGTGCCAGCGGCCGGTTCGATCGCCCGTTTCCTTCCGCGGGTTTGCCTACGACGAATGGAGCGAAAGCCAGCAAATACAAAGGCCCAAGATGATAGTTCCAGGCTGGGAAAAACAAATGCATCCGCAAGTCAGCGCCAAGCGAATAATGGCTTTTCGATGCGTACGCCTTGCTGAAAACGATGTTGGCGCCCCAGTAATCGTCGAACCCGCCGATCGCTCGAGCATAGGCGAACAAGAGCCCCCAGGCAGCTGCGCCGACGACCGCGATCGTCAAAACTTGTACGCACGCTCGGCCGAAATTCTTATTTCGGATGGCTGAGCAGAGGTACCCCATTGAGAGTCCAAACGCGATCAGCACTGCCACTTGTTTAAAGATCGACGCCAGGGCGATGAACAGACCGATCAAGACCGACCTGCCCCAAGCGGACTTCGAGGAATCTAAACCCAGCCAAAGCGCAAACCCAAACGCCAATAGTGGGTTCATGAACGATTCCGTATTGGCCTGGTTGGCGTCCATGCCCACGTCGCAGGATAAACAGGCCCAGAACAGGCAGGCCCAAATCGCCGCTCGGCTTCCCCAACGCGAAGCAGCGCTCCAGATCGGAATCAAAGTGATTGCAGCGCCTGCCAGTCCAAGCAGGTAAATCTGCTTGGGACCGTACTCGACCAGTCGTTCCGCAGCTGCATAAGTCCAGAACGTCAGAGGAGGTTTGTTGTCCCAGAGGTCGGTGTAGAGGCCTCGTCCTCGATTGATCTCATGGCCAATCACGGCATAGGTGGCTTCGTCGCGGTGCGTCGGCTCCCGAAGGCTTGGAAACCGGATCCCAGCCATCAAGGCGACGAGGCAAGCGAAGAAAAGAGCGAGGAAGATCCGCCCACGAGTCATTGCAGTCGGCCGCTTTCTTGTTCGAAACCAGGCTTTGCCCCGGGTTGGTCCTTCAGATCATACTCCTAGAGGCGCCTGGAGGCCTATCGCAGCAAGTCGTGGAAATGCTTGCAGAAACGCATGATAAGAGCAAGCTGCACCAAGGACGATCGAAACGTACGTGGAACGAGAGGACTGAAACCCAATGGATCGGCAAACCGCAGAGAGGCGTGCTCGCGAGCTCTTAGGCGCGATGACCCTACAGGAAAAGATCGGCCAGACGACTCAGGTCGATCTCAAGGCGCTCAAGAATGTTGGCGAGATCGGTAGGTTGGGGCTTGGCTCGGTCTTGAGCGGTGGTGATTCCGACCCGCCGGATATCACCCCAGCCGGATGGCTCCGCCAGATCGAAGAATGCCACGCGAGCGCGCTGGCCTCCCGGTTGCGGATTCCGTTGCTTTACGGGATCGACGCCGTACATGGCCACGCGAAAGCGGCAGGAGCTGTCGTCTTTCCCCACAACATCGGCTTGGGCGCGGGCGGAGACGCCCAATTGGTCGAGCAGGCCGCACGCATTACTGCCTTCGAAGCGAGCTCCACCGGCGTCAATTGGGTGTTTGCTCCCTGCATCGCCGTTGTCCAGGATCCGCGATGGGGCAGAACCTATGAAACGTTCGGGAGCGACCCCGATCTCGTTGGGCGTCTTGGCGCCGCGGTTGTGCGAGGTCTACAGGGGCCGGAATTCAATGCCAATTCGCCCGTCCTGGGCTGCGCCAAACACTTCATTGCCGACGGCGGGACGGTCGGCGGAGTCGATCAAGGAAACGCCGTTTGCGACGAGGCCAAGCTCAGGCGCATTCATTTGCCGGGCTACGTTCAAGCCATAAGCGCCGGGGTCGGGTCGATCATGGTTTCGTACAGCAGTTGGAACGGCAAGAAGATGCACGGCAATCGGCAGTTGATCACCGAGCTCCTGAAAGGCGAGCTTGGTTTTGATGGAATCGTTGTTTCCGATTGGGCAGCGGTCGATCAGCTCAATCCGGACTTTAAGCTTGCGATCGAGGCGGCTTTGAACGCAGGAATCGACATGGTGATGATTCCCTTCGGGGCTGATCATCCCAATAGCTTTTATAACTATATGCGTAATCTCGAAGAATTGGTCGACGAATCGCGCGTCGCCGTCGAAAGGATCGACGACGCTGTATTTCGCATTTTGTCGGTCAAAGCGCGAATGGGACTATTCGACTCGGGCCTGAGAGACCATCCCTCGGTAACGATGGTTGGTTGCGATGAGCATCGTCGGATCGCGCGCGAGTGTGCTCGCGGGTCGATCGTCGTCCTGCGAAACGAGGGCGGGATGCTTCCCCTTTCAAGATCGTTGTCGAGGTTGCACGTTACGGGTTCTGGAGCGGTCGACCTGGGGATTCAGTGCGGCGGCTGGACGCTATCTTGGCAGGGCAAACTGGGTCTAGAAGTACCTGGAGCCACTTCCTTGCTCGCTGCCATTCGCCAGGCCGTCGACTCGGCTTGCGAGGTTACGTACTCCGTCGATGGGTCCGGAGCGGATGGCTCGGACGCCGTCGTGGCGGTGCTGGGAGAGGGGCCCTACGCCGAGATGAAAGGAGATCGCAGCGAGCTTTCACCCTCTGCCCAAGACCTGGAGTTGCTGCGAAGAGTCCGCGACTCCGGCGTCCCAGTGGTCGCCGTCCTCTATTCGGGCAGACCACTTGAAATCCAAGCCTTGTTTGACCTTTGCGACGCCTTGGTCGCGGCTTGGCTGCCGGGATCGGAAGCCCAGGGCGTTACAGACATCCTGTTCGGAGACGTCCGGCCAACTGGAAGACTACCCCTGGAATGGCGGCTTTCACGGGAGGGCGATTCGACCACTCAGCCAGACCAAGCCAGCCTACCGGCGCGATTGCCGATCGGTTATGGACTATCCTGGTAAGGTGTGCTTATTCTATAGCACTCCGTCGCATCGAATTCCTTGGGTTTCGCCCAAAGTGGACCGATGTTGTCTCTCGGAAAGCAGCACCTTATACCGAACCTTTAAGTTCGACTTCGTGTATTGACCAGGAGCATGGAATCATGAGCGAGCGGAATGCATCGGGAGCCGACCGCAGACAGTTCCTTCAAGCCGGTGCGCTGGCTGCCTCCGCGGCTCTGGCCGGTCAGGCCGGCGCCCAGGAGCCAGCCGTTGCCGAGGATCCCAAGACCAAAGAGCCTGAAGCGAAGAAACTACCGACGCGAAAACTCGGCAAGACGGGCGTCGAAGTAACGATGATCGACGCCGGCGCCGTCCGCAGCCAAAGTATCGAACGGTTGATGCGGTTCGCCTTCTCCCGAGGCGTTCGCGTATTCGATTCCGCCAAGCTCTACGGCACGGAGCCGCTCTTCAAGAAGTGGTTCGAGGCAGACGCGACTCTTCGCAAACAAATCTTCCTGGTGACGAAAGACCAGCCGAAAACTCCCAAAGACATGCTGAAGATGGTCGACCAACGGCTGGCCACTCTTGGCACCGACTATATCGACCTCTTTTTCGTCCACGGGATGGGCGACGACCACAAGCTCGACACTGCGATCGAGTTTGTCAAATCGAAGGAGTTCAAGGAGACCGCCGACGCCATTCGCAAGTCGGGCAAGGCAAAGTTCATCGGCTTTTCGACGCACCACAAGAATCGAGCCCAGATTATCCAAGCCGCGGCCGAGGCTGGGATCGTCGACGCGATCATGCTTCAGTACACCCCCTGGCTCAAGAAGGACTCGGCGCTCAACAAGGCGCTCGACGCCTGCTACGAGAAGGGCATCGGCCTGATCTCGATGAAGCAGATCGCCGGCAAGATGTTTGGCGACCAGCCAACCGTGAACATCCTCGAAGAGGTGGCCAAGCGCGTGCCGACCCTCAAAGAACGGAACCTCACACCCTTTCAGGGCCTTTTGCACGCGATTTGGAGCGACGAGCGGATCAGCTCGGTCTGCGTTTCCATGAAGAATCTCGACGAGATCAGCATGAACGTCGACGCAGCCCATCGCTACGAACCGCTCAAAACAGCCCAGATCGAAGAGCTCCGAGATGCGTTCGTGGCCGTTGGCCAAACGCTCTGCGCGGATTGCGACGGTAGTTGTTCGATTGCCGCGGGCACCAAGGCCGAGCTCGGCAACCTGACCCGGTTCCTGACCTATCACCAGCACCTGGGCAACCGCACCGAGGCCCGGAATCAGTACGCCAAGCTTTCCGTCGAGGAGCGCGATTGGGCCGACGCCGATTTGCAGGCAGCGCAAGAAGCTTGCCCCAACCGACTCGATTTCGCCAAGCTTTTGCCCGAAGTCGACCGACACCTTGCTTGACGACGACAACGTCTGGCTAATACGCTAAAAAAGTATGACCATTCCTCGGCCCGCCGATCCCCCTTACTGGTAAATCGGTGGGCCGATGGTTTTCAGCATTGAGAAGGTCCGTCTGAAGCGACTTTACCGCCTATGTTGTGTTGTTTCTGGGAACACCGCCAGGGCTGATTCGACGTTTCGCCTATCCTTACCATAGCAGCCACAGTTGACGGAGTCCGGGGAGCGGCTTCGAATCCAAGAGGATGTGCTCGAGAATAGGGGCGTTTAGCGTAGGTTGACGACGCCCGTTTCAACCAAAGCGAATGAAATGACAGTCTTGAAGACACACTATTTCGATTATGAATCGACCCTCGAACGGATTGGCGGGGACCGCGAGGTGTTTGTCGAGATTGCAAAACTGTTCCTGGAGATGGCTCCCGGGTCGCTCGAAGCGATCCGTGCTGCAATCGAAGCGGAGGACGCCCGCAGTGTAGGGCTTGCCAGCCACAAGCTCAAAGGCGCTGTGTGCAATTTTGGGCTCGGGGCGCCTTACGAACGAGCGAATCTCCTCGAAGAAATGGGTAAAGAAAAGGATCTGAGTCGTGCGCGAGAGACGTTCAACGAGCTCGACGAGGCGCTTTCGGCAATGATCCGCGAAATGACCGAGGTGCTAGATGGATCCCCCGAGGTTTCTGCCTCGGGGGCAGGCCTCTAAGCGCTGGACGCCGCCGTTACCGGAGGTCGAAGGACTCGTGGACGAGGCCGCGATCGGTCGCTTGCGCAATCGTGCTTGGTGTTAGAGATCGATCTGAGCGCCTATCTCGACGATCTGGTCCGGCGGCATCCCGTAACGCCTTTCCTCGTGGACCGCGTTGCGATTCAGATACGCGAAAATCGCCTCTGGGATCCTGTTGATCCTGCCTGCATCGCCGGCGACGATCGTCTCGTGGCCGATATAGTAAGTGGCGTTCTCGAAATCGAGATGAGACGCGTCGTTTGCTGAGATCCACTCGAGAACGGGCAAGAGCAATGGGTCTTCCATATAGCCGAACGAAACGATGAGTTTGTAGAAGCCGTCGCCAAGGTCGTGGATCTCGTAGCGTTCGCTCTCCGGCACTTCCGGAATAGTTGTACTCAAGACCGTGAGGAGCACCACCTTCTCGTGGAGCGATTTGCTGCGCTCAACGTGGTGGACAAGTATGGGAGGCACGTGCTCGGGACTGGGAGCAATGAAAACCGCCGTTCCGGGCACCCGCGAGCAGAGCGCCTTGGCGATCGAAGGTCGGGCGTCTTCCAACGTGGGGTAACGCGTCGAATACTGCTCGATGAGGGCCGTCCGCCCGCGGCTCCAGATCAGCATGCCGGCAATCAAAGCCGCGCCGATCAGCATCGGCACATAGCCGCCTTCGAAGAATTTGAACAAATTGGCGATCAAGAATGGGATGTCGAAGGCCAGGAAGAGCAGCAAGAGGCCCAGGCATTTCCACTTGTTCCAACCCCAACTGTATCGGATGACGATGTAATACAAAAGCGAGGTGATGGCCATCGTGCCGGTGACGGCGATTCCATAGGCCGCGGCCAGCTTGACAGACTCTCTAAACGTGAGCACCAGGAGAATGCAGCCGATTCCCAGCAGCGAATTGACCTCGGGGATGTAGATCTGCCCCTCCGTCTGGTACGCGGTGTGTTTGATCGTCACCCGAGGCAAGTAGCCCAAGAGCATCGCCTGTCTCGTCAGCGAAAACGCGCCAGAAATCAGCGCCTGGCTGGCGATGACCGTCGCGCAGCTCGAAAGTGCGACCAGCGCGTAAGTGGCAGCGCCGGGGGGAACCATCTTGTAGAACGGATTGTCATGGGCGGAGGGGATGCGCAGCAGAACAGTCGGCCCTGACCGAGGTAACCCAAAACCAACGCCGGCATCACGAAGAACGACCACGCACGGCGGATCGGCCTGACTCCAAAATGCCCCATGTCCGCATAGAGCGCCTCGCCGCCGGTCACGGCCAGAACCACGGAGCCGAGAATGAGCATCCCCTTGATCCCGTGGCGCCAGAAGAACAGCGCTCCATGGTGAGGGGAAAGCGCCGAGGATCTCGGGCTTGTGGAGGATCTGGAAGATTCCCAAGCTTGCCATTGTCGCGAACCAAACGACCATCACCGGACCGAAAAGTTTGCCGACGTCGCCCGTACCCCTGCGCTGAATCGAGAATAGTGCGATCAAGATCCCGCACGTGAGCGGAAGAACCAACTGCGTCAGCCTCGGGCTCGCCACCGCAAGACCTTCGACCGCGCTCAAGACCGAGATCGCTGGAGTGATCACCCCGTCTCCGTAAAGCAGAGAGGCTCCGATCACCGCGAGCAAGGCCATGCCCGTTACCTTGCCGTTCTCGGCGGCGCTGGTTCGGAATCGCTTGGGAAGAATCGCCAGTAAAGCGAACACGCCCCCTTCGCCGTCGTGGTCGGCTCGCATGATGAACGTCAGGTACTTGACCGTGACGACCATCATAAGAGCCCAGAACATCAGCGAGAGGATGCCGTAAAGATCGGCGACGCTGCTCTTCAGCGCCCCCATTGGCCAGGACGCACTCCTTCAGCGTATAAAGCGGGCTCGTGCCGATATCGCCAAACACCACGCCCAGGGCGCAGATGATCAGGCCAGCCGTACTGGCTGGGGCGTGCGAAGCGTGGCTGGTCTTAGGGGGGTGCTCGGACTTCGCGCCGTTGGAACTCGCCGTCTTATGTTCTAAACCAGACATCTTCACTTCTTTCCTCGACTAACCTGGATCCATCCACCGTTCGTGCATTTTGCCTGGGAACGAGCTTTAAGCCTCGGCCCGCAATGGAGCTATAACAGTAATGATTCGTGAGCCCAACTCGCAATGGAACTCGATCCCGAAGCAAGGCCCGCAGAGCTCACATTCGGGTAGTGACGTCTCCTGGCGGGCGTTCCCAACAGACGAACCTTGCGTTCTCAACGCTTCCATTCGCTTTGACCACCTGGTTGAAGTCAAAGCCTGGGAATCGTTCTGCAAACTGATCGAAAAGCTCGATTTCGCCCGTGGCGCCTTGGGGGTATGCGCGAGCGCTTCTCAGCCCCCTCCAAGAACCACCAGAAATCGGAACCCCAGGGCCCGCTGTCGTTAGTCTCGATCGCCACTCTGACAACTTCATTCCAGGCGATCGATTGCATCACGCGCTTGGGGAAGGTCACGGTCGCCCCATCCTCGTTGGATTGGACGATCACCAGTCGCTCAAAGGCAAACCTGGCCTCTCGGGCCTGATTCAGCCGTTTTAGCCAGTCGCGAATGCCTTGAAACGTCCGGGCGAGCAACGGAAAAACCCCTTTGTCTCAGCGGTCGGCTTTCCGAGAAGCTTTGAGCTTTTCGACAACAGGTGCAATCGTTTTGCGACACGTCTCGAGGTTGGCAGTCGGCTTGTAATTTGGGATCTCGAGAGCAACCTCGGGGAAGAACTTTCGAATGCATGCGTGTGCTGCAACCCGATGGCTGGTAATTTCCGCCGACAAAAGCGGCAGCACATGCCGAAGGTGCCCAGAGTAGTCTTCTCCGCGCCTTTTCAGTTCGCCAAGGGCGGGGCTGTGCAGTTGCCACGCACCTGGGTCCTGGATCATGTCTCGCAGTTTGTCCACTGGCTTTTTACGCCACATCCGCTCGTCAAAAAGATACGCAGCTACCAGGAGAACGGCGATGACGACAACGAAGAGTACGGTGTTCGAGGACATGATTATCGCTTTATGGGGGCTTACGGCAGCCAAAGTCGAGGCTCAAGATTTCCACCGACGAGTCAAAGGTAGGGCTCGATCGGTTTTCGCGAGCTTCGTTATTTTTCCTCGTCGAGTTTTTTGATCAGCGTCTTCGGCGCGACGAGTCGGTAACTTACGGCGCGATAGGTGATCAACCTCGGCCCAGTTGACGGCGCCGACGTCGAGCCTCAGTCCAAACCACCCTCGGGGGCCGATGTAGGCGGGCAAGTAACATCGACGAGGGTCTTCGCGAACGCGGATCTCATTTTCACCCTTTGCCGCTTTGAAGCAGACGGAGACGATTCCGTCTCCATGGTGATCGTTCAGAAAATAGGCGAAGACTTTGCCTCGGACGCGGAAATCGGCGTGCTCTCCCATGGTTTTCCGCGGATTCCGGGAGAGCGAGGCACAGCTCGCTCAATCTGGTCAGACGTTTGTCTTCTCGAGTCGCGGTCGTCACAATCCAATTAGTGTAGCAAAGCTGAAATGGCCTCGGAAGTTGGCGCGATGGTTGGCCGGCGGTGCTTCATCGACACGGCTCCTGAGGCGTGGTCGAAGGTCCTTTTGCTCAACTCTTACGAACTCGTCTCCCTGGAAGTCGAGTTTGCGTGATCTTGCCAAGCGGACCTGCGCATCGCTACGCTGCTGGATCTGGGAGTCTTGACCCTGGGATTGGTTCCGAGCATCACCCCCATGCCCGCCAACCTCCCGCCGCAGTATTCGAAGGCCGAGGATGAGTTTCGCGCGGCGTCCACGCCCGCGGAGCGTCTGGAGAAGGTCCGGGAGATGTTTCGTCTCCTGCCCAAACACAAAGGCACCGAGAAACTCCAGGCCGAGCTCAAACAAAAGATTAGCCGCTTTCGGGACGAAGTGGAGGGAGCGGCATCGGGCGCCAAGAAGCGGTCGACGGTTTCTCATCGGGTTCAATCCGATGGCGCTGGGCAAGTCGTGTTGGTCGGGGCTCCGAACGTGGGCAAAAGCAGTTTGTTGGCGGCCTCGACGAAAGCGGAACCGAAAATCGCCGCGTATCCGTTCACGACCAGGGAACCTCAACCGGGGATGGCCAACTGGCTCGATGTTTCGTATCAACTGGTCGATTTGCCGCCGATCTCGGCCGATGTGATGGAGCCTTGGCTGCCCTCCATTGTCTCGGCCTCGGACGCGGCCCTCCTGGTGGTCGATCTTTCGGAAGACGACTGCGTCGACGCCGCCGAAGCCGTCATTCGCAGGCTTGCCGAGGCTCACGTCGAGCTTGTAAGCGTGATCCCCGCCGGCAACGACGACGAACGCACCCACTTCATCAAAGCGGCCGTCGTCGCGAACAAGTCCGACCTTCCAGACGCGATCGAGCGGTACGCTCTGGTGAGCGAGTGGTTTTCCGAGCGATTTCCTGTGGTTTCGGTTTCGGCCGCGGCCAGGCGTGGTCTGGACGAGCTAACTCGCACGGCTTACGATCTGCTCGGAGTCATTCGGGTTTACACAAAGACTCCTGGCAAACCTCTGGAGAAGGTTAAACCGTTTACTCTCGAAAGCGGAAGCACCGTCGCCGATCTGGCGCGGAGCGTCCATCAGCAGCTCGAACAGTCGCTCAAGTTTGCACGTATTTGGGGATCGGGCGTGTTCGAGGGTCAGTCGGTCAAACGCGACCACGTCCTCTCCGACGCTGACGTCGTGGAATTGCACGCGTGAAAAATCGAGAACTCACATGGCGGCCGGGTCAGTTGGCGAATTTAGGCTTGGCGTTCCTGGACTTTGAGAGGTCCGCGAGGAGGTGTTCATGCCGTCGGCCCTGATCGTCGAGGACCACACGGACCAGGCGGAGATTGCCGCCAGAATGGTCCAATTCAGGGGTTTCACTCCGATCCTGGCCGAAACGGGCTCGAGGGCGCTCGAAATGGTTCGCGACCAGATCCCCGATTTGATTCTCCTGGACTTGATGCTCGAGGACCTGGACGGCTTTGAAGTTTGCAGACGCCTGAGGAGCCAACGAGAGACGCTGCTGATCCCCATCGTCATGATCACGGCGCTCGAGGGTGGGGAACACCGAAAGCACGGATTTCGGGTCGGCGCCAACGCCTACCTCGAGAAACCCTATGGCGCCGACGACCTGTTCCGCGAGATCGACCGAGCGGTCGACTGGCGGAAAAACCTGGAGATCGGCAAGCTCAAAGGAGAGATCCTCCTGGAAATCGACAGCGAAACCAGCTTTCTCGAGGATGTGAACGACTTTTTTTCCAACTTGTTCCTCTCCACGCCTTTGCATCACGAGCAGATCCAGCAGCTCCGGCACGCCTTGATGGAGATGGGCCAAAACGCCATCGAGTGGGGCAACCGGCACAAAGACGACGCCGTGGTCCGATTTACCTACAGAATTCACCCAGACAGCGTGGAAATCGTGGTCGCGGACCAGGGCGAGGGCTTCGACAGAAGCAATCTGGAGCATGCGGCGAAGGCGGAGGATCCCCTGGCGCATATGGAGGTGCGGGAGAAGCTCGGTCTCAGGGAAGGAGGATTTGGTTTATTGATTGCACGAGGCATGGTCGATGATTTGCGCTATAATGAAATAGGGAACGAGGTAACGATCGTGAAACGATTCCCCGATGTTCGCCCAGAGGTCCCGGTTCTTTGAGTCGAATGGGAGCTTGCATGCCGGCCGATCGTCCAGGAATTCTCATCGTCGACGACGAGGTCGAAGTCCTCCACTCACTTTCGGATCTTTTCCGATTCGAATACCGAGTCACGATCTGCACCAGCGGCGCCGAGGCGATCGAGAAGCTGGAATCCGGCGAATCGTACGCCGTGATCGTGACCGATCAGCGCATGCCCGGCATGACCGGGGTCGACCTGCTGGGCGAGGCGATGCGGATCCAACCCGACGCCACCAGGCTGCTGCTGACCGGCTTTGCCGACATCAAAAGCGTGATCGACTCGATCAACAAGGGGCGCGTTTTTCGGTACATCTCGAAGCCCTGGGAAACCGGCGAGCTCGAAGCAGTGGTTCGCCAAGCCGTCGACCAATACCGATTGATCCAAGAGCGCAGCGCGCTTGTGGAAGAGCTCCAGAGGAACAACGCCCAGCTCAAGAAGAACAACCGCCTCAAACAGGCGTTTCTGGAAATCGCCAGCCACGAGCTCAATACGCCCGTGACGGTCATACTGGGTATGATCGACGTTTGGATGATGTCCCGTGGAGAATCCGTCGGGCAGGCCGAACAAGAATGGCTCAATCGGCTGAAGAAGGCGGGAAAGCGCCTCGCTTACACTGTCGAACGCATGCTCAAGATATTGAGATGTGAAAAGCTCGACCATTCGCTCGACGCCCGCGAATGTCCGCTCGAGCCTCTTGTGCGGTCGGTGGTGTTGGACCTCGCGCCATTCCTCGAGGCCAGGCGGCAGCGAGTCCGGCTCGAATTCGACCCCGATTTCGGCGCCGCCGAAGTCGACCCGAAAATGATCGAAGATGTGCTCATCAACTTGATCAGTAACGCGATCAAGTTCACTCCGGACTCGGGCGAAATCGTGGTAAGAGGCTTCCCCGCCAGCGCCGACTCCGTGAGGATCGAGGTGGTCGACAGCGGGGAGGGGGTCGACGAGAACGACAAGCAGCATCTCTTCGAGCCGTTTTTCACTGGTTACGACACCATGCACCACTCGTCGGGCGAGTATCACTTTCGGAAGCGAGGCATAGGCCTGGGACTGTTCATTGTCAAGACGTTCGTCAAGCTGCACGGCGGCAGCGTCGACGTGAACTGCGAGTGCACCGGTTCGACCTTCGGCTTCATCCTGCCAAGAAAACACCTGGCTCCGCCTTGCTCGGCGGTTGCGCTAGCCGGAGACATTGTCGCTGGACGCCGAGTCGACGACCTGTTCGATTCGACCTTCGACGTAGTCTCTAAGGTATCGTAGGAACGTCGGGAGCCCCGCGGTATCCCAAGCCGCCTCGATGCGCTCTTTGAGCTTCTGGTTCTCGCGCTGGAGCGCCCTCAACAACTCCGCTTCCGGATCCTTCGGGTCGATCGTCGGGGCCTGGTCGTGCGTGTTTACGCTCAAAAGATATGAAGGCTTGTTCGGCCATGCTTGCACTTGAAGTTTCATGTGCGGATACGCCGCGTTTCCCAACCGCAGAGCGTAGATCGTCGCTTTTCCAGGCTTCGACGATTTTTCGAACGGTGGACCGCCCAAGAGGCTCGAGCAATCTCCTTCGCGCCAAGAGAGGCCGCCGGACGGCGTCCGGAACGACCCCAGTTGGATAAGCGAGCTCGAGGTAAATCGCCACGGCTCGCTTCAGATCGTCGACCGAAAGCCGCTCGAGCTCGTGAGGGTCGGCCGGCTTGGACGAATCGCTCATGAGCGATGCTCGAGTATCCCCGGGTGGCGCAGACAAGCGTTCCGACGCCGAAAGTCGCGCGTGTTCAAAAGAGTATAGAGGCGCTCGCCGAGGAAAACCAACAATTGCTTCTTGGGCAGCGACGCCCCAAGTCGTTGAATGAGGCGATCAAGATTCGACGACGATCCGCATCGTCGACCTGCCGTCGTGGTCGAGGATCCTCGAGCCGCCGTCAACCCCCTTGGAAGCAAGATTGATCGCGTCGGTCGTCTGCGTGTACGGCTCGATGGCGATCAATCGCGGGTTGTCGGGAGGCGTGTAGACCACCACCTCTCGGAAGGCGTCGTCGAAGCCTAGAGTCACTTCCGCCCCCAACTCCAAGTCTTTGAGAGTGCACTTGCAGAGCTTGTTTTCGAAGGAAAGGTCGGTCAAGACGTCGTCGAGCTTCAGGTTCGCCCGGGGCTGGCCTTTCCGGAAATCAAGACGCGAGTCGACTTCGCGAAGTTTGCCCGTGGGCAGAAACTCAACGAGCTCCCAGTATTTGGAAGCGGGTATGGTGATGCGAGTCCGCTCGGGGTCTCCCGTAGGTTCCAACGGGAGCGAGAAATAGGGATGGATCCCAAACCCGAAGGGAAGTTTGCCCGCGGAGGGATTGGAGACCTTGGCGTCCAGAGTGAGCGAACGCTCGCCGAGGGTGTAGCGGACCTCGAGGACGGCGTCGGCCGGCCAGAGTGTGGAGAATTGGGGGGCGTTCTTGGAGATCTGAAAGCGTCCAACAACAAAAGCGCCGTGGTCGTCGACTCCCTGGTCGCTGATATCCCAGGGCGCCTGGATGGCAAAACCGTGGATGGCGTTCGGACCGTTGTTTTGGGGCAGGACGTAAGACTTTCCCTCGAAGCTGAACTTGCCGTCGCGGATCCGATTGGGAAACGGAAACAAGATGGGAATGCCGTTTCGTCCGGCATGGCCGGGGTTTTGCTCCCAGTTCGGGGCGGCCTCGATCACCCGCCGAACCTTGCCCGCCAGCGGCAGATAAAGCTCGTAGAGGTTGAAGCCAAAGCTCGCCAAGATCGAAGCCCGCGCGCCCGTTTTCTCGTTGCTCAGTTTGGCGATCGTTCGATCGCCCACCGTCTCCACGACAACTGTGTCTGGCATGGGTGTTGGCTCCCGGAAAAACGATTGGGGGAATCTTCAGAACGCGCTTCCACAAAGGATGCGTATATTGGCATAGGATGTATATTCGGCGGTTCTAATAATCCCTTTCACGTCGAGGGATTGCTCCATGAACTCGTGGTGCGGAACTTCGTCGACGTCGACTTCGCCGACGATCTTGAGAATCTCTTGGTGCAGCTTCGGACTGTATTCGTGAGTTTCGGCCGCGAGGGTGATCGCCTCGATCACAAGCTCTTCCGCTACGGCCCTCAGGACGTCCAAGAACCGAGGGATGCCCGGCACCAAGGTCAGGTCGATGACGTGCCCGTCGTGCGGCAGCGGGTACGCGGCGTCGACGATCAAAAGCTCGTCGGTGTGCCCGAGCTCGGCCAAGAGGGAACAGATCGCGGGATTCAGAATGCCGCCTCGTTTCATTGTGCCAATCCTTCAGACGAAGCCGCGGCCGGTTCGAGGGCGCGGCGAAAGCCTCTTACGGTTCAAGCGTTGGATGCTCGTCGAGCGAGCTCGACCCAGACCTACTATAACCCTCGACGAAAGCCAAAACCACGACCGGCGGACCGTGAAGTACCAACGAATAGCAATATCTACAAAGATAAGCACCCCCGAGATCCAGAGCCTCGGTCGGGACCCAGCGGCTTAGCCGGAGGCGCCTGCGGAGACCGACCCCCTGTGGGGATGTGCAAAGGCCGCCACCACGTCGTTGAGCGCCGCCAGGTGCAAATGGACCAAAGTCCCAACGGCTTGTTTGCGGAAATAGGCGTCTTTCTCGTTCGTCAGCACGCCCGATTTTGACGGGCAATCGCACAATTCCGGTGCTGGGCTCAGCTTCCACCTTTGGGAGCGATAGCCGCGAACCCGGGTGCCCTTGGGCCCAAGCCAACTATCGCGGATCATCTCCCGCTCGACGGGTACGGGAGGACCGGGATCGGTCTTGAGCTCGGCCTCGAATGGATAAATTCCCACTCCCGGACGCCGGTTGCCGTCGATCACCAGGGTTCCGCCCAAATACGCCGTGCCGCCGCACTCGCTGTAAATGCGATGCCCGGCGCAGACGTGCGTTCGTAGGGCATTCATCATACTATGATTCTTGACCAGATCTTTGATGTAAAGGTCCGGGGTGCCGCCGCCAATCATCACAAGCTCGACGTCGGGCGCCAATTTTTCGTCGGAAAGCGTCGAGAATTCGATCAGTTCAGCGCCCAGAAGCTCCAGCGTCTCCAGCGTGTCTGGGAAATAGATGCCAAACGCCTGATCTTGGGCGTAGGCCACCCTGAAAGGCTTGCAGATCGGTAAAAGCTGGCTCTCGCTAACATCGGGCAGCTCTCGACTGCGGGCGAGCGACTCGATCGCCTCCCAATCGGCGTACCGCGAAAACGACTTGGCCAGAGTCTGGAACCATTCCTCGGGCATCGAGCAGTCGGCGGGGAAGTCGCGAATCTGGTTGCGCAGTCCAGGCATTAAATCGACCGCGCCCACAACCGGCTTCTTGAGCGCCGTCGCCGCGACCAGCCTCAGCGGCTCGAATGCCGAAGGCTCGGGCAGGCCGTCGAGCAAAATCGCGTCGACCTGCGGATGTAGTACAGGGAAGTGATAGTCGCTCGGATCCGATGCGTCAACGATCGCAACGCAAGGTAGGTCGAGCGCGGCGGAGATGGGAGCAAGACCGCCGGGACGGTCGTAGCCCTCGAACCGGTTGGCGGCCCTTGAACCCCACTCGATCTTCGGTTCGATGTTCTCGAGCGTTCCCTCGACAATCGCGAACGAAGAATTGCGAACACCGCGAGCGAAAACCTCGCGGATCGTAAACCTGGGCATCAGCCATGCATCGAGGTGCCTGCCCGGCAGTCCCGTAACCTGACCCACGATCCCGGCCGCCGTCAGGCATGCTCGAGCCCGGAAGTGCTGCACCGTCTCGCCGCGATCCTTCAGAGCCGCCAGCATCGCCAAACTCGCAATCGCAGGCTCTGATCCAGTCGAAGGAATCGCAAAGCCCAGTCGAGGACTTGGTTTCATGCTCGTACCATGTGCTCGGTGGGGACCTCGAACGTCGCTTTTGAGCTAGGAATTACCCGCACGCACCCAAAAACAAGCGTGTACGAATGATATTTTCCGGCTCCATTCCGTATGGTCAACACTAATCATACGACCCATCAGGAAGCGGTCAAGGGCCGGCGACCGCTCGCCCAGTCGACGTCCCCCCTCCGACGTGTGTCGTAATAAGTAGTCACTAGGTCATCCACGATCGGCCTCTCATCTTTGCGATCCTACCTCAGGGAATATAAAGCCTTCCATCTCTTAGGACGATCCTTCCCTCTTGGACCATGCGGAGCGTGGAGTTTTGCATTCGCTCCTTGAGTTTAGGGCTTGTCGACTTGAACCCGAAGGCTCGAGAAGCCAATAAGCCGGCAGAGTCGGGATCGAGGCCGATGTGCTCACTGGCGAGTTGGAGGATCGCTGTCTGAATTTCTTGGTTGGAAATCATTTCAAGCTTGCGAAGGTTGGCGGAGGCTGTAGACGAGCGGTCGCGCACCAGGACATGGGCATGCTGAGATACGAAGACGAACTCGCCCTCGAGAACAACTCCGCCAGCCCCATCGGCAAATTCAATAGCCCTCTGGACCGCTTCGGTAATCCGGCTGCCTGTGCGATCCAAACCCCAAAGGGTCGTCACCCTTCGGGCTATCTCCTCGCGATGAATCGGCGCCTCGATTTGGACGACCTTCGTCACAATATCCGCCAGCTGCCGCGTCGAGACCTCGTGAATCGCCTCTTCGGTCGGTACAGTCAAGCCGTATGCCTCGACATAAACTGTTGCCCATTGGGAAGATAAGGCATCACTTTTGGGCTCTTCTTGGCGAAGATCGGATCCCGAGTTAGTAATCTGAGTTGGCTGATCTATCTCGAGCAAAGGATCGACGACGACTTCGTGTTTAATCTGGGTAGTTTGAGAAGAAAGGGCGGACTGGGCGTCGGACGCCGCTTCTTCATCCGCATTGGGCGTGTGATCATCCGACGGAACCGGCTCGATAGTCTCGACGATTGCATCTCTGGCAACCTGGCTTGGTTCCTTCCGCCTTGCGTTCTCGATGGACTCGGCAAGGCGTCGGAGTTCCTCGTTCGGCCGCGAGTGCCAGTCCGCTGCCCAGACGCGCTCGAGCATCCATCCACGATCTTTGAGAGCAGCTTCCCGTAGTCGGTCCCGATCCCGCGCTGATCGCGCGGAACGATAATTCGGGCCGTCGGAATCGATGCCCAACAGATATTGTTCAGGACGTTCAGGATCGACGACCGCGAGTTCGATCCGAAATCCGCCCGAACCCACCTGCGAGTGGACCTTGTGGCCGAGCGATTGGATCGCGTGCTCGATGCTCGATGCGAACGCCGTCGTCGAGGCGCCCGCCGGCCGTTCCTCTCCATCGAGGATGCGACTGCGTGCGTAGCTCAAGAACGTCTTGAGCGCCGCGACTCCCCTCGACTTCGACCGATTGAGGTCCAGATCGTCGCCGGTAATGGAACTGAAGACGATGCACTGGAGTCGAGTGCGCGTGATCAATACGTTCAGTCGTCGCTCGCCCCCTTCGTTGGACAAGGGGCCAAAATTCATCAGCAATCGTCCGGATTCATCTCGTGCATAGCCGACCGAGATGAAGATCACGTCGCGCTCGTCGCCTTGGATGTTCTCGAGATTCTTGACGAAGAAGGGGTCGACCTTGCCCGTCGCGAAGAATTCGTCGAGGCCGCGCTCCGACCGCCTTAGCGACTCGATCTCGTCGATGATCGCGTCGCGCTGTCTGATCGAAAAGGCGCCAACGCCCAAGCTGAGCTCGGGATGCAATCGAGCGTGCTCGACCACCGCCTCGGCCACGGCCTTGGCTTCCACCTGGTTTGTCGCGGAATCGCCGCGATCGTACACCCCGTTTTCAACGTATCGGAACTGAAGCCCGTCGCCGGCTCGAGAATTCTTTCGGCTGGGAACGACGTAAAGCTTGTTGTCGTAAAACTCCTTGTTCGACACCGCGATCAGCGAATGGCATCGGCTCCTGTAGTGCCATCTCAGCATCCGCGTGGGCATACCCTGGGCCTGGCAGAGGCTTAGGATGCTCTCCAGATCGCCTGGACGCTCATCGTCGCTTTCATGTTCGTCATTCGATGGGTCTTCGTCGAGCAACTTGCTAAAGAACTTCGTCGGCGGAAGCTGTTTCTCGTCGCCAACGACGATCATCTGTTTGCACCTCGCGGCGACTCCGAGAGCTTCGACGGGCCTTACCTGGCTGGCCTCGTCGATCAAGAGCAAATCGAACTCGAGTTGACCGGGCTCCAAGAACTGCGCGGCGGAGATCGGGCTCATCAAGAAGACGGGCTTGATCAACTGCACAGCCCTCCCAGCGTCCTTGAGCAACTGGCGGATCGGCTTGTGCCTGATCTTCAGCTCGATTTGCCTGCGAACGGTCTTCATCTCGCCTTCGGTCGATCGAGGAATCGCGCGAAAATGAACGTCTTGAACCTTGGCTCGCGAAACCAAGCAGAATTCGCGATCCAATGCACAAAAACGAGAAATCATACTTTCGTGCGTCGATCCGCTGAATTCGTGGAGTCTCGGCAGCCCCCTGAAGGCCTGTTCCGATAGGCTCTCCAGGTAGGTCCGCTCGAATGCGATCGCGATCGCCGAGGCTTCGATCTTGCCGTCCTCGACTGCCAAAGTGAAGGGGGCCAATCCCTCGTCTTCGAGCCTTTTTCGTCGCGCCTGCGCGCAATCCACGACGAGAGCGATTCGGTGTTCGTCGTCCAAAGCTTGAGTCGATCGATCAACATTCCAAGGGGAACGCGCCTTGGCTCGGATTCTTGAAAACCTCGAGAACAGTCGAGTTCGATAAGCTTGAACAGTTTGCCGAGCTCATTCGACACACCCTCCAGGACGGCGCCCAGGGTCTCCACTCCAGTCTTGCCGTCGAGAGGGTTGTCCACATGCGCAAGGGCACTTCGATGCTCGTCAAGGAATCCCCTTTCCAAACGGCATTCTTTGTCCCAGCCTACGATTCGAACCAGCGATTCCCAGTCGGTCCACGGGCCTTTCCACGCGGATCCAAACGCAGCCGCGCAAAGCTCCGAGATCCGCTTGGTTTCAGGGCGAAACTCAACCGACGAGGTCGAGAGCGATTCAGCCAGAGCGTCGAGCATGGATTCTTCGTGTCGAGTTCGTGCGTCTTCAAGGGTTGTCTTCGCTTCGTCGAGATCTTTCGCAATCGATGCCAGGCCCGCGCTTTTAAGCGATCGCAGCGCAGCCTGGTACTCGAACCAAACTCCAAGCCTCGGTCTGTTGTCGATCATTCGATCAAGAAATTTTCTGATCACGGAGAATGGGGCCGAGGCCGCGGAATCGACGTTGAAGCGCTCTGGATCGAGAGCGAAAGCGTTGTCGCTACGGCCGAGGCCCCTTCGAACGCCGGCTTGAGCTTGAGGGCGAGCTGCTTGACGGCTTGTTCGCAGGCAGAAAAATTGTCGAATTCGGATATAATTTTGCGATGGCTCTTGATTTTGGAGCTCTTGTACGACAGGCACTTTTCGTCCCAAACGACAATCGTACGCAGCTTCTCCCAGTCGCTTTTAGAGCCTTTCCAATCGACTCCGAAAGCGGCTTTGCCCACCCGCGTCGAGATTTCGCCGCGGTTCAACTCGTCTTCGTCGGTCTTGACGGCTTGCAGTTCGTCGAGCATTTTCAGGCGTCCGTCCAGATCCTTGGGAGCAGGACCTTTCAAGACGCTCCGAAATGCAAACATCGCGTCGCGATAATCGCGGTGGAAGAATCGAAAGAGCGATCGACCTCTGCCTGCCATTACCTTTCTGATCTGCGCAGTATCGGTCTTCCAGGCCGCGTCGACGACCCGTTGGCCAAGAGCCGCCGCCTTCTCGAAAGTCGTTTTGCCAAGAGAAACCAAGCGCTGGACCTCGGTCCTGGCAATGGTCCACTCCTCGCTCGCGGCAGCGTGGCGGTCCATTCCTGGCGCTTTCAAGACGTTCCTGGCAAAGTTGTAGAGATCCTGCACGTCCTGAAAACATGGATCCGCAAGTTCCGGCATTCCGAACGCTTTACGAATCTCAGCGTCCGAATGAGCGATCACGCCGATGGCCTCTCGGCATGCCGAAGCCCCAACGATGAGAGCGTCTTCTTCGACCTTCGCCATTGCTTGGGAACGATGTATCGACGAAAACGCCGACCGATCGCTCAATGCAATGCGTGGCAGCGACTTCGCGACCTCGTCGATGGCCTTGGTCTGGGCGCCGAAGCGGTCGACGTCGAGCTTGCGGCCATGTTCGACAAGCTTCTCGATCTCGGCGATGTGCGACGTCCAGACGGGGTTGGCAATACGAGCCCGATCGACTCTGGGCGCCTGGAGCATGGTCTGCGCCAATTTGCCGCAACGCCTTGCGCTTTGTAGGCAGGCAGGTTCCGTAGGGCTCGAACCCATCCATGCCCAAAGGTCCGTGGTTGTCTGGAGGACGGTTCGAAGGGGAGGCAAGCACTGGTCGATCAGGGTGAGAAGCGCGCCTCGTTCCGCGTTGGAAAGAGGCACGGTCCTTCGCACCCCACGCCATGGATGGTCCGCAAGCGAACCCATTCCCAATAAATGGGCCTCGAAATCGCGCACCAGGCGTTTCAACTCAGCCAATCGCTCGCGGCTCCACGTTTCCGCTTGGGGAAGGCCGTTCTCGAGTGGTCTGGCGCCCGAAGCGTGAAGCCTGCCAATCTCGCCAAAGATCTCGAACGGAGAGAGCCCCGACGGTTGGAGCGGGGTGTTCATCATTTCCGCGTGAGCATTCAATCGCGCCGTCGCCTCGCTCAACTCGCCGGCGACGTCGTCGCGCGAGGAGAACTTCCTCGGTTCCATGTCGAGCGTGTCTTTCAAGTCCTTGAGGACCGCCTTCTTGTTGGCCTTATTGCTATGAAGCTGAAGGCAAAGCGCCCCAAGTCCAGCGGCGGAAAGCCGGCTATAGACAACCTCGAGGGCCGCCATCTTTTCCGCGACGAACAGCACTTTTTTGCCGTCGTGGACCGCTGCGGCAATGATGTTCATGATCGTCTGAGACTTGCCCGTCCCAGGTGGACCTTTCACGACCAGCGATCGACCTCGCCTTGCCTCTTCGATGACCACGGCCTGCGAACTATCGGCGTCGGCGACGTGGATCACCTTTTCGGGAGCGACCAAGCCGTCGATCGGATCGTCGTCGCCGCAGAGCGGTGGAACCTGGGCGAGCGGGCTCGCCAAGCCGGCTGACGACGCCAGCCCCAGCGAAGTACCCAGCGTTTCGCTTTGCTCCAGTCGAGCGTGCTCGGGCCATTTTGTCGGATCGAGGTCGAGGTACATCAGGTACTTCGCGAACGAAAAGAACCAGAGCACCACGTCGTTGTGCACGACCTCCCAACCCTTTTTCGATGCGATCGCATCCCTGACCTTGGCGAAATAATCCGAAGGCGAAAGATCCTCCATCTCGGGCACGTCTGGAATCTCGACCCCGAATTCGAGTTGAAGCTTGGCCTGGAGCGAAAGGTTGGTGGCCACTTCCTCGTCGCGAACGCGGATTTGGAACCGGCTCGCCGCCGATTTCCGTTCGAGATCGACCGGGATCAAAAGCAAAGGCGCCATTCTTGGCTTGTCCGAGCCAGACGCCTCATGCCACTTCAAGAACCCAATCGCAAGATAAAGAATGCTGACGCCTTGCTCTTGTTCATACGTATGAGCGTCGTAGAACATTCTCAAGAGGCGGGACTGGAGGCGTCCGAGGAGAGCCTGGTTTGCAGTTTGGCGTCGAGGTGGCGCTCGCTCGGAGGGCTGCCAGGCTCCGACTCCTCGGGCTGGGCCAGGCGAGGTTGATCCGAGCTCTCGTTGCTCTCTTTCCCGACCGCGTCGTCGGGCAGAAACGACATCACTCGCTTTTCGCGGACCAAGAGCCTATAGATCTCCTCGGTCCGCTCGTCGAAGATCTCAACCGAGCTGTTTCTGGGACCTCTCGGGGTGCTGATCAAACGGTTTTTCGAAGAAAGGTCCAGCAGCTCCCTCCGAGCGTTCTCGAGCTGCCTCGCGAGCTTTCCGCTCGAATCGCCGAGGTTTTGCGTCGAGCCGGGAGGCTCCACCTCTTCGGTTGGTGCAAGACTCATAGCCGGATTGGCGCCTTTATCGTGTGCGACCGCTGAATTCCCAGGATTATCCAAGAATGCACATTTCGGTTCAAGGAGAGCCGCCGCACCCTCACTCGCTCAAGGCGTGCGGGAGCCCGGAAGTGCAGTCCGAGAACTCGGGGCTCCAGCCCAGCTCGGCTTTGATGCGATCGTTCGAGATCCGCTTGTTGGATTCATCGCGCGAGAAATCCAACGCGCCCGGCTTCGGTTCCACGAACCGCGGCGAAGCCACGCCTAAAATCCGCGAGACGCATTCGTAATACTCTCTCCGTGCGACGGGCCTGTCGTCGGCGACGAGGTACATGGGACCAGCTTCAAACGATTCCAACGCCCGCAAAGCAGCTCGGGCCGCATCCCGGATATGCACGACGTTCAGCCATTTGTTGGGATCACCGACGATTGGTTCGCCTTGCTCGAGCAGCTTTCGGCGGATCACGCGTTGTGGCCCGTAGAGCCCAGCGAACCTGAGGATGGTCGCGGACATCGGCGACTCGCCTCGAGCGCGGTCCATAATCAAACGTTCCGCCTCAAGGCACGCCTTTCCCGATTCCGTCTTGGGGTCGGTTTTGCTCGTTTCGTCAACCTCGCCGCCGTCCGTTTGTCCGTAAACGCCGGTGGAGCTTGCATAAACCAATCGTTTGATCTTATGCGAGATCGCGTCGAGGACGTTGCGCAGTCCGTCAACGTACACAGTGCGAAGATTCGCCCCTGACGATCGATCAAACCCCACGCAGTAGAAAACGCGATCGCACGAAGGAAGAGAAAGAACCGAGTTCCGATCAAGCACATCGAGAATTACGGCTTCGACGCCAATCGCTCGCAACTTCTCGGCCTTTTCTTCGGTGCGCGTGGTCCCGATTACGCGATCTCCACGCTTGATCAATGCACGAGCGAGCTCCGTCCCCAAGTACCCACAGCCCACTATCATCGTAGCCATGAATCATCCACCGCCAGCGCGTGTCTTGATCGCAATCGCTTCTTCGAGACCTGGGCAGCCGCGATCGACAAAATTCTGAAGCATCGACTGGGCCGCGAGCTTGTCGCGTTTGCTCTTCCGCTTTCGGAAATGAATGTTCGCTTCTCTCAATAGCTCCTCGGCGTCGGTGGTGGTGTAACGCTCGTCATGAAAAAGCAGGGGAAGGTTCGTCAGCGTCTTGATCCACGCGCCATATTTCCGGGCCTCGTACGAAGACGAACTCTCCTCGCCGTTCAAGTGCAAAGGCAATCCAAGAATAATGGCCTCGACTTCGTTCTCTTGCACAATCGCCTGAAAGTGTGCCGCGTCGGCCTTCTCGCTCTTGCGAACGTAGACCTCCAACGGTCCTGCGATTGTGCTTTGGCGATCGCAGATTGCAAATCCAACGCTTCTGAGGCCGAAGTCGATTCCAAGGAGTCTGCCCATGCTTAGAGGGTCCAGTCGAATCCCGCTCCGTTCAGGCCCTCGACCAGCTTTTTGAGCGAATCGAGCTGATCCTTTCGAGCGACGAGCGTGGCGTTGCCCGATTGGACGATCACCACGTCCTCGAGGCCCAGGGTCGCAATCAGCCTGCCGTCGTCGGCGACGACGATTGAACCTTTTGTGTCAACGGCCTGGACGTTGCCTTGGAGCACGTTTCCGTTGGCGTCGGGCGATTGAATGGCTTCCAAGGTGCGCCAATCGCCAACGTCGTTCCACTCGTAGATCACCTCCAGGACGCGAACGTTGTCTGCCTTTTCCATCACGGCTTTGTCGATCGGGATCCGCTCCAAAGTCGGGAAAACCGAGGCCAAAACCTCTGCCTCTTTTGGAGTGTCCATGCCTTTGCCGATCTCCGCCAGGCCTTCAAAAAGCTTTGGCCTGTGGCGGGCGAGCGCGTCCAAGATCGTCTTGGCCTTCCAGACAAAGATCCCCGAGTTCCACGAGAAGCCGCCGGTTTTCAGGAACATCTCGGCGGTTGCGCGATCGGGCTTCTCGCGAAACTGGACGACCTTGTGCATGCTCACGCCTTCAGGATCGCCCAGCTTCTCTCCTCTTTCGATATAACCATAGCCCGTCTCTGGCCGCGTTGGCACGATGCCGAAGGTGACAAACGCCGTGGGGTCTTGCTCGACCACTCCCGCCGCGGCTCGGACCGTCTGTTGAAATTTCGAATCGGGTCTGATCATATGATCCGCCGGCATGACGATCATCACGCCCTCTGGATCGCGCTTGGCCACCTTGAGCGCTGCAAGTCCCACGCAAGCGGCTGTATCACGTGGACAGGGCTCGGCGACGATGTTCTGGTCGGGGATGTCCGGCAGTTGGGCGCGAACCCCTACGACCTGATCTGCGCCGGTGATGACCATCGATCGCTCGGGAGGAATCAATCCGGCGACGCGGTCGAAGGTCTGCTGGATCATCGTCCGTTCGCCGTAGAGGCGCAGCAGTTGCTTGGGCCGATCCCGGCGGCTCTTGGGCCAAAACCGCGTCCCACTTCCTCCCGCCATGACGACTGCGTGCAACATGATTCGTGATCGCTCTTTGACCGTTCGGATATTGTCGCGCCCATATCATTGATCGGACGGCCTTCGCCGCATCAGAAGGATAACCTGAACCGAGCTCACAGGGCAAATTGATGAGTGACGAGAAGTGAGGTCGGCTCAGCCCCCCTTACATCCTCTCCACCAGCACCTTGCCCGCGGCCTCGAAGCCCAAGGCCATGGGCTTGTCTCTGGTCCTCAGGACCACGGCGCCTGCCTCGGGCCTGTTCTCCATCAACACTCCGTTTGTGCCTAGATCGAGCCCGCACTCGGAAAGATACCGAAGGAACGAAGGCTCCTGGTCGACCACGCGGACGACTCGAAACGTTTGGCCCGGTTCGAGCGAAGAGATCGGTACGCCGCTGGGCTCGACAAGCGTCCCGTCGGGCCCTGGGATCGGATCGCCGTGCGGGTCGACCTTGGGATGCCCAAGATACGCCTCGATCCGATTGACCAGGCGCTCGCTAACAGCGTGCTCCATGTGCTCTGCCTCTTCGTGAACCTCGTCCCAAGGCAGCTCGAGCGTGTGCGCCAGGAAGAGTTCCAGAAGCCTGTGCCGCCTAAGCACCATAAGGGCGAGCCGTCTGCCGGAAGGCGTAAGCTTCGCTCCTCCATAGGGAGTGTACGTGGCTAGCGACGCTTCGGAGAGCGTCTTCAGCATCCCTGTCACCGTCCCAGGAGAAACGCCTAGGCTGGCGGCCAGTTCGCCCGTCGACACCGGCTCGACCGAGCCCGAGGAACGCGTCGAGATCAAGTAGATCGTCTTGACATAATTTTCGACAGTAAGACTTGCCAATACACTGGTCCTTGTCTTACGGCTGTGCTTTGGGAGTTTGTTCGGCTTCGGTCGATGGTTCCACTTGCAGCGCCTGTTCCGCTTCAGACGGGCCAGCGCCTTCAGGCTCCGTTGAGTTCTCTGTTGGAGTTCCAATCATTGGACCCACGCGTATCCAAGCGGCCTTGAGGTAAGAACCCTCTGGGGCTTCGAGCGAAACAGGATGGTCCGAGGCCGCCGAGTTCAACGCTAAGAGCTGAGTTTCCCTCCCCGCTCTTCTGGCCGCGGCCCGCAGCAGCGGCAGAAACTCCTCGACGGAGAGCAAACCTGAACACGAACACGTGAGGAAGATCCCGTTCTCCTCGACAAGCCGAAGCGCCAGGACGTTCAGGTCAAAGTACTTTCGCTTGCCCGCGGCAATCTCGTCTCGATTCGGGATGAGCTTGGGCGGATCGAGTACAAGAACTCCGTAAGACCTGCCGTTTTCACGCATCTGTCTCATGAAACCGAACGCATCGGCGTGGATCAGGTTCAATCGCACCTGGTTCGCGTTGGCGTTGTCCTTGGCCATGGCGAGCGCGGTCTCGTCCAAGTCGATGCAGGTGACGTCTTTCGCGCCTCCGTTGATCTGTGCCTGGAGCCCAAACCCCCCGGAGTAACAACAGACGTCCAAGACCGACCGATCCCTGCAAAATCTCGTCAGCTCCTTTCGGTTGTCCCGCTGATCGCAGAAAAAGCCGGTTTTGTGGCCCCCCGCGAACTTCACGCGATAGCGAATTCCATTCTCATGAATCGCCACCTTCGGCGGCAGCCCTTTCGTGGCCAGAGGGGCGCCGGAGAAGTCCTCTGCGATCGCAATCCGCTCGTCAACCCGAACGACCGCGTGCTTCGTACCCAGTTCCTCGGATATGAGAGCTAGTATGGGGCCGATGCGTTGGTAGATTCCCAGGCTAAAGACTTCAACGGACAGAACGTCGTCGTAGCGATCGACGATCAGGCCTGGAAGGCCGTCTCCTTCGGAGTTGATCACGCGGTAAGCGCTTGTGGAGCTCTCGAGCGCCAGAGTCTCTCGTCTGAGCGAAACGGCTGACTTGATCCGCGAGGTCCAAAAGGCTAGTCCAGGCGGCGTTTGTCCGCGTTCGAGCAATCGGACGGCGATCTGTGAGCGACGGTTCCAGAGCCCGAAGCCGAGGTGCAGGCCTTCGCGGTCGACCATGCGCACCAGGTCTCCGTCGCGCGGCTGGACCGGGCCTGTCGGCGGCAGGACCATCTTCTTATAGATCCACGGATGCCTACCGTCGGAGGGCGCGGAGACGACCGGCAATTCGGGGGCTGTCTCGAGAGATCGATCGGGAAATACCGGCGACGGCCCCATCGGCTCGTTCGGCGGTTCGGGCTCGGGCCTCGGTCTGCCCATGGGTTGGGGGCGCCGCGGGACGCGTGGCGAGGGTGCGTTCATTCGGAATCGAGCTCGTCGTCGTCTTGGTCGAGGTCCGCGGCGTGGAAATCGTTCCTTGCCAACCTGCGGAGCCGTACCAGAAGCGAGGTTGCGTACGCGCTGAACGGCAAGCTGGCGGGTCATCACGTCTTCGCTGGCGGACTCGGCCGGAATTTCGCCCATGAGCCGTTGAGCGAGCGCAAGGCTGGTCCAACCTTCAGTGAAAACGCCGTTCTTCACCGAGTCCGATGGGGAAGACACGGTTCGCAGCATCTTCATGGCCTTGCGGGCGTTGCGGAGCCCCGCCTTGGCTTGCTCGAGCTTCCGAAGCGCCGTCGCTGGGGACATTTCCGTCATGGGGCGTCTCAATTTGGAGGTGTCTGGCATGAGTCGATCGAATACAATTGACCGCGTGCGGCGATTGGATGTTCGCTAATGATTCTCAGAGCGAATGGACGTTCCCATGACAGAGCACGAAGACGCGGACGCCGGCATCGACGACCCAAGCACCGCCACAACGACTCTACCCGATACCAAGTCTTCGACAAAAGGGGAGAACGATGCCAAGTACCTCCCACCCTACAACGTGGTGATTTTGAACGATGAAGAGCACACGTTCGATTACGTCATCGAACTGTTGACGAAACTCTTCAGACACCCACTCGCGGTGGCCAAAGATCTCACCTGGGCTATTCATAACAAGGGCTTGGCTGTGGTTTATACAACCCACAAAGAAAAGGCCGAGCTCAAGTGCGAGCAGGTCCTGTCATACGGGCCCGACCCCCGCATGGAGATCTCCAAGGGCCCGCTTCGGTGCTATATCGAGCCTGCGCAGCAGGGGTAGCGCTCGAAATCCGTGGCAACGCATCCGTTTTCGGCCCCTGATGGGGCCTTCGTGATAGCCAGACGCAGGATGCCGCTCCTGGAACGCTTGGGGAGGGTGCGGTTTCCGGCCACGACCAGGGGCTTTCGCCACCTGGCTATTCACCGCGACCCCTCCGGGGTTCAGATTTTCGAGCGAATCTTTCGCCCCGCGAGGGGCGTTGGGCAATAACCAGGGGCGGGTCGCCCCTGGATTGGAAAGGGAGATGGGGAAAGCGCGACCGCCGAACGCAGGCAGTCCCGTGCCGCTTCGCCGCTTCGTCCGTCGATGAGCAACGACTATTTGTCCGTCTTCGGGGCATACCCCTTCCATACCCATTCGATGGCATGCGGGAGGAACTGCGCCTGGGCGTTGCCGACGCCGTGGCCAGACCCGCGGCAGAACAGGTACTGGTACTCATAGCCCTTGGCCTTCAGCACCTTGGCCATGCGGTGATTGGCCTCCACCCAGTCGTGCATGTCGTCCCGCATCACGTTGGGGTTGAGCAAGTCCGCGTCGCCGACGGAGATGAACAGCCGGATGGGCTTCTTGGGGCTGTTGGGAATGAGCGTCTCGTGGAAGCCCCAGGCCCCGTCGGGATACTTCGGATCGAACGGCCACGCCTGGTTCACGAACGTGCCCGAGGTCGTCAGCACGCGGTGGTACAGATCGGTGCGGAACCAGGCCATGATGAGCGCCGCCGAGCCGCCGGAACTGTTCCCCATCGCCGCGCGGCCGTCGGGGTCTTTGGTCAGCTTCACGTTGGTGTTTTTCTCCACCCGCGGCAGCACCTCGGTTTCGATGTACTCGGCATAGTCGCCGTTCATGTTGTCGTATTCTTTGCCGCGCTCGTGCCCCTGGGCGTCGCCGCCGCCGTTGGCAATCCAGATGACGATGATCGGAGGAATTCGCTTCTGGGCGATCAGGTTGTCGAAGATGTGCAGCAACTCGGCATTGGGCCTCCCGCCCGGGCCATCGTGGATGACCTGGAACGGCGCTTCGCTGCCCGCTTTGTACTGCGAGGGAATGTAGACCGTGATCTTGCGCTTGTAGTCGATGGTGTGGGTCTCGACGATCAGCGTCTTCGGATTGCTCGGGTCCACCTTCCCGAACTCATTGCGGGCGATGCCGGGATTGAAGAGCTTGGTCTCCTTCGAGTCGATGACGAACTGCTCCACCTTCCCCTCGGGAACGCCATCGACCTTCTTGCGTTCCGGCGCGGGCACGTACTTCGGGCCGATCACGAAATTATCGTTGGCATCGAGCGGAGGGTTCTCGCCTTCTTTCAGCACCTTGAACGGCGGGGCACCCGGGTCATCGAACTTGCGCACCGGCGGCGCGGCCAACAAGCTGGAGCATGCGAGAGCTGTGATCAAAAGCGCCATCTGCGGCTTGAACATGAAATCCCTCGTCGTTTCTTCTTTTGGCGAGCGCCCGTGACGGCACTGGAGAGAACGCTGTGGTGCATCCTATTTACCCGATTCTGCATCGGTCGGCACTAGCCCGCTGGGAGACGAACTCAGAAGAGTCGAACTCAGACAACTGACGAATTCAACTGAAAGACCCGAACTCAGACCCGAACTCAGACCCGAACTCAGACCCGAACTCAGACCCGAACTCAGACCCGAACTCAGACCCGAACTCAGACCCGAACTCAGACCCGAACTCAGACCCGAACTCAGACCCGAACTCAGACCCGAACTCAGACCCGAACTCAGACCCGAACTCAGACCCGAACTCAGACCCGAACTCAGACCCGAACTCAGACCCGAACTCAGACCCGAACTCAGACTCGAAGTCAGACAGTCTACTTTCGGGAGGGGTTGAGAATGTCGGTCGATCTCCAGCTCATTCGAGCACTCAAGGAGCGGAACTGAAGCCGAACGGCCGTAGATTTAAAGATTGGGTGCGAATGACAGGCTCGTCATCGAGCCCTTCGCGCATGCTCGAACGAACACCCATCGTCGGGTGCTCGTTTAAGATGTTGATTAGGGCAGAATCGCGTCGGCGGCTCTTACAGAAACACCGCTCGGGCTTGCCGTTGCCCGTGGAACCAACGACGATCGGTTCGCTCGGCCTCGGCCGCCATCGAAATCCCTCGGCCAACCGCACGCTTGAACCATCGGCCGAAGTTGGCGACGAGATCAACCCACGTTTCGCTGTTCAGACCCAATCGCTCGAGAATGGGCTTCAACCCTCTCGGAATCGAGCCGCTCTTGCCTTCGCGAATCTCCCGCCCTGTCCAATCCAGAAGCGTCAAATACTTCGCGAGCGAGATCGGCAGAAAGCCTCTGACCGACGCCCTTGGGCCGATCGGCGCGAGATCCGCTTCGTCGGCCTTCGACTCCTGGCCAGAACCTCGCAATGCCGGCGCGACCTTACTTCTATGAACCAAAGGAGATTCGCCAGGCCCTTCGCGAAGCGTAACCTCGCAGAGCCAAGCGTCCGGACTCGGCGGAACACCGGCCTCGAACCGAGCCTTATTCGCAGCCAATTTCCGCTTTCGGTGCATCGCCAACAGTCGCTTCGCCGCGAGAGTAAGCCTCCCTGGCTTGGCCTTCACGGCTTCGATGCGATCGTGCGCCGAGGTGAACTTCGATTCCTCGGGAGTTTCGGCAATCTTGGCGCGAATCGGATTCAGATCAACGTACATGCTACAGGTCAAAATCGCTGCCTCATCGAGAAGGGCCATGCTGCCGAACCTCCCCTCCCAAAATTTTCCCTTGACCTTGTCCTCAGCATTGGCAAGTCGGGACAAAACCTCGCACAAAAGCCGCATGAACCACGATACGCTCGCCAGGCGTTCGCGATACTCGGCAACCTTTCGCCGATCGCTCAGGATCGACTTCACAACTCCCTCTTCTGGCTCTTTTTTCGAGGGCTCGAGTCTGCGGAAAACGGCCTTGACCCTGGCCCATCGGCGAGCGATGTCGACGTCCGACCAACTCGAGACGACGTCGGGCCTGGCCCGAAGTATTACGTGTAGGTGATTGCTCATAACCGCATAGGAAACGGCGTCTAAGGCGAAAAATCCTGCGAGCGATTCGAGCCGCAGTCTCACCCATTCTTTGCGGTGCTCGAGATCTCTCCCCGAGAGCGGGTCTTTGCCGCAGAGGAACGCTCGGCGAACGCAGCGGGCTGTGCAGTGGTAGACGCCAATCTGGTCCTTGGCGACGATTTCTCTGCGAGCGCAGGCGGGCATTGCGGAGCAACTCCGAGGCAAAAATCGGGAAATCCGACGGACTATGCACCGAAGGATAGTAGTGCTCGCGTGACCAGTCAAGTGGTCGGCGGAAAAATCTTGGCCTCCGCCTCCTCCGAAGTTAGACTGTCTGGGAACGCTGCGTGCCCCATACCGGTCAAGCTAGCTCACCTCGTTAAATTATCTGGAGAAGAGTTATGGCGAACCTTGGCGCCGATTATGCCAAGTGGAAGCTGCGATATGAACATTTGCGAGATCTTGTGTTTCAGCACCCAAACGACGGCGGACTTTGGCTCCAGTTCGCGGATTTCCTCGCTCGCGAGTGCGAGAGCCCCAAAAAAACCGTTGCCGCATATGAACATGCGCAGCGATTGCTTCCGAATCTCGATTTACGATTCCATCTCGGAAGCGCCTTGGTGGAAATTGACAGGGAGGAAGAGGGTTACCGGATGCTTTTGGAGTTCGCAAAGGAGAAACCTTCGTCACACGCATACTGCTGGCTGGCCTTCGCCTATATGAGGACACGCCGTTATCCCGAAGCAAGGGATGCTGCTGAAAAGGCAATCAGACTGGATCCTCAATTTGAAGAGCCTTACTATGCACTCGGTGAAGCATACCGATTGGATAAATCTCTCGCGAAGGAACTTCGCCTTAAGGAAGCGATCCCGTTATATCGCAAGGCTGTGCAATTAGATCCTCAGTATGAGCTTGCCTGGCGGGATTTGGGATCAGCTCTGACGAAGCACGAATCCGATCGAGCAGAGGGCATCACAGCCCTTCGGCGTGCACTTGAGTTGGAGCCAGGGGACGTCTGGGCTGTGTTATTCCTCGCTAACGCGCTTTGGAGAACAGGCGAGCTGGCAGAGGCCGAAGAGCTTTACAAAAGGGCAGTTGACCTGCGACCCGACGATCCCGATACTATCGAATGGTATGCCCAGTTTCAGCATTCGTTAGGCAGGTTGGAAGAGGCGAAACGATTGCGAGACGGCTGCGTAATTCAAAAGGAAACCTCGTGATCAGGTCGTCATTCGGGCACCTGCAAACTTCGTGGCCCCGAACTCAGACGGACGGCCCCGAAGTCAGACAGTCTACTTTCGGGAGGGGTTGAGGATGTCGGTCGATCTCCAGCTCATTCGAGCACTCAAAGGGCCCCGAAGTCAGACAGTCTACTTTCGGGAGGGGTTGAGAATGTCGGTCGATCTCCAGCTCATTCGAGCACTCAAAGAGCTCAATTGAAGCCGAACGGTCGTAGATTCACCGCTTCGGAGCGAATGGCTTGCTCGTCATCGAGCCCTTCGCGCATGCTCGAACGAACACCCATCCTCGGGTGCCCGCTTAAGTTGTTGATTGTCGCTCAATGGCGTCGGCGGCTGTTACAGAAACGCCGCTCGGGCGTGCTTCTGCCCGGGCCCCGAACTCAGACAGTCTACTTTCGAGCTACTCGGCGAACGCAGCGGGCTGTGCAGTGGTAGACGCCGATTTGGTCTTTGGCGAGGATTTCTCTGCGAGCGCAGGCGGGCATAGCGCGGCAACTCCGAGGCAAAAATCGGGAAATCCGACCGACTATGTACCGAAGGATAGTAGTGCTCGCGTGAGCAGTCAAGTGGTCGGCGGGAAAATCTTGGCCTCCGCCTCCTCCGAAGTTAGACTGTCTGAGATGAACGCAGCATGCGTACCGGGAAAGAATGTTGCAAACCCAGAGGTATCAATTATGACTCGGTATAAGGTAAGCGCTCTGACTCTCACGTTGTTTGTCCTGCTTTATGTCCCGCTTAACATCTCGCGCGGGTTGACGAAAGCCGACGTCCCACCGTCCCTAGACGTTCGTCAGCTTGTCGTCAGCGATAAGACTGGGAGGGCGGCGGTTACCGTCACGACAAAGGATGGCGAGCCAGAGCTCACGATGTTGGCAAGCGACGGTCGCGGTTTAAGAATCGGATTTGGCCTCAACCTACCGAGCATTCAGTTCTTCGACGACAAGAATCGTTCAAGGCTGACCATCTCGCAGAATCCCGAGGGCGACGTGAATCTCTATTCCGAAAGTGGCAACGGTGCAATCCGTTGGAAGCTCTCCGAGGCTGGCTTAACGCTGCAGAGCGACGACGAGAAGTCGATCGTTGTAATTCGACATACGTCCGATGGGATCCTACTCCAGAACTTTCCACGTCCACCGCAGAAGGTGAGTCCGCCACGTTGAAAACGGGAAGGGAAAAGGGGACATCACTAGGGGGAAGGCCCCGAAGTCAGACAGTCTACTTTCGAGAGAGGCTGAAGATGTGCGTCGATCTCCAGCTCATTCGAGCATTCAAGGAGCGGAACTGAAGCCGAACGGCCGTAGATTTAAAGATTGGGAGCGAATGACAGGCTCGTCATCGAGCCCATTGCGCATGCTCGAACGAACACCCATCGTCGGGTGCTCGTTTAAGATGTTGATTAGGGCAGAATCGCGTCGGCGGCTGTTACAGAAAAGCCACGCGGGCGTGCTTTTGCCCGTGGAACCAGCGACGATCGGTTCGCTCGGCCTCCGCCGCCATCGAAACCCCTCGCCCAGCCGCACGCTTGAATCATCGGCCGAAGTTTGCGACCAGATCAACCCACGTTTCGCAGTTCAGACACAATCGCTCAAGGATGGGCTTCAACCCTCTCGGTATCGATCCGCTCTTGCCTTCGCGAATTTCCCGCCCCGTCCAATCCAGGAGCGTCAAGTACTTCGCGAGCGAAGACGAATTCAGACAGTCCACTTTCGGGAGGCGCCCACCAAATGACCGACCTCACTCGCCTTCACTTCTTCCGGTCGGGATATTTGAAGTCCTTTACCGCAATACGAGCGCCTCTGCCCTCGCCAAAAATGAAAATTGCGTTTGGAGAACCTTCAAGTGAACCATCACTGATGATCTCGATCCGAAAGAGTTCCCCCTTCTTCGTCAAGACCATGAATTCCGCCCTTGTGCCTTCGTTGCCACCGAGAGCCCAGTCCTTCGCGGGTTCCTTTGATTGAAGGGTATGCGCAAAGAATGCGTCGTATTCTGCTTGCCCTATCGACAAGCCGGAATTTAGACCGAATGTCGACTGGCGAAGGAGAACGATCCGCTTGATCGTATCAGCAGGGATAATCTCGGCAAAACTCTTGCCCTTCCAATCGCCGGCGCGCTGCGTGGTGAAATCGACCTCGACGTGCGGGATGTCGCTCTGGGCAAGTAAGATCAGGGCCACCATAACGATCATGAGTCACCTCGTAAACTAAGCCAGTTGTCTTCGTGGGTCTCGCCAGCACGGACCGCGCCGCCGTGGAGACCAGCCTGCCTGGTGGACCGTGCAGTTGGACCCTCTACGATCGGGCGCCCGACGATCGGGCGCCACCGGCCCGATCACCAAGGAGTCGCTGTTCGACCGTAGAGGTGCGTCGTCCGGGCCTTGCTTTGCGGCTTGGCCGAATACTCCAAGTTCCTCGCGAGCAAGCACCTCCTCGACTTTGGCGACTGCTCGCGACCTGCCATTACAGACTCGCCATGATCGCTTCCAATGCCGCTGGCGTCGGCCTCAACTCGTCATCCGTAAGATGCGCCAGCGGCTTGTCGACCATCAGCATGCTCTCGACAAAATTGGTCCGCTCAGGGTCGACATAGATCAAACCCGTGATGAGCTCTTCATCGGAATGGCTGTTCGCAAGAAGTCCATACGCAGAGGCCTTGCTCGTGACGTTGTGCTCTCCGTGTGAAAGAGCCCTCAGCGTGATCGTCGAGCCGTCGTGCATCTTCACCTGCGTCGTCTCGCCGGGCTTTTGCTCGATCTCGATCTCGGGAAGCCTGGGAACGAAGCCAAGTTCTTGCAATGGCTCTTCGTGCTCGCGAGCCCATTCCCAGCTCTTGGTCGAGCTTGGGAAGTCGTTGAACGTCACGCACGGACTGATGATGTCCAGGATCGCCGTTCCCTTGTGGCGAAGCGCTGCCTTCAGGAGCGGCAGGATCTGCTTCTTATCGCCCGCGAAACTCCGGGCGACGAACGTCGCTCCGCTGGCGATCGCTTCCAGGCAAAGGTCGAGTGGATCGCTGGTGTTCGCTTCGCCCGTCTCGCGACGAAGCCTTGCACCCAAGTCCGCCGTGGCAGAGAACTGGCCCTTGGTCAAGCCGTAGCATCCATTGTTTTCGATCAGATAAAGCATCGGCATGTTCCGGCGGCAGGCGTGTTTGAACTGGCCTAGGCCGATGTTCGCCGTATCGCCGTCGCCGCTGACTCCGATGCAGGCCAGAGAGCGATTGGCAAGCACAGCCCCCGTCGCTACCGAAGGCATCCTACCGTGAAGCGCGTTGAAACCATGACTGGCTTGGAGGAAATAGGCGGGGGTCTTGCTCGAACAGCCGATGCCCGAAAGCTTGACCGTCTGGTAAGGGTTCACTCCTACAGCTTTGCAAGCGTCGATGAGCGCGCTAGTGATGCTGTTGTGCCCGCAGCCCTTGCAGAGCGTCGACGGATGCCCCTGGAACGCCGCGACCGAAAGCGAAAACGACTTTCCATCGGGCGTGTAGACCTGAACTAACGTTTCAGCAGCCATTGATGAATCTCCAATGTTATAAGACTGTGCTCGTGTCGCGAGGCTTTTCTCGCTTTTGCGGCCGAGCCGCGGGAATTGCGGGTCATTCCGCGGAGTGGACGTCCTCTATGTGAATTGCGCCCTCTTCCATGCCAGCCAAGGCGCTCTCGCGACGTTGGATGGGCAGAAGCACATTTTCTGCGGCGATCGGCACGCCCGAGTAATGGGTGATCGAGGCGATCTTTACAGCCAATTCGGGTTTGACGACCGATCGCAGGAGGGCTGCGATCTGACCGTCGCGGTTCTGCTCGACCACGTAGACGCGATGGTGTTTGGAGATGAAGTCGAAGACCGCGTCGGAGGCTGGCAGGGCTCGCAAGCGGCAGTAAGACGTCTTCACGCCTTCATCGCGGAGCAAGTCGCGGGCTTCGACGATTGCGAAGTGCGACGACCCGAAGCCGATGAGTCCGACGATGGCGTCTTGGTCTTCGTCGATTTCGGGTGCAGGAAGCCGACCCCTGGCGGTCTCGAGCTTGCGCGAGAGCCGGTCGAGGTTCTTCTTCCAGTCCTCCGGCCGTTCGCTATAGCCGGACTTTTCGTTGTGGCCGGTGCCTCGAGTGAAATAGGCTGCCAACGGGTGCTCGGTTCCAGGGATCGTCCGCTGACAAACGCCGTCGCCGTCGAGATCGCGGTATCGCTCGAAAGATCCCTGGCGCGTGATGTCGTCGGCAGAGATCAGTTTGCCGCGTTCGATGGGCTTGTCCGGGTATTGGAACGGCTCGGTCAGCCAGAGGTTCATCCCCAGGTCCAGGTCGCTGGCGACGAAAACGGGGGTCTGGAACCGCTGAGCCAGGTCGAGCGCTTCGATTGTGAGCGAGTAGCATTCTCCAACCGACCCTGGGATCAGAACGATATGCTTCGTATCGCCATGTCCCAAGCTGTGCAGCTTCGCCACGTCGCCCTGGCTGGTGCGGGTCGGCAGGCCGGTGCTTGGTCCCATGCGCTGGACGTCGCAGATGACGATCGGGATCTCGGCAAAGTAAGCCAGGCCGACGAATTCGGACATAAGTGCAATGCCTGGACCTGACGTTGCCGTTATGGTGCGAGCTCCCGCCCAACCTGCTCCCACAGCCATTCCCACTGCTGCAAGCTCGTCCTCAGCTTGGACGACAACGAACGCGCGCTTGCCGTCGGGTCCTGTCTTGAACTTCTTGAGGAACTCCTCGGCATATTCGGCAAGACTGCTCGAAGGTGTGATGGGATACCAGGTCATCACGCTGGCGCCGCCAAAAAGCGCTCCGATCGCCGACGCCTTGTTGCCTTCGATCAAGACCTGGCCTTCGCAGAGGTTCGTTCGTTCGACGCGATAGGGGAGATCGGCAGGCAGGTTTGCCTCGGCCCAGTCCCAGCCGGTCTGCGCAGCGGCGATGTTGATCTCCGCGGCCTTCGCCTTGCGACCAGGGAATTCGCGGCGAATCGCCCATTCGATCGCCTCGAATTCGATCCCTGTGGCGCTGGCGACGACGCCCACGTAAACCATGTTGATCACTTTGCGAAGCTTGTCTCGATAGCCTTTGTCCTTGGGGTCGGGCGGATACGCCTTCTCGACCAGCTCCTGAAACGGCGCGGGCAGGAACGTCACGTCGTCGCGGATGCCCGCCAGGTCGAAGTCGTCTCGATAAATGCAGACGGCCCCTGGCGTAAGCTGACGAACGTCGTCCGCGGCGGTCTGCGTGTTCATGCATACGAGGACTTGTGGATCTTGCCTGTGCGAAACGTAGCCTTTGCCGCTGGCCCGGATGTGGAACCAGGTTGGCAAACCCTCAATGTTGGAGGGGAAGACGTTCTTTCCGCTGCATGGGATTCCCATTTTGTGCAGCGAGCGTAGGAGGACCAGGTTGGCCGACTGGCTTCCAGACCCATTCACCGTTCCCACGCGGATGCGCAGGTCGTTCACAGTCCCCGACGTTTGTCGGACGCGTGATTGGGCGGTTTTGCTCTCGGCCTCGAAGATCGTGGACGTGGACATGCTGTGCCTCGCGGTTGCGGAGAGTTGTCAACCTTGCGAGTCCGCGGCGTGCGACCCCACGCTTGAGCGGACGGGTGGTGCGAAGGGAGCTCGGGACCTCGCTTGGATCCGAGTTTCCCTCTTCAGTTAAACACAAGCGGCGGGCAAAACTCAAGATGCTTGGAAACCTTGAGCCGGCCGATGGCATTTTTGCTTGCTTGGGGCTTTTCTCAAATCAACTAGCCGGGATGATCGTCGTTGCGGACGCGGGGCTCTTCATTACCGACGTTTCCCGGACCCCCATGAGTGCAGCCCTTGTTGGCGCCCGTCCGTTTGCGGACTCGACAGGTTCCGACTAAGCTATTCATGAGTTGGGAAGAGACGCCCAGGAGGCGGAAACCACGTCTCAGTTTGGGGTGGAACCGCATTTCTTCGACATCTGGAAACGACAACTTATGCAGGGCGCCGATCGAAAAGCCTCTCCGGCGGACGCAGGCCCTGGTTCGGACGACGACGACTCGGAGCAGCTCGTCTCCGGGATCAACGCCCCGTCCGTCAAATCGTTGCCTGCTCAAGTCGTCGTACGTGGGGGGCCGGAAACCGACGAGGTCGCGCTTGAGTGGAAGCCGGGGGACGCCGAACCGGCCGGACGAGCCGCTGACCCGAATCGCCACGATTCGACTCAATTCTACCCGAACCTCGATCGCGACCCGAGCGAGTCCGAATCCTCGAGTTCGGCCGCTCTTTGGGTTTTGCCGAGGCCGTTCGGCGAGTACGTCCTCGAGCGAGAAATCGCCAGGGGCGGCATGGGCGTGGTCTTCGAGGCCAGGCAAGCAAGCGTGAACAGGACGGTCGCGCTCAAGATGATCAAGACCGAGCAGCTCGCTTCGAGTTCCGAAGTCCAGAGGTTCTTGATCGAGGCCGAGGCCGCCGCCAACCTGGACCATCCGAACATCGTGCCGATTTACGAAGTCGGCCGATCCGAGGGCTGCCATTATTACACGATGAAACTGATCGACGGCGGCAACCTCCACCACAGCGGCAAACGCTACGTCAACGACCTGAAATCCGCCGTCAAAGTCATCATCAAGGCCGCTCGGGCCGTGCATGCTGCACATATGCATGGAATTTTACATCGCGATATCAAGCCGGCGAACGTGCTTCTCGATTCAAATGGAGATCCACACGTCGTCGATTTTGGACTGGCCAAGCGGTTGAACCAGGACAGCGGGATAACGCTCACGGGCGCTGTTCTGGGCACGCCCACTTATATGGCTCCGGAGCAGACCTTGGGCGTGAAGGGGGTGGTGACGACGGCGTCGGACGTCTACAGCCTGGGAGCGATTCTCTATGAGTTGATCACCGGCAAGCCTCCATTTCGGGGCGATTCGCCGATGGAGATCCTGCTCCAGGTCTATGAGAAGGAACCCGAGCGGCCGCGAAGTTTCAATCCATTGATCGGTCGCGACCTCGAGACGATCTGCTTAAAGGCGATCGAGAAGAGGCCCAAGAGCCGATACCGCAGCGCCGAGGCTCTCGCCGACGATCTGACGAATTGGCTCGAGGGGAGACCGATCTCGGCTCGGCCGGTTGGCAAGCTCTCCCGGATGTGGATGTTCTGCGTCCGCGAACCCGTGCTCTCGGGGCTTGCCGCGGCTTTGGTTCTGGCTCTGGCATCCGGGACGATCGTGGCGACCTACTTCGCGGTCTCGAGCGAGCTCCAGCGTCGCTCGGCGTTGTTTGAGAAGCGGCTGAGCGACCACCGAACCTATACCGCCGAGATCAACCTTGCCCAACAGGCCTGGCGAGAGGGCGAGACCGAACTTGTGGTGCAAAGGCTCGATCGGCAGATCCCTACCCGTCTGGGAGTCGAAGACTTCCGAGGTTTTGAATGGCACTATCTCCGGCGGCTCTGCTCGCTTTCTCTAAGGACGCTCCAGTGGCGGGGCAACCGAGCCAGCGACGTGGCCTTCAGTGCGGACGGCCGCCGCATCGCAGTCGCGGGTGGGGCGCCCGGAAAGCCTGGTGAAATCAAGATTCTTGATGCTGTAACAGGTAAAGAGTTGTTTTCAATTCACGGCTCCCGCGCCCGAACGGCCGCCTTGGCCTACAGCCCCGACGGCCGCTTGATCGCGTCTTGCAGCGGCGCGATGGCGCCTCTGGATTCCAGGATTCCCAGCGAGATGTTCAGCCCCGTTGGTCCTGGAGGGCCTGGCCTTGGTTCGATCGAGCGAGGCGGTCCTCCTCCGGATCGGCCCTTGCCCAAAGGCGAACTCGGGGACCAATCGGCTCGACGGCGGCCGGCCGACCAAGGACCCGGGCCACCGCCTCCTGGAGGGCCTCCCCCACACGGACCAGTCGAGCTCAAAGTCTGGGACGCATCGACGGGGAAAGAAGTCTTCAATCTCGTCGGTCACCGTCTCGACGTCCGGGCAGTGGCGTTTAGCCCCGACGGCCTTCGCCTTGCCTCCGCGGGGGGCGATTCTCGCGCCTGGCAAGAAGGCGAAATCAAGATCTGGTCGATGGACAACGGGGTCCACGAGCGTTCGCTCGAAGCTCCGCCCGCCAGGGTCAACTCCATCGCCTTCAGTCCCGATTCAAGACGACTCGCGGCCGTCGGACTTGGCAAGGGCGAAAGCACCGACACGCTCGGGCTGCCGGGCGTCGCCAAGGTGTGGGATCTCTCGAATGGCGCCGTCGTCTGGGAAGCCGCCGACCCGGACACCCCTTTCTTTGGACTTGCCTATCACCCCAAGGGCGGTTCGATCGCGATCTCGGGCGGCAAGCGGGGTAGGGCGGGGGAAGTCCAGGTGAGGGAATCGGAGAGCGGCGAGCAGACGCTTGTTATTCATGGACACTCCACGCACATCTTCAAAGTGATCTTCAGTCCCGACGGCAAACGGCTTGCCACCGCCGGCAGGGAGTCTGTCGTGAGGATCTGGGATTATCCCAGCGGCCTGGAGGCAATGTCGCTTCGAGGCCATTCGGGGGACGTGATGGGAATCGCCTATAGTCCCGAGGGCCGGCGGCTCGCGTCGGTCGGTTGGGACATGGACGATCCCAGACAGCCAGCCGAGCTCAAAATCTGGGACGCCTATACGACTCACGAGAGTCTCCAGCTTCTTGGGCACGAGCGCTCTATCTCGTCGCTGGTCTTTAGTCCAGACGGCAAAAGCGTGATTTCGGCCGACTTTGCGGGAGCTCTCAAGGTTTGGGACCCCACGAAAGCCAGGGCCGAGCTGACGTTTTCGACGCCCTCTGGGCCCGTCTTTGCCATCGCGGCGGCCGACGGCGCGTTGGCCGTGGCGGGCGGCGGCTATAAGAAGCATGGGTTCGTCGAGATTTGGGACTACGAGACCGGCAAACGACTGGGCGAACTCGAAGGGCATTCCGACCGCGTAATCGCCCTTGCGGCAAGCCCAAAGGGCGGCCTGCTCGCTTCGGCTGGGCTCGATCGAGAAGTGAAAATATGGAATATTTATAAGCTGACTTTAATCAAAGCCCTGCCCAGGTCGACCGCTCCGATCCGAGGCTTGGCGTTTAGTCCTTCGGGGACGACTCTCGCGGCCGCGACCAACGACGGCATGATCGAGCTTTGGGACGTCGAGAACGGCAAAAAAAGGTTCGAGATACAGGCCCATTCCCCCACTGCGGCCTGCGTCGCCTTCTCCCCCGACGGCCGGACCATCGTATCGGGCGGTTCGGACCATCAGGTGAAACTATGGCGAGTCAAAGATGGAGCTCTGTTTTCGACTTTGGTTGGGCATTCGGCCCCCGTGCGGTCCGTCGACTTCAGCCCAGACGGCAAGCGGATCGTTTCGGGCGGTTTGGACTTGAAGGTTCGCTTATGGGACGCCGTCGTTGGCCGTGAGATCCTCGAGCTCGACGGACACTCAGGGCCCGGACCTGTCACCCGGGCGATCTTTAGTCCCGACGGCGGTCGCATCGCGTCTGGTGGGTGGGACAAGGCCGTCAGGATCTGGGATTCGAGCCCTCCGACGCCCGAGATCTTGCACCGCGACGAAGCCCTAAGCCTTGTCCAGTTCGTGCTTTCGAGGTCCAAGTCGCGTGAGGACGCGAGGGCGGCCGTGCAAGCAGACGCCACGATCAACGACAGCGTTCGCGCCATCGCCCTGGGGCTCTTGAACGATCCAGGTTCAAACGCCCCGAACCTGCGGGCCGAGTAAGGAGTCCGAAGCTTTGGCAGCTAACCTCGGCGGCTCATTGGTCCTTGGCGGCGACGGACGATCTCCGGGCCCGCGCGCGATCAACGATGCGGGAGAGCCCCGTGCCGCCGGGCTTCAACCGCGCCTCCGAGGGCCGAGGCTGCGTCCGTGCCTTCCGGTCTTCTTCGCTCGAAGAAAGCAGAAACCGTTTGGCCGCTTCTAGCTCGGCTCTAGAAACATCGAGTTCTGTCAGAATGCTCATGTACTAACTCAAAGTGTTGGGGTGTTGAATCTTGTTCCTGGAGCCCGGCTTGCCGCCGGAGGAACGCGACGCTAAGCTAAAAATCCTTCAGGCGCCGTCGCCAAGTGGTAAGGCAGAGGTCTGCAAAACCTCCATCCCCGGTTCGAATCCGGGCGGCGCCTCTTTCGATCCCGAAGCTGGAGCAAGGGCCCTTTTCAAGGCTTGCCTCCCAGCGGCTTGGGCATCACCTTTGTTGCGGCGGTCTTGACCAACTGCGTATCTCCTAGGTCGTCGTGCAACAGGACCACCTCGCACGTGGCCACGCCGGGTTCGCTGGCTTTTGCTTTGATCGACAGCACGATCTCTCCGTCGCGGGGGGCAAGCCTGGCAATGACCGGGAACTTGACAACGTTGGCCGAGGCGTTGAACTGTGCGCTCTGCTCGGTGCCCGTCGTCTCTGGAGCCTCCAGGTTCTTCGAGAGCCGAGCGCTCACCAGTAGGTTCGCCGCCTCGCGAGATCCTGTGTTCTTGATGACGATTTCATAGGTCACGGTTTCGCCCACGTCCACTACCCTCAGTCTTTCGTTCACGAAGAAGTCGACGTCCGCGATGCCCGTCACGTCGGTCTCGAAGGTTCTTTTCTCTAGCAAACCGTGGTCCGCTTTTGCCTGAATGGCAACTTGATAGAGCTGGACTCCGCCAAGCCTCACCTGGAACGAATAATCGACCTTCTGACCCGCCTCGAGCTGGTCCAGGGTCCATAAGAGCCTCGAACCAAACCGGTCGTGTTGCGCGCCGTTGGCGTGGGTGACGGTTCCCGTGCTAGGCAGCATGGCCGTCACCCTGATGTTCTGGGCAGGGGCGGTGCCAGGGTTTGATATCGTCACATGATAGATCGCTGGCGTGTCTGTGTATCTCGTTTTGGGCCCGTCGATTGCCACTGCGAGCTTGGGCGCGACGACGGTCACGGCGTCTGTCCGCTTGGCTGGCCCGGAAGCCTGAAGGACGTCCGGGCTGGTGGCGGTGGTCTCGCAAAATTGCTCGCCGTCGGCCACGGCGTCGGTGTAAAGCGGGTCGAGCTTTACCCTTTCGCCGGGCTTGATGAGTGGGATCACCTGCTTGAGCTCGTCTCCTTGCTCATGGCGGAGCCCTGGGCTCAACCGAGCGATCACCGTGACGTTTCGAGCAGGTCCCGTGCCTGGGTTCGAAACGGCGATGTTGTAGACGACCTGTTGGCCCTTGAGCACCTTGCTAGGCGAAACCGACTGCTCGATCACGAGCTTGGGCTCTTGAACGAGCGTACGGGACCTACCGCCGGTCATGAAAGACACGCTGGCTGCGTGGTCGAACGAGCCGACCTGGGTTGGCTTGACCTTCAGCAGGATGACCTTTTCCGACCCCGCGGCCAAGGTTCCAATGCGCCAGACCAACAGTTGGCCGGCTGGTGAAGTTGCCGGCTGGCTTTCCACAAAGCTCAGACCCTCCGGCAGATCGTCGCGGACGATCACTCCCAAGGCGTCCGAAGCCCCTTTGTTCTTGACGATGACCTTGAGCGTCGAGTTCTGGAACAGGTTCACAACACTCGGGGCAACCACCTCGACGCTGACGCCCAGATCTTGCCGACCTTCGGGAATTCGGTTCAAGGGGATGACGAAAGCGTCGCCGGGGTCGGCCGAGACGGCGCCGACGCCAGCTCCTGATGAGCCAGCCGAGCTGGTCGGCCGGTCGATCGCATTGGGAAGAGGGTTGGTTTCGTTCGCAGGGCCCTGGGCTCGACGGATCTTGGAGTCGAAGAGAGGCGAGTCCTGGCCTGTACTCTCTGTTTTGGAATTTCCAGAGGCTGATTCATCGCTGGTCTTGTCGTCTGTGTTGGGTCGATCGAAGCTCGGCAAGCGAGCGTCGATCTCCGGTGGCGGCAAGGGATCTTCAACCGGCGGAGACGCCTCGGTAGGGGATGGCGGCGGAGTGTTCAACTCGGACGGAGGGCCGTCGTCCCCAGCCTCCGGCGAAGCAGGCTTGGCGCCCGACTTCGAGCTTCCCTTGGTGCTGCTCTTCGAGCTCGACTTGGTGTCGTCAAAGCCTCGGCCCGTTGCTACGCCTAGGCTCCCTGCCACGACAAAGAGGATCGCGATCGTCTGGATCCAAAGCCGGCGCATGGGTGAGCCCCTTCCTGGGAACTGACAAGTCGACCACCACAGCCGCATCCTTGCGAACTGCCTGTAAAACGAAACACGCCGGCGTAAGCGGATCAGGAAGCGGCGTTTCTTAACAGATCGGCCGGAATCGGGAAAGGTCAATTCGAGGGGTCCACGGGAGTAGGTAAGCCTGGAAAACCCATGGCCAAAGCCGAGGGCAAAACAGGCTCCTCCAACCGTGCAGCATCCTGGATCCTTTTCAACAGACGAAGCGCAGACTCTCGAGGCGAATGCATCTCCACGACAGGCTCGAACCGCACCTCCTCGAGCCCTCGAAACCACGTTTCCTGGCGCTTGGCGAACTGGCGCGTCCGTGTCTTCACCAGGTCGATCGTCTCAGGCAAGCCCCGAACGCCCTCAAAATGCTCTTTAACCTCGCGATAGCCAATCGCCTGGGAAGCCGTCTTGCCCAGGCCTCTCGGCGCCGAGATCAGACAACGGACCTCGTCGACCAGGCCCCTCCCGAACGTCAACTCCACACGAGCGTTGATCCGTTCGTGCAGCAGCGGCCTTGGCGCCTGTATGGCGTAGACCTGTACAGAAGAAGGAGCCGGCTTGTCGTGCTGGGCCTGGAGCTCGGAAATTGGCCTGCCGGTGGTCAAGTAAACCTCGAGCGCTCTCCACAATCCTTCGCTCGTCGGTCGCTTTGATCCTCCCCGCGGCCGCCGGGTCGACCTCAGCCAGCTCTCCATGCAGCGCCTCGACGCCTCGCGCTTTGGCTCTCTCCGCTAGCTCGGCTCGGACCTTCGCATCGGCCCCTGGACCTTCGAAAAGACCACGAAGAAGCGTTTTCAAGTACATGGGGGTTCCACCCACAAAAAGCGGAAGCTTGCCGCGAGCCTCGACCTCGAGAGCTTTTTGCAGGGCCAAACTTTGATACAAAGCCGCCGACGCATTCTCCCAAGGCTCCAAGACGTCGATCAGATGGTGAGGGACCGCTGCTTGCTCCACAGCGCTCGGCTTGGCTGTGCCAACGTCCATGCCTCGGTATAACGTCATCGAATCCAGGCACAGAACCTCGCCGCCCAACAGCAACGCAAGCTCGATACCCACGGCCGTCTTGCCGGACGCCGTCGGACCTGTCAGGTAAATCGCACGATGAAAGGGGTTGCCGGACTTAGATGTGAACACAAAAAAGACTACAAAATGCGTTCGTCGAGGATGTTTCGCAGGTACTCTCCGTACTCGTTCTTGAGCCCCAGGGCCAGCTTCTCGAGCTGATCGGCGCCGATGAACTTCATCCTAAAGGCGATCTCTTCCAGGCACGCCACCTTCAGACCCTGACGCTGTTCGATGATCTGAATGTAATGCGAGGCCTGCTGCAACGCTTCATGAGTGCCTGTATCGAGCCAGGCGATTCCTCTGCCCAAGATTTCGACCTTGAGCTGATTCATCCGCAAATATGCGATGTTCACGTCGGTGATCTCGTACTCGCCGCGCTTCGAAGGCTTCAGGTCGCGGGCGATGTCGAGCACCTGGTTGTCGTAATGGTATAGGCCCGTCACCGCGTAATTCGACTTCGGCTTTGCAGGCTTCTCTTCCAGACTTACGGCGTTCCAGTTGACGTCGAACTCGACCACGCCGTAACGCTCAGGGTCCTTGACGTAATAGCCAAAGACCGTCGCCCCCGACGATTGCCTTGCGGATCGTTGGACGACCTCGCTGAAATCGTGCCCGTAGAAGATGTTGTCGCCAAGAATCAGCGAGACCGAGCTGGTCCCGACAAACGACCTGCCGATCACGAACGCCTGCGCCAGTCCGTTCGGTTGCGGCTGGGGAGCATAGTTGATGTTCAACCCCCACGTCGACCCATCCCCAAGAAGATCTTGATACCTGGGGAGATCGGTGGGAGTCGAGATGAGCAGGACGTCGCGGATCCCCGCCAGCATCAGCGTGGAGAGCGGATAATAGATCATCGGTTTGTCATAGACAGGCAAAAGTTGCTTGCTGATGACCCGGGTGACCGGATAAAGCCGTGTCCCCAACCCGCCTGCCAGGATGATTCCCTTCATGACGCAATCCCCAGGCCAAGTCTCTGTCCTTGATAGGCGCCCGAGGCGATCCGATCGCACCAGTCGACGTGGGTCAAGTACCACTCCACTGTCTTGATAAGCCCCGTCTCAAACTGCTCACGAGCACGCCAGCCCAGTTCGTACTCGATCTTCGTCGAATCGATTGCGTACCTCTGGTCGTGTCCAGGCCTATCCTTCACGAAGGTGATCAACTTCGAATGCGGGACGACCGGCGAGTTCGGACTCAGTTCATCGAGCAGGGCGCACAGGTTCTCCACGACCTGCAGGTTCCGACGCTCCGACCTCCCGCCGATGTTGTACGTTTCACCTGGCTTGCCTTTATCGAGAACCAACCTCAATGCACGCGCATGGTCTTCAACAAAGAGCCAATCGCGGATGTTGTCTCCTTTGCCATAAACAGGCAGAGGCTTACCAGCGACCGCGTTGCGAATGCATAGCGGAATGAGCTTCTCAGGGAACTGGTAAGGCCCGTAGTTGTTCGAACAGTTCGTGACGATCGTCGGCAACTTATACGTGTGAAGCCAAGCGCGTACCAGATGGTCCGACCCTGCCTTGCTGGCAGAATAAGGTGAATTGGGAGAATACGGGGTCTCTTCGGTGAAATAACCCGCCGGGCCTAAACTTCCATAAACTTCGTCGGTCGAAACGTGCAAAAAGCGGAAGGATTCGCGGGCGTCTGGCGAAAGCTTGTTCCAGTGCGCGGTTGCCGCCTCGAGCAAAGTGAACGTGCCAACCACGTTTGTCATGACAAACTCGGCTGGCCCGTCGATCGACCTGTCGACGTGCGACTCGGCTGCCAAGTGCATCACGGAAGTCGGCTGATAGCGCCCGAAGATGTCGCGAATCTTGTTCGAATCGCGGATGTCGGCGAGTTCAAAGATGTATCGCGGTGAATTGGAGACGTCTACCAACGACTCGAGGTTGCCGGCATAGGTGAGTTTGTCGACGTTGATGACGACGGCGTCTGTCTCGCTGATGAGCTGGCGAATCACCTCGGAACCGATGAACCCCGCACCGCCGGTGACGAGGATCTTGGATGCACGCTCCATGCGTCTAAACCCCTCCAACCCCTTGGTGCGACGAAACTTCCCCATTGGTCAGAATGCCAGTATGCATGCGTTTTGACAAGCCGAGTAACGAATCATGAGGCATCAGGGCACCAACTGGTCGTGTAGGAGCTGGGAACTCGGAATTGGGATTGGCGGTATGGCTTACGCAAGTCGATCCGCGCGAAAGAAGCCCAATTCGGAATGGGAAATCAACCTCGAATCACACGAATGACGCAAAGGATTGACGACGAAACCCATTCGGAAGTTGGGTCTCGTTCTTGCCAAGCCTATCGATCTCGAACGGCGTACCCGCCCTCGATCATCGCTGTCATCCGTGTGATCCGGGTTGTCTAGCGGCGCCTCTTCTTCCCGCCACAACGAAACCGCGCGTCGTTGGGCAACACCCCGTGATTTTTCTTGTTTGTTGGACAAATCGAAGCCAATTTCAAACTGCGGACGTTCTGCAAGTTGGTTGGACGAGGCTGAGAATTTAGCTTCACAACTGGAAACAAGCGGCCCAAATGTCTGACAGAACTCGACAGAAAAGCAACTATGAATGAACGACTTGGCTTTAAAAGACTTTACCAAGTGGCCTCTCCTGGTCCTTTCCGCAAAGAAACTCTCGGGGAAAACATTGAGCCTGACGTTCTTCATTTGGATCGCATCGCTTGACAGCTTAATTATGTTCCGAAGGCCGCAGCATTGTCCAACAAAATGTTCTATTTTATGCAGGGATCGCGCTTCAAAAGGAGGGCCCGAGAAGAGAGAAGGAATTCGATTGCTTACGCAACATAGCAAGGCTACGAGGATTTGATGATCTGCGCCATCCTTTCCAACCACGTAGGGCAGTAAACGCAGGCAAGATTTTTCGATTATCTCAGAAGATGAAAGGCGGGATTTCGAGCTCTCAAGAGCTGAAACTCAGCGAGGGAAGACGCAGAGGTCGCAACTTGAATCCTGGGATTTCGGGTTAAGTGGGTTTAAGATTCTTCTTCGCTTATCGAACCTTTTCTCGATGGTCGAGCCCAAGCCCCCCGCTTCAGGAGTACTAAAAATGATTCGCAGAAGTCTCGTTGCCTCGGCATTTTTGGCGCTAGCATTGCCTACCTTGGCTTGTGCCCAGGTCGAGCTCAAGTACAAGTACACGCCTGGCCGAGCGTCGAAAACGACCTCGACGACGAAAGTCGAACAGACATTGATGCTTGCCGGTCAGACGCTCGACACGAAGAGCCAGAGCGAAGAGATTATCTACACAAAAATGGGAGAGAAGGTCGACGGACTCATCCCAATTCAAGTCAAGTCCTTATCGACCAAGATCAATCTGGACCTGCCGGGCGGGCTTACGTTTCAGTTCGATTCCGCGAAGCCCGACGAGGCCAAGGCCGACCCCGCGATCCAGTTCCTCGTCGAGGCGTTGAAGCGGATCTCTGGTATGACCTTCAGAATCAATCTGAACGAGGACGGGACGGTCAAGACGATCGAGGGGACGGAAAAGCTGCTGGAGAATAGCGATCTGCTCTCGCCCCAGGCGCTCGAAATCGTCAAGACAGCGACGAGTGCAGATAACATCAAAAGAGAATTCAGCGAGAAGGTGAACAAGTTCGAGCCTGGGTTGGTGCGTAAGGGAGACACATGGGAGCGTACGGAGTTCGTGAACTCCGCCGGCCAGAAGATCAAATTCAAGAAAAAGTACGAATATCAAGGGACGGAGAAGAAGGACGGCAAGGAGCTCGACAAGATCGGCGTCAAGGTGTTGGAGGCTGTGCTGGAGATCGAGGGCCAGGAGAACGCCCCTACGAAGATCACCAAGAGCGACCTGAAGGTCGTCTCCTCTGAAGGCTGGATTCTCTTCGATCGCGCCGCGGGCGTCGACGTCGAGGCGCAGAGCACGATCAAGGTGAAGGGGCCCATCACCTTGAACATCGCCGCTGCGAATATGGATCTTGACGGCGAGATCGAATTCACGATCGAGTCCAATTCCAAGACGACCAAGGCGGACTGATCCGTCGCTGGGATTGAGGGGCGTGCCACTCGCAGTGGATGATCATCTGCTGCGAGGCGAGCTCGCGCGGGCGTGAGGGTTTTCAGTTCGAGTAACTCAGATCCTCGAGCCTTAATATCATTGCTTCTGGCTGTTCCCTCACCCCTGATCCTCATCGAAGAAGTCGTTCGAAACTTCCTTCAGCTCATAAGTTTTGGTCCGGGTCACGCCGAGGTTGTGCTCGATCATGAGCTCGGCGAGGCGCTCGCCGTCGATAAGGACGACCTTCTTGCCTTCGATCCGATGGACGAATTCGGCTGCGTCCTTGGTGAAGGTGGAGGTCGTCAAGATCACGCCCTTCTTTGCCCGGTAATAATCCATGCTGCCGACGAACTGCTGAACCACATCTCGACCGACGGACCCAGTCCACCGCTTGGCCTGGATGCAAACGACCTCGAGACCGAGCTTGTCCTGAGTGATCACTCCGTCGATGCCGGCGTCGCCAGACTTGCCCGTGACCGTTCCTTCCCCCGCGATCCCGCCGTAACCCATCGCCATCAACAGTTTGACAACCACCGACTCGAAAAACGCCGGCGAGCACGCTCGGAGTTTCGTCAAAAGGTCGTCCGCCGTGGCCTGGGTCAGCTTCCGGAAGGAGGAATCGATCAGCTCGAGAGGCGTGCGTTGTTCTTCCTCTCGCGTCGAGACGCCAATCGCTTCGACCGGATCTTCCGACTCGGATTTGCCGATGAAGGCGAGGTAGGGAGGATATTGCTTCAGGAACTTCACGTTGATGACGGGGGGCTTCTGAGCCAAGGCCTTGAGCCCAGTTTCGGAGATTCGTATGAGCCCACGGCTCGGGTTCTCGATCAGTCCGGCCCCCTTGAAATGCGCTTTCGCCCAGGCGACTCGATTGCTGAAGATGGTTTGCTGTCCGCTTGGCAGCTTCGCCGCTCGTTCTTCGTCGGTGAGTGCGAAGTGTTGCGCGAGTTGTTCGGTCAGATCGCGGATGATCCGTTCTTTGCCATCGCTCAGGATTGTGAGCAACGGGAGCATGATCGTTTGGAAGTCGGGGATGGGCATGTTTATTAGCGCCTACGCCAGTGTCTCATAGCCGCGCCCTGATGATTGACGCCATGAGCTTTCTCCGCTCCTGCAAGAACTCTTCGTAGTTCATGTTCTCCCAGTCGACAGGAAGCGCGTGAAGTTCGTTCATCGTGCTCCATTCTTTTGGTGTGAGGCGGGCTCGGATCTCAGGGACGTACTTGGAAGGCGGCGCGTCGCTGATCGCAATATTCTCTGGCCATTCCAAGAGCGCGTAGTTGGCCATCTGGTTGATCATCCGGAGATCTTTGATTCCCTGCCTTTCGAGCCAGGCCCGTGGAAAGAGATGATGCCGTTCCAGCGCCTTTTTCTTGGTAAGCAGAGCGGGGTCAATCAGATCGCTGATCTTCTTGTGCGAGAAGAGCACTGGGGCGTGCAGGCGATTCTGCGCAGCGATGTAGGCAAAGAGCTCGGGATTGCGCTCGAGGAACTGTCTAAGGCTGCGGGCAGCGTGATGCCCCAAAAATCATTCGTAAGAGCCGACTCCATCACGTGGTCGAGGGCGCCGACGAAACCTTCCGAAGTCGTGACCTCTTTGAGACGGTTCAGATCGCCGTCCATCACCGACTCCGGCGAACCCGTGTAACGGCCGGTCAGCGTGCTAAAGAGGAACCAACGTCCGATCGCCTTTTGGAGTTTGTGCTCGGCAACCCCACATCGTCCGCGTCCGATCAAGTAGAGGGCGTAGGCGTACAGAATGGCGTTTTGCGAGGACACCATATCGCCACTGCGGAAGCCCGCGCCGATGAGCGAGCTCAAGAATTGATGCCAGTTTGTCAAATCTAGAACTTTGGCTTGGGCAGAATCCAACACTCCAAACTGTTCCGTACGTCTCTCTGCGGAAAACACGCCTGTATCCAGATCTTTTCCTCGGAGCAGGTGGTAGACCGACTTCAAACGACCGCGGTCAAAGCCTATCGCAACAGCGACGCGTAGGAGTTGGTCCGGGTCGGGTTGTATGAAATGGTTGAACGGCGACGGCCGATCGCCTGGGCCAGGAGGCAGGCGCGAAGCACGGCAGAAGTTCTCCAGTGCATGGCGGCCGTGGTCCCAAAAGACGGAGAGGAGGGTCAGGATGAAGTCGGCCTGATTGAGCTTTACGCCCTCGCTATTGATGCGGACGAAAATGTCTGCGACTTGCTCCTCATCGACTGTCGGTGCAATCTCCAAGGCCGTAAAGGGGTATTTCTGGAGATCGAACAGCCTGTCGAGGTTATGGCTGATCAGTTCCTCTTCATCGCCGGTGAGCTGGGTTTTCTCGCCAAGTGATTGAAGGAACGTCTTAACGAGTTGATAGCTCGATTTTCCTGAGGCCCACAGAGTTGAAATATTGGCGATCCATTCGGGGTCTTTTCGGATTGCGGCGTCGCAGACTTCGAACGAACCGTCGCGTGGACGAAACGCGATTTCGATTTGTCGCTCGCGATAGTCCTCGTCGAGGACCTTCTTGCCGCGGAAAACGGCATAGAGCGACGTGAGACGTTGTTGGCCGTCGACGATGAGACGCGTTGGGGGCGAGTGGGGCTTGTCGCCGACGCCGATCGTTTTCGCTCCGGCTAGGTGAGCGTTTTCCCAGAAGAGTAGGTATCCCACGGGGAATCCGCGATACATCGAGTCAAAAAGGTCTCGGACCTTCGAGTTTGACCAGACGAACGGGCGCTGGATGTCTGGAAGACCGATGTCACCGATGTCGATGTAATGAAGCAGACCAGAGAGATCGTAATCCACCCGCTTGAAGCAGGTTTTGAGTTCACTCATCTTCGATTCCCGTCATGAGGCTGCGACCCGAATCCAATCCTCGTGAACTCCGGTCCAAAAGAGTCTGGGAGGTCGCTTTCATTCTTTCAAGACCCCAACAGCATGTGTCCCTGGAATTCGCCCGTTTTCCGCGGGGTTCGCCTACCGGGCAGCCCCGAAAGATCAGAGTATCGACAAGTCCGTTTAGGAATCTCGAAATGATTCCATTTTTTCCTGCTATGATCAATCAGAGGGATTTTGAGACGGGCAAGTCCTATGGGATACGACGCATGCTGACCAAGTTCCGTGTAACAAATTACAAATGCTTGGCCGACGTGGAACTACCGCTCACGCCCGTCCACGTGGTCATTGGCCAGAACGATTCGGGAAAGACCAGCCTACTCGAAGCCATGCTCGCGTTCTCGCGTACCGCGGAAGTGACCTTAACGGACGCGTTTCAAGGACGCTGGGAAGGCGATGAGCTCGTTTTCGAGGGATCAGCCTCACCGTTAGTGGGTTTTATGGGAAGCTTTAGCGTCGACGCAAGCCCTGGATCCGTCGATCTCGCTTACCAACTGGAAGTAGAATTTGCGAAAGAAGGAAAGCTATGCCTCACCCGCGCTGAGTGGATTGATACGAGTGAGAGGAAAAGGATCGGCTCGTCGAGGTCGCCGACTACAGCGATTTACTCGTGGCGGCACTATCCGGATCAAGCAATCGCTCCCATTCTCGAAAAGCTGGCTCGTGTGATCGGCCCAGCGGCTATCTACGGCTTTTATCCACGTATGATGGCTACGCCTGCGTCATTCGACGAGGGGCGAAAATTTCGAATGGACCCTGATGGATTCGGCCTCTCCACGATGCTCGACGACATCTTGGGGAACGACGCACAGAGGTTCCTCGAGCTTCAGGCTCGTTTTGCGGACTTTTTCCCGCAGTTTCGGAAAGTCAGACTCGAGGTCGAGAAATCCCTGTCGCGACAAAACCAATTCGATCCTGGCGGCCTCCAAAGCGCAACAATGCAAAATGGAAAGGGAATCTATTTCGAGACGACACATCATAAGACCATCCCCGCCCGACAGGCCTCCGATGGCGCGATTCTTTTTTTAGGTTTGTTGGCGCTGATCTACTCGCCAAAACCGCCAAGGCTCTTACTGCTCGAGGAACCTGAAAAGGGAGTGTATCCATTACGCCTCACGCAGATAGTAGAGCTCATTCGTGAGCTTGGGGCACAGACGTCCGAGACGCCAGTTCCGCAGATCGTGATGACCACTCACTCTCCTTATCTTTTAAGCCTTTTTCAGCCGGAGGAGGTCACGCTTCTGAGCCGTCCCGAACCCTCAGCACCTGTTCGAGCGAGGCCACTCCGAGAGGCTCCTCAGATCCATGAACGACTTGGCAACGACGAGTTCTATCTCGGCGAACTCTGGTACAACCTGAGCGAAGAAGAGTTGTTTCAAGATGCCTGAGATCGTTATCACCGTGGTCGGCGAAGGAAAGACGGATCTTGGGGTTCCGGAAAACAAGCTTGCCGACTTCGCGACCGGCGTTGTGCCGATTCTCGTTAATAAGCTGTGCAACCAACCGGCGAACATGAAAGTGTTTCGTCAAAGATTTGCTTCTCTACAGGGAGGAGGGCTGGCGCAAAGTTCAAATTCGCTTTAAAACAGGCGAGGGAAAGCCACCGATCCGGTGTGGTCTTTGTCGTCGATACCGAAGGCGATCATCCAGCGAAATTGGCAACGCTGGTCGGAGCTCGTGATCGAGAGACGCAGACGACGCCTGCCGCGGTGGTGGGAGTTGCGCATCCTTGCATCGAAGCGTGGTTGTTGGCCGACCCGGCCGCGGTTAAGAAGGGTCTGGGACTTGCTCAAAAGCCCGAGCTTCCCACCGAACCTGAGACCTTGCCAGCGCCTCGAATCGATGAGAAGGAGAACCCAAAATCAAAGATTGCCATTCTGGTCGAGTCGAAGCGGGAGATCCCTGCCGAATCTGCTTGGGAGATCGCAAGAGAAATTCGATTGCTGGATCGAATTCGAACGGCATGCCCAGTCAGCTTCGCTCCTTTTGCGGTTGAAGTTGAATCGCGGCTCAGACCCTTGTTCAAGTAAGCGAATCGTTGAGGTCAGCACCATTGATTCAGAATGGGCCGAGTGTATGCTGGGGTGTATTCGTTCTTGGGTTTTTCGCCGGTGAGCTCTCCCCACATTCGCGTGCCGGAACCATCATGGTTGCTTGACAGATGCCAAGACCTTAAAGCCATTCAAAGGCGGCAGGTATGCCTTCTCTCTATGACAAGCCCGTCAGATTGCTGATTCCAGAGATGATCAAGGATCTCGGCGTGAAGCCGGGGATGAACTTCACGAGCGAACAGGCGGTGCAGTGGTTCAGAAGCCGGTATCACAACATCAAAGAAGGAACGATCTCCTGTCATCTCATCAGATTCTCAACGAATACGCCTACAAGGCTTCACTACTCTCCGAAGTCCGATGGGTCTGAGGACCTCCTTTTCAAAATCGACGGCAGCCACTTTCGTCTCTACGAACCCGGTAAAGATCCGCTCCCGATCACGAAGGAGAACCCCAAGCCCGTCGGCTCCTCCGCTCCGTTGCCGAGAGAGGAGGACTCGTCCGAGGTCGCGTACGAGCATGATCTCAGGGACTACCTCGCCAGGAATCTGCACCTTATCGAGCCGGGGCTCAAGCTGTACGAAGACGAGGGAATCACGGGTGTGGAGTTCCCTGCGGGCAATCGTTATATCGACATCCTCGCGACTGATCGGGGCGGAAACTATGTCATTGTCGAGCTCAAGGTCTCGAAGGGTTACGACCGCGTTGTAGGACAGCTTCTCCGTTACATGACCTGGATTGAGCAGCACCAGTCGGACCCGGGTCAGACCGTTCGAGGAGTCATCGTCGCCAAAGAAATCAGCCAAGATCTCCGACTGGCTTGCAAGCGGGTCCAAGACGTTAAACTCTTTGAGTAAGCGCTCTCGGTGAGCCTAAATCCAGTCGCTCCGTAGGTTGTCAAACTGCAGGGACCCGCCCGTGCGTTATTGAGTTCGCTCGATACGTCATGCAGTCGCTCGACCAGGCAACTTTCTTGATTGCTATTTCGTCAGGCTCTGAATGATCTGCGTCAGCGGGCCGACGACCGATCCGCCGACGAAGCCAAGGGCCTTGGGGATGAGCCAAGGGAGCACTGCCGTGGCCATGGCCGCGCGGCGCGGAAGGCGTCGCTTGTTGTCCAAGGCTTCTCGGAGATCGATTCGAGCTCGCGACGGCGATTAGCGAACGTCTCGAGGCGCTCGCGGACCTCAGCCTCACTTTTGGGGTCGGTGGAACCGAGGTACGATTCCCGTTCGATTTCGAGCTCGTGTAGTCTCGCCGACTTTGCCTCTCGAATGAGCGTTCGGAAGCAAGTCTCGCCAAGGATCCAATACGCAGAGATGACCAAAACGCCGAGTCCGAAGAACAAGACCCCCACGGGGACGCTGCCGAGCTCCCAACGCCAATGGGGCATGCCAAGCGTTGGGAGTCGCGAGGCGATGAGCAGAAGCAGGATTCCGAGGGCGATCGCAACCGAATTGATAAATGCGGTTCCCAACTTTCTAATGCTTTCCGGTTCGATCGCTGACAAACGCGCATCGGTCCAAACCTTCTTTTCATTCAAGAACGGTTTGAGCTGGCGGAGCGCGCCGGCGATCTCGAGGTAGCTCCACGCCGCGGATGCAACCAGCGTCAGCACAAACCACTCGAAGAGGAACATGACGAACCAGGTTGAGCCGAAGCGTACGGGAAAACCTGCAGTGGCGTCCAAACCGGTCAGACCGAAGCCGAGCAAGAGTGCACCAACCCACTCTCGATTCGTATTGCCAATGTGCGGCGCCAGATGTTCTCGGAACCACTCGCGAAAGGCATCCTCGACGGCTTTGCGATCTTCGGGAGCAATTGGAGGCGGCGTCCAGCGTGTAAAGCTCCACGTGCTCTTATGGTCTTCAACGATGTTGCGACAGACCTGGCCGTAATGGATTGGCAGGACCATGAGCAGCACGCATGCGACGGTTTGCAGCACCAAAGAGGGAAACAACGAGTGGCCGTCGGGCAGCGGCGACACGCTCATCGAGATTTCCGATTGAGAGGTGTCGAGATACATGGCCAAGGCCATCATCGTCATCACGAGCACGAGGAAGAGATATCCCACCAGTGGCATCGATTGACGTCTGGACTCGATGATCGGGGGCTTGATCCGGAAGGGGATGATCAGAGCCACCACCGACATGCCAACCAACAGGAACGCCGGTTGGAGAATATGACCAAGCTCCTGGCCGTTCATTGGCCGAAGCCGTCCGCCCTTGAGAATGTGCATTTGAACGGGACCTTTTCCCATCACCTCTTCGTCCCATTGGATCTGCCCCGGCGTGCCGATTTTGGAAATGGGGAACCGTAGATAGCACTCGAGGCAGTGATCCTCGGCTGCTTTTTGCTTGGGCTTGTGCCGGACTTGCTGATCGAGAATGCGGAATTGGCCCGGCTCGACCAGTTCTCCATACTGCATCATTTCAATAAATCGACAAAAGATGTGGTAACTATAATACGAGCTCAGGTCGGGTAGAAACGGGACGTTCACCTCGGGCGGAGTGAGTGGATCGAGCTCGAGGAACTGTTTCTCGACCCAGGGGCGCGGCGGGTCCGGCGGCGAGACGACGAGAAGGCCCTCGAGTCCGCCTGGGGGAGCCGACGGTCTCGATGCGATATCGACGATCGATCCTCCCGCCGAGGGAGAGGCTTCCAAGCGATAATCCGTTTCGGACGTGAATAACTGAACGGTTGGCAGTTCCTCGCGGATGAGACTGAAAAGGGCGAGCTTGATCTCGATCTCGCCGAAGACGCCGATTGCTTCGACGTTCGCATGCTTGAGAATGACAAGGGTTGGCTTTAGCTCCTTTCGCAACGCCTCTCGGAATTCCGGGTCCGCCCAGATCTCCTCGCTTATCGTCTTCCCGGCAGGCGCTTTGCGGCGCGGGGATGGGTACGGGATAGAGAGAAATCTGGTCGCCCAATGACGCAAAAACCTCTTCGTAGTCTTCTCGCAAGGTGGGACCGTACATTCGATGCGAAGGCCGGTAGGGCCGCTTTGGCCCATCGTTCCTGGCCCGCGAGGACGCGGTCTCTTCGAATGGGACGAGTTTGTCTGGATAAAAAATGGCTATGCGACGACACCCCATGACTCCGGTCAAGTGCTCGGTGACGTCCCTGGCCAATTCCGATGCGGGAGGCTTGTATTGCAGGAATCGTTGCGAAGGAGGATCGATCCGCTCGAGGATTCTCTGAACGTCTTCTTGTTCGTCCGAGGTCGCATGGCTTCCTTCTCCGTCGGTAAAACCGGCCATTCGGGCCAATGCATTGTTCCAGCCGGTTATTCCGTGAGGCGTCTCGTCCGGTGGAGTTTCGATCAATGGGGAATCGGAGAGTATGGACGAGCTGGCGCCTGAACTCAGCACTGCGGGCAACGGAACTCCCGTGGAGGCGATTTCTCGCACCGCCATCCACAGACCAGGCACCGTGTCGCTTTGGTCCGGGCCAATGATAACGACTTGAGAGGGTTCGTCGATATGATTATATTTGGTGAGATCTGATCGCAAGCTTTTCAGCCAATATAATTTCTTTTTCTGGTCCGCTATAAAGGCCTCCCAATCCTCTCGTCCGCTCCCCTGAACGCTCCAATCGAAGATCTGCTTCCAGGAGTCGAGAATGGCCTCTTTGGGGGCAAACTTGACGTCGAGGCGACATGTAACTCTTGCGACGTGGGGCAACTGTTTCGTCCACGATACGCGGAACGACGGAGGCACGGGCGCGTTGGAACCTCGCGCGTTGGCTTCCAGTAGCGCGGAGAGCAACTCCTGGGTGCTGATCTCCTTGGCCGACGCGTCGTCGCCGACCTCATTGCCTGCTTTGTCGATCAAGGTCCCGTCAAGATTGATTCTCTCGAGGCCAGGTCTAACGCCTGCCTGCGGGTTTTCATTGCTCGGTTGGTTCGGATGGGAGTCTCCGCCGATTAGCTCGTCCAGATCCTTGATCGCAACGATAAGACCTCGCAGATCCGCATCGACAACCCATAGGATCAAGCGTCTCGTGTGCGACGACGGCGACGGAGAACCGTCCCCTTGCGTCATTGAAGCCAAGCCATCTTGCGACGATGATCTTCCAAAGAAAAAGATCATGAAAAAGAGTAATACATAAAGCGTTAAACGAGATCTGCGCATCACAAGTCACCCATTCCCTTAGAACCCTGTTCCACTGAACGTGTGCGGGTCGTCAAGCAACGCGAATCCAGAGAAGCTCGACCCACGGAGGGCGTTAATAGACACTCGAGTCTCGAAGCAATCAGACGAACGCGATGTGATAGTCGACGTACAACGGCCGTTTGACCTTTTTCTTTTCGTGCTCGACGTCGAATTCGTCGTCGAAGAGCGATGGGGAATCAACCACAGTGACCTTCACGCCGTCGCTCGAGACGGTCTTTGACGAGCCTGGGACAGGGCAATCGGCTGTGACGACCAGGCCTTTTCCCTTGGTCAGCTCGTTGAGCCGATCGGTCAGTGGTTTGAAGGGCATCTTTGTCCAACGCTTCTTGACGTGGGCGACGTAGGCGTCGACCGGTACCGCGACCGTGAGGCCTGGGCGAGTCATCATCTCCAGGCCCTGGGATTTGAGCGTGGCATTGTGGCTGCCGTGGTGCCCAGCCTTGTAGAAGACCACTCGGTTGAGCAGATGCTCGGCGGTTGCGTCGACTGCCTTTCCATCTTCGTCGCGGAATTTGAGTTCCACGCCTTTGGAGTCTGCGTGCCAAGATTCCCAGTTGCCGACCTGGGCGTCGGCTGGGAAGAGCAGGACGTGGCCGCCAGGTAGCTCGAAGGCGAGCGCCAAACTGGTGTTGTTCGTATCGCCGTCGAGCTGCATAGCGAACGCAGCCGATCCTTCGGTCCATTCGCTGTCGATCCGACGCCACTCCTGACCTTGTTCCACCGACCCGGTTTCGAAGTAGTGCTCGAGGAAGAACTCGACGCGTTTGGCGTCTTCCCAGGGAACGACGAATTTCTGATCGAACGGCCGTAGCCGGTCGGTAGCCAGACTTTCTGCATAGCCTGGGTCGATCGCGGCGGCGCCGAACGCCGAAGCAAGAAAACTTCGCGATGCAATCGTCTTTCCCAAACCAAACGCCTTGGCGTCCGCTCCGTGGTCGTCGTTGTCGTCGTACGTCTCGTGGGCGCCCTTGCCCGTGGAGGGTAGATCCTTATGAAGTTGCTTCAGGTCTTTCGGTGGTCCAAGGACGAAAACTCGCGTGCTCTCGACGCCCGGAAGGGAGAACACTTCGCCTGGTGAGCAGAATTTGGGAGGCTTGGCGCCGAGGGTCTGCATCGATTTCATTGCCTTGGCGATCGGTCCATCGGAGACCGATTTCGCCGCGGCGCCGAGCCCGCCCGCCGCCGGCGGTTGTGCGTCCGGGTCGATACCGAAGAAGCTGAGAACCTCGACGGTCCGTTCGAATTCGGAACGAGCCTCTTCGCTTGCTCCCAAATGCGTGAGACGTGCTCGCATCTGCGCTCACGCCCATCCAGAGCGGCCGCAACTTTTTCATGGCGTTCGGAGCGCACCGATCTTGCAACAGGGTCTTTCGGATCCTCTGTCCATGCCAGCCAGACCTGCTCGAAAGAGATTCCATCCTTGGCCCCTTTCTCGCCAAACACCTCTCGAGCCTGATTGAAGCCCGAGAGGTGGTCCGCGTGCTCGTGAGTGGCGACCAAGACGTCGATTTTTCCGCCGGTCGTCGCCTTGATATCCTTCACGACTTGTTCCATGCGAGGCCCGGCGTTAGGCGTGCCTGGGATGACTCCGCAGTCGATCAGGATATGAAAGCTCGGATCACCGTGCTCCTTCGCTCCACGAAATGAAATCAAGAAGCAATCGCCAAGACCGTGGCGATACATTCGGATGCGGACGAAGGCGCCTTCGACCTTGGGGACTACGGTCGTCGACTTGGCGGCTGTTGTGTTGTGATTGCTGGTCGGCGCCTTTGCCGCTGCTTTCTTACTCGTCATCTCGATGTGCTCCCGGGGGGGGGGGGATATCGATGCGTCCATGGAAAAGAGTGGATCGATCTGGTTAAACTCCCAGAGTGCCGTGAAGGAACGCGAAGGGGTTGCGACGGCTGCCGTCGAGATAGGCGCCTCCCACGTCTTCTTCGTTGCTTTGCGCTCGAAACGCACGTTCACGATCGAATCGTTCTTTGTCCAACACGGGCTTCTTGATGCAATAACGGATGCGTCCACTGCGGCTGTCGATCAATAACGTGCAGCCGCCCCTGAACCAGAAGTCGGGCTTTTCCTTATCGGAGAAGGAGACAACGCCCTTGTCCATGGCTTCTTGATCTTGGGGATCGAAAAATCCTTTTCGCCTCTGGACGATCTCGACGACGAACTCGGTCAGTTGCTGGCCGTCGGGCCCGATCCTGCGGCAAGGACGGAACGAGTGGACTTCGAAGGTTGGATATCCGCCGGAGTCGCGGTGTATCGAGCCTGCGTTCACGATGTCTTTCCCTGAGTTCTCTTCCTTCGTAAAAGGATTCATGACGACTCCGAGTGATTCCACTCGTTTGATCCACTCCTTCATTGCGTCTGGGATTTGGCTGGGGTGTTTTGGAGCGTTCTTTCCGCGCAGGGAGTAGCCGGCGAGCCAATTGTGGAAGGCCATTGCGTTGCGCTTTATGCGTTCGTAGGCGTGGCGGCGATCGGATTGAAGATCCCAGTCGTCCGCGTGTACCGAGGGATTGTCTTTGAGGAATTGACTGAGGTCTGGGTGGGCGTCGATCGCGGGTTCCGTCCAGAGCAGGTTCTCGACCGACAGCGAGCGAACGTCTGGAGGATAGATGCCCCATTCGCGGAACGCCGAGAGCACGGAAACACGGTATTGTCGATCGTCGTCGCGTACGAGGTCGTAATCGGCCGTGATCATTGCCCGCAAGAATTCACCAAAGGTCACGTCGACGGGCGGCAGATAATCGAGAGCCCGGATGCACATGATGAGCAGGTGGTGCGGCGGACTTTGCGGCTTCGCCAGCCATTCTCGAGACGAGGTCGATATTGAGGTCGCCCTCGGGCAATAGGCCAGTGCCCTCGGTGGCGATCCGTCGGAGATCCTTGACCCGATTTTCATAAATGTTGGCGAAGCCGCGAAAGAGCGCCGCGACGAGGATGGCGCCTCGGGCGTGCGGTTCGTTTTGGGTCAGAATGTCTTTACGATTTGGGGGAGTGGTCTTCCACTTGTGTGTGATTTTGTCCTTGCTGCCAAGGTATTGGCGAAGCGCGGATCCGTGGCCGGTGGCCTCTCCGAACTGGGCCGCGAGTATCCCAAGTTTGCTCTCGTTGTCAAGTTTTCCGCGAGCCTTTGCGAGTTGGGCCAGCAGAACCTCATGGTGCGAGAAGTGTTGCAAGAGGGCCACGACGTCGGCGAACGCCTCGTGGAAGGCGAAGACGTCGGGATTGCTGGGATCTATGAAATACCGGTGCATGCCGTCGAGCAGGGCGTGCGTGGTTTCATGGGCGATAACGTCGTGGGAGAGGCATGTGAACACAATGCCGCCGGGAATGTTGCGATCGCCGTCGCCGCCTTCGGCGGGGAAGTAGCCGAAGAGGAGGGCTTTTTTGTCAGGATGGTAGTAAGCGTTGGGCTGCGCATCGCGTGCGGGTAGATTCGCAGCCGTTGGACGAACTCGCGCTTGACCTGTTGTCCGAAGGGCATGGTCATTGGAGGCGGGACGACTTGGCCAGACTTGTCGCGTTCGAGGCGGGGGCTCCAGAGCGCCTTGCGACCGAGGGCGTGCTCGAATTGGAGGATCGTGTTCATCGAGACGGCGTAGACCATTTGTTGATGGAACCGCGGGTCGCCTTCGGAAAGCGGCAGTCCGCTTTGGGCAAGGACGTGTGGATGATTGAGGTCGATTGGCGGGTAGACGCATCCGCTGGCGGGGTCGCAGTCGACCACTTCGACGTAGTCTCCGATCGGTCCGGGCTGGAGTTGGCCGCCGTCGGCGAATTCCCAGGGGAGGTTGAGCGTGATCTGTTCGGCGCCGAGAGATTCGATTTCATTCGCAGCCAGAGGGTCGAACGAGAAGACGCGAAGCGACCTGAACGCGGGAGGGGGCACGTCGCCGGCTTGCCTGGAAGCGAACGTCGATCGGGCGGCGGTGGAATAGACGGGAGTCGGCTCGGGACTGGGCTGGGCGAGGAACGGGAAAGGGCTTTGTTTCGCCGCGGCCGCGAGCGGGTTGTATGGAGCGACCTGCGGCTGGCGGCCGGCAAGGATGTCTCGCACCGCGGCGATGACCGAGATCGACGCTGGGAGCATCATGTGCTCGGCGTCTTTGGCTTTGTAGATTCTCGAGGCGCCGTCGACGAGCGCAAGTGCGTCGGGGACCGTGCCGTCGCCCGTGGTGCTAAACGCTGGGTCTTCCACGAGCCGACCGTCCTCGAGCTTGACTCCACCCACCGTCGGCTGGTCCCCAAGAATGATCGAGGTGCGATCGTTCAAAAAGCTGGTCTCGATCCTCTCCGCCCAACCAAGGTAGGCGTCGATCCTGGACTGGTCGATGCCGCCGGGCCAAAACGCGCCATCGCTTTCACCGACGTTCTTGGCCATCTTCTCTCGGTTCGCCAGGATCCACTCGAGCGGTTTGGAGAACGTCGGATGGTCGTCGACGAGCGCCTTCCCCACCTGCTTGGTTCGCCAGGGGATGAGCTGGTAGAGCCCGCTCATCGATTGGAGGGTCTTCTCGAAGTGGTCTGGCGGAGTGATGCCCCAACGCTTGACCAGCTCGAGGAAGCTATGGTTTCCAGTGAGGGCCGTGACTGCGGAGAAGGTGCCCGCGGTCGCGGGACCGATGAGTACGAGGTTCTTGACGAGCTGGCGCGAGGCCTCGGCGCCCAAGAGTTGAATCGACCTGAGCGCGACAATCGCTCCCTGCGAGTGGGCGATGACGTGAAGCGGTCGGAATCGTTGATCCGCACGCGCTTTGACCACCTTGGCCAAGGCGAGAGCCGACTCGTCCAGGTTCTTTCTCCAATCGACCCCGAAGATCCGTACGGAATAGCGGCGGACTTCCAGGTCGTATTTCAAGACGCCGTAAACCAGTGGAATCGCGCCGTTCGCCCGGACGTCGACTGTGTCTTTATCATCGCGATCGGGCTTGCCAGCCACGTAGGGTTTGAGTCGGAGATCGTTGAGTTTCTCGGTGTTTCCCGTAAGAATCTGGGGGGTGATCCAGACCGTGCCTTCGCCTCCTTTGGTTACGTCGTCGAGCTCGCTGCCCAGGAATCCAGGAATGATCAGCACGTCGTCGGTGCTGTAAAAGAGGCTTAGCGATCGATCGGCGGCTTGCTGCGCGTGGATCGATTCGACCAATGCGACGGCTTCCGGAGTCACAAGCCGATCGGCGCCGTCCGATCGCGCTTCTTCCTTGATTTCAGCCCAGAGTTTTGGGTCTGTGATCGCTTGCTCGAGGTCGCGTCCACGCAAGCCATTGAGAATGAAGACGCGGCGATCTTCCTTGGATAGCGGCGTCTTGGCAGGCGCTTTCTTTGAATCGTCTTTGGGCGGCATCGCAGGCCTCGACTTTCATGGGAGCAGTTGTGTCGCCACTCCGTCGTTGAGCTTGCAACCACCCTCCATGCCCCGAAGCTGCTAAACCCTAGTCGAAGTGCGAGCTCAATTCCAACATATTTCTAGCAAGTACGAATCGCGTAGGGCTCGATCTCAGAAGAGTCGCGTTTGTTAAGTAAGAGAATGCAAACGTGTAGGTATTGCATGAAAACCCTCCATTGGTTCAATCGGATAGGAAGCCGCCCGCCGACCTCGGAGCCACTAGCGGGGCTCCGGATCCACGGGGAGCGGTTGTTTCCGCTAGGGTCTGATCCGTGATTGGGGAAAACACGGGCAACCCTGGAACGGACGCCGACTCAAAATCGAGTGCGATCCTCGACGAGAGACGATCGAATAACTCGCGCGTTCAGACGCCGAACGAATGGGAAGGAGGCAAGGTCTTCTTTGGAGGTGAAACTGCGAGCGTGCTCAAATTTCCAGCGGCAGATCGGTTCGCTCGCCCCATTCGTTCCATGAGCCGTCGTAGTTTGCGAAGGTCTTGCCGCCGATCCTGTGGAGGTTGAACAGGACAAGGGTTGCCGCGACGCCGCCGTTGCAGTACGCGACGACAGGCTTCCCTGGGTCGACGTTATGTTCGCTGAAGGCCTTGGCCACTTCTTCGAGCGAAGGGAACCCTCCGGCTTCGCGGACGAAGAGCTCTCTGGGGACGCTCTTGGCCCCGGGAATCCTGCCGCCGCGGACCCCGTCTGCGGTTGCCTGAGTATTGTCCAGAGTCGCGAGCGTCGATCAATTGGACTGCGGAACGATCGAGCTTCATCACGTCTTGCCATGTGGCTCTTAAGCTTGGGTTCACCTTTGGTTGAAACACTTTGGTCGGGGGGTGCGTTGGGCCTTGTTCGACGGGCCTACCTTCACTTTTCCAACGGTTCCAGCCGCCGTCGAGGACAGCGACGTTTTCGTGTCCAAAGTACCTGAGAGCCCACCAGAGCCGGGTGGCGAATTGTCCGCCGGCGGAATCGACCGCGACCACGAGCGTATCTTTACCGACGCCTCGTTCGCCCATCGCCTTCGCGAACCGATCTGCTGGAGCGATCTGCACGGGGACTGGATCGTCGGGGTCGATAACGTCCTTGGTCCAGTCGACGAACGATGCTCCGGGGATGTGGCCTTCGAGGAACGCCTCGGGCAGGCCTCGATAGTCGGCCTTGTCGACATTGGGGGCGATTTCTTTCGTGACCACCGTACCGCGTATGTCGAGCACACGGACGTTGGGGTCTTGAAGATGTTGCTCGAGCCAGTCTGTCGTGACGATCGATTGTTCAGTCATAGAAGCCTCGCACGGGCGAACATCTGCTTCGGCTCGCACCCTCCGCGAGGCTATCATTCGTGGGTGTCGAGCACAACCTGCGGGTGCGTCTTCGGTGGAAGACTGGCGTCGACCGCGTCTCGTTTTCGTCGCCAAACTTCGATCGAGCCGAAGCGGACTTCGAGCTCGTAGTTCTTTCTCACAACGGGTTCGAGCAGTTCGAGCTGGAACGAAGGCTCGACCTCGACTTGATTCGGCGCCCAGACAACAACAGAATCTTCGTCGCGAGAAAGTGCCTGGGCAAAGGCGAACTCGTCGGTCGGGTCCACGAGCAGCCATTCGAGCGATTCAGCAGGAAAGACAGGAAGCCGAGCGACTGGGCCCGTAACCGCGGGCATGCGCAGCAACACGTTGGCGACGTGCGTGCCCTCAGATACATTCATGCGCAAGTACGCGAGCATGTTCCGGTAATCGCGCCAATGATAAGGAGGCGCTTTCTGGACTGAGAGGTTATGGCGATAACCCAGAGGCGAGGGCTCAGGATCTTGTTTTGCCATTAGGGATTTGAGGGCGATGGGAGCCCAATCTGGGTTGCAGAACGTGGGTCTGCCCGAGGCTTGCATTGCCAGAACGAAGAGCACCGACGTCAGGCGCAACGAAGGCGCCAGATTGCGCATGTGGATGATGAACCCAGAGACGACAGCGGCGTTGATCGTCCAGACGAGCGTGAGAGGGTGCTTGAGGTAGGCGTGCTGGATCGGGCTTAGGGGTCTGTAGAAGAGGACTCCCAGGAGGGCCACTATCCAGACCGCGGAGATTCCGCGGTATCGGCGAGCAGAACTCTGTGCGCCGACCAGGCCTAAGGCCGCGGCGACGATCCAGAGCTTGAGGTTTGTGGCTTCGACGAGGAAGCCTTTGACGATGGTCCCGAGTCCTCCGTTGTTCCAGCCGGTCCCTGCTTTGCGGACCCCTTGAACGAAGTCTCCGCCGACTCCCGCAATCAGCAGCGGGGCAAATGCAATGCAGAATGCGAGAGCCAGGCTCGAAAACCATTCCAAGAGGATTTTGAATTGCCCGGCGTTTGGGAGCTTTTTGAAACCATCGTCCCTGACGATCGCGTAGAGGAATGCCGGAGCAAAGAAGACGACTTGCGGCCTGAAGGCCAGTCCGGCGGCAAGGAGCGCGGCGGAAGCGATGCGTCCCGCACGCCCAGGTTGAATTTGTAAGAGCAGCAGGCCCAGGACGGCGAAGCAGGGGCCTTGCCAATCGCGTTGGGCGGTTTGGCTATAGTCGAGTTCGAAGTAATAGCCAGCGAAGCTGAGCCAACCGACCAGGCCTGGAATCGCCGAGCCCCAGAGACGTTTGCTCCAGAGCACAAGCACACCGCCAAGGACTGCCACGAGGGCCGCGTCGAAAAGATAAATCGAAGGCGTCCAGCCCCATCCGAAAAGCCGCCCCAACACGTAAAACACGTAGATCTGCCCTGGGAAGTTATTGCAGAGCAAATCGCGATAGGGCAGCTTTCCCAGATGCCAACCAAAGGCGACCGTGGCATAGGCGTCGTGATCGGACCACCAAGGCCAGGACAGATATTGTGGCGCCCAAGAGGCAAGTTGGGCGACCGCCAAGAGGCCCAAGAGAACGGCAAGCGGGCCTCCCAGGAGCCAGGTCGACGTACGTTCGCGCCAATTGCTGGGCTGATCGTTCTGCGAATTCAGAATCGCGGCGGTCATCGTGCTGGGCCTCCTTCGGAAGGACGCTTCCTTGCCCAAACCTCGATGATTCCAAATCGGGCTTGGAAGGAGTAATTGTGCAGGATCGCTTGGTGGATGAGGTCGAGGGGAGGGTCCATCTTTTGTTCGAACTCGGTCGGAGCCCAGACGACCAGGCAATTGCTTGAAGACTCGAGCGCACGAGCAAACGATGCTTCGTCATCTTTGTTGACGAGCCTGATCCAGGCGATCGATTCGGCGGGCAGCGCGGACCTGAGCCCCGTTGGCGCCAGGACTGCCGGCGAGGCTTTCAGAATGTTGGCGATCTTCGTTTCGCGTGGAACTTTATGTCGGAGGTAATCGAGAAGCGCCTGATACTCTGTCCAACGGTAAGCGGCGGAGGCCGCGACGACCGCGTGTCTCGAGTAACCCTCGGGGCTTTCGTCTGGGTCACGATTTTGGAGTAGGAGCCGAACGGCCTGGAGACTGCGGGCAGTGCACAGAAGGCGGGTTTGAGGTTCACTCCCAGCGCGAGTACAAGCATCGTCACGACGAACTTGGCCGAGGGTTTCCAGGCGGACTGGCGGAGAAGGAGCTCAACGGCGACGGCAAGGCCCCAACACCAGAAGAGCGCGAGTGGGTGGTTCAGATACTGGTGCGGGTAGGGGCTCATAGGCTTGTAGAGCGAAGCCAAGCCAAGGGCCAAGAGTGCTGACCCAGCCGCCCTCGATAGCGTTTTGTCGCCAACTCTAGGGAGTATCGCGAGCGCAAGAACCATCGCCGCGACTTTGCCTTCGGACGCCTGCCTGATCCAGGTTCTGGCAAAGCTTGCAAGGGTTGTTCGGTTGTAGACGCCGCCGACTGCCACGGTCTGGATCGATTTCAGGAAGTCTCTCGTAAGACCGCCGGCGAAGATTGGACCGAACAAGCCAAAGAGTGAAAAAGTGAAGACAATTGACCACGCGGCAAAATGTTTCCACTTTGAAACGAGGTCTGCCGCTTCGGCGCCCTTCCAGTAGAGCTCGAGGAAGAAAACAGGCAAGAAGACGACGGCCTGGGGCCTGATGCAGATTGCGGCGGCTAAAAGCACCGCCGAGAAGGCGGTCGTCGTCCTTTTGCTCCAGCCGTCGAGTAGAAGAAGACCAGCAAGCGATAGGACGGGGGCGTGCCAATCCCGCTGGGCTGTCTGGCTGTAATTAAGGGCAAAGTAGTAGCTTGCGATTGCGAGCGCGTTTGCGAGCCCAGGTTCGATCCTGGCGAACTTGGCTTTGCTCCAAGCGACGACGATCAACAACAGACCAGCCAGCATGGCCGCGTCGATGGCGAGGAACGTTCGAGGAACGCTCGAGCCTGGAAGCGCCTGAGCGAGGTGGAAGAGGTAGATCGTCCCTGGGAAATTGTTCCCCAGGTGTTGGCGATAGGGGAGCCTTCCCAGGCTCCATTCGCGGGCCATGGAATTGAAGACGTCGTGATCGGAGAACAGTGGCCAGGTGAGGTACTGCGGCAGCCAAGCTGCAAACTGGGCGACGAGGAGCAATGTCATCCCGACAGCGAGGTTTCGATCCAGGATGCGTTTGCAGGAGGCTTCGATTCGACTCGAGCCAGGGAATTCCGAGAACTGGGGCTCGGAGTTTCGTCGGATTGTGCTAGGGCGAATCAAGGGCGCGGTGGTCGTCACGGCAAGTTGCCTCCTGCAAGTGCGTGGCGAAGAGATCCGTCGAGCCTTTCGGCTGGACGTTCGGAATTGGGAAGTTCCACCCCGTTTCCGAGTCGATCCTCCGGACTTCAACCTTTATACTCAAGAGAACGGGTTCCGGACCAGTCGAAGAACGCGCGAATGGAACGATCGGAGCGAATCGTTTGGAGTTGGAAGCACCGAGTCGACGCGGAAGGCTGATCTTTCTAGGAACTGGGACGTCGACGGGCGTGCCGATGATCGGCTGCAATTGCTCGGTCTGCCAGTCGAGCGATCCCCGCAACCAGCGGACCAGGCCGAGCGTGGTTTTGCAGCTTCCTGGAGGGCTTGCCCTGGTCGATACGACGCCGGAGCTGAGGCTCCAGATGCTCCGAGAACGGATCGGCAACGTCGATGCGATCGTCTATACGCATCACCATGCGGACCATCTCTTTGGTCTCGACGACGCCCGTTTGTTCTCGAAATACCACCAGGCGCCGATCCCCGTCTATTGCGAAGAGGAGGTTGAGGAGACGATTCGTCGAGTTTTTCCTTACGCCTTCGGAGAGCATGCAGCGAGGATTGGTTGGGGCGGAGTTCCCAAGCTGGCGTTCCATCGGATCGGTCCTGGGGCGCCTTTTTCGCTATTAGGGGAGATGTGGCGCCCTTTACGTCTGGAACACGGTCGTTTTTCCGTCCTAGGCTTTCGCGTGGGTGGATTGGCCTATTGCACCGACGTCTCGCGGATTCCGGAGGTTGGGATGGCTGAGCTCCAGGGTTTGGACGTGTTAATCTTGGACGCCCTGCGGTTCGACCCGCACCCAACCCACTTCAACCTCGAGCAGGCCCTCGAAGTGATCGAAAAGCTGCGGCCGAGGAAGGCGTATCTGACGCACATCTCGCACAGCTTCGACCATGAGAAAGTGGAGTCGACCTTGCCCCCAACGGTTCGTCTGGCCTACGATGGCCTTTCTTTCGATTTCTAAAGCGAACTCGCCGTTCCAGGCCGCTGGTTGAAGATTCACGAACGACCAGGAGCTCCGCACTGATGCCCCCCGACGTCTCCTTGGCGTCCCGCCTCGAGTCCTATCGACAACAGCAGGTTCTCCAGTGGTGGGACCAACTCTCCGAGCCGGAGCGGGCCAAGCTCGAGGCTGAGATCGAATCCATTGATTTTGCGCATCTGGATTCACTGATCAATACGTTGGTCTTGAACCCAAGCGGCGAAGATTTAGGTTTCGACCTGAAGAGTGCAGAGCCTCCGGCAGTGGTCCGTCTTCCACGGACCGACGCCGAGCGGAGCGCCCGCAGGGTTGCAGCCGAGCGAGGCGCGGCTGCACTTGCCGCTGGGCATGTTGCCGTGGTCTTGGTGGCCGGCGGGCAAGGCAGCAGGCTTGGTTTCGATGGGCCAAAAGGCTGCTATCCTATCGCTCCCGTCTCGCACGCAAGCTTGTTCCAGATTCACGCAGAAAAGATCAAGGCCTTGGGCGCCAGGCACGGCAGGCCGATCCCGCTTTTTATCATGACCAGTCCCGAGAACCACCAGGCCACGCTCGACTACTGGGCGAAACACAAGAACTTTGGCCTCGAAAGTGTTCGTCTTTTTATCCAAGACCGCATGCCGGCAGTCGATCGTTCGAGCGGAAAGATCCTGCTCGCGGATAAATGGAGTTTGGCGCTGAGCCCCTCCGGACATGGAGGTACGCTCAGGGCTCTATCCGAGAAAAGGCCCCAGGGGCGAGCGAGCTGCCTCGAGGAAATGGAGCAAAAAGGCGTCAAAACGATCTTTTACTTTCAGGTCGACAACCCGATGGTGCGGATTGCGGACCCTGGCTTTTTGGGTCTGCACCTTCAGGCGGATGCAGAGGTTTCGTTCAAGGTCATCGAAAAGCAGCAGCCGGAAGAGAAGCTGGGGCTTGTCGTCGAGATCGAGGGCAAGCCGAGGGTGATCGAATACTCCGATTTGCCTTCAGCAATGGCCAAGCAGCGCGAGTCGGACGGCAGCCTGAGCCACTGGGCAGGGAGCATCGCGGTACACCTCTTCGAGGTTTCGTTCTTCCAGCGGCTTGCGAACCAAAAGATCAGTCTTCCGTTCCACAGGGCGTTGAAGAAGGTTCCCTACGTCAACGATCAGGGCAGGAAGGTTGATCCACAAGAACCGAACGCCGTGAAGTTCGAGTCGTTCATCTTCGACACTTTGCCCTTGGCGGAGCGTTACACGCTGGTCGAGACCGATCGGATGATCGAGTTCGAACCTCTAAAGAACGCGGCTGGGCCCGACTCTCCTCAGACAGTGCGCAGACGGATGAGCGAGCTGTTTGCGGCGTGGCTCGAGGCGTCGGGAGCGACCGTCACGCGCGACCCCGACGGATCGGTTCCGTTTGGAATCGAGATCAGTCCGCTTTTTGCGTTCGACGCGGCGGAGCTCAAGACGAAAATCAAGCCGGGGATTGAAGTCGACGGGCCGCTTTATTTAGGGCCCGAGACGCTCTGAGTCTCGTTTCGCTCATGGTCGATTCGACTCCGATCAGGATCGAAACGCCTGCTCGATCGGTTCGCCGGGCTCACGATTAGGTGAGAGCTCGAGTAGGTTAATCGTTGGTTCACGACGGGCCAGCAAGTCGACGACCGCTTCCGCGGTGGCTGTCGAGAGTTGAATGCCGTTTCGCTTATGACCCGTGGCCACGATGAGGTTTTCGAATTGGGCTGGTCTGCCGATCGTCGGCCTGCCGTCGGAATTGCCTGGTCGAAGCCCAGCCCATGCGCGCTCGACAACCGCCCTGGCAAGCGCAGGGCAAAGCCTGATCGCAGCATCGATCAGTTCGCGAACAGACTCGGCTCTGGGCCTGGCGTCGAATCCGTCGAGGATTTCGGTCGAACCCACCAGCACTCGACCGTCGGCCCTCGGCACAAGATACCGACTGCCCCATTCGACGATGCGTTTTGGATTCGGCGTGGAGGTTTGCAAAAGCACAATCTCGCCTTTGACCGGAGGAGTTGCAAGGTCGACCCCTATCGATTCAAGCAGTTCGGAAGACCAGGCGCCCGCGGCAAGAACCAATTCACCGCAAACATAAACGGCACCCTCGGTTTGCACTTCTTGGATTCGCCCCAGGGAGTGCTTTAACCGCTCCACTTCGGCGTTGCGAACGATGTGCACGCCAAGCTTCTCGCACGCCTGGGCAAGGGCTCTCAAATGCCAAGGATTGCGGACCTGGGCTCTTTCGGGAGTGAAGCGGGCGGAGAGGATTTTGGTTGTGAGCAATGGTTCATAATTTTGAATCGTATATCTATCGACGGTTTCATATTCGATGCCTTGCTGGTCCCAGATCCTCGAGGCCCTGGCGAGCTCCAGGACGTCGCCGGGTTCGAGCGCCAGGTCGATTCCGCCTGAGCGCATCCAACCGTTGTCGATTCCCGTTTCTTCGCGGAGAGCATGGGTCCACAGTTCGTGCAGTACGGCGCTTCGACTACGGAGTTGGTCGAGTGCGGAAGGGCCAGGCCGCTTGGCTGGAGGAGACAAGATGCCAGCGCCTGCCCATGACGCCCCGGACCCCAGCTCGCCGCGCTCCAGTAGCAAGGTTTGTACGCCTTCCTTGCCAAGGAGATAGGCGATCGATAGGCCGATCACACCGCCGCCGACAACGATAACGTTGTAGCTTTTCATCGCGGCTTACTCATCGCGGTGCTTCGCCACGCCCGCATCTTTGGCTTGTTGAGCCTTTGCGGGCTCCGCGATCCGCAAATCTCGAGATTTGATTCGCCACATCGATCGATCCTCGCTTGCCAGGATCAGATCGTCGTCGTCCCAGCAGACGGCTTCAAAACCGTGGTCTGGAAACTTCAACTCGGCAACAATACGCCAGCCATCGTCCGTTTTGGGTTCATAGACTCTGGCGAACGCGTTGCCACAGACCGCGAGCCTCTTTTGGTCTCGATTCAGACAGGCGTCGGTCACGGGCTCGACGCATTCGGCGAGAGTACCGACGAGCTTTGGAATAGCAGGAGCGATCAGGCTTGTCTTGGCGTCCAGGGGAATTTGGTAGATCCGCGCTGGCCTGTCGTCGCGATCCTTCGAAATCACATTCAACGCCCCGCCGCGAATAAAGCAAGCCTCGGAGTCGAATCCTCCTTCCGTAGGGGCTGCGTAACGAATGCTCTTGTCGACAACGATCGCCGTTTCCCGCGGATGGTTCGGATTGGGTTCCTTGATGCGATAGAGGGCTCTTACAGGCAGCTTGTGCGAATTGTTGCCAATGTCGGCGATCCAGAGGTTGTCGTCGGAATCGAGAGCGATCGCCTCCCAGTCGATGTTGGCCGCTCCGATCTTGAACTCGGCGACCAGCGAACCGTCGCGGCGGACCGCGAAGATCCTTGGTTCGTTGCCTGAATCGTTGTGTGTCCAGAAGACGTCGGGATGAGCTCGACTCTTGACGAGGCCCGAAGCCTCTCGAATCGGCTCGTGGACGAGCTTGCCAACGCGTTCAAGGGGGCCGTCGTCGTGGACGCCAAGCGCGAGCAAGGCCGCAAGTGCGTTCAAGAGCAGGCGAAGTTGGCCATTCACGGGTTGAAGCATGTCAATTTGGTTGAATGGGTCCAGAAACGGGCGGGAGCAACGGATTCGGGTCGTCCACCTTTTGTCCGAGTATATCCGTCGAAGTCGTCCGCGAGGTACGCCGTGCTGAGCGCTGTTCACGGCTTTGGCGAGGCGCGGCGTTGCCTTTGGTCGTTGGAAGCTCTTGCACTTAGCGCGCCTCGGAGAATGATCTCGAGGCGGGACAGGACGAGTTGAGGGTTGCAAAGCTCGCGAGCGCGGTTTGGCGCCGCGGCCCCAAGCGATTGTCGCAAGGCCGCGTCCTGGATCAGGGTCTTCAATGCCGTTGCCAGCTTTTCTTGGTCCCTCGGAGGAACGAGCAATCCGGTCGCTTGGTTGACGATCTCCAAGGCGCCGCCCATGGCGAACGTGACGAGCGGCAGGCCCGCGTAAAGCGCTTCGATAAAGGCGATGCCGAAAGGTTCGGGCTGGTCGTTTGGCTGACAGTGGATGTCGGAAGCCTGAAGCACCTGTGGGACGTCGTTGCGTTGTCCCAGAAAGCGCAGCCGGGATTCGAGGCCAAGCGCCGCGGCCTCGATCCTTAGCTCTACGAGATACGCTTTCTCGTGCTCGCGTTGAGCGCCTCCGGCAATCCAGGCGGTCCAGCCGGAAACGTCTCTCAGCTTTGAGAGTGCTCCAAGCAAGTGTTTGTGTCCTTTCCAGGCTTCCATGCGCGAGGACTGAATGATCACGACGTCTTCGGCCGGCGTCTCGAACGCCTTTGAGTAGTCAGCCCTTAGCTTGGCTCGATCGAAACGCTCGGGCTCCTGCACGGGAATGGGCAAGACTTCGAACGCCAAGGAACGGTAGAGCTTGGGCAAAGTTTCCGATGTAAATCGGCTGTTAACGATCGCGAAATCGGGCGATCGAAGCGACGCCAGCCTCTCGGTCCATGGCTTTCCGGTCGCCACGTCGTGCATCCAGAAAACCAGAGGTTTGGCGGTTGACTTTGCAGCCGGACCGAACATCGCCATAGGCCATGTGGCGTGACAGATCACGACGTCGGGATCGGTTTGCCTAATCAAATGCACCAGCCGCCGGCGTGCCGAGAGGATCGTCCAGGGCCTGGATCCGCGGACAGAGCCCAAAATCTCTGGCGTCGATCCCAAAGCGGCAAGCTCTTCGCTCAACCGGCCTTGATAACTCAGTGCAAACGCATGATGAAGGTTCGGGGTCAATCCTCGGGACTTCGCCAGCGAAACGAGCAGCGTCTCGATTCCGCCGTAAAGATTGCCTGAGTAAACGTGCAAGACGTTCAAGGGTTTCACTTGGATGAATGTTCCAACCGGACCAGCTCGTTTCCAGGAGGAGGGGATGGCGGGCCGACCGACAAGAGCCTTGCTCCAATCCTCGAGACCAAGCCGTTGGCATCGATTCTAACGGAATCGGGACTGAAGTGATCAGGCTTCTGCATACATCTTGAGCAGTCGAAAGCCCCGAAAGGACAACTGGAGGGCCCCTCCCCGTCCCTGGAACATTTTCCGAGGGGAAAATTGTTACAGGGCGTAGGTTGTGTTAAGAATGAATTCGGCGTCACGACAGGCGAGGATCCGTAAAAGGGCCAAAAATGGAAACACCGACCATCCGTCCCGGTAAAGTCTCGGATGCTCCAGCCGCTGCCCGAGTGGTTGCGTTCTTTCGAAGCTCGGCAATGGCGAACTCCGCGATTCAGATCTTGGGAACGTATGGAATCTCGGGCGGTCGGCTGGGCGTCACGCCTCCTGAGGAAATCGAAGGGGAGCAGGGCATGTTGCTCTCGGTCGGTTGCTCCGACGACGCTCAGATCGCCCAAGTTGAAAAGCTTTGCCGAACGATGGGCGCCGCCGTGCATAGACAGAACCATCTCGCCTGACGGCGCGAATTGGCTGAAGATTTCCCACGAACCGTTAGATCCTCGAACCTCCCGCCTCGGAAAGATCCCCGCCATGCGTTTGACAACTGCGTGCCTCGTGCTCGCGCTCGCCGCCGTTTTCGCAGCGCCCGCGGCCTCCCGCTCCTCCAAAACCCGTCAGGTTCCGGACTTCGCCCGCAAACTGCCGGAAATCAAATCGGGAGAACCGATCCTCCGCTTCAACGGCAAGGATCTGACAGGCTTCTATACATACACCAATAAGCACAAGTACGAAGATCCCGAACGCGTCTTCACGGTAGCCGACGGCTTGGTACACGTCTCGGGGACCGATTTCGGCGGCTTCGCCACGGGAGGGAACTTCAGTAATTATCATCTCATCGTTGAGTGGAAATGGGGCGAAAAGACTTACGGGGCCAGAGAGAAGGCCGCAAGGGATTCGGGAATCCTCTTGCACTGCGTCGGGGCAGACGGAGCGGCAATGGGCCACTGGATGCAGTCGATCGAGTGCCAGATCATCGAGGGCGGTTGTGGAGATCTGCTCCAAGTCGGCGGCAAAGGCAAGCCAAGCCTCACATGCGAAACCAAAAGCGGCGCCGGCAACGAGCTCAACTATCACAAAGGCGGGGAATCGGTCACGCGGGATCATGGACGCTATAACTGGTGGGGCAGGGACCCCAACTGGAAAGACGTGCTGGGTTTCAAAGGTGCAAACGACGTCGAAAAGCCGCTGGGGGAATGGAATAGGATGGAAGTCGTCTGCGATGGAGATTCGATTACCAACATCGTCAATGGGTATGTGGTCAATGTCGGGACCAAGTCGAGCCAGAACGAGGGCAAGATCCAGTTCCAATCCGAGGGCGCGGAGATCTTTTTTCGCAAGATCGAGATCAGACCGCTGATCAAGTGAGTTTTCGTCAAGAAAGCCTGAAGGACGCGAAAGTTCAGTCGTTTTCGGTCACGCTGGCAATCCCCCGACCTGCCAGACTCGAAAAACGAGCCTCGATGGGCCTACCGCCCCCAATCTCTCGAGGTTTCGATTGATCCGTGATCTCGAATTGAACCGATGATCAATGCGGTGCTGGCTGGCTCGCATTCGACGTGTGATTGCTGTCCGTTGATCGTGACAGTTTGTGCGGAATCGGTTATGCAAACCGATCCAGCCGCATCGCTTATCGAATCCGACTAGATCGCCCAGTTTACCCATCTTAAGGACTTTCTCGCTCATTGATACCTGAGCCGGGAGGGATCGACTCTTGTCGCGGACTTCGATCGGGGTGAAGCACAAGACGGGTTCGGCGAGGGTCAAGACCGCCGTTCCCGGCAAAGAACTTACGAATTCCGGGTCGCTCCAGGGTCCTCACAGCCGGCCGCGATTTGAAGACCCAGGACTGAACAGGGATATCATGAAGCTAAGACAGGTTCGCACCTGGACGAACCTCTTATGCCTGGCCCGCGAGTATGTTTGCATTGCCGCCGTCATCGCCGGAGCGACGATTTTTGGCGAATATCGATCGTCTTGGGGCTTGGCCTGGGCCTGGAACATCCCCGTCTTTGCTTTGGCGATCGTCCTGATCGGGGGTTTGCAGCACCGCCTGGCAGGCCTTGGGCATGAGTCTTCGCACTATACACTGGTCAAGAACAAGTTCTGGAATGATCTGTTGGGCGACGTGTTCTGCATGTTTCCGATCTTCACGACGATACACTTCTATCGCCTCTTCCATATGGCGCATCATCAGTATACGAACGACCATACGCGGGATCCGGACCTGGTGAACATGGGCAAGAGCAAGCGGGTGGCTGAGCTGCCGATGCCGCTTGGCCGGTTTATCCTGCTTTTTTACCTCCGTGCGATCACCTCGCCGATATCGCTGCTACGGTATCAGTGGGATTACGTATACGTAAACGTGCTTGGCAAGGGGGCGAACGTTTATATGAAGCGTACGCCAGGGGGCGACGCCGACAGCTATTGGCCGCGCGTTGGAACGACGCTTGGTTTTGCTTACATTATGTCGATGAACGCCGCGAGCTGGCTGTTGAGCTCGGCGGGCTTGGGCAGGATGCTGCTGCCCTTCGGATGCGTTGCAGCCGCAATTGGCGCAGCCGGGGCGTACCTGACGCCCGATCGCTGGATGTTCCACTCGCCGTTTCGACAAGCGTACACCCCAAGGTTCGCTGGTGCCTGAGAATCGCGTTTTTTACATTGCTTTTGGCGGGAATGGCGCATCTGCGCCTGGAAACTCTGGGTCGATCGACGATCTACACGATCGTGCTCTGGATTGTTCCGACTTCGACCACGTTCATGTTCTATATGCTGTTAAGAGACGTCTACCAACACGCCAATGCGGACAACGGACGGCTGACCAATTCTCGAGTGTTCTTCACCGATCCGTTCACGAGGTGGGCTGTGTTCGTCTACGGCCAGGATATGCACGTACCGCACCATTTGTTCCCGGCGGTTCCGCATTACAACCTGCCGAGTCTGCACAGACTGCTCCAGAATAAGCATCCTGAGTACGCTGCCAAGGTGGTCGAGTGCCACGGCACTTTCGTGAATCGTAGAGGCACTCCGACGATCGTTCAAGAAATGACGATCCCGAAGGTTTGAGTCTTAAGCGACCTCGGCGCCCCTGGTCTTCCATTCCCGACACTTCCGAGCGGCGGGTCACTGGTGTAGAGTAAGAATCCTGCCAGAGACGGGTCGTTCGAGTAGTTGTGTTTCGGAATTTCCCAACCAGAGGTGCATCGATGAGGCGATTCGAAAAGGCGTTGAGCGTTTGTTCGCTCGCGTTCGTGCTCGTTTGTGGTTCAGCGATAGCGAAGGCCGATGAGGGGTTCGCCGTCAAGGACGGCGATCGGGTTGTGTTCTATGGAGACAGCATCACCGACCAACGGCTCTACACGACATTTGCCGAGAGCTACATCGTCACGCGCTTTCCCAGCATGAACGTCAGCTTCGTCCACTCAGGTTGGGGAGGAGACAGGGTGACCGGCGGCGGAGGGGGACCAATCGACCACAGGCTCGCCCGCGACGTATTCGCCTATAAACCCACCGTCGTCAGCGTGATGCTCGGCATGAACGACGCCAGCTACCAACCGTTCAAGAAAGAGATCTTCGACGTTTACTCGAACGGCTACGCGCACATGGTCGAATCGCTCCAGAAGAACGCTCCAGGAGTTCGACTGACTCTGATCGTTCCTTCTCCGTTCGACGACGTCACGCGTCCGCCGTCGTTCGAAAAGGGCTACAATGCGGTTTTGCTCCAGTATGGAGAGTTTGTAAAGGAGCTTGCGAAGAAGTCTCATGCTGATGTTGCCGATCTGAACACATCGGTGGTTGATTCTCTCAAGAAAGCGGTCGAGATCGACAAAGACAAGGCGACGCGGTTGATCGAAGACCGGGTGCATCCTGGCCCTGGCGGACAATTGCTGATGGCCGAGGCGCTCCTGAAGGCGTGGAAGGCGCCTGCGCTTGTTTCGAACGTCGAGCTCGATGCGTCGACTGCCAAGGCGACAAAAGCAGAGAATGCAAAAGTGAGCGATGTTCAGAATTCGAAGGGACTCGCTTGGACCTCGCAGGAAGCCGCCTTGCCGATGCCGATCAACCTCAAGGACGAGATCGTGGCGCTGGCAGTGAAGGCCTCGGACGTCGAGCAAGCCTTGAATCAAGAAACGCTCAAAGTTACCGGTCTCAAGGGTGGAAAGTACGCTCTCAAGATCGACGGTCAGCCTGCCGGAGAATTGACGAGCGAGCAGTTGGCTTCGGGCGTCAATCTGGCTCTGCTCGAGACCCCAATGATGAATCAGGCGATGCACGTGCATAACTTGACGCTCAAGCACAACGACATCCACTTCATGAGATGGCGGATGGTTCAAGTCCCCAACGAAAATGAGCCTCTTTCGAGCCTTGCCAAGGCAATGGAAGGGCTCGACTCGCTCGAGGCGGACGTTGTTTCGCAACAGCGGGAGGCTGCCAAGCCCAAGGCGCACCGCTTCGAGCTCGCGCCGCTGGGTTGATTCAGCCAGTCCTTTGATCAGGATGCGTCCACAGATGACTCTCAACCGAAGAGCGTTCGTTAGGGGATCGGCGGTCGCGGCGGGCCTTGCCGCGACCGCTGAAGCAGCGGTTCCGCGGTCGAGCACCGACGCTCAATCCTCTGGGCCTTCGTTCAAGTATTGCTTGAACACGAGCACGATCTCGGGTCAGAAGCTGCCGATCGAGCAGACCATCGACCTGGCCGCGACTGTCGGATATCAGGCTCTCGAGCCTTGGATCCGCGAGCTCGACGAGTATAAGGCGAAGGGTCGATCCCTCGAAGACTTGGGAAAGCGCATCAAGGATTCTGGGATCACGGTTGAGAGCTCGATCGGCTTTTTCGACTGGTGCGTCGACGACGAAGGCAGGCGGAAAAAGGCCCTGGAGGAAGCCAAGCGTAACCTCGACATGGTCGCGCGCATTGGCGGCAAACGGCTGGCTGCTCCGCCAGCGGGCGCTACCGACGTTCGCGCAGTGGATCTGCGGCCGATCGCCGAACGATACCGAGCATTGCTCGAGCTCGGCGACCAGTTTGGAGTGGTGCCACAGGTTGAGCTTTGGGGATTTTCCAAGACGCTTTCGCGCTTGTCCGACGCCGCTTTCGTGGCGATCGAATCAGGTCATCCGTCGGCATGCATTCTGGCCGACGTCTTTCACATGTACAAAGGCGGTTCCGATGTGGACGGTCTCCGCCTGCTCTCCGGCGAAGCTATGCACGTGATCCACTTCAACGACTATCCCGCCGAACCGCCGAGGGAGAAGATTGACGATTCGTATCGCGTTTTTCCAGGAGATGGAGTCGCCCCGCTGTCTACGATCTTGAAGCTCCTGGCCTCGAGCGGGTTTAGCGGGTTTCTTTCGCTCGAGCTCTTTAACCGAGCATACTGGAAAGAGGAAGCGTCGGACGTGGCTCGGAAGGGGCTCGAGAAGATGAAGGCCGTGGTCGCTTCGACCTTTGCAAAGGCGAAGTAGCGGCGGATCGGATCTCGGGTCCAGGGAGTCGAGCTTCGACTCGAGGGTATGCTTCAACTCGAGGGCATGGGAGCGGCTGAAGGAACTGGTTCTGATGTCTGCTGGTGCGCGGTAGGCTTGCTCTTCCCTGCTTTTTTCTTTCCGTAAAGCCGTTCCAAGCTTACGGGCGCCATCGGTCGACCCGACAGTAGGTTGTCGACGCGCTGGCCAATCCGACCCTCCACTGCTCTACCCGCCATCCGGTCGAACCTGAGCGCGGCTTGGAGTGCAAACGCGAACCCCATCGCGGCGAAACAGACAAGGTTTATCGCGAACCAGCCTTCTTGGAGGATCCAAGCGAGCCGAGCGGGAACCATCGGACCAGTGAATCCGATCGAAGCCAGATAGGAATAAAAGAGCATGGCTCCCAGGAGTAGGAAGCTGCAAGAAATGAATGCAACAATGGCGAAAACGATCTTGGCGGCGAGCCATAAGGCGAGCGTCGCGCCCATGCCCTTGACGGTCGACCTCGCGGATAGCGAAACGCGTAGTCCAAGAACCGCAGTGAAAAAACCAACGACCAAGATCTCCAACAACTGCTTTCCAAGCGCAACGAGGGGCATGGCGTCGGCAAGCACTGCCACGATCCAGAACCAGAAGCATGCCAGGACGAGCCAGCGGAGTGCGAACATGCTGCCGCCAAGCTTGGCGACGACGATTTCTCGAGCTCTCAGGGGAGAGGTTAGGATGCCGTCCCAAGCGCCTCTTTCGCGTTCCGCCGCTATCGCGCAAGCGGCACGGATGCCTATGGACCATTCGATGAGCCAGGCGAACGGCATTGCGAGATTCGTCGAAACGGCGATTAACACGGACCGAGCCCAATCGGACCAACCCAAAAACTCGTCGTTGGTTAAGAATGCGCCTGCCAACACGATTCCGCCCAGGACCGCTCCGCCAACGGCCAGGAGAAAGACCATGAGCGCCACGATGAAGCGGCCGACCACTCCAAGCGTGGCCACGCGCTCGATCCACAGTTCTTTCCAGAGCATCGGTCGCGATTCCGAGACAGGGGGCACGATCCATCCCCTGTGCGATTTCTTGCGGGGCGAAGGACCTGCCGTCGACTTGTAATAGGCCGGCCTCAAACGCCAGGCCGCAGCCGCGGCACCCGCGAGTCCCAAAAAAATCCAGAAGCCGCTCATCAATACGATCTCGAAGCTCGCCAGCCGGCCGTCGGCCAACGGCCGAACCGCTTCAAAGGGGTTCAAAGCCGTGAAAAGCCACTGCGGCGCCCAGGAAAAATAGGCGCTCTGCGATAAGAGTATAATTACCAATACGATCTCGACCAAATACATAGCGATAAGCGCGTCTCGTCGACGCTTCGAGAAGACCGCGGCTGCAAGCGAAACGCCCGAGGCTCCAAACGCCACGAGCATTGAAAAGACGCAGGCGAAAACGATGTTGAAGACGTTGGCGCCTGCCAACGAGCCAAACCAGACGACAAAGGGAAACAGAGCCAGCATGGCGATCGAAGCGTTCGCCAAGACTCCGCCCAGACTCGCCACGACGACTTCCCAGGAGGTCGCGGGGGTCGTCAGCAACAATCCCAAGATCCCTCTTTCCTTTTCGGCCGCCAAACTTCCAGCCGCGGCCGCGGGGCTAATCAATAACGCCTGGCCCAGAACAATGAAAAGGGACCACTCAAACGCCATCCGAAAGTGTGGAAAGGGTGAATTGAACCTGCCGGATCCCAGGAACCCCGTCGAAAAAACAAAGATCATTTCGGGCACGAAAGCGATGCCGAAGAAGGCGATCATCGCCAGTACGGTCTTGATGATGAACCATTCGCCGCGCTGACCCGCCTTGGCCGCTTGGACCCGAGCGAGCGGGGAGATCGAAAGTGCGATGATCGCGCTCACCTCAGGTCGTTCCCCTAGGCCTCCGGGGGCAGGCAGGCCGCCTTGCTCTCCGGTTTGACGAGCACCACGATCACGATGATCGGAAACGCGATCGCCGCCATGAGTCCGATCGACCCACCTACCCAAGCAAAGACTTGCATTCCGTCCATTATTGTCTTGAACATGCCAGCGAACTGCTGCGCCCCCGCGTTGCCTTGACCTTGATCGGACATCTCTTGAATCACCTTGCCGAACTGCTTCTGCATGAGGGGAACCATGACCAGAATATTGACCAGCATTAAGATAGTAAGCCTGGCGATTTTGGACCCGGCGGTCCATAGCGCCAGCTTTCGACCCCATTCTTTCAGAGCCAATAGACCGAGGCCGGAGACGAGCATCATGCCGTTGAGGACCACCGCTGAACCGTAATCGACAAGGTACATTGCTCGGAGCTTAGGTTCCCCCATGACTTTGAAGGCCGCCCCAACCATCGGACCTTTCTGAGCTGGTTGCTTCTTGGTCGCCTCGAGCTGCTCCTCGAGCAGCTTTTTCTGTTCGGGATCTGCCATCGCCTTGATATCGGACTCGAGCTTTTCGATCGAAGCTTGGCGCCTTGCTTGGGCTTGGTCTTGGACCGTCTTATCGACGCTCTGGAGCATTCCTTGGATCCAGGGCATCGCCAAAATCACGCTCAGATTCAAAACGCTGCACGATAGCAGAACCAGTGAAAAGAGCACGCTCCAGAGACCTATCGACTTGGGCCCCTTGGGGTTCGGTGTGACGAATCCAGGCATATCGTGCGGTCGCATGACAAAGCTCTCCGAAGTATTGCTTTCCAGGTTTTTCGTCGAGAAATCGAAAAGCTTGTCGGATGGTTTGGATTTCGGTTCGCGGATTATTCGACGGTGACGCTCTTGGCCAGATTTCGAGGTTTGTCGATGTCGCAACCGCGAATGCGAGCGACATGATACGCCAAAAGCTGGAGCGGTACGACGGCCAAGAGCGGCTGGATCAGATCCGGAGCGTCGGGAATCGTCAAAACGACGTCGGCCAGGCGAGCGAGGTCGGCGTCTCCTTCGGTCCCTACCGCGTAGACTTTGGCGCCACGCGCTTTCACCTCCTCGATGTTTCCCAGAGTCTTGGCGTGCAAAGGACCCTTCGGCGCCACGAAAATGCAGGGCGTTTCGGCGTCGACAAGAGCGATGGGCCCGTGCTTCATCTCGGAGGCGGGATAGCCTTCGGCGTGGAGATAGCTCACCTCCTTGAGTTTGAGCGCGCCCTCCAGGGCCACTGGGAAATTGAGGTCTCTACCGAGAAATAGTGCATTACGTTTGGATGCAATTACCTGAGCGGCGGCTACGACTTCGCTCTCGGATTGGAGAATTCGAGCGATGAGCTCGGGCGCCTCGGAGAGTGCATCCAGAACGGCGGCGCCGTCCTGGAACGAAAGTCTTCCCAACCTACCCAGATAAACGGCCAAGAGGATCATCACCGATACCTGAGCAGAGAAAGCCTTGGTGCTGGCGACGCCCACTTCGGCTCCAGCGTGCAAGTAGACGCCTCCGTCGGCTTCGCGGGCGATCGTACTGCCCACCACGTTGCAAATCGCCAACGTCGGATGGCCTTGGCGCTTGGCTTCGCGGAGCGCGCCAAGGTGTCGGCCGTCTCTCCCGATTGGGAGAGGACGAACACGAGCGTGCGGTCGTCCATGGGAGCGTTCCGATACCGAAATTCCCCAGCATATTCGACCTCGACGGGAATACGCGCGAGCCGCTCGATGAGATATTCCCCAACCAACGACGCATGCCAGCTCGTCCCGCACGACGCGAAAACGATCCTGCGAATTCTGCGGAGTTGTCGCGCAGTCAGGTTCAGGCCGCCGAATTGAGCGGTGGCTTCGCTCCGTTTGATCCTGCCTCTGCACGCGTTTCGTACGGTCTCGGGCTGTTCGCGAATCTCTTTCTGCATGTAATGCGCGTTCTCGCCCAATTCAACCGCGTCGGGCCTCCAGTCGAATCGATCAACGCGGGGAGTAACCGTGCCTCGCTCGATGTGCTCGAGCGAGAAATCGTGCTTTGTGAGCCGGACCAACTCGCCGTCCTGCAAGAAGCTGATTTTCGACGCGTGGGGGCCAATTGCGGAGGCGTCGCTGGCCAGCAGGTGTTCTCCCTCGCCGACGCCGACCACCAGCGGGCTTCCCATTCGCGCTCCGACGAGGACGTGTGGATCCAGGGGCGATAGCGCGGCAAGGCCGTAGGTTCCTTCGAGCATCGGCAGAATCGTTCGCAGCGAGGTAAACAGGTCGGCGCCCTTGCCAAGCTCGCGGGCGATCAGGTGCGCGATCACCTCGGTGTCGGTCTGGCTGACGAACGAAAAACCGTCCGTAATCAGCTCGGTTCGGAGATGCGAGTGGTTTTCGATGACCCCGTTGTGGACGACCGCAACGAGGTTGGCGCCGCCGATATGCGGGTGTGCGTTCACGTCGGTCGCCGGCCCGTGCGTGGCCCAGCGGGTGTGGCTGATGCCCAATTTGCCTTTGATCGGCTTGTTCGAGAGTAGTTCTTCGAGCGCGGCCACTCTGCCGGCGCGTTTGCGCAGCGAAATCCCGCCGGTCTCGTCGATGGTCGCCACGCCGGCGCTGTCGTAGCCCCGATACTCCAAACGCCTCAGGCCCGAAAGCAAGATCGGCTCCGACTCTCGAGCACCAATATAACCAACAATTCCACACATTACGGTTTTCCTAGAATATTTGGGCCGTGCTCATCGGGGTCTGGGGCGACCGAGCGTGACGACGATTCCCGTAAAGATCATTCCGAAACCGCAGAACAGCATCGCCCATAACATCGGCTCGGTCGGAATCCCCAACACTTTGGCTGGCTTTCGAGTTACGAAAAAGAGCAAGTAAAGTGCGATAACTTCGAGGACGGGGCCCAGAAGTCGCAGAGCCATCCCCGTCCGATAGAGTTTAGGACTTGAAAACAAAAGCGTCTCCTTCGCCGGCGATCGCAATTTCAGAGCATCTGCTTCGTACAAATGGTAACCTGGGTGTTCGTTCGACTGCCAGGCGAGGCGGGCGCTCGAGGAACGGACGTCGGAGGAAATCATGAAGCAAATCGTCGCCTTGGCCGCCGCGGCCCTCCTGGCTATCGGCGCGGTTTCCGTTTACTTGATTTTCAAGACCGAACCAACGCCGAAACCAATCCCTCCGGTCGCTCCGACGAGCGAGTTGGAGAAGCAGGCCGAGCCCGAGCCTGACGCCGCCAAGGAGCTCGAGTCGCTATTGAAGCAGGGAAGCGGGTCGGTCGTGGTCTTGGACGGCAAAACGGCGGCTGCCGCGCCCGGTCTTTCCATGCCGACAACCGAAGGGGTTTCCACGACGAACAGCGTCTCGATCAATGAGGGCAAGGCTTCCGTCTCGGCGAGCATCGTCCTCAACAAGGAAACCCCGGTCGTCGTATCGAAAGATGCTTTCGAGAAGATCGAACTGGGTATGACGTACGAGCAGATCGCCAGCGTCGTGGGTGGAGTCTTGCAGACGGCCGCTCTCGTAAAAGATTACACGGGCGGGCTTACGATCTCACAGGGGACGAGGTCGATTCAGCTCGGTTTCGAGAACGGAAAACTGGCAGTGAAAAGCTCTCGCGGTTTTTGAGCATCGCGAGAGCTGGATTCTCTTTTTCAATACGCAACGCCCAAACTTACATCTCCGGCGTGAAGTCGATGATCACGTCGAAACGAGCCGAGAGCTCGCCGATCTTGGACTCGGCGATGGGCGCGAAGTCGATCGTTACGGCGTCGCGTTGTTTCGTGCCGCGAATGCTTCGATAGATCCCATCCTTGTCGTTCATCGCCTCGCCTTTGACGTAGCATTGGGTCGTCAACAGCTCCTTCTTGCCCTTCTTGATCTTGAAGTGGATGTGGCGCGTTTCTGCCTGGGTACAGAACCGGCTTGATCGTCCGGAAATAGTAATCGCCAGTCGACCCAGTGAGGAACCTGCCGAAGCCCTGAAAGTTCTTGTCCTTTTCGGGGATGTGCGTGTCTTTGGTGTGTATGTACGCGCCTTTGTTGTCGACCTGCCAAATCTCGACCAAGGCATTGCGTATGGGGTTGCCTTGGCGATCGAGGATCCTGCCCGTTAGGTGCGTCACCTCGCCGACCGCCGGAGTGATCGCGTCGTTGACGATCAACAGGTCGTTGTCTGTATCCAAGGGCAGTTTGTCTGGATAAAACGGGCCCTCGGTCTGGGGGATCGTCTTTTCGAGCTGATCCGCAAAGGCGCCAGGCGCCCAGAGCATTCCAGCGCCAACGGCCGTGGCGCCGAAGAATTCGCGGCGAGAAAGGCGAGGCAGAGACGGTTTCATGTTCGTCGCTCCGCTGGTGAAATCGAAGGGTCGGACCAACCATTATGACAAAAGTCTAACGCTTGTGCTGGGTTTTTGAAAGCACGCAGGGGTGGGATTGACCCGCGTCAACCCACCCCTGGTCGTGAAATTGAAGGCCGATTCAGATTCGGATGCTATTGGGCCTTCTTCTTCCGCTCGACTGTAATCTTGGACGCTACGGCCTTCTCGTGCTGGATTTTGACGGTGATGCCCTTTGCGCCCTTTTCCTGGAACTTCTTGAGGTTGCCCTCCATCTTTTTCAGGTCGACCTTGCTGGCGCCTTTGGGTGTGACGTACTCGGTGTCGTCGGTCACGGTGACTTCGATTTCCTTGTCTGTGTCTTTCTCGACGACCGTCAGCTTCTTCGCTTCCGGATCGACCTTCGTAATCACGCCAAGGAGCTCGTCGGCAATAGCCGGAGCGACGACGACAAGAGCCATCGCCGCGGCGGCGGCACATTTCATAAACACGCGTCTGCTCTTCATGAGACGTTGACCTCCTGAATGATGAGTCGGCCCGCCAGCGGTGCGCCAGGCGGCCTCGAACGATGGAGACGACCAAATCGACCTGGCGGCTCGCGGCGCCTGCATATTATCAACCCCGAAGTGTGAAGGAAGTAGTGGGTCGTCTCAACGAAGATTCCTGTTTATCGATCTCACCAATATGTAGTCCTTCAGCCGGCGTGGGCCCACGATGTGGTTATGCCAATCAGGTCGATAGCCCCTCGGCCGGTGACTGCACCTTTTTCGTCCAGTTTCTCTCGATCCAAAAACAACTCCGAGATGCTTTTTTCCCGCCTCAAACGCACGAGCGAAGAAAAGCCTGTAGAATTGATTGATTGAGGTCGCGGTTCGCTTTGAACGTCCATAAACGCTGGAAGGCCATCGATCTTTGAATCATCGGAAACCCTTCCATGAAAAAGACTTCACGTTGGAAAATTTTTGAGATTGATCGTCTTGGAGGCGTTTGCAGACGGTTTATTCGGCCGCGTCGATGGTCGTCGCGTTTCGAGCTTCTGGAGCGACGAGACGTCCCTGCGACGGGGACGCAAGCGGCTTCGGTCTTCGTCGATCCGCCTACGTCGGCGCTCTTATCGGCTCAAGTTTCCTTGACAAGCTCGGCAAGCTACCCGTACGTCGGTCAAACCATCACGCTTGCGGCAACTGTTACCCCTCCGTCGGGTGGCCCGACGCCGACGGGAACGGCGACCTTCTATGACGGCGGCGCCGTCGTCGCAACAGCCGCGGTGGTCAACGGAGTCGCTCAGACCACCACTGTACTGCCGACCGGCGTTCAAGCGATCACCGCGGTTTACAGCGGCGATGCGAACTTTTCTTCGAGCCCCTCGACGCCGTTGATCGAGACTGTCGTCACCGATGTAACCACGCTGGTTCACTTGCGGCCTGTTAAACAGCAAAGATCAGCCCACAAACTGAGCATCCGCTTCAGCGTGCAAAACGACGCATCTTTCGCGTTGCCCGCGCCTCTCGTCTTCATCCTCGAGAATCTGAGCCCTGGGGTCTCTCTCAAGAACCGAACGGGCTTTACTTCCGCCCTTTCGGCCGCGGTCGAGCCGTTCGCGGTGCTCGAGTCAAGTCCCCTGGGCCCAGGAGCCGTTGCCACGCTCAAATTGGTTCTCGTTGGCAAGCACAACAACTTTGTATTCACACCTCGGATTATTGCCGGAACGTACGCTCTTTGAGCAGTTCGGTCTCCAAACGGGCGAATCCTTCCTACAATTTACTTGACGTGCCGGTTGGCAAAGCAAGCATCGATGTATTCAGCTTGTTGACGCAGGCGCACGTGCGCGGATTAACGTAGCGCTGGTTCTCCTCAACCCTACTCTATTGACTGAATTTCATAGTTTCGAAGCGGGGAGGCAAGTCATGCCGCTGGGACGAATCGGCTTCTTGTTCTGCGTCGTGGTGGTCTACTCTTCCTCGGGCCAAGCTTATGCTCAGACGCAAGTCTCGGCCCGGATCGACGCGCAGCCGATCTACGCCACCAAGCCGGAACGCTATTGGCTGCCGCTGCCTTTGGAACCCGCCCGTAAGATCACCATGGTCGCCACTAACGACGGGATTTTGAGGAGCATCGCCGTCGCTCTCGGCGCCAATGTTCGCGAAAACGCCGAGGTTCTCCAAGTCGATCGGACGGAGGCTCAGGCCAAGCTCAAAATCGCCGAGGCCATCGTCAAGGAACGCACCGCCGAACTCGACGAGGCCAAGAAGAACAACGCAAACACGGCAATCCCGGAAGCCAAGCTGGAAGCCGCGAAGGGGGAAGTCGATCTGGCAAGGCTTGTCCTCGACCACTGCACATATCGAGCCCCGTTTGCAGGCAAAATCACCTCGGCGCCGTGGTCTCCTGGACAAATGCTTCTGAAAGGGGCAGTGCTTGCCGAGCTCGCCGATGTTTCGAATCTGCGCGTAATGGTGCCGGTCGATCGGACGAGCGTCCAGGTTGGCAGCCAGATCAAATTGATGGTCGAGGGCAAATCGGCTAATGGAAAAGTCGAGGCGATCCTGCCTTTGTCCGAGACCTTCTCGGTGCTTCGTGAATTGGCAGCGCCTTATTCCGCCGCGTGGGTGTCGATTCCCAACCCGAGGGGCGAGTTCGAACCAGGCTTCCGGGCGCAGTTCTCCCTTTCTGCCGGAGTCGCCGATCACCAACGTTCCTTCCAAATCCGTACACGACACCAACGAAGACGCGGTCAAGGCTGTTCAAGTGATCCGCAACGAATACGTCATGAACATCCCAGTCAAGGTCTTGGGTCCGGTTGGAACCGAGTTCATGCAGGTCTCTGGTCCTTTCCGGGTCAACGATCTGTTGATCGCCGAATCGAACCCGCCTTTGGACGCAGGAGCTTTCGTCCAATTTGGCGGAGCAGGAGCCGACGGAGTGGCGCCGGATCCCAATCAACCCGGCGCCATGGCCGTCGTGACCGCCCCAGCGGGATCGATGGGGATCGCACCCATTGGAGCGGCGGGCACAGGCTCTTCGAAGGCAGCTAGACGGCCTGCCTCGGGATCTTCGGGCGCAAGAAAGTCGACCACGGGCGCCGCCAGCAAGCCCGCGCCTGCCGCACCCAATCGACCAAGCGGAAACGCGGCGCCGTTTTGAACGCTCGGCTTCGCTCGCGACTTCGCACGTAAAATCTTCTTGGGAACTTCGCTTGGGTCTGGAATCCAGACCCAGAGGCAGGCAAACTATTGCCGATTGGACGCTCTCCCCAATCCGCACAGAGTTCGCTTTTCAATGCGAATTGCCTCGTCCGCTTTCATTCCCAATCGCCAGGGCGGCTTGACCTGACGCCGCCGAACGACCCTTTCCGAGATCAGAGGAGCTTGCCGGCATGAGTCGAGGTTCGCTTTTCGCCAAGAAACCGATCGCAATGATCCTCAAGGAGATGGAAGGCGAGGGGAGGCTCAAACGCGTTCTCGGACCCGTCGGCCTAACCGCCATGGGCGTCGGCGCCATCATTGGAACCGGCATCTTCGTCTTGATCGGCAAGGCTGCGCACGATCAGGCAGGCCCCTCGATCATGCTTTCGTTCGTCGTCGCCGGAGTCGCCTGCATCTTCGCGGCGCTCTGCTACGCCGAGTTCGCCGCGATGGTTCCCGTCGCCGGATCGGCCTACACATACGCCTACGCGACGCTCGGAGAACTCTTCGCCTGGATTATTGGTTGGGACCTCATACTCGAATACGCTGTAGGCGCCGCGGCCGTGGCGCATGGTTGGTCCAAATATTTTCAAAAGCTTATCGGTATAAAAGACCTCCAAAAGCTCTTTGGAGTAGGGAATTTGAAAGTCCCGGACGTCTTTGCCCAGGGGCCCTTTGAATACGTCTCGAAGACCGGCAAGTTCGTCTCGACCCACGCCTACTTCGATCTTCCCGCGGTTCTGATCGTCGCGGTCATCACCACGATCTTGGTACTGGGCATCAAAGAGATCGCCCGGTTCAATGCGATCATGGTCGCGATCAAGCTCGCGGTCGTCTTCCTCGTGATCGGCGTTGGAGCGTTTTATGTCGATACCGCCAACTGGCATCCGTTTGCTCCCAAGGGATTTGGCGGATTGAGCTTCTTTGGAATCTGGAGGTTCGGGAATGCCGAGAATGGAATGCCCGTCGGCATGCTTGCCGGCTCGGCGATGATCTTCTTCTCCTACATTGGGTTCGACGCGGTCTCAACTCAATCGGAAGAGGCAAAGAACCCCAAGCGAGACATCCCACTCGGAATCATCCTTTCGCTCTTGATCTGCACGGTTTTGTACATTGCAGTCGGAGCTGTGCTAACGGGCATGGTCAAGTACGATACGATTGATAAGGACGCCCCGATTTCCTCGGCTTTTGAATCCCGAAACCTCAACTGGGCGAACGCCGTCATCACCTTGGTGCGCTCACTGGCATCACATCGGTCTTGCTGGTGATGATGCTGAGCCAACCTCGCATTTGCCTGGCGATGGTGCGCGACGGCCTTTTGCCCACGAAATTCTTTGGAGACATTCACCCAAAGTTCCAGACGCCCTGGAAGTCGACGATCCTCACGGGTCTCTTCGTGGGTGTGCTCGCCGCGTTCTTGCCGATCGACATTCTGGCCGAGCTCGTCAGCATCGGAACGTTGCTTGCCTTCGTGATCGTCTGCGCGGCAGTGATGATCATGCGTAAGACGAACCCGGAGACTCCCAGACCGTTCAAGGCGCCGCTTTCGCCGCTGACGCCCATCCTCGGAATCCTCACGTGTTTGATGCTGATGTGCTCTCTCCCGGTCGAGAACTGGCTCAGGCTTATTGGCTGGCTGGCGATCGGGATGGTTATCTACTACCTCTACGGCCGTAAGCATTCCAAGCTGCAAAAATCGGAAGAGTACGCCGATGCACTTGCAGAGCATGCGTAGAAGGTCGGTTATTGACCCCGGGAGGGGTCATTGCGAATTGCCAGGGGCGGGTCGCCACTGTCGGATAGGAGAAGGCTGGGAATCAGGACGATTGCCTTGCCCTCGGAGACGCCCATTTGACCAGTGCGCTGACGATTATCACCGAGACGCACACGAGCATGAAAACCGTTAGACCGATGTTGAGCCAGCCCTGAATCGCCTTTTGCCCCAGAACCATCGTTCTGTGGAACCTGCCGATCTCGTAGCCGGCGGCGGTGCAGGTGGTCGCGGCCACAAACGCCATCGGCAAAACCACAACAAGCGCCAGACGCCCTCGACCTTGGTTGATCAGATACGTCGCGGCCACGGTCAGAGCGATGAGCGCCAACAACTGGTTCGCCAGGCCAAACATCGGCCAGATCGATTCCACCTTCCCTGTGTATATGAAATAACTCCAGCCCATGACGACCAGGCTCGTCGCCAGAAACGCGGAGGGGCGCGATTCGAGATCGCCCAGCGGTTTATAGATTTTCCCTAACAATTCCTGCACCAAGAACCTGCCGATGCGCGTACCGGTGTCGATCGTCGTCAGGATGAACAGAGCCTCGAACATAATCGCAAAGTGATACCAGTATTTGACCATGCCTTTGATAAAGGGCATGGCTCGGGTGAAGATCCTGGCCATGCCGACGGCCAAGGTCACGGCGCCGCCGGTGCGTCCGTGCAGCGATTCTCCGACTTCGCGCTCGAACGCCGAGAGTTCGCTGGGCGCCTCGGTCGCATGGTCGGCGTCGAGCGCCTTCAAAGCCTGTGCGAATTGAGGCCTGCGCTGGAAGTCGATGTTGATATCGTAATACATGACGTTTGGCAAAGACGCCGCGGCGATGAGCGCCACGGTTCCGACGAGGCCTTCCATCAGCATGGCCCCGTAGCCGATCGGCCGGATGTCGCGCTCGCGGTCGATCATCTTGGGCGTGGTGCCCGAGGAGACCAAGGCGTGGAAGCCCGAGATCGCCCCGCACATGATGCAGATGAAGACATACGGAAACACGGGTCCCGAGAAGTAAGGACCCGACCCTTTGATGAACTGGTGGTTGATCGGCGGGGCTTCGAGCGTGGGATTTGCAACCAAAACGCCAACGACCAAGAGCGCGATCGTGCCGATCTTCAAGAAGCTCGAAAGGTAATCCCTCGGGCACAATAAGAGCCATACCGGCAAGACCGAGGCAACGAAGCCGTAGCCTGCAATCGCCGTGATCACGCCCTCTCGAGAAAGGTCGAAGTAGGGCTCGAGCGGCGAGCCTGGGATGCTTCCTCCAAAGAAAGTGGCTGCGAGCACCGCCGCGGCACCAACGGCCGACGCCTCGACCACCTTTCCTTTGCGAAAGCGATACATGTACCAACCAACCACGAGGGCGATCGGAATGGTGCATGCAATCGTAAACGTGCCCCAGGACGATCCCTTAACATGTCGTGTTGCACTTTCCGGGACAACCCAGCCCGATTTCTCGGGGTCGCTGTAAGAGGCGAGATCCATTCCCTTGCCAAGGTGGATGTCGAATTCCTCGTCGATCCGCATCCACTCCTTGTCGGTCTTCTCGGAATAGAGCCTGGTCCTCGAAGGAATGGTGCAGATCCGCGTTCCGTCGGCGTTGATGGTGCGTTTGATCGCGGCGGAGTCAGGAAAGGCCAAAACCGACCCGGGCCTGAGCTTGATCTCCTCTCCGCCCAAGGCCTTGACGACCACGATGCCCAAGCCCGCCAGAGCGATGATGATGATGTAGAGGATCGCCGCGGCGGTTGCGGCGCCGGCCGCCGGACCAAGCTCGATCCGGGCGATCTCCGCCAGGCTCTTGCCATCCCTCCTGACCGACGCGAACAGGACCATCATGTCCTGCACAGCCCCAGCCAAGCAGACCCCCACCACTAACCAGATCAGACCCGGGACGTAGCCAAATTGGATCGCCAGGACCGGTCCAATTAGCGGGCCTGACCCTGAAATCGCAGCGAAATGGTGGCCAAACAGCACCCACCTGTTGGTCGGGTAGTAATTCTGGCCGTCGTTCAGTTTGTGGGCAGGGGTCACGCGCGAATCGTCGAGCACAGCCACCTTGGCAGCCAAAAACTGCGCTGTAGTACCGATAGGCGACGGCCAAAACCGCCAGCACGCCCAACATGACCGGCATCGCGGGTAAGTGGGCAGGGAACACTCGGTTTCCGTTCGCCTCGGGGAGACCTCTTCGAGCCCGACAGCCACGATCTCAGTCTAATCCATCATCTGGCGACGTCAAGCAAACGACAAGCACGGTTCTTCCTCCAATTCACGCTATTGTCGGCAAAAGCCTCGTCCCACAATCGTCGTCTAGGTTAAATTGAAACCCTTATGCTTTTATATGAACGAGTGCATTTGGATTGGAACCACGGAGAGCCAAGGTCCCAGAGAGCCAAATTGGTCTGATCGAACGCCGTGGCGCACGGTTTGCGGTTCGATTGAGAGGAACTACGCGCGCGGGATGATGGAGCTTCCGAGCCGTGAGCATCTTGAACGGGCAAGCGAACTCGATTTTGAAAGAGAGAGAATCATGGAACGGCGTTCTATGCTTGGACTTTTGGGTGCGGGAGCGACTGGGCTCTTCGCGGCGGGATCGGCTCTTGCACGAACCCCTGGCGGCGAGTTGAAAGAAGACTCGCACGCCAAGTGCTTGAAGGAGTGCCAGGACTGTTCGGCGGAGTGTAATCGAGCCTATCATCATCTGAGCGCGGCAGAGCGGCAAGAAAACGCCGAACACGCCAAGGCGAGGCAACTTGTCGACGATTGTGCTCGGTTTTGCGAGCTTTCCGCTGCGATGGTCGCCCGACGCAGCCCAATGATGGCGCTTTCATGTCAAGCTTGCGCGGAGGCGTGCAAGAGCTGCGCATCGGCTTGCGAACGAATCAACACCAAGGAAATGAAAGCTTGCGTCGAGAGCTGCCGGAGTTGTGAGGCTTCGTGCCGAGAGATGGCAACGGCGATGGGCGCTCGCGCTTAAAAGCAAGAATTAGCCGTGGAATCCCCCGCGGGATGCACGCCGCCCGCTTACGGACGACGCTTCGCACGAAGCCGAGCCGTGGGCGGGCGGTTGATCGAGAATTCCAATAACTGGATGCGCTGGATCACGCTTTTCCGCGCGGCGATCAGGCTTCGCGTCGTGAGCTCGACCAAAAACGGATGGCTTGGGACGATGTGCTGAGGATCCATCAACTGCCAGGCAAGTACAGCTGCGGTCTTTGCAAGCTCATGCTCTCCCCTCGCCGACCAGAACCAAGACATCCAAAGCAGTTTTCGTCGGTCGAGCTCGAGCCTCGATCCGAGGGCGTGCTCGAACAGATAGCGGTAAACGCCCGCGTCGCGGATCGCGTTGGGCTCGACTTCGCCTTCCCGCAGTAAGATTTCGCCCGCGATCTCGGCCATGAGGCGCGGAACGGTCGAGCCAATCGGGGCATTCGTCGAACAGCAACTTCACTCGATCCTCGAGCTCGGAATGCGAGACGCTCGAGGGATCGAATTCGTCGATCTGGAGCTCGAGCGGAACTGGGCTGAACCGAGAACCCAGAGTCCGCTCGATCCAAAATCGGTTCGAAAGCGAACCGCGCAGGCTCGCGAGAAAGAGGCTTCCACTGACAAGTCGCACGGCGAGGTCGACGTTCTCGACGACCCCTGGTCTAGGGGCAACCCTCGAAAAATCGTGGCCAATCTCAGCGAACTCCTCGACTTCCAGGCCAACTTTGCCGACGACCTTCGACAAGCCGCCAATCATCTGGCACGAGAAAAGCGCCGCGGTCAGTTCGCCTTCTCGAGCTGCGACCAAGAGCACTCGACCTGCGCCTTGGCCGTCGACCGCGGAGCAGAGCCCGGTCAAGATCGTCGGAGGGTCGTTGGGCGTTAGAACAATGGCAGGCGCCATCGGCGAGCCGGACGAAAGTCTCGAGAGCGCAATTGCGCGGATTTGCTCGCTCGGATGCTCCACAGCCAACCGAATCCAAGCGTTCAAGACGCTCGCCTTCTCGGAATTGAGCGCGTCGAGCGTCTCGACGGCCGCCAAGCGCGTCTGTTCGTCAGGGGCGAAGGCAAGCAAACGTAAGAGCTCGACCGTCTGACTCGTCCGCGCCTGTCGAGCAAGCTCACGGATCAAGAGCGTTCGCGTGGAAGGTTCAACCGCTTCGAGCCCGTCCAATGCCCACGCGAGCGATCCAGGAGATTCTTCCAGACGCTTCGCCAGCTCGACAAGGTCGACTCCTTCCTCCATCGTCATTCCCTCGAATCGAGCGCTCTGGACATTCCCAAGGTCTCAAAACCTTTCCAGCCAGACAAGTCGTCAGACCAGTCGGAGAAAACGTCAAAGAACTGCAAGCTCCGCACCCATACCCACGGAGCGGAGAGGACGTTATGATCGTGCCACAGGAGGACGATTCGATTATGGAGCTGAACGTCGTCAGGAAGCCGAAGGTTTATCTAGTTGGCAAGCAACTCATCGACCCGCAGTTTGTCGACGCATTTCTGGGCGATCATAAAGTCGAGAATTGGAGCACCGACACCGACGAGGCAGGCCAAAAGCTTGTCGAGATCGCCGGCAGGCTGTGTTACATGAGCTTTGCCAAGCCGAGGCCCGGCGGAAACTCAGCCTATATCGAGCACATTCTCGAAGTGGGCCACGGCAGCGTCCTGGAACATGCGGTCTTTAGCGTGATCATCGCCGGAGCAAGTCGGGCGTTCACGCACGAGCTCGTCCGACATCGAGCAGGAATGAGCTATAGCCAGCTCTCGCAACGCTTTGTCGATGAATCCGATTGCGAGTTCGTAGAGCCCGCCCCCATTGCCGAAGATCCCGAATTGCACAAGCTTTGGATCGATTGTATGAGCGCGTGCAGCACTGCCTACGAAAAGCTTGCCGAGGGACTCGCGGCGAAATTCAAAGACATTCCCGACCGCACCCTCAGGCGCAAGAAAGCCCGCGAGGCCGCGAGGAGCGTTTTGCCCAACGCCACCGAGACCAAGATCTTCGTGACGGGAAACGCAAGAGCATGGCGGCACTTCATCGAGATGAGGGCCGACGGGGCAGCCGACGCAGAGATCCGCTCGGTTGCCATCGAAGTCTTGAAAGTTCTTCAGGCCGAGGCGCCCAACCTCTTCGGCGATTACACCATTTCCGACCTGCCCGAAGGCGGCAAAACGGCGACCACTGTTTATAAAAAAGTGTAAGTCGCCTTATCTCATAAAGAACGGGAACGCTATAAGTGTCGACCACGGAAGAGAACCAGGCGGAGGGGATCTTGGAGCTCCACGCCAGGGGGCACGGACAGCTCCGAGATCCGGCCAAGAATTTCAGAGTCGCTCCCCAAGACCCGACCGTCTCCGCGAGTCTGATTTCCAAACATTCACTCGAGCAAGGCGCTCGCGTAAAGGGCGTACTCCAGCGCGGCAGAGCTCCTGCAATCGAGGTCGTACTCGAGATCGAAGGCGCTTTGCTCGATAAGGGCAGAAACCCGAGGTCGTTCGACGATTTGACCCCGATCGACCCTCCCGAACAGATCATTCTCGAAACAGGCCCGCAGCCGATAGGTCCGAGAGTCATCGACATGTTGATACCCATTGGCAAAGGCCAACGAGGGCTCATCGTCGCTCCACCACGCAGCGGCAAGACAATCTTGATCCAGCAGATCGCCGCCGCTGTCGCCACGAACTATCCCGCCGCGACGCTCATTGTCCTTCTGGTCGACGAAAGGCCCGAGGAAGTGACCGAGATGCGCAGGTCGGTGAAGGGCCAGGTCTTTTATTCGTCGAACGATCGCGATACCGAAGAGCACATCCGCATCGCCCAGCTCGCAATCGACAGGGCCAAGCGCATTGCCGAGGCAGGCGGCGACGCCATCGTCTTGCTCGACAGCCTGACGCGACTGGCCCGAGCGCACAACAAAATGTCCAACACGGGCAGGACCATGACAGGCGGAGTGGACGTCAAAGCCCTCGATGCTCCCAAGCGCGTCTTTGGCTCCGCGCGTGCATTCGCCGAAGGCGGATCGCTGACCGTCATGGCGACAGCGCTTATCGACACTGGCAGCAAGATGGACGAACTGATCTTTCAAGAGTTCAAAGGCACTGGCAACTCGGAGCTCATCCTTGACCGCAAGCTCGCCGAAAGACGCGTTTGGCCCGCGATCGACATCCTTCAATCGGGCACCCGAAAGGAAGAACGGCTGCTCGACCCCGAGACGTTCCGCCGCGTGACGCTTTTGCGCCAGAACACTCGCCTCGCGAAAGGCTGGCGAGGCGATGGAAGCGCTCATCAAACAGCTCGAGAAAACCAAGTCGAACGCAGAGTTCCTGGAGCGTATTGGCCAGTTCGCGGACGCGGATGAGGATTGATAACGAACTGGCGAGCGCATACTTCTTTCTGTAGAGCCCAATTGGGAAGCAGCTTCTCGAATTCGGCGTACGGTGCAAGCTTCTCCTCAATCGACCTTCTACGGTCCTCTTCGCTCCACCATTCGTTATCGAATTCCTCACCCTCGACTTCGAGGACGAGTCCCCAGTGCGGCTGGCTTTCGGAAGTTAAGGAGGAAGTTTCGATGTAAACCCTCCAGCCTAGCCTGCGGATGCCGCTAATCGTAAAGCTTCCAGACGACCAACGATGCCGAACCAAAGCGTGAATCATTCGTATCGGCAATTGTTCATCAAAAACGCCAGGGGCTTTGCTCAATGTTCGATCAACTGATTCGGAATCGCTGAGCGATACATCGATGAGCCATACCGGCGGCACGTCGCCCTCTCTGATAAGCTCATCAGCCCACTCCACGACCGCGGAATGCTTGAGAAGATCCAGATGCAGTCCAAGTCGCGCGAATTCGGCTAAGTCTTTTGTGCTTGGGGCGGATTGACTCATGATAAGGCATCCTCATCTGCAGACAAAAGACGACCTTACCTTATGCGGCGGGCCTTGACGCCGTTTTAACCTCGGGCGTTTACGCCCGCGAATTCAGCCTCAACCTCACAAGCAAATCGTTGAGCGCACGCCTTGCCGTCGGCGCCTCGGGCAGCGAGCTCGCAAGAGACGCTGACTCCAACTCGCCGACAAGCCGCTCGTACTCTCCTCGATGAAACTCGACGTCCGAGTCGGTCAGGACGGACTGCTCCGGACCCGCACGCTTCCGCGCAATCAAGTCGGAAACGTGAGAAAGCCGAGCCTCCTCGTTCAGCTTTGCCAGATTCGCCTCGATCTCGCCGGACCTCATCAGGTGAATGCCTGTTAAAAGCACGCGATAGACATACAATAGCGGCTTCACGCGACGAGGCTGCTCTTTGTCGAAGAGTTTCCACTGAGTCTGGGTGAAGCCAAGATAGTGGTGACTGTGGTGCCTCGTAACGCAGCCCCTGGCAATGTTCTTGAGCTCATCATGCTCTGGTGACGAGACGACCACCAGTGGAGAATACAACTGCTCGAGCACGTACCCGTTCTTTTTGAGCAAGAGCTCGAAGAACTTGCGGACGTCGTGAGTGACCAGATCAAGCTCAAACCCTGGCTCATTCGCCGCAATTTCGATCGTCTCCCTACCAATGTCCAAGCCAACCACTTCCGGTAAAGGCAGGATATGACAGCCTCGAAGGTCAAAATCCGAGTCGAGCGAAGGGAAGCCGTAAAGATGTGCACCGCTGATCGTCGCGAAGACCAAGGGATACGGATGGCGCGAGCCAGCAGTCTCCAATCGATTTATCGCTTCTTTCGTGATCTCCTGGCTCATAGCAAATCCTTCACGCGGTCGAGCTCTCCTTGGATATTCCTAAGGACTTCAACCGCCCGATCAGGGTTCACAATGCACCCTTCCAAAGTACCGAAATGTTCCTCGAGGCAGTTCAGCAACAAAGCACGAATCTTCGTTTCTTCTGGCTTGGCTCGTAGCTTACTGTCGGCGTAGGCGCGTTCGAGCTGAAGCTCCTTGTCGGCACACCACAGTCTGAGCCTCTCCTCGGTCCAGTCGCCACTGCGGATGGCCTTGAGCTGTTCGTTATTGCGCTGGAGATCGACGTCTTCTTCGTTCAGGATCATTTCGACTTCGCCAAGCAAACGAACGATGTGATACGCGAACTTGACGTCGAAACCGTGCTCGTCCACGAGCTTGTGCGCTTGCCCTTGGGCGTTTTGTTCGTCAGCTTGTGAAGCTGAGAATAGGCGTAGCCCTTGAATTTGGGCCAAGCGCCTTTATGCAAGAAAAGCCTTCGATTTTCCCTTACATGATTGCCAACCCGCGTGCAGTGCAGAACGCAATTGACTGGCGTGAACAAGCTGTCGATGACGTTTGGGTTGTTCTCCATGGCGAGATTGAAGAACTTGACGATTCCGTAGATCGTTAGGTCGTAGGTTCGACCCTTTCCCGCAAGCGCGTCGCGATCGAAGACGTGATGCTGCTCGAACTGTTCGAAACGCGGGTGGGGCGTTCCAAAGCCTGCCACTTCGCCCTGAAGGTGCGGGAAGACGTCGTCCTTCGACGGGATTGCCCAGCCGTAGACGTCGAAGTCGCTCGAATCCGAAGACACGCCATACGCGATCGAGCCCATGATCGTCTCGTACTGGACGTTTCCTGGCAGCCACTTGGGCGGCTTCACGAGGCCGAGGTCAGTCAATCGCTGGAGAGTGCTCATGCGAACAGGCCGAACTTCTTTTCCAGCGATTGCTCAGGTTGAATCGTCTTTCGTTCCGTTCCCAGACTGATCATTCCCTCGTCCGAAAAAGAGCCTTGAAATCAGGGCGCCAAGGAATCCCGTCCAGAGCGAGATCGTCGAATGGCAGAGCCTGCGAAAGCTATCTGGGCTAAGCGCCCGGAGTTGGTCGGGTTCGTAGTGCGACGTCCCACCATTTTCGCGTTCGACGTTGAAAACCGGGTATTCCTGATCGATCTCGCCAAAGACTCGTCCCTTGGAAGAGAAACGGAGCGAGGCGTCCTGCACCCAAACGGTTTCACCCACTTTTTTGGGAGTGTATTCCATCTTGGCATACCTTTCGTCGATGAGCGGAGATATTGCCAGGAACGGCATGACGTGCTGCTCGCACCAAGGCCCTGCGCATAGGAAGAGAAAGCCTGATCCGAAGACCAGATAACCAACCCAACTCACCTTTGCGGCGCCCCGCGTAAACATGGCCCCCATCAGAGCTGCGCCGCCTGTCGCGATGGCTAGCGTAAACATCGCCTCGGAAGCCGCGGGCGTGGCAGGCCGCAGCATACCAGCGAAGGTGACGCCCAGAAAAACGACGAACGCCATGAACCCGGCGATCGAAAAGCGGGGCAACCTCATGGTTTGGACCTTGGTCCTCGTAATCTGAAATCCATCCCGTCCCGTGCAGCAACCCCATACTACCACGGGATGTAGGAGCCGTAAGGCGTTCCGCAACAGTCAAGCAAGCCTCGCACGATTTTGGCGATCCAACCCAGTTGCCACGTCCTATTCGAGGAGAGACTTGGTCGAGCCGAGAGCTGCTTGCCGAGTCTTTGCCTTCGAAAACCTGCCCGAACCGTACGCACTCGAGGCATTCCTTGACCAGGCAGATGGGGTTTTTGTAAGATCAGTGGGATATTGACTTAACGGCGAAACATACGCTGATTGGAAGACAAGGCTTTCGGAGGCGACCGTCGCCGGAAAGCCTCTTTTATTGGGGCAATGGACCAGCCCGATAGAATCTCGAAGAGAGCACATGGGAGCGAGGCAAAGACCGCAATGGAAATGCTGACCGATCTCTGGTACAAGACCACCGACGCCCTAACTGCCGTATCAGAAGGCATTTCCGGCGGATTGGTGCAAATCTTTGGCAACTCCAACGAGCGCGAAATCCGTAAGATGCGGCCGCTGGTCGATCGCATCAGCGCGCTCGAACCGGGCATGGAGTCGCTTACAGACGTTGAACTGCTCGGCAAGACCGCCGAGTTTCGCGAGCGACTGGCCCAAGGCGCGACGCTCGACGACCTTTTGCCCGAAGCCTTCGCCGCCTGCCGAGAGTCCGGCAAACGTTTCCTCAAAATGCGGCACTACAACGTCCAGCTCATGGGCGGAGCGGTGCTGCATAGCGGCAAAATCGCCGAGATGGTCACGGGTGAAGGTAAAACCTTGGTCGCGACGTTGGCTGCGTATTTGAACGCGCTCGAACGTCGAGGCGTCCACGTGATCACGGTCAACGACTACCTCGCGCGCCGCGACGCCGAGTGGATGAGCCCGCTGTTTCAGGGCCTGGGGATTACCGTCGGCGCCATCCAGTCCGAGATGGATTCCGAAGAAAGGCAGGCGGTTTACGGCTGCGACATCACCTACGGAACCAACAACGAATTCGGCTTCGACTACCTCCGCGACAACATGAAGCCTGCCCGCTGGCTCCAAGCCCAAGGCGAACTGAATTACGCGATCATCGACGAGGTCGACAGCATTCTGATTGACGAAGCCCGAACCCCGCTCATCATCTCCGGGCCCGCCTTCGACGACGTCCGCAAATACGCCGAGGCCGACAGGATCGCCCGCCTGTTAAGGAAGGGCGAGCACTTCGAGGTCAAGGAAAAAAGCGCACCTGCCACTTGAACGACGACGGAGTTCGCGAAGCGGAGAAGATCGCCGGGATCGAGAGCTTCTACACGCCCGGAAATATGGAATGGCCGCACCTGATCGACAACGCCCTCAAGGCGCACTTCCTTTATCGGCGCGACCGCGACTACATGATCCAAAACGGCGAGGTGATCATCGTCGACGAGTTCACAGGCCGTTTGATGATTGGCAGGCAATGGTCCGACGGGCTGCACCAGGCCGTCGAGGCCAAGGAGAAGGTGAAGATCAAGGAAGAAAACCAGACGCTCGCGACGATTACGCTGCAAAACTTCTTCAAGCTTTATCGCAAGCTCTCGGGCATGACCGGCACAGCCATGACCGAGGCCAACGAGTTCCTGAAGGTTTACGACCTTGAAGTCGTTGCCATCCCCACGAACAAGCCTCTCACCAGGCAGAGCTTTCCGGACGTCATCTATCGGACCGAGCGCGAAAAGTTTACCTCGATCGTCGACGAGATCCGAGAAGTGCACAACGTTGGCAGGCCGATTTTGGTCGGCACGACCTCGATCGAGAAATCAGAGCAGCTCTCCGAAGTGCTCAGCAATTGCGGCATTCCGCACCAGGTCTTGAACGCGAAGTACCATGAGCGCGAGGCCGAGATTGTTGCACAAGCGGGTCGGAAAAACGGGGTGACGATCGCCACGAACATGGCGGGCCGAGGTACGGACATCATCCTGGGCGGAAATCCTGAATTCATGGCCTGGGCCGACTTGAAAATCTTGAAAGACGAAGACGGCAGGCCGCTGTACCCCACGCGTTTGGAGGTACCCAACGAGGTTTGGCTGAAGGCCGTGGGCAAGTACGAAGACGAGATGAAGGCGGAGGGTCGGGAGGTGGCCGGGCTGGGCGGGTTGCACATCATCGGCACCGAGCGGCACGAAAGCCGCCGCATCGACAACCAGCTTCGCGGTCGAGCGGGCCGGCAGGGAGATCCAGGTTCGTCGCGATTCTTCCTCTCGCTCGAAGACGACCTGATGCGCAAGTTCGCGGGCGAGTGGGTCTCCAACGTCTTGGCCAAGATGGGCATGCAAGAGGGCGAGGCCATCGTCAGCAAGCTTGTCAGCCGTCAGATCGAAGGCGCCAGAAGAAGGTTGAAGAGCGCAACTTCGACGCCCGCAAGAACTTGCTCGAATACGACGAAGTGATGGACGAACAGCGCAAACGGATCTATTCGTTCCGCCAGAGCTTGCTCGACGGGGCGCCGCCCAAAGACGCCATCATGTCGATGATCGAAAATCAGGTGCGCGACGCCGCCAAACGGTTCTTGGTTCCGGAATACGGGCCTGCAAGCTTTGCCGAGTGGGCAGGGGAGCGCCTGGGCATCGAATTTCGGCCGAGGGATTTCAAGAACATGAGCTTCGAGGAGGCCGAGGAATATGCTCGGACCGAAGCGGAAAACCAGGTTCCCGATCTGGTTTGGGAGGCCATCGAGGAGCACCTGCCGTCCGACGCTGAAAGCAGCGAATGGAACTGGCTGGCCATGGCCAACTGGATCAATACGCGCTACGGCCTTTCGATCAAAGATAAAGATCTTCGTAAATTTGCACGCGTCGAGCACAATCCAGAAACCTCGACAAGCAAGCTCGAGCTCGATCGATCGGAGCTCAAGGACTTTCTCGAAGAGCAAGCCGTCGCTGCTATCAAGGCCGTGGAGCTAGCCCCTGCCAAGGAGTTTCTCGACGAAGATTGGGGGCTTTTCTCGCTTTCCGGCTGGGTTCACCACAAATTTGGCCTGGCATTGGACCCAGCGAATTGGCGAGGTTTGACCTCCGAAGAGGTGGCCAAGAAGGTCGTAGAAGAAGGAAAGAAGCACTACGTGAGTAAAGAGGCCGAGTTCCCCGTTCGCGTCGCCCTGAGCAGGTTCTTTCGCGAGCGAGACGGCGGACCTGGCCCTCGGTACGACCGAGAAGGACTGGCGGCATGGGCCTCGGAACGCTATCAGGCGCAGGTCGACGTCGAGGTGATCAGGCCTTTGCTCCGACCCGAGATCGAATCGCTCTTGATCGACGTGGCTTACAAGCGATACGAAGGCGGCAAGGTCAACGAAGAGCTCGAATCCAAATTCCTCGCGGCGTTTGGACCTCCGCCCGAACCGACCGCAAAGAACCAATCCAGCCGCAAACCGGACCACGCCGACCTCGAAGACTTGGCTCGCTGGGCCAACGGCAACCTTGACTTGGAGACCTCCGTCGACGAGCTCGAGAAGCTCGATCGAACCGAGGCCCGAAATAAATTGTTCGCGGCCTTCGACGCCAAGTTTAGGCCCGAGATGATCGAGATGGAGCGCGCCTTGGTGCTCCAACTCCTCGACTCGAGCTGGATGGAACACCTCCGCGCCATGGACCACCTGCGCAGCTCGGTGGGACTGCGGGGCTACGCCCAGGTCGACCCCAAGGTCGAATACAAGCGTGAAGGTATGAAGATCTTCGAGGAAATGTGGAACGGAGTGTCCGACAAGGTCACCGACCTCGTCTTCCGCATGGAACAGGTCGACCCAGACTTCCTCAACTCTCTAAGCCAGTCTTGGAAGCTCGACCGCGCTTCGAACATCCACGAGGCGCCGAGCTCCGACTACGACGCCCCCTCGGGCGGCATCCGCGCCCAACAAGACGCGGCAATCGCGGCGAGCCAAACCTCGACCGAAAAGAAGCAAGAGCCAGTTCGCAACCTTGGTAAAAAAGTCGGTCGCAACGACCCTTGCCCCTGCGGATCGGGTAAAAAGTACAAAACTTGCTGCATGCGAAAAGAAGCTCGCGCCGACGTCTAATCCGAAAAGACGAAGAACTCGGCGAATTACTGTTATCCGAAACCACGAGCGGAATTTTCAGACTTTGATACGCAACCGTTTAGCAGACAGGGGCTTGCGCCGACTCTTTCGAAGGTTGATCGCGTGACGGAGTTTGAGAGTTTCGGTAAGACGAACAAACAGAGAAAATTGGGTAGTCTTGGATCGCAGACACTCAGTTCATCACCTAGGGTGCGAGCGCCTCTCGGGCATGACGATTGCTCCTAATCGTCGCATGCCCGAGCGTGGTTGGACTAAGACTCCGACAGGGATGCGGATCCACGCCCGAATGATTTGCCAAAGGAAGGCAGATGGGGTTTCTGTACGACCTCGTTTATGTTGCGCTATCATCCTGTTTGCCCCGCTGTTGATCTATAGGTCGCTGCGCAGCGGTAAGTACCGCTCGGGATGGTCCGAGAAGCTTCTGGGTCGGTCGCCGAGAAGGATTGGCGGCAATCCCTGCGTCTGGTTCCATGCCGTCAGCGTCGGCGAGGTCTTGCTACTCAAACCCATCATCGCCGAGCTCGAGCGCAAAAGGCCCGACTGGGATCTCGTCATTTCGACGACCACCCAGACGGGCTTGGCGGTCGCCCGACAAACCTATCCCGATCTGGTCACCTTTTATGCTCCGCTCGACCTGAGCTGGTCGACGCGAAACGCCGTTTCGCGGATCAGACCGACCGTTCTGGCTCTGGTGGAGCTCGAGCTTTGGCCCAACCTGATCCGTAGCGCCAAGGCCTTTGGCTCGGCTGTGTTGATCGTCAACGGTCGGCTCAGCCATCGGAGCCACAGCGGGTACCGCGCCCTCAGGGGTCCTCTTGGTCCCACATTTCAAAGACTCGATCTGATCGCCGCCCAAACCCAGGAATATGCCGCAAGGTTCGCCGACTTGGGTGTACCCCAAGAGCGCGTCAAGGTGACTGGCTCGGTCAAGTTCGACAATCTCTCTGTGGATCGCGAAAACCCCAAGACCATGGCGATCCGAGAGGAGCTCGAGATACCCGATGAGTCGGTCGTTTTCGTGGCAGGCAGCACCATGGAAGGCGAAGAGTCCGCAGCGCTCTCAGCCTACAACCAGGCGAGACGAGAATTCCCCAATCTGCGTCTGATCCTCGTTCCCAGACACGCAGAAAGATTCAGTCGCGTCGCCCAGAAGCTTCTGGAAGCCGGCGAAACCGTGGTCCGGAGAACTTCCCACGAAGCTGGTCCACACACCAACTTGCGACCTCCAATTTATCTCATCGACACATTAGGCGAGCTAGGGGCGGTTTGGGGGCTTGCCGACATTGCCTTTGTAGGCGGCAGTCTCTTCCCTGGCAGAGGCGGACAAAATATGCTCGAGCCCGCATCTTACGGGGCGTCGGTGCTCTTTGGGCCTTATGTGAGCAATTTTCGGCAGGCGGTTGAGATGTTGCTCGAAAAAAAGGCTGCGAGGCAGGTTAATGACGCCGAAGCACTTGCGAAGGCTGTGCTCGATGATCTGCGGGATCCCGACTCAGCCTACGAAAGAGGCAGAGCCGCGCAAGCTTTCCTTTCGGCCCAGAACGGTGCTTCGGGCAGAACGATTGCCGAAATCGACTCGTTGGTCGAGAAGATTTTGGCGTCACGCAGTGCTTGATTGGCGTCCTATATTCAGTCAGACTGTTAAAGGGCGTGGTTCGAACTCGCGAGGCGCTACGCTACGCACGGACCGCGAGGGAGCTCGAAAACGCTTGGCTCCCCCTAGATTGACGTTGCAAAGACACGAGACTTGAACATGAGCGAAAAGAAAGACCAGGGAGAAGGCCTGAGGCTCCAGACTCCTCCCCAACAGCCAGCCCAGCAGCAGACCGAAGTGGTCGTCGACGATACCGCGACGATCCCTTCTTATTCGAACTTTTGCCGAGTGACGGCCACTCCCGAAGAGGTGATCCTCGACTTCGGTCTGAATCCCCAGCCGTTCGCCCAGGGCAGGCAAGATGTCAAAGCCAACCAGCGAATCGTTATGAACTTCTACACGGCGAAGCGCTTGCTGACCGCGCTCGGCATGACGATTCAGCGGCACGAAGGCATGTTCGGCGCTATTGAGCTCGACGTCCGCCGCAGGGCGGGCTCCGGTGCACAACAAGCGCAAGGCGGTCCAGGTGCAGGCCCCAGGCCGACCGGCCCCCAAGGCATCGTCGACTGACGAAAACAATCCGACATAAACAATGAAGGCGCAAGCATCGCTTGCGCCTTCGAGTGCGCGCTCTGCTTGGAAGCCGGACAGAAGAATTGTGGTGCAGCCATCTTGCCTGCTCCCGCGCGGGCTGGAAGCTTGAACGGAAATTGCCGAGTTGTCTCCGCAGATCCACAATAAAAGAAAGGGGCGGCCGATCGTTCGGCCGCCCCCACTTCGATTCCAGATCTAGCGAACGTTACTACTCGGCCACTTTTCCGCCGTTAGGCGAGCCGGCGAGGACCTTCGAGCCGAGCGTCACATAATCCGCGACGATGGAGATCAATTCGTCGTTATAGAAGTTGGATTCCCAGGCCACGGCCGTGCCGCGTCGCTTGGGCTTCGCTTTCTCTTTGTCCTTGTCTTTATCCTTGGGCTTGTCGGGATCGACTTCGTCGTCCTCTGGCGGAATGTATTCCGACTTGAACTTCTCTTCGTTGAGCGAGATCTGCTTCCGCTGCTTCCAAGCGACCAATTTCTTGATCAGCTCGTTTTGCTTCTGGAACTTGGGGTTGCTCTGCCGCCTAGCCTCGGACCGCGTAACAAGCTGGTCGACAAGCTCCGGCGGAACCTTGTTGAAGCGTTCGTGCTCGAGCTCCGCGACCTTGTCGAACTTGAGAGCGGTGTCGGCTTTGCCTTCACCGATCTCCGATTCGTCTCGCAGCGAGTTGATGTGTACGTGAGGAGGCACGCCTTTGATCTGCGTGCTCTCGCCGTTAACTCTGTAGAACTGCTGGATGGTTAGCTTGAGCGCGCCATGTCGGGGGCGTCTTGATTGAACATCCGCTCCTTGAGGTCGATGATGGTCTGCACAGTGCCTTTGCCATAGGTGCTCGAATCGCCGATGATCAGGCCTCTGCCGTAGTCGCGGATGACTCCAGCGAAGATCTCGCTGGCGCTGGCGCTTTGGTGATCGATGATCACGGCCAATGGGCCTTTGTAAGCGATCGATTCGTCCTCGTCCTTGAGCTGGCGAACGTCGCGGGCGTCTTTGACCTGGACGACTGGGCCATCGGTTATGAAAAGTCCGGAGAGCGAGATCGCCTCGCGGAGCAAACCACCTCCATTGCCTCGAAGGTCGATCAATACCGCGTCGACCTTTTGTTTCTTGAAGTCTTCCAAATAGCCTTTGCAGTCCTTGGTCACGCTGACCGAGGCGTCGTTCTCGCCGTCGTCGCCGTAGAAAGAAGGTACGACGATGACGCCGATCTTAACCGGCTTGCCCGATTCGGACTTCGTCTCGATGATCTGGGGCTTGGCGTGTTGCTCGACGAGCTCAACCTTGTCGCGAGTGAGCTCGTAGACCTTGCGTTCCTTGGAGGTGTTGGGCTGAACGACGATGCGGATCTTGGTGCCTTTGGGACCACGGATCAGCCTGACGACGTCGCTGAGTTTCTTCTCGACGAGATCGATTTCCTCGCCGTTTTCTTTCTGGATGGCGACGATCTTATCCTCTGCCTGGAGCCTGCCGTCGCGATCGGCCGAGCCGTTGGGGATCACTTCCTTCACCACGGCAAAGCCGTCTTCGGAGGCAAGCGACGCTCCGATGCCTTCGAGAGAGGTGGAGGGCCTGCTTCAAATCCTCGACCGTCTTCGGGCCCATGTAACTCGTGTGCGCGTCGATGGTCGAAGCCAGGCTGGTGAGGTAAATCTCCATCAAGTCCGTGGTGTCGAATTGGTGAACGTTGCGGTTGCGGTCGCGATACCGAATGGTCAGCCGCTTCACTGCCTCTTCGGGCGCGACTCCATCGACCTTCATGTAGAGCTGGTCGAGCTTGATCCGCTTCCTCCAACGCTCGTTGGCTTCCTTGGTATTTGCTGGGTATTCGATATGGTCTGGGTCGTCGACCAGGGTCTCGTCGACCGTGAAATCAGGCTTCTCCTTGAGCAGCTCGAGGACCGTCTTCAACCGCTCGTCGGACCGTTCGAGGAATCTCTTGAACACGGTCTTGGCGAAGGTCAGGTCGCCTTTCTGGATCTCGTCGTCAAGCGTAGTGGCGCTCTTGGCAAACGAATCGATGTCCGACTTCTCGAAGTAGTATTTTTGCGGGTCGAGGGCCTTGATAAAGCTCTTGTGCCACTTCTTGGAAACCTCGTCGTCGATTGACGGACGAGAGAAGTGATATCTCTTGAGCAGCTCGACCACGATCCTCGAGGTGTCTTTCTCGAGGCTGCCATCCGGCGGTGCAGGGGCTTGGGCGCCGATGATCGCGGCAATCATGGCGGCAAATGCAACCAAAATGACAAATCCCCGCGGCCGACGGAATGGAAACTGAGGCATGTTTTGGCTTCCGTGTTCGAGGAATGCAAGGCTCATGGTGTGAGCCTAGGCTTAACAAGAATCGTAACCCCGATTGGAAATGGCGGCAAGATCGTCCATCAATGCTCGGATTTCTGGGAGGAGAGAGTCCCAGACTCGCCCTCCATCTCTGCTTAATCGTCAAGACGCGATCCAGGCCGCTATTCTAATTCTACGCCGCCCTGGAAGTGTTGTTCGTTCCAGGTGGTCGAGATGGAGCGCAACCCTTAATAAGAGACGGCTTTTCGGCGGTCGCGCCGGCGTCTTTGCCGGAATACCTCGGTCTCGGGCGGTCTGCTTTGCGGAAATGCTGGAAAATCCGCGATCACGGACCTGAAGTGATAAAAAACTGCAAGATCGGGGCATGTTTTCGAGTGATCGACGCTGCAACCTCCGCCCGATACCGGTGCGCACGTCCTGCGAGAAGAGTGGCGATTCGCCCTGCGTCTTCGAAGGAAACGGGAAAGACAGGACGTACAGCCACCATCAACGTCGAACCATCTGGACCTGGCAAGGTCTCGACGACGTCGAGATTTTGGATCATCTCGTCGGGGTCGTCGGCAAGGACGTGTACAAGCGCCTCTCGCACTTGTCCGCAAAGCTGGAGTTGCTTGCGCTCGCCCTTCCAACGGCGTGAGGGAGATCGTCCACTGTTCTTTGGTCGGCTTCGCAACTTTGGCATCGCCCTCGAGGAACGATAGGCCAGCGAAAGACTGCCTTGGATATCCGTTCCTCACACCCATCGGACGCCCGGGCTTCTCCAAGGGTTCGCTGCTTTGTGTGGATTTAGGAAATCGCCAGCCGCTCGAAGAACGCAAGATACCGATCGGCGATCCGCGACCAGTCGTAATGGTCCTGGACGCGCTGCCTTCCGAGCATTCCGTATTTCTCACGGAGCTCGCGCGATTCGACGAGCTTTCCAATTCCCTCGCTCCAGGCGGCCTTATCGGATTCCGGCAGTACCAGCCCAGCATCTCCCAGAACATAAGGAATCTCCCCCGAATCGCTGCCGACCGTTGCAATCCCGCTGGCCATTGCTTCCAGGAGCATTCTGCCAAGCTGTTCGCGCCAGTCTGGAGTGGTTTGGCTTGGCGCGGCAAGGACGTCCATTGCGTTGAGATAAACAGGCACTTCGTCGTGGACCACTCCCGTGGCCACCCGCGCCCAGGTTTGCCTCTCCTCCGCCCATTCGGCGCACCTTCGGCAGCAGGGGCCCCCCGCCCACGAAAAGCGCTCGTTTGGACCCCTCGGGCAAGCCGTCCAGGACATCCATCAACAGCTCGACGCCCTTCTCGGCGACCATTCGCCCCAAATACCCCACGACCGGCGGGCCTGGCTCGCTCCAACCCAGTTTTTCTCTCAGAGCGGCCCCCGCCTCGGGCCGCGGAATGAATGCATCGAGATCCACGCCTAAAGGGATCGTCGCCGAAGGCTTGTCACGGTAGCCAGGGCGACTGGCCAAGTTCTCCGCGATCGTCGATCCAAACGCCGTCCAGCCCGCGGCCTTTCGCATCGAATAACGCTCGATCGTCGAGAACGGCGGCGGATAGCGCTTATTGATATTCTGAAATGTCGAGTAGACAAGCTTCGTCCGCTTGGGTTTGAGTAGGGCGATCTCCGCCCCCGACATGATGTAGGGTTCTTCCCATGCGTGGACCACGTCGAAACCGCCGGTTTTCATAAGTTTACGAAGACTGGAGGGATCGTAGGTGAAGACGTGGGGGATCTTGCCCATTCGGACGCGAATCGGTGCCAATTCGTAGGCGTCGGAGCTCGAGTTCGGCTCCAGCTCGATCTCACGCAGGTCGCCTGGAAATCTTGCGGGGGCTGCGACCGTCAACTCAACTCCGCTCTTCCGCGCCAGCTCCCTGCAGAGCCTGCGGTTCAGTCCAACGACGTAGGAATGTCCAATCGAAAGAATTCTCGGCATCAGCTATTCCCATAAACCGGCGCCTCGAGGCGCCGGCCGCTTTGTTGGAGATTGCAAACAGAGCGGTTTGTGCATCGATTTCCCGTGATTTCGTCCGCGAGTTTTTTTTGAGGTATAATCGAGTGAAGACGATTGTTCGCCAGGCCGACGAGCCTGCCTTGAACAATTCTCGACGGCTTGGGGCTTTGTATTGTTCCCGCTCGAGACGCGGCCGTCGAGCCCGCTGAACGTATGAGTTTTCACCCGATCGAGTTTGCAGCCAAGGAGCGGCGGGTGCTGGAAATCGAGGAGACTGGCTGGATTCGCTGAGAGACTTCCCGAGAAATCGACCGCGCTATTGGAGCTTTTACGCTTACTGGCGTAGGTGAGTCTTTTTTTGTGAACGGTCAGATCCTGTTTCATCGCCCAACCGCTCCACAGCCGGTCAAGGAGTTCTGGGCCGATGCGAATGGGTTCCTCGAGGCGATTGCTTTCTGCCTTTATCCTGGCCGCCGCAAGCTTACTCAATCTCTCCTTGCCTGGGAGAGCCCAGACCGAGCCCAATTCCGCGAAAGCGGTAGGTGGACCGAGAGCTGACGCTGCGGCGCCGAAGCCGTCGTCGCCCTCCGCTGCCGACCCCGCGAAAGCGATCCTCGAGCACGCTCTCGACTGCGAGCGAAAGTACGATTGGAACGCGGCCATCTCGGTTTACGAAGACGCGCTCGAGAAATGGCCCTCGAGGTCTGAATTTCGACACAGGCTGAGACTCTGCGAGATCCATTACCGTTTGAACAGGCGGTATCAAGACCAAAGCTTTCGCAACGTCCTCTTGGGCCTCAACCTCGAGCAGAGCATCCAACTTGTCGACGAAATCCTCGAGCGCATCGAGCTCTATTATGTTGAGCCTGTGCGCCACGAGCCGCTTTTGCGCCGCGGCATCGACAACCTGGAAGTGGCTCTGCGGGACCCGTCTTTCATCCACGCGCATCTCAAAGGCGTTTCCCAGGACCGTCTCAATGAGGTCCGGGAAACCCTAAGGAACCGGCGGCAGCGGCTCTTGGTCCCCAATCGAGGGGAAGCCGAAAGGGTGGTCCTCGATGCGTATCAGCTCTGCCGAGACCGCCTGGGCTTGGCGCCAGCCCCCGTCGTCCTGGAGTTTGCGTTCGGAGCGTGCGACGCCCTCGACGACTACACCAGTTACCTCACGCCGGACAAGCTCGAGGATCTTTATGCAATGATCGACGGCAATTTCGTCGGTCTTGGCGTCGAGTTGAAGCTCGATAAGGACTCGCTCCTGATCCTGGGCGTGATCAAAGGCGGGCCGGCGGCCGACGTTGGCGTCAAGACCGGCGAGCGCATCACCCAGGTCAATGGCCAGTCGATTGCAGGGCTTAGCCTCGACGAGGCGGCGGCCCGTCTTCAAGGAGAAAGCGGCACAAGGCTCGAGATCACGATCCAGAGCCGCGACGGGAAGTCGCGGAAGTTGGCCCTCACGCGCAGGGCGGTGGACGTGGAAAGCGTGCCCCTGGCCAGGATTGTCGAGCCCAAGTCCGGAGTCGGGTACGTCCAACTGACAGGATTCCAAAAATCCTCCACCAACGAACTCCAAAGCGCCATCACAAGGCTACAACGCGAGGGCATGAGGTCGCTGATCCTCGACCTTCGAGGCAACCCAGGCGGGCTTTTGAACATCGCGGTCGAGATTGCCGACCGATTCCTCGACCAAGGAGTCATCGTCACGACCAGAGGACGAGGAACCGACCAGAGCGGCGTCTACAAAGCCCACGGGCAGGCGATCTGGCGAATGCCAACTGCCGTATTGGTCGACCACGATAGCGCCAGTGCCAGCGAGATTTTGGCGGGCGCCCTGAAGGAAAACCGACGCGCCATCGTCCTCGGCGAGCGGTCGTATGGCAAAGGCTCGGTACAAAGCATCTACACGCTCCGTACGGTTCCAGCCGGTCTTAAACTCACTACGGCCAAGTTCTACTCGCCGCTCGATCGGCCCTATAGCGAACAGGGTGTTTCGCCAGACTTCCCCATCCGCATCGCAGCCAAGCCCAAGGAGGGCGTCTCGCGATTCGATCAGCCCGAACTGGGAGATCCCAGCACCGATCCCGTACTCGAGCAAGCCATCCTCATCGTTCGCCGCGAACTTGCCAACCAACGCTAAGCGCGCCAAAACTCATTCTTCAAAACGAGCTAGGCGAAGCCCTAGGCGCGTTGCGAGGGCTAAACTCTACGCAACGCGTCGGCTCGCGAAGACCCATGGCGCTGGGGAAGGATCGGTTTCATGAGGGGCGAGGAGCAAGGCGGCAGACGCGTTATCGATCCAGTCGAGTACTGGTCCTTCGTCACCGACGCCCCGCTGAAAGGCCTTGCCCTGGCACGCGAGAGCGCCAGCATCTTGGCCTGGGACGAAGCCTCCACCCTTTACCTGCTGAACGCCGATGGAGAACTCCTCAACCGACGAAGAACGCCTACGGAGATCATTTCCGCAGCGATCAGCGACGACGGGTCGCTGGCCGTCGTCGTTGTCCAAGGACCGCGCCTTTGGCTTTTGAACAAAGGCCTCGAACCGAAACACGAGCGCAGCGCCGTCAGCGACGCAGCCAATATTGCGGTCGACTCGCTCGGTCGTTACATCGCCGTTGCCACCAAAGGCAGGCAAATCCAGCTTTACACGAGAGACGGCCAGCTCGCCGGCAAGGCGGAGCTCCTTCAGCCCGCGACGCACATCTGCTTCATCGCGTCCAAGCCCGTCTTGCTCACATGCGGCGCATACGGCCAAATGACCGCTCTGGACCTCGAGCCCCGATCAGGTGGAAAGCTCGAACCCTCAGTACTCTGGAATGAAACGCTGCTCACGAACGTCGGCGGGCTCGCCGCCACCGGCGACATGGAAATGATCCTGGCAAGCTGCCATACCCATGGCATTCAGCGTTACACATCCGAAGGCAAGAACGAGGGCTCGTATCACATCGGCGGGTCTGCCTCATTCGCCGTACCAGACTTTTCTGGAAGGCGCATTGTCGTCGCCACGGGCGAAAGCGAACTGGTCGTTCTGAACCGATCCGGCAACGTCCATTGGAAAACAGGCCTCAAACGCCCAGTCGCCGCCCTTCAGGTCGACGCCCTCGGTCGATACGTCCTTTACGCGAGCTCCGAGGGAGAAATCACCAGACTCGATCTGGAACCCAACCCAAGGGCTGTCGAACGGGCGAAGATTGACGCGAAACCCAACCCGAAGACCTCTGGAAAGGCTTCCGACCGCCAGAGCTCTTCGGTACGGGCAGGCTTTGGCGAGCCCGCTTGGAGCATCCCCCTGGTCAATCACGACGACGAAGCCCTGACGATGGTTCTGATCGTTCAGGACGATCCTCCCTGTATCGGCGTTGCCGGCAGAGATAATCGTTTAAGGGTCTTCGACGTCAACGCGGAGGAACTTGGCCAGGCGCCCGACATCCTCGGACCCGGTCGATTCCTGCGCTGCGAGCCGGGCTGGATTGCCATCGCAACCGACCGCCAGATCTCGCTTTACGACACGCGTCACGGCAAAGTAAAGCGCCTCGATCTGAGCATGATCGAGATCACCCACCTCGAGCTCGGACTCGATTCCTTTGGACTGGGAGTGATCCAGGAACGAGACCGTCTGGGTCGGGCGAGCCTCTCAGGTCGCTGGATCTGGAAGCGCGAGATCAATTCTCCCGTCGAGGACGCCGCGATTGGACCCGCTGGGATTTTTGCAGTTACGACCGAACAAGGTAAGCTGCTGATTTACGACGCGTCCGGCGAGCCTGCCGGATCGTTCCAAACCGACCCTCCGGAGCCGCTTTGTTTAGCTCCTTCGCCTTCGAAATCGAGTCCAGGGGTCTGCTGGATCACTCTCGCAAGGAACCTTCAGGTCGTCAGAGGGCACGCACTCGACGGCAGCGTCCTATGGGAGTCGCCGGTTCCTTGGGAGTCTTGGAAGTTCTCGCGACTGGGCAGGCTCCTGGTCGTTTCCGCGCCCGACGGCAGGGCTATTGCGTTCGATGGGTCCGGAGAAGAGGTCGACCGCGGCAAGGCGTGCGAGGAGCCCTATCAGTTCGGAGTCGCGCCCGGCGGAGGCGTCGTTCGCGTACAAATGCGAGACAACCAGTGCATCTGCTCCGAGCTCGGCGGCCAGGTGCTCTGGCGGCTCGCTGGCGCATGCACCCATCGGCCCCTTTGCAGTGGGAGCCAGCGGAGTCGTCGCGATGGTCGGTAGAGATCTCGCCTGGTTTCCGCATCCTCGAGAACTCAAGCCCGACGCCGCCGGCCCTGGCATCGAAATCGACTGGGAAAGCCGCTAGAAATCCTGAACTTTTCTCGATTTCAGTATTGGCCGTTGCCTTCGTATGCTCCTAACAAAACGCAATCGAGTTTGATGAATATCCGGCGGTCAGCCGAGAGAATCTCTTGATGCAAGCCGTCTAAATCCCTAAACTTGAATTGTGGTCAGTGCGAATGATCAGCGTCTCCAGGAAGTGTCGGACGCATGGCAGCCATACCCAATACCTTCCTTGTCAGAGCCTTCTAAACTCGATCATTGAAGTTCTTGGGTCTCGCCATGGGAGGGAACGCCCCATGATCCGAGGAGTTGCGTTGATGCTGGAAGAGTGTGATTTGCTTTCGTCCACAAGCCACTTTGCCGATGAACGCTACAGCGTTCACGTTAAATGCGTCGAAGAAGCGCACAAGCACAAGTGGATTGAAAGTGAAAAAGCGGGCAGGGATCTGGGCGAATCCGCCATTCGCTTTTGGGTTCGGCACCATTGGAAAGGGTTCCTCCGTCAGAAGTGGCTCGAGCACCTCGAGGGTAAAGCGTTCTGGATTGAACTCGACCACGACGATTTTGGCCTTCTGAGGAGGGGCTTCTCTGGCTCTCCTCTCCTGCCGGTGGTTCTCGACAAAATCAAGCATGGCGAGGAGAACCTCAATATCATCGTCTGGGCCATCGACGAAGGCCACTCGCTCGAAGACGTGATGGACATTCTACTCACCCTCGACATGAACAGCCGGCGCATCGAATGTCTGCTCGAAGCCAGGCTTTTGCAAGCCGGCTAAATTCCAATCGACTGGGCTTGATCTCTTGATCATCGAACGTCGGCCTGCGGGTTCTTGGCCCGCCTAATCCGCTTTTTCTACGACCCGTCGATGGTCCGGATCCCAGAGTGTATAGCCATAATCGTACGGGCCTTTCGTCCTGGGCTTGGGGGCGAAGGCCGCGTAGGACCTATCGTTATGAGGCAGTCATCCCAATTGAGGGCTTTCCAGCGGGTCTCTCTCGCTGGGAGAACGATTGACTGCTCATCGGTCTCAACGCGGCTGCCATGGAAAGCACACAGCGAAAGCCCGTGATGCGATGACGTCGCCCGTTCCAGTTCAACCTCCGCCTGAACCCGCGGACCGGCTCCGCCCTCCACCATAATCTGGAGAATTTGGATTTCATGGGCAAGCCCTTGACTCGGCTGCCTATAAGATGTTCTAGTATTAGCCTTCCCGATAAGGTCGCAGGCATACTATCGGGGATTCTCGCTTTATCCGCAGGTTGGGGTCGATGCAACTCGAGGCTTTGAAGATCTTTTGCGACGTGGTTCGCTGCGGCTCGTTTTCGCGCGGCGCCAGCGAAAATGGGATTTCGCAGTCCTCAGCCAGCCAGGCCGTGCTCCAGATCGAGGGCGCGTCTGGGCGTCAAGCTGATCGATCGGTCGAAGCGTCCGCTCGTCGCCACCAATCACGGGAAGATCTTCTACGAAGGTTGCAGGGATCTGGTGAACCGGTATCTCGAGATCGAAAGTCGCGTAAAAAGTCTCCAGGATTCAACGCAAGCTGCTGGCACGATTACAGTTGCGTCGATTTACTCAGTGGGCTTGAGTCATATGTCGATGTTCGTCAGGCAATTCATGGAAGCGAATCCAGGGGCCAAAGTCAGGCTCGAGTATTTGCACCCAACTCGTGTGGTGGAAAGTGTTTGCGAAGGCGCGGCAGACCTTGGCCTGGTTTCGTTCCCGAAGCGATGGAGCGACTTGACGGTCATTCCCTGGCGCGAGGAGAAGATGGTACTGGCTTTGTATCCAGGCCATCGTCTGGCGTCTCGCGAGAGCGTCAGGCTCTCGGAAATCGAGGGAGAGCGATTCATCGCGTTCGATGAGGAGCTCTCGATCCGTCGAGCGGTCGATCGATACTTGAGGCGGCATGGCGTGCATCTCGAAAACACTTTTGAATTCGACAATATCGAGAACATCAAACGGGCCGTCGAGTCCGAAGCTGGGATTTCGATCTTGCCGGAAGCGACTCTTGCCCAGGAAATCAGATCTGGGGCTCTTATAAAGGTTTCGATTCTCGAGGATCCGCTGTCCAGACCCATCGCCATTCTGCACAAACGAGGCGGGCGATTAAGCCAGACCGCCTCTCTCTTTCTCGATCTTCTCATGGATTCCGCGGACGCGTCTTCCCCCGGTCGCACTCCGGTTGAAGGGGAAAGCAAGGCCAAACGCAGGGAGCCGCTGAGGGCCTGATCCTCTGTCGGCTCCACCGGAAGAAAGCGCTCGTGCGCTAAAAACGAAAACGCTCGACAACCCAAAAAAACGCCCCTCGCCCTGGCGTATCTCAAAAACAATCGTAAATGTGACGGTTCGAAAGGTTAGATGATATGAGTTCAAGATTACCCGAGGCTCAAGGTCTGTACGACCCCGCGTTCGAGCACGATTCCTGCGGCGTAGGCTTCGTTGCCGACGTCAAGGGGAGGAAGTCGCACAAAATCGTCGCCGACGGGATTGCCGCGCTCGTCAATATGCACCACCGAGGCGCCTGCGGATGCGAGGACAATACGGGCGACGGCGCCGGAATCCTGATTCAAATCCCCCACGAGTATCTGGTTGAACGTTGCCGGAGGATCGACCTCGCGCTTCCCCAAGAGGGGGACTATGGGGTCGGAGCGTTCTTTGCTTCGCCAGACCTCGAGCAACAAACCTTCGGAATGAATTTGTTTGAACAGATCGTCGCCGAAGAAGGGCAGTCGTTCCTTGGATGGCGGTCGATCTCCACCGACAACCAGGCTCTGGGGTCGAGCGCCGCGCCAGGTCGAACCGGCGATGTTCCACGCCTTCGTCAGGAAGGGGCCCAGAGTCGCCGACGGAGAAGCCTTCGAGAGAAAACTCTACGTCATTCGCAAACGGTTCGAGCGGGCGATTGCGAAATCCGGGCTCGACGACCACAAGTTCTTCTACTTCGCCAGTCTTTCGAGTCGAACGCTCGTCTATAAAGGAATGCTCACGCCAACACAGCTAGGGCCCTACTATGCCGACGACTTGCAAGACCCGCTGGTTGCGAGCGCCGTGGCGCTCTTCCACTCGAGGTTTAGCACCAACACGTTCCCGAGCTGGGAGCTCGCCCATCCTTACCGCTTGATCGCCCATAATGGAGAAATCAACACACTTCGCGGCAACGTCAACTGGATGCTGGCGCGGCAGGCGCTGTTCGCATCGGACAAGTTCGAGCCTGGAGACGTTGCCAAGTTGCTGCCGGTCGTCAGCGAGGGGCTCTCCGATACGGCCTGCCTGGACAACGCGGTCGAGCTGCTCGTCCGCGCTGGATATTCCTTGCCCCACGTGATGATGATGCTGGTGCCGGAAGCTTGGGAAAATCATGAAACGATGTCTCAGATCAAGAAAGATTTTTACGCTTACCATTCGTGTCTCATGGAGCCGTGGGACGGGCCGGCGTCGATCGTCTTCACCGACGGCAAGCAGGTGGGAGCTGTGCTCGATAGAAACGGCCTCAGACCTAGCCGTTACTGGGTGACTTCCGACGGCTTGGTCGTCATGGCCTCCGAAGTGGGCGTCCTGGACATTCCCCCCGAGAACGTTGTCAAGAAGGGCAGGCTCGAACCTGGCAAGATGTTCTTGATCGATCTCGAGGAAGGACGGATCGTTGGCGACGAGGAGCTCAAGTTGTCGATCGCTTCCGCCAAGCCATACGGCCGCTGGCTTGCGGAGAACCTGGTTCCCCTTGCAGATGTTCCCGACGCTCCCCAGCCAATTGAAATCGAGAACGACTCGCTACTGCACCGCCAGCAGGCTTTTGGTTATACGCTCGAAGACCTCAAGTTTATTCTGGCGCCAATGACCAACTCGGCCGAGGAGGCTATTGGTTCGATGGGTACGGACACTCCGCTGGCCGTGCTTTCGGATCGTCCCCAGCCGATCTTCAATTACTTCAAGCAGCTCTTTGCACAGGTGACCAATCCTCCCCTGGACGCGATTCGAGAAGAGCTTGTCACGTCGGTTCAAACGTGCACGGGAGCCGAGGGCAATCTACTCGATCCCCAACCCGAGAGCTGCAGGCTCATTGCACTGGGCACTCCCATCCTCGACAACGATCAGTTGGCCAAGCTGAAAGCGTTGGACAGCTGGCGCGGATTCACCTCGGTGGTGTTGCCGATGGTTTTCGTCGCCCAAGACGGCGCCAAAGGGATGGAGCGCGCTCTGGCCGCGATCTTCGAACAGGCTGTCGAGGCAATTCGCGATGGCGCCACTCTACTGATCCTCTCGCATCGCGGGATGGACGAGAAGCACGCTCCCATACCATCGCTGCTGGCGTGCTCTGGGCTCCATCACCACCTGGTTCGAGCGGGAATGCGCACGCGGGCTGGGCTCATCGTCGAGGCGGGCGACGCCCGGGAAGTCCATCACTTTGCTCTGTTGTTGGGTTATGGCGCCGGCTCGATCAACCCATACGTCGCCTTTGAAACGCTTGACGACATGATCCGTCAGGGCCAGGTTCGCGGCGAGATCGACCACGCCCAGGCCGTGGAGCGGTACCGCAAGGCCGTCAAGAAGGGCGTCGTGAAGGTGATGTCCAAGATGGGCATCAGCACCATCCAGAGCTATCGAGGAGCTCAAATCTTCGAAGCTGTTGGGCTCTCGCAAACCTTTATCGATCGTTACTTCACGAAAACGCCTTCCCGGATCGGCGGCGTCGGACTGGCCGAGATCGCCGAAGAAGCGCTCCTCCGCCATCGGTTGGCCTATGGACGTCGGGAGGCGGGCCCGGAGCTCTTGGATTGGGGCGGGCAATACCAATGGCGCAGGGAAGGGGAGTTCCATCTCTTCAACCCCGAAACGGTCTTCCGCTTGCAGCACGCCACGCGCAGCGGTCGGTATGAGATCTTCAAATCTTATACGCAAAGCGTCAACGAGCAAAACAAGCGTCTCTGTACCCTGCGCGGACTCTTCGAGTTCAAATTCGATCTCTGCACCCCTGTGCCGATCGAGGAAGTCGAGTCGGTCGAGAGCATCTGCAAGCGCTTTGCCACCGGCGCCATGTCTTATGGTTCAATTAGCGCCGAGCGCACGAGACCCTGGCCATTGCGATGAACACGTTAGGCGGCAAGAGCAATACCGGGGAAGGGGGCGAGGATCCAGCGAGGTACATTCCGGACGAGCAAGGCCGCAGCCGACGAAGCGCCATCAAGCAAGTGGCCTCGGGTAGATTTGGAGTGACAAGCGAGTATCTGGTCAACGCCGACGAGATCCAGATCAAGATGGCTCAAGGCGCCAAACCGGGCGAGGGAGGACAGCTTCCGGGACACAAGGTCTGGCCTTGGATCGCCAAGGTGAGACACTCGACTCCGGGCGTCGGCCTGATCAGTCCACCTCCTCATCACGACATCTATTCAATTGAGGATTTGGCTCAACTTATCCACGACCTGAAGAACGCAAACCCGCGCGAGAATCAGCGTGAAACTTGTGGCCGAGGTGGGCGTCGGTACGGTCGCGGCAGGGGTCGCCAAGGCGCATTCCGACGTCGTGCTGATCTCAGGTCACGACGGCGGCACGGGCGCCAGCCCGCTCACTTCCCTTAAGCACGCCGGTGCGCCTGGGAATTGGGCTTGGCCGAGACCCAGCAGACTTTGGTGATGAACAAGCTGCGAGACCGCATCGTCGTGCAGACCGACGGTCAGCTCAAAACCGGAAGAGACGTCGTCATCGCCGCGCTTTTGGGCGCCGAGGAGTACGGCTTCGCGACGGCGCCTCTGGTTGTAATGGGCTGCGTCATGATGAGGGTGTGCCACCTCGATACTTGCCCCGTGGGCATCGCCACCCAGAACCCGGCCTTGCGCGAAAAATTCCAGGGCAGGGCAGAGCATGTGATCAACTTCTTCAAATTCATCGCTGAAGAAGTGCGCGAGCTCATGGCGCGTTTGGGGTTCCGAACGGTCGACGAGATGGTCGGCCGCTCCGACCTGTTGGACAAGGCCGTCGGCGTTGAGCATTTCAAGGCGAAGGGGCTCGATTTCAGCAGGATCTTTCAGCGACCCGACGTCGGGCCCGAGGTTGCCATTAGGAGAGTGCGGCTGCAAGACCATGGGCTCGAGGAGTCTCTAGACTTGACCGACATCGTTCCCAGGTGCGCGGCCGCGCTCGAAACCGGAGAGCCCGTTGCGATCGAGACGGCGATCCGCAACGTGAATCGGACGGTGGGCACGATCCTGGGCAGCAATTTGACCCGATTACACGGCGGCCAAGGCCTTCCCGACGATACCATCCGAATCAAGTTCCACGGTTCGGCAGGCCAAAGCCTCGGGGCCTTTCTTCCCAGAGGAATCACCCTTGCTCTCGAGGGAGACGCCAACGACTATGTCGGCAAAGGCCTCTCCGGCGGCAAGATCATTGTCTATCCACCGCGAACCTCCAGCTTCGCAGCCGAGGACAATGTCTTGATCGGCAACGTGGCGCTTTACGGAGCCACAAGCGGACGCGCGTTCTTCCGAGGCAAGGCCGGAGAGCGCTTCTGCGTGCGCAACAGCGGCGCGCTGGCGGTCGTGGAGGGTACTGGCGACCACGGCTGCGAGTATATGACCGGAGGGGTCGTGGTGGTCATTGGCGAGACAGGCAGAAACTTCGCCGCCGGCATGAGCGGAGGCTGGGCGTTCATCTTCGACGAGGCCGGCGATTTTGACTCGAGGTGCAATCTGGATATGGTCGAACCAGAGCCGTTGCAAGAACCAGAGGACGTTGAACTCGTTCGCGACTTGCTCATTCAGCACGCAGGTTATACCGGCAGCGAGGTCGCTGCTCGTATTCTGGGAGATTGGGAGTGGTCGGTCGGCAAGTTCCGCAAAGTGATCCCCAGAGACTATCGGCGGTTGCTTATGGATCGCAAGCGACTCGAAACGGAGTCGACCAAGGAAGAGGGCGTCAAGCTGGAGGCGACCAGTGGGTAAACCGACCGGGTTCCTCGAGATCCCGCGCGAGAACGCCTCGCGCAGACCGATAACCGAACGCCTTCACGACTATCTAGAAGTCTACAATCCCGTCCCGGTCGATAAGCTGCGAGACCAGGGCGCTCGCTGCATGGACTGTGGGATCCCGTTCTGCCATCAGGGCTGCCCGCTTGGCAACCTGATTCCCGACTGGAACGACCTTGTCTATCGCGACCAATGGCGGGCGGCGATCGACCGCTTGCACGCCACCAACAATTTCCCTGAGTTCACTGGCAAGCTGTGTCCAGCCCCCTGTGAAGCCTCCTGCGTCCTGGGCATCAACAGCGACCCAGTGAGCATCAAGCTGATCGAGGCTTCGATCATCGACCACGCCTGGGAAAAAGGCTGGGTCACGCCTGAGCCGTCAAGAATCAAGACTGGGAAGAAGGTCGCCGTCGTCGGTTCCGGGCCTGCCGGCTTGGCCGCCGCGCAGCAGCTTGCGCGGGTTGGTCATTCGGTCGTCGTGTTCGAGAGGGCCGATCGCATCGGCGGCTTGCTTCGCTACGGAATACCCGATTTCAAGATGGAAAAGCGACATCTCGAACGTCGATTGGCCCAGATGGAAGCGGAGGATGTCGTCTTCAAGCCTGGCGTGAACATTGGCAAGGATATTGATGCCAGAAAGCTGCTCGACGAGTTCGACGCAATCTGCCTCTGCGGCGGCGCGACGGTTCCTCGCGATCTCAAGATCCCTGGCCGAGAACTGGCCGGGGTCCATTTCGCCATGGACTTCCTCCCACTCCAAAACAAGGCGGTGGCCGGCGACTTCGTCGATTCTCACACCTTCATCAATGCAAAAGATAAGCATGTCGTGATCATAGGCGGCGGCGATACGGGGGCGGACTGCCTTGGCACCGTTCACAGGCAAGGCTGCAAAAGCGTGCACCAGTTTGAAATCGTTCCCAGGCCGCCCAAGGAACGAGACGCGTCCAACCCTTGGCCGCAATGGTCGAACGTCTTTCGGACCTCTTCCGCTCACGAGGAAGGGGGAAACCGCGAGTACTCGATCGAGACCGTCGCGTTCAAGGGGAGCGAGGGGCGTGTGGTCGGCCTCGAGACCGTGGCGGTGAAGCTCGGTCCACCAGGCGGGCCTCCTTTCGAACGCATCGCGGGGACCGAGCGAGAATTCAAGGCCGATCTCGTGCTTCTGGCCATGGGCTTCCTGGGCCCGCAACGCGAAGGCCTTCTCGAACAGCTCGGCGTCGAGCTCGATCGCTTTGGAAACGTCAAAGCCGATGTGAACAAACAAACTAACGTATCTAAAGTATTTACTGCCGGCGATATGACTCGTGGCCAAAGTCTCATCGTCTGGGCCATCGCCGAGGGCAGGCAGGCTGCCTACGGAGTGGACATGTTTCTGATGGGAGAAAGCGAGCTTCCAAGCCCGCTCGAGCCTGGCTTCCATGCTCGGCCTTTCGAGCTGGCCAAGCCCGCCAAAGGCTGAACCAAGGATTCAATAATCGCCAAGCCCGACGGACGGCGCTTCGACCGACCTGCCTCGAAGCTCCCTTCCTCTGCGCAGGCTCGATGGAATCCCGCGGGGATAGTCTTGCTTCAAAGAGTTTTCAATCCGCTTGAGCCTGGTGTCCGGCAAAGGGTGGGTCTGGAGGAATTCGGGCCCGGCTCCGCCGCCTTTGCTGGCTTCTTTCAAGACCTTCATCACGTCGAGCATCGCCGAAGGGTCGTAACCCGCCTGCGCCATGAACCTCAATCCAAAATCATCGGCCTCGGATTCGTCATCTCGTGAAAAATGAAGCTGAAACATTTGATTAGCCATGTATGCAGCCGCCGCCGCCTGCCTGCCTCGGTTGGATCCGTCGGACGCGCCGACGCCGACGGCCGTGGCAAGCATCTGGCCGAGGTTACCCTTGGCCATGTGTTCGGCGGCGTGCCTGCCGATCACGTGCCCGATCTCGTGCCCCAGCACCCCCGCGGCCTCGGCCTCGTCTTCGAGTTTGTCGAGAAGCCCTCGCGTGATAAAGACCTGTCCGCCGGGGAGGGCAAACGCGTTGACCGTCTTGTGATCATTGAGCAGGAAGAAGTGGAAGTTGTTGCGATAAGGGCTCCGCGAAGCGTCGGAAGACTCGACGATCTTCCGCCCCAGCCTGCTAATGAAAGCCGCGGCGGGGTCTCGCCGGGGATCGGCGGCCCCGCCCATCTCGCTGGCCATCTTGGGCGCCGCTTGCAAACCCATCGACAGCTCCTGATCCACCGAGAGCGCAATCCGCTGCTTCTTGCCGGTTACAGGATTGACCTGTGTCCGAGAGAAATACATAAACACCGCAATGATCGCAAGTAAAACCGCTCCAACGACCCTGGGAGAGATCCCCGGCCGCCGGTATGCAGGTTCGTACGAGTAACCTCCGTAAGACATTTTCCGAGCCCTCGACAAATCGTCCGGCGGTGGAGCTGGCTGAAAACGTCAAGATGACGCGGCTATTTGATAAACAGCATCTCTTGATATGTCGGCAATGGCCAAAGGTCGTCGGCCACCAGAGTCTCCAGTTTGTCCCCAGCGGCTCTGACCGAGTTCATCGCGGGGATGACTGCGTCAAACGCGTGTTTTGCGTGCGCCAGAGTGTCTCCAGGCACGTGGGAGTCGATGGCTTTCGAGAGGTCGGCCATTTTCGCCTGGAGCTCTGAGATCGTCGAATTCACCTCGTTCAAGAGCGCGATTTGGCCCGAGGGGGCCGCGGCGCCCGTCGACTTCACCGCGGCGATCGACGCGGCCACTTCGCCTTGGTAGCGGATCGCCGCGGGCAGGATCATCCTCGAGGCCATTTGCAAAGTGAGCTGAGATTCGATCGTGATGGTCTTTTTATAATTCTCGAGCAGGATCTCGAAGCGGGAATGGAGCTCGCGCTCCGAGAAGACCCCGTATTTCGAAAACAGCTCGACCGACTTCTTGGCCATCAAGTCGGTGAGGCTGTCGATGGTGCTGCGCCGGTTGGGCAGACCTCGCTTTTCGGCCTCGACCTGCCACTCGTTCGTGTAGTTGTCGCCATTGAAGACGACGTGTTTGCTTTCTCGGATGAGCCCAGGCAAGAGGGCCTGGATCTCAGCGTTCAAGTCCTTGCCCTTGGCGACGGACTCCTCGAGGTGGCTTGCGATATAGTCCAGACTCTCAGCGACGATTGTGTTCAGCACGAGCCGGGCCCGGCGATCGATTGGCTGGAACCGACCGCCCTGAACTCGAACTTGTTCCCCGTGAAAGCGAACGGGCTGGTGCGGTTGCGGTCGCCTGCGTCTCTTGGAAGAGTCGGCAGCGTGGTGACGCCGATCGTCATCGTTCCGCCCGCGCGGTGCTCTTGGCGCCTCCCCTTCTCGATCTGCTCGACGATGTCTTGAAGCATATCGCCAAGGAAGATCGAAATGATCGCTGGAGGGGCTTCGTTGGCGCCCAGACGGTGGTCGTTGCCGGCAAAGGCGACGGCCGCTCGCAGTAAATCTCCATGTTTCGCGACCGCGCGGATGACTGCGGCCAAGAAAATCAGGAATTGGGCGTTCTGGTGCGGGGTCTCGCCCGGTTTGAGCAAGTTGTGCCCAAGATCGTCGGAGAGCGACCAGTTCAAGTGTTTGCCAGAACCGTTGATGCCCGCGAACGGCTTCTCATGTAGCAAAAGCTGCAATCCATGACGAGACGCAACGCGCTTGAGCGTTTCCATCACAAGCATGTTGTGATCCGTGGCGACGTTTGCGTTTTCAAAGATCGGGGCGATTTCGTACTGCGAGGGCGCCACTTCGTTGTGCCTGGTTTTGACAGGCACGCCCAGTTTGTAGAGTTCGAGCTCGGTTTCCAGCATGCAGGCCAATATGCGCTCGGGAATGGCGCCGAAGTAGTGGTCTTCCATCTCTTGGCCCTTGGGCGGTTTGGCGCCGAAGAGCGTCCTGCCGGCGTTGATCAGGTCGGGCCTTAGGTTGTAGAAGTTCCTATCAATGAGAAAGTACTCTTGCTCGGGCCCCGCCGTAGGAAAGACCTTCGAAGCGTTCGAGCCGAAGAGCCTCAGAATGCGCAGGGCCTGCTTCGAGATCGCTTCCATGGAACGCAGGAGCGGCGTCTTCTTGTCGAGCGCCTCGCCAGTCCAGGAACAGAAGGCGGTAGGGATGCACAGAGTGGTACCGTTGGGGTTTTCCAGGATGAACGCGGGGCTCGTGGGATCCCAGGCGGTGTAGCCTCTGGCTTCAAACGTGGCCCGGATGCCTCCCGAGGGGAAGCTCGAGGCGTCGGGTTCGCCCCTGACCAGCTCGGATCCGCTGAATTCGGCGACGGCCGAGCCGGATTCGGTGGGGGCGAGGAATGAGTCGTGCTTCTCGGCCGTGAGGCCAGTCATCGGCAAGAACCAGTGTGTGTAGTGAGTGGCGCCCTTCTCCATGGCCCACTCCTTCATCGCGGTGGCCACGACGTCGGCGACGCTCGGGTCCAGCGGAGCGCCTCTCTTGATGGTGTTCCGGAGTCGCCTTGTAGACGTTCTCGGGGAGCCGCGCTCGCATCACCTCGTCGGAAAACACGTTCGAGCCGAATGCTTGACGGACGCTAAACTTCTCCACGGTAGGAGCCTCTTTTTGTGCCGGCGATCGCGCTGCAATTGTCGATATCGCTTCGCGACGGGCGTTGCGTTGAGCCATCTTTTAACAAGCTCCCAGTAAATGTCAGATTGATCCCAGAACCGATCGATGCACCGACGCTTGCACGAGCCATAAACGATTGTGGGAGAGCAATCGTTTTGAGGGGCGTGTCAGCCGCCGGAGAATCTAGATGCGAGAACACTGAGCCCCACTGGGCCCAACCGGTTTGCCTCTCCGACTCGGCAAACCAAGCCCGAGTCTTCGCGATGAGACAGCATGATAACCACGGATTATCGCTCACGCCAGTCACCCGGCGAGCCCGATTGCACCTTACTTTTTCGAGCCGATCTTCGCCAGCACCTTCGCGGGATCGGCTTCGAATTCCTTCTTACAACCTTTGCAGCAAAGGAACGCCGACTTGCCTTCGAAAGTGACTTTCAAGGGAGCTTCCATACTGCCGAGGTTGTCGCCTGAGACTGGGCATGTCATTTGAGCGATCGCCAGGGCTCGGTCCGATTCAGGCAGCTTGTTGATCGCCGCCAGTTCGTCCTCGGAAAGTTTGCTCGAACCCGCCTCCGGCTTTTTCGCGTCGTCCGTGGGATTTGAAACCGACGAGTCTTTCGCGGCAGGGCCGTTCCCGCCGCTAGGCGCGATTGGCTCCTCTTTGGCGGAGTCGCAACCGGTAAATGAGAGAATCAAAGCAAAAGATGCAAGAACAATCAACTTTTTCATGGGAACCTCGGAAGACGATGCCTTGGCGACGCTTCGCACGTCGCGTCGATGGATCTGAGTTTAACATAAGACGGGCCGACGCCGCCAGCGTCTCGCGTTTCAGGCAAGTCCCCTCGGCCTAGCTTCCCCGCTTGAACATGGGCTTCTCGCGGTCTCCTCGGGAAAGCAGATACGCCATCAAATCCAGTACCTCGTCCTTCTGCAATGTGTTGAGCAGCCCTTCCGGCATCATCGACGTCGTCGACTTCTTCATTTCCTCGATTTCGTCCCGCCGGACGTTCACCATTCTGTCCGGAACCAGCATATCGGTGTTGATCATCAGTCCGTCGCCATGGAGGTTGACGATTCGACCTGTAATCACTCGTCCATCGGTTGTTGCGATCGTCACGGCCTCGTACTGGTCGCTGATGATCTTGCTCGGCAAGCAGATCGATTCGAGCAGGTCTTTGACGCTGAACCGCCCCGCCACGCCGGTAAGCTCTGGGCCCACGCCGCCGCCTTCGTCGTTGAAACGGTGGCAAGAGAAGCACTTGGCCGCCGCGAACAACGTGCGACCGCGGTCAAAATCGCGATCTTTTAATCCGGACTCTACCATCGGCGTCAATTCATCAATCGACCACGCTTTGACAAACGGACGCTCAGGCGCGGCTGGGGTGTTGGAAGCGGAGGGATCCGCCTCGAGAATCGGCTTGAGCTCCGCTCGCTCGGAATCGTTGAGATTCTCGATCGACTCTCGCTTGATCGTTCCAATAAACCCTCGCAGGCTGTTGCCGCCACGAAACTGGGAAGCCTTCGCGAACCACGAGAAGAAGGCCTTCCGAAGCTCTGGATTCCAACCCGACTTGAGAACCCGTAGCGCCTGTGCGTAATGGATCTGCTCCTCCTGCGTCGGCGCGGCGAGCAATAGGGCCACCGTTTTCTCAGCCGCTGACGGCGCTTCAAGATAAACCAGAAGCTGGCAAAGCTCCGCGTTCATCTCTCGTCCGTGGGTGGGATACAGCGGATCAAAACGCCCGATTAGATCATTAACGCCCGATTTGTCTGGCTTGCCAAACCGGTTCAGAACCACTTCATAAACGCGTAAAAGATCAAGCTTTTCTGAATACTTCAATTTATCGAACGAGATCTTGCCCAGACTTTGAAGGATCTGGTCGCGAACTTCGAGTCGGGGTCGGCGGAACCGGGCGCCCGATGGGCAGGGTCCCCCGCGCTCACGTGTGTGAGCGCCAGCAAGTAATTGAGCGACGACTCAGACTGGGAGCCGCTTTGTTCTTGGTTCTTGGCGGATTCAGCCAAAGCCTTTGCCGACCACCTCTTGGGGTCTTGAAACTCGATCGCGGCGCGGGCGGCGTAGCGAATGAACCGGTCGGGATGGCCGAGATAAGGCGAGGCAAAATCGACGGCTCCGGCGCTCGACCGACCTTGAAACGCCTCGATCTTTCGCCTCAAGGCGCGCTGCTCGCCGCCGTTGCCAGTATCTTGTTGAGAGTTCCGGCCAACGGGCTCTTCGCCTGAATATGTAATCCGATAAAGACCTGATTGCGTCTGCCTTCCGCCTACCGTGAAATACATCGCCCCGTCGATCGGGTTGATCACGACGTCGGTCAACGCCAACGGCGTCCCCGCGGCAAATTCCTCGAGCTCTCCCGAGTAACTCGACCCGGTCGGCTTCAGGTGGAGTGCGTAGAGTTTGCCGTAGCTCCAGTCGCACAAGTAAAGAGCCTCTTGATACTTCGTGGGGAATTTCGATTCGTAACCGAAAGCGATGCCCGTCGGCGATCCAGGCCCGACGTTCACCACGGGCGGCAGTGAGTCAATATAATAGGGAGGCCACTTGCCAGCGCCGTTGCGATAGCCGAATTCCGACCCGCTCGTGACGTGCAGCACCCTGGTGGGCCTGTACCAAGGGGTGTTGACGTCCCACTCCATATCGGAATCGTATGTGAACAATTCTCCATCGCGATTGAAGGCGATGTCGAAGGGGTTTCGATAACCCATCGACACAAGCTCCCACTTCTTGCCGTCGGGCGTGACCTTGCAGATAAATCCTCCAGGGGCCCTCTCGTCGGTCATGAACCCGCTGCCGTCGACCATGCGCTTGATCAGGTTGTCCTCGCCCCAAGTCCTGGGAACGAGCGACGAATCGAGATCGACCAGGCGGGTTGCATTACCGGCGACGACATAGAGCGAACTCCCGTCCGGCGAGAGCACGATTCCGTGCGGACCATGCTCTCCTCCGCCTTCAATTTTCCGCAGGAGCTCGACCGCATCGAGCTTGTCGTCGTTGTCCGTATCACGTACCCGATACAAGCCGCTGTCGTAGGTGTTTCCTCGATTGACGACGACGTACAGGCTGTCGAACGCCCACAAGAGCCCATGAGCTTCGCCAATCGCCACGTCGATCGGTTCGACCTGAAGCTCGCCTTTGACGCCTGCTGGAGGCACTGTCACTCGATAAAGCTTGCCATACTGATCCGAAACGATCAGCCTGCCCTTGGGGTCGACCGTCATGTTCACCCACGACCCCTGGGTGGCTTTGGGAACGTTGTAAATGAGCTCGACGATGAAGCCCTTGGGAACCTTGATCCTCGCCGCCGGATCGGTCGACCGTTTGGCGTCCTGAGCCAACGCCACTGCCAAATTCGTCGCGAATACGCACCCGAACATAAGCCAGAGCGGCGCAAGGCCTTTGATGAAACGCCCTATTCGCGTCATGATCCGATCTCCCATACTCGCAGTTGATGCGTAAGACCCAAGGTGTGTTGTTTCGGGGGTGCAAATCGAGTCGGCCCAGCACCTTAGTTGTAATCGGCCGAGCTGTTCTTTTCCAGATTGCATGGAATTCAAGGTGCGTTCGCGCCGCCGTGTTTCGCTTCAACCCGTGGGCTTGGCGCCGCCCGATTGAGGCTTGCCCACATAAAACTTTCGGCCTTCGAGCGTGGAAACCTTGTCCGTAAAGGGGTCGTCCTTGTTCGTACGAGCCATGATCTGCTTGACCACGGTGTTGACCTTCGAATCGAGGTCGTCGATGTAGTGCAACATCAGGGCTTCGAGCGTCTGTGGGACAACAGGCGAGCCAAAGTCCTTTTTGCCATGGTGCGCCAGGATCGCGTGCTCGAGTTGAAGAAGCGTCTCTCGTGGAAACCCTGGGATCTTACTCGCTGCCTCGCGCACCATGTCCCGCCCGATCGAGATGTGACCCACAAGCGTACCTTCGGTCGAATAGTCGAAATCGAGGTTCTTGCGTTCGAGCTCGCTCAGCTTGCCGATGTCGTGCAACACAGCCGCAGCCACCAACAGGCTCTTGTTGATCGGCGGGTCGAGGTCTGAATAGTAGAGTGTGTAATGGTCGGCCACCCACGCGGCTACTCGAACCATGCTGCGAATGTGCTCGAGCAAACCCGTCTGATAAGCATGGTGAATCGAGTGCGCGGCAGGCATGACCTCGAGAAGCGGTTTGTTCTCTTCGATCATCGTCGTCACGAGCTTCTTGATGAAAGGGTCCGTGACGCTCTGCTCGATGATCGTATTCACGCTCGCGAAAAGCTCTGCCGGGGTGAACCTGGATTGTTCGACGAAGTTGGCGATGTCGTAGCCTTGGGCACGGTCGTTCTCGGTGGCGAGGCGAATCGAATCGAGGGCGATCTGGGCGCCAAACTTGGTCTCTTCCCCCTTGCCGTGGATGCAGTAGACGACCCCTGTTTCGCAGGTTTCGATTTCGCTCAGGAGCGGACTTCGAGACCAGATCATCGCGGTTCTCGTCCCTGTCTCATCCTTGAACTCGCAACGGTAGTAAGGATCTCCGTTCTTATCCTTCGCAGGGGCCTTCTTGGCGAGCTTGGCGAACATGAGCGCGAGCTGACCGTCCTTGAGCTGAGCGAGCTTGACGCTTGTGGCAGGTCGTCTACCAAAGTTTTCTGCCGGATTGGTCGACGTCGACTTCATGTGTTCCCTTTCGATGATGGTCGCGAGTTCCGGCGAGCGATGGCGGAACGCGGCTGAGGCTCTTGGATTGCTTTGAATCGAGGATACGATTCGCGACAAGCGTTCTCAACCAAGTGGAGACTTGGAACTCGATTCGACCCTGGATCCAGTCGATATGACCGGTGAGAAAGGGAGCTTTAACCACGGAGATCGAAGATCCTACGCGGCGGAGTACGAGTATCCGCCATCGAGAACAATCAAACCCAATTCCAGAGCTCTGGACGCTCGCGATCTGCATCTCAAGTCTCTTGTCTTGACTGGGTGATGCTCCTTGCCCAGGCGAGCATACGAAGCCAATTACCGCTTTAGCAGCGACGCTTCTAAGCGCCTCTGAGCGAACGAACCCAAACTTGGGCGCATTGGGCAAGCCTTCTGAATGAGAAGGTTTCGCTCGAGCTAGACCTTTTCTGCGTCCCTGACCAAATGAAGCCAAACTTAGGCACTTTGGGAAAGCCTTCCGGGCAGAGTTCCTGATCAAGGCTGGCTTCTTGCCAACTTTCGACGCATTTCAGCGTCTCTGACCGAACGAACCCAAACTTGCGTGCTTTGGGCAAGATCTGCGGGCTCGGCCTCTGATCAAGGTTGGCTTCTTGCCAACTTTCGACGCCATTTAGCGTCCCTGACCGAACGAAGCCAAACTTGCGCGCTTTGGGCAAGATCTGCGGGCCGAGGCTTTGATCAAGGTTGGCTTCTTGCCAACTTTCGACGCATTTCAGCGTCTCTGACCGAACGAACCCAAACTTACGCGCTTTGGGCAAGATCTGCGGGCCGGTATGTCGTTTTCAAGCTTTCATTTCGAGTAGGCTTCCCACTCGAACAGGGAATCGGCGTTCACCCTCGGTCCAGGCTCCTTCCGCGCATGGTAGTGCGCCTTCCGAACGGCCGTCCCCCGAGGACGACCATTGTTCTTTCTTCCGCATGCCGGATTGTCAAAGAGCACCTACCAAGTAGAAAGTATAGCATACGAATTTGCGTTTGGGGGACGAAAACCGTGATTTTTTCCGAATATCACAATAAGCAAGATGCGTTGAATTTGAGGCGGCCGTTGGCCATGGTTCACGCTTGGCCCCGAACTCAGATAGTCCACTTTCGGGAGAGGTTGAAGAAGTTCGACTCACAGACACTCTGAGTTCGGGGCCAGTCTGAGTTCGCGGGCCTGATTCCGGGCCATGCATGGAACCCGGACGAGAGGGCGACGACAGGGCATCGCCCCTACGCCGAAATCGAGGGAGGATCCTCCTGAGGCGGATTTCACTCTGGCAGGGCATCGCCCCTACGCCGAACTCGACGGAGGACCCTCCTGAGGCGGATTTCACTCAGACAGGGCATCGCCCCTAAGCCGATCCAGACCAGAGGGCGACGATAATGGATCGCGCCTAAGCTGAACCGGAAAAAGGTTCTGCCTCCGCTTAGCGATACACTTGGAGTGTCTACAAATTGGTAATTTGGTCCCTCTACAATTTGGTACCCGATTGACCAGCGATTGACCTCCCTATCGGTTTGGAGTACGCGAGGCTGGTGGTGAATCGGCGTTCGCGTTTTCCGTACCTTTGACCTGGGCAATGACGGAGTAGGCCTCCTGAAGCAGGAGCGACGGCTTGGACGCGTTTGTGTTTGTCTCGGTCGAACTTCGTTTCGCGTTCGCGAGTGCGGCCCGTGCTTCGGCGGCGTGACCCAACCTGGCCTGGCACATGGCAAGAATGGCCTCGACCTTGCCCAGCGTTTCACGATCGTTCAGAGTCTCATCATCGCGCATCTCTTTGACTTTGTTGACGACCTCGATCGCTTCGGCGTATTTGCCATTGCGATAGCGGGCTTCGGCAAGCACGGCCAGAGTTGTCCGCGAACCGGCGGTCTCCATTCGTGCCGCTTCCTCGGCATGAGCCAGGGCACGACGGAGCAACTCGGGCGTGCGCTCGGTGGCGGGAAGGTCAAGCCAGCTTGCCGCCTTGATTCGTAGATCATAGGGGGATTGATATCGGATCTTCACCATCGGCAGCGCCGCTGTGCGAATCACGGGGTCGAGCTCGGGATCCGATTCAATCCTCGCAAACAATTCGGCATTCAGCGGAATTTGCCGGGATAGACTAGTCACCAAATCGTCCGCTTCGATCTCCGGCGCGAGCGGAGACGCGTCAAGCAGTGTCACACCGGCCTCGCCTTCGACTCCGGATTTGATCGATGCCACGCGAAGTTGTGTCCCCGTCGGGTTAAACGCGAGATCCTGGATGTCGTCTTTCGAAATGGACCACGTGGCCAGGTCGAGTCCCGTCGAGGTTTCCCACAGCTTTACCTCGCCTCGGCCATACATCCCAACGTCAAGGCTTGCCGTGGCGAGGCGCTGACCGTTGGGACTGAACGCGAGGAGGTATGAAGCGTCGCCGAGACCACCGAACCGAACGGCGGGAGTTTCTGCACCGTTCGCCAGATCCCAAATGACAGTTCGGCTCGACTCCAGACTGGCAAAACGTGCCGCGACCAGGTATCGGCTGTCGGGACTGAACAGCAACCGACCGACGTACGAAAGATCTCCACGAAGCTGGCGAAGCAATCGTCCGGAACCGGGGTCGACCAAATCGATCTTGATGACGCGTCCGTCGAGACCCGCAACGGTCGTGCAGATAGCCAACATCTTTCCATCGGGAGAGAAGGCCGCCGAAGGGAGGCTGGATCCGGTCGGGATTCTCCGAACCACTCGCCCCGAAGGAACCTCTAAAATCACGAGCGCACTGTTGGATAGAACGATCGGCTTTCCGTCCGTGCCCCTGTCGATATTTCGCACGCCAACAGCCAGGAACGTCCCTGTTGGATCCCAAATTTGCGGTGAAATATTGGAGCCGGTTCCAGGACTGGCCCCGAGACGTTCGCGATCGAGAGTGAAGATTTCCCGCCCCGCAACAAGATCCCAGACCCGGACGCGAGTATCCGTTTGGTCGATCTCCGGAAGTTGTTGGATCAACGCAACCAATTTCGTTCCCTTCGGGTCGGGTTGCGGCCAATACACCTTCTCGCTGGAATCATTGCCCCCCCGGATTGGAAACTGGCCTACCGTTTGACCACTTGCCAGTTCGTGGACCGTGAACTGCTCGGCTTTGCCAAGTAGGCCTCTGGTTCGATGGAGCAACACGAGCTGACTTCCACCGCCGGCGAAAACAGCGTAACGCTCGAGGGTGCTACTGTACCCGGGCGCCATCGTTTTGACGGTGAAACCGTCATCGAACGAAGTAGGATTGGACTTGGGGAGGTCCCATTCGCAGAGATTATCCCCGTTCGCGGTGAGCAGGCGACCGTCCGACCGTCGTACCACGACATTTCTTGTGCCCGAAACTCCCAGGTTCAGAGTTTGGATCAAACGTCCGGTCTCGACGTCGCGCACCTCCGCGCTTGGCTTTGTCCTCGAAGGAAGGTAGAGCGATCGACCATCGGGGCTGAAAGTGAAGTCGGTGATCGCGCCGTAAGTCTCCGCGATACTGGTTTTCACCAGGGGACGCTCGGTAGCGACATCGAAGAAGGCAAGAGAGTTTTCTCGCCCCGAGTAGCCGCAAAGCGCGGCGAGCTTTTGCCCGTCCGGGCTGAAATGAACCACGCCCGTACCTTCGGTCTTGATACCTTCGGGATCGAATCGAAGGAGTCCCGTTTCTACCTCGAAGATCATCAGTCGTGAGTCCGCGCCGAAGGCGCCAATTTTTTGTATGTCAAATCGATCGCGTCGTGTCGCAACGAGCTTGCCGTCGGGGCTGAATTCCGTGAAGAAAAAGAGCGTACCGGGAGGCTCCGCCCGGAAAATCTCGCGTCCTTGCTCGACGTCGATCACGCGAAGGGAACCGTTGTATCCAGTTGAGCCTGTGTCGGTTCGACGGAGAGTAGTCGGCGCAATTGCGATCCGCGACCCATCCCGATTCAGGTAGACCCGAGGCATCACTGTTGTGGCGTTATGAACTTGGGAATCGTGGAACAGCTCGCGATGATCCGCGAGAGTCCATGCGAAGGTCTCCACTTTAAACTCGACGTCTCGGAGTATGGCACCGTACGGCGTCTGCGAATTTGTAAGGCAGGAGGCCAGAACCTTGTTGTCGGAACTGAAGGACGCATGGACCCGGCCTCGAGTGCTGGTCGAGGGGTTTTCTATCAACTTGAGCGGGAAGTCGGCGACCAAACGACCCGTCGTGGTTTCTTGGATGACGAGCTTCCGGAAGCCGTTTGTATCCGGCCTCAAATCCACTAGTGCGAGCAGGCTTCCATCGGGGCTGAAAAATACTTCGGCAAGGATGCCGTTAGTCGTAGTGGACCATCCCGGCAGCTTGCGGATGGTGCGTTGGCCGTGAATCTGGCGGCGCCAGTAGTTCCACTCGAACCCGCGCAGGTCGGGCTCGCCCGGCTTGGGCACGGCGGCGCCGAGCAGATCGAGCGCTCGCGACGCATTGCCCGAATCCCACGCGACCTTCGTCAAGTTCATCTGCGCCGCGTAGAGCGCGGAACGCACGGCCGCTTGAGTCGACAGCAGCGCCTTGTTCGCGTCTTCGGTCTTTTGCTTTTCCGCGAGCACGACGGCTTTCTGTTCGCTCTCCCGCTTCATGGCCAGCATGGCGTTTTGCTTTTCTTGCTCGGCTTGGGTACGCAGCTTGGTTTGAAGCTTCAGGGCGGATTTGGACGATTCATTACCGTAAATCAATCCGCCAATCACGGCGAAAAGCAACATCGCCACGGCCGCGGAAAGCGCCGCCACCGCCGGGTTGCGGCGTCCCCAACGGGCCACTTGTTCGGCCATGCTGGCTCGCCGGGCCAAGATCGGCTCGTCATCCACAAATCGCCGCAAATCATCGGCCAATTCCGAGGCGCTGGCATAGCGATGATCGGGGTCGCGTTCAATCGCCTTTTGAACGATCGTTTCCAGGTCGCGCGGAATTTCCGATTTGATTTTCCTCAACCGCGGAGGTTCTTCGGTAGTCACTTTCTTGACCAGGAGTCCGCGATCGCTCTCGTCAAAAGCAGGACGGAACGCAAGCATTTCGTAAAGGGTCAAGCCCAACGAGTATATATCGCCACGACGATCCGTCTTTCCTCCAAAGGCCTCGGGAGGCATGTACCGCAGGGTACCCAGCAAGTCGCCAGTGTGCGTCAAATCTTGCTGGTCGGAAGCCTTCGCAAGGCCAAAATCGGCGACCCAGACCGTCCCTTTTGTGTCCAAAAGCAAATTCGAGGGCTTGATATCGCGATGCACGATCCCTTGAGCGTGAGCATACGCCAAGGCATCGGCAACTTGATGACCAATTCTCGCCACGCCTTCCCAGTAGGTCTGTCGCTTCGACTTCCGCGGCGAAGTTCCGCCGGGAAGCGATAGCGACGACGAGGAAAGCGCGTCCGAGCTTCCCTCTTTCGCGGGCAATACTGCGGGCCTCTCGCTGGTTTTGTCCAAGAACTCCACGGTTTGATCGAACCCGCCCGTAAGGAGCGATTGGGCAACGTCCGCGGCGGAAAGGACGCGTTCGCTTGGCTTCTCCGTGACAGTTCCTTTGGCTTGAAAATCCTCTGGATTTGCATTGCGCTCTGGCGCTGCGTGCAACCGCTTCAACTCGTCGAGCACGGCGTCCAGTCCTTGCCCCTGGATGAATTGCATCACGTAATACGGCGTTTCTTCCTGCTCACCCACGCCAAAGACCGGGACGATGTTCGTATGATGCAGCTTGGCCGCGGCCTTGGCCTCGCGTTCAAATCTCCGGCGCTGCTTCGGGTCGCGCAGCAATTGCGGAGGCAAGACCTTGAGTGCCACGTGACGTCCCAAGGAAACCTGCTCCGCCTCATAAACCACGCCCATTCCGCCACGGCCAACTTCACGAAGCACGCGATAATCGCCGAGCTGTTCCAGGTGGGGAATGTTGATGGCGTCGTTGACGTGTTGGTCGATGGTTGCGTCGGCAAGCGCGATGTGTTCCATCATCGCCATGGCTGGGAACACTTCGCGGATTTCGGCGGCTAATTCGGGATGCTCATCGACGTATTCCTTGAGAGCAGGACGTTCGCCTGCTCGGTAGCGATCGAGAAACTCTTCGGCAAGTACCAAGACCAGGCCGGAACGTGATTCGGAATCCGACGTCGCCATAGCCGTCCTCCCCAAAAACACGCGATCAGGTCAAAACGCCTCGAAGCCAGGAATCTGTTCCAGAATGGAACGAAGGCGCTGATCGCCCTCAAATACCGGCTCCCAGCGCCGGCCTTAGAAAGTCCCAACACCTCTGCGATCTCGGCGGTGCTGAGCTGCTCAAAATGCTTCAGAGCCAGCACTTCGCGATCCACCGGGTCCATTCCGTTGAGCGCCTCTTGCACGAGCAGTCGAGTCTCTGCTTTGATCGCCGCCTGCGACGGCGTTGTGAGCGTGCCCAAAAGCTGTGCGGCCAACGAGACCGAATCGGCCAGGGGCAGCCCGCCGCGATGCAACGTGACCTCGCGATCGGCGTCGCGAAGTTGCGTCCCGAGGTGGCGACGGTGGACTTCAGTCAACTTCAAGGCCGTCAGATGCCGCATCCAGAGGAACAGGGGGAGTTTCGGCTCCCGAGCGTATTCCGCCAGGTTGCGCGAAACCTCGACGAATGCCTCCTGGACCACATCCGAGTCGTCGACTCGCCCTGCCAAGCGGCGGCTGAGCCGTAGGTGGACCATCCGTTTGAGCCTGTCGCGATGTCGCTCGAACAGGGTGCGCAGGGCTCCCTCATCACCCTTCGCGGCGCGCTGTAGGCACTCGGAAACCTCGTCCATCTCTCCAGTCGTCGCTTCGTCCATACCCTATAGAGTGCGATCTACAATCGATCGTCTCCATGGGCTATTGATTTACGGGCAATTTTTTCCGAATTGTGCGACACGACGGGCCTGGAACTCTTCTCCAAAACGTCGAGGGACGAATCTTGCCGTTTACCCTAGACGCGGCTGTCGGAAGGCGTTGTTCGTAACGGGAGGTGGAGAGGGGTTCTCGCTCCAAGTGGGATGGAGCGAGCGCGTGGAATCGGCGATAATCAACTATTGAACCCTTAGGGAGGTGCGCGATGGCAACCGCCGAACTGCGGGAACTGATGACGGCCGAGCAGTTTGGCCGGCGGGCTGATCCAGGCCAGCCCGAGGAACTCGTGCATGGAAAGGGTGTTCGCACGCCGCCCCTCGATCGAAAACATGCTTATGTTTGCGGGCAGGCGTACTATATCGTGCGCGAATTCGTCGATGGGCACGACCTTGGCCGCGTGATGAGCAACGATTCCGGCGTGGTCACCGTAAGCGATCCCGATACCGTGCGAGGGGCCGACATAGTCTACTACCGCTACGCTCGACTCCCCAAAGGCCCGCTGCCCACGGGTTACGGACCCGAAGCGCCAGAGCTTGTCGTCGAGGTTCGCTCGGCGAACGATAATTGGCGTGAGATTCTCGAGAAAGTCGCGGAATACCTGGGTGCAGGCGTACTGGCGGTCGTCGTTCTGGATCCCGAGCCACAATCCGTCCACGTCTTCGGCGCTGTCGACGCACCGAGGAGGCTGGGAGTCGAGGATGAACTCGTCCTTCCCGGCGTCCTGGAGGGCTTCCGGGTTCGCGTGGGGCGGTTCTTCGAATGAGGCCCGACACCCTCCGGTCTCGGCATGTAAGACACAATGACTCGGCGACAGGACAAAACCGAATAGGTCAGGTTTCGATGCCCGCGTTGCAGGCCCAGAGCCCGAAAGCCCCGAATTCATAGAGTCTACTTTCGAGAGACGCGGAGGTGTGTCCTGACGATCAGTTCTGAGATCCACGGCGGCGAAAGAGTTCCGATGCGAGCCGAGGCGAACGGCTTCGATTCACCCAGCCCACAGCCGGCCCCGATCCTCTCGATCGACGAACTCCGCTCGGTGGTCTTCATCATTCGGTGTGCAAGAGTGATCGCATTTCTTCAGCGGTTCGTGCCCGAAGCGTATTTGCCGCCGAAGGAAGACCGAATTCCGCTCTCGTTGTTGAAACGATTGATTCGCGAGTTGAAGAAGCTTATTCCCAAATGGAAATGGATTTCGTCCGCTCGAGAGATTCCTCGGTCGCCCTCCAAATTAGGGGATGAGCTGTTCTACGCGATCACGGCTCTGCGCATGAGCCGACTCGAAATCTGGCGAGCTGGATACTGGGATTGCGTAGCAGTCTTGGACGAGACATATTCACTTTTGTATGCGATAGGAATCAAGATGCGAGAAAGGAAACAACGTTCCAAAGGGGAACGGGGAGAAGGCAAAAGCTAAAAGGCAAAAGTGAAGTGTTCGGCTGACGCCTCACGGACGCATGATTGGGAGTGGCTGCGCTGTGCGTTTCGAGGCAGCTAAGGGGCTTTTGCCGCCTGGCTGTTGGCCATCGCCCGTGACGAGGAGGGGATGGGATCGGTGGCGAGGAACGGACGAGACCTTGGCCCATCTCGTCCATCCCTTGGCACAACCCTCGAGACTGCGGAGCCTCTACTTATCTTTCTTCTCTCGCTTCGCCTCGATATCCCATTCCCGCTTCTCGCCTCCAAAATCCGACGCCCCCTTCCCCTTGAGCGAATCCCCCTCAATCTTCAGCGTGTACTCGATGGTGATGCCGTCGTCCATCCCTGCCAACTTCCGTACGGCGATGAATGTCAGCGTACCGTCCTTCAGTTTCAGGTCCTTGAGCTTCTCGTCGTCCTGGTCGGGCCAGCTCATCGTCCCGACGAGGTTTTCCCCGTCTTTCTTGAGTTTCAAAGTGGACGTCCGCTGCTGTCCGCCGATCTCGTATTCGCACTTCCACGTGCCGACTGGTTCGGCTTTATCGTCTGCCGCGCCCGCGAGTCCGGAGACCCCGAGCACCAACACTATTGAGAGAATCGCTTTCATGTTCGCCTCCGAGAAATTTGGGAAAGGCAGCGGTCTCATGCAGACCGCCGCCAGCCGCCGACAGCGATACGATCGATGCTGCGACGGCTGGTCACGACACAGTAAGCTCGACCGGCTCCGCCATCAAGGAACCACCGAGGCCTGAGTGAGCGGTCAATCGCTCTTGCTCGGCTCCGTCGGCATAGGGAAGCACTGTTGGAGCCAAGCTTCCCACAACGGCGTCTCGCTGGCGACGGTTCCGGCGGCCTGATCGCCGTAGAGATAGAAGCTGAACATCGCCATGACCGAGCTTCCAAACGTGATGATGTAGAGGGCGGCGGTGCCGGGCCCCGGCTTGTCGAGCCGCAGGAGGGCGCCGCGTTGACTCTGGTTGATGTGCTCGACCACGCCGCCGAGCGCTGGGACGCCTGCCGGAACGGTAAATCGCTGCCCCTCACTCACGTCGGAGAGCCCCAGCGCCGCAGTGAGCTTTGCCCAGGCCTCCGCTGCGGTCCCCGCGACGGGAGCCATGATCTGCGTGATCGCGGAGCGTTGGCCGCGGAAATGGGTGAGATAGATCCGCAGGATGAGGAAGAAGCCAGGCCAGCCCGATTCGGTGCCTTCCAGTTGCTTGTCCCAATCGTCCGTGCTGGCGAACAGGCTGTTGCACCACACGAACGACGCAAACGCCGCCCGCGCAGCTTCGACGCTGAACTCGGTCGCGATCGGCGGCGAGCCCGGAGCCCAACCGTCGGCCTCCCTGGCGAACATCCGCGGCGGATCCCAGGCGGTCACCACCGAGCGGGACTCCATGCCCGGGCCGAAGTTCAACGTCACCGCGACGGGCTTGCCGTCCTGCTCTTCGAACTCAGCCGGCACGAACCAGCACGAGATGCCAGGCCCGGTGGCGATGGCTTGCCAGACCTCCTCCGGCGTACCGGGGACCTCGGCTTCAACCTGGATGGAACGGCGTCCTGAGGCTTCTTTCTTCACACTCATGATGGCTCCTTGGGATCGGATTTTTGCGGCAGAGGGTGGGCCACGACCACCAGGCGATGCGCGCGACCGCCGGGGGCGGATTCATCGTGATACTTCGAAACGAGTTTTGTGATGGCCTCGGCGAGTTCGTTGCTGAAAGCCGCCCGGTCGGTCGCCGACTTGAAGCGAACTTCGGTATCCACAGCCAGGGTCGCCAGGCGTTTGCCTGTCTCTTTCGCACGACGAACAAGGTCTGCCACCTCGCGGACGACCCGTGCGCCCAGGGCGATGAGATAGCTTGCGGACAGCCGATCGATTTCCCGATTCGGATCAACCGCGACCGGGCCCAGAGCGCTCGGCGAAACGACGTAGGAAGCGGCCGTCGCCACGAGCAGCCGTTCGGTCAGCCCGCCCCACTTGCGTTCCTCGGCCAGCCGCACCAGCCCGTGCGCCTCGAGCGCGTGCAGATGGTAGTTGACCTTCTGCCGAGCCAAACCGACCCGTGCGGCCAAAGTTGCCGCCGAAGCCGGCATGGCCATCTCCGAGAGAAGTCGACTCCGCATCGGCTCCAAGGCCACCGTCGCCGCCGCCGGATCATCGATGACCTGGATGTCGAGCATGAGGAAAAGGTAGCGTTGACAACTTTTGTTGTCAAGGGTCGATCAAGGCCTTTTTCGCCGAACTCGCGTAGTCGATGGCGGGCCTTGGAATTGGGAGTAGCGTCGAAATATCCTCGCTAGGCCGTTAGTCGGGCCGATGCGCATAATAGTCAGGCGAGCGTCGGTCTCATCGACCGATCTCAGCGACCATTGCATGCTCGGTTCGAAGGAGTTCAAATCCAGTCGCCCCGACTTGAGTGAAAAACAGCTCGTCGCATTGCTCTGCGATGTGCTGTTTCTGTTTTGCGGGCAGGGTATTACACCATGTGTCGAGCCGTATTCAGGGGTTCAATGTTCTGCTGAAATGTCGGGTGTAATCACGGCCAATCGCCACAAGTTGTTTTTCAACTGCAAGTTGCCGAGTTCAATTCCAGTCGCCACTTTAGCTGCACTTGATACGGAATTCTCGGTCGCCGCTCACTCGTCGTGGAGAGCCATCAGCTCATCGAGGAGTTTCTGGTCGTTGTCGCTGATGCGCAGGATGTGCTGTTGATCCTCTTTGGACAAAGTGCTGCCGTCTTGCAGCAGGATGCGAAGGGCGCCCAACTGCCAACTGTGAATTGCGTATCCTATCGCGTTGAATTCGTAGAAGAGTTCGTTGGCGGCATCAGGATTGCGCCAGTGCCTGACGCGTCCCTGCCTCGTCGCCGCAGGCCACGTAGCAACACAGGTGTGCATCGGCCTTGTGGTCGATCAAGTACTGAATCAGTTCGTCGCTGCATTCCTGCGACGTGCGGTGCAGTGCCGCGATGCCAACTGCGTCCGACCGATTGACATCGGCCCCGCGCTCGACCAGCAGTTTCACCGCCGCCAAGCGGTTGTTGCGGGCAGCATGGAACAGCGCGGTCCTTCCTCGATTGTCCGGCCGGTCAATCAGGCTGCCGTTTCGATCGAGGATGGACGAGATCAGGTCGGTCCGCCCCATCGCCGCTGCAAGGAACAGATCGATCTGGGCGTCATGGTCCAGCAGAAGTTGAATGATGTCTTCGGCCGGTTCAGCCTTCCACGGCCCGGCGTGGCACGCTTCCATCAGAGCGGTCGTGTCACGGTGATCAAGAGCGTTCACGTCGGAATGATAGCGCAGGAGAACGTCGACGACATCGAAATGCCCCGCTTGTGCCGCGCAGTGCAGAGCGGTCATACCGTTCTGGGTGGTTGCCCGCGCCAAGTCGGGATTTCGCTTGAGCAGAATCTCGGCATCGGTCGCTTTGCCCAGATACGCGCACGCGAAAATATCGACGTCTGCTCCATGTTCCAACAGAAAGTCGATGGCCTGCTGGTTGCGGTACAGCGCAGCGGTATAAAGCGGGGGAAGCCCCGATTCGTTCAGCCGATCGACCGACTCTGGGTCTTGAGCAACCGCCGCCTGCATGGCCTGCACGTTGTTCCCGGTCACCAACTCGTGCATGCTCGTTGCCGGCTTCGACAGCGCTTCGACGTTCTTCTTCAGTTTCGGCCAACTGTCAAAGCCCAACTCCCGGGCTATCACGAGTTGTGCATCCGCAAGGGTAATACCGACAACTGCGATTTCGGCCTGCGTCAGCCCGAAAAAGCGCGGATGAGTTTGTCCTATCCGGTGGATGGCGACTGGATCGCCTTCTCGGAAGGCCCGGCAGAAGTCTTTGGCCTGGTTTCGCAACTGGCGCAGATTGGCGTCGGGGGGAAGCTGGCGCGATTTGGACATGACGAGCTCCTTTCAAAGTTGCCCGGTGTCCGCACATCAGGCTGAAAGAAGTTCGTTTGACGCAGATTAGAAGCGAAGGTGGCCTCGGGCCTTTCCGCGGACCGGCAGCGTCCAGAACGCTCTAACCGATACTACGCGAACCTCGATATTTGTTCAACGGCCCGGGAAGGTGATGGGCCTGGACGGCAACCGCATAATCGTCCGAGGCAATGCTTGGTGAGTGAACGCACGCTTATTCTGGGAAAGCCTTTGTGTTATCCAGCCGCCGCCGCAAACCGGCTTCTCAGTCCCGGATGCCGGCCAGAAAAAGTTCTAACGGTGTCTTGTCGTCCCGACTGTTCTTAGAAATCAGCCGTTTGGCGAAAACGTCGAAGGGCGTTCTTATCAAGTGGAGGCGAAGTTTACCGGCAACTTTGCGAGATCGTCGAGGAATGGGTCGCGATTTCGCAACGAGACGGCCGCCCGCTTCCTCCGCCCACCGCGGGTCGCAACGTCGCGAGCCTCCTCCGCTTAAGCTGTGGGGAGTTACGGGTGACATGGCAACTCCTCCGCCCGACCCCAGACAGTCTGAGTTCGACTCTGTCTGAGTTCGACTCTCTATTGACCAGAGTTATCCGTTGCGGGGTCAAATGTCGCTTTGGGCTGCGCGTTCACAGGTCTCGGGCCAGAACCTGGCCGATCAGGTCTTTGCCGAAGCTGTGGTGCGGCTCCTCCTCGATCAACTGGAACCCGGCTCGGTCGTAAATCCTGCCGCGCCCGTCAGCACGCTGTTGGTCCATAGGATCATCTTCTTGTAGCCGACCTGGCGGGCGAAGTGCAGGCACTCTTCAACGAGGCGGCTGCCAATCCCAAGGCCGCGAGCGGAAGCTTCGACGTAGAGCAGGCGTAGCTTCGCGGTGGTCTCATCTTGGCGGACCATGAACGCGGACCCAACCACCTTGCCGTCTTTCTCCGCGATCCAGCACCGTTCGGAAGCCGGGTCGAACTCTTGCACGAACTTGGCGACGATCTCCGCGACCAGTGCCTCGTACTCGCTGTTCCAGCCGTATTCCTGCGCATACAGGACGGACTGCCGATGGATGATCCAACCCATGTCGCCAGGCTGCGGGTCGCGCAGCATGTAGTGTTGCGACGGCTCTCCGAGCAGGCTTTGAATCCGACCCATCGCATCGACCAGTTCTAGCTGCGCCGGCTCGGACTAGTCCGAGCCCAGACCTTCTGAGTTCGACTCCTAAGTTGTGAGGCTATTCTACGGCTTTTGCGGTTTCGCATCGAGAAAGTCGTTCACCATCGGGACGATAATGGTCATGCGCTCCGGGAGGCCGCCGTGTGTTGTATTGGGCAAAATGGCCAATCTCGATTCTGGACGCGGGAGCATGTCGCCGAAAACGTCGCCACCCTTCAGACGGTACATTTCCGAGATGTGCTCGAGCCGTACGCCGTCGGCATCGCCATGGATGAAGAATATCGGCGCCTTGGTGGCCTTGAGCTTGTCGGCGCCAAGGTCGTACGGTTTTGAAGCCATTGCGATGACGCGCTTTACGAATTCAGGGAATTCGTTCGGCGTCGGGCTCAGTCTCTTGTACTCGGCTTCGATCGGCGAGCCTTTGAAGACTTCAGGCGTGAGTTTGGAGAGTGCGTCGACGCCCTCCTTGACCCAGCCGTCGTTGCGGAGCACGGCCGAAATGCTGACGACCTTGCGCACCTTTTCTGGATGGCGGATCGCACATTCGAGCGCGACGCCGCCGCCCATGCTGAAACCGATCAGGTCCGCTCTTGGGATCTTGAGATAATCGAGCAGCGCAACCACGTCGTCGGCGAGGTTTTCGTCGCTGAGATCGCGTTTGATGTCGGCCGTGCGGCCATGGCCCTGCATTTCGACGGCAATCACTTTTCGCGTCTTGGAAAGTTCGGCGATCCACCCGTCCCAGTTGCTGGGGATGGTCATAAATGCGCCGTGGAGCAACACCACCGGCTCGCCGGTTCCATGGACTTCGTAATACATTTTGAGCCCGTTGACCGGCGCGTAGCCCGTAATTGGCTTCTCTTCAGCGGATACGATGCCTGGCACAAACAGCGCAAGAAGGAGGGCGATTGTCTTCATGTTTGATTCCTAGAGGCTTGCTGGGCGACTGTTCTCTCGAGTTAGTCGAGTGGCGACTCCCGAAATCGACGGCGAAACCCAATTTTATCGCAAACGAGTAGGACCGCGAGACAGAGTGGACGATCACCTTGCCCGCCGCGCGCGAGTCGAGTTGTTCCGTCGCTCCGGAAAAAAGCCCGTCGCGGAGCGCTCTGATGAGCGAGACCTCTCGCCGGATCGGCAGGAATTCGAGCGGCGAGTATTGACTCGGCGACGGTCCGAAATCGAGTTCCCGATCACAATTTCTGATGCGAAGTGCGTGGAGAACAGATTTCTCGTGAAATTCTTGAGACTGTTGTCGATTTGCGAGATTCCTGTTCGACTACTGGTGAAAGTTGGAAATTGACCGACTTCAATCGCATTCTCATCCAACACCTCAGGAGTTCCTCATGAAAGTCATGGTGATCATCAAAGCGTCAGCGGCGTCGGAAGCGGGCAAGATTGACCCCGAAGGTTTCGCGGCCATGGACAAGTTCAACGAAGAATTGATCGATGCGGGAATCATGCTCGATGGTACGGGACTGAAACCAACTTCTTGCGGCGCCCGTGTTCGGTTCTCGGGCACAAATCGCATCGTCACCGACGGGCCATTCGCTGAGACCACGGAAGTCATCGCGGGGTTCATGATCTGGAAGGTCGCTTCGCTGCAAGAAGCGATTGACTGGGTGAAGAAATTCCCGAATCCGTCAACGGAAGACTCCGACGTCGAAATTCGTCCGCTGATGGGGCCGGAGGACTTCGCCGGGCTGGTTAGCCCCGAGCGGACTGAGGAAATTAAGGAACTGGAAGCCCGCTCGGGGGATCGTGACGGTTACGGCCTCGCACTTTCGATAACGAATGAGAGCTCGGCCGCGTGAAGGCCGAACCATTCCCGCAACGCAACCCTTAGAACGGAGAATCGGATGAAATACGTTGTTTTAGGGTTCTACGACGAGGCGGCGTTTGCTCAGATTCCGAAGGCAGATGTGGAGAGAAAGTTCGAGGAATGCTTCGCCTATGACGACGTCCTTCGGCGAGGCGGGCATTTCCTGGGGGGCGAAGCGCTCGATTCCGCCCGCAACGCAGTCACGCTCCGGATGAAGGAAGGCGAGGTCCAAATCACGGATGGTCCGTATGTGGAGACCAAGGAAACGCTCGGCGGCATTCTGCTGCTGGAAGCTCGCGACCTGAATCACGCGATTGCGCTGATGTCGAAACACCCTGCGTTGAAGATGGGGAATCAATTCGAGATCCGACCGGCTAATGAAGAGATGAATCGGTTGGTCTCCGAGCGTTGTGCGGCGGTCGCTCGAGAGGCGTGAACGAACATCGAGGCCGACGGTCTTCTCGCTCAGGCCTGTTCGAGATGCAAGCGTAGGAAATCGAGGCCTAGGTGACCGTTGATCCCATTTTGACCTGTATTTCCGTGAGCCGTCACGGTTAGGTAGTGTGGGCCTGCCTCGAGCAGCGTCTTGCCGAGGAGAATCCGATCCCATTCGAGTTGGTTGGCCCTGAAGGTCATGCGCTTCTGGAGGTCGCCCAGGTGCAGCGTCACTTCCCCATAGTCGTTACAGCGGCAAAACATCCCTTCGACGATATAGCGCCCTCGGTGTGGCACTTCGAGTTCGAGCACGAGCTTATTACCGTCGTGTGCACCTCGCCACCACAACTGAAAACCTCGTGATAGTTGGCCAAAGTTCTGGAATTCCAATCCGCCGCCCGTCATTTCGACAACCTTGAGGGCTTCGCCTTCCACGACCCCGTTTGCATCAGGTTTGGGAGGTTTTGAGGCAGGTTGAGGCCATCGATCAGGGAGCGCCATTCCGTACATGAAGTTCATGGCAACGCTAGAAGGCACGTCTCCGGGAGGTTCGGCGTTCATGGTGATGAACATCCCAACGCCATGGTCGAGCAGGATCGCATGATCGGCCATATTGCGGGTATTCGAACCATTGTGCCGCAACGAATTTCCAAGAACGGGCCATTGATTGTCCACGGCGAAAGCAGGTACGCCACCTTGAGCCTCTGACTTGTGGATCGTTTGAAACATCTGGCGAGAGAGGATGCTGGGAGTCGACTCGCCGTTCAAGTGGGCCTGCATCCAGCGACCGAAATCGGCCAATGTTAAGGAGATTCCACCGGCGGGGTTTCCAAGGTGGTATCCATACTGATGCAGCCCGACCGGCGGCACGGGGTGCCAGCTTCCCCTCTCGAGAAGATGCGGCCAGGGCTCGTGGTTCGGGTTGGCAAGAGCGGGCTCCCCGAACACGACCGAAGTGATTCCAAGCGGCTTTGCGATCTCTGAGACAATCAAGTCTTCATAGGCACGCCCGTCGATGCGTTCGGCGATCGCTCCAAGCATGATATATCCTTGGTTCGAGTAGGCGGTGTTGCTTCCCGGCTTAAAGCTGAGCGGCGCTTTGAATGCCAGGACGATCTCGCGTTGTCGACGTTCAGAGAGGCTTAGGCCGGGTTGGTTGGTTTCCGGTGAACCTTCCCAGGGGACGGCGACGCCGCCCATACCGCTCCGGTGCGTCATCAGTTGTCGGATTGTGACGTCTCGGACGCCAGGGGCCATTATGTTGACGTGCTCGGGGTAGATCTTGCCGAGCGTGGTATCCCACGTGAGTTTGCCGCGTTCGACCAGAATAGCCGCGAGGGTTGCAGTGAACGTTTTGGTAATCGATCCCAACTGCCAATGCGCTTGCTCGGAGACGGGGCTCGATTCCCCCATCTTGCGAACTCCGCACGCCGCTTCGGCGATCGTCCCGTTCCGCGAGACAATAATTCCTGCCACGGCGGGCAGATGGAAATGGTGTCGAATCGCTTCGAGCTCGGTTTTCAGCGTCTTCGATGCATTGGTCGGTTGGTCTCGCGCCGAAACGCGCGACGCCACGAAAAGACCTCCCGGGATGAGCAGTAATCGACGCCGACTGATCATGTTCTGCTCCTTTTCTAATTTTGCGCGGATCAGGCGTCTCCGAGGAGGAAACCTCTCGATCAACCCAAAACTCGACAGTCTGGACGAACCCGCGCCGAACCGTCTGTCACGCATCAATCCATATACATCGGAGACTACCTGTGCCGAACAGAGTTTGCAAGGGTGATTTTCATAAGAGCTCGAGCCCGTTCTGGGTCAAATATTGTGAGCACCGGCCGCCGTTCAGATGGACCATCCACAAATAACGGCGCACCTCGAAGTCCGTCGCTCACAGCGTTCGTGGATCGATCGCAGGTGCTTGGCGAGAACATGATGTTTGCGATGCTCTGCCCAGTCCTCCGCCAGCTTCTGAATCTGAGTCTCACGGAGACCTGGTTCCGAATAGAACTCAGTCGGTCCAATAAAAGAGACGCAATCTTAGACGCAATCTCAGTCAGTCTTGCATAGGCCACTTCTCTCCGCAATGCTCGCAGCTCATATGTTCTTAGGAACTGCAAGCGTTTATCGGGAAACGCTCGCGTGAACGACCTTTGTGAAGACCCGAACTACGCCAATTCGTCACCCGGTTTGTTCGCAATCAAGCGGCGTTCCACCAAGTGCAATATCCGCTGGATCGATTTGATATCATTAGAGTTCGGTTCGCCGAATTCGGAGGCGTGGCCGAGGTTACAAGGAGTTGCTCCCGATGGATCGACCAAGCAGGATCTCCGCGGTCGCAGCTCTGGGCAAAGTTGGATTGCCGATGCCTGCGGCCGAGCTTGGCCGACGAACGTGGGACGTGATCATCGTCGGAGCGGGCCACAATGGGCTCTCGTGTGCTGCCTACCTGGCTCGGGCAGGTCTCGACGTCCTGGTTCTCGAAGCCAACGTACAGGTCGGCGGGGCTTGTACGCTTGAAGAAACGTGGCCTGGCTATCGCATTTCGCCCTGTGCATATCTGGTGGGGCTTCTGCATCCGCTGGTGATCGAAGAGCTTGGACTTTGCGAACTGGGCCTCTCGTGGAAGATCGCTCGGTCGGGCATGTTCGTTCCTTCGAGGATGGGTCTTCGATCCAGCTCTGGGACGACGACGAACAGTGTGCTCAGGAAATCAAAAACCTCGCTCCAGGAGACCTCACGGGATGGCGGGCGATGATCGGGCTCAGGAAGAAGGTCAGGGGACGCACTCCGGCCGGAGGGGACGCAGGATGCGTGGGTTGGCAGAGCCCCCACGCGTGAAGAGATCGAAGAGCGTTTGGGGAAAAGACCCTTCGGCTTTGAAGCTGCTGTTTGATTGGTCGATGGCGGAGTTCTTGGAGCACTATCTCGAGGACCGCAAGCTGATCTCTGCCTATCTGGGGCAGGGGGTGATCGGGACGAACGCAAGCCCGTTCGACAGGGGCACGGCGTCGATCCACTTGGGCCAGGATTCGGGGCCGGCTGGGTGGGGAGCCGGGGCGAGTGGGGATATGTGGTGGGCGGAATGGGCATGGTGTCGTTTTACCTTTGCGATCGGGCTCAGGAGTTGGGAGCGTGGGTCGCGGCGGGGGTGCGAGTCGCCAAGATCAACCCAGGGCATGGGGTTGAGCTCGAAGGGGGAGATCGGATCGCTGCACCCATCGTCGTCTCGAATGCCGATCCTCGGACGACTCTGAGGCTTCTTGGCGAGCGCCGGCGGCATCCTCACGACCGTAAGCGCCGCCGACCACACCGCTGTCACGCGCCGGCCGCTGTCTAACCTGAGCGAGCTCGCTGTCGGTGCTGTCTGCCTCGTCGGCGCTGGCGTTGTCGCATGGTGCGGTTCTCGTCTCAGAGGGACCGGCGCGGCGCGGGCGAAGGCATCAGGGGTGGGAACAGGGTGCGCCGTCGGGCTTCTATTCGCCGGCACAGGAGTGTTCACCAAAGAGATCGGCGACCGCTTTGCCCTTCACGGCCCCCTCGCCGTCGCGTCAGTAGCAGCGAGCGCGGGGCCTTGGCTGATGCTGGTCATGGCGGCTTGGTCCCAGAGCCTCCTCCAGCAGGCCTTCAGGAAGGCCAACGCAGCGACCGTCTCGGCCGCAAACGCGTCCGTGGCATCGCTCGGCCTCATCGGGGCCGGCTTCGCTCTCTACGGGCAGGCCGTCCCGACAGGTACGGGCGGGGTTGCCCTGCTCGCCGGCATCGCCGTCTCCCTCGCTGGCACCGCGATGCTGCTGGGCGCTCGCTCGCCTGGCAGTGCTGGCATGGCGGGTTTAGCCGTGGCCACCGAGCGCGACCACCTGGCCCCGCAAGTCTTCAACGGCGACGAGGATGTCATGTAGCCCGCCTTGGGTCCGGCAGTCGAGCAGGTCCAGGACGCGCTCGACGTCTTCGAAGGTCTTGGCCGAACGGGCGTCGGCGGCGATGTTCTGAAGGTTTTGGCCCACCATCAGCGCGGGTAGGAGGACCAGCTGGATGAAGCTTTGGGCCATCCACTCCACCACGATAACGAAACCCGCCTCACCGATCAGGCCTATGGTCGGAGAAATGACGTGCGCCTCCACCAACGCAGCGGGAAGCGCAAGCAGGGCTATGACGCAAAATAACCAAAAGCACGTCATGGTGCCCACGTTGTTCGTAATGAGCAGCGCGATGCGCTTGTTGAAGCGCGCATAGGCGTTGTGCGTCGGGAGGTGGTCGGTCACCTTGCCGTGCACGGCGTGGCCGTACTTGGTAAACCCGAACGTCGGCAGGTGACGGGCCTTGGTTTCCGCTGTTACATCAGTAGCTGTCATGAGGCGGGATCCTCGCGCAGCGCGAGCCTCCGCGCGCGTTATCCCGCTTTTGGAAGTTTGACGATGCCTATGTGGAACGCTCGCCCGTCGGCGACCGTGGCGCGGAAACTGTCCGCGATCGGCCCGCCCACGAACACGATTTCGTCAGAGAGCGTTTCTCCCGCTATCAGTTCGCTATGCGCTTCCGCGGCGTGGCGCAGCTCGGGTTCGTGGGCAGGGAAATAGAGCACCAGTCGTATGTGGTCGGACACGTCGAGCCCTGCGGCCTTGCGGGCCTCCTGTGCCTGGCGGACGATGTCACGAGCCAACCCTTCACGCTCGAGCTCGGGTGTGACCTCGAGCGAGAGGCTGACGACGCAGGTCGTTGGCGGGCAGCGCCCGGCTCGCCTCCTGGTCCTTGGGCACCAACGAAAGGAAATAGTCGTCCTTGCCCAGCACGTGCCCAGCCACCTCGACGTCGCCTTCGGACGTGCGCGTCCATGAGCCATTGCGCACAGCTCGTATTACTTGTTGGGTGGCCGCGCCAAGCCGAGGGCCCAGCACCGACGGGTTGACCTGTAGCACGTGGTCCGCAACGTCGCCGACGTCGCTCACGAGCTGCACCTGCCTCACGTTGAGCTCGTCGGCTATCAGGTCGCCGTAAGGCTCCAGGGACAGAGCGCTCGGCCCCGCCACGGTCACAGATGCCAGCGGCAACCGGGCACGCAGTTCCTTTGCCTTTCTTATCGAGTGGCCGGCCGAACAGACGTCACGGACGATGTCCATCTGCGCTACGAGCTCGAGGTCGCTGTGGCAACGAAAAGGCATCCGGCCAGTCAGCGAGATGGACGCTGCGCTCCCCCGTCAGGCCCCGGTAGACGGTCTCGGAGAGCATCGGCAACAGCGGCGCCACGACCAGGCAGACCGTGTGCAGGACCGTAAAAAGTGTGTCGTAGGCAGCGGTCTTGGCATCGTCGGAGTGCTGGCTGGCGCCGAACCCGCGCCAGAAGCGGTCCCGGCTCCGGCGTATGTACCAATTGTTCAGCGCATCAAGGAACGACGTGATCGCCCCACATGCCCCGTAGAGGTCGTAATGGTCCATCGCGCGCGTGACCTCGTCGACGAGGGCGCCCGTCTTGGACAGCACGTAACGGTCGAGCACGTCGGTCGCATCGGTGCGCCACGTCGCCTGGTAGCCATCAGCGTTGGCGTAGGTGGCGAAAAACTTCCAAGCATTCCAAAGTGGGTTGAGCACAGAACGCACCGCCTCACCCGGGCCTTTGCGGTCGACGACCAGATCCCCACCACGCATCACCTGGGACGAGAGCAGGAACCAACGCATCGCGTCCGCGCCGTAGAGGTCGAACATCTCGTCGGGGTCGGGATAGTTGCGCAGGCGCTTTGAAAGCTTTTGCTTGTCTTGGCCAAGCACTATCCCGTGCGCCATGCAGTTGCCGAACGGCGGCTTGTCGAACAGGGCCGTGCCGAGGACGTGCAGAGTGTAAAACCAGCCTCGTGTCTGGCCCACGTACTCCACGATGAAGTCCGCCGGGAAATGGCCTTCGAACCACTCCGAGCTCTCGAAGGGATAATGAACCTGTGCGAACGGCATCGAGCCCGACTCGAACCAGCAGTCGAGCACGTCTTCGACCCGTCGCATCGTCGACATCCCGGTAGGGTCGCCGGGGTTTGGCCGCGTCAGGTCGTCTATAGCCGGGCGATGAAGATCGACAGGCCTGGTGCCGAAATCAGCCTCCAACTCGTCAAGGCTGCCGTACACGTCGAGGCGCGGGTACCTCGGGTCATCGCTTTTCCATACCGGCACCGGTGCGCCCCAAAAACGGTTGCGAGTTATCGACCAGTCGCGGGCACCTTCGAGCCACTTTCCGAAGGCGCCGTCGCGCACGTGCGCCGGCACCCAGTTGATTTCCTGGTTCAACTCGAGCATGCGCTCCTTCAGCGCAGTAACTTGTACGAACCAGGAGCTGACGGCCTTGTAGATGAGCGGCGTGTCGGTCCGCCAGCAGTGCGGGTAGGAATGCTCGTAGGTTTCGTGGCGCACAAGTACGCCTTTTTGCCGCAGGTCGCCAATGATGTCGCGGTTCGCTTCGAAGACCTGCACGCCGGCATAGGGGGGTACTTCTATTGTGAAGCGGGCCTGTGAGTCGACCGGGCAGACCACCGCGATGCCTGCCTGCTCGCAGAGCCGTTGGTCATCCTCGCCGAAGCCCGGTGCCATGTGGACTATCCCGGTGCCTTCCTCGGTGGAAACGAAATCCCCCGCGAGCACAACGAACGCGCCGCGGCTGGTCGGCGAAAAAGTCGAACAGCGGGCGGTAAGCAAGGCCTACCAGGTCGCTACCTCTCACCGTGGCCACCAGCTGCGCACCGGGAAGAGCCTCTTCGAGGACGTCGGCCAGTGCCGGCAGGCGCGCCTCGGCGACAAGGTAGCAAGCGTCGCTGGTGCGCAGGACCGCGTAATTGATGTCCGCGCCGACTGCCAGGGCGAGGTTCGAGGGCAATGTCCAGGGCGTGGTAGTCCAAACCAGTGCACGCACCGGCAAACCTGAGCCGAAGAGCGCGGCTGCCGGATCGTCTTGGCCCGGCGCTGTCAGTTCGAAGGCGACCGTGACGGCTGGGTCCTGGCGGGACCGGTACGCATTGTCCTGGCGGGTCTCGAAATTGGACAGGGGCGTCTCGCACTCCCAGCAGTACGGCAGAACCCTAAACCCCTCGTAGAGCAAGCCCTTTTTATGGAGCTGGTGGAAGGCCCATATGACGCTTTCCATGTAGGAAAGGTCCATTGTCTTGTAATCGTTCGAGAAATCCACCCAGCGCGCTTGGCGCGCGACGTAGCGCTCCCATTCTCCGGTGTAACGCAGTACCGAGGTGCGGCAGTAATCGTTGAACCGGCCGATGCCGTAATCTTGGATGTCGTTCCGCGTGGGTAGCCCGAGCTCTTTTACGGCTTCCATCTCGGCCGGCAGCCCATGACAGTCCCAGCCGAAGCGCCTCTCCACCCGCCAACCTCGCATGGTCTTATAGCGGGGGATGGCGTCTTTGACATAACCCGTCAAGAGGTGCCCGTAATGGGGCATCCCGTTGGCAAATGGCGGCCCGTCGTAAAAGACGTATTCGTTGGCCTCGCTACGCGCCTTCACCGACGCTTCGAACGTGCCGTCGCCGTCCCAGTACGCAAGGACCTCGCGCTCTATGCCTGGGAAATCGGCGCTGCCAACAACCTGGGGATAGGGAAGGCGGTCGGGCGTTGGGGAGCTGGTTGGCACATCACCATGCTATGGGACCGCGCTGGCGCCCCTCGGCGCAATTGTCGGCCCCGCCTTGCCAGGTCGCCGGCGTCGCGCTGTACCGGCGCGGCGCACGCGCGCCTAGCGGTCAGTTCCGGGCTGGGATGTCAGTTGCGGAAGTCGGAACCAGGGCTGTCGCTCTCGTCGAGCGCTTCCTCGTCCTCGTCGTCGTCGTACTCGTCGTCTTCCATCGCCAGGCACCACGAGGCATGCTCCTTGCCCGGATCTGCGCCGCACTCAGCGCATGGTTCGACCTCTGTCTCGACCGTCTTCACAGCACGCTTCAAATCACGCGCCTCTTCGAAGCGGCGATGACGTCCCTTTTTCACGATGAACTCCCAAGCCGAGACGTGCCAGTACGAGAGGAAAGCTTACAGCCATCTCCGCCAAGAAGGTGGCAGCGCTTCCGGTCCCCGTACGATGGGCGTATGGCCCAAGACCTCGACACCGATGCCATGCTGAGCCGCTTCCGGGAACGTGCGCGCGCCGTGCGCCAGCGGGGCCTGCCCCCTCTCGAAGGCCCGGAGCGGAAGCGCTTCATGGACCAGGCAAAGACCGATTACATGGACTACGCCATGATCGGCGACGCCACCGCGACATTGGAAAACGGGATCCTTACCCTGCAGATCGACCTGCGGCCCGAGAGCGCTCGCAGCTAAGGCATCGCCCCGTCCGCGACAGCCCCGTCTGCGACAGCCCCGTCCGCGACAGCCACGACGGGACGATCCTCGAGGAGCAACCGTCCATGCCCGTCCAGGGCGAGGGATGCTTCGCCGTTAGCGAGCCGTCGCAGTGGCGCCCCGACCAGGCCCGCCCTCCAGCCTTCCCCGAGCCGGGCACCCGGCTTGCCCGATAGGAAGTCGACAATGTCGGTGCGGGTGGCGAGCAAGGCCGCGTCGACGTCCTCGTCGCGGCTCAGCTGGGCGACCCAGGCGGAGGCCAGGGAGACGGCTGGGCGCAGCTCCTTGCTCACTTGTTCGGTCTGGGCTACGTGCAATGCACCTGGAGAAAGCGCCTTGCCCGCCTCGACGGCAGCCATTATCTCCTGCTCTGCCCCGGCCCTAAGGTGCCGCACGTCGATGCCCCTGGTCTCGCGCAGCGCAGGGACGCTGACCGGCGGCGAGTGTGCGATCGAAAGGAGCGCGAGGTCGGGGAGCACCATGCGCGGCTGGACATCGAGCGCTCTGGCTTTGCCCTCACGCCAAGCGGCCACCTCCTGAGCTATCGCCCTTGAGATCCCCTGGAGCTGGCGGTTGTCGCGCAGCTTCCACCAGGCCTCCAAGGGCGCGGTCGGGCCGAGAGGGCGGGCGAAAAGGGTCGCGCACTCCTCCTCGCCCAACTCAGCCGGCCACGCAGGGTCAGCTGCTCGGAAATGACGTCCGCAAGGTCCAACAAGTAGGCGACGTCGGACCCCGCGTATGCAACCTGGGAAGCCGTCAGGGGCCGCCGGCTCCAATCGGTAAGCCGGTCACCCTTGGCAAGGCGGAAACCAAGGAAACGCTCGACAAGCGATGCGAGCGAGGCAGACCCGTAACCAAGAAAGCCTCCCGCTACCTGTGTGTCGAACAACGTCCCCGGCAACAACTGGCAGGCCCGCCCCAATACCTCGAGGTCTTGGCTGGCCGCGTGAGCGACCATCACACCGGGGCCGCCGAGGACCTTAGCCAAAGGGGCGGGGTCAACGGCAAGCGGGTCGACCAGGACGACCCGCCCGTAGCCCTCGGGCTGGCTCCGCCAAGCCACTTGGACCAGCGCAAGGCGCGGCCAGTAAGTCCTCTCCCGGTGGAACTCGGTGTCAAGGGCGTACCGCGGTACCTCGCTCAGTTCGTCGACGAGGCTTGCCAGGGCACTTTCAGTCGTAACGATCTCGGGAGGCCGATCGGCCTCAAGGGGCCCGCCGGTGCTTGCCTGCTCAGTCGCTCGCAGCCTGTGCCCCGCGGTCGCCACCTACAGGCTCTCTGGCTCCGACCACGCGCGGAGCTGGGCAAGACTGCGAGCCAACATCCGCGATACCTGCATCTGACTTGCGCCCACAAGAGCCCCGATCTGGGTCTGGGACCAACCCGCGACAAAGCGAAGGTTGATGATCAGCCTGTCCCGCTCCGGGAGCCGGGCCAAAAGCGGGCTCAGGAGCAGCCGCCCCTCGACCTCTGCCAACCCGGCGTCCTTGACCCCGAGCTTGCGGCTCACGTACACGTCGTCGCCGGAGGCACCGATCGTGTCGAGGGGGGCGCTGTTGCGCAATCCGCCGGCGTCGAGCGCCTCAACGACCTCTTCGACGGGAGAGCCGATGTAGTGAGCCACTTCGGAGACCGTCGGTGACCTCCCGTAGCGCTGCGTCAGGTCATCGATCGCCTGTTGAGTACTGATGTACAGGTCGTGCACCCGCCTTGGCGGCCTCACCCACCAACCTCTGTCACGGAGATGGCGCTTCAGCTCGCCCAGGATCGTGGCGGTCGCGAAGGTCGTCAGCTCGGTCCCACGCGACGGGTCGTACCGCTCGATGGCTTTTAGCAGGCCGATGAGCGCCACCTGGTTGAGGTCCTCGACATCTTCGCCACGTTGTGCGAAGCGGCTCGCAAGCGAGTAGGCCAAGCCCTGGTAGGAGTTGACGATGAAGTTGAGCGCAGCACCATCGCGCGACTCGTGGTAGGTGACAAGAGCTTGGCGGACCTGGCGGCGGCGGTCCGTCGTTTCGTCGCAGCCGGTGGTAGCAGCTGCGGGTATGGCCACGATCCAAAAGCTTACCGTCAATGGTGCCGCCTTGACCCCACAGATCTATTTCATTTTGGCCGTGACCTCGGATTTCAGCATTTATCGCCCCAACGTCACGGGGCAAAACCTGCGTTTCTTGCTGTGGAACTAGCCGCCGTAGTTGAGCCGGGTGTCCTCCATGCGGAGCAACTCGGCGCCCTCGTCGGGTGCGGCACAGTCGACTACTTCGCCGATAAAAAGCGTGTGGTCGCCCGCTGCAAGCTCGTCGCGCACCTCGCACTCCAACCACGCTGCCGCTTGGGCCAGGACTGGTGCACCCGTCGACCCCACCCGGACTGCGACACCTCCGAGCATCCCCGGCTCCGGGCCCTCCTGCGCAGGCTTTGTGAACCCTCTCACGAGCGCCCTGTCCTGCCTCTTCAGGAAACACAGGCTGAACACGCGGCCCTCTCGGACCAGCTCGTTAGTCAACGCGTCGACGCGCACCGACACGGCGAGCAACTTGGGCTCCGTCGCGACCTGGACCGCCAAGTTGTGGGTCATCAGGTTGCGGCGACCGTTCGCTGCGCTGCCTAGCAGGTAGATACCCGCTGGCATCCGCCAGAGGACCCGCCGGCGCAACCGGTCATAAGCGTCCGGGTCAGTGCCGGGTGGGAACGGTCCTACGAGTTGGCCGGCCACCTCAGAGGCCCGGGCACCGCGACAAGGTTCAGCCTTCCCGTCTGTCCCAGTCGGGGTCCAGCTGTCTGAGGAAGACGGCGCAACGCTGCTCTTCGTCCTGTTCGCCTATCTCCCCCGCCCTGCGCCGGAGACCTTCCACGCAACGCAAGAAACCCCTGTTGGACGGGTTACGCCAGCGAACGTAACCCGATCCCCGCCATCCCGCCGCCCGCAGTGCGTCCAAGCCGCGGTGGTAACCGGTCCGAGCGTAGGCATAAGCCGTGACGGGCACCTCGCACTGCTCGGAGAGCGTCGCCCAAGCTGCCATGTACCGGGGCCAACGACCGGCCACCGCCAGTCAGCGCGCTGGCCGGGGCGGTCGGCGACATTGCGCCCGACAGAGCCTCCTCAGCTCCGGGAGGTGGGCCCGGGAGCACGGTCTCGGGAGGAGCGGTACCAAGGGGGATTTCAGCCATATCGAGACAAAGCGTAATCTCGAGGCCACGGCAAAGTGCATTTTCGACCAGATCATCAACGGTGAGGTCCCCGCCCACACGGTCTTTCAGGACGACGTGTTCATCGCGTTCCTGGATTACCGGCCCGTCTTCGACGGGCACACTCTCGTCGTACCGCTGGTCCACTACGCGCAACCTCGCCGAGACTCCCGAGAACCTGCTGGGGCCGATGTTGAGCCTCGGCCGGCGCGTGGCAGCGGCCCAAAGGACAGCTCTAGGGGCACACGGAGCCTTCTTCGCTCTGAACGAAACCGTCAGTCAGAGCGTGCCCCACGTGCACTTGCACGTTGTCCCCCGGCGCGCCGGCGACGGCCTGAGGGGCTTCCTTTGGCCCCGCCATGTCTACAAGAGCGATGGGGTCGCGGCTGAGCTGGCTGCCCGCCTGAACAGCGCCCTGGACTAGGGCGCTGCGCTGGCGGCGGCGCGCGTTACGCGGCGGGCGTGGCTGGCCCGGGGAGGCGGCGTCCGAAGACGTGATAGGAACCGCGGCAGCGGCTACGGCCTGTGGAACGGTCAGCGAAGGCAGCAGCAATACCGGCTCGTCGTCGAAGGCAATCGTGGCACGGTCCCGCCCGGCCCGTTTGGATTCGTAAAGAGCCTCGTCAGCGGCGGCAATGAGGCTGTCGCCGTCGGTCCCCTCCCCCGCTGCGGTCGCAATGCCAGCACTGACAGTCACCTTGGCCACGCCGCCGAGACCGGCCACCGCCGCCCTCACCCTTTCGATGACCACCAGCGCTCCTGCGCTGGCGCAGTTGGGGAGCACGATGGCAAACTCCTCGCCCCCGTAGCGGGATACCAAGTCGACGTCGCGCACGCTGCGTGCCAGCGCGCCTGCAACCTCTCGAAGCACTTCGTCACCCGCCACGTGCCCGAACGTGTCGTTGATGTCTTTGAAGTGGTCGATGTCGATAAGCGCTACCGACAACGGCTCTTTAGTACGCACGGTGCGCGCCACTTCCCTGCCGAGGGCAAAGTCGAGCTGGCGGCGGTTCGCCAAGCCCGTCAGGGCGTCGGACGACGCGAGCCTCGCTACCTCTGACTGGAGGTGGGCGTTATTGATCGTCAAGGCGGCGTGGACCGCAAAACGGTTCAACATGTCGAGCGAGCGCCGGCTTACACGCCTGGCGAAGGGAGGCCCGGCTTCGGCCAAGAGGAGGCCCAGGCGATCGTGACCGGCCCTAAGGGGTATGACGATCAGGTTGGTACCTGCGGGGACGATCTCGTCGAGAGCCGGGTCTGCCTCGGGCGAGAGCCTGTGTACCAGCAATGGCGCATTGCTCTCGAGGGCGCGGGCCGCTACCTCGCCGCTCAGAGCGCGCTTACCCTCCGTCCCCGGTGGAGCGGCTTGGACCGGAGAAACCTCGGCATCGCCAAGGGCGAACTTGGCAGTAACGACCCGGCCCTTTTTTTCCCACACGATCGCAACGCGCCTTGAAAGCGAACGCGAGGGCGACGCTCCTCAGCAAAATGGCCACTATTTCCTCGGCTCCGTAGCTTGCCTCCATCGACTTCTCCATCTCAGACGCCATCTTTGTGAGTGCGTCGAGCTGGGCTTTGGAGCGGCGCAGCTCACGCTCGCTGAGCGACGAGAAGTACGCCGTGCTGCAGCGCGACCGCCCAAAAGCCGACAATGCGCAAGGCGACCGCGCCTGAGCTCGGGTTAACAACCTGAGGAGTGCCCAGCAGTTTTCCGACGGGGCCGCCCAGCTGCAGTACCGAGATCGCCAGCAGGAGCGCCGAGTCCCACATGGCAAGGCGCACCCCCGTACGCGGGCTTGCCAGCAGCGTGACGGCGATGAGCTGCACCGTAAAGAGCAACACGAAAAAGCTCTGGGCCGGACCGGCTGGCACCATCAACAACGCCAGGTAGGCCGAGTCCACTGGCAACAGCATCTGCTGGACAGGCGCGCCCGATCGCTGCGCCTTGCGCCGCTGCGGCGGTGCTTTCGCCGTCAGGTGGTCGGCCAGTTGCCCGGCAAGGCAGAGCCCCAAGTAGGCGGCGCTGAGCGGTAGGACCTGGAGCAAGCGCAGGCCGAGCTGACTGGGGAAAGAGCCAGCCGCCGCGCAAACGAGGCCGACGATCACCAGGCGCACCACCTGCAACGCGCCCAGACGCTGGTCCAAGCTCGTGTGCTCGGGACTGGCGAGGTCGTCTTGGCCAGCCCTGACCTGTCGGGCGCTCGCCGTCACCGGGTCACTCAAAGCCGATTGAATCTTCGTGTCTTCTGGCAGGAGCTTCGACAAACTTCGGGTCCCTTCTATCGATCAACCACTGAGCAAGAACAAAGATCAAGACCAGGGCTCCGAGCCCGAACGGCACACCCTGGCTGGTCGACGGGTTCAGCGAGCCCACAGGCCACGGCCCACCGACGGAGATGACGTGCTGGCCGCCGATCAACCGCTCGCCGGGCGGGACCTTGGTGACCAACGCGGCCGACCGCTCGCTCGCGGGCGCTTGACCGGTGCGACGGGCCCCGTTCGTGTTTACAGCCGGCCGCCTCGGCGCAACTGTGTGTGCCGCCGCAACAGTCTGTCCCCCGCAAGTGTCCGGGTGACAGCAACCGTGCGGGCCGCAGCAACCGTCCGTGCCGTCGCGGCAAGCCCGTCGCCGCCGGCGACAGGCCCTGGGGACGCCGACGCGATGGTGGGCCAAGTCAGGATGGTGACTGCAAGGAGGGCCAGCGCCGCCGCCAGACGGCCAAACCCGCTGGTCCAAGGTCGCTCCGCCGTAGCCACGTCCCGCATCGTCCTCATCTCCGTCGGCATTTCGACCACTGTCCGTGGCCCTTGTGCCAGACGGACGCAAGAACGCTACCCAGAGAGTTGGCCTTGCCTACTTTTCGGCGGCACTACAGGAAGATGCGGAAGAGACGGTAACTACGTCGTTTTCGTCGGGGGCCACTTGGGCACACTCCCCGGCTCTCAGAGCCGGTACCTTTTGCTCCGGATGGACCGCCATGCGTACCACGTTCACGGCTTGGAGGCCCTTAGGGCTCTCCTGAACCTCACATCCGCTCGGGGGCCTCGATGCCAAGTAGGTCAAGGCCTTTTTCGAGCACCGCGGCCGTAAGCGCGCACATGGAGAGCCTGGAGGTTCTCGTCGCAGGGTCGGGCGCCCCGAGTACCGGGCAGTTCTCATAGAAGCCTGTGAAAGTGCTCGCCAGCTCGAAAAGGTAGCCGCACATCTTGTGCGGGCCATAGCTTTCGAGGCTGGACGCCACGGCGTCACCGAAACCGAGGAGGCGCTTGGCCAGGTCGCGCTCGGCCGGCTCGCTGGGCACAAGGACCGCTCCAACATGGGTGGCGGAGCCTGCCGCGCTGGGCCCGCCAGCTCGCCGCAGGATACTGCGCACCCGGGCGTGCGCATACTGGATATAGGGGGCCGTGTTGCCATCGAAGGAAAGCATCCGGTCCCAGTCGAAGCGATAGTCACGTGCACGGTCCGTGGAAAGGTCGGCGTACTTGACGGCGCCGATCCCTACCGCGCGGGCGATGCCCTCGAGATCGCCTTCAACAGGCTGGCTAATTTGCTCGGCGCGCGCAACCATGAGCGCTCTCGCCCGATCGGTGGCCTCGTCGAGGAGCTCACTCAGCTTGATGGTGGCACCATGCCTGGTCCGGAACATCTTGCCGTCCGGCCCAAGTACATTGCCGAAGCCGACATGAACGGCCTGGGCCTCGTCCGGCAGCCAGTGTGCGAGGCGGGCCGTTGCAAACACCATCTCGAAGTGTTCCGATTGAGGAAGGCCCACAACGTAGACAATCCACTCGATCCCGAGGCGGCCCACCCGGTCGCGAATAGCGGCCAAGTCCGTCGTCGCGTAGGTATAGCCGCCGTCAGACTTCTGGACGATGAGCGGGAGAGGGTCCCCTTCGCGGTTGGTGTAGCCGGGCGGGAAAACGCAGCGGGCACCCTGGCTGTCCACGAGGAGCCCCATTTTGTCGAGGTCAGCCACTACCTCCGGGAGGAGAGGGTTGTAAAAGCTCTCTCCAACCACGTCCTGCCGGGTGAGCTTGGTGCCGAGGCGCCCGAAGATCTCATCGAAATACTTCAGGCTCTGGCCCACTATCAACCGCCAAAGCCGGAGGGTCTCGGGATCGCCCGATTGCAATAAGACTACCCGTGCGCCTGCACGCTCGGCAAAGGCGCTGTCGCTGTCGTAAGCCGCCCGCGCCTGCTGGTAAAAGAACTCCAAGTCGCCAAGCGCCAGCTCGTGAACTGCCTCGTCTTCGCCGACGTCGACGAGGTGCTCGATCAGCATCCCGAAGGGCGTACCCCAGTCCCCAACGTGGTTTTCCCGTACGACGGTATGGCCGACAAGCTCGAGCAGCCTCACAAGGCAATCGCCGATAATCGTCGAGCGCAGGTGGCCGACATGCATAGGTTTTGCGACGTTCGGCGCCGCGTAGTCAACAACCACTTTTCTTGTGGGGGTTGCAAGCTGCGCGCCTAATGTCGCTGGGCTGAGCGACATATTCCGCAACTCGCTCGCCAGGAACTCACCCGACAGGGTCAGATTGATAAACCCTGGCCCAGCCACCTCGGCGTTGTCGCAAAGGTTGTCCAAGCCCAACTCCTTGGCCCTCGCCAGCACCTCCTCAGCAACCTCGCGGGGAGGTCGGCCAAGAGCGCGAGCCAAAGCAAGCACGCCGTCCACTTGCAAGTCGGCACGTTGCGACGGACGAAGCGCTGGCGCCGCCCCGGGCTGGAGCTCTCCCAAAACTCGGGCAAAAAGGGCGTCAACGATGGCTAGCAGGCCTGGCACCTGTCCATCGTCGCGTCCCCGGAGACCTATGAGCCAACCGATAACGGGAGCGGGCTCGGATCGGCTACGTCGATGCCAAGCACTTGCGATGCATTTCATGCGCTCACATTGCAAGATGGCAAGCCCGGGCTCCTCGGCCGGCGGCACTCCTGCGTAGGCGTCCCGGAGGGGGCGGAGCATTGACTGCTCGCGCTAGCGTTACCCAGGTCGCCATGGCACTCGACGATCGAAGCGCCTCATCACCTGCATTGCGCTTCGCAGATGTCGACCTCGACCGGGAGGCAACTTCGGTCCTGAGGGGCGTCAACTGGCAGGTGAGCGCCGGCGAGCGCTGGGCCGTCATAGGCCCGAACGGAAGCGGCAAAACGACGCTGATGCAACTGGCGTCCGGTTACCTGCACCCGACCCGAGGGACTGTTGAAGTGCTCGGCCAGCGCTTGGGCCGTACCGACGTACGAGCGTTGCGCAGACGGGTCAGCACTGTTTCGGCCAGCGTCGCCCGGGTCATAGTGCCGTGGTTGACGGCCAAGGAAGTCGTGGTCTCCGCTCGACAGGGTGCCCTGGAGCCGTGGTGGCACACGTACAGCGGAACCGAATGGGCCCGAGCCGAAAATCTGCTCTCAGATGCGGGCTTCGGTCATATTGCCGAGCGCCCTTTCGGCGTCCTGTCAGAGGGAGAACGCCAACAGGTCCTGCTCGCACGAGCCCTCATGACCGACCCGGAGCTGCTACTGCTCGACGAGCCCTGTGCCGGGCTGGATATGGGTGGTCGGGAACGGTTGCTGGCACGCCTCGGCCCCTTGGCCGCGGGACCGTCATCGGCACCGATCGTGATGGTCACTCACCACGTAGAGGAAATCCCTGAAGGGTTCACGCACGTTTTGTTGCTACATGCCGGGAGCGACCTGGTTGCCGGGCCGATTGCTTCATCGCTGACGGCAAAGGCGCTAAGCGAATGCTTCGGGTTACCGCTCGAGCTCCACCATGACGCCGGCCGTTGGGCCAGCCGGTCCGCTCGTCCCGCTTGAGGCCCGGGCCGTCGCGACCGTCAGACCTCCGGCCGACGCGCGCCCCTTACCCGGTCGGGTGGTCCGCGGCGCACGCGCCAGCTGCAGCACAGGGCATGCACGTCCCGCTTACAGCGAAATGACCGACGTCGGCTCGGAACCCGTAACGTGCCTCGAGCTCGCGAGCTAGCGGCTCGAACAGACCAGGAGCTACCTCGATCACGCCACCGCACTCGCGGCAGATGAGGTGCTGGTGGGACCGCCAACCAGCCAAGTGCCATTGGGACGGCCCGTGGCCGAGGTGCACGTGGTAGGCGAGGTCCAGATCTTCGAGACGTTCGAGGGTGCGGTAGACGGTGCTCTCGCTGATGTCGGGGTACTCCCCGGCGACCTCCGCGACGATCTCCTCGGCGCTTCGGTGGCCCTCAGCCTCTACGAGAGCAGCGACCACACAACGCAGGGCAACGGTGGCGCGCCCTCCGGCCTGCCGCACGGCCCGGACGGCCGTGTCAACAGCGGTCTCACCAGCCATTGTCGGGTGCGGGCCACGCCCTCTTGCCGACATCATCGGCTAGTGGCTACCGGCCAGCAACAATGGCCGGAGCTCAGCCGACGGGCAGGAAGGTTTCGAGCCGTTCGTTGATGTCCGAGACCGAATAGAGGTTGCGGCGAAGCGTCTCGGTGAGCCAACGCTCAACCTCTTCGCGAGCCGGGCCTTCGTCGAGAGCACCCCAGAGGTCCAAAAGGTGGTCCTGCACGTCCGAGGCGGGCACTGCCATCTGATCGGAAAGCTGCGCCAGCCAGGTCTCCGCCACCTCGACAGCGCTCGTAACCAGCTCTGCGTCGCCGCCGCTGCTGGTCGCGCTATCCGCTGCGTCGGCACCTACCGCCCCAACCACGCTTTCCCCGGTCTCAGTCATGTACCAATCATATGACACCTCGGGGGCTTAGCGAGTGCGGCAACTGGGCGCTCAAGTGCCCTTTTACCCCAAAAGACACGTTCCACCACTGTCAGCACCCGAGCGTCGCCCAAAACGCCGGACCGGTTCCTCCATTTCCAGCACCCCCGTACACCTTGGTCCGTCCGGCCAAGGGGCCTCAAGGCTTCCTACAAGGCCGTTAGCACGAGGTGGTAGCCGGACGGCAGCGACCGCGCCCTGGTCGAGGCTCGCCTCAGCGGGGCTCGGTATGCGGACCCATTCCCCCGTCGCGCCTCGACGCGCTCCGCACCCTCGCGTCCGCCCGGAGCAACGGGCGTGGCGATTGGGCACCTTCCGGCCACGCAATCGCTCCGCACGCCCACTTTGTGCGCGTCAAATATCCTAACGAACAACTCCCATGCCCAAAAGCGGCGGATAACCGCCCCCTAATATCGCTGGTCAGCACACCAAAATACACCTTGGCTTGACTTAGAGGCAAAACATGCCCTAACGTAATTGCTTCAATAACAAACGCTCTCAGGTGCAGGACGCCAAAGTTTCCTGAAAGCAATCGTCCCGACCGGGTTATTTGCTCGCGGGGCCACGTGCCTATTTACTGGTCGTAGCTTGGTACTCCCGAATACCGAGTGGCGAACAGATGGTACGCGACCAAGGAGACTGAATGGTCCGACGTCACGAACCTATGCATTTACGCGGCGAACATGCTCGCTCCGGCTCACGGCCCAAAAGCGTCAGCCGACCCGCGCCCGAGCCGGCTAAGGCTCCCGCTCACGCGGCGCGACCAGGCAAAACGGCCGCCAAAGGGCTGCATTTTCGCCAAGCTCCTCAAGCACGGTACATCCTTCGCCGCCCACGTCATTTCCGCCCCGTCGGCACGTTGCGGACGTCCTCGACTGTCTTGGCCACACTCTCCCTGCCGCTGGCCGCGATATCCATGCTTGGCCTCCCGGCCACCATTGCAGCAGCAGGGCCGGCTCGCTCAGCTACCTATATGACTGCTCCCAAGCCGGTCCGAGGCAAGGCTCGAGACAGGTTGGCCCGCAGCACCGCGGCCGCCACCCTCACCGCTTTCACTGGCGTCGACCACCCTGGTGCACCTGAGGGCTCACACTCCGGTGGTACTAAATACGTT
>CAWFUI010000018.1:0-184032 GCA_963818975.1 uncultured Planctomycetota bacterium | reverse complement strand
ACAGTATGAGCGATTCTTCGAGGGACTTGCGAAATCGGCGGCCTAAGAATCAAGAAACGGAAAAGATGGGCGCGGAGACCGTCATCAAACCCTCGTTTCGGGCATGCTTCGTCCTGAGCAAGACCTACTCCCGCAAGGCTTCGCCAGATCACCCATTGTAACATCTCAAGATTTTTTGCGAATTGTGCACACAGAACACAAATCATGGTGTATAATTCTAGGTTGGGACGCTCTTTGGCAATGCGGCTCGCTGTGGGAAAGCGCGGATCGTTCTACGCGCGGAAGGAGCCTGAGCCTAATCGAGCCAGCCGCGATGGCTATGCTATCCGCCTCTGGCAGGAGGGCGGAATGATACGGCGGGGGAGAAGGATTCATAAAAGTCTCCTGGATTTGAGCATCTTTACCAAAACCCGCAGATTGAAATTGGGTTTCCGCCTGCGGCGGACTCTGGCGAGGCAAATCCCTCACTGGCCGATCGCAACTGTGGAGTTGAGAATTGGGTTCGTTCGTTCTGGACCGTGAAAAAACTTCAGATGGAAGCCACAGAGGCACGGATGTCGGAGCTTGAACGCCCGCAAAATCAGCCCGACTTACCAAACTTGATCAGACCACGCAGGCTGAAATTGGGTTTCCGCCTAAAGCGGATTCTGGCGGATCAAAACCCACGTACTCAGCTCCCTAAAACCCGAGCCGCATTTCAGAATCGGGTTCGTTCGTTCTGGGGAGCCTGTTCTACGCCCGGCTCAAAAAGGGACCACGCGGAGCCCGGAGAAAACAATGGGTAGGAATGGAAGCGTGGGGCTTCCGGAATCGGGTACGGTCAACAAAGCCCGCAGATTAAAATTGGGTTCGTTTGTTCTGGGAAGCGGAACTGAAAAAAAGCTCTTCCACGCGTCCTCGACATAAGTGGACGAACCGAGAAACAATTCGCCAGCTCCCGAGTGAGCTTGACTATCCCGTCACCCGCCTTGGGGCACGAACCGTTCGAGATCCTCGCCCTTGGGGACGACGGTGATGCCTTCCTCGGTGATGGTCATGCCGTGGGATCGATCGACGTTCTTGTTCCAGCCAATTTCGAACCCCGCGGGAACTTTCACGTCCTTGTCGATAATGGCCCTGCGGATCCGTGCGTGCCTGCCGACGTCGACCCCGTCGAACAAAATCGAATCCTCAACCAATGCGTAGCTGTTGATGCGAACGCCTGGGGAGAGGATGCTGCGGTAGACCTGGCCTCCGGAGACGATCGAGCCCTGGCAGACAATCGAATTGAACGCCGCCCCTCGCCTGTCGGGATCGGTATGCACGAATTTGGGCGGGGGCAGGGGAGAGTGGTAGGTGTGCATCGGCCAATCGCGGTCGTAAAGATTCAAGATCGGTTCGACCTGGATCAAGTCCATGCTGGTCTGGTAGTAGGCGTCCAGGGTCCCGACGTCGCGCCAGTAGGCTCCGTGCTTTCGGTTCTCGTCGCGGAAGGGATAGGCAAAGACGCGAAATTTGCCGAGCATGTCGGGGATGATGTCCTTGCCGAAATCGTGGTGGCTCCCCTCCTTCTTGGCTGCGTCGTGGAAGAGGAGCTCGTACATGAGGTCGGTCTTGAAGACGTAGATGCCCATCGATACGAGCGAAAGGTTGGGGTTGTCGGGCATCCCGTCTGGGTCTCTAGGCTTCTCGCGAAATCCAATCACTTCGCCGGCTTGGTCGACGTGCATCACCCCGAATTCGCGGGCCTGGGCCTTGGGAACGGGCAGGCAGGCGATCGTCAGATCCGCGTTCATTTCGCGGTGGAATTCCATCATTTTGCCGTAGTTCATCTTGTAGATGTGATCCCCAGCCAAGATCAGCGTATCTCGAGGGGCGGCTTTTTCGATGGTGTAGACGTTTTGATAGATCGCGTCGGCGGTGCCTTGATACCAATGCTCGGTGATGCGCTGTTGGGGAGGGATGACGTCGATGTACTCGTCGAGCTCGCGGCAGAGGAAGCTCCACGCCTGGTCGATGTGTCTCGAGAGGCTTATCGCTTTGTATTGGGTGAGGATCAGGATCTTGCGGAGGTCGGAATTGATGCAGTTCGAGAGCGAGAAATCGATGATGCGGTAGAGCCCGCCAAAGGGTACGGCGGGTTTGGCGCGGTCGCGAGTCAATGGTTCCAGCCGAGTGCCTCGACCACCGGCGAGTACGATCGCCAACACGTCCCTTAACAACCAAACACCTCCGCTCGATCGTCCCGGTGCAAAGCTTTCACCGCGCCGCGGCGAGCCCGGCTGTGGGTTCGACGCAGAATTTGACCCAAGCCTCTCCATCTATTCTGCGCGCAAAGTCCGAGAATCCAACAATCCGAGCAGGGATGGACCAGAATCGGTCCATTTCGAACCCAATAGCTCCCGTTTCGAGCTTCCTGGATTCTTCGTTTCGATCTGGTAGCCTCTTGGTCTTGAACGACGGCCGCGGGCTTTTGGCTAGATCGCCAAAGCGATTCTTATTTCACGGTCGATTGAGGAGATTGGGACGTGAACTTGGGCAACCAGTTTCGGGCGACGGCGGTCCTGGCAGTCATTTCCTCGCTTTTTCCAATCGACCCCCAAGCACAAGAGGACAAAGTCGATCGGCTCAAGGATCTCCAAACGACTTACGTAGCGACCAAGAGCGAAAAGATGGCGCGGGCCTATCATTTTGGGTCCCAGGGGCCTGGCGACGTGTTCTCGAACCATGCCACCCATACGAACAGGCTGATCCCGGTCTACGTTTACGGAAACAAGGCGAGGCTGGTGGACGTCACCGGCGTGAACAGTCGTTACCGGCGGGAGGAAGAGGCCCGCAAGCTCTACGGCGCCGTCCCCAAGAACACAGTCAATTCCGAAGCGGAGTATGCCGATCAGAGCGATCTCTACAAGGTTCAGGCCGACGCCGTCGCCCGAGGGGCGAAGCATTTGTTCATAGTCTGGTTCGATGGCATGGATTGGGATACGACGAGGGCTGCGGCGATTGTTAAATCGCAAAAGGTCTATCAACAAGGGCGAGGCGAGGGCCTGATCTTTCAGAACGACCTTGAAGACGCGAGGCTCCAGTTCGGATTTGTCGTCACGAGCCCGACGCACGATAAGAACAAGCCCGATGTGAATCTGCAATCAATCGTGATCCCTCCGGACAGCATGGCTGGGGGATACGATTGGCGAATCGCGGGACCGACGCCCTGGACGAAGGGAACGCTCGATGCACCTGGGTATTTGAAAGGCCAGAGCGCATCGCCGGCGGATCGCGCGTTGGTCGACGCCGTGGGGAGCGTGTTGCACGCCTATACAGATTCTTCGACAAGCGCTGGGGAGTTCGCCACGGGGCTCAAGTCTTACAACAACGGAATCAACGTCCTGGACGACGGTTCGTTCGCCACGACTCTCTTCTCGACGCTCCAAAAGCAGGGTTGGAAGGTGGGAACGGTAACCAGTGTGCCATTTTGCCATGCGTCGCCTGCCGGCATGTATGCGCATAACGTGTATCGAGACGATTATCAAGACATCGCCAGAGACATGCTAGGGCTGGAAAGCATCGCCCAGGCCGACGGCAAAGAGCCAATGCACGCCGGGTTGGACGTGGTGATCGGCACGGGCTTTGGAATGGAGGAACCGGCGTCCAAGCTGGCGCCGTGCAAGGAGAAGACGTCAAGGGAGGCAACGTGTTCTTGACGGCGGAAGATCGCAAGGCAATCGACGTGAAGAACGGCGGCAAGTATCGAGTGATCGAGCCTTTCGCTCGAGCCAAGGGGGGCGACGCTCTCGTCGCTTCTGCGATCGAAGCCGCTGCCAACGATCAGCGACTCTTTGGATTCTTCGGATCGGCCAAGCTCAACCACTTGCCATACAGGACCGCGGATGGACAGTACGATCCTGCTCCAGGCCTCTCCGGGAGAGCCGAATCCTATTCTCCCGGAGAGTTGGCTGAGCAACCCACGCTGGCGCAAGCGACCAAAGCGGTGCTTGTGGTCCTGGGAAAGAAGCCAGACCGACCTTTCGCGCTTTTCATCGAGTCTGGGGACGTCGACTTCGCGCTACACGACAACAACCTCGACAACGCGGTCGGGGCGGTCCTGAGCGGGGAAGAGGCAGTGAAGACCGTGATCGATTGGGTTCGGAAATTTAGCAACTGGGACGATTCGGTGCTCATCGTCACTGCCGACCACGGACACTATCTGGTTGTCGACGACCCAGGCGCGCTCCTGGGCCAAGGCAAGTAACGCATCGGCTCGAGCGCGGGCTCTACGCCGCTTTAGTTCGTCCCGAGCGCTCTGTGAAACATTTCGCGGAAGATAAGCCTCAAAGTCGTCAAAGTCCAGCAAACAAAGGCGTTTGCGGGCGTTGGCTGTTGCTTTTTTGACGCAAAACCGACCGCTCTCCCGGTTCGTGAACTGAGATTGAGTGTGCAGCAGGCGCGATCTCGCGGCGGCGCCATGGGCCCGAGATCGATTCCAGAAGAATTGTCGCCGACGATCGGGTGCAATCCATGCGCATACGAGCCATCATTCTTTGATGTGATTGAGGCTCAAGTCGTTCGCCGAGCCGAAGCGGGCTCGGTTTCGCGGGGCTCTCCAAAACCCGACAAGTCAACACCCTGGTGACTATTTATGGTTAGCCAAGCCCAGCGTGCGCGCCGGTTCGGCCGCGGCGCGACAGGCCGTCGATGCAGTTCGATCGGCTCGAGGATCGAAAGCTGTTGACGGTGACCTACCAGGGCGGCCCGACGATCGCGGCGCCGCAGGTGGAGTCGGTCTTTCTGGGTCCAACCTGGAGCACCGACCCGACGGCGGCTGCATGGTCCGGCCAGGTCAACAGCTTTTTGCAGATGCTGTCGACAAGCTCGTTCATGGATTTGCTCGCTCCCTACGGGATAGGGAGAGGGTCGTTTGCAGGATCGGCAAACGTCAATCCGGCAAATCTCTTTCAGACCACGCTTTCCGATTCCACGCTTCAAGGCGCCTTGGCCAGTGCGATCGAATCGGGTCAGCTCTCATACGACAGCCAGACCGCGTTTTCGTGGTCTACCTTCCGCAGAACGTCGAGATTTCGGCCTTCGGCGAATCCTCGGGATTGGAAAGCTCGATGGGCCATTTTTCTGGGTATCACAACTCGTTCATCGACCCCTCGACGGGGGACGACGTGCGGTACGCGGTCATCGTTTGGCCGGGTGGAGTGAACCAGACGGTTTCTCCGCTTTCTTGGCAGCAGCTGGCGACGACGACGACATCGCACGAGCTTGCCGAGGCCTTTACGAACCCCGACCCGCTCATAAACCCCGCGTGGTACGACAACAGCCCCCCAAACCCTGGGGCTGGGGACGAAGTTGCCGACATCGCCTGGGGGAACATCGCAATTATGGACGGCTTCGCGATTCAGGCGGTCGCCCAGCCCAACGACATTCCGGCATATCCCGTTGGCTCGGTCGTCGTATCGGCCGGCGCAAACGTGTTGACAGCGCGACCAAAGACCAGTTTCAAGGACACAGTGGCGGTCTTTACCGACCTCGGCATCGACTACAACCAAGGTCCACGCAGCGCGAACGACTTCCAGGCGACGATCTCTTGGGGCAACGGGCAGAGCACCAGCGGCCAAGTGATACAACTTGGACCTGGTCAGTTTCAGGTCGTGGCTAGCGGCCAATACAGATCCACCGGGACGTTCGCCGTCACGATCGTTATACGCGACGTCGTGTCGAACCAATCAACCATTGTCTCGACCGCCGCGATCGTCGGTGGACGGAAAGCGATCGGCGGAGCAACGGCCACGTTGGCTGCGACTCCCAACCATAAGCTCACGCAGAACAGTTCGGGCGCCGTGGCGGGACCCCTTTTCCGAAATCCCGGCGTTGACGCCGCTCGCCACGCCAACCTACGCAGGGTTGTCCATGCGACAACACCCCAATTCGGCAAATCGCGGCGGGGCCTACTGAAAAAGCCGTTGGCGAGCTTGCCGGTGCAGGCGCCGCTCCAAGGGAGCGTAAGGTTTCCGCTCACGCGCGACCAATCGCCAGAGCCTTACGCGGCGATCGACATTTGAGGAAGCGCCGGAAGCCATTCGGAAGCTCTTGTTCCAGAATGTCGACGGCTGCTAGAATCTCTTGTACGTGGTGCAAGGCGAGAATCAGGCTTGTCGCCTTAGGGCTAGGTTTTTCGTCGATACTCTAGAGGAGCGCGAGCTCTCTCTTCCGGCTCTTCACCTGTTGATTTTCAACCACGTCGCTTCGCAACCGGCTTGCCGCCACGACCAAATCCGCGCGGTTGGTTCTTTCTCGCTCGACTCGCCAACTTGGATTCGCAACCATGGGACGCAGACTTCGCGCTTGGAAGCCCGGGCGTTTCTTTGATTCGAACCAGTTCTCGATTCGAATCGCTCGTCGTCAACGATCCAGGCGGTTTGGGTGCGCGCCGATCTTGGAAGAACTCGAGCCGATCCAGCTTCTCTCCAACATGCTGATGCACGATTTCATCAGCTCGTCAACTCCCATATCGAGCCCGTACGGAGGACCTGGAGGGTCTGGTTTCACGCCCGGTACGCTTCTGGGGATCTATGGGATCAATCAGATCGCATATAGCACCAGCACGGGCACGGTGCAGGGCACGGGCAAAGGAGAGACCATCGCGATTGTCGACGGCTTCTCCGATTCGAACATCACCAACGAACTTGGGGTTTTCGACTCCGCGTTTGGTATCAACGCACCGCCCAGTTTCAGGATTATGGATCAGAACGGCGGGAACAACCTTCCAGGAGCGGCGGTGGGCAATCGACTGTTCGAAATCGCCCTCGACGTGGAATGGGCCCATGCAGCGGCGCCCGACGCCAGCATCGTTTTGCTCGAAGCGAACTCGATGAACAACGACGACCTGCTGACGGCCGTCGACACGGCGCGAAATCTGCCAGGAGTGGTCGCCGTCTCCATGAGTTGGGGAGGCAGCGAATATTCCTCCGAGATCGCCGACGACGCCCACTTCCAGACGCCCAGCGGGCACGTTGGCATCAGCTTCATAGCCTCGTCGGGAGACGACGGGGGCGCCAGCGGGGCGGATTGGCCGGCCGCTTCACCCAGCGTCGTCGGCGTCGGCGGCACCACCCTTACCCTTCAAAGCAACGGCAGCTATTACGAATCGGCCTGGAGCGGCAGCGGTGGCGGGATCAGCATCTACGAATCGCAGCCGTCCTATCAAAGTGGAACGGTCACGCAGTCGGCCTCGCATCGGACCGCTCCGGACGTGGCTTACGACGCAAACCCGTCGACTGGCGTTGATGTCTATATGTCTGGATCAGGCTGGTCGGTTGTCGGCGGTACAAGCGCCGCGCGCCGCAGTGGGCTGGGTTGGCGGCCGACATCGATCAGGGCAGGGCTCTTGTGGGGCTTGGAGCCCTCGACGGCAAGACTCAATTGCTGCCGGCTCTCTACTCGCTTTCGTCCGATTTCACCCAGATTACCCAGGGTTCAAACGCGAAATACTCGGCCTCGGCGGGCTATAACCTGGTGACGGGCCTTGGAAGTCCTTTGGCAGTGCAGCTTGCCGGGCGCTCGCGGCAAATTCATCCGGAGGAAGCACGAATCTCTCAAACCTAACGGGCGTAACGCTTTCTGGAGTGGCAGGCGCGAAGTCCTCCGGCGTGGTCGCCACGTTTACCGACAGCGACCCTAGCGCGACGATTGGTTCCTTTACCGCGACGATCAACTGGGGAGACGGGACGACGTCCACAGGGGTTGTCTCGTATTCCCATGGCGTCTTCTCGGTGACCGGCGGCCACACCTATCACCAATATGGAACATACTCGACAACCGTGGTGGTTTCCTCGAGCGCGGACGGTTCCGCGACCATCAACGGGCAGGCGGTCATCAGCGACACGCCGATTCACCCTCACGGCATCGGCGCGAACCTGACCGTCGGCAGCGGGTTTACATCGGTGATCGGCGGGTTTACCGACGACAACCCCTTTGCCACGCCTTCCCAGTTCCAGGTGACGATCAACTGGGGCGACGGCTCGACGTCTTCTGGGCAGGTGCAGCTGGACGTCAACGGTGGGTTCGACGTCATCGGTTCTCACACCTACACGGCAGCGGGGAACTATTCCGCGGTGATCACGATCGTTTCAGGTGGCGGCGCAACCGGCTCTGCGACCAGCACCTTCGCAGCTACAGTGGGATCGGGCTCCACCGCGACTGGCGGGTCGAGCGGGCCTCCGACGGGATCCAGCGGCGGCACACCCGCGACCGGAGCCAACGGGCTTAACTCCGGCGGTACGGCCTCGACGCCGGTCTCCACGCCTCCTCCAGCGGCTCCGCCGGTGGTTGTCACGGGCTTCGGAGGGCACAAGAAAGCCGCGAAACATCACCCCGTGCACGTACCTGCCCACAAGCACACCCCTGCCTCTGTTGTCGTGCACCGCAAGCTGCCGGCCGTAACTGAGCACAACCGCAAGCACGCCTGACCCGAACGAGCATTCAAACAAAGGAAGCCCCCAATCCACTCTCGATAGAGAGGATCGGGAGCTTTCGCAGAGGTCGTGCGAGTATAAGTCGAGTTAGTTTTCGACCGACAAAGTGGCCATCTGCATGCGACTGGGGATTTTGGTCGCATGCGGATCGTTGTCGTATGTGATCAACAGCTTGACCGAAACCTTCGAGCCTTCCTTGGTCGATTTCAGTACGGTCAATCCTTCCGCCTTCATAGCGACTTCGAACGTGGCGATGTTGACTGCCCGATCTTTCACTCCATCGCCGATGAACCAGAGAGTATTCCCATGGAAGGCGTTGTCTTCGTCTTCAGTGGCCGTCACCACCAGAAAGCCCTTGAGGTCGGGCACATATTCCATGGAAGTGAGCTGAGCGGGGACGCCCTCGCGAGGCTCGGCCTGGAAGGCGAAAAGCGGCTTCATTTCGAGTTCTGCGCCGGGAGAGGGTTCGCGCGAGACGTCTGCAGAGAACGCCCTAACTTGATCGCCAGGTTCGCGCAGGCCGATGACCAGTTCCTTGGTGGTCGAACCGTTCTCCCCTTTGCTCTCTCGGATGGCCAGACCTTCAATTTTTCGCTTGGCGATCTTGGCGTCTTCGACTCCCGCCGTTTTCATGGCGGCGGGAAGCGCACGAGAAATGTCCCAGCGGACGACCGACGCATCGTCGATTGCCGGAGCGTCGGCATCCTTCAAACGGAAACGAAGCAGCACCGCCTTCTCGCTCCGCTCTTCGTCGGTTTTGCCGCTGTGGGCTCCGATGATGTAATAATTGCCGTCGGAATCCAGCGCCATGCCTTCCCACTTCGGGCCCGTTTTGGTCTGGGCAGGGAACTTGGGAGAGGTGATCGGTCCGCCCAGAAGCCGGCCTGTTGCGGTTTCAACGATGTGCAAGGCGGGGGCCTTGTCATGCGCGATCAAAAGCGTGCGGCCGTCGCCGATGGGCTCGACTCCGGAGGCTTCGATGATCGTGTTCACCTTGCCGTCGCCAACCAGCGGAATCGGCAGCCCCTGCGGGCGAAGATGGTATTCGCCCGCGAACGCCGGTCCGGCGGTCGCGAACAGACAAACCAAGAAGGCCTCAACGCATGGCAAGATCCAACGAGAGCTAATCATGTGATCAAAACTCCAAGAGAAAAAGAGCCTCCAACGCCGGCGGCGGGCTTGAGGCCAGGGTTGCAACGTGGACTCGTTTATTGATAAAAGTTTCGAGTATTCACTTTCGCCGCCGGAGTTTCTTCGTAGAGCCCGCCACGCGACCGAGCTCACCGCCCTCAAAGATAAGGAAGCGGTCATTCATTCTCGGGGGGAATCCTAATTTATCGTGAGCGAGTTGTAGGGTCGAATGAAGTTATTGTGAAGCAGAGAAGCATCGTTCACAGCGGGAGGTTGAACCTTGAGAACGGTTCTGGAGAGACCCAATTGCCAACTTGGAACGGTCGGATGCACCACGGGATTCTGAGCGCCGGTCGTTAGGAATTGGCTAGGGTTAGATTAAGAAATCGAGTATGAGCGATTTCTCACTCGAGTGCGCACAGGCTTGCCGAATGAGGATCGGCAATCGTGAGTCGTCTATTGGTTTTCTCGCTCGATCATGACGATTCGGTTGTTTGAGCTGTCGGCTATATATAAGAGTCCATTGGGACCAATCGCGACTCCGTGCGGCTGGTTGAGCTCGACCGACAAGGCAGGCCCGCCGAGGCCTTTTTGGCCCTTGGCGCCCGAGCCGACGAGCGCTCGGATCGTCCCGTCGGCAGGGTCGAAGATCCGGATCCGGTGGTTCTCGGTGTCGGCGATGATCACTCGCTCCTTGGAATCGACGCAGAGGTGCTTGGGTCCGTTCAAACGAGCCTTTAGTCCTGAAACGCCGTCGCCTGTATTCCCTGCGGATCCGTCGCCGACGACCGTCCTGATCTTGCCGTCCTTGTCGACGACCCGTAGCGCATGCCCAGATCGTTCGAGAATGTAAACATTCTTTCGGCCGTCGACGGCGACGGCTCGCGGGTCGATCAACGGGCTCGAAGCGGCGAGAGCTCCATCGGTGGGAACTCCCTTTTCGCCGTTGCCCGCGGCGGTCGAGACCAAACCGGAAGCCAGGTCGACCACGCGGATCCGCCTGTTGTCCAGATCGGCCAGGTAGAGCTTGCCACCGGCTTCGTCCAAGGCCAGGGCGTACACGCCGCCGAACTCGGCCGCCGTCGCGGGCCCGCCGTCGCCCGAGAAGCCCTTCTTGCCGGTTCCCGCGAATGCGGTGATTCGCCGCGTCTTGGCGTCGATCCTGCGAACCCGATTATTCCATGTATCGGCTATGTAAATATCTCCATGCACAGAAACAGCCAGGCCATGGACGCCGTTGAGCTTGGCGTCGACCGCGAGCTCGCCGTCGCCGGAGTTTCCCTTCGAGCCGTCGCCCGAAAGCGTTTGAATGAGCCCCTGGCGGTCGATATTGCGGAGCCGATTGGTCGTCATTTCGACAAAGATCAACGATCCGTCAGGATCGAACCCGATTCCGAACGGGCTTGTCAACTTGGCCTGGAGAGCGGGCGAGCCGTCGGGCCCCTCTCCACCGCCTGCCGCCAGAACGACCCGCTCCTCGAAGGCCCAAGCGCCGCCAGAGGCGAAGGAGAGAAGTAGAAAGGCAGTGAACAACAACCGTATCATCGCCATGCCGCCTTTAAAAACGAAGTATAATTCATATAGTCACTTCTTTTTACTTTCCGGTCGCGATACGAACTCGAGCGGTGGATCCCGGAACGTCGAGGAGCTCGATTCTCAGGTCTTCCTTTCGCACGCCAGGCTCGACGGCGAGCGTCGCTTCATGCCGGCCGGTAGATGTCTCGAGGTCGATCTGGTCTTGGAGATCGACCGGCTTGCCGTCGAACCAAACCGAGAGCCCGGCGGTCGAATTGAACCGAAGGCGGATCTTGCCTGGGTTCGAAACATCGAGCGCGAACCTGAGCCAGCCTTTCGCCGACTTTGCTGGATCTTGGCGGATCGTGGGAACATCGAGAAGCGGCAACGTTCCGGCGACGGTGCTGTAAAGCGGCTGCCAGACGAGGTTGGGGGTAGCCGGCGCCGCATCCACGCCTGAACGGGCAACCTCGGCGATGACTTCCTGTGTAGGATTGATCGTCCTCCAACTGCGGACGACGCGCGATTGCCCCACGGCAAAAGGCCCAACCTTCCCCAGTTCCGAAAGGAAGCGGACCAGGTCGAGAAACTCCTGTCGCGTCAAGGATTCCACAAGTCCAACAGGCATTAGTGATCCCACGTCCTTTTGTTCCTCGATCGAACCGGCTGGAACGGCGATTTCGCGATCTTCTGAATCGCGGAGGACGAGCTCTGAACCGTTTTGCCTCAGCTTCACGCCCGTGATCACGCGGCCGTCGGACGTGGCGACGACAACGGCGTTAAAGTTTTCCTTGACCTTTGCGTTCGGCGCCAAAAGCGATTCGATAAGATAATCGACCTGAGCTTGCTCCCAGGCTCTCCAAGCTTGGCCCCACTTGTCCGCCCGAGCCGGCAATTGCATGGCAATTCATGCAGGCAAGGTCTTTGCGCCTGAACACGTGCTCGCCGCGAACAGGGTCTCCCTTTTGGATGACCTCGGCCGCTGTCTGGCGCAGTTCGTCTGGGGACAACACAACGGCGCCGCTCTTGATGCCGCCCGATGCGACAATCGTCTCGACCAGTTTGGGATCGGGCGAACCGGAGGCCCTTACCGTCCTCAAGACCACCTTGGCCGAGTCGACGGGAAGCGACTTGCCCTCGAGCGCCTTGCCAAGAGCCGAGGCGCCGCCCCGTCTTCCAAGCAGAGCGTTCGTGATCGCCGAGGCGTCTTCGGGAGTTGGATTCGAAGCGAGGAACGCAACTGCTTTCTCGGCAGCTTTGCCAGGGTCCAAAGATGCAAGCGCCGCGATCGAAAGCCGCCTTACGAGCACCGATTGGCTTGAATCCGACATACGATCAAACACCTCCACGCTCTTCCGACCTCCAAGGTCTGCCAGGGCGTCGAAGGCCGCCGCTCGATCGGCTGGTCCTGCTCGTTCGTCGAAGACAAGCTTCTCGAGCACGGGACGCAGCTCTTCAATTTTCCAGAGCCCAGCGATCCGAACGGACAGCATTCGAGCAGGCCCCGATCCCGAATCGACCAGCGAGGCGAGCCGCGCGAGATCGCCTGCGGGCTTGACGCCTCTACTGTGGAACGCCTGCTCGAGGGCCTCGAGCAGACGCATCCGAAGGCTTGCCGAGGTCGAAGTCGCTGTCGCAATATCGAGCACGCGTGAAAGCTCGTCTGGTCCGCCCATCGATGCAGCCAGCGAAAAGAGCGCTTGCCTCGTGCGCGGGAGCAATCTTTCCCGAGCGTAGAGCTTCGAGCACGGGCCCGACGACCGACGAAGAGCCCGAGGCGTAAGCGGCGAAGAGCAGCCGATCCCCTTTGCCTCCAATCGCCAACGTGCCAGCCTCGAGATTCGGGAGCCATCTCGGGAACGTCTCGCGCACCGTTAGCCAAAGTGCATATGCCAGGAAAGGGTCGACTGGTCTTTCGAACGCCGACATTGCAACCTCGATCGACTTGGGGTCGGCAAGGTGAGCAAGGACACGCACGGTTTCGAGTCGAACGCGCGCGTTCTCGTCGCGCGCCCGCGCACCCAAAAGAGTAATCGGGTTCTCCAATCGATCGGACCAGTGCTGGACCACCCTGACGGCGGCGGCGCGAACGCGCCCGTCCTGATCATTCAAAAGGGTGTTCAAAAGCTGTGCATTAACTACATTAATCGATTGATACGTCCACAAAGCCTCGAGTCGATCGATCGATTGCTCTGGGCCCAGTTTCGAAACCCACTTGTCGAGTTCCGGCGCCACGATCTTGGCTCCGCGCTCCTTGAGTACTCGCTTGGCGAAGTGGCGGGTCCAGGGCTCAGGCGACTTCAAACTGTCGAGCAGTTGATCGATCGAGGCGTCGACGAGCCTGGGCTTCTCGACCAGCTTTCGCCCCTTCGCGGTCACGCGCCAGATGCGGCCGTGCGTGTGGTCGCGTCTGGGGTCGCGGAAATCGACTTCTCCGTGCTGGATGATCGGGTTGTACCAATCGGCGATGTAGATCGCTCCGTCAGGCCCCATTTTGACGTCGATCGGCCGAAAAGCCCTGTGCGAGGTCTTGATGAGCTCGGGCATCTCGCGAGACGAGAAGCCAGCTCCATTATCGCTGACGACAAAGCGACAAACGCGGTTCGCTCGGAAATCGTTGGTGAGCAAATTTCCCTGCCAATCGTCGGGCAGATGCCGGCCTCCAACGATCTCGAGCCCGCAATACTTTGGACTGCCTGGGTTCAGGCCCGGCAGGATACGCACGGCGTCGGGCGCGGAGGTGTAATAAGCCCCTGGCAGAACGTAGTTGATTCCCTCTCCACCAGCGCCGTCGGTGGCAAATGCTGTCCAAAGCGGTCGAAATGAAGGCCCCAGGGATTGACCAAGCCGTGATAGAAGACGCCCAACTGCATCGTATCGGGCCGGAACTGCCACGCACCTCCGCCGTTCAAGACGCGCAGGCCCCAAGGCGTTTCGATCGAACTGTGGATATAGATCGATTGGCTCATATAGAGCATACCGTCATACCCCCACCGCAGCGTATGAAGAATGTGATGCGTATCCTCGGTTCCGAAACCGGATAAGACGACTCGCCTCTTGTCGGCCTTGCCGTCGCCGTCGGAATCTTTGAGGAAGACAAGCTCGGTGCTATTGGCGACGTAGGCGCCGCCGTCGCCTGGTTCAACCCCGGTGGGAATTAGCAAACCGTCGGCGAAGACGTGGGTCTTGTCGGCCTTGCCGTCGTTGTCCAAATCCTCCAAGTAGAGAATTTTGTCGTTGGCCTTCTGCCCAGGAGAGATTTGAGGATAAACCTCGGAGGAGGCAACCCAAAGCCTTCCCGCGGCGTCGAAGTTGATCTCGATCGGCTTGGCCAAGAGCGGGTCGGCCGCGAAGAGATTCACCTCGAAACCATCCGCCACGACAAACGACTTGCGCTCGACCTCGGGGTCCGGGTCGGGAAGGTCCTTCAAGTCGCGCTGCGCCAGAGCGGATGAACAGAATAGGAGAAGCGCAATGATGGCAGGAAAGGACGAGCGCGCAGGCGTACTCCGAAACAACCTAAACCTCTGCATCATTTCGCTCCAAACGTATAAGAATATTCATGAGATAGCGGCGTCGCCAATTCGAAAATCCGTTTTTCCTTGGCTTCAACCAGCGGGTCAAAGAGTGGGATTTCGCGGGCGTTCTGACCTTGCTCGTGCTTGCGAAAAAGAAACAGGTACGTTTCGTTCTCGGGCCTCCATCTGTGGAAGTAGAGTTCGTTCTTGGCGTTGATGGTTTCCAGCAGAAGTATGAGTTGATCGAGATCCCCTTGTGGGACTGGCAGAGCCGCGTCCTTGCCTCGTTGGCACTTCAATTTGCCGATCGGTTTGCCGTCGATCTCGAAATCGAAAACCTCCATGTCTTGGATATTGAGATTCACAACGACGCCGGCTCGGCGAAGGTCTGAGGGGGCTGGATCGACGCTGGGCTGCCAGGCGAGCGAATCGTCGCCAGGCAATGAGGGTCTGAGCAAATGAAACGGAAGCGCAGCCAACTCGATTTGGAAGCTCGTACGCTGGCGCCCTGAGGGTAAACCCCTTTGGACCTCCAGGTATCTCGACCTTTTGAGCTTGACGCCGAGCTCCCTGGCGATCGCAACGGCGGATGCGAAATAGCCCGCGGCGTTTAAGTGAATGCCGTCGGTCGAAAGGCCAGTGCGTCGAGCTCAGGTGCGTGGAAGAGGTCGACGAAACGATCCTTTCGTTCCTGGGCAATCGAACGAATCGCTTCAACGTAAAGCGCAATCGCCTGGTTGTGCTTCGAAGGGTCGGGCAAGGGAGGGCCCAGGTTTTGATGTTTGATCGGAGAGAGGAAGACGAGCCTTGCCTTGGCGGGCGCGAGAGCGTCGAGAAGTCTCTTGAAGTCTTGCTTGAAAGTCGAGAGGCCAGCTTCCCCTTCGAACGATTCATTCATGCCATAACCGATTACCAGCACGGTAGGCTTGAGTGCCACAACGTGGTCGACCAAATGTTGGAAACCCTCTTCGGGCGGGCCAAAGCGGGCTCGGGCGCCCCGCGAACGGTGTCTCCACTCCAGCCAAGGTTTCGAAAGATGAGATGTTTGTTCGCATGTGAAACCGTCAACAGCGCCTCGAGATACCCGTACTTCTGATCTTGCTCGATGAACGAGCCGCCGATCAGGACGACCCGGTCGCCAGCCTTGAATTCAAACGGCGCCGACTCGCCGGCCTTCGAAGAGTTCATCGCGATCGAAAGACAAGCAAGCGTTGCAAGGAGGGCGAAGCGAAATCGATTCATCGAGCAACTCCACGACCCGAAGCCTATGCGTGAGGGAACGATAGAGATTTTACGCGAAATAGGTGACGGGAGAAAACTGCCGAGGCGGGCGGGATCCATTGAGTCTGGGAATCATTCGTTTTCGGAGAAGAGGCCTAATCCGCATCGGGTTCCGGCATCACACCGGTCTCGACGACCAGGCGGAAATCGTCGGAGCCCGTCTTCCAAGTCGCTTCATACGTCGATTCCAACGGCACTGGGACTTGCCAACCGCCTTTCAAGAATAACGGCATGTCAGGCAGAACGTCGCCCACTCCGACTGCTTCCACGTAAAAGGCCTGCACATCACCAGTTTCGTAGGATGCGAGAATGCGACGTTCGTCTTCGGGAAAGCCAAAGTCTCTCTCCTCGATCTCGTCCCAAATGGCCTTGTGGACGCCGAACGGGTCGCGCGGCGTTGGGGGAAACAGATCGACCACGAGTACGTTAACGCCCGCACGCAGGAAGTCGATGACGTTCTCCACGAAATCGCGAAGCGCTGCGCGGCTGTCCTTGTTTCCAGGGGAGACGATTTCGATGACGGCGATCTTCCGCTCAAGGCGGTGTTTGACGACGATGCGGTTCGCGCGCGAAGCATAAATTTGGTTCGAACTTCGGCCGACGAATCGGGTGTGCGGAGGCTCCAAGGTCGCCACTCCGCCTTCATTGCCAAATTCGGATCGCGGTTTGACGAGGCTCTCGATTCTCAGAACGTCCGATTCCCTTGGACAACTACGTTGTTCGACCAATGCTGAGAGCGCCTTGGGTAAGATTCCGGCGTTGAGCGCCAGCTTGATCTGTATTAACCAAGTTTGATGGAAATCATGTAACAAGCCCGCAGGGATCCGCGACCAATCGTGCAAGGGCATGCCTATACCTCCAGCGATCCATTATAGCTGGGAAGCTCAAGGTTTAATTGGTTTCTTGTCGGCTTCCTTTCGTTCCTCAAGTTGCTTGCGCCATTTGGCGGCCTCGTCGGGTTTCTTGGTCGCCTCGTAAAGCTGGACGAGCCGCTCGATGGCTTCCGCCATGCGGACTCTAGCCTGCAGCGGGATCGACTTCTCGCGCTGCTTCATACCTTCGTAACCGGCGATCAATAACGGCTCTGCTTCGGCGTACTTGTTCTGGCCCAAGAGTGTCCCGCCGAGCACCGACTTTGTGTTGAAGGTGGTCCAAAGTTCGGGTTCGGTTCTCTGACGGATGGACAGTACTTCGCGGAGAAGCGGTTCGGCCGCGGTCCAATTCTCGAGGTTCAGAAAGCCCATGCCAACTAGGGCAAGCGCGCCTGCCAATTGCGGACTGTCCTTGGGAAGCGTCTTTCGAGCCTCCGCTAATTGTCCCTGCAGTAAGCTGGCTAGTTTGGCTTTCTCACCAGCCTTGACATAGGCTTTCAGTAATTCCCCGCTTACCCAAGCAAGTCTGGGGTTCTTCTTCGCGGCCTCGACGGATGCTTCAAGATGCGTAATGGCCTCCGCCAACCGGCCGGCGTCTCTGTAGTTTACGCCAAGGTTCGCCGCGGTCGTTTGCGTATCGGGCATGGTCCCTTCCGTACTTCGTTTCATGACGCATGAGCGCTTCCTCGAAGAGCGGTATGGACTTGTCGAATTGATTCGCCGACCAATATGTAAAAGCGAGATTGCCGAGGCTTTTGAGCGTCCGCGGATGATCGGGCCCGAACTTGGCCTTCGTGAGATCATTGATTTCGACGCTCAAAGGCAGCGCCGCATCGAGCCTGCCTGCTGATTCATAGGCCTGGGCGAGACTGATCATGCTGTCAAGCGTGTTGATATCCACAGGACCCGACTTGGCCTTGCCGAGCTTGACCGTCTCTTCGAGCAGCGGCAACGCGAGGTCTAGCCTGCCGGCGGCCAGGTAGGTTGTCGCAAGCCCGTGCGCGCCTTGGAGGGTATCGGGATGATCGGGGCCGAGGATGGCCCTTTGGAGCTTGACCGTCTCTACGAACAGCGGCACGGCCAGGTCCAGCTTCCCAGCGTCCCGATATGCCGACGCCAGGTTGTTCCTACTGGTGAGAGTGGTTGGATGCTCGTCGCCGAGTTTCGCCTTCAGTCGCTTTACGGCCTCCTCGTACAACGGGAGGGCCAGTTCCAGTTTCCCTGTAAGTTGATACGCTCCGGCGAGGTTGTTCATACTGCCCAGCGTATCGGGATGTTCCGGGCCGAGCGCGGCTCTCGTGAGCATGAGCGTCTCCTCGTAGAGCGATCGCGCCAGGTCCAGCTTTCCCGCGGCTCGATACGCGCCAGCAAGGTTGTTCATGCTTGTGAGCGTGTCGGGATGCCGTGCGCCGAGTGTGGCTTTGCTAAGCTTGACCGCTTCCTGGAGCATGGGGAGAGCCTTCTCCATCCTCCCTGCCGCCAGATACCCCGAGGCAAGGTTGTTCATGCTGACAAGCGTGTCGGGATGTTCCGCGCCGAGTTTTTCTCTCGTGAGCTCGAGCGTCTTTTCGTAGAGCGGCAAAGCCAGATCGGACTTGGCTGTAAGATGGTAGGCAACGGCCAGTTGGTTCATGCTGGCAAGCGTCTCGCGAGATTCAGGGCCGAGCAAGGCTTGTCGGGTGTCGCGAGCCTTGATCAACAACGGTATCGACTGCTCCGCAGCCCCTAAACTCAAAAGCGACACGCCAAGCGTGTCTTGCATCTCCGCCACCGCCAGCGGATCGCCGATCGCGGAGCCTTCCAGCTCCTGGACTGCCTTCGTCAAGTTCGCTTTGAGCGCATCGGTCAGATCGGCGACCCTCGCGTAATTCCTCCTTGGGTCCAAGTTCTGGAAGACCGAGCCCAGAATCTCGTTCCCCTTTTTGGCATACCCCAGGTTCGTCTCCGCCTCCCGACGCTTCCAGTCGGCGTCGAGCTTGGCCAGTCGTTGCCCCGTGGCTCGTTCTGATTCGGCCTTCCACGCCTTCCGCGCCTGCAACATCCCGATGCTCGTGCCTACGATCCCGCCTAAGAGCGTCAAGAACAACAGGCTCGCGGCAATCACTTGCCCCTTGTTGCGGATGATGAATTTCTGGAAGCGATAGCCAGCGCTAGGAGGCCTCGCTTCGACCGCTTCATTCGCCAAGTAGCGCTGGACGTCGCGAGCCAAGGCGTTCGCGGTCTCGTAGCGGCGCTCGCGGTGCTTCTCGAGGCACTTCATCACCACCCAGTCGAGCTCGCCTCGCAACATCGTCATCAACTTGCGCGGATCGGTCTGACGTAGCGCTGCGAGTGAGGGAAGCGAGGCGTCCGTCGAAAGTCGAGTCGATGGTTTCGACGGCTCCTCTTCGCGGATGATCCGGATCATCTCGGTCAAAGCAGCCTTCTTGAGGCGCTTGGAGTCAATCGGCCGCAGGCCAGTGAGAAGCTCATAAAGAATGACGCCCAACGAATAGATGTCGGCTCGCGTGTCGATGTCTTCGCTCGAAAAGCCTGCCTGCTCAGGCGACATATATTCGAGAGTGCCGAGCACCGCTCCAAACTGCGTAGACATCGACTCGTCGGTCAGCTTGCCAGCCGTGGCCTTGGCCACGCCGAAGTCGATGATCTTGGGCGTTGGCCTGGCGTCGACCATCGTTATGAGAATGTTCGCCGGCTTGAGATCGCGGTGCACTATGCCTTTCTGGTGGGCATGCTGCACAGCCTGGCAGATCGGCACGAAAAGTTCCAAACGCTCCTTGGGCGTCAGCTTCAGTTCATCGCAAAACTTGTTCAGCGGCAGTCCGTTGACCAGCTCCATAACGAAAAACGGCTGACCGATGGGCGTGAGTCCAGCATCGAGTACCTTCGCGATATTGGGATGGTCCATCATCGCAAGCGCCTGGCGTTCTAACTCGAAGCGTTGCAAGACCGCTCGCGAATCCATTCCTTGCTTGATGAGCTTGAGCGCCACTTTGCGCTTGACTGGCTCCGACTGCTTGGCCACCCAGACCTCGCCCATGCCGCCCTCGCCGATCTTCTCCTGAAGCGTGTACCGGCCGGCGATCAGGAAATTTTGTTGGGCGATCGTCTGATAAGCGGCCGTTGTCGAAAACTGCGAGCCTCCAGCTTCCGGTGTGTGCCCGATTGTAGGAGCCGACGGCGACGCACCCTCGCTCGAGTCGACAGTCTCGGCAGCCGTCGCGGGAAGTTTTATTGGCGATTGATCGTTGGCCCTGAGCAACGCCTCGACCCGGCCGCGGAGTTCGGCGTTCAGGCCGCATTCGCGATCCAAATAGGCGGCTCGCTCGAACGAATCGGCGAGATCCGAGGCGTTCAGGAATATCGATTTTGCTCGTCCGGCATCGACGGCCATAGCTTACCTCCAGGATGGACTCTACTCATAATGCCCCATCCAACGGAAAAGTGTCTCCGCGAATTCCAAAGTATTCTTCCGGCGACAATTCCTCAGCGCATTGACGACTGCACACGCATCAAGACAGCGTCCACTTCCGCCCACAGATCTTGCCACTCGTTACGCTCGGCCTGGAGAAGTGCGGCCAATTCCTTTTCATCTCTGACGCTTGCGAGGTCAGTATCTTTCTTCCACTGATTCAAGGTCTGGGTGAGGAACGTCTTAGCCTCTGTAGGACCTGTTTCGACAATCTTTGACCAAACGGCCAGCTCGGCCTTTAGCCAGCTGAGGGCTTGCTTGCGTAGCTTGGCTTTGCCGACATCATCGGGCGGCGGATCATCCTTCCCTTTTCCACAGCCGGCCAGTGCAGCAGAGCTGGCAGCTTTGTAGCGGTGCTGGGTTTGGCGGTTGTCGCCGAGTTTCGGATCCGCTTCCAGCGCCTCCGACCAGAGCCGAGCCGCCGATGCGTAGAGCCCCTTGTCGTAGGCTCTTTGCGCCAGTGCAAGCCGCTCGGCGTTGTCCTTCGGCTGCTTATCTCCTTTGATGATCGCGGCCAGCCGCTCGTCGAGGTCAACGGTCGCAGGGTCTGATGCGCGAAGGTTCGTCAGTTCGAGTTCTGTCGCGGCCGCACACTTGGAATCGCCTAGACGTTGGGCGACGTTGATCAAGGCGACGAGGTGCTTGTTTAAGTGCTTCCTGTACTGCGGGTTGGTCGGGTCGCCGGCCAAAGCCTTCTTCTGCCAGAGAATCGCCTGTTGGAGGCGATCGCGGGACGTCTCGAATTGCTTGCCCTCGGTATTTATCATTGCCATGTTCTCGAGTAAGCAGCCCAGCTCGCTGGCGTTCTCGAAAACCGCGGGATTCTCGCGGCAAACCTCTCACGGATCGCAAACGCACTCTCGTAGGCCTTCGACGCCTCGACGAGTTTGCCCGTCGCCACCAGCGAGAGGCCAAGGTTGGCGTGGCTACGCGCCTGCAGTTTCTGGCACTCGAGGAATGCGCGCTTGGAGGCGGTCAATTCCTGCTCGAGAGCCAACGCCTGGTGGTATGACTCCAGCGCCTTGTCGTGGCGACCTGTACTCGCTTGCGCCTCGCCAACGGCGTTGTAGGTGGTCGCTAGATTGAATACATTCTGCGACGACGAGGGCTCATCCTTGGCCAGCTTCTGACGGACGTCCAACGCCAGAAGGTGCGACTCCAACGCGGCTGTCGGATTGCCCATCGAAGCTTCTAAATTGCCGACGTTGTTGTAGCTATACCCCAAATCGAATTGAAAATCGGTCCGGTCGGGGAAGTCCTCCACCAATTTCCGCCGGATCGCCAAAGCCCAGCGGTAAGATTCCATTGCCGCGACTGCCTGGCCAACATGCATTTGAACGTGGCCGACATCGTTCTGATCGTACGCTCGCATCCTACGGAATTCGATGGCAGTCGGATTGTCCGAGATCAACCTCGTGTATGTTTCCAGCGTCCGTCGGTGAAATTCCAATGCCTCGGCCGGATCGCCCGTCTGCCATAGCCCGAGGCTGAAATCATGGAGACTATGAGCCAGATTGTCGCGGAATTTGATGACGGCCGGGTTGTCCTCGGCAAGCTTCCGTCGGATCGCGAGCGCTCGGCGGTGCGATTCCAGTGCATCGGTCTTTTTGCCGATTCGCCATTGCAGAACACCGATACTGGAATGGCTTTCCGCGAGCAGATTCGAGTATTCGTTGACGGCAGGATTGGCGTCGGCCAGTTCCTGTCGAATCGCCAATGCCCGGCGGTGCGACTCAATCGCCTCTGCGATCTGGCCGTTCCTTGACTGCAGGAGCCCAAGGCTGGAGTGACTGTCCGCCAGGATGCCGCGGTACTCGGCAACGGCGAGATTGTCGTTAGAGAGCTTCTCCTGGATCGCCAGGGCGCGTCTCAACGATTCGAGGCCCTCGGTCGTGCGACCGATCCGCGACTGCAAGTCGCCGAGGTTGTTGAAGCCGTCGGCCAGTCGCCTTCGGAATTCGGGCGAGTTGGGATTGTCGTCGACGAGCCTCTGGCGGATCGCGAGCGACTGTTTGTACGACTCCAACGCTTGGCCCGATTTTCCCGTGAGCGAAAGAATTTGGCCGATGCCATCGAGGCTGGCGGCGAGGACGTCTCGGGCGGCGTCGGTCGCGGTTGGGCTTGTGGCCAGCGGCTCGACCAGGCTGCTTGCCTCGGTATAAGCCGAGAGGGCGCTATTGTTGTCCCCCATCGACGCGACGAGGCCGCCTATGGCGTTCAGGCTCTTCGCCACGTCGAGCTTGGCGCCGGCGCCCGCTCCCGGCAGAGACGCCTGCTCGCGGCGAATCGCCAAGGCCTTCCGTTCGACGATCAAGGCTTCCGTCTTGACGCCGATCTTTTCAGTCAGATCGCCCAAATCAGAGTAAGACTGCGCAAGGATTCTGCGCGAAGGCAGGTCTGTCTGACCCTGTAGCTGCGTCTCCAGCTTCGCGTAGAAACTGGCGGCGGAACCGAGCAGCTTGTTGCGCAATCCTTTTAGGCCCTCGCCTTTGAGCATCTCGTCCTCGCCGACTCCCTTTTGGAACGAGCGTATGGCCTCGCTCGCCAGCATGAATCGAGCCTCGGCGCGGTCGCGGGCTTCGCGGAGGTCGGCGTTGGCGGCGGCCTCGCGGGAATTAGCTGCGTCCAACTCAATGTTCTTGGCCAAGAGCTCTCGATTGGCCTGCGACTGGACCGCCAGCACCGCCATGAACCCGCCAAGAACCGTGAAGAGGACGATCGCCGCCGCGACGACTTCCACCATGTTGCGCGCGCGAACTTTTGCAGTCGATAGCCCGCGCTTGGCGGCCTCGCTTCAACGGCCTCGTCGGCGAGATACCTCTCCACGTCGCGAGCCAATGCGTTTGCCGTGTCATAGCGCCGTTCCCGATGCTTCTCCAGACACTTCATCACCACCCAATCGAGCTCGCCTCGCAGAAGCGCCATCAGTTTTCGCGGTTCGATCTGCCGCAAGGCCGCCAGCGACGGGAGTGAATCGTCAGTCGAAAGTCGAGTCGAAGGTTTTGACGGCTCCTCTTCGCGAATGATCCGGATCATCTCGGTCAATGCGGCTTTTTTGAGGCGTTTGGCGTCAATCGGGCGAAGTCCGGTAAGGAGTTCATATAGGATTACGCCAAGCGAATAGATATCAGCGCGCGTATCAATGTCTTCATTCGAATAAGCCGCTTGTTCAGGCGACATATACTCCAGCGTGCCAACGACCGCGCCGAATAGCGTCGACAACGAATCGTCGGTGAGTTTTCCGCCGGTCGCTTTTGCCACGCCAAAGTCGATGACCTTCGGTATGGGTCTGCCGTCGATCATCGTGATCAAGATGTTGGCCGGCTTGAGGTCGCGGTGGATAATGCCCTTTTGATGCGCATGCTGTACCGCCTGGCAAATCGGCACGAAGAGTTCGAGACGCTCGCGGGGCGTGAGCTTCATCTCGTCGCAGAACTTATTCAGGGGCATGCCGTTGACAAGCTCCATGACGAAGAAGGGATGGCCGCTCGGGGTTAATCCGGCGTCGAGCACCTTTGCGATGTTGGGATGGTCCATCATCGCCAGAGCCTGACGTTCTTGCTCGAACCGCGCGAGCACAGCCCGCGAGTCCATGCCATGCTTGATCAGCTTGAGCGCGACTTTACGCTTGACCGGCTCGGATTGTTTGGCCGCCCAGACCTCGCCCATACCCCCTTCGCCGAGTCTTTCTTGAAGCGTGTACCGGCCGGCGATCAAGAAGTTCGCCGTGGCGGTGGTCTTGAAATCGGCCGTCGTCAAGAAACCCGACGGGACCAGATCCGGTTTCGGCGCGTGTACGCCAGCGGCTTCCGACGCCGGTTCGCCTGCTCTGGATTGAATGGTCCCGGCTTCCGTACCCAGCGACGCTAGAGGCGAATCGTCGCTTGCCCTGAGCAACGCCTCGACTCTGGCGCGAAGCTCGGCGTCCTGGCCGCATTCGCGATCCAAATAGGCGGCTCGCTCGAACGAATCGGCGAGATCCGAGGCGTTCAGGAAAAGGGATTTCGCTCGTGCGGCGTCGACGGCCAAGGCTCACCTCCAGCATGGACTCTAATCTCAATGCACCATCCAGACGAAAAGCGTCTCGCGTTTTCTCAATTATTTGTCCAAAGCATCGCGAAGCCACGCCCGCGCGTACTTCCAATTCCGATAGGCCACGGTCCTGGAAAGCCCCAACGCATCGCCTGCTTCCTCGACCGAAAGCCCGCCAAAGAGGTGGAGCTGAGCGACCTTGGCGGCGGCGGCGTCTTCCTCTCCGAGTCGGTTCAGAAGATCGTCAAGCGAGAGGACAAGGTCGGGATCTTCCGCGATAGAGCCCCTCTGATCGAGCAGTTCGACCCGTACACGACCACCGACGCGCTTCTGCCGGTTCCGGTCGCGTGCATGGTTCACCAGGATCCTCCGCATCGCTTCGGCAGCGGCAGCGAAGAAATGGCCTTTGCCTGCAAACTTCTGTTCCCCGCCAAGTCGAAGGTAAGCCTCATGGACCAATCCGGTGGCGTTGAGCGTGTGCTCAAGACGCTCGGCAGACATCTTTGCCGCGGCAAGTTTTCTCAGTTCGTCATAGACAAGAGGGAGCAATTCCGCCGCGGCATGGCGGTCTCCTTTTTCGACGGCCTCGATCAGACGGGTTACATCAGACATGAGGGGATTATCCCACGTCCGGGACGGAAAGATCGTCGCTGGGCCGATCAATCATGTCGCAGCGACTTCACGGGATCGACTCGCGCCGCCCTGATCGCGGGAACCAAGGCCGCGACCGTGGATATCAAAGTGACCAAAACCGGCACTCCAACAAGAACAAGCGGCGTGTAGCGAAACAACGAATCCGCAGCCGGCAGTTCAACGTTGGGAGGAACGATTCGGCGGATAATCGTCGTACCTGGGATGCACGCGAGCCAGCTCAAGAACACTCCAAGGCACGCTCCAATCGCTCCAATCAGAGCCCCTTCGAAGAGGAAGATCGAGCAGACCTCCACGTCCCGCGCTCCAACGGCTTTCAAGACGCCGATCTCACGCGTCCGCTCCAAGACCGACATGATCATCGTGTTGGCAATTCCCAGGCAAGCGACAAAGAGCGCGACAACGGCAATCAGACCCATCGTCGTCGTGATCAGGAACACCAGAGCCCGAACATTGCGGATCACGTTGGCAAGTGAATAGGCTTCGAATCCCAAAGCCTTGATGGCTTTCTCGACATCTTCGACGTTCTGCTCGCCGTCGACCAAGACGGAGGCTTCGTTGAGCTGATGCTTCACGTTCCAGGTCTCGTTCTTGTATCGCTCGGCGGCGAGGTCGACGGGCAACAGGATCCCCGAGTATCCCGCCGATCGGTTCGACCCCCATGCAAACTTGGTCTCGTTTTCGTAGGGATCTCGAGCGATTCCCACGATGGGAAGCTCGATCATCGGCTCGGCGTTTTTCTCTGGCGCCACGATCGGGAAGGTAAAATCGACAAGGTCTTCCAACAAAGCGCGCTCGCCTGGTTCAAGATTTGAGTTCGCGATCACTTTGGGGAGTTTGCCGAGAGTTCTGAAAAACGCCTCCTTCTGTTCTGGAGCAACCAAGCCAGCTCCGCCGGCCAGCCGCTCGAGAAACCAATTGGCCCGACGCTCTTCGTTTTGCTTCACCAACCCGCCCAAGGTCAGCTTGGCCCCAATGGCCTCCCTTGCACTTGTTTCATCGTGAAAGCCCCATTCGTAAAGAAGGCATTCGCTGACGACCACTCCTCGATCGGTTCTCGAATCAAATGCCTTGCCCAAGACGACGCGTTCCCGATTCAAACGATCGTCGGGAGAAAGTGAAGCGACATTCGCGTCCAGACCTTTGCCTGAGAATGCAACCCGGCTTTGGAAATTCGTCACCGGCAAGACTTCGACGACGTGAGCCAGCTTCTGGATCTTCTCGAGCGATTCGGTTGTGAGCAGTACAAGTCGCTTCTCATCGTGCTCGTTTTGCCATCGAAGCGTGAGAGCTCTTTGAATCCGCTTCCGACGCTCTTCGCTCATCTTGCCTTCGACGCGCGGAGCGTCGGCGGGGATGTTCTTATCGTCTGAACCAAACCCGGTGTGGACTTCGATCTTTCTCAGAGCGTTGTCCTTGCGAAATTGGAGGATCACGGCCGTTTCAATGCCCGCGCCAATGGCCAGGGAAACCGCGAGCGCAAACGTGCCGACCGCCACGCCGACCAGGTTCATCGTGGTCCGAGCCTTCTGCTGCATCATCGAGGAAAGGCCAAAGCCTACGACGTCTCTAATGCGCAAGCAAACTCTCCTTAGAACTCAGGATGTCTGATCCTGCTCGATCCGACCGTCGTGGATCCGGACGATACGGTCCGACCATGTCCTAGCCAGTTCGAGATCGTGAGTCACCATCAAAAGCGACGCGCCCTGTTTCTTGACGCTCGCGGAAATCAGCTCGAGGATCTCGACGGCCGTCGCCGAATCGAGGTTGCCCGTAGGCTCGTCGGCGAGGAGAACTTTGGGCCTGTTCGCCAGGGCGCGAGCCACGGCCACCCGCTGCATTTCACCTCCAGAGAGCTCCGAGGGTCGATGATGCAGGCGCCCCCCAGACCGACGGAGGTCAGGATCTCCGTCGCCAAGGCCTTGCGCCGTTTTGGCTTTTCGCCAGCGACCACCAGTGGCATTTCGACGTTTTGAAGTGCAGTGCGCGTCGGCAGTAGGTTGTACGACTGGAAGATCATGCCGACCGATTCGCGCCTGAACCGGGCTATGCCGTCGCTGTTCATTTTTGTGAGATCAGAACCCGCGACGATCACCTGTCCCGACGTCGCTCGGTCGAGCCCGCCGATCAAGTTGAGCAGGGTCGACTTGCCAGACCCGGACTTGCCAAGGATCGCGATGATCTCGCCTTGCGGAACGTCGAGGGTGATCGACCTTCAGCGCCGAGACTCTGAGTCTGCCAGAGCCGTCGTAGGTCTTCTCGACGTCGACGAGTTGAACCGAAGGTACGACGGAAGTCATACACTCGAGTTTACAGGTTATGACCAAGCTTTTCTACCGCGCACTCCATCGTCGTGAGAATCTTTCGATTCGCGGACTGGAGAATCGTCTTATCGCGCTCCCACGCCAATCAACAAGCGCGTTCCGTTCGGCAATTTCTTATCGCAAAACAAGAGCTGGTTCGGCGGGGTGACGACGTCGGTTGCGATTTGCGCCATGCCGTCGAGGGATAGTGCCACGCGAAGCCGGACTTTGCCGTCGGCGTCGAGAGGTTTTGTCAACTTGGCCTCGGCGACAAACCCATCGCCGAGATCGCACTGGATTGAGTCGCCCATCTTCAGACGTCGCGTTTTGACCTCGATCAGCTTGAACGAGTGGTCAGGGAAGAGCTTTCGAAGCTGAGCAGACGCGTTTTCGAGCTTGGGGTCCATCGCAGCTCCAGAAGGGTCTGCAAGAATCCCGAACAGAGTCACCTGACGGGCAGTGACGGCGGGCTTTTTGGACTCGGCGTTCTTCTTCGGCGCGACTTTCTTGGACTTCGCCGACTTTTCGCTTGGATCGGGATTGGTCTTCGGAGCAGGGGTCTGACCGGAAGCGCACAAAAGCAGGGTCGCGCTCAAGAACGAGAGGACAACCAAGCTCTTGTCCCGCCGTGCGGTCATTCAGCCTTCGCCTCGAAGAAATTCAGGAGGTCGAGGTTGTCGAAGTTCATGGCCACGGGATCCCCGACCTCGATCTCCTCAACCTCGAGTTTCGAATCGGCCAGGTGGATGAGAGTCGTCTCCCCCTGATCGATCGAAACCACCCCAAGCAACATCGGTGCACGGGTTTCCGGAAGAACCTCGGGTCGATCGAAAGCCCCCGTAAATGCAAGCATGAGTGCCGCCGCGGCGGAGACGAAAGCCGACGAGGCAACGCCGAAAATGGCCAGCTTTCGAACTCGCATGGGCTTCTGGGCGATTTGCCTGCCCCTGGCTTCCAGGACTCCGCCCCAGACGGTCGCCCATTCGTATTCGGGCGCGGAGGGCTGCTCGCCAACCCAGACGGCGTCGAATCGACGGCATTCCTCGAGCCAAGTCGAGCACGTCTGGCAAGACGCGATGTGCTTGGCGAGCGAAGCTGCGGGAGTCTTCGATCCCAGATTCGAGATTTCGACCTGATAATGTTCGCAACCCATTTTCCCACCCTACTTTCCGACGATTTTCCGCTCCGTGTATTCGTAATAGACCGAGTATTGCCTGCCCCGAGAAATCAGTAATCTTTAACCTGTTGCAGGAGCGGCTGAAGCTTTTTTCTGGCAGAGTGAATTCGACTCATCACAGTACCCACGGGGATATTCTGAAGTTCCGCGATCTCTTCGTAACTCAACCCACCGTCCGCGAACAGAACAAAAGTCGTCTTGAGTTTCGGCGTCAATTCGTCCAAGGCTTGTTCGATAATCACCCGCACTTCTTTCCATTCTGATCGATTGGCCTCTGAGTCTTGAGCAGCGGGGTCGCGTTGTTCCTGCGGCAGTGTACTGAACGCAACATACGATTTTCGCTTCCTCGCCCGTCCGAAATCGACCGAGGCATTGTAAACAATTCGCGCGAGCCAGGTGGAAAAGTCGCTTCGGCCGCTGAACGTTCCGAGCCCGGCAATCGCTTTGGCAAAGGCATCTTGAACGGCGTCGAGAGCGTCTTGCTCGTTGCCCAGGAGCCGTCTCGCAAGTCGATACTCGCCATGCCATTGCTTCTGAAACAGCTCTTCGAGGGCGGCGGTGTCTCCGCCATGTGCCCGCTCGAGCAGGATTTCATCAGGTATTGCCACGCCGGCCTGGACCGCCTCGAACATACGTCGCCCATCCTCTAGAAGACGTTCGGACAACCAATCTTATTCGATTTCAATGCCGGAGGGGTACTTTGACAGGTTTGGCCGAACGAACTGCGCTGCCGGAGAACGATGGCAAAATTTGCCACAGCAGTTTAGAATTTTAGGAGGAGGACAATTCTTATGACTACCATGAACATCTCTTTACCCGAAGAGATGAAGTCGTTCATCGAATCCCAGATGGCGGCCGAGGGCTACGCCTCGGCGAGCGAGTATCTTCGCACGCTTATCCGCGAAGCACAGCAGCGCCGTGCAAGGCAAGCTCTCGAAGCGAAGTTCCATGAGGCCTTGGAGAGCGGCCCCGCGACTCCAATGACTAAGGACCATTGGACCGGGTTACGACGAGAGGCTCTGGACGGGCTCGCGGGCGAGACGATCCTCCCATGAGTCGGGTCGTTCGACGCCCGGCGGCGGACCAGGATCTTGTCGCGGCATATCGATACTACGCGCGGCAGGCGGGCCAAGGCGTCGCTGACCGCTTTTTCGCGGAAGCCGAGGCAACCGTTGCCCGCCTAGCCGCCAAGCCAGGCATAGGCGCAGTCTATGAGCCGGCGGAGCCGTTGTACTCAAATGTTCGCTATTCGCGTATCAGTCGCTTCCGCAACTACCTTGTCTTTTATCTACCGCTTTCCGAAGGAATCGAAGTGCTCCGGGTCCTGCATGCCGCTCGCGACATTGACGGCATTCTGAGCGACGAATTTGGAGGCGAAGATAGAAGCCAGAGTAAGACCAACTGAGAATCCGGACTAAGACAGTCTAAGTCTGCCATCATATTTGAGTCTGCGATGCCGCTGAAATGCGGACTCAGACAGGCTAAGACTGGCAACGCTGCTCCGGGTTCGATCAGCTTCGCAACTAACGGACGGGAGGGCGTGTCAGGGGACGCGCCCTACAACTGAATCGCGACGCGATCGATGATCGATCGCAGACAGTCTGAAAGTCCGTCTGGGGTCATTAGACGACAAAGGAAACTCTTCGATGAAGGTCAAGTTCTTTTGGAAGAGCAATCCGGTAGTGATCGGACTACAGAACGCTCGCGCGTTGGAAGACGAAATCAATGCTTGGCTCAGCGAGCATCCGAGCATCACGGTTATTGATATCAAGCAAACCAGCGGCGGTGGGAGCTACTTCGGGGGACTCTGGTTCATTTCGGTTTGGTACGAGGAGCGTGCCGCAACTTCAACGGATTAAGGGCCCCTGGACCTACCCTGTCTGAGTTCGATGCCTGTCTGAGTTCGATGCCAGGCATGTGGGGCTTTGGTGTTCGCGGTCAACGTCGGCTTCGTCTCTTGGTACGCGGTCTTTGACCTGGCTCTCGAGGAGCCGGAATGGCCGACCCAAGAGTTCTTCAACGTCTTCCTGTGCTACGGTCGATGCGTGGGGAGCGACAGTATCTCGGCGCTGACCGATTTCGAGAAGATGTAGCCCGGGAAGATGTAGTTCGTCTAACATAACAATGCAGATCCCGAACCCAGACACCCTGTAATCGGTACGCGCAGTCAAACTCAACGCAACTTCCGCATTTTGATATTGCGAAAAAATTGCCGTTTCCTCCAACCAAACTCGATTCTATGGTGTACACTTCTCGATTGGTGCTCTTTGGCAACCCGGCACGCGGATGGAAAGCGCGTTTCGTACCACGCGCGGAAGGAGCCTGGGGCAAATCGAGCCAGCCCGCTAAGGCTCTGTTCGGGTGAAATTGGGTTTCCGCCTCCGGCGGATTCTGGCGAACGAATAACGTTTCCGACGTAGGCCATCGAGTGATGGAGGTCGGAGGTTGAGAGCCTGAAAAGTTAGCCGGATTTGCCAAACCTAACCAGACAACCCAGAGTAAAATTGGGTTTCCGCCTCCGGCGGATTCTGAATGCCAAAGATCCCCACCAGGAGCACTGCAATCACAATTTCGGAGGCAGAAGTTCGGAAAGGTCAGCCGAGCTCGGTCAACTTGTCTAAAGTACGTAGATTGAAATGGGGTTTCCACCTGCGGTGGATTCCGACGGTTCGATAGCTCGATAACCAACAACCCTGCACGGGATGCTCAGCACCTCGGAGCGGTCTGGCCTCTCGACATTCGCTCGGGTTGATCTTGACTGAATTTTGGGATCGGAGCAGAATCCGCCACGATCGTGATCGGGCGCAGCCGCGCGCGGTCTCGTCGTCCACCTCGATGCGACTCCCGATTGATTATCCCCCCGAGCAGCTCAAAAGAAAATGGCCCGCGAGCGCGGGTCCTAGCTTGATTTCGTTCATGGAGGAACCTCGTCGTGTCGCGTCGTCACCTTGCATCGCTGGCCCTGTCCGCTCTCGCATGCCTTATCTTCGAGTTCGGCACTCCGCTCGCTCGAACTGAAGCATCGTCGCTCACAACCACAACGTATCAACTTGTGGATACAGCCCCGGCCGGCTCTAGCCCAATCCAGAGCGTGGTCGCCATCGTCACCCCCTACATTCAGCCCAGCGGCGCGATCGTCGCACCCAGCGCCAACACGAGCCCGCTGACGATCCTCTCCGGTTCCTCCGGATTCGATCAATCCAACCTTCAGGTTTCGCTTGGACAAGGGACCGACGGGTCGAACAATCCGCTTCAGGCGCTTGCCCTTCAATTCAACAATGGAGGACTTCAGCCGGGCGGGGTGCTCAATTTCTCGTTGAACACAAGCCCATCGCTCACCAGCGCCCTCCAGTTCTCTTTGCCTTCGACGTCGTCCGACGTGGTCATCAAGACCAGTACAGGCACGAACGTCACCACTTACGAAACGTCGAGCACCGGTTCAGGCTCAGGCGGGGGCGGCTCGGGATCGGGATCTGGCGGAGGTTCCGGCTCCGGAACGGCGACCGTGCCGGAACCAATCTCGCTGTTGGTTTGGTCCTCGATCGCAGGTCTGGGAGTCATGAGTCGTCGTCGCCGCCCCCACGTTCGCTAATCAAACCGATCGGCGAGCACTTGGACGGTCGATCAACTTACGTCATCATAAGGAGGCGAGCCGATGCGTATCGGCCCGCCTCTCTCTTTTGAACCCAAAATCCTGGAAGTTCGTCGTCCGCACGTGAAAATCCTCCTGAGCGAAGAAGCAATCCAGAAACGCGTCAAAGTGCTGGGCAGGGAGATCGAGGCGGACTATCAGGGCTTGCCGCTGACGATCGTGGCGATCCTGACCGGTAGTCTCATCCTCCTGGCCGATTTGATCCGCTGCATCCAGATTCCCTTGCGCGTTTCGTTGCTTCAGGCTGGGAGTTATCGAGGTGCGCGCACCGAGCCTGACAAGCTGGTTCTGAATCAGGAATTCGAACCAGTGGTCCAGGGTCGGCACGTGCTTTTGCTCGATGACATACTCGATACGGGTCAGACGCTGGCAAGCCTGGTCGAGCACGTGAAGGAGCGTGGGGTGCTTTCAGTCAAGACTGCGGTATTGCTGCGAAAACTTGGTCGGCAGGTCGTGCCGATCGAGCCCGACTATTGGGGGTTCGAGATTCCGGATGCGTTCGTCGTCGGCTACGGTCTCGATTTCGACGACGACTATCGCCATTTGCCTTATGTTGCGGTTCTGGACCAGCAGCAGGCTGACTCACCAGGCGCGACGTCTTTGCCAGGAAGCTAATGTGCGAATTGCACTGGTTTCTCGGCGTTACCCGCCGCAGTTGGGCGGGGCCGAGAAGATGTTTTGTTACTTGGCAGAGTCCTTCGCAAAGGCAGGCGCCGACGTTTCGGTGGTCGCCTGTCAGACTCTTCCGCCGATCGAGCATGAAGTCGAGTCGAGCGTCTTGGTCGAGAGGCTCCCATCGTCGAGGATGCGATTCCTGGGTACGCTCCGCTACATGGCGGAGCTAGGAAATTGGTTCCGACGACATCACGTTGATATTGCTTATATTTCGATGCTCAAGCACGACGCTTTCGTCGCGGTGGGATCGGGCAAGGCTCTGGGCTTCCCGGTAGTTCTCAGGCCCGAGGGCGCGGGAAAGACGGGAGACTTGGCGTGGCAGACGTGGGGTCGATTTGGGAAGCGCATCGGCCGGCGCTGTCGCCAAGCCGACGCATTCGTCTCGATCTCGCGGGCGATTACCGACGAGCTTCTGGCTTCGGGATACGATCGATCTCGAATCCAGCCGTTGCCGAACGGAGTCCCGGTTCCCACGGAGGCTTGGTCCGTCGACCAACGGATCGGCGAGCCCAAACACGCCGTCTTCGTTGGCAGATTGGCGCCCGAGAAGAATCTGTCGGTCCTTCTCGAGGCCTGGAAGCTCGTACGATCCGCCCAATCCAACGCTCGGCTGACGATCGTTGGCGATGGGCCCGAAAAGGGCGTGCTCGAGACCCAGATCGATCAGCTCGGACTTCGAGGTTCAGTGAAGCTGGCCGGAGCGATCGCAAACCCTCTGCCGATCGAGCGCGACGCCGATCTCTTTATCCTTCCCTCGATCGAGGAGGGCATGAGCATTGCACTTCTCGAGGCGTTGGCGCTCGGAATGCCGGTCGTCGTTTCGGACATTCCAGGTAACCGGTCGATCGTCGAACCAAACCAACAGGGATTGCTTACCGATCCTCGGAACCCCCAGAGCCTCTCGGAAGCCATCTTGGCGATCTTCGAGAACCCATCGCTTGCCCAATCGCTGGGCAAAGAGGCTCGCGAGCGCGTCATCGAGAGCTATTCAATCGACGCTGTCGCCACGTCTCACCTTCACTTCTTTGAACAAGTTATCGATCGTCACAAGCAAGAACGGCGTACCTTGGAGTCCAGAGAAGGACTGTGATCGACCAACTCGTAAGACACCAAATTCATGAACGATGCCCAAAAAACGACAATTCTCCGATCGTTTACTGATCAACCTCGACTGAATTACTAGAACCTTTTCTCAATCTCTGCCATCCATGGGGAACGAGAACGTCTATTTTGTTGACGACGATGAATGCACTGCCTAGAATCCCACGTTCTCTGCGCAAATTATACGCAGTGGTGGGCTATCATCGACGAGGGATTTGACGTGGCTGGTAAGCCCTGGGGTGGACGCTTCGATCAAGCGACCGATTTGCGAGTGGAGCGGTTCACGGAGTCGATCTCGTTCGATAAGAGGCTCTACCGGCACGACATTCAGGGATCGACGGCTCATGCACGCATGCTAGCTTCGGTTGGTCTTTTGAGCGAAGTCGAGTGCAGGTTAATCGTCGATGGACTGGAGGCGATTGGGGAGGAGATCGCTGCTGGCGAGTTCGCGTTTGACATCGCCAAGGAAGACATCCACATGCACATCGAGGCAGCGCTGATCAGCCGCCTTGGCGACGTCGGTCGAAAACTACATACCGCGCGAAGCCGCAACGACCAAGTTGCCACGGACTTAAGGCTTTGGACCCGCGACGCGATCGACGGGATCGATCGCAGGCTCGAGCGCTTCAAGCTGCCTTAGTAGACGCGGCCGAGCGTCATCAAAACGTGATTTTGCCTGGTTACACGCATCTTCAGAGAGCGCAGCCGATCCTTGCAGGCCATTACTTCCTAGCATACGTCGAGAAATTCGCGCGGGACCGGGAACGTCTGGTCGACTGCCGTAAACGCCTCAATCGCTTACCTTTAGGTTCTGCCGCGCTGGCTGGGACTAGCCTAGAGATCGATCGCGAGATGGTCGCTCGCGAGCTCGGGTTCGAGGGCTTGGTGGAAAACAGCGTCGATGCTTCGTCGGATCGCGATTTTGCCTTGGAGGCAGTGTTTTCGTTAGTGATGATTGCCGAGCACCTTTCAGGCTGGGCAGAGGAGTGGGTGATCTGGAGCACGGTCGAATTCGGTTTCCTCGAGCTACCGGACGCGATCTGTACAGGCAGCAGCATCATGCCTCAGAAGAAGAACCCCGACGTGCTCGAGCTGATACGAGGGCGCTGCGGCGCGGGTTGTGGGCTCGCTCACGACGCTGATGGTGCTCGTCAAGGGCTTGCCGCTGGCTTACAACCGAGATCTCCAAGAAGACAAGCCCGCCATTTTCGACGCCTTCGACACGGTCGATTCCTGTCTCGAACTCGCCGAGTTGACGGTCCGCAGAGCGTCGCTCAAGGCAGATTCAATCGAGAAGCGCCTGGACGAAGGCTTTCTCGATGCGACAACGGTCATGGAATACCTGATCGCCAAAGGCGTACCTCAGCGCTCGGCGCACGAAGTTGTGGCCAAGCTGGTCTCGCTTTGCGAACGGCAGTCGGCTCGAAAACTTGCCGACTTGCCTGCGTCCGTGCTCGCCGAGGCGCATCCGCTTTTGGTCCCGGAGGTCCAGGAGCTGTTCGGAGCAAGAGGAGCTGTGAATGCTTTTCGGTCCCGAGGGTCGACCGCGCCGATCAGGTGGAGCTGCGGATCAAAGCCTGGAAGGAAAAACTTGCAGGTCCAGCGGCCCAATGACACAAAACGGGAATTCATAAGTAATTTTGTTTTATAGTCACCTTTTGAAGAGCCAATTATGAGCGAACCGTTTCATTACCGCGACCGAGAGCTTTATTGCGAGGACGTGAAAGTCGCCGACCTTGCCGAGCGATACGGCACTCCGCTTTACATCTACAGCTCGGCGTCGATACTGGGCAGTCTGGAGGCGTTGCAAACGGGGTTTGCCGAGCTCGATCCGCTGATCTGCTATTCGGTGAAGGCGAACTCGAATTTGGGCGTGCTCAAAATGCTTGCCGAGCACGGCGGCGGTTTCGACGTCGTCTCGGGCGGAGAGCTCGAGCGCGTTCGGATCGCGGGCGGAACGCCCGAGAAGACCGTGTTCGCTGGGGTCGGCAAGACCGACCAAGAGATCGCCCTTGGCGTCGAGGCGGGAGTGCTCATGTTCAACGTGGAGAGCGAGGCCGAGCTCGAAGCGATTGCCAGGGTGGCGGCTGGTCTCGGCAAGCAGGCGCCCGTGGCGTTCCGCGCCAACCCAGACGTCGATCCCAAAACGCACAGGTACACCTCGACGGGCAAAAAGGAGAGCAAGTTCGGCATGGACGTCGACCGCGCCGTCAGGCTGGCCGAGACGGCGGTGGGGATGAAGTCGATTACGATGATTGGTCTGCATATGCATATTGGGTCGCAAATAACGACCGTGGAACCCTATGCGGCTGCGGCGGCGAAGGGGGTGGACCTGGTGGCCAAGCTTCGCGAGATGGGTCATCCGATCGCGTGGTACAATATGGGGGGCGGATTCGGCATCAGCTACAAGGGGAGCGAGGCGCCGCCGATTGCCGCGTTCGCCAAGTCGATCGTCCCGGCGATCAAGTCCACGGGTTGTCGCGTCGCTCTCGAACCTGGCAGGTCGGTGGTGGGCAACGCCGGGGTCCTGGTCAGCCGAGTGGTCTTTACCAAGCAGTCCGGCGACAAACGGTTCCTCATTCAGGACGCCGCGATGAACGACCTGATCCGGCCGGCCCTTTACGAATCGTTCCATCGGATCTGGCCGGTTACTTCCCCGGCCGCGATTCCCGAACCGCCCAAGGATCTCGAGTCCGCGATCCCTGGAACCGATCCCTGGGACGTGGTGGGACCGATTTGCGAGAGCGGCGACTTCCTGGCAAAGGACCGTCCGCTGCCCCCGATGGCGAGAGGAGACCTCTTGGCCGTCTTCTCGGCCGGCGCTTACGGAATGGTGATGGCGTCGAACTACAACACCCGGCCAAGAGCCCCTGAATTGCTCGTCAAGGGATCGACAGTCAAGCTGGTCCGCCGCCGAGAAACCCTAGAAGATCTGCTGGCGCCTGAGCAGGCGGCGCTTTCGAGCTAGCTGATTCAGTCCAACAAACATTTATTCCCTAGCGAACTGGAAACGATTTATGAGAGTTTCGAGACGAGCGACCGTCATAACGAGGCTCGAGGGGTTTCGCTTTCGATGCGCAGGGTTCGTTGCTTTGTTCCTTGCCTCTGTTTTATGCACGAGCACGAAGGCGCAGCCGCCGGGTCCCGAGAGCTTCGCCAGGGAGCCTAAGTCGGCCGCCGAGCTTTGGGACGCGGTCGACTACCTGGTGCGAGTGGGGTACGTTGAAAAAGCAGTCCCTTACTTGACGAAGTTCGTCAAGCTGAATCCGGACGACGCCACCTTGGCGGCGCTCCGCGGTCGCTATGGCGCTGGCTCGTTCCTGAGGCTCACCGATTATGGACCGACTCGAGAGCTCGGCCGCAAGCTCGTCGAGCAAATGACCTCCGCCACGCTCCGAGAAGCCTCCAAGCCCGAGCGAATCTCCGAATTCGTCCCCGCCCTCACGGCGACCGAACCTGAACGCAGCTACGCCGTCGAAAAGTTACGCGCTGCGGGCCCGTACGCCGTCCCTGCGATCGCCGCCGAGCTGGCCAAATCAGACCTCGCGGCTCGGGATCGCGCCGAAACTGGTCCAGAGCCTGGGCGAGCTCGAAAGGCCCGCCGTGCCGGCGATCATCGGCATGCTCGACTCCAAGAACCTCGGCCTCGCCGAGGCGGCGGCCTCCGCGCTTGGCTCGATCGGGGATTTTCGCGCGCTGCCTAGCTTGCTCATTCCTGCATCCGTTCCAGGCGTTGATCCCAGTGTTCAGTCCGCCGCAAGGGCGGCGGTTGCCAAGCTTTCGGGCCGACCGTTCGGCTCCCAGGTCAAAACGCCGCTCGAGACTCTGACCAACGAGGCCTGGAGCTATCACCGAGGCGAACGCACATTTCCGGGCGAACAGGTCGAGCTCTGGAGCTGGAAGGAAGGGAGGGGGCTCGAGTCCGAGGTCGCTCCCGCCGCGAAGGCGCAAGAGAGTCTCGGGCTCAAGTTTGCCAGAGCCGCGCTCGAGCTTTCCCCAAAAGATCGCTCAGCTCAAATTGTATATGTAAGTTTACTTTTGGAACAATCGCTCGCGTCCGGCCGAGAAACGCCCCCCGCGGAGGCCCTCAGTGCATCTCCGTCGGTTCTGGCCGACGTTCTGAGCGCGGCGATCGCCGACCAGAAATCACAGTTCGGCGCCGCCGCCGCGTCGCTTTTGGGCAAAGCAACCGACGTGACCGCGCTCGAGCAAGAGGGCAAAGATTCGCCATTGGTGAAAGCGCTCTGGGCGCCCGACAGGAAGATTCAGTTTGCCGCGGCAAGGCAAATCGTGCTGCTTAATCCGAAGAACGCATTTCCAGGCTCGAGCCTGATTGTGCCTGTGCTTACGCGATTCATCGCGGGCCAGAAGAGCGCCAAAGCGGTGGTTATCGACAGCAGTATCAACCGCGCGAACACGCTTTCCTACCCCTTGAGAAAGCTGGGGTTCGACACGGTCGTCGCTGAAACCGGGCCCAGAGGGTTCACCGAAGCCGCGAAGTCGGCCGACGTCGAAATCATCTTCGTGGAACCGAGCTTGATCGATCAGACCTGGCGAGTTGCCGACCTGCTCTCAAACCTCCGGGGCGATGCTCGCACAGGCGCCTGCCCGTGGTTTTCTACGGCCCAGCCAACCTCGAGCTAAGGCTCTATTCGTTTCTGAGCAGGGACAAACGAACGGCGTTCGTCATCATCCCGGTCGACGCCGACGGTCTCAAGCTCCAACTCGACCGCAAGTTTCCAGAGCTCCACTACGCTCCGTTCACGGATGGGGAAAGGGAGGCGTATAAGAGCGAGGCGGCGAACCTTCTGGCCAAGGCGGCATCGAACCCCGAGAGTCCGTTCCAGGCCGACCTTACGGAAGTGGAATCCACACTTGCAAGAGCTTTGTTTTCCCCGAGGAAAGAGGTTGCGGAGCCTTCGGCCTACACGCTCGGCGACGTACCAGACGCGGACGCTCAGCGAAGCCTCGCGGACGCCGTGCTCGACCTCTCGAGGCCCGCGTCTCTCCGACTCGCGGCGGCCGGCAGGCTTGTCCAGAGCATCAACAAGTTTGGTCCGCTGGTTTCGGGCCTTCAAGAAGAGGCGCTCGTCAAGGCGCTTGCCGACTCCGACCCGTCGGACGCGCCTGTAAAGACGTCCGTCGAGGCCGTGATCAACGCATTGAAACCGAAATCCAAGGAGTACGGCGGACGGCTGGACCGTCCCGCGAAACCGTGACGCGCAACCTGGATCGTTCCCGAACTCGTCGCCAAGAATCGACCGCGACCGCAACGGAGCCCAAATGATGGCAGGCACGGCAGCCGCGGGCAACGAAGCGGCCTTGGCCGGCGTGATCGGCCAGGGTGCGGCCATGCGCGAGGTGTTCCGTATTACGCGCCAGGTGGCTCCCACACGCGCCTGCGTGCTGGTCGTCGGAGAGACGGGCACCGGCAAGGAACTCATCGCCCGCGCGCTCCACGACCTGAGCCCGCGCAACTCTGGCCCGTATATCCGAGTCAACTGCGGAGCGCTTACGGAAAGCCTGCTCGAAAGCGAGCTCTTTGGCCACGTCAAAGGCTCGTTCACCGGCGCGGTCGACAACCGCACCGGCCGCTTCGAAGCCTCGCATACCGGCAGTATCTTCCTGGACGAAATCAACAGTACCTCGCCGAAGCTCCAGGTCAAGCTGCTGAGGGTGCTCCAGGAGGGAGAGTTCGAACGCGTGGGAGACACCCGGACCGTCAAGGTCGACGCGCGAGTCATCGCAGCCACGAACCGGGACCTGATCGAGGAAATCGACAACGGCCGATTTCGTGAAGACTTGTATTATCGCTTGAACGTCATTCCCATCGAGCTGCCGCCTTTGCGTCAACGTCGCGAGGACGTTCCGCTCTTGGTCGAGTTTTTTCTCAAGCGTTATGCCGACCAAAACAAGAGGGAAAGCTGGAAGGTCGAGCCCGAGGCGATGCGTCTGCTCTGCGAATACGACTGGCCTGGCAACGTGCGCGAGCTCCAGAATTACATCGAGCGGGCAGTCGTGTTGGGCGGCGGAAATACGCTGATACCAGAGCACCTGCCGCCTCAGCTTCGCGGCCAAGCACCTCCCAGGCCCATCCGATCCAAAGGGGGAGACCTGGCGAGCCTGGCCTCCGAGCTCGTTCGCAAAGGAGTGGCGGCCGCGGGGCCCTCGGCCAACGACCTCTACGACCGGATCGTCGGCCATGTCGAGAAAGAGCTTATCCAGCAAGTCCTGGCGCTTTGTGAACACGTCCAAATCAAGGCCGCGGCCCGATTGGGCATCAACCGCAATACGCTGCACAAGAAGCTCGCGGAGTATCGGATCGATTCCAGCAACGGAGAACCCGCGCTCGATAAACCACTACCGCCGGCTTCGCCAATCGATGAAGAAGACTTCTAGACCAAGAGAACAGCCGACCCACAGTGTTTACACGCACCAGCTACTCGAGCAATCATGGTTCGGTGCAGCTGGGCGTTTGAAACGTCAACGGAGCAAAAGCGCATGTTGAAAGGGCATGGATTGGCCGTGATGAATCAAGTGATCAATCAAGATTGCGTCGAGGGATTGAAGGCGATCGAACCGGCAACGATCGATCTGGTCTTCGCCGACCCTCCTTTCAATATCGGCTACGACTACGACGTCTACCACGACAAGAAAGAGGCAGAGGCCTACATCGCTTGGACGCGGGTCTGGGGCGAACTGGTCGTCAAGGCCTTGAAGCCCAACGGTTCTTTCTGGCTCGCCATTGGAGACGAGTTCGCCGCCGAGCTCAAAATGGTCTTCCAATACGACCTTGGACTCCACTGCCGGAACTGGGTGGTCTGGTATTACACCTTTGGAGTTAACTGTACTCATAAGTTCAACCGATCACATGCCCATCTGTTTAATTTCATTAAGGATTCCAAAAACTTTTGCTTTAACGACGAGGCGGTGCGGGTGCCTTCGGCGCGTCAGCTCATCTATGCGGACAAGCGGTCGAACCCCAAGGGCAGGCTTCCGGACGACACGTGGATCCTCAGGCCTCAAGACCTGGAAGACGGGTTCGAGGCCGACGGAGACACCTGGCACTTTCCGCGCGTTTGCGGGACGTTCAAGGAACGCGCCGGCTGGCACGGCTGCCAGATGCCCGAACAGCTTTTGGGTAGGATCGTCAAGGTTAGCTCGAACCCGGGCGAAATCGTCTTGGACCCCTTCGCCGGCAGCGGAACGACTCTGGTCGTCGCCAAGAAGTTGGGCAGGCGGTTCCTAGGGTTCGAACTCTCACAGGACTACACTGCCTCAGTCAACGCCCGACTCGAAACTGTGCGAACAGGAGATCGGCTCGAAGGGGGGGAAGAGCCCAAGGTCGATCCCAACGGCAAACTCAAACGAGCGCCTTCGAAGGTTCGCGTGCCGCCGAAAGACGAATCGACGCCGCTGTTTCAATCGTAAGAGAATCGAAGACGCACCAATCACTATTGCTCATTCCTCGATCTGAATGAGCTTGATCCGGCCAGACGCTCCGCTCTTGACGGTTACCTGGGATTTCTTGACCTCGAACCGCCTGGCAAGCAGTTCGACCACCTCTTCATTTGCCTTGCCGTCGACCGGCGGGGCTTTCACTTTCGCGAGCCAAGTTCCATCGTCAAGCTCCTCGAGGCTCGAGACGCGCGCGTTTGGCTTGACCTTCACCTGAATCGTCTTCATGTTCCCTAGGCTCAAGAGCCGCTCGCCGACCCCAGCGGATCATACCACAAGCCTCGAGGAAACCGGCGGCGAACGAAACGGTTGATCAACCGTCCAGGCCTAGCAGAGGCCCAGTGCTATCGCCAAACGTGCTGACCGGAGCGCCTATGAAGTTCAGCATCGAGACGTACAGATTGGACACTGGAGTTCCGCTCGGATGCCGTAGATGCCTGCCAGTCGCGAGTTTCCCGTGGAATCTGCCCGCGGTCAGGATCGGCAGATCCTCATGCGTGTGCAGATTGCCGTCGCTAATCCCGCTGCCATAGACGATGAGCGAGTGGTCCAGTAGGCTGCCGTCGAGCTCGTTCGTCGATTTCAACTTCTCGACCAAGTACGCAAACAGAGAGACGTGGAACCGATTGATCTTGGCGATCTGTTTCCGTTTTTCGGCGTCTCCGCCGTGGTGAGAAGCGTCATGGTGGCCCGTAGAGACTCCAATTTCCCGATAAGCGCGGTTGCTGCCGTCGTTGGCGAGCACGAACGTCGCCACCCGAGTCTGATCCGTGCGGAACGCGAAGACAAGGAGGTCGCACATCAGGTGAACATACTCTGCGAAGTCGTAAGGAATTCCAACCGGTTCGGACTCCAGACCGGAGTCGCTTTGCTCGATGGGTCTCGAACCCTGGATCCGACGTTCAAGCTCGCGAACGCTGGTGAGGTATTCGTCGAGCTTGGTGCGGTCGCGCTTGCCAAGTTTGGCTTCAAGAGCCGAGGCTTCGTTCCTGACGAAATCGAGCACGCTCTTTCGATTGCGTATGCTGCGCTCGCTGTCGGCGCCGTCCTTGGATTGGCTTCGCCCGCAGAGCCGATTGTAGAGAAACCTGGGGTTGGTTTCTTTGGGCGCTGGCGTCGCTGGGCCGCGCCACGAGAGGTTCGACTGGTACGCGCAGCTATAGCCGTGGTCGCATTCGCCCGCGTTTCTGCCTCCCTCGCAACCGATTTCGAGTGAAGCGAACCGGGTCGAGCCTCCAATCCTGGATGCTGCGAATTGGTCGACGGAGACCCCAGCGCGCAGGTTGGCGCCCTCGGTCTTGAGCGGATGCACGCCGGTCAAGAAAGACGCCATGGCGCGGGCATGGTCGCCGCCTCCGTCCCCGTGAGCAGTCGCGGGATCGAGGGTGAGGCCCGAATGAACAAGGATCTCGCCCTTGACCGAATCCAGTGGCGCCAAAGTCGGCGAAAGCGAGAGACCCCGGCCCTCGCCGTTCGGCGACCACATCTCCTTCTCGACGCCGTTGGGAACGTAGACGAACGCCATCCTGGACGGAGGCCTACGAGATGCTACTTGGGCGCCAACAGGCGACATGGCTTCCAACCACGGCAAAGCGAGCAATGCGCCAGCGCCCCGCAAGAGTGTGCGTCTGGAAATGCGGCTCAGTTTGCTCATCGCTCAATCTCTTGAACCTGAAATTCGAGAAAGGGTTTGCTCATTGCGACAGCCTTGATTAGTTCCGAGAACGTGTACCGTCCGGCAGCCGTCGCGACGACGACGTCGTCGATCGCTCTCTGATCGCCCCAGCCAACACTTCGACCAATCGCATACGTGAGCATTTTCTTTGAAAGAACCCTCGTAAACGCGTCTGGTCTCGAAGCAATGATCTTTTTGAGCTCGCCGGCGCCCTTGAAACCGCCGATGCCGGGAAGCTCGGCGGAAGCGTCGATCGGCAAGCCGCCGTCGCTGGTTCTCCAACCGCCGATGGCGTCGAATTCTTCAAGAGCAAAGCCCAGGGGATCCAACCGACGATGGCACGATGCGCAATTCGGGTTCGATCGATGCGCCACGAGTCTCGAGCGAAGGTCGGCCGAGGAGTTCGAGGTCGATTCGAGAGGTTCGACGCCGGTGGGCGGAGGTCCTGGAGGCGCTCCGATCAGGTTGCTTAGAATCCAGAGCCCACGCTTGACGGGAGACGCCGTCGTTGGGTTCGAAGTGGCGGTCAGAACGCTCGCTTGGGTGAGCAACCCACCGCGCGGCAAGCGACCTCCGACAAGAGATACCTTGCGAAATTCAGCTCCCTCTACCTCCTCGATTCCATAGTGCCGAGCCAAGCGATCATTGACAACGATGAAATCCGAGTCCAAGAATTCGATTATACTTCGATCTTCCCGCATGATCGTTTCGAAGAAGCGCACCGATTCTTCGATCATTGCGTCTCCGAGCGCTTTATCGAACGAGGGAAAGAGCCAGGATCGGGCTGAAAGTTGTCGAGCCTTCGAAGCTGGAGCCACTGGGTCGAGAAGTTCCGAGCCAACGCGCGGGACCTGGGGTTCTCGAGCATCCGCTCGACCTGGCCTGCGAGGATCTTCGGGTCCAAGAGACTCTTTCCTCGGCCAGCCAAGACTTCGAGCTCTTCGTCAGGTTTACTACTCCAGAGAAAGTAAGAAAGCCGCGAGGCAAGAACGTAAGCGTCCTGCGATCGCGGATCAAAGCCGAGGCTCGCATTTGCCGGCGGAAGCCCGACGTAAAGGAAAGCCGGCGAGGAAAGGATCGCCTGAAGCGGCAGCTTGATCGCCGACTCGAAATTCTCGCCGTCGCGCCTCGACGATTCGAAGAGCGCCAAGAGACGCGTCAACTCTTCGTGGAGGGCAGGCCTTCGAAAGGCCCTGTCGGCAAAGGCCCTGAGGATCTGATACGCCCTCTCCGCCTCCACGAATGCGGGATCCACCGCCAGCCTGGGCGCACCAAAGCCTACCCGCTTCGTCGGTTCCGATCGAACAGGTTGAACGAAATCGCGGAGCGCAGGCGGAGTTCGATCAGGTTCAGGAATGAGAACCTTCGACCACAATCGCTGATCGCGAGCCAATGCTTTGACCACGTCCTCGGCAGCGCTCACGAAGCGTTCCATGAGGAGCGGAGAAATCGAGAGCACCTCGCCGTTGTTGTCAAAGCCGTCGCCCAGGTCGTCGCTGGGGAAATCATCGGCTGGCTTCAGATCAAGGCCGGTAAGATCTCGGATTGTGTTGTTGTATTCGGACCGATTGAGCCTGCGAAACGAAGGCCCGCGGCAGCTCGATCCGTTCTCGCGAGGAAGGTTTTCATCGAGCCAGGCGTCGACCGCTCGAATCTCTTCTCGCGAAGGCCTGGGTCGACCGAGGGGGGGCATCGACTCGGACCAGACGTTCTCCATCGCCAGTTCCCAGAGCTTCCCCGACTTTCGCGCGGATTCCTCGTCGGCAAGAGCCTCCAGCGAGATTCGCTTTGCCGAATTCGCGTCGCCATGGCAACCCAGACAGTAGGTTTCGACGAATCTCGCGACTGAGGGATCGAATTCGATTTCTTGAATGGAATGCGTCGTCGAGCCGACCACGGCCGCCCGCGGTACGGCCACGATCTTGGGTGCGACCCTCGGGCGATCGCACGCAAAGAAGCTCAGTATCAGAGCAAGGTTCGTTCGAACGAGGATTCTGTTCATCGCAAACTCCGTCGAGCGGGTTCGCCGAGGCAAAGTCGATGCGAGCGTCCACCACCGAGAGGATCGCTCGCATCGAAACCTTCTGGAGGTCCGAGGAAATCAATAGTCGCCAGCGCTTTGCAGCTCGCCCCCTGCTCGCGTGACCAGCGCAGCCACCACCTGGACCGAGAGATTGTCCTTGAGGAAGTGCACCGATCCGTCGGCGAACAACGCGTTGGCGCCGCCAGTGTGGAACGAGTAGATTTCATTATCACTCGTACAGTTGATCATACAGGTTCCCCCTCGAATTCCATTTTGGCGGCCTTGTCGCCGGCCAGGCTCGAGTAGGTGAAGGCGTCGGCCCAGGCGCCGCCGCCGCTGGAGACCGGCTCGATAATGCCGTCGACCAGAAGCCCGTCGACCGGGGAAATGTACTTCTGGTGAAATCCATTGAACCCCATCGGCTTGCCGCCGCATTCGGACACCATCATCGTATTACTGGTGCCGTCGGTGACCGAAGCGATCCGAACAACCCCAGTGATCAGTTGGTTGGTGATGACGCCCGAATCACGACCTTCGCCGACCATCAAAATGTAGGCGGGGGACATCCCAGCCGCTACGAGCGCGGTGTTGTGCAGTCCGGCGATCGGGAAGTAATCGGATCTTCCCCACATCTGGATGGGAGGAGGGTTCAGGTTTGTCACCCCTGGCACGCCTCCCGGAGAGCCCGGAGTGCACGTATCGCCGCCGCCGTTGCCGTAGGGACCCCAGTTCGCGTTGAAGTAGTTGATCGTCGGAGGACCGCCGGACGACGGACACAAAAAGGCGTTGATCGCCAGCGAGTAAGCGGAGTTCAACCCAGAGTGGGCGCCCGTCGAAGGGGGAATGTTCACCGTGTCGAACGCCGACACACTCATGTTGATCTGATTGTAAATGTTCGACTGGTCAAGATACGGCAACAACTGAGTGAGGTAAGACGCCACAACAGTGGGAATTGCCGCCTGGGCGTCGGCGTTGGGATCGGGAACCGCCAACCGAACCGAGTTCGGAGGCAGCGACCCATAGGTGCTTTCGAAGTTCAGGGTCGCAAGCCCAATCTGCTTGAGGTTGTTGGCGCATTGGGCTCGCCTTGCCGCTTCCCGAGCCTGTTGCACAGCAGGCAGCAACAGCGCCACCAGCACTCCGATGATGGCGATGACCACCAACAGTTCGATCAACGTGAATCCGCGCGAGAGTCGCGCATTGAGTCTTCCGCGGCTCATTTTTGTATCTCCAAGAGGTAGGCCGAGGCTCGAGAACGCCGACGTCGAAAGTCTGCTCGCGTGCGTGAGGCCTAGTTATCTATGTCTGTTTGCTTTTTTGTCGGACGTCGTAACGCGGTTCGGGTGTCGATTCCCGATTCCTGGCCCGGGCTTATGCACGCGGTGTGCCGTTGGTTTTCCACAATCCACTACCTCAACGGCCTGTGGAGGTTGCGCTGCGCTGCATCGGTTTGGAATCGCGGTTTGCGATGCTCGGCTTCAACGGAAAATGCAAGACCTCTCTGGCAAAAAGCCCGAACGGAATCGAATCGAATGAAGCACGGTCGAGAAGGGTGCGCCACAGTCGCGGCATTCGACGAAAGCTTGCCGTGCGCGGTCGAAAGTTGCTAGGATCGTGAGATTTCGCTACGAGCCGCGCAGCCTCCCTAGGCCAGCGCGGCTCTTCGCGCGCGGGCTCGGTCGACTACTGCCCCGCCATTGGACCTACGAGAAGACATCGTGCCTAAACGTACTGATATCCACAAAATTCTGATCATTGGGGCAGGGCCTATCGTCATCGGCCAAGCCTGTGAGTTCGACTATTCGGGTACGCAGGCTTGCAAGGCGCTCCGAGAAGAGGGCTTCGAGGTCGTTCTGGTGAACTCGAACCCCGCAACCATCATGACCGACCCCGAGATGGCCGACCGCACCTACATCGAGCCCGTAACCCCAGCCTTCGTCGAGCGGATCATCGCGGTCGAAAAGCCTCAGGCCGTTTTGCCAACCCTGGGAGGCCAAACGGGCTTGAACGTCGCGCTGGCACTAGCCGAGAGCGGAGCTCTCGATCGGCACAACTGCATGCTCATCGGAGCCTCCGCCGACGCCATCCGCAAAGCCGAGGATCGCGCTTTGTTTAAAACCTGCATGGAAGAGATCGGACTCGAAAGCGCAAGAAGCGGCCTGGCGCACAACCTCGACGAAGCGAGAGCCATCCGCGACGCCATCGGTCTTCCCTGCGTCCTGAGACCCAGCTTCACACTCGGCGGATCCGGCGGCGGAATCGCCTACAACCGCGACGAATTCGATCGCATGGTCGCGTACGGCCTCGAGCTCAGCCCAGCAAAGTCGATTCTCATCGAGGAAAGCGTGATCGGCTGGAAAGAGTACGAGCTCGAAGTGATGCGCGATTGCGCGGACAACGCCGTAGTCGTCTGCTCGATCGAAAACTTCGACCCCATGGGAGTACACACAGGCGATAGCATCACCGTCGCTCCCGCGCAGACGCTCTCCGACAAGGAATACCAAAGGATGCGCGACGCCGCCCTCGCCATTCTTCGCAAGATCGGCGTCGAGACCGGCGGCTCGAACGTTCAATTTGCCGTCGACCCCAAGACCGGCAGAATGATCGTCATCGAGATGAACCCGAGAGTTTCGCGCTCGAGCGCGCTTGCGAGCAAGGCCACTGGCTTCCCGATCGCCAAGATCGCCGCCAAGCTCGCCATCGGCTACCGACTCGACGAGCTCAGAAACGACATCACCCGCCAAACCCCTGCCTGCTTCGAACCCACCATCGATTACGTTGTGACCAAGATTCCCAGATGGGCGTTCGAGAAGTTCCCCGAGGCCGACGCCTCGCTCACCACGCAAATGAAATCGGTCGGCGAGGTCATGGCGATCGGCAGAACCTTTCGAGAGAGCTTCCAAAAAGCCCTCCGCGGACTCGAAGTCGGCCGCTTCGGCTTCGGTTGCGACAAAAAAGATCCCTACAATACCGAGGCTATGCCCGCGGAAGAGCAAATCGTCTCCCAGCTTGCCACGCCCAACGCCGAGCGAGTCTGGTCGATTCGCTTGGCTCTACTCTCGGGCTTAAGCATCCCACGCATTCAAAAACTCACAGGCATCGATCGCTGGTTCCTGAGCAACCTCGCCGAGCTCGTCAAGCTCGAGCTCGAGCTGAGAAAGGTCCAGAACCTCGACGCCTTGTCCGACGAACTTCTGCGCGAAGCCAAGCGAAACGGCTTCTCGGACCGCCAGCTCGCTCACCTCTGGGGGGTCGGCGAGCTCGACGTTCGCCGAGACCGCGTGGCAAGAGGCATCGTCCCGGTCTACAAACTCGTCGACACTTGCGCAGCCGAGTTCGAGGCCGTCACGCCCTATTACTATTCCACTTACGAATCCGAAGACGAGGCCCGCGTCGGCGACAAGCCCCGCGTGGTGATTCTGGGAGGCGGACCAAATCGGATCGGTCAGGGCATCGAGTTCGACTACTGCTGTTGCCAGGCTGCGTTCGCTTTGAAATCGGACGGCTACGAAGTGGTGATGGTCAACTCGAATCCCGAGACCGTCAGTACCGACTACGACACCTCGGACAGACTGTTCTTCGAGCCATTGACCGCCGAAGACGTGATCTCGATCTGCGAGCGCGTGCAGCCGGTTGGAGTGATTGTCCAATTTGGAGGACAGACTCCGCTCAACCTTGCCCGAGCTCTGGAGGCTGCGGACGTGCCCATCGCCGGCACAAGTCCAGACAGCATCGACTTGGCCGAGGACCGCGAAAGGTTTCGCGTGGTTCTCGAAAGGCTTGGCCTGCTTCAACCTCCCAACGGGTCCGCGGTACGCTACGACCAGGCGCGTTGGATCGCCGAACGCATCGGCTACCCAGTGCTCGTTAGGCCCAGTTTCGTCCTTGGCGGCAGAGCCATGGAGATCGTCTACGACGAGCCAAGCCTCGCCAAGTTTTTCGCCGAGGCCGTGGCCGCAAGCCCCGACCATCCCGTACTGATCGACAAGTTCCTCGAAGACGCGATCGAAGTCGACGTCGACGCCGTCTGCGACGGCCAGCGCACGATCATCGGCGGAGTGATGGAACACATCGAAGAGGCGGGGGTCCATTCGGGAGACTCAGCCTGCTCGATCCCCCCGTTCACTCTCTCCGAGGAGATCATCCAAAACCTCAAAACCCAGGCCAGGGCGCTGGCGACGGCGCTCGACGTTCGTGGTCTTATGAACATTCAATTTGCCGTAAAAGACGGCAAGATCTATGTCCTGGAAGTGAACCCTAGGGCCTCGAGAACAGTCCCTTTCGTATCCAAAGCGACGGGCTTGAACCTCGCCAAGGCCGCGGCTCGGGTGATGCTGGGCAAATCACTCGACGATCTGGGGATCTTCGAAGACCCCACGCCGAAGTTCGTCTCGGTCAAGGAGAGCGTGTTCCCATTCGCGAAGTTCCCTGGCGTGGACATTGTCCTGGGACCTGAGATGAGGTCCACAGGCGAAGTGATGGGCATTGATACAGAGTTCTTTGCCGCGTTCGCGAAAAGCCAGATCGCCTCGCTGACTCGGCTGCCGACCGAGGGCAAGGTGTTCATTAGCGTTGCTGCTCGAGACAGGAAGGCCATTCTGCCCGTGGCATTCAAAATGGAAGCTCTTGGTTTCCACATCATCTGCACAGGAGGCACTGGCCAATTCCTGGAAGACAATGGCATCAAGGTTCAAACGGTACGAAAGGTTCAGGAGGGTAGACCGAACCTTCTGGACTATCTGGCCAACGGCGAGATCGACCTGATCTTCAACACGCCCAGCGGCAAAGGCGCTCGCACCGACGAGGGCAGAATCCGCGCGGCGGCCGTCAGCCACGGAGTGCCTTGCATCACCACGATCGCCGGCGCCGCGGCGGCGGTGGGCGCGCTCGAGCGGTTGCGCCAGGGGGATTTACAAGTGTTCGCTCTCCAGGATTTGTTGGCTAAGCGGTCATAAAGATCGAGCCAAAACCGTTTCAACGAACGCGGAACTCCGCGCCAGGGAATTCAGCCGACTCTCGCCATGGTCTTTCATGTTTCGACGCACTTTCGTGGCAAGGTCGACATTGTGCCTGGGTGCTGCTGCGTCAAGTCCGAGTTCATCTGCATCAATTTCTTCCCAGTATGGCCGCGCCGCTCGTTCCTCTTCTATGAACTCGACGGCGAGAAGAAGCAGTACGCTCTGCCTGTCTCGCTTTCCTACCACTCGGTTACGACGGCCTATCTCAAAAGCGTGTTTTACATCGCGCTTTTCTTTGCGATTTTCATTCCTCTGGTCATGATGGACCTGGTGCACCAAAAGGAAACGACGTCGTTCGCGTTGCTCGCTGGCGGCGCCATTGCCGTACCAACCGTTGGGCTCTTGCTGCTCCACTGGTTCTCATTCGCCTCCGACGACCGCAAAGCCGTGCTCGCCGAAGTCCCCGGCTTGCCCAGACACCTGCAAGACAAGCTGACCAGAGACGCGATGCTCTACCCCGAGGACGATTTCTTCAACAAAGGCGCGCATGATCCGTTTGGGTGAACGGCACAAAACCCCACAGGCACAAGAGGCTTGCGATTCTTAGCCGCCACCCTTCCGACGGCTCATGCGATGGATTATCCGATAGTAATTGTGATTGGGGCTGAAGTGCTGCCCGTATCATCCTGGTCGCCGCTGTAGACTGCTTTGATCTGGTGAGTTCCCGCAGTCAGCAAGGACGTCGAGAAGAAGGCGGTCGTCATGCCGTTGGTAGTGCTGAGGATGCCGGTGCCGATTTCCATCGACCCATCGTAGAAGAGGATTGTACCAGTGGGCAACCCAAAACCGGGGTTCAATACGGCGATTGTAGCCGTAAATGTTAGCGTTTGACCCAGGTTCGCGGTGAGCGACGAAGCTGAGAGATTCGTTGACGTCGCATCCTTCGAAACCACGAAGGTCAGGCCGGTTGTAGTACTTGTCAGATCGTCGACGTCGCCTCCGTAGACCGCTGTTATGGTGTGCGAGCCTACAGCAAGCTTAGACGTGCTGAAACTAGCAGTCGTAACCCCTCCCGTAGTGCTCAGCGTCCCCGTGCCCAGAACCGTGGAACCATCCTTGAAAGTCACAGTACCCGTCGGAGCCCCTGCGCCAGGGGTGTTGATCGCGATAGTTACCGTAAACGTCACTACCTGCCCAAAGACGGTCGCACTTGGAGAAGAGGCAAGCGTCGCCGTCGTCGCATCCTGTGAGACTTTGTAAGTAAGCCCAGGGGACGTGCTTGTCAGGTCGTCCGTATCGCCACTGTATACTGCGGTGATCGCATGAGATCCAACGGCCAGCTTAGCTGTGGAGAACGTGGCGGTCGTCACACCGCCAGTTGTACTGAGCGTCCCAGTGCCTAGCACGGTGGAACCGTCCTTGAAGGTCACCGATCCCGTTGGAATACCTGCTCCGGGGCTCGATACGCTTACAGTCGCAGTAAAGGTCGCAGACTGGCCGTAGACCGATGTGGATGGAGAACCAGTCACAACGACCTTCGTCGAGTCTTGGGAGACCACGAAAGTTAGTGCCGCTGATGTGCTACTCAAATCCTCGTCGTCCCCTGGATAAACGACCGTGATCGAGTGCGATCCCACGGCCAGAGCATTGGTAGTCAACGTCGCCGACGTGACTCCAGACGTCGTACTGAGAGTTCCAGTACCAAGCTTGGTCGTTCCGTCCATGAATGTCACCACGCCCGTGGGAGAACCTGCCCCAGGACTTTTGACGGAGATGAGCGCCTTAAAAGTCTCCGGTTGACCGAAAACCGTGTTGGCTGGGGAGGCTGAGACCGAGGCCGTTGTCGAATCTTGAGACACAATGAACTTCGAACCGACTGAAGTGCTAGGAAGATCATTGGCGTCTCCATTGTAAACCGCGATGATTGAGTGAGTCCCCGCCGTCAACACCGAGGAGTAAAAGGTTGCGAATCTCACACTACCTGACGCCAAAAGTATGCTTGTCCCAAGCACCGTCGAGCCGTCTTCAAATGTTACCGTGCCAGAGGGTGCACCTGATCCGGGGCTCTGAACGGCGACCGTAGCCATGAACTTCACCAACTGGCCATAAACGGTGGCAGTCGGCGTGGCGATGACAGACGCCGTAGTAGTTGCATCTTGAGAGACGCTGAGCGCCAAAGCCGCGGAGCTGCTCGCCAGGTCGTTCGTATCGCCGGAATAAACGGCGGTGATCGAGTGTGATCCCACTGCCAAAGCGGAAGTTGTGAAGGTCGCGGTCGTTACGCCGCCAGACGTTCTTAGATTGCCAGTGCCGATGACCGAGGTTCCATCCATGAACGTGATCGTTCCGGTTGGTGTTCCCGCGCCAGGTTTTGCAACGGCTACCGTGGCCGTGAATGTCAGGGACTGGCCATAAACGGTTGCGGTCGGTGCGTCTATGACCGCTGTTGTCGTCGGATCCTGAGTGACACTGAATGCAAGAACCGATGAGTTGTTTGGAAAGTCGTTGGCATCGCCGGAATAGACGGCGCTGATCGAGTGCGACCCCACTTTTAAAGTTGAGTTAGTGAATGTTGCCGTCGTTACGCCGCCAGAGGTGCTCAGCGTGCCTGTCCCAAGAATCGTGGTGCCATCCATGAACGTGACCTTGCCGGTTGGCGTGCCAGCTCCGGGGCTCGAGACCGCTACCGTGGCAGTGAACGTTACAGACTGATTGAAAACTGTGGACGTCGGTACGGCCGTGAGTGTGGTCGTCGTGGCGTCTGGCGCGATATACAGGACCATCTCGGCCGAGGTGCTTCCCAGATCGCTCGATCCGCCGCCATAGACGGCGGTGATGTCATGATATCCCACGCCGAGGTTGGACGTTAAAAAGCTAGCGAGGGACACTTCTGTAATCTGACCATCGAGAGGTCCAAGCGTACCGGTTCCCAGTTTCGTAGAGCCGTCCATGAACGTGACTGTTCCCGTCGGATCGGCCGCCCCAGGCGCCAAAGCGGCGATGGTCGCGCTCAACGTCACTGGCTGTCCGTAAACCGGGTCGCTCGTCGAGGTCGTCACGACAATCCCCGTCGGACTCTGAGCGGCCGGTTGTCCGATGACGGTCACATCGAAGTTGCTCGAACTCGTCCGTCCGCTTCCGTCCGTGGCCGTCGCAGTCACCACGGTGGTGCCCACTGGGAAAAGCGAACCGCTGGGGACTTGAGTTCCGTTCGAGAGCGTATAGGTAATCGCGGAGGGATCAGGGCTCGCTCCGCCGGTGGTGAATGACTGTGGATAGTCGACGATCGCGCCATTTGCCCCCGTTGCTACTGCGGTGAGGTTCGAGACGTCGACCCCTGGGCCGACCGTGACCCCACCAGACCACACGCTGTATCCCGCGACGTTTTGCCACTCCAGATATGCTTCGTACCCAAGGATCGTTACATTGTAAGTCACGCTACCTGAGGAAGGGAATAAACCCAGAAACCCTCCTGATCCAAGAGTGCCCCATATTGTATACTCGACGCCAGATTGATAGACCGGCCAAGAACTTGTATCGTTGAAGTAATTGACAGAAGAACTGAACGTTGCGTTACTTACGTTCGTCGTCGCTATTGATGCAGTGTCGTCTGCTGAGAACCCGGTCCACGTAAGATCATAAGTGTAGGTATAGCTTTGGCCCCCAGAGCCGCTCACATAACCACCAGTGAACAACGCTATGACCTGTATCCCACTGCTATAATCGACTTGATACGTCTCGTATTGCGGTAGGTCCCAAACCGAGGCGCCTCTCGCGACCGTCGTGCCGGTGCCACTGTCCTGAATCTGAACGTTGTTAACACCTGACCATCCAGTGAATCCGATGTATTTGCCGATGAGATATGTGAATGGTTGACCATTTGCGTATCCGTTCAGTCCGTTCCCTGTGCCGGACTCCAACTGGCCGTTGATCAGGAGGCCTGTACCATAGACAACGACGTTTTGGTCATCTGGCTGTGCAGTGTAGACAAGTGTGTTCTCGCCTGTGCCGACGTATGAGCTATTTTGGCCGCTAACATAAAGAATGTCGTTGTTGTTCCCTGCGTTGAGTATGTCACTACCGCCAGATCCTCCGTCAAGAATATCGGGACCGGCGCCGCCATAAAGCGTATTGCCAGGCCCTACGCCCTTAAGATGGACGCCCATCACCATTCCACGAGCGTCGAGGGTGTTGCCGCCAGCAGCGCTGCCGTCGACTTCGATGCTGCTCATGTTCGAGACTGTCACGCTCGTCGACAAGCCGTTGATGGTGCCATTGACCGTGACGACCGTGACGCTCTGCGTCAATTTCATCTCGTCGCCGCTAGCAGCGCACTGAATCAGCAAGGCATTTGAGCCCGCTCCCCCCACTATGCTGTAAGTCCCAGCAGCAGTCAGGTTATATGAATTCTGGCCAAGGCCGCCGGTAATTGTTGCAGTGCCGCCAGCAGCGTTGAAGATGTTGACGCCTGTCCCCCCGATTGCCGTGTAGTTGCCAGACCCGCTCATATTGAAGGAATTCTGCCCAGCTCCGCCAATGAGCGTACTGATGCCGCCAGTGACTGTGAAGTCATTGGTTCCAGCTCCGCCGAAGAGCGAACTCGTGCCGCCAGAGACAGAGAACTCATTGATTCCAGCGCCGCCGATCAATGTGCTCGAGCCACCTGACGCTGTGAAGTCGTTGGTAATGTTCCCGCCACCGCCTTGGAGGATCATCGTCGGAATGATCTGGCCTTCAAGAACGACAGTGTTCGTGTTTGGGCCTTTTAAGGACGAGTCGGAGGGGACCGTATAGCCCACGACGACGAGTTTTTGGAAATTCGCGACATTGAGCCAGGCGTTGCCGCTGACCGCGAGATCTTGGTTTCCGTAATTGGAGCTTCCGATGATGTTGTTGATTCCCTCCAGGACGTCAAGGGGCCCACTGTGGCCAACGATTTCGAGTTGGTTCGTTTGATTGTTTCCGGAGCCTCCACGCACAATGCTGCCAGTGACGCCGGTCGCGAGGTTGCCGATGATGATCGTGTCGTTGCCTGCGCCTCCTAGCAACGTGGCGTTCTCGGTGAACGCGCTTGCGTCGATCGTAACATTACCCTCGTATCCCGGATCACCAGCAATTCCACCGTCGATGATGAGGAGCCCACTCGTCCACGCGACAAGCTTGTCTGAGTTGATCGTAACCCTGTCAGTTCCTCCAAGAGTCTTTACCCCGATCGTGCTGATGTTGTTCCCTTCGACCCAGTTCAGGGTGTCGATCGGATTATTGGTACCGTTGTAGGTAGGGTTTGGCACCTGCACGACGTCCGTGAATGTACTGTCGTCGTAGCCGATGGTGATGTTTCCGTCGCCGAGGAACATGAGAGTGTCGTTAGCGGCCCCGTTGCCTTCGATTGTATCGTTCGACTTTAGAGTTGACTGATTTGTGAAGTATTCATAGTTCTCTGGAGTAATGTAAAAAGTATCGCTGCCGTATAAGGCTGTTTTGCCATCAGCGGAGAACGTGGCTGCTCCGCCAATCATCCAAACCGGGGCTGGGCCTGCGTAGAGAGCATCATTACCCGCCCCCCCCTGTAGGAAGTCGATTTCGGCCGTGGCACCGTGTTGTCTCAGCGCAGTTCTCCTCTTCAGTTGTTATGTAATAAAGAGCGTTGTTGAGAGCTTCTCGCAGTTGCTCTTCTTCAGGGGTCAAAGTGAAGGTCAACTGCGACGTTTGAGGCGGTCTGCATTGCCGGCTGAGCGAGCACTACGGAATTTGCTGAAAGGATGGAGGTGATCGAATCACCCGCGGGAAGGTCGCCGGCAGGTCCTGAGACCAGCGGTCCTTCTAACGGCAAAGTGCCAAAGTAAAAAGGCCCGCTGGAAGTGCTAGCCGTTGCGTTGTTCGAAAGCGTGACCGACGTCCCGGAAACGATCGTCTGGATGGTGGTCCCTGAAGGGATTCCCGGACCGGTCACCGGTTGACCGACCATCAAATGGCTGCTTACCGAGAGAATCTCGGCTATGGGCACACCGTACTGGTTCGCCGACGAGGCGGTTGCGGTCAGGGACAGTACGATGGATTGATCGTCCACAATCTGGCTGATGATCGCTCCAGCCGGGATACCCGCCCCGGCCACGGCATCTCCTATCTGCAAAGATGACGTAGAGGCCAAGCCCGTTATGGTGGGGCTGCCTTTGGTCGTGAAGCCGGCCAATCCAAGTTGCTCCTGCAACCCGTTAATAATGTTCGAGCCCACGGTAATCTGGCCGTTCTCCAACTTCGCCGCGGCAATCATGGGCTCGGTAAATGCGAGCAAGTCCGTGCCCGAGTAAGCGATCGTCTTCGACAAAGTGATTTCCTGACTCGTCACCGAGACGACGGTCGTCCCCGCTTGGACTCCGACTCCGGAGACCAGGTCGCCTTGCACCAATTGGGATGTATTCAGTCCGGTGACGATGTTCGAGCCATTCGTCGTATTCCCCTTCAATTGTGCGAAGTACAGGTTCGTAATCGTATTGCTTCCACTAACAATGGAACCCCACTGGGTAGAGTTGAAGTAAATCGTGTTGAGGTCCGCGACCTCGGCGCTCAGTTGATCCTGCGTGTCCAACAAGCTTTGCAGTTCTTGCTCAGGGTTCACTTTCGAGCCCGGTTGCGGTGGAGGCAAGACGACGTGGTACAGGTTCGCGAGGGCCGTGGCCTCGGACCAACCAACCGCTTGAAGCGGATCGTTGGGATTGCTGTAGTCGAAGAGCTTATCGTTCCCAGATCCCGCGAACTCGAAGTTGAGTCCGCTGCCGCCTAATAGGTAGCTTGTGGCGGTACTCGCGTCGTTGCTGAGCATGACGTTGATCAGACTGCCTCCGATCAACACGTCGCTGCCGCCGCCGCCTTCGAGGACGTTCTCGCCGCTGTTGCCGATAAGAACGTCGTTTCCGGAACCGGCGATCATTGCATCGCCCGTGCCCTCGAGTCCACCGATCATGAGGTCGTTGCCCTGGCCTCCTTCGAGAACGTCGCGTCCCGCGCCATTTTCCAGGATGAACTGGTCCGTCGAGGCGTCGAACTGGGCGTTGCCGCCGATGAGCAGGTCTCCGTCGGTGCCAGCATAAAGCTGCGAATTGCCGGAGCCGGCGATCAGGTAGTTATGACCAGCCGGCTGATTCCGCAGCCACGTCATCTGCGGTTTGGACGTAGCTTTGCCCGAGACTTGACCTCCCGATACGGCGCCGATGGAATTGAGCACGTTTTGATACACTGCTGGCGTGGCGCCGCCGTAGAGCACGTCATATCCACTCCCGCCATAAAGAATGCTTGTTCCAGACCCACCAATCAGTACGTCATTGCCTGAGCCGGCATACAAAATGTTGTGACCAGCTCCGCCGTAGAGCAGCATTCCACGCTGTATCGCGGGATCAACGTAGATCTGGTTATCTCCAACGCCACCCAGGAGTGCAACCCGCTCGACGCTGTCGGGCAATATGAACTGTACCTCGCCTTCCGGCACATTACTGTCAAGGTCCACCAACGACGCAACGTATTCGTTAGTAGTGTTGGGGACCGGACTCAAGTAAATGCTGCTATCGACCGTAATGGGCACCTGCATAAGCTGACCGTTGACTACCTCGGTATTGACCGGCTTGATTACAAGCGTTGTGAGGCCATACCCTCCCACCAAGGTGTCAGGAGTGGCGGCTTGCTGGCCGATGGGTATGAAAGGCAATTGGAAGACGTCTTCGCCTGTGCCTCCATACAAGGAGTCGACCCCACTGCCCGCCTCCAGGTAATCGCCAGTGCCGCCTCCGGCGAAAAGATTGTCGAGTCCGCTGCCTCCGATCAGCGTGTTTTGAAGACTGCTAACCGCGTCGCTGTAAAGTGTGCTGTTGCCGGCGCCGGCAGCCAGGATATTGACGCCTTGGTCTCCGCCATCGCCGCCCGGAGCGACCAAACCTACGCCTGAAGGGTTGAGAACGATGTTCACGCCATCGCCGCCGTAGAGGACGTCGTTGCCGCTGCCTCCAATAAGCTCGTGTTGCCCTGTGGAGGGATTCATTTTATCGGTTAAGTCGCCGAACTGGTTGCTAGGCCCGCCGCCGAACATCTGAGTCGGGCCGACACCGGCGTACAAGAGTTTATTGCCGTTGCCGCCGCCACCATAAAGAGTATCGCTGCCACTGCCGCCGTAGATAGTGTCGCTACCCCAGCCGCCGATGATAAGAGTGTTGCCAGTTCCGGCGAGCATCTCGTAGCTGTGACCAAGACCTTGATTTGAGTCTCCCGGCGTGTAATTCGAAACTGCCCAGAAGCCACCCGCGGTGTTGTACGACTCTGAGAGGCGCCAACCAACCTGGAGAGGGTGGTCCGTCGTTGGATCGATAGCCCCATAGGGCATATTGGCAAACGGGGCAGTGACTCCAGAGGCAATTTGTCCGCTAGGGCTCGGAAGACTCCAGCCCACTTGCAGCACGTTATCGCCGCTGCCGCCCTGAAGCGTCTGACCGTCAGCCTCTCCAGCATAAAGGTGGTCGTTGCCCGACCCGGCGGTGAGCGTCTGGCTGCTCCCAGAACCGCCGAAAATATTGGCGGTACTGCTATCGCCAAAAAGCTCCTGTCCAGAGCCGGACCCGCCGACCAGCGTCGAGACGCCGGTCCCACCGTGCAGGACCTGATTGGCCCCCGAGCCGCCGACCAAGACGTCTGTGCCACCGCCGCCAAGCAAGACCTGGCCATCGCCGCTGCCTGCGTAAAGCCTGTCGAGGCCGCTGCCGGCCTGGAGAGTGGCTGCTCCGCCGCCGGTGACAATGAGCGTTTCGTTGCCGGAGCCTCCGGTAATGGTGGCACTCGTCGCGTTATCAACCTCCAGCGTATCGACCCCAGCGCCACCCGTAAGCGTCACCTGGCCTGCGCTCTGAACGTCGATGTTGTTAGTTCCACCGCCGACCGCAAAGTTCACATTGATTCCGCTGCCAGCGTTGATCGTAATGTTGTCGTTGCCAACAGCTCCTTCTCCCGTGATTTTGTTGACGCCGTCGTATTTCTGGTTGGTCACTCCAAAGCCGGAAACGTAGACGCTGTTACTGCCGTCAGGTCCAGGTGTTACCGTCAGGGTTTCGTTCCCGTCGGCAGTGTTCCCGTACAGCCGCTGCGAGGCATAGGGCCCAACGTTCAGTCGGAGCACACCTCCTGGTTCGAGTGTCGCCAATTGCGGGACCGGGGGCGTGCTTGGCGCCGGCTCGCTGATTGTCGCGAGCGTGACCGATGCGATTTGGAATGTCCATCGGTGAGAGAAAAACAACAAATTGATTTCCACATATGCCGATAGGTAGGCGTCCAGGGCTCCCGAGGCGTCGAAGATTGTGCCTTTCTGGAAGTCGGCCTCGATATCTTGCAAGTGGACCAGCCCGGTCCCACTGGGGTCGTGTAGGGCGAAGTCGACCGAGGCGAACAGACCGCCGCCGATCCCCGCCTGGATGATCCCCAGATCGATTGCCGCATAGGCCGAGATGCTTCCGTAGAGCTGTAACTGGGTCTGGTGATCGTCAACGTAAAAGCCGTCGAGGATCAAGCCGGGGTCGCGGAAGCCTCCGGAGGCGTACTCTTGGAATCCAGATGTGTCGAACCCGAAGCCCACTTCAGCCTGGGCGCCGATCGAGCCGGCCAGGTCCGCTCCGAGAGGACCGATGATTGGAAAGAATTCGCTGAAGCTAAAGTTCAGGCCGAGTTGCGGCATTTCGTAAGTGACAATCGGAACGCTTTTGCCCAACAACATCTGAAACGCGCTCGTTGGATTGCTCAGGATCGGGATCTGGAACCCTGAGATTGGGCTGCCAGTGTAGGGCGACGTGTTGGTCGGCGTCGGGTTAAGGTTGCCTAGGTAGGAAGGGTTCTGGGCCTCGGTCGGATCGAGCGTGAAACTTCCAAGATCCCAGCTCGGCGGAGCGGCTAGGCTGCTCGTATCGACAACGAAATCCGCGACCGCGGTCAGGAAATCCGCCGTCCCGGGGCTGACGAACCCGAGGCGCCGACGCCAAATCGACGAGGTCGACATTGTGACCAGCCAACTGGCTCAGCACCGGTAGGGGGGCGGTCAGAACCTGGGCCAGCGGCTCGATGGGCTTCAGCACCTGTTGGATCTCACCGAAGATGCTATCGATGAAGCCACCTAGGTCGAGCGTTACGTTGTTGAAGCCCAACGTGTCCGGATTGCTCGTTGTCGGGTTGGTGCTCCAGGTGAAGTAGAAGTCTGTCGAAACGTGCGGCAAGTTGGTGTTGCCGGCGATGGTGGCGTCGAGGTGCAAATTGAGGTTGGCGTTCGCGGCCATGCCGAGAGTGTAGGCGGAGGCCGACGAGAGATCGTTCAGCGAGAGCCGTCCCGTGCCATTCACATTGTTCAGGCCAAGGCTTAGAGCGCCTGAGAGTTGAGGGGTCTGCGGCGAGTTGTTCGAGAGGTTGAACTGCAGGAAGCCGAGCGTCGCGATGGCCGACGAGGGGAGATCCGCGTTGAAACCCACCGAGGCCGTATCGGTGCTGTCGACGTAGAAGCCGTATTGCTGGCTGAGGCCGAAGCCAAGCGTGGCATCGAAACCCGCATTGAAGTTCAGATTGCCGTCGACCGCCAAGCCCAGGCCGCTGAGTCCGAGGTTGACGGCGACTGGCACCGACACCGCCGTCAAGTTCTCGTGCAACTGGAGAAGGTAATGAATACTGCCATTGGATTGCACCAACTGGACAAAGTTGTCTTCGGTAGACGCGCCCCCGGGGACGAGATTGACCAGCCAGTTCAGACCCTGAGGCCCGAGCGCCGCGTAAAGTGCATCCTGAACGGTCGTGGCGGCAAGCTGAGGGGCGTTTTCCAATTGGGTGGTGACTGTTTGATCCATTGTCTGAAGAAACGAGAGCGCTTGCTGCAACTGAGTGCCGACCACGGGAATATTCTCGACATCGATCTCCTGAGTCAACGCCGACTGGAGCTTCCGCATCAGACCGTCCCAGCCTTCCACAGCCTGGTTCATGATGTCGTTGAGACTGACGCTGTTCATCGCCGCAGTTAAATTAGGAACCGTCAGCGTTGTAGTCGAGCTCGCGTTGGCCAGGTTTGTCACTTTCAGCTCGATGAACTTTGTATTCGGGTCGACTGGCACGTTAGTTGTTGCAAAGAAAGTGGGCAACACAATGTCGACTTGCCCGTTGATCGCAGTGTTGACATCGTTCACAGCGCTGGACAGCGGCCAGAGGTGATTGGCCGAGCTGGTATTAAGGCCGGCGGTCCAGGTTGCAGCCTGGCCCTTTATACCATCAGTGAGCTGAACGCTGCCGCCTGAGATGCTCACCCCCAGCGGCCCCACCGTGGCATTGAACGCGACTACTCCCAGAGCGTTGACCAGCGCCGACACGCTGAGCTTGCTGCTGTCCTGGATATCGTATTGAGGCGACGACGGCTGAGTCAGATCGATCACGAGCCCCATAGAGACCGAACCCTTGACCGTCAGACTCAATGGATCCGCCCCGTTGACGTCGGCGATGCTGCCCAGAGTTGGCGAAAGAGTGAAGCCCAAGTTCACGGCTTGGGTCGTGGAAAAGCCGTAGTTCAGGTTGACCTGGAGCATGTTGTTGACGAAAGACACCGTCACCGTTTCTCCCAGCAACGTGCTGAGCTGACTGACGAGTTGGTCGATCGTCTGGGGGGGGTTGAGTGTCAAAGTATTGACGGCCGAGTTCAGAATCGATGCGGGATTGAAGACGTTTTCGAGACTTGTCCCGAGCCCTGGCAGCGGCTGACTCAAAAGCGAAGACCCGGCGCTTTGTACGAAGCTCGCCACATTTTCCAATCCCTGAAGCACAGGTTGGATTGTGAGGCCTGAAAGATTCAAGGCAGGAGTGACGGTAACTGAAAGCGTACTCGGATTGGTAAAGTCGGTCATGTTGACGACGACCTTGGCTCCAGCAGGCAGGCTATACCCCGTCAATGGAACAGAAAGGTTCAAGGCAAGCGGCAAAGTGATCTGACCGGACCCAGAAATCTGGCTACTGACGAGCGAACTCAGGGTCGAAGTGCCCGTTAGCGCGCTTGTCAGTTGTTGCAGAGTGGTGAGGTTCTTGATCGTCAACGAGCCCTGGGCCTGAATGGCCCCAGAGCCGTTAGTCATTTTCAGCGGGACCGCGCCGAAATCGGCCGTAGCATTCACCTGGGTCGCAGTACCAACCAAGCTTCCCTGGAACGTCGCATTCTCGATAAAGAAGTGCTTTTGCAACGAGTCTCCATGCAACGCGAGCCCATATATACTGCCGGTCGAACCCACGTCCACTCCCTGGATGCCAAGGTCCCCCGCGGCGTAGGATTGGTTGGCTGGTGAAACCTGAAGGTGCTGTATGCCCAGATCTTCGGCGGCCAGCGACCCGTTGACCGCGACGATTGAAAACACGCTCGTCTGACCAGAACTCGAGGGAGCGACTTGCGTGACAATCAGCCCGAATGGGTCGGCGGGATTGATAGCCACCTGGACCCTGCCGACTGAAGCCTGTTGGAAGACGTTGATGAGATCTTGTATCGTTACCGCATTTCCAAGCGAAACGTCGAAACTCGTACCATTGGTAAGAGTCACTTGCAGGTCGCCGGCGCTTCCGCCGTTCGTCCGGATCCCTGCACCATTATTCAGGCTTGCCAACGTCGTCGTGAGCGGCAAGGTTTGCCGTTGGGGGCGTGGTAAAATCCATGGCGATTGGCGTCGCAATCGGCTGCGAGACGTCGAGGGCGGCTGGGTCGTTAGAGTCAATCGTTATCTTGACCTTGCCTCCCGTGGCGTTCTGAATGGAATTCATCACGTCTTGAACAGTCTTGTCCCCGTTCAGACTCACGGCGTTACTGGTGCCGTCGCTGAGTGTGATATTCAGGTCGGCGGCGGATGTGCCGTTGATCCGAACGCCCGCTCCACCGTTCAGTTGAGAAAGCTGCGTCGACGGGGTTAACGCGAATCCGTTTCCGATTGGAGTCAGGTTTATGCCAAAGGTGAGGCTGGCCGTGATCTTCGGAACCAGGCTCAACAGGCCGGATATGTTACTGGCGTTGGCAAGCCCGCTCCCGTCCTGGTCGAGATTGACTTGGAGCACCTGTGACAGTAGGCTCGAGAATGTGTAAGACGTTAAATTCAATGTGTAGGTTAAAGCATTTGTCGTCGCATTGAATTGCACGTTGATCGCCGTTGGGCTGACGTCGAGGACCTGCGCCAACAAATTCGCCAGACCTTGCGCTGTGCTGAAATCGGCAACGGTGCGCTGGAGCATATTGCTCCAGGATGAGATCTGGCTGGTCACCTCGGTCTGGAACGTCTGTTCGAGGTTGGCCGCTTGCGCCAGGCTTAGAGAGCCAAGGAACGGCAGATCGGTCGACCAGAGTTGCGAGCCGATCTGCCCCAACTGGCTGGAAAATTGGTTCAGCATCGATAAGACGGCGTCCGGCCCTACGGTGCTGAAGTTCTGCCAACCGGAGAAGTTTTGGAAATTGACCGTGGCAGCCGAGCTGACTGCCAGGTTGGGCGCACTGATCGTCAGCGTGCCGCTCGCGGTCTGCGTCCCGAGTTGAGCTTGCAGCGGCAGTGAGATATTCACCGATCCCGACGGGGCAAGTGATAGGGTTTGTAAGCCGATGATCTGTAGGTTGGCAATGTTAGAGGAGTTCGCTGCTGAGGCGTTCATCTGGATCGATCCGCTGGTCGTCTGAGCGCCCAAGAAGCCGATCGTCATTCCGCTGGTGATGTTGGCCGCGTTGATGATCACGGAGGCGCTCAAGCCTCCGGCAGGAGCATTGAGGAAGAACGCCTGAGCCGCGGTCAGACCAGCCGTCTGATCGACGCCAAAGCCGAAATTGAAATTCAGACTGGTCGTGACGTTTACCTCGGACGAATTCGCGAGATGGATGCCAAGTTGGTCGGCCTGGGCGCCCAGGCTCCCGAGCGTCGTGGCGATTGTGCCAGAAGCCTGGAAGTCAAGCGAGAAGATGATCTGGCTGCCGTTGACCGTCTGCTGCACGCTACTCGGAGGGACCGTGATTGTCAGATCGCCCAACTGAGCGCTCAGACCTTCCAACAAAGTTATGAAGCCTGGACTCGTCGGAGTATTCGCAGCAGGATTGGCGGCAAAATAGGCGTTGATGGGAGCGACCAGACCGAGTTGGAGCGCGTTTTGGATCAGCGTAGACGTTCCGACGAGTGGGAATGACTGGCTTCCCCCCCAACTCACGAAGGCAGCCAGCCCGTTGCTGATCGCCTGTGAAGTAGTGGGCTCGACGAGGATGTTGCTGGATATTCCGCTGGCGGTGCCGTCTGATGCGTCGAGCGTGACGACATCTGGTTGATTGAGGGTGGCGGTCGCGGATGAGATTCCGTTGAACCATGTGAGCGTGGCCGGGCTCAGCGCGACGCTTTGGCCGTCGCTGCTGTTAAGCGTAACCGAACCGGAATAGTTGGTAACGACGTTTCCAAACGGATCCTCGGCCGTCAGTGTCACTGGGAACCCAGCACCCACCCCAGCCGTTCTAGGAGCACTGATCGAAAACGACGTTGCAGCCGCTGCGCCAACAGTAAGCGAGCTGCTCGTACCCTGAATCGACCCAAGGTTAGCCGCAAGGGTCACTTTGTTTGCCGTGTCGAGGATAATCGAAACCGTGGCAACACCAGCCATCAGGTTGATAGGCCCAGACAAACCGTAGATCGTCTGGCCGTCGCTGCTCGCCAGCGTGGCGAAACCATTGTAATCAGAGACCGTATTGCCGAAGCGATCCTGGGCCGTTATCGTAACTGCGAAGCCAACGCCGGCAGTCGCAGTTGTAGGGACGGTTACCGCAAAGGAAGCTACAGGTGGACTCACAACCATATTCGCACTGGCGCCAGCGAACTTCCCGGACGTCGCTTTCAGTGTCGTGGCGCCTGCAGCATCAAGGGTAATCGTGACGGCGGCCGTACCGTTATAAAGATTAATTGCGGAGGCGGAGAAGAAGATCCTTTGGCCGTCGCTGCTGGTGAGCGTTGCAGGCCCATTGTAGTTGGTCACGATGTTGCCATATTGGTCGCTGGCCGTGATGGTGACCGGAAAGGCGACGCCCGCGATGACGTCCGTTGGTGCGCTGACGATCAGCGAGGTAACCGCTTGAGTCTGGAAAGCGCCGATGTCGGGGGTGGTTGGACGAGGCAAACCGCGCTCGTCGGTGGTGATGCTGGTGCTAGCAGCGGCCGCAGCGATTGCGGGGCTGCCCGATAGCAGGGCCATGGTCGGGACCGAGCCGCCGTAATTCCCCAGCGGAGTGAGCAGCGGGTTGAGCTGGTTGCTGCTCGTCCCAACAAGGTCGTGACCTGAGTCTCTATTGGTAATCCCCGTGAGGCCGCCGTTCTGGCCGATTAGGTTGTTATTGCCGACGGCGGCGCCGGAGACGTCCGGGCCCATGACAGCGTTATTTCCAGCAACGATTGTGTTCACCAGCTTCAGGGCGCTAGTGCTTGTGTTGTCGATGCCTCCGCCAGTTGCCGCGGCGTTGTCGACAAGAGTCGAGCTATTCACCGTCAGGACGCCAACGTTGTCGATACCGCCTCCGCCGCCGGCTTGAGGGCTTGCAGCTAAGCCTGTAACCGCTGGATCCGTTGTCACCGCGTTGTTGACGATCAACGAGTTGATTACGTTCAGCGATCCAGTGTTATAGACCGCACCGCCTCCGCCCCAGCCCGAGGCGTCCGCGGCTTGGTTGCCGGAAAGAGTTGATGAGTTTATGTTCACAGTTCCGCTGTTGTAGATCGCGCCGCCGTAGCTGTAGAGGCCAGATGCGGCATTATTCTCGAGAGTGGTCTCATTGATCGAGAGTGAGCCGGAGTTATCAATCGCGCCGCCTAAACTGTACGTGGCTGGAAAAGAAACGCCTTTGATCGTTGCGTTTACCCCCGCATTAACAACAGTTCCAGCGCCGCTTTCCAAGGTCAGGCCGGTCAGTGCCACCTGAGCACCCTGATCAACCCGAAATATAAGGCTGCCTTTGTTCCCACTGATTGTCACTTGGCCGGCACCGTTGATCGTCGTCAAGCCCGAGCCCGCACTCAACTCCAAAAGGCCTTGCTCGAGAACGATGGACTGACTACCCATTTGGCTCGTGTTGAAAACAATCGTATCCGAGGTGCCGGCTGATGCGTCCAAGTTCGCCTGATTGATTTCATAGCGTAACGTCCCAGCGATCAGTGCCCCGGGAGGATCGAGCGGACTCGTCACACTCAGTTGGGTAAGTACTACCCGGTCTTCCAGCCGTTCGAAAAGCAATTGCCTAGGAGCGGTCCGCCTGCTTGCCCTGCGCCGGCAATTTTTGGCGTGAAGCCGCCTTTTTGCTGATGAACGAAACCATATGGGTAGTCCAGAACCGGAACCCTTTTCCCAGTCGCTTGTCATTTGTTGGATCTCTCCGAGGTGTTGTTCAAGCGCGGAGCATTTTCTTACAACGACTTGTAATGTGACGATCCCTGAGCGCTGTGAAGGCACAGAATGTTGCTCGACGGATTTGATCAACAGAAGCTAAGAAATAGGCGGAATAAACCAACGCGAAGTACTGATACAACTTCACTAGACAGCCCCGTTTTTGTGAGAAAACAGGGAAATGCAAGCCGGACCCTTTGATAGCTTCCACGGCTTATGAGCGAGCACAAATCTAAAGATGCCGGATCGACGTCAATTCCGACAATTTTTCAAAATAGACCTGGCTGCGTGAAGCACGGCTCATCAAAGAGAAGAAAGCATCACGGCGAAAGCCATCTAGTAACATGTCGAATCGCCAACTCTTACCCTTGAAGGGGGGCTGTCAACAAATAATTCGATACTACTTCAGAAGATTTCGGAAATTTCATCAGCTCGCTCTTGCAGCGCGTCGTTTGTTGCATCAATTTATTAAGACCTTGTCTCGGTAAGCGAATGGCTTCGCCGACGGATCTCACAATTTCGCCGCGCTCGTCGAGGTTCCGCCCGTCATGATTCAAGAAGCTTTGGACTTCGAAGTCTTCGCGCATCGCCTGCGCATGCTCGACAACCACGCCGCCGCGGTCACGTTCGAAAGGTTCGTCGGAGACCTGACCAAACTGGTCCGCAGGAACCTCTGGCGGTCGCTGCAAAGCAAGCTCGACCCCGAGGACGTGGTTCAGTCGACGTTTCGAAGCTTCTTCATGGAAGACGTTTGCGGCAAGTGCCACTTCGAAGGATGGGACGCCGTCTGGGGGATGCTCTCGCTCATCGCCGTTCGCAAGTGCTCGAAACAACTCGCGCGGTATCGAACGGCCTCCAGAGACGTGCGCCGCGAACTCGACTCAGCCGGCGAGAACGCGTACTATTGGGGTCGTTTCGATCGCAACCCTTCCCCAACTGAAAAGCTGATGCTTGCCGAGGCCACCGAACAGCTCTTGGACAAGTTCGACGCCAAAGCCCTCCCGATTGTTGTGTATATTTTGGAAGGTCGGGGCCCAGCCGAGATCTCGGGACTTGTCGATCGCAGCGAACGCACGGTTCAGCGCATCCGTAGCAAGGTCGAGGCCCATCTCGAGACGATGCTCGCCGCCAGCAACGTTTCGGGCTGATTTGGCTCTCCTCGTTGACGTCATCAAAGCACGAACTTATGAATGACTCTTTTGGTGGAGAGCCCGAGCCCCAGCACCCAAACGGTCGCCAGCCGACTTCCGACAGCGCGTTGTTCGAGGAACGCATCGCCGATTTTGAGTCTGCATGGAGCGCCGCGAATCCGCCGGGAATCGCCGAGTATCTTGGACCTCCCGTCGCTAATCGCCGCGCTTTGGCTCTCGAACTGGCCCTGGTCGATATCGAGCTGAGGGCAAAAGCAGGCCTGACGTTCCCCCTCGAAGACTATCGCCAAGCATCGGATGGCGACGAGGAGTTCATGACTCAGGTCGCCAAGCAAATCGAGACCTGGAGCCGCGGTGAACCTTCGTTGGACTTACCACTGGAACCGGGACTGGAACATGGAAAGCACCAGGACGCGCGCGGGGTCGAGCCTTTAGCCGTCGACGGCTTGGCAACAACCCTCGCCGACGAACCGGACATTGGCAAAGGTTCGGAGCACGCGGACGTTTCCATTCCTGGGTATGAGTTGCTCGATAGGATCGGCGAAGGCGGAATGGGTGTGGTCTATCGAGCCCGACAGATCGCACTCGGAAGGATCGTGGCGCTGAAGGTCTTGCATCACGGCGAGCTCGCTTCCAAGTCGCGGCGAGATCGATTCAAGAGAGAGGCGGAGATCCTGGCTAGGATCGACGACCCGTGCGTCGTGAAGATCCACGACGCCAATCTCGAGACACAATTTCCATATTTAACAATGGAGCATTTGAACGGCGGCAGCCTTGCCACTCGGCTTGACAAGGGGCCAATGCCGCCGAAAGCGGCGGCGGCTCTGGTCGCTCGTTTGGCCAGGGCGATGCACGCCGTGCATGAGCAACACATCATTCATAGAGACATCAAACCGTCGAACATCCTCTTCAATCACTCGGGCGAACCGCGGATCTGCGACTTCGGGCTCGCCAAGAATCTGGCGTCCGACGCCACTCGAACGCGCGACGGCGGATTCTTGGGCACGCCGACTTATATGGCGCCCGAGCAGATTGACCCGCAGCTCGGCGAAATCGGACCAGCCACGGACGTCCACGCTCTAGGGAACCTTCTCTACGAATGCCTGACAGGACGTTCGCCCCATACGGGAGCGGACAACTTGGTCCTACTCGAACGCATCAGATCGGCTCCTCCCAAGCCAATCACGTCGATCGATCGACGGCTTCCCAAAGACTTGCAGGCCGTCTGCGAAAAATGTCTCCAGAAGCAGCCCAAATATCGTTACCGAACAGCCAAACAGCTTGCCGACGATCTTGATCGGTTTCTCGAGGGTAAGAGCGTCAAAGCGCGTTCGGCTTCCACTCTCACGAAAGGGTTCGGATGGGTGCGACGCAATCGAGCTCTGGCGGCCGTGATTGCCTTGGCGACAATTCTTGTAGTGGTCACTCCCATAGCGGTCGCATATCACCTGAACTCGATCCGCAAGCTCGACGCCGAACTGCTGGCCGAGAACGAGCGTATCAAACTCGCCTCAAAACTCAAGGACGAGATGAAGCACGCGCACAAAGAATGGCGCGACGGCAGGCCCGCTCTCTTGCTCGCGCTCTTCACGCGTTATTCCGATAAAGACATACTTGGCTCACTAAAGTTCGCATGGAACTATCTCAAAACGCTGCGTAATGAATTCGAGAGAGGCGCCGTGCAGGCTCACAAAGGCGCCCTTGCAACGCTTTGGGTCGATCCGGATTCCCGACGCGTACTGACCGGAGGCAAAGACGGCGTCGTGCGCGTCTGGGAGAAGCACGCCCAGAAACCCATCTTCGAATGGAAGGCTGGCGAACAAGGCGTCAAGACAATCGGCGTCGTGAACGGAGGCAAAACGCTGTTCACCAGACACTTCGACGAATCGCTCCATTTCTGGCGCCGCGGCGGCCAGTTCACGCCTCTGTTGGACAATGGAATCCAATGGCCTGAAAAGAATGCACTCTCAGCCCTTGCTCCCGACGGATCGTTCACAATTCATGCGGTAAGCGAGCGGAAGCGATCCTTCGTGGTGCGCTGCGACGCGAAAACAGGCAAAGAGCTCGGCAGGATCTCTACGCAAAGCGACATGCCCATCGAACTCTTGTCGTTTCTGGGCGACTCGCGCGTCTACCTTGCGAAGTACAGCGAGTTGGTCGCCGCTTACGAGCCTGATAAGAACGAACCGAGGTGGGTGCGACGTCTGAACGACCTTCGATTGTTCAATTCCACTGCAAATGGCCGCTGGATCGCGGCGGCGTCGGGCAAGGAAGCTGCCGTACTGAACCCCGAGGGAACGGAGCTCCACCGTGTGCGTTCCAGGGACGCGGACGTCACGGCCGTCGCATGCTCCGAAGACGGCTTGATGTTGGTCTCGGGAGACAACGACGGCATTGTCGACTGCTGGCAACTGGCGCCCACTCTGCGCTTGCTTGGGTCTTATCGCGCGCATCTCGCGGCGGTGACCGCGGCGGCGTTCCTGCCAGACTCGCGAACAATCGTCACGGGGGACGCCAAGGGAAGGCTCAAGTTCACCGATATCGGAAGGACTCAAGACTACGAAAGCCTCAGGCCCACGGATCCCTTTGCAGGACCGATCGCGCTCTTGCCCAAGCTTGGCAAACCGGCTGTTCTGAACGATGGCAACGGACTCGACGTGCCGAAGATGGAAACGCGCAAGGCGGTTGCGTTCGACGCTGCGCAATCGACTGGCAATCGTCGATATGGCTTCGGGGAAAGTTTCGGCCAGGACCGGCGGACACGCCAAGGAGGTGATCGCGTTCAGCGTTTCTCCCGACGGATCGACCGCGGCTTCGGCCTCGCTTGACCGCACGGTTCGGCTTTGGTCGATCGAAGGAGAAGCCGTCAAGGACTCCAAGATCCTCTGGTCGGGCGACGCCACGTGTCTTAAATATTTGCACAAAGGGAATGTGCTGGCGCTTGGCTTTCCAGATGGCGTCGTCCGATTTCTCGAATTGCCAAGCGGAAAGATTGTACGGACGATCGAGAACCTCGGAGCTCCGATTCGAGACCTTGCTTTTACGGACGACGACTCGTGGCTTGGCGTCACGGGAGCTGGAAACGTCGTGCACGTTTTCGATCTCAAGCGAAACACCCCGGTGAAGAAACTCGAGCTGCAAACCGAACCGGTCTCGCTGGCTTGGTCGCACGATGGGAAGGCGCTAGCAGTAGGTCTGGCGAACACGAAAATCGAGATTTGGAGTTGGCCGGGGCGAGAACGTCTGGCCGAGAACCGTCCCACGCAACATTCGGGGCCGTGGCATCCCACGACAAGCCTTTTCTTCGATCCGACGGATGCAAAGCTTGTGAGCATTCATCGCGGAAACCAGGCTTACGCGTGGTATCGCGAAACGGGGGTGATCGCCTGCACGATCGCCGGGCCCAACGAATCGAACATGTGGCTCGACGTGGCTCCCGACTTCTCCGCGTTTGCAATGGTGAACGGCGACGGAGCCCTTTATCTCTGCGAGTCCGCCTTGAATCTCGATTACACTCGTCAGCCAGGTCATCCACTTGGACCGATCTATGGACTTGGCTTCCTTCGGGACGGAAACGTTGTCACCTGTTCGCGCGACCGCGTCGTCCATTTTCGCGATGGAATCGATAAGAATGAACCAAACCTCGAGAACCGCCTGCTTGTCGAATCGACGAATCGCTCGCTCTTGAAGTGGAACACGGCCAACGGCGCAGAGGAGCCTTACCTGGTCGATGAAGGCAGGAGAAAGGGAGTGTACCAGGCGATGGCTTCGTCGGCCGACGGAGAACAACTCGCGTTCAAAACCTGGGGAGGACGCATCGAAATTCGTGAAGCTTCGTCAGGAAAGCTTCAGCTCCCTTTGTTCCATACCGAAAAGGACAAGGCGCTCTGGATCAAGTGGGACGCTGTATACTCCAGGACAACTGGACGCGACCCATCGTTCAACGAAGGCAACGCCACATTGGCCTTCTCGTATGAGGGGAAATTACTTGCGTCTCTGGCGGCCGACGGCTCGATTGTCATTTGGGACCTTGCGGCGCCCAAGCTCTTGGACGTTCCCGAGTTCAAAAGGAAGGCTTCAAGCATTGCTTTCTCACCGACACATACGTTACTGGCGATTGGCGACGGGGAGAAAGTGCAGATCTGGAACTATCGCTCGCTTCAGTTGGTTCGAGAGATCGGTGAGTTGTCAGAAACCGCCAGGTCGATGCTCTTCGCGCCGGACGGGGCAAGCCTGGCGATCGCTCACGCGCCTCGAGGTCTTACAATCATTTCACGGGACCCCTCGAAAAAGCGAATTCAAATCGTCGGAGGCGAGAAACCCGTAGGCTGCTTTGCCTTTTCGCACGATGGAGGCTTGATTGCAGCGACCTCTGAAGACGGCAAGGCGCACGTCTGGACGCTCGAGAAGAAGGATGGGAATGGCGCTCTTTCCATCGATCCCATCCTCGAGGTGGATCTGCCGCGGATGACCGCTCGCGTCATCGCATTTTCACCCGACGACCAAATCTTGGCCTGCGGGGGCGAAGTTGAAGAAGGACGCGGAGACGTTTATTTCTTCAAGACGAAGCGGAGCGACTGACGGCGGAGCCTTGGGTCAAGGCCCCTTGGGCGTAGCCTTCTCGATGGGTTGGAGCGAAACGTCGTCGATCCAGAGCTCGCCGATATCGCAGCCGTTAATGCGAAACTCGAGAGCAACCGCGGTCGCTTCGGACTCGATCTTGATCAGGCGTTCGACGCGCACCCACTTGCCGACGATCCTCAGTTCTTCTTCGACTGCGCCTTCGTCCAGGACCTTCCAGCATGTGGGCGTATCACGGTACTGAGCCAGCTTGGCTCGGCATTCGCCCAAGCTGCCCGGGGCGATCATGTACCAGAAGACAAGCTTCATGCGAGCTCCGTGTCGAACAGATCGGTCTGGGAACCGGAACGACTGGCATCCAGGAGCGTGGGCCTCGAGGTGCAGGCAATCGGGCGCGGAGACGAAGACGCGCGAATCGCGGCGGTCGAGGGGAACCTCGCCCCAGGGATCGTCGATCGGCTGAACCTTCCTGTCTCGATCGAGGGCCGCCGAGTCGACGTGCGTGAAGCCGCCGATCGAAATCGCGATTTCGCGCTTGCCTAGAAGCGGATCGAACGCCCCGAAGAGATCGTGCTTGTGCTCGAGACGGACCTGCACGTGCAGCACGCGACCGCGCTCGACAATCAAATCCGATGAGTTGACAGTCGTGACTTTGATCACGTTCGCGTCGAGCTTGGCTTCGCCAGAGGCGATGGGGCCGAGTTTGGGGGGGTTTTCTTCGCGATACCGGTCTCGAGATTTCGAGCCTGGCTCCACGTTTCCCGACGGTTGTTCGACCCAAGTGAAAATCGAGCCAAGTTCGCGGCACTTGCGGGCCTCTTCGGCGGCTTCGATCAGATCGACGACTGCGGGTTCCGTCGCCCCCCCGATCAAGCTAAGCGAGGACTTGCGAGGCGACGAGTGACCCGCTGCGCTCGAGTTGGAGACCATCGCCTCGACGTGCGCAGAGACGTCCGTTGCATTCAGTCGAATCTCGGCGTTCGAATTGTTTCGGAACCGATAATCCACTACCCAGCACGCGAACTTTTCGGTGGGTCCTTTGCCCATCGTTTGCTCGAGCGATACCGAGCGTGCGACGAGCGTGAATTGATCGGTGGTCGGCTTTTTCGCGGGGACGGGGGCAAGTGGAGGTTGAGCTTCCGTCGTGGATGAGGCGATCGTGCCAAGAACAAGCAACAAGACGACGGCCAAAGTTTGCTTCGCGACTCGAGCGACCTCGAGTCGTTTTGATGAGCTAACGCCAAACCGGTGGGAACAGAGCCGCGTACATCGACGAGTCTCCCCCTCCTTGGGGTTTGGACCTGGGCACGCCGGTCTCGATCGCCTTTGATGCGAGCTCGAAACGCCCTGGTACTCCTAGCGGGCAAGACAAGCGGATCCGACAAGGACCAGCGAAGCCAGACAAGACTTGCAGCGCCTGGCTTCTGCTGGGACGGCGTGCTCCCACCCCAGCGCTTGACTTCCCCTAACGAATCTTAGGAGCCAAAGCGCTCGAGTGAGAACTAAACTGGAGAATTTTTTATTGCGAGTTGCAAACGACGGGGAGGCTGTCGCCGCAAGGTTGATGCTCAAACGATGTGAACCGACGCTCGAGGGCTCGGCTGTCAAGCAAAGCCGCGCTAAGTGCTGAGCTCTCCCGAATCGGTCGAATCGTGCTCTGGATAAAGTTCGCGCGGGCTCAGCTTTCCGCAACGATCGAGAAAGGGACTTGCGTAACGATACAAGAACACTGACACAGCGATCTGGGTCGTCGGGTTGTCTCTGCCCCAAATGCTCACCCGCGCGTCTTCGAACTTGGGATCGAGCTGAATGCAATATTGATCGCTGTAGGCCAATGCGATCGGCAGCTCGTCGATCCAAGCCTGCCCCAACATGTTCACCCTTGGTCCGCCAATCGTGATGGTGGGAAAGCTTTGCAGAGCCTGGTCGCCCACCCAACGGAGGTCGGAGATCACATAGATGTGAAAGCTTATATGCGTCCCGTCCAAGCCCACGACGTCCAGGCTGGTCAGCTTCGTCTCGAGCTGTTGCTTGAGATAGTAGGCAAGCGGTCGATCGAGCTCCTCGGCTCTCAGCGTGCTTCCGGTCACGATCAGGATCGGCGTGGTCGGAGTCGCAAAGGACATGGATGCTCTTTCCGCAGTATCGCGCCAAAGCGAGCAGGGGTTGCGGCGGTTGCTTCTTCATCGTACTGAACCCCTTCCAACGAATACAGTCTTAAGGGCCTAGAACCCCCTAGTCTCCGTGTTCGCTCGCTTTCCAAAGCAAGACCCTTCTCAGCGCGATCTCGGCCGCCTTGCAGGGATCGTCCGCGGCCGCTTCGAACTGTTGACCGATCGATTTATGCCCTTCGATCGGAAGGATGCAGCGGAAGACGATCTGGCCGTACGGGTCTCCTTCGAAGGTGTACCGAGAAACGCCCAGCTTACGCATCTTTTCCTTGATCTTCGTCCAGTCGCCCATCGCGGCCCCGGTGGGGGGCTCCGGGGAAGCTGGATCGCCCTTGGTCGCTGAATTTGAACTGGCTGAGTCGGCCGTCGTCTTCGATCGACTGACCTCTGGGTCCATTTTGTCTTCGCTCGATTTTTTCGCGTCGAGGTCTGCAAGCGCCACGGCTCGCGAGCTCGAGCCCTTCTTGGGAACGACCGCAACCGCTGGCGCCGAGCCTGGAACGTCCGGGAACTCATTTTCCTTGGCAGAGGGCGGAGCGGCTTCGGGTGAGCTCGGGACAGGTTCGGCGCTTCTCGGAGACTCGCCTCGAGGTGCATCCGACTTAGGCGAAGCGACTGGCGGTTCAGCCTCCGCTGGAGCTCGAACCTTGGGTGCGCTCGTTAGCGTTTCTGGATCTAGCGGCCTTGGCAAATCCGATGCGTCGATCTGGACCGGTTTCGACTCGTCGATCTTCTCGGACGCGTCACGTTCCGGCGTCGTGAGTATGGGTCTCTGGTTGTCGTCCGATGCACTCGGAAGCTCGGCGCCACGGGAGTTCGAAGCCTGTTCGCCTTCAACCGGCGCCGCTGGAAGGTCTCTGGGTTTGTTGTCGTCGTCGAGCGAGACGCCGGGCTCGGTTGCTTCCTCGGCCTCGCCTCCCGAAAAGAAAGCTCGACCCACCTTGAGCTGGGCGACTAGCACGCGAGCCTTGTTCATCAACGGACCGTTGCTAAAGAGCGCCCCGCCCGCGAACGCAGCGCTCACAAGCACCAGAGCAAACAGAAATTTTCGCAATGGCTCGGCCTCCATGCCAACCACCGCGGCTTGGATCGGCGCAGCCGCCGAACGTCGCCCTGATCCAACATTTCAAACGCAAGTACGAATACTTCCGGACGATCAAGGGTGAATTGAATCCGAAGCCGCCCAATCCGGCAAGGTCAATTTGAGCCCCGAAATCGCTGTAAAGGAATGCCGCGCACGTATTATCGGAGGTCTCGAGGCGGATTTCGTCACTTCCAGCGACAGGATTTCGAACGTTTTCTTGGGCAACTTCTTTGATTAGGCTGAGTGCATGCTTCGAGCAGCTTGGTGGCTGATCTCACTTCCGTTCCGGATCGTGGCCTGGGTGGTCGTCCAGCTCGGCAGGATCGCAGCCGTGCTGGTCGGGTTCATCCTCATGGTCCTCGGAGTCGCCCTGGTGCTGGGGCGTTCTACATTTTCGGAATCCCGCTCTTCGTCATCGGCCTCATACTGACGATCCGAGCCATCAGCTAGCAGTTCACTTGTCAGGGCTCTTATCGATCGGCTTGAGCTTGATGTTCTTATACCAGCAGTCGGCTCCGTGGTCTTGCAGGCCGACGTATCCCTTCCGCGCATGGTCTTTGTACGCGATATCGAACTTGTGGGACGTCCCGTCGGGCCTCTTGTTCGGTTCCTTCCATTTGTCGAGATCGATCTCGGAGACGCGCTTGCCGTTGAGCTCGACGACAATCGCAGCCCCCTTCGAGGTAACCTCGATGTGGTTCCACTCGCCCAACGGCTTCATCGCGTCGATCTTCGTCGGCACAAGGTCGTAGATCGCGCCCGTGGTGTGAAAACCCGGACCACGCTCCGCATCGACCGCGATCTCGATCCCGTTGAAACCTACGTCCTTGCCCGGTCTCGCGGTCAATGACGCCGTCCGCAAGAAAATGCCGCTGTTGCACTTCTCGCTAATCTTGAAATCGAGCGAGAGTACGAAGTCTTCCAAGGGCTTCTCATAGACGAGCATATAATCGCACGGATGCGGGTTGAGCGAGCCTTCCTGGACGTGCGATTCCGGCAGAGGCTTCCCCTTGGGCGTCATCCAGCCCTTGGTACTCTTGCCGTCGAAAAGCAGCTGCCAGCCGTCCTTCTTCTCCTGGTCGGTCAATGCGTTCTCTTCCTCAATTCGAGCCAGAGGCAAGAGTGCGATCGCCGAGACCAATGCCAAAACGTGCGCATGCATGGGACGCTGTCCTTTGGTGTTTGAGGTCAATCCGGCCGGCCGTCAGAGCGTCCAGCCTTTACGATATTCCACTTGGACGAACGGATTTAGCTCGGGTGCATTCTTTACCTGGAGCTTCGCGGAATCCCATTCGAGCCGCTTTCCGGGCTCGCAATGCCAAGACGCCCAAGAGCACGATCTCGGTCAATGGTCCGGAATACTCGAAGTTCGAGACCGGCTTCGGTCCGCCTTTGCACGCCAAGAGCCATTCCTCGTAATGTCCTGGCGAACGCTTCATCGTTTTGGAGACGCTTTTGGCTTGTTCGTTGAGCTCCATAGGCAGAAGCTGAGGCATCCCTCCGTGCGACCCATGGTGCATCTTCCCCTTGGAACCCACGTAAAGCACCCCGTTGCCGTCCAAGCGACCGCCCGGGGGCATCTCTGAAGGCGTCGGCGGCATCAGCCCTCCTTCGTACCAGGTCATCTTCACGGGAGGTTGATTGCCACGCGCGGGAAACTCGAACGTAATCATCGACGCGATCGGATAAGTCTCGAAGTTCGGCTGGTTCCCCTCGAGGAAAGACCCATCGAGCGTGCAACTGGCTTCGACGCTCTCTGGCGCGCCGAGACCCAACGCCCAGACAGGATGGTCGATGATATGGCAGCCCATGTCGCCCAGGGCGCCCGTTCCAAAATCGCGCCAGCCGCGCCAACCTTGAGGGGCGTAGATCGGGTGATACGGACGCTCGTGAATCGGACCAAGCCAGAGGTTCCAATCGAACGTCGAAGGGACGGGCGGAGTCTCCTTCGGTCGGTCGATTCCTTGCTTCCAGAGCCTGCCCGCCCTGTCCGACCACACGTGCACCTCGCGGATCTCGCCGATCAGGCCCGCCTGGATCCACTCGTTCGTTAGCCTCGCGCCTTCAGTCGCATGACCCTGATTGCCCATCTGAGTCTGTACGCCTGCGGTCTTGGCCGCCGTCGTCAGCTCTCGACATTCATGAAGCGTATGCGTCAGCGGTTTCTGGCAGTAAACATGCTTCCCTGCTTTGATCGCTGCCATCGATGCGACGGCGTGAATGTGGTCGGGAGTGCCGACCGACACAGCGTCGATGTTCTTGGCTTCCTTGTCGATCAATTCGCGAAAATCGCGATAACGCCTGGCCTTGGGAAACGACTTGAACGCACTTGCGTTGTCGTCGACGTCGCAAAGCGCCACGATGTTCGCGCCGTTCTTGGCGTGAGTGGCGACGTCGCCTCCGCCCATCCCTCCCGCGCCAATGCCCGCGACGTTCACCGTCTCGCTCGGCGCCAAATAGCCACCCCCGCCCAACACATGACGAGGAACAACCAGGAAGCTGAACGCTCCCGCGCCCGACGCCGCCAGAAAGTCTCTGCGCGTGCCCGGGCTCATTGCCGATGCGTCCAAGGCGTCGTCGTACATAATCAATCCTCGCACATGAGGGAGAGGTAGGGGGAAGTCGGATGGCTCTCGACTAGGCTCCCAGAATACATGAGTCTTCAAGTGCATTCCACGGTCGGCTGATATCTAACCTCACCCTTGCAGCAGCGAGACGCGATGGGCTGTAGAATCATGCGGGGTCCTAGCATTCGATGCGACCCTCAAAGGTGTGATCGCATGCGAACTCGCGGAGAAAACGTTCGTCGTCTGATTACGTTCCTATGTATTTGGATCTGCGTATTCTCAGTTGCAGGGTTTCTCATGGGACTGGGCCTCGGTGGGTTCGCCGTTTCACTCGAGCAACTTTGCCGGTTCTTCGGCGGCGTAATTGCTTGCTCACTTAGCATTGCCTCCGGCTGCGCGGTCTGGCCTCATTTACTTCTCGCTCGCGCCGGCAAAGCTGTCGGCGAGCAAAGAAGCTCCCTGGAAGAGCTTTAGCGGCTTGCGGTTGGTACGTCTCCCAGCCGAGCCGTCACGCCCCGATGATCGGACCCGCCCTTCGGAAGCCGGTCGCACGAGTGGACAACCCAACCCTCCGAAGGACGCACGAGGATATAGTCGATCCGCCGAATTGGGGCGATCGCAGGCCAAGTTCCGCCATGCGAGCCGACGCCGTTTGAGGTTGGCCATGCGTCGAGCCATCCGTTGTCGGACAGAACTCCGATGGTCGACTCGCTGGGTCCGGCGTTCAGGTCGCCCATCAGTAAGGATTTCCGGCGAGCACCAACGCCGCGGTCTCGAGATGCGAACGCAAGCACTTCTTGAATCGTCCGGATTCGTGCGGGCCTGGATATCGATAGATGAGTCACCAAAACGTCCACGGGACCTTCGGACGTTTCGAAGAGCGTCCACAAGACGACCCGTAGACGAAGGCGGTCAAGCACGTCGTCGCGATCCTGAGTCAAGACGATCGACTCGCTCGCTCGAACAGCATGTCGTGAGAGCAACGCCACGCCTTCGCTCCTCCCAGAAGCTTCGATCCTTCCAGGAGCAAAAACCACCTCGAAGCCGCCAATCAGTTCGGCAAGTTCGTGGGCCTGGCTGTCCTTGCCATCCGGATCGGACGCGTGAACTTCCTGAAGTCCGACAAGGTCGGGCTTCAGGTCCGAAATCCGATGCGCGAGTGCCCGCCGACGATCGCTCCAAAACGGAGCTCCGCCCCAGATGTTCTGGGTCAGGACGGTTAACATCGAGAAGCCTTCAGAACAGATTCCTCCGACTCAGCGGCGGAGAGCACACACTTTCACTATGGGCTTCCCAACGCCCCAGATCGAGCCAGCGGATCAAGCACTCGCTCGAAAGCCTCTTCTACCGTAAAGTAAAACTCGAATCGCGTCCCTGTTCGGCCGCGTCCTTACTTGCCGTCGACATCCTCATGGAACACAATTCCACCGCCGCACGGTTCCCAACGACGTGTTGGAGCCGACTGATCGCAGCACGCGGTTCCAAAACTCCCGAGGCCCGCGAAGCCTTGGCTGGGCTTTGCTCTGCCTACTGGTATCCTGTTTACGCCTTCATTCGCCGCCGAGGCAATGGTCCCGAAGACGCCCTCGACATCACCCAGGGCTACTTCGCCAGGCTCCTCGAGCGTGATACCGTGGCCGCTGCAGACGCGAATAAGGGTCGATTCCGGTCGTTCCTGCTTGCCGACTGCGTCCGCTTCCTTGCCGACCGCCATGAATACGAAATCGCTGCCAAGCGCGGAGGCGGAGTGAAACCGCTTTCGATCGACGCCCGCGACGCAGAGGGCAGGTACCTTCGCGAGCCTGTGCACGAACGCACTCCCGAGCGCCTCTTCGAACGCGAATGGGCGCTTTCGTTGCTCGACGCCGTACTGTCCAGGCTCCGTCGCGAATTTGAAGGATCGGGCAGGGGAGCCGTCTTCGACGTCTTGAAAGTGGTTCTGACCGACGGACCCCGAACCGTCCCCCAGGCCGAGCTTGCAGGTCGCCTGGGAACCACCGAGGCGCGTACGCAGGTGGCGATTCATCGCTTACGCAAGCGATATCGCGAGATCGTCCGCGAGTCGATCTCCGCCACGCTCGACGACGAGTCGAAAATCGACGACGAGATCCGCGACCTGTTCGCAGCCCTCGGAGACTGATCCCAAAAAATCACTTCGGCGCGTGTATGGTTTCTGAACTCGCCCGGATACATCCTTGCGAGGAGCATTCTCCCCCCCTTTTGCTGAGGTCCCCCCATGGCCCAGGCCAAGCTTTGTCCGAACTGCGGCGCGGAACAACCTGCCAACTCGCCTGAAGGCCTCTGCCCGCGCTGTCTGATGATGAACGCGCTCGGCGAGCCCACGCCCGCCCCCACCGAACTCTCGACAGACGCTAGCAAAGATACCGGCGAATGGACGCCAGATCCTTCCGACGTCACTCGCACTGCCCAAGGTTTGCAGATCGATCGAAAGCTCCCAAACAACACCACAATTCGCTACTTCGGCGATTATGAACTCCAAGACATCCTCGGTCGCGGCGGCATGGGTGTCGTTTACAAGGCACTCCAGGTCAGTCTCAACAGGCCAGTCGCGCTCAAAATGATTAAGGCAGGAGTCCTCGCCGACGAGGCAGAGCTCAAACGGTTTCAGAACGAAGCAGAGGCCGTCGCGCTACTCGATCACGCAGGCGTCGTCCCTGTCTACGAAGTGGGCGAACACGAAGGTCAGCGCTACTTCAGCATGAAGCTCGTCGAGGGCGGAAACCTCTCCCAACAGCTCGCATCGTTCAAGAACAATCCAAGGGCGGCAGCCAACCTCTTGGTCGAAACCGCCGAGGCTGTCCACCATGCGCACATGAGGGGCATTCTACACAGGGACCTCAAACCCGCGAACATCCTGATCGACGCCGAAGGACATCCGCACGTCACGGACTTCGGTCTGGCAAGGCGCGTCGAAGGACACGTCGAGATGACCCAATCGGGCGCCGTCCTCGGCACCCCTGCCTACATGAGCCCCGAGCAGGCCAGCGGTCGACGCGGGTCGATCACCACAGCAACCGACGTCTATGGCCTGGGCGCCATCCTCTATGCACTTCTCACTGGCAAAGCACCTTTCGGCGGAGACAGCGTCGTCGACACACTCGACGCGGTCCGGAACCGCCTGCCCGAACCGCCCAAGAATTTCAACTCCAACGTCCCGCACGATCTCGAAACCATCTGCCTCAAATGCCTCGATAAAGATCCGCGCAAGCGATACGCCTCTGCTCATGATATTGCCGTTGATCTAACGAACTGGCTCGAATCTCGTCCGATCGCAGCGCGCAGGGTAGGCCCAGCCGAGCGCGCCTGGCTCTGGTGCAAGCGTAAACCAGCCGTCGCTGGGCTGGCTGCGGCCGTTGTCCTGGCAGCGGTTGGAGGGACAGTCGCCGTGATCGCTGTCCAAAGCAGAGCGAATAGAGACCTTCAGGCATCGAACAAATTGCTCGGCAAACAGCGGCGTCGCGCCGAGGACAACGAGACCCAAGCCATCGAAGCCGTCAAGAAGTTTCGCGACGCCGTCGCCAATGAACCCACGCTCAAGAACAGTCCCGCGCTCGAAGACCTCCGCAAACGTCTGTTGAAGGAGCCGTTGGGCTTCTTCAAGAGCCTGCGCGACCGGCTCCAGGCCGATCACGACGCACAACCCAAATCGCTCGAGCGCCTTGCCCAGGCAGGACTCGACCTTGGTGGCTTGAACAACGAAATTGGCGATAAAGAAGACGCCCTCCACGATTGCCGGGAAGCGCTGGTCATCTGGGAGAAGCTGGCGCGAGAGAACCCCTCCGACGCCGAACTCCAGAACGACCTCGCAGTTTGCCACAACAACATCGGCGGCCTAGAAAGAGAGATTGGACGTCCTGCCCAGGCCATCGCAGAGCACGAAAAATCCCGAGCCATCTGGGAACGTCTCGCGAAGGAAAACCCTTCGGAAGCGAAATACCAGAACAAGCTCGCGGGATGCTGCCTCAACCTCGGCGGACTACAAAGCGATACGGGCAAACCGACCGAAGCGCTCGCGAATCTCGAAAAGGCTCGAGCGATCTGGGAGCGGCTGACCCGAGCAGACCCATCCGCAGTCGACGTCCAAAGCGATCTTGCGAAATGCTATAACAACATCGCCACAATCCAAAACGCAACCGGCAAGCCCGACGCAGCGATGTCGTCCTTGGAACAGTTCCGAGATATCCAGCGCACTTGGCGAAAGATCATCCCTCCATTCCCGAATATCAGCGCCACCTCGCACTCAGTCAGTACAACATTGGCAATCTCTTCCTAGACAAACGTCAGCTCGCCGAGGCTGTAGAGGCTCACAAAAAAGCCGTCGAGATCCGCGAGAGCCTGGTTCGTGACAATCCATCGGTCACGCAATACCAGGACGACCTGGCCCGCAGCTACTCCCGCATCGGCGAAATCCAGCGTGATTTAGGCCAGCCCGACAAGGCAATGGCAACGTTCGAACAGGCGCGCACGATCTGCGAACGACTCGCCCGAACCAATCCATCGATCACCAGCTTTCAACAAAGCCTCGCCGCAAGCCATTCCAATAGCGGGTTACTCGCCAGGAGGCTGGGCAAACTGAACGAGGCGATGGCTTCCTACGACGAGGCCCGCGCCATCCAAGACAAGCTCGCGCGAGCATCCCGAAGCTCCACAATTCGCGAGCGAACTTGGCGGCACGTTGAACAACATGGCTGTGATCCACCTGATGCAGAAACAATTCGCAGAAGCGCTCGCCAGGCTGGTTCCTGCGATCGAATGGCAGCGCAAAGCGTTAACTGCGAGTCCGCGGAATCCGACTTTTAGACAGTACCTTGCCAATCATCTGACCAACTTCATCCACGCCAACGAAGGCCTCGGGCATCTCGACGAAGCCGAGAAGACGCGTGTCGAGCTCAAGGAGCTAACGCTCAACGACCCGCGCTTCGCCCAGCTCGATGCTCGCCTCGAGTCCGTCCTCAAAGGCGACGCGCCCAAGTCAAACGCCGAACGGCTCGTGATGGCGCAACGCGCCTATGATAAATCTCTGTACGCGATTGCTGCCCGCCTCTGGACGGAGGCCGTCGAATCCGACCCTAAACTCGCTGAAGACCGCCAAGCCGGCCATCGCTACAACGCAGCCTGCTCGGCGGCGCTCACTGCCAACGGAAAGGCCAAAGACGAACGGACGCCGGACGATGGCGCCAGGTCGAAGCTGCGTGGGAAAGCTGCTCGACTTCCTGAAGGCAGAGGTTGCGGTCTGGTCGAAGGTCATCGACAGCGGTCCACCCCAGGCACGGCCAGTGATCGTTCAAACTCTCAAACATTGGAAAGAGGACTCGGATCTCTCCAGCGTCCGCGACGAAAAAGAGCTCGCGATGCTGCCCGAAGCCGAGCGCAAAGAATGGCTGGCGCTCTGGAGCGAGGTCGATGGGCTGTTGAAGAAAGCGGAGGCGAAGGTGCAATGATGTGGGACCTCCTTTCGTCGAGCGAAAGGTGCACGGTTTAATAAGCTAGGTTGAGACTGGGCGCTCCCTTACAACTGAGACCGCACATCCATCGCCGACACTTGCGAAACAATGGCTCATCCCAAGAAGGCGGAACTTCACAAAATCAGGTTCTTCAAGCTCGCCGAGTCGACGCGCCCTCAGTCTCCCGAAGTGAGCGAAGACAGACCTCCTTTGATCGATCATGGAAGAGCGGTCATGACCTTCTGCGACGAAGTGAGCGCCGTCGGTCACGTTCCTTGCTTGAAGAAGGGCTCTGGCTCACCCTGCCTTACGGTTATTACTACGTAGTCCCGGAGAACTCGGCTCTTGGAAAGAAGGCTTGGCGACTCAAGTCTGGGTGCATGTTCAAAGGCGTGTCCTTGACCCCTGTAAGACGAATCGATCTGACGTGGCTCGAGACAGGAGTATTCTCACCAAGTCTGCGAATTCTCCTCCATCGCCACGAGGGCGAAACGATCACGCCCGTATCAATGGACGAGTGCTTGATGTCAAAGCTCAAACAAGCCGTCGAACGGCTGTGGGGAAGTCAGTAGAGTATTCATCTCGAGAAGATGGAGTACGTTGGGGATTTATTCGAATCTGCTACTTCCAGACCGCAGCCAACAGCTTCTCACTTCCTAGAATTTCTCGTTGGTGTTAGCATCAAATAAGATGCAAATTTGGTGCAAAGAGAAAACGGCAATGTTGAATATTGGCAAAGACATCAATTCACTTTCGAATTTCAAGCGGAATACCGTTGACTTCCTCCGGCAGTTGAAGCAATCAGGGCCTCCTGTGGTGCTGACTATCAACGGCAGGGCCGAATTGGTCGTTCAGAACGCTGCTTCTTACCAAAAGTTGAGCGAGCTTGCGAGCAGCGCCCTACGAATGGACGCTCTTCGTGCATCAATCGCCGACATGCGGGCAGGCAAGGTCGTCCCCGCGGAAGACATGCTCGCCGAGATGCGAGAGATCCTCGCTGAGAAAATGGGTCGGTGAGTTACAGCGTTTTTGTGACAGCAAGGGCTAGGGCCGATGCCGTCGAAACGTTCCGATGGATCGCCGAACAGTAGCCAGAAGCCGCCGCCCGCTGGTATGCAGGGCTCGCGAAAGCCATCAACAAGCTTTGCACCATGCCGGAGCGGCACCCGATCGCTGAGGACGAATCCGAACTGTTCGGCGTGACACTCAGGCGTATGCTCTACGACCGACGACACGGCGTATACAGCCTGTTGTTCTCAATCGAGGACAAAACCGTAACTTTGCATTACGTTCGTCATTCTTCCCGAGCGCTCCTTGATGAGTAGGAGCCGCTAAACATGTCTAACAGACGGAGTGGGGAGGGATCAGTCCAAAGAAACAGAACGAGATCGGGGAGGGGAGAATGAGGCAAGTCGGGCGCGGGGCACTCATCCCTTGGTTCTCCGCCAATAGGTGACTCCCTGGCAGAATTTCAGGCCTGCGAGGCGCGGGGACGCATCTCCCGCACTGCCGTTGAAAACGTCGATTAGCACCTTCGCCTTGTCATATATGCGATTTTCGGCTACTAAAGTATGCGCTACGAATGCATCGCATCGTCGTTTGAATGAGACTGTCGCTCTGAAGCATGTGAGCCACCGATGATGAACCTTCGCACTCCTCCGCTTCTCAAGGTTGTCGCTTTGCTTTTAGTCGTCGGCATCGTGCTCGCAGTCGCCTCAGCGAGAAGCACCCAGAGTCTGGCCGCTTCAGAGACCGACTTCAGCGACATCTTGTGGTGGCTCCCTGAAAACACGCAGACCGTCATAGCCGTCCGCGGGCCCCTCAAACCCCAGGCTCTCCCGCAATCGCCCGCCGATTGGGATGCCGTGGACATGCTCAGAACGTTGGCTGGCTGGTGGCGCAAGAGGGACTCGGACGGCCCGAGCCCGGACGACGGCAACATCCAGCTTGCCGTGACGGGGTCCCGGAAATACCGGGCGCCCGAAGGATGGGGATCGGGCACGCAAGAGATCGCGAGCATCATCCTTTACGATCGAAACAAAAATTCGACTTGGGATGAAATGCGCTCCAGAGCTTCCAGAAAGGAGAAGATTTTGGGCACGGAGGTTCTCGAGTTCGACCCTCCTTTCGAAGGGATGGGCCCAACTGAGTACTCTGCTCATCCCAAGCCTAATATCCTCATTTCAAGCACCAATCGAAATCTCTTGAGCGAAATCCTCGCGCGACGCAGAGCGGGAAGAAAGGGCAAGCGAGCCCTGCCGGCCAACCTGAGCGAGTGGCGATACGTCGACCAGAAGAGCCCTCTGTGGGCGGTCAGGCATTACGATCAGAGCGACGCGGCCGAGGATGAGTCGTCTCCTCTCTCATCTCAAACTGGGAGGGCTTACGATCCCCAGGCAATCGGGCTCATCATCGCACCGGACGTCTCCAAGCCGGAACTCCTCCGTCTGCGAATCCTCTCGCATAACCCAAATCCGGAAAGGATCGCCCTCGAGAGATGGAACCTGGACGACGGCGGACTTAAGCATACGATTCAAAGGCTTGACGAACTGGCAGTCGAAATAACGCTGACACTCCCCAAGCACCACGACTTGAATGGAGAGTTTACTCTAAATGTGCTTTTTTCATTAGGATATATTATAAATCTATAGCCCCGCATGCCTAAGAGTAGGGATCACCCGTTCGGGAGTCGACCCATCATCTCAACGCGGGCGCCTCGCTCGAAAAGAGCCTTCGACATTCCAAACGTTATAGTTGATATCGGGGAGTGAAGCTGATCCTCGATCCCAAGGGCGCGATGATTCCGAGTACCTCAACCAATCCAGGACCGATGATCGACGATCCAAGGAAATGGATACCCTTAGGGTCGCGAATTCGCCTCAGCCTCCGCGGCCTGATGCTCGTCGCCGCATTTGTCGGAGCCGGTCTTGGATACTTCGTACACTGCGCGGGCGAGCAAGCGAGGGCCGTCTCGATCATCGAACGCTCAGGTGGCACGGTTTGGTACAAGCGCGACGACTACTTGCATATTGAAACGCACGGCGGCGCGGTCATGAATCGACCAGGGCCCGCTCCAACTCTCGTTGAGCTCGTGCTCGGCTTCATTCGCGGACAGTCGGTTGGCAGGATACTCCGCGTCCATCTGAGGTCAGGAGATCCGAACGCGCTCATGGAGCAGGTTGGTAAATTGTCGGACATGGAGTTCCTCGACTTCGAATATCCCTCGAACCCACTATCGGCCCAGAGCTTCAAGCGCCTCTGCGGTTTGACCAAACTCAAGAGCCTGACCTTGCTCGACTGCTCTCGCATCTCGCGTCGGTCCATGGAGCAGATAAGACGCCTGAGGTGCCTCGAGAACCTGCACCTCTGTTACAAGCTTTCGGATGGTTCGGACCTCTCATTCCTGAAGCAGCTCCCTGTCCTCACTGATCTTCATCTCCAAGGAAACACGTTCAACGATTCCGATCTCGCAGTCGTCGGCGAACTGCATCAATTGCGAAAACTTGCAATCACCGATGCGTCAATAACGACGAATGGACTGTGTCAACTGGGCAGGCTCACTCGCTTGGAAGACCTCAATCTTGGAGGCTCGCCCATCGACGATCTGTCTCCAATCGGGAATCTGCTTCGACTGAAGAGGCTCAACCTGATCGACACGCCGATCGACGACGCCGGGCTTGCGCCAATCGTACACTTCACAGCGCTCCAAGAAATCTGTCTGAGCGACACCTTGGTCACCGACGCCGGGCTCGTTCACCTTCAGCATTTGAGCAGGCTGAGAAAGCTGTCACTGGACCGAACACGCGTCACCGACCCGCGCGAAGCTGAAAAGCGGCTGGCGCAGCGATTCTGACCGCTCGATCGGCACCCCAGAGACCGATCACTGTGGCGAAAGAGCAAACGAATTGCTACCATCCCAGCACAAGGAGGCGGATCATGCACATTCCTCGGAAAAACACGCATCTCGCATTTGCGCTTGCGTTCGCCTGGACCGTGGGACCCGCGGCAATCACACACGCTCAGCAGATCGAGCTGACGGTTCCGGAAAAGGACCCGAACCAAAACTCTTGGATAATCTCCTCGATCGCTTTCTCTCCCAACGGAAAGCTCGTGGCCACTGCTCACGGCATGCATCTGGGGATGCTTCAGGAACCCAAGCCTGGTCAAACCCTTGTCTGGGACGCTCTCACCGGAGAACGAAACACCACGATCCCCGCCTTGAGCGACGGCGTCAGCTCGATCGCTTTTTCCCCTGACGGCAAGATCCTCGCAGTTCTCGAATTCACTGGGATGATCCGTCTCATGGAAATGCCGGGAGGCCGCGAGCTTCGTCGCTTGACGGCGCCCCTCAAAGACACTGGGTTTCTTTCGATGGCGTTTTTCCCCGACGGCAAGCGATTGGCAGCCGGTGTCGGAGCCGACGAAGGACCTGGAATAAACAATGTCATGATCTTCGAAGTCGCCAGTGGAAAGACCGTTAGGATTCTCAATGGGCATTTCGGTCTTATTCAGTCAGTGGCCGTATCCGCTGACGGAAAGCTTGTAGCCAGCGGCGGCGGTGTGTTTGACGGCACAGCCAAGATCTGGGAAGCATCCACCGGCAAGACACTCAAAACCCTGACCTTTCCTTCCCTGCGGAAGAAGCTCAAAGAGATGAGAGACGAAATCGAAATAGACTTGATCCAGGTGGATTCGATTGCCTTTTCTCCAGACGGAGAAACCCTGGCCACCGTTGCGGGTTTGATGTTCACTCTCGAACAAGTTGATTTATGGGACGTTCCATCCGGCAAGTTGAGAGCCACTTTGAAAGGAATCGACCCTGTGGTCGAGCATGTTGCTTTCTCTCCAGACGGCAAGCTGCTGGCGACGGTGGGCAAGTCCGAAACGATTAAACTCTGGAATACTGAGACTTTCAAAGAGGCTTGTACGATCAAGGGCGCCAAATCGCTCGCTTTCTCTCCCGACGGCAGAACCATCGCCCACGCGAAGGCGGGCGCGGAACACATCCGCGGCGTTGATATCGACGTTGTTCGAACCGTGGCCATTCGGAAGTCGCCGGTTGGCAATCGACGTTGACTCCGGGAACGAAGGCCGGTGGTAGTCATTCTCCGCGTCAGCACCCTCTCTATCTCTCTGTCGCCTCATATCTTTCGAAGGACCTTGTCATGAACATACGCTCGCTCGTTACGGTCGTCCTCTTCTGCACGCTCGCGGGCTGTGTTCCGTCGAAGAACGGGCTGATTGGCAAGAACGAGGAAGGCTCGGTCCGCAAGCAAGAATTCTTGGGCGACTGGCAGCTCATCAGTAGTGACGAGTATGACGAAAAGGAGGAATGCTTCACGCGAATCTCCAGGCCCGATCCCAAGAGCAATCGGTATGTCGTCACTAGGGTGGATCCTCGGGTCGAGCTTGGCAAAAACCGCCCGACTGAACCCGAGACGCCGCCATTAGAAGGCTATCTCATCGAGATCGACGGCCAACTTTATTTCGACGTAGAGGTGAAACACAAGATTCTTAACGAGCCTTCATTTCACGTTTTCGTCGGGGTTCAGTTTGTCGGAGACCGGCTCTATCGGCTGTTCATGGATCCGGTCTACCTCGGAAAACACCCGGACTGGATTCCCCATAAATCCGAGAAGATGCTTTGGGGAGGAAAACTCGATATGATCACCGGGACGACCGACGAACTCCGAGAGTTCTTCAAGAAGCACGGTCGCGACAAGGAGCTTTGGGACAAAGAGAGTGCGAGATCTTGGATGATCCGAAGGCATTGAGCGAGATGCTTGCCGGAAAACTTCCTCCAGTTAGCCCATTGTAAAATCTCGAAATTCCTTGCCGGTTTTGGCACTCGCGAGCGACTTTAAGAGTATTAAGCACGTGTGTTGCTTCGCTCTTTGACAATCCGGCATTTGGGGGGAAAGCGCGGGGATCGATTCACGCGCGGAGGGAGCCACCATGAACGTGGCAGACGGGCCCGCTATTCAAATTGGGTTCGTTTGTTCTGGGACGCAGAAAAGCAATAAAGCCGAAGTGCGAAGGTATCAAGCGTGTTTGCTGAGACCGGAAAAGTCGGCCGGGACCAACGATCTCGCCTAGAGCCCGCAGATTGAAATTGGGTTCCCGCCTTCGGCGGATCTACGACGTTTGGTCGGGTAGGCTGAGAAGCAAAAAAGCCGTGGCGCCTAAGTCTCAAATGTGCTTCCTCAGACCGGAAAAGTCGGCCGGAATCAACGATCTCACCCAGAGCTCGCAGTTTGAAATTGGTTTCGTTTGGTCGGGGAGGACTAGAGATATCAAAAGCAGATTCTAACAACGGATATGGGAGTTCCGTGGTTAAATGCACTTCTCTGCCCAAAGCACGTAGATTCAAATTGGGTTTCCGCCTGCGGCGGACTCTGGGTGACGCGAAGCTGCGAGAAGCCAGGAGCGGGCGAGTCCGATTTGGCTTCGTTTGTTCGGACACGCCGAGTTCTGGCGGCAATCGCCTTTCTTGATTCCGATCGCAGGGTTTGGCAGGCTTTTGATCCAAACCCATCAATTTGACCGGAAAACGAGAAACCGACCGCTTGCCCATGCTTCTTCCCGACGGAACTCAACAGCCTAGGTCGACCAGACCTCTCGCCGTTCGTCTAATCTCCCGTTTGAACTCGCCGACCGGACGGATCTTGGTCGGCATGCTCCTGGGAATCCTCGCTGGCGAGTTATTGGGAAGTTCAACTGCGGGGTTTGGCGAGCTTGGCGCAGTCTTGATCAATCTCGTCAAGGCGCATCGCTGGTCCGCTGCTCTTCTTTGCGATCATCGACGCTTTCCTCAGGACAAAGGTCGAAGCCAAGAGCGGTTGGCTCATGATCCTGATCTCGGCCTTGAATGCGTGCCTGGCGATCACGGTCGGCTTGGTCATTTCGAACCTCATCAAGCCCGGGCTCGCCTTCCGAACAGAAGAGGCTTCGATTGGATCAGCCTTGGCTGGCCAGGCGTCGACGCAGATCCGACCGATCCGGTTCAAGGAAGACATTCTCGGACTCATCCCCAAGAACTTGATCGAACCGTTCGCGACAAACTCGATCGTTTCGATCGTGATCCTTGCCGTAATGGCTGGGGTCGCCCTTCGAGCGTTCAAGAACGAACAGGTTCGCAGCGGGCTTGGGCAGTATCGGGTGTTCGAGGACCTCTCCCTCGGAGCGTATCGCGCACTCGAGATGATCCTCGGCTGGGTTGTCAAACTACTGCCAGCGGCCGTGTTCGCAGTGGTTGCACAACAGGTTGGTCAACAGGGGTTCAAGTCGCTCAGGGGCGTGGCGTATTACGCAGAGATCATGGCCCTCGGTCTGGCTCTTCACGTCTTGATCGTTTACCAGGCATGGGTGATCTTGGTTCTCAGGAAACCTCTGTCTTGGTTTTGGTCGGGGGTTCGAGAACCGATCACGTTTGCCGCGGGGGCAAGCAGCAGTTTGGCGACATTGCCGGTTACTCTCGCCAGTCTCAAGAGAATGGGCGTATCGGACGCCTCTGCACGGATGGCGGCGTGCGTAGGGACGAACTTGAACAACGATGGGATCCTGCTTTATGAAGCGATGGCTGCGCTCTTCGTGGCCCAGGCAGCGGGCATCCCGCTCGGTCTTTCTCAGCAGTTGACAATAGCTGGCTTATGTATAATCGCGGGGATCGGCATCGCGGGAGTGCCAGAGGCGGGCCTGATTTCGCTCTCGCTGGTTCTTACAACGGCAAAGCTGCCTCTCGAGCTCTTACCGCTCTTGCTCTCGGTCGACTGGATTCTCTCGCGGTGTCGGGCGATGACAAACGTGACCAGCGACATGCTGGTAGCGCTCCTACTCGACAAGCTCAGCCCGCCAACTGCCGAGGCGTCAGCGCCTACAGACCAAGTTCAAAAGCCAGTCCAAACGCCTTGAGGGTTGGCGATCGGGTAGAATATTGCCGACGGTTGAGCGAATATCCAACCGAAGACGCGAACCACGATGAGCACAACGGGACCTTGGCCTCCGATCAGCAGAGAGCAGCGAGCAAGTCTGGCCGTAATCGAGCTCGAGGAGGACCTTCGGAAGGGTAAAGACGTCGACGTCACCGTCTGGCTTTCGCGAGATCCCGAAATCACGACCGACCTCGAAGCCTACTTGCGAGAACGCGAGTCCGGAAGCCGTTCGGCGCGAAGCGCCTGGGAGTGCCGGAGGTCAACGACCAGGTCGGCGACTACATCTTGCTCGATCGCCTGGGCGAAGGCGGGGAGGGCATGGTCTATACGGCCCGGCATCGACTGACCGATCAGATCGTGGCCTTGAAGGTGGTCGTGGCGATCGGTGAGAACAGTTCCGAGCTCTCGATCCGGCACGACGCCCGCGCCTTGGCGAGCCTGAGGCATGTCAATATCGTACCCATGTATTTCTTTGGAGAGGACTCTGGCGTTTGCTACTACGCCATGTCGCTCATGCAAGGCGGCAGCCTCGAGAAACGTCTCGTCGACTATCGGACGAACATAAGCAAGGCGGTGGAGGTGGTCGAGTCGATCTCGAGGGCCATGCACCATGCCCATTCGAGGGGAATTCTTCATCTGGATCTCAAGCCCGCGAATGTGCTTTTGGACGAGCACGGTCGACCACATGTGTCTGACTTTGGGCTCGCCAAGCGGATCGAGAACCAAGCCGGGGAGTCTAAAGGCACGCGAACTGCCGCCGGCGCGGATCGCCCAGAAGAGCGCTTCGCAACCGAGGGGCTCGCGCTTTCGACGTTCAGGATTCGTGGGACGGCGCCTTATATGTCTCCCGAGATGGCGTCTGGCAATGCGCAAACGACGACAACCGCCGCGGACGTTTACGGCCTCGGCGCAATCCTCTACACACTTTTGACGGGAAGGCCGCCGTTTTGCGGAGAGACGACGCTCGAGACGCTCAACAGGGTGCTTTGGGACCAGGTCGTCCCGCCCAGGCGGATCAACAAGCGCGTCGACGCCGAGCTCGAGGCAGTGTGTTTGAAGGCGTTGAATAAAGATCCATGCAAACGCTACGGATCCGCGGACGCGTTGGCAAACGACCTCAAGCGATGGTCCGCGGGCGAACCGACGCTCGCAGGCAAACCAACGATCAAGAAGCACCTTTGGTTCGGGCTTAGACGTCGGCCGCTCTGGGTTTTGGGCGCGGTTTGCGTCTTGTTCTTGGTGTGGAGCTCCCTGGTCTTGGGCTCGCTTGGAGAATTGAGGTCCGGCAACAAGCTCGCAGCCCAGCGGTTGGCGAGAGAAGCCGAGATCCAGCTTGGAATTGTCCAACGCGCCGTCGCCGCGGCGGCGGCCGATCCCTCGCTGCTCGAGCGAATGACCGCTCAAACGGGCCCCGACGAGTGCCGGCGACGGCTTTCCGAACACCTGAACAAGCTCTCGAGCGATCTGAACGCCTGGTTCGGAGTCGCGGGCGGAAACCCAGTGATCAACGTGTTCATACTTGACGACAAAGGAATCTTGATCGCGGACACTCTAAGCGAAAGCCCGGCAATTGGTCGGAACTTCTCGGGTCGGGACTATTTCAAGAGGTTCCAGGATCGCGGAGCTCCGGCGTCTCCGAACGACGTCCACGTCTCGATGGTCTTTCGATCGGTCAAAGACTCGCTCTACAAGGTTTCGGTCTCGACGAGGATCTGGAACGAAGACGCTTGCTTGGGAGTGTTGGCTGCCAACATCACGGTGGGCCCCAGGTTGGTCGTTCTGGACATGTGGGAAGAGGAGGAGAGCTCGGCGATCTTCGGACCTTTGGACCCAACCGAGTCAGGGAGCTCTGGGCCTGCTTACGGCGGCAGTACGCCCTCGATCGCGGTTCTGGATCGACGATACGCAAGCCCGTTGCACGCACCCATCTGGGCGGAGCCTGCAAGGCACGCCAAGCTCGAGGGGTTCTACAGAAACGCCAAAATCAACTTCGCGCAAGACGTATCGGAAAACGGCTATGCAATCGATTTTCATCGAGTGGGGTCAACTCCACTCGTGGCCGTGGTCGAAAGGCCGTTTCCAGGACTCCTTCGCCTGGTTCTCGACGGCAAAATGAGGATGTGGATCATCGCCTCGACGCTGGTACTCGCAACGGCTCTGTGTTGCCTGGCCTTGGCTCGGCGGGTCCATTTCAGAAGGTCTGTGGACGCCAAGCCAGCCTGATACCATGTCGTCTGGGTCTTCCAGGCAGGATATTCATGAGGCAAGAACAACGGACCATCGATCTCGACCAGAACGCAACGACTCCGCTGGACCCTGCCGTCTGCGAGCTAATGCGACCGTATTGGCTCCTCGGGGGCAACGCCGAGAGTAGACACAGCCTCGGACGAGAGATGCGGCTGGCTGTTGACTGGTCGCGCGAGACGATTGCTCGGATCTTGAATTGCAACGTCGACGAGGTCGTCTTCACCTCGGGCGGGACCGAGTCGAACAATATGGCGATTTTCGGACTCGCCATGGGCCAAGGCTTGCAAACTCCAGGTCGAATCGTCTCGAGTACAATCGAACACCCTGCCGTTTCCGAACCATTGGTGGAGCTGGAAAAACGCGGCTGGAGGGTCGAACGGGCAGGGGTGGACGCGGAAGGGGTCGTCGATCCCGTGAGTCAGGCCTCGATGCTAGATCTTCAAACATGTCTAGCCACGTTGATGCTTGCGAACAACGAGACAGGGGCGATTCAATCTGTGCGAGAGGTTGCTTCCGCCGCGGCTCGACTGGGGGTTCCGCTCCACACAGACGCTGTGCAGGCGGTGGGTCGAATTCCTGTCGACTTTCGTAACCTGGGTGTGACGACGTTGGCTGCGAGTGCTCATAAGTTCCATGGTCCCGCTGGGGTAGGGATTTTACTGGTCAAGCGGGGCGCCAAGCTGACGCCGCTGCTGCATGGTGGAAGCCAGCAGGAGGCAAGGAGGCCTGGCACCGTCCCGGTTGCATTGGTTGTTGGCTGTGCTACGGCTCTGGAACGCTGGGAATTCGAATCAAATGATCGCATAGCCCGGATGACTGGCCTGAGGGACCGGCTCGAGACAGGCCTCAGGACCAGGCTTGGCGAACAAAACGTCGTACGCAACGGCCCCAGCCATGACGACTTACGGCTGCCGCAGACGCTCAATCTCGCTTTTCCAGGAGTTCAGGGCGATGCGCTTTTGGTTGCTTTGGACCTTCAAGGCGTTGCTGCCTCTCTCGGTTCCGCATGCGCCAGCGGCGCGACCAAGCCTTCGCCGACGCTCCTGGCGATGGGCTTGCCTTCAGACCGCCTGCAATCGTCGATTCGGTTCAGCTTCGGAGCCCAAACGACCGAGGAAGAGATCGACCAGGCGATCGAATGCACCGTTGCGGCTGTGAACCGTCAGTTGGAATTGCTCGAATAGTCCAGTGGTTTGGAGTCGGTCGTGAGTCGCCGAGCCGAAGCCCAACGAAGATCTTTAGCTGGCGCCTTTGGTCTGCGGGGCTTGTTGAGCACGCTTGCTGGAGATTATCCTGGATGTACGGTAAATGGTGGAGCAGAAGACCGCCCTCCCGCCTGGAGTCCACGAGATGAACGATTGGAACGACCCAGAGCTGCTCGATGCGCGCGATCGGCTCGTCGGGCTATTGAGCGGATTCGGTCGGGTGGCCGTGGCCTATTCGGGCGGGGTCGATAGCGCCGTCGTTGCAAAGGCCGCTCATGAGGCTCTGGGAGACCAAGCCGTGGCCGTGACGGCCGTATCGGACAGTCTCGCCGAGGGCGAGCTCGAAGACGCGACGGCGCTCGCCAAACGCATCGGCGTCCGACACCGTGTAATTCGCACAGAGGAGTTTGCAGATCCCAATTATGTTCGCAATAACACAGATCGATGCTACTTTTGCAAAAGCGAACTCTACGGCAGACTTTCTTCGTTGCTTCATGAACTGGACGTCGATCTGATCGTTTCCGGGGCGAATCTTGACGATTCCGGCGACCATCGGCCGGGGATGCGAGCCGCCGGCGAGCACGGCGTTCGCCACCCGCTCCAAGAGTGCGGGTTCCATAAGCCCATGGTCAGAAAGCTTGCCCTGGCTTGGGATCTGCCGACATGGGACAAGCCCGCCACGCCTTGCCTTTCCAGCAGGGTGGCTTATGGCGAGGAAGTAACTCCCGAGCGGGTGCGAATGATCGATTTGGCCGAGCAGTGGCTCCGCCGCCAGGGCCTGCGGGTCCTTCGGGTTCGGTATCACAAAGGAGACCTGGCGCGGATCGAAGTCCCGGTCGAAGAACTGCCCAAGCTCGCCGAGCCAAATCTGAGCTTCGCGCTCTCCAAGGCGTTCCACGAGCTCGGATTCAAGTTCGTTACGCTCGACCTCGAGGGCTTCCGGTCGGGAAGCCTCAATACCTTGGTGCCGATCAACCTGCTCGAGAAGCCGGCGTTGGCCTCCTCGACCAGATCTTAAGTGCTATAATAACCAGAAGAGTTGGCTTTTTTACGTTTCTCTTGATGAACGTTTAGAAAAGCTTTGATGGATTCGCGGTCGACAGGATCCGAGCTTCCGTCAACGGCGTTTAGGCGGGCGACGACGTCCGAAGGGCGTTTGAAACGATGAAAGCGGGCGTGAACAATCCCATCGCGACATGTCGATGCGGCCATCCTCTTCCGGTTCCCACCGAGGAATCGGAGCGCGTGGTCTGCCCGAACTGCAAGGCGAGGGTCCGTATTCGGAGGGTCGCTCGCGAAAAGCCCAGTCCGCCTCCGACTGGCGATGGTTATATCCGGTTCCATTGCCCATGCGGCCGGCGGCTGAAGGTGAGTGCGAGCGACCGACCCTCGCACGGCAAGTGCCCGGACTGCGGCAAGATCGTTCCCATTCCCGATACCGCCGACCTCGCGAACGCTCTGGGACCGGCACCGCCTGGGACGGTCGAGTTAAGCCCCGAACAATTGGCGGTCTTGGACGGATGGGCCAAAGGCGTGACGCAGCGCGTCACCCAGCGCAGCCGACGAAGAGACCACCACCGTCCTGGGCACTCCGGGCCCATCGAAAATCGAGGCGGGGCTGCGCACGTGCCCTAATTGCAGAAACCCCGTTCACATGGCCGCCACCACGTGCAGGGAATGCGGGGCGACGGTGCCAAAGCGCTAAGCCAAGTGCGGTTCGACGCTAGCTATCGACACGCATAAAGCTTGATCATTTAGGCAGACGTTCAAACTTCGAGTACGCGTCGTCCCAGCCGGTTCGATCGGCCGGCTCGTAACGCCGAAGCGAAAAGGAACGAGAGACGACTTCTCGCAAATCGGCCAGACCGCCGATTTTGCCCCTGGCCCGCGCCTGGATCAACACGTTGCCGGCCGCGGTCGCTTCGACGGGACCGGCGAGGACCAGGCGATCCGATGCGTCGGCGGTCAACTGGCAGAGCAGGGCGTTCTTCGCGCCCCCGCCCACCACGTGGATCGTCTTGATCGAGACGCCAAGGATGCGCTCGAGCCGCTCGATGGTCCAACGATACTTAAGGGCCAGACCCTCGAGAGCGCAACGCACGTAGGCTCCTTCGTCGGCTGGCGCCGGTTGGCAGGTCTTCTTGCAATAGGCCGAGATCCTGGCGGGCATGCCTCCAGGCGCCAAGAACGAAGGGTCGTCGGGCTCGATGATCGAAACAAACGGCCGCGAAGCGGCGGAACGTCGCGATTAAATCTTCATATGAAAGCTCGTTACCTTGAAAGCGCCCAGTTGCGTCGGCACTCCTGGACGAGCCAGAGGCCCATGATGTTCTTGAGCAGACGCGTCGTGCCGTCGACGCCCGCCTCGTTGGTAAAATTCCCCTCGAGAGCTTCTTGATTGATCACAGGGCGAGGGGTTTCCACGCCCAAGAGCGACCAGGTTCCCGAACTGATGTAGCACCAATCGGGTCCTGGTCCTGCCTTGCGGCCGGCCGCCTTGGCGGGAACGGCGGCCACTGCGCTGGCGGTGTCGTGGGTTGCAGGGACGATCACCGGCAAGGCGCCGATTCCAAGCTCTTCGGACAACGAAGGAAGGATTGGACCAAGGTCCGAGCCCGGATCGATCAGTTCCGGCAAGATCCGCCTGGGAAGCCCAGCGCCTGGCATAGGGCTTCGGACCATCGACCTGAGTTCGGATCGTAGAGCTGGGTGGTCGAGGCGTTGGTGCGTTCGCCGACCATCCTGCCGGTCAAAAGCCAGCCGAAAAGGTCCGGCATCATCAATAAGCTCTCGGCCACGTCCAGCAGCTTCGCCGGCGAGCGAGCCAGCGCCATCAACTGATAAACCGTATTGATGGGCAGGAACTGAAGCCCAGTGATCTCGTAGATCTTGCTTTTGGGGATCCGTTTGAAGGCTTCCTCAAGGAGGCCCTCGGTACGTCCGTCGCGGTAGTGCACTGGGTTCGAGAGCAGTACGTCGCCGGCCGCGACGAGCCCAAAATCGACGCCCCAAGCGTCGACGCCCACTCCGTCCAGAGCCTTCGACGCGGCCGCCGCTTTGCGAAGCGAGGTCTTGGCGTCGTCGAAAAGTCGAGGCAGGTCCCAATGCAAGGTATTCACCAAGCGTACAGGGACGTTGGGGAACCTGTGGACCTCCTCGAGAGTCAGACGATCTCCGTCGAACCTTCCCAAAACGCCCCGCCCGCTCTCGGCGCCGAGGTCGAGAGCTAGATAGTCTGATGTGCTCATGTGATTAAAACCAAGTATCCGCTGTACCAAGTCGCCACCGACAAGCCTCGTCTCGCACTGGAGTTTCGACCTCGAGGAAGGCCTTTTGATGGTATTCGAGCGAGTCGCTCCGGGCAATCGCAGTGATTAAGCGACTTTCGGAACGCTTCGGTCTAGCCGCCGTCGTAATCTTCCCAGATGTACCAGATGGCAATGGTCCTGTAGGGCCTCCAGAGTTCTCCGAGGGCAAGGCACTGCTTCGGCGTGGGTTGCTCGTCGAGTCCGTAATGTCTTTGCAGACCAATTCGTACCGAGAGGTCCAAAACGGGCAGGACGTCGGGCCTGTTCAGTGCGAAAATGAGGAACATCTCGGCGGTCCAGACGCCGATGCCCTTGACGCTCGTGAGCTGCTGAACGATCGTCTCATCGTCTTCTTGGTCGAACTTGTCGATGGGAACCTGCCCGCTCGTTACGGCGGAGGCCAAGTTCAATACGTACTGGGCCTTGGTTCGAGAGAGTCCCACCGAACGAAGTGCGTCTGCTCCAAGCGAGATCAGCCTGTGCGGATCGTGAGGCTCGCCGCCAATTTCCCTGAGTTTGCGATCGATGCTCGCGGCGGCCTTGGCTGAGATTTGCTGCCCGACAATGGCTCGCACCAGGGTGCCAAACCGGTCCCGACGAGGCTCGAGCGTGCAAGCGCCGTGTTTCTTGACGAGGGGCTTCAATCGTTTGTCGACGCTCAAGAGGTGCTCGACAGCCCGTCCCCACGGTTCGACTGGGGGCCCTGAGTGCTTGCGAGGACGAGTAGCCTTCGACATGACGTTTCCATGTGCGTGGCAAATGAAGCCTGGGCGGTCTCGACCGAGTCGTCCGCCCAGGGGATCGAGCCTTTAGATTTCACTGCCCGCCAAGGCCGCCTCTTGGTCGAATTCTCTCGCATCGGGCGACGCCACGGCTCGGCCGATGCCGTGATAAACGAAGCCCAAGGCGGCCATCCGGGCTGGATCGTAGAGGTTTCGACCGTCGAAGATGACCGGACTACGCAAAAGTCTGCTCATCACTTCGAAATCAGGATTTCGGAATTCGTTCCATTCCGTGACGATCGCCAGTGCGTCGGCGCCTTCGAGAGCTCCGTAGGGCCTGTCGCAAAAGATGAGCTTGTCTCGATAAAGCTGGCGGACGTTGTCGTTGGCCTCCGGGTCGTGGACGCGGACGTTGATTCCCGCCGAAAGCATGGCGTCGATGAGCACCAGAGAAGGCGCCTCGCGGACGTCGTCGGTTCTGGGCTTGAAGGCAAGGCCCCAAACGGCCACCGTTTTGCCCGAGGGGTCGGCTCCAAAGTGGTCGAGGATCTTGGTCGGCAGGACCGACTTCTGAGCCTCGTTGACGCGATCGACGGCTTGCATCATGAACGAGGTTTTACCCTTGGATTTGGCCATGTGAATCATGGCCCTGATGTCTTTGGGAAAACAGGAGCCGCCGTAGCCGACGCCTGGGAAAAGGAAGCTGAAGCCGATGCGTTGGTCGTGGCCGATGCCTCGGCGGACGTCGTTGACGTCGGCGCCGAACTGCTCGCAGAGGTTGGCCATTTCGTTGATGAAACTGATCTTCGTGGCGAGCAGGCAGTTGGCCACGTATTTGGTCATCTCCGAACTTTCCAGGCTCATCACCAGAAATGGGCGCTCGGTGCGCAAGAACGGTGCGTAGAGCGTGCGAAGCCGCTCGGCCGCCTCGGCCCTTCGGACTCCAACAATTACGCGGTCGGGCTTGGCGAAATCCTCGATCGCGGCGCCCTCCTTCAAAAACTCGGGATTGCTGGCGACGTCGAACGATTGGTCGGTGGCCGCGGAGATCCTCCTGGCCAACTCGGCGTTGGTGCCGACCGGAACCGTCGACTTCGTGACTATGATCTTATGATTATGCATATACTGGGCGATCTCGGCGCCCACCGCCCAGATGCCCCTCAGGTCCGCTCCGCCGTCGTCCCCTTGCGGAGTGCCGACCGCGATGAAGACGATTTCCGCCTCGGCAATTCCTTCTTTCAGGTCAGTCGTGAACCTGAGCCTGCCGTCGCGATGGTTCCGATGGACAAGCTCGGCGAGGCCCGGTTCGTAAATCGGAATCCGGCCCTCGTTCAACATCTCGATCTTCGCTTCCACCTTGTCGACGCAAACGACGTCGTTGCCGCTTTCCGCGAAGCAAGTACCGGTAACAAGTCCAACATATCCCGTTCCAATAACTGCAAGTTTCACGATCTGGTCTCCGAATTCAAGCGCGAAGGAGCGTCCAACGCAATTCAACAGAGTTTAGTATGAATTTGGCGAATTGGCTGCTTCCGAGGGTTTTACCACTTTCACGATCCAAGATTATCTAAGAAGGCGGGAGGTTCCGGCAAGCGGAGTCGTCCAGGCCGCGAGCAGAGGGTGCTTTCGGCGGCGCGGAAAGCGGACCAAAATAGCGTCTCGTCAATGTTCGCCCTCGGGGTGGAGGTTAGGCCCGCGAATCGCTTTTACATCGCACTCTTGGCCATCGCTGGAGCAGCCTTGAGCTTCCACGCCGTCCGCAAACGGTCGGCATGGGTCCGCGCGGCCGTGTTCACGGCGGCCGTCCTGGTCGTATTGGCTGCGCCGCTGGCAATCGAAATCGACCGCGTCGTTCCAAGATTTGTCGCGGCGCTCTTCGCCGTCATCGTCTTCGTGAAGCTGGTCGATCTTGCAATCGACGCCCCCGGAGCGGCAAGGACCACTTTCCCGGAATTTGCGGGACACATGACCAACATCTACCTTCTAGTCTGGCGGCAAAGGGGGCAAACCCCAAAGTTCGGGTTCAAGCGAGACGTCCTCAAACTCTTGGGGCAGTCCTTCCTGGCGGGGCTTGGCGTTTTGTTGTTTGCTTATATTTACAGCCGTCCTTGGCTTTACTGGCATCCCGCGTTCCAGCACTTCGCGAAGGTTCTTGGGCTCGTCGCGATTTTGATGCCGCTGTCCGCCGCTGGCGGAGCGCTCTACCGGCTTTTAGGGTTTCCCGTCGTCGAGATGATGGATCGCCCCTGGGCGGCCGCCACGCCAGCGGAGTTCTGGAGAAAGTGGAACCGACCCGCAGAGCAATTTCTATATGAAGATATCTTCAAAAGTTGTGGAGGAACGCGGTTTCCGAGGTTCGCGATCCTGGCGTCATTTTTCTTTTCCGGACTGGTGCACGAGTATCTCATTGCGGCGTCGATCAGCCGATTTCAGGGATATCAGATCATCTTCTTCGGGATCCAGGGGTTCGCGGTCGCGGCCACGGCGAGGCTCAGGCCGAAGCGGGCGCTCTTTCTGTGGGTTGGGGCCACTCTGGCGTTCAACCTGGCGACCTCGATTTTTTTCTTCGCTGGAATCGCCGAGATCTTCCCGTTTTACGATCTACCGAGATCGCTCTTGGGAAGGATGTGAAACGAAACGACTACTGAGCGTCTATGCCCTGGTCGGGCCAAGGTTGGGTGGCAAGAAGGAACTCGCGGATCTTCTTCCTCGCCGCGAGTATGGCGGGCGGTTGCCGTTCAGGCCGTCTGGCGCCGTTGAAGAGCACGGCCCAATCGACGCCTTCGGGTGTATGCTCGATATAAGCGAATACGCCCTCGAGCGCCCCCCCCTTTCCATAGCCTACACCGCGCTTGGTTGCATTTACAGAATCCCAACCGAGGCCAAAATGACTTCCATCGGGACGCTGCCCGAGATGCGAAGCAGGCGCCGCAAGCATCTCGCTCGTCAGGTTGGCGGAGAGGAAGCCTGGTCGATCGGGCGAGGGCTCGAGGGCTCGTAGGAATTTGACCAATCCCAAGGGACTTCCAAGCCATCCTCCGGAGAACATCGCATACTCCCAATGGCCGTCGCGCTCGACAAGCCTGCCGTCTGCGTCGTAGCGACGGGCCATGCGTTTTGGCCGAGGCTCGCCAAAATGTGCGTTCAATCGAAAGTTCGCTTGAAGCAAACCCATCGGTTCGAACACGAGATCTTGAACCGACTGTTCGTAGCCCTTGCCCGTGGTCTTCTCGACGATCAACCCCGCGATCGCATAGCCCAGGTTCGAATAGACGGCGGCGGACCCAGGGGCGAAATCGAGAGGCCTACCCATCATGACGCGGATCAGGTCTTCGGTAGTCACAGGCTCGGGAAGGCCGCGGCGCATGGCGATCTTGGGAGCTCGGATGCGCGGTTCTCCTGATTTGAAACGATTCCAGCCGCCTTCGTGCAGCAACAGGTGCCGGATCGTAATCTCGCCAAGTCTGGGGTCGGGTGCATCGCCGGGAAAAGGCTTGACGTGCTCGAGAATCTTGAAAGCCCGATCGTCGAGGCTCAATTTTCCCGTCTCGACGAGCTTCAGAACCGCAACGGCGGTAATGCTCTTGGAAACGCTAGCCAGGCCGAACAGCGTCCTGGGAACCACGGGCTTGCGATTCTCGACGTCTGACCAGCCGTAACCACGTACGACCGCGAACGTTCCGTCCTTGGCCGCCGCCAACGAGAGCCCTGGAATCTGATACGTGTTCATCAGCTCCAAAACGATTTCGTCCAGAGGTGCAAAAGCCTTGGAAAGAGCTCCGCTCTTGGGCAGATCGTCAAACTTGGCCGAAACGGGGGAGGCGCCGTAAAGGAACGAAACGCAGGCCGCGGGCGCGCCTCCCAGAAAACAACGTCGGCTGAAGCGAATATTCATACGATTGTCCCAATCGAGGATTCCGCCGCGAGCGCTCCAGTCCGCGCGATTCGAGCCTCCTAGCCCTCGGCCGAAGTGTGATCGTGCACGATCCGCCAGCCTTCTGGGAATTTCTTGAAAATGAGTGTGAAGAGCCCGTTGGGACGTTTTCCGTCGGGCATTTCGAGCATCCACCTGCCTCTGGCAAAAGCCGACGACGGACCAAGAAGCTCCACTTCGACTTCGGCGAACGTCACTTTTCCCATCGCCTTTCCGCCGTCTTTGTAACGCGCGTAATAGCGCTTTTTCACCTGCTCAAAGCCTACCATTTTATTGGCAGCGGATTGGAAGACGACTTTGGGGGAATCCCAATAACCTTCGAGAAAGCCGTCCAGATTCCCTTTATTCCAGTCGGCGCTCTGGCGGTCCAAGAGCGCCTGAATCTCGGCGGTCGAGTCTTCAGGCTCGCGGGGAACCCCTATCGCTTGCACAAAGCCCGATGAAGAAACAGGGCAGACCAAAAGCAGGCACAGCAGAAGCATTCGCGTATGTTTTCTGACTTTCATAGGTTTCGTGCTCATGGAGGATCTTATGGAGTCGACCTCGTCCGCCACGGTCTGTTGGCGGATTTATCCGGACGGCCAGCGGCATCCGTTTGCGATTGACGGCAAGGCGCGTTAGGTTCGATACGTTCGGAGGAGGGGTTTGGGAATTCCCAACCGCTCCTGCCGTGGGTCGACGGCATACCGAGACTTCCGCATAGAGCCTTCCACGCCTGCCAATCCATTGTGCCCCGCGAGCGTTCACGATGCCAGGTTCCGAGCCTCCGACACCGCAAAGTCCCCTTGAACGGGCCAGGCGTAAAGCCTACGCGCGCTTGATTCCCCTGTTGTTATTGTCGTACATGATCGCTTACATCGATCGCGGCAACGTTTCGTTCGCCAAGCTCGAGATGTTCAAGGACTACCCAGCGTTCAACGACGCCGTGATCGGCGCCGGCGCTGGGATTTTCTTCATCGGCTATTTTCTGTTGGAGATTCCCGGGACGCTCTTGGTCGAGAGGTGGAGCGCCCGAAAATGGATTTCCAGGATCATGATCACATGGGGAATCGTGGCGGCCTTGACCGCTTTCGTGAGGACGCCCACCCAGTTCTACACAGCGCGTTTTCTCTTGGGATTGGCCGAGGCGGGCTTTTTCCCAGGGGTAATCGTTTATCTCACGCACTGGTTCCCTTCGAGCGAGCGGACCAAGGCGCTGGCGTGGTTCTTGATCGCAACTCCCATCGCGCAGATCTTGAGCCCTTTCGTCGCCAAGTTCATCCTTCCCATCGGCAGGCCCGATTCGATCGAGTTTTTAGGATATGCGATCACTCTGGTCAGGCCCAAAGTATTTGGGCTCGTGGGTTGGCAATGCCTTTATATCTTCTGGGGAATTCCAGCCGTCGTGCTCGGCTTTCTTGTTTTTTTCTATCTCACCGACAGGCCGCGGCACGCGCGATGGCTCGAGCCGGACGAGCGAGAGGCCCTCGAGGCCGAACTCGAACGCGAAAAACAGGCTCGCAAGGGCAAGAGCGGTCATATGACTGTCTTCGAAGCTCTTAAACATCCCAAGGTTCTTATGCTTGCCGCGGCCTATTTCTTCGTGGTCATGGGCAACTACGGAGTCGAGTTCTTCATGCCCAGCATCATCAAGGAATGGTTCAGTCTGAACCTCGACACGCTGACCTGGTTTACCATGATTCCGCCGGTCGGTTCGCTCTTGGGCCAGCTTTTCGTCGGCTGGAATTCGGACCGGACCAAGGAGCGAAGGCTTCACGCGGCGATCCCGATCCTGATGGGAGGCGTGACGCTCTTATGCACGCTCTTGTTGCGCGACAAACTCTGGGCTTGCATCTTCATGTTCACTTTCGTCGTCGCCGGAACCAAGGCCTACTTGCCGGCGTTCTGGGCGCTTCCAAGCCTTTTCTTGACCGAGGCCGCGGCGGCGGGAAGCATCGGATTTATCAACTCTTTTGGCAATCTTGGCGGATTTTTTGGACCTTACGTGGTCGGACAGGTTCATGAATCAACCAAATCATTTCTGTATGCAATTATTTTTCTAAGTTGCTCGATGGCCATCTCGGCCGTCATTGTCTTCTCGCTTGGATTGGGCAAGCGACCGCCCGCCGCGGATCTCATGCCCAAAGCCAGCCTGGTCGGAAAAGCCGAGGGCGTCGACGATTTGGTTTGATGTCGCGTTCGGTCGGACCTATCGACCCTGTACAAACAGAAGACCCGGTCCCAGCGAACCTGCGGACCCTCGCGTATTAGCTCGGTCGTGCCAATTCGCTCCAGATCGCAAAGGTCGCGCTCCCGCGCGATCACGTAGAAGACTCGATATCCCGCAGCAACAGTCTTCTTCGCCAGCTCTCCGGCGCCAAAGCAAAGCTCGACTTGGCGACGATTGAGGTAAAACAAACGAACGCCAAGGTCGTGGGGAAAGGGCCCGAAAGGCGTGTGGTAAGGATTCCGGTCCCAGTCGTCGTGGATGATGACCAGCGGCGCCGAGGGATCGATGCTCTTGCCAACTTGCTCGTAAAAAGACCATTCGAGCCCACGCTTATCATATTTGGGCGCTACGATCCCGAACGTCAGGGCGTAGGCAGCGCCGATCGCGGCAAAAGTGACATAGCAAGCCCGCACGCGAAAGGGCTTTGCGCTTCGCAGGCGCCAGCGATCAATCGATCGACCTGCCCAAACCGACCAGGGAGGATAAGAGTAAATCAGGTAGTGGGCATTTCTGGCAGGGGAAAGGGACACCAGGACCGCCGGGACCAATGCCCACGCCAAGAGCAACCGCTCGGTCGACCTCGAGCTCGACTCTTCCGGCGCGCTTGCAAGCTTCCACGATCGCCAGGCGCCGGCAAGCGCCAAGAACGTCCAGGGCAGCGTTTGCCAGAGATAGGCCGCTAGGTACTGAAACCAACGCTCGCCTGCGAAATCGCTTGGATTTGGAGACAATCGATCGCCAATATGATGAAACCAAAGCCCAAACGCCGAGGGATAACGTTTCAGAACCAAAATCGGCCAGGCGAGTGCGATCGCCGCAGCGATACACAGAGAAGATGGGTCCAGAAGGATGGTCTTGAAGGCTGGGAGGTCCCGGTCCCAAGCCAATGAGCAAAGCATCCCGGCGGCAACGAGGGCAGCGCCAAAACCAACCCCCTTGACCAGGCAAGTGAGTCCAAGGAGTGTGAAGAGCAGGGTGCGCCAGCGGAAGAGTCGAGCCTTGTTTCTGTTGGTTGCGAATTCGCGACAGAGGTCGAACGCAACGACGGAGCACGTGACCAGCAGAGCGAGCACGACGTCGGCTTCGGCAAGCCTGCCCCGAACGACGCTCCAGTAGGTTGTCGCTTGCACGAGCCCGCAGAAGAGCCCGACTTGCAATCCAAACCTGCGAGCCGACCACGCCGCCAGGACAATAGCCAGTGCTAGGCCTGCACAAGCGAATGGGATTCTGGCAATCGTTTCGTCGACTCTGCCAGCGATTTTCCCGAGCCCAGCCACGACCCAGAATGGCGCAGGGGGCTTCTCAAGCCAGGGTCTTCCGGAAATCGTCGGCACGAGCCAATCGCCGCTAGCGAGGATCTCCCGACCAGCCTGGGCAACGAACGCTTCGTGATAGCTCAACTTGCCCGAGGAACCGAGGAAGGTTCCTGTGGTCAGAAAGCCTAACGCCGCGATCGATAAGACGCCCTTCCATGACAAACGATCCGGCACAATCGGATCCTCCCGATCAAGAGCCTCACGCCAGCACGTTCACTTGACCCCAGACTCAACCAATTCGGCAGGCTAGAGCAGAACAACCAAGCGGGCGAGCGTCAACGTCAACAACGATCCGCATGCTCTTACCGAGAGGATGATCGAACTCTCGAAGCAAGAGGTCCCATCAATCCTTTGCTCGACCTACGTGCAGCTTTGCCACGTAATCAAGTCCTTTGCGGGCCTGGACGTTGTTGGGGTCCAGGCGTAGGGCTTCTTGAAGCTGGGCAGCACCTTCGCGGTCGCGGCCGAGCTCGATCAGTGAATTGCCCCAGTTTAGGTGTGCGACCGAGTAATTCGGAAGAAGCTCGACGGCCTTGGCGAAGCATCTTTCCGCCTGGGCAGTGCGTTTCTGTTTGATGAGAGCCAAGCCTAGGTTATTCCAACCGTTGAAGTCGGCGGGATCGAGTTCGGTTGCCTCCCTGTAAGCTTTGGCAGCCTCTTCAACTTGGTTTTGGCGTTCAAACTGAACTCCGCGGGCAAGGAGGGCTCGGGCTCGCTCCTTGGGTTCGAGGCTGTCGGGATTTGCCGTGAAGATACGCAGTTCGCTCTCCACTTCCCTCCGCTCGCGCGAGACCTCGGAATTCGTGGGATCGAGTTCGGACGCCTCTTTCAGCAGTTTCGAGGCTTCGACGAGTCGGGCTTGGGATCTGAGAAACCTGGCGAATTCCAATCGATATCTCGGGTTCTTGGGATCGGCCTCAAGGGCCCTTTGATATTCCAACTCGGCGCTTGGGAGGTCTCCATTGTGCTGATGAGCCTGCGCAATACCCTCCCAGCCTTGGGCGTAGCTTGGGTCGATCTGGACTGCGGACTGGTGATGGGGCATGGCTCGCTCGATCTCGCCGCGATCGGTATACAGCGCGGCGAGATTGTGGTGCATGATGGCCTTCGACCTGCGGCAGTCGAGAAGAAGAGCCTGAGTCCAAAGCGCCTCGGTGTCTCTCCACGTCTTGGTCTGTTCGATGGTCAGATAAACCAAAGGCGTGCCGATGCAAGCACAAAGAATGACCGAGAAGAGCATTCTCTTTTTCGAAGAAGGTCCAGAAGCCAGGAACACGGTCAAAGCGGCGGAGCCAAGGGCTACGAACGCAAGCATCGGTATGTACGAATACCGATCTCCCACGAGTAAGTGAGTCTTGCGCACAAGATTGGTCGCCGGCAGCAATAGGAGTACATAGGCAATCCACGCTCCCGTGACGTAAGGTGCGCAGTCTTCGGAGGAGGTAGGCCGTGATACAGCCCAGCAAGGTCAGAGCCGCAGGCAATAGATAGGCAATCGTAAGCAACTCTTCGATGCTCGGATGGACGTGAACCGGGGAAAGCTTTGTAGGAAGCAGGGTTTTGAGAATGTAATAGCCCGGGGCGATCAGTAATTTGACCGCTCGAACCACGGTCGAGACTTCTCGCTCTTCGAAGTTGGGCCGGTTTTGGATGGTGGTCGCGACCACGCCAAAGACGACCGCAGCAGTGATGAACGGAACCTTTTCGAACCAGACCCCAAGAGCTTCGTGCCCTGTCCAGCCTCGATCTCCTCCCAGGCGGCGAAGAACGTAAACGTCGATGCACACGAGCGCCGCGGGCAATGCCAGAGCAGGTGCCTTGGAAAGCAAAGCCAAGACGCAGAACGCAACCGACCAGCCCAGCCAACCACGATGGATCGTTCGTCCTTCCGGATGCGCCAGCAGGTACGCCGCGATCGATAGCACAAAAAACAAAGCGCAGGGCAAATAGGGCTGCGCCGAGGCCCAATCGACCGTTTCGACGCGTAGCGGATGCACGGCGTACAACGACACAACACAAAAACATGCCAGCTCTATAGCAAGCGGTCGATCCTTGGCGATCCGAGGAAAGACCCTCGCGACGAGAAGCCAGACGCATAAGAACGTGGCAACCGAACAGAGGGTGTGCAGGAGTATGCTCGCGACGTGAAACCCGCCAGGTTTCAAGCCGAACAAGACATACTCAGCCTCGAGCAAGATCCAGCTAAGGGGTTGATAGACCGCGAGCAGAGTGGTCGTGAAAGCCCACTCGAGATTCTTCCACGAGAGGCCCTGAAACTCGGTGTTCGAGGTGAAATTGACCTGATCATCGAGCAAGACGAATTGGTTTCCAGCCGCGCCAACAAACGGTAGCGCCGACACAACGGCCGTAAGTAGGCAAAAGAGGACGAGCTGGAGCCTCACGCTGCGTCGGCTCGGATGGTGCGAAGGCGTGGTGGAACTCGGACTCGCGGGCTTTTTTCCCGAGCCTTTCATCTGACCCGGATGTTGAGAAACGGGACGACTACTCATGGCAGCTCTGCCGCCCTTGGAGACGATTTTGAAGCGACATCGGCCGTGAGTCGCCAAGCCCAGCGCTGGGCTCTATCCGAGGATCTGATCGATCTGCATCCACGCTCGAACCGCCGCTAATCAAGAAGTATCGTAGACTTGATTCTGCAGGCCCCGCGAGACGTGATGCTTTTTTTCAACTGCCTACTCTCGCGAGCGGACTTTCGCTTAGATCCCTTCGCCTGTCCGCCCAGGCGGATGATCTGCTCTTCCGGCAGGCTTTTGCGTGGAGGGCGTCGCCAAGGACTTTTGCTTTCCGAGCTTGGCGGCGGCGTTGTTGGGGTCGATCCGCAGTGCTGCGTCGTATTGTGCACGCGCCGTTGGGATTTCCTGGATCGACATCAGAAAGTCTCCGAAATCCGCGTGGACGTTGGCATTGCCGGGTTCGAGAGCGACGGCTCGTTTGAAGAGCTCGGTCGCATGCACGACGCGTCCCAATGCCGCTCGAGCCTGAGCCAGCCCAACCCACGCCTCGGCCAGATAGGGCGCCTGCGACGCCGCCTGGGCGAGTTGCTCGCCTGCCTCGATTGGTCGACCGGCGAAGAGCAGCGACCGGCCCAAACCGACTACGGCGGAAGGATCGTAAGGGTCGGCACGAATCCAGTCGTTGTAGGCGACGACGGCTTCGTCGAAACGGCCCGAGGACACAAGGGTTCTGCTCGTGAGTATCCGCGCTTCGATTTGATCCGGCCGCGCGTCGATCGCACGCTCGAAACACCGGATCGCCGCTGCAGAATCATCGCGCGAAAGAGCCTGCAAGCCGTCGCGTATCAATCGATAGTAAACGGATTCGTGCGACTTTTCGACGACCGGCTCGAGCACAAACAGGGCGCCGTCGACGTCGCCGCCTTCAACAAGCGCCCTAACAAGCCCCAACCGAACCCGGGGATCCGACGCCCCCGAAGAGAAATAAGCGCTCGTCCATAAGGTTCTCGGGTTGTTCCAGGCAGGGATGAGCGACCTCGAGCGAAAGCCGAGCCCAAAAATCGAAACGACGGCCAGCGCCGTCGCCATGGCACGGGCCAAGCCGTTCTTTCCAAGGCAATAACGCCAGAGTGGTATAGACGCTCCAGCCAAGAATACAGCGAATCCAAAAGAAGGAATGTACGAATGCCGATCCATCGCCATCCCATCGCCAGCGGCGTTTCCCCACAGACCAGCGGTTAACATCGCCAAGAACACAAACCATGCAGCGGTCAGACCCCGGTGTCGCTCTCGTTGAACCCCAAGGGCAAAACTGACGCCGACCAAACCGAAAAGACACGCCAGAATTTTCGGGTCTTCCCATCGAAAGGGTTCGGGCTTGGGGTAATAAAAACTCAGTCCTCGCGGAAGCAGCGACTTGCCGACGTAAAACCACGCCCGATACGCGGCAAGGCAAAGCCGGCCCATGAAACCCAATTCTGGACTTCGGTCGAATTCCTCGGCCTGGACGCTGGCGGACGCAGCCATCGCGGAAGCGAGAAAGCCCACCAGGAAAAAAGGCGCCTTCTCGAGCCAGGCCCTTAGACCGCGGCGGTTGAACCAGCCCCGTGCTCCGCCCAATCGGCCGAGCGGATCCACGTCCAGGATCAAGAAGACCAGAGGCAAAGGAACGGCCGCCGAGTCGAACAATACGGCAGCGATGTAAGCCACAAATGATACAGCAAGCCACTCGATGCTCCGGGGCACTTGGGGCTCCTGAGCTCTCAAATACCACAGCGTCGCAAGCAAACAAAAAAATGCACAACAAAGCAGAGATTGATTCGTTGCCCAGGCGACGCATTCGACTCGCAATGGATGAACGGCAAAGATCGCAACCGCGACCGCGGTCGGACCCGCGACCAACCACGATCTGGACTCTGCTAGGCGTCGGTATTCGCTATCGAATCGACTCAATAAAGCAAGAGCAAGCCTATACAAAACCAGTGTGTTAACTATATAAAGCAACAAGCTAACGGCGTGGAAGCCATGTGGATCGAGCCCTACGATCGCGTACTCGCCGCTGGCGAAGATCCAACCGAGCGGCCGATAGACGCCGCCGCGCATCGTGTTCCACTCCCAAGCCTTTTCCGGGGCGCCAAAACCAAGAAAATGCGGGTTGCGGAGGAAGAAGACACGGTCTCCGCGATCGACCCACCCGTTGCCCACCACGGGGAAGAATACGATCAAGACGAGTGCGCAGAGCAAGAGTTCGGGCCACAAAAGCGGTGCGGCGCTCGCTCGTTTGTCGATCGAGGGAATCAGCGGCTTGGGTGAGTTGGGGGCCATCCCCAGAGCTCTCTTGGGTGGAAAACGCACAGGACGATGCGCTGGGGAATCGAACTCGCTCTGATCCGCGTAAGTAATATGGCAGCAACATTAATGGATTCGGTCGAGAAAGTCTACCCGCCGCGTGGAACAAGGTTTTCGAGATGCTCCGAAGGCCGTGGGCGCCCGCGAATCGCCTTGCCACCTACCTCTTGCGGGTCGATTCGCTAGAATAATGGAGAGTTTAGTGGGTTGGCTTAGGGATGAGAGGCGAGTCTCGTCGGATTGCCGCTAGGTCGGCCCAGCGTGGGCCTTGGCATAGAGCGTTGGATTCAATAGAGCCAGTATGGAACGTCTGAGCATCCTGTGTTTTGCCGGAACTTATGGCCTTGCACTTGCAAGCGACCTTGCGCCCTGGTGGTTCGGACGCGAGTGGCCTGGTATATGGCGATCGGTCTGACGGCGCTCGGCTGGGTCGTCCAGGGTCTCTACCTTGGCAACCTGGCCTGGCAGACGCGCCATCTGCCCGTCGGAACTCTGTTCGAATCGCTTCTGGTGCTGGCTTGGATCTTGGCTGCGATCGATCTTTACTTGACGGTGCACGCCGGCAAGCCGAGCGCCGTGGGACTTTTCGTACTTCCGCTGGTACTGGGGATTATCGTCTTTGCGGGCGTCAGCAAGCCCAAGACTGGCTGGGAGTGGTCGAGTTGGGACGATAGAGTCTGGTTTTGGGGTGCGATCCATGGGGTTTTTCTGTTGCTAGGGGCAGTGTTTTCGTGTGTGGCGCTCGCGGCTGGGCTGATGTATCTACTGCACTCCTACAAGCTCAAGCACAAGCACTGGTCGCGAACGCGGCTGCCGCTGCCAAGTTTGGAGCAGGCAGAGCGTTGGAACCGCTGGGCGATCACGGCGGCGTTTCCGCTTTTGACGTTCGGGCTTTTGATCGGCGTGGCCCTCAACGTTGCCGAGCGCGCAGAGAGGCAGGCCGCTGGAGTGGACCGATCCCAAGATCGTTAGCGCGTTGGCGATGTGGCTGGTCTTCGCTCTGCTATCTCACGTGCGTTATAAGCCGTCTTTGCGGGGCAGGCGGGTCGTCCTCTGGACCGCCGTCGCTTTTGCTTTCCTGGTGTTCACCTGGTCGGTCTCTCTGCTCTTGCCCTCGGCGCACGGGGGATCGAAATCGATTCGGTCTTCATATGGGCGCGACGGCCGTGCGACACCCGGGGGGGGACTCTCACGGTGAAGCTCTTCTCCCTCGGGGTGGACCACCATTCCGCTCCCACGTCGGTCCGAGAGGCGTTGGCGTTCGAGGGCCCAAGGCTTGCAGAGGGCCTTTCCGAGTTGCGGCGCGAATTCGAGAGCGCCGAGTTCACGATCCTTTCAACCTGCAACCGGGTAGAGGTTTACGCGGCTTCGGACGCCGCCGAGCTGCTGCCGCCCGCAGGCGCTCTGGCGGCTTTCTTGGCGAGGTTCCATTCCTATCCCGCCGACCGGCTCGACCCGCACCTGGCTCATCGATACGACGAAGAGGTGGTCCGGCATCTGTTCCGCGTTTCAGCAAGTTTGGAGAGCGTGGTGCTTGGCGAAGGCCAAATTCTGGGTCAGGTGAAAGGCGCCTATCGCGAGGCGGAGCGGCTCAAAGCGCTAGGGCCGATCTTGCACTCGCTTTTCAACCAGGCGATCCACGTCGGCAAGAAAGTGCGAGAGACGACGGGAATCGACCAGGGCAGGCTCTCGGTTGCAAGCGTGGCGGTCGACTTGGCTCGGGACGTTTTCGACGGCTTTGGCGACAAAACAGTTTTGATCGTGGGTGCGGGCAAGATTGGCGAGCTAACTCTTCGGCACATCTCGGAGCTATCGCCTGGGAAGGTGTTGGTCGCCAACCGCGACCTTCCAAAGGCGGAGGCTTTGGCTTTGCTTTATCGAGGAGAGGCTGCGTCCCTGGATCGGTTGTTCGGGCTTCTCATCGAAGCCGACCTGGTGATCAGCACCACGGCGTCGCCTCAGCCAATCGTCACTCTGGAGCAATATCAGCGGGTGCAAAGGGCGCGTCGCAACCGGCTTTCGCTGATACTCGACATCGCCGTTCCTCGGGATTTCGATTCGAGAATCGGCGATCTGGAGCAGGTGCTCTTGTACAACGTCGACGACCTGAAGGAACAGGCTCTGGCGAACGTCAAGCGGAGAGCCAAGGGAATCGACCCTGCCGAGCGAATCATCGAGCACGAGGTTTCCAAATGCCTATCCGCGTTGAGACGTCGGCGTACGATGGGGGTGGTCCTTGGCAAGCTGGGACGCTACGCAGACGAGATTCGGATGCGAGAGCTCGAGAAGGTGTTTGCAAGCCGACCCGAGCTCAACGAAGATCAGCGTCAGGCAATCGCGCACTTCGCCGTCCGCCTCCAGAACCAGTTTTTGCACCATCCGCGGACGGCGCTCAAGTCGGCGGCCGAGGCGGAGGAAGAGGCGGAGCTCTTGAGCCAGGCGGTGCTCAACCTGTTCCGGCTGGACCATCCCGAACTTAGCGAAGACGACCCAAAGAACAATCACCCCGCGCGTCCGCAGCCCAAAGCTTAACGGCGCCTCTCGAGGTAGATGTCGAGGAGTCCCTGCATGCGAGTGATCGGCAGTCTGCAAAACGAGGACGCGGCGAGGGTGTTCGCCGACCACTTGCTCACGCTTGAAATCGCGTCTTCGCTGCGCAAGGGGAAGGACGGTTGGGGCGTTTGGGCGATCAACGAAGATCGGCTCGCCGAAGCCAAGAAGGAGTTCGAGCTTTACCTGGCCAACCCGAACGACGAGCGGTACGGCAAGGCCGGGCTCGAGGCCAAGCAGTTGCGCAAGGAAGAGAAGATCAAGGACAAAACCTTCCAGAAAAACTTCGTCGAAATGGCGGAGACCTGGAGCCCTCCCGCGCTATCGGCAAAACGCTGTCCGATCACGATCATCCTCTTGGCGGCGAGCGTGACGGTCGCCGTCGCCACCGACTTTGGAGAGAACGACAAGAGCCGGCTGTATCAAACACTCTTGATCTCTTCCCACGAGGAAGCGCCGCACACCGGCCGAGGCGTTGTTCATCCGAAGCTGGAACAAGTCCGGCAGGGAGAGGCGTGGCGGCTCTTCACGCCGATTTTGATCCACTTCGACGTGATTCATCTTGTCTTTAACATGCTTTGGCTGCTGGTGTTCGGAAGAATGGTGGAGGCGACGCGGGGGCCCTTGCTCTACGCCGCGCTTGTGCTGGCGACGGCGGCGGCTTCCAACATTGCTCAATACTATTGGAGCGGTCCGGGCTTTGGCGGCATGTCGGGCGTCGGCTATGCCTTATTTGGGTATGTGCTTGCGCAAAAAACGCTTTACCACGATCACAGGTTGCAACTGAGCTCCCAAACCTTCGCGATGGGAATCGCTTGGCTGGTGCTTTGTTTCACGGGGATCATGGGGCCCGTGGCGAACGTTGCGCACGTGGTCGGCCTGGTTTCGGGGTTTTTGATTGGCGCGATTCCTCTGAAAGTGAACATACGATCTTAGTTTTAATCTTTCAAAACCTCCACGCATGAGCCGCAATCGACCGTCCCGCGTTGTTCCCAGGGTCCGAGCCTCGGCAGGCGAGGCGGACCGGGCTTCGGCGTCGAAGCGTGCTAAAGGGGTTGGGAATCGCTTTGTGTTGGCAGGCGTTGGCTGTTGCGTGCTGGCTTTGGCGGCTTGGTTGGCCTGGGGGCCGCCGGGAAGCTCGAGCAAGGATCCCAGGAAAGAGGCCGAGCGCGAACTTGCCGACGGAAACTGGCTTCGGGCTGCTGAGCTTCTGCAAGCTTACAACCGTTCCCACCGCGCAGACCCGCGGCGCCTCGCCGAGGAAGCGAAGGCTTGGCTCGCGTCGGATCGAGCCAAGAGCGCTGGGCTCGCCGTCGATCGGGCGCTCGAGCAATCGCCTTCCGAAGCGACGGCTTGGCTTGTGAAACTCGAGATCTCGAGGCTGCTTGATCGAACGCGCGAGGCTTTGGTCGTTGGCGAGGCGGCTCTCGCCGCGGTCGACCCCCAGGAGAAGCCCAAGGTGCTCCGCGCAGTCACGATCGTGGCCCTCGAACCTTACCCAGAGGATCTCGCGAGAGAACGGCTTTCAGCTTGGCTGAAACACGAACCAGACGACGTAAACGCCAAGGTCGCGCTCTTGGCCATCATGGCGTCGGCGCCGATGGCCGGCGATCGCCCGCGGGACGAGCGGATTGCCGAACTCTCGAACATACTGACGCGGGACCCCAAGAACATCCATGCACGAGAAGCCCTGGTCGTCGAGTTCGCCGGAGCGGGCGAAGCCCAGCGCGGGCGTGAGGTGTTGGACGCTTGGCCGCTTGACCAAAGAGACGGTCTTTTCCATCGGCAGCAAGGCAGATGGCAGCTTGATTACGAGCACGAGCCGGGAAAGGCGGTCGAATCGTTGGGCAAGGCGCTCGAGACTTGGCCGCACGACTGGCGCACATGGTATCGATTGAGTAGGGCTTGGAAAGCCCTTGGCGACTCGAAAAAGGCTGCCGCGGCGGCCAAGAGGGTCCAGACTCTTCGAGAACTGCTCGACGCCGAACGGCTTGGTCCCAGACTTTCAGACGACCTCGAGCACAGCGACGAGCCTGTGCGCCCGGCTAGACTTGGCGGAGCTCTGCGAAAAGGTCGGGCTCATGAACTTGGCAGAGTTCTGGCGGCTCGAATCGCGTACCGTCGAGGCGCCAATACGATCGATCGAAACGCGCAAAGACTCGCTTGGTCGCTGAGGATCGCAAGACGGCGAACGGAGTTGAGAGACCTAAAGACCCAGCGTCGGGTTGACAACAAGGCTTATGTTCTTGCCGTCCCGAATGATCACGATTTTCGTAGGCTTGCCGGGTGCGATGCGCTCGACGGCGGTTGCCGCGTCGATTGGCGAGAAGGTCCAGCGACCGTCGATTTCGGCCACCAAGTCTCCCTCGACGATCCCCCCTTTGGCGGCCGGCGAATTTGCGAAGACTTTCTCGATGCGAACGCCTTCGGCGGGCTCGCCCGCCGCCTGCCTCGCGAACTCGAGACCCCAAAGAGCCTCCGGGGACGCCACGCGTTCCTTGGCGACCTTCGGGCTCGAGAGCCGCTTTTCAAGATCCTTGAAGATATTCCCCGGGCGGAAATCGACGGGCGTGAACGTCAGGGTTTTGGCCTGGTAGTCGATCGCGGTCCGATATCGTGCAAAAAACGTGTAGCCCACGATGCCGTCGAGCCGCTTGCCGATGATCTGTGAAAGCGCTTTGAGTAGTGGATGGTCGAGGACGACGGCCGGCACGTTTTCGGCCTCGACGCCTCCGACCGATAGGTGCGCGATCTCAGCCTCGCCTTTCATGTTGAAGATGAAAGAGGCCGCGGCTCCTGGTTTGACGGCGCCCGACTCCTCGCCCGCCTTCGAGCTCAAGAGACAAATGGGAGCTCCAACGTCGAAGATCATGTTGTACGGACCTTTGCCGTTGACCTTCGCTTTTACCAGAATGTGGTTGCTGTCAAGCAGCTCGAACGGGACCGAGATCGACTTGTCTTCGTTCCTGCTGCGCGCGGAAAGACAAACCTGGCCAGAAGCGCCGCGGTGGGGAAGAGGACTATCGCGGCAACGATCGCTGGTTTGAGCAAGTTCTTGCGAGAAGTATCCGTCACGCTAAAACCCTCCAGCGGGCTGAATCCGCAGTTCCAGTTCGGCGCCGTCGCGGTCGACGACGAAGAGAGCGGGCTTCGCGAGGCCTGCCTTGGCCAGGATCTCTCGCGCTTGCTTCAACGACGACGGCGACTTGCCGGCGATTTTCTTGATCCAGTCGCCAGAGGCGAACTTGCCGTCGGCGGGCGATCCGCCGAGCACGGAGGAAACCTTGAGCTTGCCGCCTTCCTCGGCGACCTCGACCCCCAAGAGGCCCCGGAGTCTGACCTTCTCCTCGGGTTGCTTACCAGTGAACAGCGCCGCCAATTTGGCAGCGCCGCCGATCAAACTCATCGCCTGGACTTCGGCAGGAGCGGCGTTGCCCTCCGGGTCTGGAGGCGCCGGCGGATCCGGCGGATCAAAGTTCAGCCGAGTCCAGGTCATGCGGTCGGCGGTGGGGTCCAGCTCGATTCGAAATCGAGCGAGGATTGTATAACCTAGAATGCCGTCTATCCTTGCTCCCGGCAGTCCAAGGGCGTTCATGCCGACAAGCTGGAAAGGATCTTCAATCCGAGCGCTCATCCCTCGGAGTTGGGGCCCGCCTTCGAAATCGACGCGATCGACCTTGGCCCAGAAGGCCTTCTTCGAGCGTTTGACGCCCGCGGCCTTTGCGGTTGCCTCGGAGATGAAGAACGCAGGCGCCCCGGTATCCACCAGAAAATTGAATGGGCCTTTACCGTTGAGCTTGGTTCGCACCAGGTAATGGTTCGTATCGGTCGTCCTGAACGGCACCCGAAAGCTCTGGAGGTCTTTCGGTTCGGAGCTTCGCGCCGAGACCAGGGCCAATCCAAGAGCCGCGACCGCGAGGCAGGTCGTTGCCATAAACGCTCGGGCGGATCTTTCGGACATGGCCAAGCCTCGGAAAAAGGTGTTTACTACGGCTGCTCGATGACAGAGAATACCCCCACGCAACATTCTAGACGATCCGGCGATGGAATCGCCATCGGCTCCCTCGGACGCAAGCTGCGTCCGTGCGCGTCTGCTCTCAGGGCGATTCCTGGCACGTTCGAATCGGATGGGCGGATCGGTCACGGCGGCTCCGCCTGATCGAGAGATGGATTCGCAACTTGAATAGCTTCTACGATCGCATCAACAGGAGGGTCTCATGCGTTCTTGGATTGGTTTCGCCTTCTCGGCCTGCGCTGCGCTTGGCGTTGGTACGCTTGCGCAAGCACAAACGGTCACAACACCCCCCGCACCGTCGGCGGGCGCCTTTGTACCCACTCCCGTTCAATCGGGCGCAATGACAACGACAACGATGCAGCCGGCTGCGACGGTTTATACGACGCAACCAGCGATGACCACCGCCTCGACAACATACATTCCCGTGCAACGGCGACAGCTCTTGCCCAGATTGTTCGGTCAACGCAGGGGCATGGCCGTCTACAGTTCTGGCTATTACGGAACGGCCGCTCCCCCGACGGTGATCACTTCGACTCCCGCCACGACCATGGCCCCGATGACCACGACGATGGCGCCGCCCGCCATGACCACGACCACAACGACGATGGTTCCGACGACGGCGCCGCTGGTGACGACGTATCCCACGACGACGTACGTCTCGCAGAGAACAGGTCCTCTCAAAAACCTGGCGCACGGTTGCGAGCCAGAAGGATGAGCAGGCTCTCTTCCGCGGGCTATGCGCCAACCACTGTCATGTATTGATCGGGATCGGATAAAAGCTTGATCGTTGTTTCGAAGGTCCGGAGGCCCTTGGCTTCCGGGCCTTTTGTTTTATTCGACCGCGGCGCTCTTGCGACTCCATCTCAAGAGAGTCTCGACTCCCGTGGGTGCGAAACCGAGCGATCTTGCCAGTGCTTTGGAAGGCTCGTTCTCGGCTGCGACCGTCCAGACGGGCGTTTTTCGACGGGCATTGACGATATGATCGAGAAGCGCCGCGGAGGTTGCTCGCGCCAGGCCCAACCGACGGTATCGTTCAAGGGTATAAACGCCAATCGAGTCTTGTGAATAGGTCTGTTCATTCACCCAAGCCAGCGCGATGAGCCCCGGGTCTCCCTTGACGCCGAACGCGGCGCCGCGTTCGATCATGAGCCGATACGAGCTCCAGCCGAACAGAGCCCAGGGAGGGGCAATCGCCCCGAACAGCCTGCCGTCGTCGGGTCCGAGACGCCGTACCGAAGCAGGCGATCGTTTTCTCGTTTCCGAAGTTCGACGGAGCATCCAGGTTTCGATGACACCAGTGCTCACGGAACCTACCGTCGAACGCAGCTTGCCTTCCCAAGATCTCGGCGCCAAGAGCGTGGCCGAGCGAATCTGATTGGAGAGCCAACCAACAGCGGGATCGGCATAACCTGCTCCATAAGCCTCCGCGCCTCCTACTCCTTCGCGAAGGAGCAGGACGCTTCTAGGATTTCTGGCGTCGTCGCCAAAAAGACCCGGTTGGTGCGCCAGAATTGCTTGATGGATTGCCAAGCGTCTGCGACAACCCGACCGCTCGAGAAGCTGAAGCACGCGTTCGATCGCCTGCGTTTCGAGAGCTATCATCGCGGAGTTCTCTCGAGGAAAGGGACGGTTTCGAAGGTAGTGCTCCAACTGCGCCTTTAGTGTCCTCGCTCCTGTTCTTCCGTTGCAAGGCGGTCTCTCCAGTAGTCGAGCATATCGGAAAGCGTTTGTTCAATGGAGAACTTGGGAGAAAAGCCAGTGGCCGCGGCCAACTTGCCTGGGTTCGAAACCAACAGCGGCACGTCGACGGACCGAAGCCTCGAAGGGTCGACGTGAACTTGGATGGGGGAGTTGCTCTTGGCGATCAAGGTTTCGAGAGCGTCGCGGAGCAGGACGCCTTTTCCCGAGCCAACGTTGTAAACTTCCCCAGGTTTACCATGCAGAGCCAAAAGCCTGTAGGCGGCGGCCACGTCTCGGACGTCGGAAAAATCTCGCGTGACCTCCAGATTACCCACTTCGACGCGGTTCTTGATTCCGAGCTCGACCTCGGCGACTTGCCTGGCGAGGCCTGAAAGCACGTAGTTGGAAGTCTGCCTTGGCCCTGCGTGGTTGAACGGGCGAGCCACCACGACGTCGAGCTGATATCCCAGCACATACTGGATCGCCAGGAGATCGGCTGCGGCCTTGCTCGAAGCGTACGGATTGTTAGGCAAGAGCGGGCAAGATTCGTCGACGGGAAGGAAACGGGGCTCGGGTACGCCGTAGGAGACGCCCGATCCCACGAGCACGATCCGCGTCTTTTCTTGGGCAAGTCTCACCCCTTCCAGCAGGTTGAGCGCTCCTCCCAAGTTGATCTTCCAGGTTTCCACGGGCTTTTCGACGCTAGCCTGGGGATTCGATTGGGCTGCGAGGTGATAGACGACCTCTGGCTTTTTTCGCGTGATAAGCTCTGCTGCCTCTTCTGGGCTTGCGGCGGCAAGGTCGAAAGCCTCGAGCCGAACGTTGTCTTTCAAATGGGCAAGTTCCACTGGCCAACGTCCGTGGGCAGAGATTCCGACAATGGCGTCGCCTTGCTCAAGGAGAGTCTCGGCAAGCCGCCCGCCAACGAATCCGGATGCTCCCGTAATCAAAACACGCATTGCTTTGCTTGTCCTCCGTTTCAATCCAACTTGACGCCAGCGCGTCGGCTGAGTTCGGTCGCCTTTCTAGGCGCGGATGCACCACCGATACCATGCAAGCGAGCGAGTGAAAAGCAGGTCATGGGGCAATTGGTGATTCGAGAACGTCTTGGCTTGAGCTCGCCCGCGCGTTAGTTTCACAATGTACGAGGACGGTGAATCGGGCCAGGCTTGCCGCCAGCCCTCCGCTGGTCTCGTCTCTTGGGTCGTCGCGGTTTCAATCCGAATGGTTAGTCGGTCGCGTTCGAGCGTCGACGTCGTACCGGGCACGGCTACTTTACAAGTGTAAAGCCATTGAAATGCATGGTCAGTATTCCCTACTGATCGTATAAGAATCTTAATACCTATGATGAGAACGCCTTTGGCGGGAGGCCGGATTCCATGATACCGATCGAGTGCCCGAAGTGCGGGCGAACCTATACCGTGCCGCCGGACCGCTTGAGCGCGAAGTTTCACTGCAAGGCGTGCGACTCGAACTTCTACATGGATACCGGCGGCAGGCTGGTGTTGGGAGACCCCGACAAAAAAAACAAGAAAAAATCGTATCAGCCCACTTCGTTCGAAATGGGAAATATACCCGAACAGTACAAGGATTTAGCAAAGAAAGCTCTGCCGATTTTGGCCGCGGCAGTTGTCCTTTGGTTCGCGGGCAAATGGGTGATGGGGCTGGTGGGTTCAGGCCCTCAAAAACTCGAAGACTACGGCATGATCTTTGGAAAAGCCGTTCTCGAAAAGAACTCGGGGCGGCTCTCGAGCTACGCGACCGCGGAGAGTTCCGGCGATGCGGTTTCGTTGGTCGACAAGGTCCGAGAGGGGCTCAAGCCCGATTCAACAGCCGAAAACACGCAACTCATCGCCGCCGAGGTGAACCAGCAGGATAAATCCATCCCAGGCTATCGATCCGTGCATGTGCTGTTTCTTCCGGACATTACCGACAGTTCGGACAAGAAGGCTTTATCCAAGCCCTATGGAGTTTACTTCCAGTTGAAGGAAGATTCAGGCAAGTTCAAGCTGGACATCAAGAAAACGATCGAGCATATGGCGTCGAGTACGGCAAAATGAGGCGTTAACCGCATTCATTCGCTCGGTTCTCGCGACCACGAGAGAAACTACTCCATTTCCGGCGGCGCGGAGTCGCCCTCTGATAGGTCGTCGTCGGGGTGGTCGGAAGCCTCGGCGTTGGCCACGCCGTCGTCCAAGATGTGGGTTCCCTCCGCAGCCAATAAGGGCGAACCGTCGATCGACAAGGCAGACTCGTCGACCGCCGCGGCGTCGAGCTCGACCTCGGGCAGTTTGGCTAGCGAGCTGACTGAATCGTCTTCGTCGAGCCGGATCAGTCGAACGCCTTGGGTGTTGCGGCCGATCGTCGAGATGTCGTTCACTCGGGTTCGAATGATGATGCCGCCGATCGTCGTGATCATCACTTCATCCTCGTCGACCACCTTGGCAATAGCGACCACGGGTCCGTTTCGATCGGTGGTCTTGATGTCGATGAGGCCCTTGCCGCCACGTTTCTGGGTGCGATATTCGGAGAGCAAAGTTCGCTTTCCATAGCCTTTGGCGCAGACAGTCAGCAGGCTCGCTGGGTCATCCTGGCCGTTGGAGACGACCATTCCCACCACCTCGTCCCCTTCCTCGAGTTCGACGCCTTTCACTCCATAAGCGGGCCTGCCCATGGCGCGTGCGTCGGATTCCTCGAAGCGGATGGCCATGCCTTGCTTCGTCGAGAGCACGATCTGGTCGCCGGCCCTGGTGCGGGCCACGGCGATGAGCTGGTCTCCTTCGTCGAGGCCAAGCGCGATGATGCCCCCCTTCAAGGGCCGGCTGAACGCCGCGAGCTCGGTCTTCTTGACCGTGCCCCTGCGCGTGGCCATCAATAGGCACTCTTCCTCCGAGAACTGGCGCACGGGCACAAGCCCCGTCACGCGTTCCCCCTCGCTCAACTGCAAGAGGTTGACAATGGCCCTGCCGGCCGCGGTCCTGCCGGCCTGTGGTAGATCGTAAACCTTGAGCCAGTGCACCCTGCCGCGGTCCGTGAAAAAGAGAATATAATCATGCGTAAGGGCAACGAACATATGCTCGAGGAAATCTCCCTCGCGCGTGTTGGTGGCGGCCACGCCTCGGCCGCCTCGGCCTTGGGCGCGGTAGGTCGAAGGCGGCAACCGCTTGATGTAGCCGTTGTTGGTGACGGTCACCACCATGTACTCTTCGCGGATGAGCGCTTCTTTGTCGTAATCCCCCACCTCTTCGTCGTTGATCAGAGACCGCCGCGCGTCGGCGTATTTTCCCTTGAGCTCGAGCATATCCCCACGGATGAGCTCGAGGATCAACCTTTCGTCGCCAAGGATCTTTTCGTACCGATTGATGTCGGCGCGAAGCTCCTTGTATTCGGCCGCAAGTTTGTCGGCTTCCAGGCCAGTCAACTGTTGCAGACGCATCGCCAAGATCGCGTCGGCTTGCTTGCTCGTGAGCGAAGAGGTCGATTTTGCCTCGGGATCGTCGAGCGCTCGCCTGAGGATCTCGTCGGAAACCTCCAGGCCCATCAGCCTGGCCTTCGCTTCGGCAGGGTTTGCCGACTGGCGGATCATGCGGATGATCTCGTCGATGTACGAAAGCGCGACCAACAGCCCTTCGACGATGTGCGCCCTCGCTCGAGCCTGGCGGAGCTGGTATTGCGTCCGCCGGCGGATCACGTTGACCCTGTGCTCGATGAAAAGCCTGAGCAAATCTTTCAGATTCAGGATCTTCGGTCTGCCATCAACGAGCGCAAGCATGATAATGCTAAACGAGTCTTGAAGTGGCGAGAATTGGAAGAGCTGGTTCAAGACGACGTTGGGGTCTTCCCCTTTCTTGACCTTTACCACGACGCGGACGGGCTGCTTGCGATCGCTTTCGTCGACGACGTCGGTGACTCCGGTAATCCGATCCGAGTTCACGAGCTCGGCAAGCTTCTTGAGCAGGTTTTCCTTGGTGAGTTGGTAAGGAATCTCGGTGAAGATGAGCTGCGATCGCCCATCCTTCATCTCATCGATTTCGTACTTCGATCGGACGACCACCCTGCCGCGACCGGTCATATAGGCTTCGCGGGCGCCAAATTGGCCGCAGATCGTCCCTCCCGTGGGAAAGTCTGGGCCTGGGATGATGTCGATCAAATCCTCGACGCCGACGTCAGGGTTGTCGATCAAGGCCACAACCGCGTCGCAGACTTCACCCAGGTTGTGGGGTGGGATGCTGGTCGCCATGCCGACGGCGATTCCGCCGGAACCGTTGACCAGGAGGTTTGGGAACTTGGCCGGCAGAACGCGAGGCTCTTGGTGCTTCTCGTCGTAACTGGCTTGAAAGTCGACGGTGTCGAGCTTGATATCCTCGAGCATTTCGGCCGCGACGGGGCTCAACTTGGCCTCGGTATACCGCATGGCCGCGGGGGGAAGTCCGTGGATCGACCCGAAGTTGCCTTGGCCGGTGATCAGCACGTGCCGCATGTTCCACCACTGCGCCATGCGCGCGAGGGTGGGGTAGATCGAGTTGTCGCCGTGCGGGTGATACCGCTTCATCGTTTCGCCAACGATGCCCGCGCACTTGCTGGTCGAGGCGCCCGGCGTCAGGCCAAGGTCGAGCATCGCGGTCAAGATGCGGCGTTGCGACGGTTTAAGTCCGTCTCGTACGTCCGGCAAAGCCCTGCTGACAATGACCGACATCGCATAAGTTAAATAGCTTTCCTTGAGCTCTTCCTCGATGTTCAAGGGCAAAGGCGGCCTGGGCTGCGCTGGCAACGGTGCTGGGGGCTGGCTCAACGGGCTCTCCTTCAATAACTCCGACGATCCGCTCGCCTTGGGCGGCGCTCGAGTGAAGCGAAGATTATACCATGAAGGGCGATCCCGAAGCAACCAATTGAAGCGATTGTCCTCTCGGTGTAAGTGCATGGAAAAATTGGGGTTACATCCATGATTCCGGGACGGAATCTCAATCCACCCAAACGGATTCGTGGAACGTTATCGCTGGAAAGAAAAAACTGCGACAGCGTCGTCGCGAGCGATTTCGACGTCGAAATCTTCCTCGAACTCCGTCGCGTCCCTGACGATCCGATCCGTTAGCTTCGTTGGCCAGAGGCAGAATGGACTCCTAAACGAGTTGCTGTTTAAGGCGAGTCTTTTGTAGTTCGAACGGCTTAATTTGTCAATTAGGCGTTGGATTTTTGCAACTCCTGCGTAAAGTCGATCTATTCCTTGCATTTTATAGCGACAAGAGGCGGTTTACTCCAGTATATCGAAATATCGAAGAATGCAACGTTGCATCTGTGATTTCATTTAAAATCAATGATTTCTTTGAATTCGTTAGGAGTTTGATTGACCTGCCAAACTTGATTCAAGCTCGCGATTCAATGTGTGAGAGCCAGTAAAATGAAACTGCGGTCGCAACCCCCCCAATCGATCGCAGATGCAGAGAATTGGATCGATGAAGCGACTTCAACTCGGTTTCTGGACCCTGACTTCGCACACGCTCTTTCTCTGCGCGATCGGTTGCCAGGCTGTGTACCAGAACGAGGTGGGCAAGACGGTCCGCTCGATCGCTCACAATGCTCAAGAACTCAGCGTCCTAAAGCAGCGCTTGATCGCAGCAAAGGCCGGGCAAGCGACCATCGAAATGGCTGTCCAGGAATTCTTGGCGCATACCTGGCCGATGACACAACGCCGACTCGAGCACGCTGGGCTCTGGGCGCTCTCAGGTGCAATCGCTTTCGTTTTGGCCCTCGGCGCCTGGTACTGGGCTTGGCGAGCGAACGAGAAGCCCAAATCCGCAGTGAACATTTTGCTGACCGCGGTCTACGTTCTTGTGCTCCAGCTTCTTCTCATGGTGTGACGCCAGAGTCAACTGCTCGAGAGTCAATCGATCCGTGGATCTCGGGCGTACGCCTTCACCGCTCGGCGGACTTGCGAGTCGAAGCCTTCCCCTCCACTGGGAGAACCGCGGGAGTCGTTTCCGAGACAATACCGAGTCCAGGCCTGCTCCTGGGCACTCGGGCCGTCGAAACAACCGCCGAGGCCGGAACGCAGTGCGATTCTTGATCGTCGAAGAAAATGTGCGGACGGAACGCCGAGAGGATCTCGGTCTTTGGCAATCCGCCCAGGAAAAAAGCCTCGTCGACGTCGATGTTCCAGGCCCTCAGAGTGTTGATGACTCGTAAGTGCGCAGGCATGCTGCGGGCAGTGATGAGCGCGATCCTGATCGACCTGCTCTCGAGCCTGGGGTCGTTCTGCATCCGCGAGATCGTCTTCAAGAGTTTGCCGAAAGGTCCCATCGGCAGCGGCCTTTCGGCGTGCTTCACCTCATAGTCGAGAAAGGCCTGCATTCCCAACTTTTCATAGACCTGGTCGGCCTCGTCGGAGAAGACGACCGAGTCGCAATCGAAGGCGATGCGAATCTCGGCGCTCGGGTCGTCCAGATCGCGGGCGGACTCGTAGATCACTGCGGCTGCAAAACCTGCCGCGAGGGCGTTCTTGACGTCGTCTTCATCGGCAGTGAGGTAAAGGTCCACCGAGAAAGCCCGCAGGTAAGGCGCCAGAGGCGCCCCTCCCGAAAGCGCCGAGCGCGCGATGTCGAGACCATAGTGCTTGATCGCCTGGAACAGCCGCACGCTGGTTGCTGGACTGTTCCGCGACATGACGATGACGTCGGTGAGGCGCTGGCCCTCGACTTTCTTGTTAAGCTCCAAAAGCGCTCGGACGATGGGGAAACCCGTGCCTGGTCTCAGGAGCTCGTTCTCCCGCTCGAGCTGGTGCGAGGCATAGGCGTCTTTGCCTTCGCGCTCATAGACCTCGTTGGCCTCGGCAAGGTCGAAAAGAGCCCTCGAGGATACTCCCACGACAAGAGTTTGGGTGAAGTCGTTGGGCATATAAGGGTATTCGTCAAAGAAGAAGTTTCGAAGAGTTTGGCTCAAACGACTTGATTTCGCCCCGAGCCCGCCTCTGGTAGCCTCTCAAACGTAGTGGAAACGAGCAAGAATCAACAGTCCAAGGATACGAATTGATGGCGCATACGCACCATGTGGAAACCCACTTCACGGCCGGAGAGAGCGTTCGCGACGTTGTGATCGGCATGTCCGACGGTTTAACCGTGCCGTTCGCGCTGGCAGCGGGATTGACCGGCACCGCCGCGGCCTCGGCTCACCTGATTGTCGCGGCGGGCCTCGCCGAGATCGCCGCCGGATCGATCGCAATGGGCCTGGGCGGCTACCTCGCGGCCAAGAGCGACGCCGAGCATTACGACAGCGAGCTCAAGCGCGAGGCTGAGGAGGTGGAACGCGTCCCGGAAGTCGAACGCGCCGAAGTGGCCGAGGTCTTCCTGGCTTACGGTTTAACGCATGAACAGGTCGAACCGATCCTCGACGCCCTCCAGGCTAAGCCCAAAGACTGGATCGAGTTCATGATGAAATTCGAGCTCGGCCTCGAAAAGCCAAACCCTAAACGTGCGCTCGACAAGCGCAGCAACCATCGCGGGGTCCTACATCGTCGGCGGTTTGATCCCGCTTTTCCCTTATATGATGATCAAAGAGCCAAAGTCGGCGCTGTACTTGTCGGTGGGCGTGACGCTCTCTTCGCTGGCGGTCTTCGGATACATCAAAGGCCGGTTCACTGGGATTCACCCGCTGCGCGGAGCGATGCAAACGACGCTCGTCGGCGGCATTGCAGCCGCCGCGGCGTTTATGCTCGCGGGCTTGTTCGGTTAATCTAAGCCGAGGCCTACATCGACGCTAATTCAATGAGCACATACCCGACCCGCACGGACCAGGGCCTCCGCAACCGGTCGCGGGCGTTGAGCAGATCGGCAACGAACTCTCGCTCGACCCATTACGCGCAGGCGCTGGGCGCTCAAACGCTTTTCCAGTTTCGTGCTGCCGCAAGACGGGCAAGAGGGTGCGTCCGACGATGTTCGCAAAAGCGTTTCAAACTCAGCGCCGCACGGCTCGCATTGAAACTCATGAATTGGCATGTGAAAACTCTCCAGATCGCGCCTTGAATTCCAATCATTTTGTCTCGAAGCTGGTTCGATCGTCAATCTCCATCGGAACAAAGAGAGAACGGAACCCATGCGTATTCGTCCCCTGACGCGCAGCGAACTCCGCAATCTCGACGCCGTGGCCCTCGACGACTACGGCCTGGCCACGCTCGTTCTTATGGAAAACGCAGGCAGGGGGGCTGCCGAGCTGCTCCGCGAACAAGCGGGCGATCGAGCGAACGTGCTGATCGTCTGCGGACCAGGAAATAACGGCGGCGATGCCGGCGTGGTCGCGCGCTTCCTCGACGCCTGGGGATGGTCCGTCCGCGTCGTTTGGCTGGCACAGAAGGACTCGATGGCCACCGACGCCGCGGTGCAGTTCCACATCCTCTCCCAGTCCGCCATCGAGCAATGTGCAAGGCCAGATGGGATCCCCGAAGAGGAGCTCGCTGGATGGCTCGACAAGGCCGATTGGATCGTCGACGGGATCTTCGGCACCGGCCTCACTCGGCCAATCGGCGAACCGATTGCTGCCGTGGTCGAGCGATTGAACACCAGCGGCAAGCCGATCCTGGCGCTCGACATCCCTTCAGGGCTCGACTGCGATACCGGCGAGCCTTTGGGGACCACGATCCAGGCGCGTATGACAGCATCTTTTGTGGCATCGAAGGTCGGATTCTCGAATCACAACTCGGCTCGTTCGACCGGGGACCTCCACGTCATCGACATCGGTCTGCCAAGGAAGCTTCTGGCGCCTTACCAGCCAGCTCGTTTCGCGTGAGAACAGTTTCGACACCCGCCCCATCCGTTGTGACTCAATTCGCGATCGATCAGAATGATTCGCGCCATCAACAAAACGAAGCGATACGCGAATAACGGCTGGGGGCGGGATGAATCTCTGCATTACTGAACGCGAGATGTTGGCGTCGTCGCGGAAAAAAGAGCTCTACTGGAGCCGCTTTTTGATCGGCTTCGTGATCTTTCTGGGCTTCGCTTACCTGACGTACCTGGAGAACCAGGAACCGACCTATTTCGAAAACGGTGTTTCGCACCAAGAGCTCTCGCAGATCCTCCAAGCCACGTTCGCCAGCGTGATGTACTGCCAACTCATGCTAGTCCTCGTCGCCACGCCTGGTCTTTTCGCGGGCACGTTTCCCGACGAGCGGAAGCGCAAGACGCTGCACTACCTCTTGCAAACCCCTCTGTCCGGAGTAGAGATCGTCCTCGGAAAGCTGCTGGCCGGCATGGCTCGGGTCGCTTCGGCGCTATTGGTCGTCTTCCCCATCGTCATGATGTTCACGCTCTTGGGAGGCATCGATCCCCTCCTTGTGTTGCTGGGTTACGCAGGGATCCTCTCGACCGCCGTTTTGGTGGGTTCGTTTACCCTATTGATTTCCGTCGGCAGCAAACGGACGGGGATCGTCTACTTGCTCATTTACGTGCTGGGGTATCTATGGATCACCGGGACGTTCGTGTTGCGAGTCATGCCAGGATCGCCGCGAGGGTTCGAGGCAATCTGGCCCTGGGTTCGTTGGGCCAACGATTTCGTATATCCGACCTCGCCGTTCTCGATACTATCGAATCAGTTGTTCAGAGGATCGCTGAGATCGCTTCCCTTCGACGTCTTAAAGATGGTTCTGTATCAGATGGGCTACGCGACCGTGTTCGTCCTTCTGGCGGGCGTTCGAGTTCGGCCTGCGTTTCGGAAAATCGAAGAGGAGGGCGTCGGCGGATGGCTTCGGCGCCTGTTCCGAATGGGGCGCGCAAAGAAGAAGCCAGCTCGAGGCGCTGTTCGGGGGCAGCCAGCCGTCGGGGGGTCTCGGGGTCTCCGCATCCCCTTCTGGCCACGTCGTCCCGAATGCGGGAACCAGCCCGTCCGATGGCGGGAGATGTTCGTAGTACGCGTTCGCGGCAAGGCGCGCCTGCTCATCCTTCTCGTAAGCGCCGGATTCGCCTACGGGATCGGCCGAGAGCTCTGGCACGAGATCAATTTCAACCCGCAGTGGCTCCACGAGTACATCAGAGGAACCTCAATGCCTCTGGTCGTCGTCTGGCTGGGCGCCATAACGTGCCTGGCGGCAGGGTCGGTCGCTTCGGAATGCGATTCGGATACGTGGATCAGCCTGGTTTCGACTCCGCTTTCGCCTCGGGAGATCCTGTTTGGAAAAATGCTCGGGGCGGTCTGGAGGGCCAAGTGGCTCGTGGTCGCCATGGTTGCGCTGTGGACATTGGATCTCGCAACCGGCGGGCTTCCCTGGCAGGCGTACGTCCTGGCCTTGGTCGAACTTGGCGTCTTTGCTTGGTTTGGATGCGCTTTAGGCGTGTTCCTGTCCTTGACGGTGGGCCTGGGTCCAAGAATCAGGGCAAGGGGCTCTTCGCAAGCCACTTCGGCGGCAATTCTCTGTCTGATCCTCCACGCCGTTTTGCCTCTCATACTCATCGGCCCGATTCTTTATGTCTTGGAACTCAGGCAAACTCCGTTCCTTTTCGTCGGCATCCAGCCTATGGTGCTGCTTGGAACGTTGGTTTCTTTCAACGAATTGGAATCATTTATTGGCCAGGGAAAGCTGACCCGCACGGACGTCTTTGACTTTACATACATCCCACGGCTGGAGTACGTTTTGGCGCTCGTTTTCTCCTTGGTCATGCACGCCCTCGAGGCCTGGTTGTTCACAGTCGTTTCGCTCCGCAGCTTCAACCGACTTGTCGGCAGGCCCAGGCGTGTTGATCGAAAACCCCTTCCCAAGAGCGTCCTGACGGCCGAGGTTTGAGGAATTTCGGATTCATCCTTGGGGCGGTTTAGGGGGCGCTTTACTTTGTTCGTTTAGCCGTTAAGATCGAATTATCTGGTCTAACGCCTTTGGTCCTTGGCAAATCCGTCTCGAGGGCCGGGGCGAGAGTCGTTTCGCAGACCCCTCCTGGAGGTATCGCTATGCCACAAGCTGTTGTAGATCCAGCAGAGCTGCGCCGATTCGCGCACAACCTCAAGCAGTTCAACAACGAAATCGAAGACAGGCTCGCGGTCTTGCACGGTCAATTGCTTGGCTTGGGCCAAACCTGGCGCGACACCGAGCACGAGAAATTCTCGTCCGAGTTCGAAGACACCGTCTCGGTGATCAACCGCTTCATGGACTCGATCCACCAGCACATCCCGTTCTTGCTGAAGAAGGCCGAGCTGGTCGAAGAATACATGCAGCAAAGATAGCCTGGGCGACGCCTACTTCCGATACGGCCAAGTCCGGCCCGCAGCCACCGCGGTTCTTCTCCTCCAGACGCTTTTGCGAGCACTCTCATGAGCGAATCGGCAAACGTTCAATCGCTTGAGGCGCTGCGGCGCATTCGATCGTCGATCATCCTCTTCATCGACGAAGCCGGCACGGCGCTTCGGGCCACTGAAACCGAACTTCAGATGACCAAGAACTGGCTGCACAACCAGGCCAGGCATTGGAAAGAGGAAATCAAGCGCTGGCAAGAGGAACTCGAGGCCGCTCGCGCCGAGCTTTTCCGCAAACGCGTAAGCCGATCGCTGCACGACGCGCCCAACGACGGCGAGCAGCGAGACAACGTGAAGCAGTGCGAGCGCAGACTCGCCGAGGCCGAGGACATGTACGACCTGGTCAAAAGCTGGGAGCCGGACTTGTTCGACGCTGGGGCTCAATATCAAGGGCTTGCCGCGCCTCTCATGGATCGGCTGACAGGCGATTTCGAGAACGCCGTCTTCAAGATCGACCGCATGCTCGACACCCTCGAGAAATACATTCATCTGGCCGCTCCCGAGACGGCAAAGCCGGCGACCAAGATGTCCCGCGGGCCCACGGAGGGCGGCGGAGGCGACGCGGCGCCTACCAAGCCCGAAGAGGCCAAGCCGGGCGCTCCCGAGGCGAAGCCCGACGCCCAAGCTCAGCCTGCCGCCGCTGCGCCCGTCGCCGAAGAACCCGTGCCCAAGTAGCCCCTCGATTCGAGATCGGCTGATATAAAAACAAATAAGACCCAGAGGACGAACCATGAACGCACACGCCAATCGCTTGCACTCGGCATTGAAAACCCTCCGAGTGCACTGGGATGAAACCCGCGAAACCTGGAACGACGCCGTCAGCCGAGATTTCGAGGAACGTCATATCGATCCCGTCGAGGTACAGGTCAACAGCGTTTTACACGCCATGGAAAATCTGGCTGAAGTGATCGGAAAACTCAGGTCCGAGTGCGCTTCGAAAGGCGACTACTACTAAAAGCCGCCGCCCTCGGCCTTAACCCTCGATGCAAACCGACCAACCACAAAGAGCGAGCTTATGAGTCAGAACCAGGGCGAATTGCCAACGGCCGCGGCCGGTCCGGCGGGCGAGAACGGCTTCCCAACGACAATCGAAGAACAGGCTGCCAAGCCCGATCCGGAGATCGTCGAGCGGGAACGCCGGCTGCTGGCGTTCATCGCCCAGCTTTCGACCGACCGCGCCAAGAGCGAAAAGGAAATCGCCAAAACCTATCGCGTCCGCGTCGAGGCCAACGAAGCCGAATATAAAGCGGCGTCGCAACAGATCGAACAGCGACGCAAGAGCGAGGTCGACGCGGCCGACGCTTACATCCAGCAGGCCCGCAGGCAAATACCCGCCAGACACGCCGCCGAAACCGCCAAAGCCACGTCCGAACGCGATCAGGGCCGAAAGACCTCCAACGGAAAAGCCGCCGGCGCGAGACCAGGCCCAGAAAGGCGCCAACGGCGTCAAGTGGGAAGCCGGCGCCATCTTCGAGGTCGAAACCAAAACCCTCGCCAAAACCCTTCAGGAACGCACAGGCTTCTTGAACGCTTCCGACCAGAGGCTCGAAGACCTCTCGGCCGATACCGACGCCGTGCTCAAGAGGCTCCATCAACTCAAACGCCTGAAGAAGGTCCAAACCGAGCCCAAAGCCGATCTAACGGTCGAAGACCCGCTCATTTCGTATAAAGACGCACTTGAACAGGCTTATGAACACCTATTGAAGCTGAATTCGCTGTTCGTGCCCAGGATGTTCGCGACGCCGGGGCCGATCTGGATCTTTCTGCTCACGGCCGCGGTGATGATTTATCCAGCATACCTGCTGAACAACTGGAAGCTGGGCGGTTGGCTTATCGGCGTGTTTTCCGTGGTCGCCGGAGTGCCGCTTTGGTTGCTCCTTTGGTCGATCGCGAAGAAGAAGGCCGACAAAGGTTACGCACCGCTCGCGCAGTGTTTGGCCGACGCCGAGGCGCTCAAGCCGCATTGCCGCGCCTGGGCCAAAACCGATCACGACGCAAAGCAGCTGGACGCCAAGGAAAAGCGAGAGTCCGCCAATAAGAAAGCCGAGGAAAAGCTGCTTCAGAAAACCAAAGAGCTCGAGGCCAAGAGAGACGAAGAACTCAAGGCGATCGACGCCAAGTTCAAGGCCGACATCGCAGCAATCGACGCGAAGCGCGATAAAGACGCCGCGGCCGCCGAGGAAAAAGACAAAACCACCCGCGCCGAATCCAAGGCGAAGTACGAGGCCGACGTCGCAAATACCAGGAACAAATACGAAACCCAAAAGAACGAGATCGACCGCAGACGAAACGAGCAATGGAACGAGATGGCTGGGAAGTGGCGCGACGGCCTTGCCCACTCGCGCAGCGAGATCGAATGGCTGCACGCCGAATCGAACAGGTTGTTCGTACCCTGGCCTGGGATCGACTGGGACCGTTGGAAACCCGTCGCCGAGATGCCGGAGATTCTCCGTCTCGGCGAGTTCCACGTTGATACTTCGCTGATCCCAGACATCACGCCAACCGACGAAAACCTCAAAGGCGATACGTTGCCGAGCTTTCGTCTGCCCGCTTTCATCCCCTTCCCCGATCGATCGAGCGTGATCTTGAAGGCAGAGGATCAGGGCAAGGGGGTCGCCAGCAAGCTGCTCCAGGCGCTGATGCTCCGGCTGATGACCGCAGTGCCCCCAGGGCGAGTCCGGTTCACGATTTTGGACCCGGTGACCCTTGGTGAAAGCTTTGCGTCCTTCATGCACTTGGTCGATATCGACGAAGGCTTGGTCACCCAGCGCATCTGGACCGAGCCCGACCAGATGGAAGCGCCTGGAAGACTTCTCCGAACACATGGAGACCGTCATCCAGAAGTACCTGCGCAATGAATTCGCCACTCTTGAAGAATACAACGAAATGGCCGGCGAGGTTTCCGAGCCTTATCGCTTCCTGGTCGTTGCCAACTTCCCAGCGCACTTCGGGGATTCGTCGATCCGCAGACTTCTCTCGATCGCCGCCAATGGTCCCAAATGCGGCGTGCACGTGCTGGTCTCGATCGACAACAAACTGCCGCTGCCGCACGGGTTCAAGATGCAAGACCTGGAGCAGCACGCCGTAACGCTCACCTGGAAGAACCCTGCGTTTTATTGGCGTGAGAAGGGGCTCGAGCTCTACCCGCTGACCGTCGACGCTCCGCCGCCGCCTGAAGAATTCATCAACGCCGTTCAGGTGGCGGGGCTGAAGGCCAAGGAGGCCAAGCGCGTCGAGGTGCCATTCGAGGTCATCGCGCCCGCCGACGACAAGTGGTGGACCGGCGATTGCAAGCGCGAGCTCGAAGTTCCGCTTGGCAGAGCAGGCGCGAATAAACTCCAGCCGATCAAACTCGGCAGAGGCACTTCCCAGCACGTGCTGATCGCCGGTAAAACCGGCTCCGGTAAATCGACCCTGCTGCACGCCCTGATCACCAACGCGGCGCTCAGGTATTCTCCCGAAGAAGTTGAGCTCTATCTCATCGACTTCAAGAAAGGCGTCGAGTTCAAGACCTACGCAACCCACCTTCTACCGCACGCCAAGGTCATCGCGGTTGAGAGCGAACGCGAGTTTGGTTTGAGCGTTTTGCAACGGCTCGACGTTGAGATCAAGAAACGCGGCGATCTTTTCCGCGATGCTGGAGCGCAGGATCTCAAGGCGTTTCGCGCGGCGAGGCCCGACTACCATGCGCCCCGCGTCCTGCTGATCGTCGACGAGTTCCAGGAGTTCTTCATCGAGGACGACAAGATCGCCCAGGACTGTTCGCTTTTGCTCGATAGGCTTGTCCGCCAAGGCCGAGCCTTCGGCATGCACGTGTTGCTGGGATCGCAGACCCTTGGCGGTTCTTATTCGCTGCCCAGGAGCACCGTCGGCCAGATGGCCGTACGCATCGCGCTTCAATGCAGTGAAAGCGACGCGCACCTGATCTTGTCCGAGGAAAACTCCGCCGCACGGCTGCTCTCCAGGCCTGGCGAAGCAATCTATAACGACGCCAACGGGCTTATCGAAGGCAACCACCCGTTCCAGGTCGTCTGGCTGCCCGACGAAAACCGAGAGGTCTACCTCAAGAAACTTTACAAACTAGCGGAAGAGCGGAACATGCTGCCCGCGATCCCTCCGATCGTGTTCGAAGGAAATCTGCCCGCCGAAGTGTCCAAGAATCCGTTCCTAAACGACTTCCTGGCCCGCGAAGATTGGCCCAGGGGGCTGAAGGCTTTCCAGGCGTGGCTTGGCGACGCCATCGCAATCAAAGACCCCACTGCCATCGCGTTCCGCCGCATCTCGGCAGTCAACGTGCTGATCATCGGCCAAAACGAGGAGGCTTCGCTGGGCATCATCACCATGATGTTCATCGAACTCGCCAGCCAGCACCCGATCGAGGGCATAGACGCCGGCGGCACCGCCGCCGCGAAGTTCTACCTGGTCGACGGCACCTTGGAAGACAACCCGCGAGCCGGTTACATCAAGTCGCTTGAAAACCTGCTCCCCCATAAAGTGAAGACGGGAACCACTCGCGAGCTGACGCCCATCCTGCTCGAGGTCTACACCGAGCTCGACCGCCGCCAAAAGCAGAACGACCTCGAAGCTCCAACCATTTATATGTTCATCTTCGATCTTCAACGCTTCCGCGAGATCCGCAAACAAGAGGACGATTACGGTTCGAGACGCGGCGATGGCCCGCCGAACCCTTCCAAGCAAATTGCCGCGATCCTCCGCGAAGGTCCCTCGCTGGGCATCCACCTCATCGTCTGGTGCGATACGGTCAACAATCTGAACAGAACGTTCGATCGCCAGGCCCTCCGCGAGTTCGAATCGCGCATTCTCTTCCAGATGAGCGCATCGGACTCGAGTAGCATGATCGATAGCCCCGCAGCCAGCCGGCTCGGGCCCAACAGAGCCTTCTACTACAGCGAAGAACAAGCCAAGCTCGAAAAGTTCAGACCCTACTCTCTGCCCGATCCCGAGTGGCTTGCCAGCGTCTCGGCTTCTCTCAAGAAGCGCGTCTCCGTTGCGCAAAAAGCGACTCAAAACGGCGACGGCTCGGCAAACGGCCATCCCGAACCCGCCTCCGCTGAATCAGAGAACGGAGCAAAGGACGCTACGGTCGAAAACGCTCCCACGCCGGCAGGGCTTTAAGGCCCGCGCGTACGGTAGTCGCATACGACCCTTTGCCCCTAGGCAAGAAGCTCGTCAGCGCTTTCCCCCTCTTTGCAGGAACTCGCGCTCAGGAAGCGGTTGAGACTTGGGGTCTTCGCGGCCAGGCGTGCGAACGATCGGCGAATCTGCGGCGCCGAAGCGGGTGACCACATAAGTGCCGCTCTTGGGGTTCTTGGCGATGTCCACGATGGTCTTGTTGTCCGCATCCTCGAGCAGATGGTTGAATGAGCGATATCCGTAATAGCTTTCGTCGAACGAGGGCTTCTTGCGCTTGATCGTGTCCTTGAGGAGGGATGCGTAGAGAACCTCGTAGTTTTCTCGCCGCAGCGCATTGCAAGCCTCGACCAAAAGCGTAAACGCCTCGCGCTGGCGCTCGGTCAGGTTGGCCTGGAAAGTGGTGACGATCTTCTGCCCGTCTTCCTCCTGACGCTCGAGATCCTCGTAATAAATGAATTCGTCACAGTTGTCGCGCAAGAGCTCCGAGGTCGAACCTTTCATTCCCAGGCCAATGACGTGCTTGCCGTTCTCTTTGAGCTTCGAGACCAAGGGAGAGAAGTCTGAGTCGCCGGATACGATTACAAACGTATCGACGTGGTTCTTGCTCCAAGCAAGGTCCATGGCGTCGACTACGAGCCTGATGTCCGCCGAATTCTTGCCGGTTTGGCTTCGTCGGGGAATCTCGATGAGCTCGATGGCCGATTCGTGAAACGGAGCTGTGTACGCCTGGTACCGACTCCAATCGGCGTAGGCCTTTTTGACGATCAGCTTTCCCTTCTCGACCAAACGTTCCAGCACTTTCTGGATGTCGAATTTGCTTTTGCGCTGGTTTTGAAACCCCATCGCCAGGTTTTCGAGATCAATGAACACGGCGAGGTTTCGTTCGCGTTCGGTCTCGGGCATGGTTCGGGAGCTCTGCGACCTGAGGAAAGGCTAATCTTCGAGAGGGCTCGCCTGAAGAACCCTTGTAGAGCTTTCAGCATACGTGGCCAAGGATCGACAGGCAATGAATCAGACGGCGGGATTTCAATGGAGAGCGGTTTTCGACGCTTAGAGATCGGAGCCCAGTTCTCGCTTGAGACGCGATAGCGCCCGTACCCAAAGCATGCGCGTTGCTCCGGAGCGTCTACCCAATCGTACAGCGGTTTCCTCGTGTGAAAGGCCTTCGATGTTTCTGAGGAGGATCACTTCTCGGTAATCCTCTGGCAGGCGTGTGAGGGCCTCGGCCAACAAAAGCGCCTGCTCGTTCTGGGCGGCAATGGCGCTTGGGCTTGGAAAACCATCCACCGCCAGGACGCCAATCCTCCTGGACGAATCGTCGAGTGAACGCTCGAGAGACCGTTCTCTGTCCAAATCCCGCGCCCGAGTTCCATCAAAGCGGCGGAATGCATGCGCCAGTACGCGGGCGAGGATCTTTCTGAGCCACGCCTCGACCTCCGCTTCCGACTCGCCTCGAAAAGCCTTGGCGCCTTCAAACGCCTGCACGAGCGTCTGCTGAGCGACGTCCGACGCGTCGAGCTTGGCGCGATACCTTGGGCCAAGCTGCATTCCCGCCAACAGCACCAGCCAGCTCCGATAGTGCTCGAGGCCGAGCGACCCCCTTTGGCTGGGACTGAGACCTGAACGTTCCAATTCATTGCTGCTCACGATATCGATCTCACTCTTCGCTTTCGCTGTACGATTTTCTGGATGAGCCATCGCATCGCTGCCCAAATCATGATCCCAAGGCCGACAGGTCCTGTCGCATAGACCCCCAGTTCGTACCAACGCGTGAGACTATAGCTCTCAAAAGGGGCTTTCGAACTCCTATCCATTTCTATCAAGATCAGCCCTAAGGCCAGACCGACTAGCGTGGTCAGGGCCAGAAGCCCAACGAATGATCGCCAACGCATCAGTGATCTCAAGAATTTGTACGCAAAAACGAGTAGGGGCAAGCCAATACCGGCGAAGACGAACATCACAAGAATCGCCAAGAGAAATGAAGCATGCCGGAAAGTCGCACCCATCGAGATGTTGAAGATAGGCACTGCGCCCAAAATGACTGCGAGCGCCGCGATCATAGCCAAATAAAAGCTCAGGCCGAAGCGTCCGCGACGCCTGCCGAACCGGACAAGGGCGTAGGGAACGACGAGCACTGCCAAAGCCAGCGCAGCCATGCCCGCCATCTGCCAAAGGTTCCGAACAAAGTCGGCGTCGCGAACCCAAGGGAGAGCACGCAGACGCCTTGGATCCGCCGGAATCAAGAATTTCTTCGGCTTCGTCGTTTTGAAGTCAATCGGAACCGCCTCGTTCGAACCATCGAAACCCGTGACGAGCCAGGGCTTCGTCGATAGGTCCACCGCGTGTCGCGCAGAGGGCAAAGACCAGAGCAGATTGCCCGTCTTCCCGTCGATACAGTCCGAGTTGTGCAACATCACCTTGGCCGGGGCGCCCACGATTGATGGATCCATCCAACCCGAAACGCGATGAATCGACCAGAGTTCCTTCTTTAAGTCGCCAGTCACCGCTTTGAGAGTGCTGTTTCCCCACATATAAAGAATCTCGTCGAGACCGTCGCCGTCCAAATCTCCGTTTGTCCAATAAGCGCCGTTTTGGCTAGCCAGAGCAACCGATCGGACCTGAGCTCCTTCAGCGTCCAAGAGCAGCAACTCGTCCGAAGGCTTGCCGGTCGGCCGTGCAATCACAGTGAGATAAACCGTGGGCTTTCCGTTCGTCATGGTCTTCACGAAGCGAACCGGCGAAAGCGTAGGCCCGCGAAATGAGGGCGAACCCGGCCTGCATTCCCAGCGAGGCTTGCCCGTCTTGCCGTCGAGGAGGGAAACATGAACGACGGGGACATTTGCTTTGACGTCGTCTATCCATTCCGAGACTGCGATCTCGTCGACTCCGTCGCCGTCCGTGTCGCCAGTTGCGATCTCTGGCAGAGTCTTCCCGCTTGAGAGATACGACCAGAGAAACTTCCCGTCCTTCCCACCAACCGCCGAGAGCTCCCAGCCCTGTTCTCCATTCGGTCGCATCGATTCGTAGGCAACGAGCAGGTCATCGACGAAGTCGCCGTCGAGACCCCTAGCCGCAAACATGGGATAGACGTCCGCAGTGGAGAGTGCGGTCGTGTACGCCCTCCGAGTAAGGATGGAATCCCAGAGAACTTTGCCGGTTCGACCGTCCAGACTCGTGATTCGCGTTGTTGACTTCGAAGTGTTGACGCTGGGATAGAACATCGAGAAGACATGTACGACGTTCACCTCGGCCGCTCGGTCGCTGTTCAAATCAAGCGCCAGCCAACCCATTCGATTCGTGTTTCCGAACTCGTCTTTAACCTGGGTGAGGTCGCCCGCGGACCAGATGCGTTTTCCCGTTGCTCCCGAAACGGTGCTCACAGGCATGTGTAGGCCCGGTCCGCTCGATGAGGCAAAACCGGCCGGCGCCGCCATGAAGTCGATCACTCCGTCGCCGTCGACGTCGCCGTGAGGTCTCGGGAGAGCCTCGATCGCTATTTGAAGCCGAGCCGTCGTGCCAGGGTCGTTCGAAACTTCTTTCGAAAGCGGCGCCGAGGAATGCCAGAGAATGCGTCCGTCAGCGCCAGATCGCGCTGTGACTCGCGTTTGCTGGGAAGCGATCGTAGGAGGTCATGCGCTGCGCTGGGCCGATGACGTCGGTCGTTCCGTCGCCGTCGAGATCGGTAGTGGGGACCCATTCGCCGATCGAACGCCACGAGCTTTTCTTGATTCCATAGAGTGCCTCGAGGCTCTTATCTCCCACGCCGAGAATCTCAGGCTCGTCGTCGCCGATCAGATCGACTAGCCTTGCCTGTTCGAGACTTTCAATCGTCGAGATCCTTCGACCCGAAGCTCCGTCGATCAAGAGCGCCGACTCGCCGAGATCGAAGATGTTCCAAGCTTTCCTCTCCGCGGACTGGCCAACCCTTGCCAGGAGCATTGGCGGGTTTGTGGAAGCCCACTCGAGACTCTGAATCGACGTCATCCAGGTTGCCCCCTGATGCGACGTCCACCAGATCGACTTTCCGTCTCGGCCTGATAGGGCGTCAATGAATAAAACGGAGTATTGCGTTGTGATCATCGAGCTCGATGTGACGATCTCAGTCGCGTGAGACGCGACGACGAGGTCTCGAGCTCCATCGCCGTCCAGATCGGGCGCCAACGCCATCGTCCTGGTTTGACCAGTCCCGATCTGCAGCCGATCGAGCTCATGTCTCCATAGGATCCCGCCGGACTTGCCGTCGAGTGCAAGCACTCCACGCGTTGGTATCTTTACGCTCGTCGGATCCTTATAGGGCACGACGACCTCTGCTGAGCCGTCGCCGTCCAAATCGCCGGCAATCGGCCAGGCCTCGAGTGGGAAATACTCCAAACCCTCGGCTTTATCATCAAGCTCGAACGACCACATTCGTTTCTTCGCAGTCAGAGAATAGGCCTCGCAGTTCCATCGTTCGGCTGTCGCGGTTGGGTACAGCGCCAGCAATTCCACCAATCCGTCGCCGTCCAAATCGGCGTAACGAACCGATCGCGGAAGTGATCCGACTTCGAGCTTCACCGGATCCAGGGTAAGTTCACCGGAATGGGGATCCAATCCGACCCACTGGTTTTCAGCTGCGACCAGTGCGACGACCGATTTGTCGTTCCAGGAGATCAGGTCGCACATGCCGTGGAACGGTCTTTTCCAGAGAGCCTTGCCAGTCTTTCCCGAAATCGCGAACAGATTGTCCGAGACGCCGGTTTCTCTGTTCTCGGACAGGGAATGCGAGATCGCGACGATCAGGTCTGGGGCCGCGTCTCCATCGACGTCAAAAACAATTGGCCGCGATGTGATCGAACCCTCAGGCGCTTGGGGCATGGATTCCTTCGCCGCTCGATCAGGTTCCGCAAGACCTGCGTCGTTCTTATCAGCATAAGTCCACCACAAGAGCGACCCGTCCTTGCCGGAGATCGCCGCAATTTGCGGGCGGTTCTGCGAATAAAACGCCAGATCGCCCACCCCATCGCCATTCAAGTCGACTTTCATGTCTTCAATCAGTCGCGGCGAACCGTGGATCGAGCCAAAAAGCCGGCCGATAGCCGTCTCGACGCCCGGCTTGCCCGTCGCCGAAACCTTCCAAAGCTCGTTTGCAGACCAACCCTGATAGCAAACAAGTTCTTGACCGTCCCATGTGATCACGTCCGAGTTGATCGATAACTTGGCAGTAAAGAACCATTGCGTCCTGCGTGGTTGTTTCTGTTTCCAGAGCAAATGCTCCCCCAGGCCGAGCTTGAAATTCTGCGTCGTCCCGCGGATCGACGCAGTGCTCATGATCTGGCTCGGCAGCCCCTTCGCCCAAACTTTGAGCCTGTGATCCCCCTCTTCGACTTCGAGCGTCGTCTTAACGCCGATCGCGAATTCCGGAGAGATCGGTTCGTCGTCGTCTCCCACCCACGCGCCCGAGAGCGGTGCTCCGTCGGTCGAAAGCACGATCTCGCCGATCCTGCTCGTGCGATACCAAGAAAGCGCAAGCCAGCCGCAGACGACCAGAGCCACCGACGCTACTGCCGCAACCAATGCGATCGCGATTGGTTTCTTTTGTTTGCGCGAATAGCGGACGATCCGTTCGGCAATGGTCGCCCTCCGCGCCTTGATCGACCTGCCGTCCAAGAACGCTCGCAAGTCGTCGGCGAGTTCCCGAGTCGTTGCATAACGCTTGGTCGAGTCCTTCGCCAGACATGTGGTGAGGATCGTCTCGAAATTGCGCGGAAAGCCGCGACGAACCAAACCAGGCGGTTTGGGCTCATCGGATAGAATTCTCTGAATCACATGATGCGGAGAATCGGACTCGAACAGCGGCTTGCCCGTTGCAAGCTCGTAAAGCGAAGCCCCCAGGCTGTAAACGTCTGTCCTGTGGTCCACAGGCTTCTTGAATGCCTCTGCCTGCTCGGGGCTCATGTACCTGGGCGTGCCCATCAAATGCCCGAGAGCGTCAAAGTCGCCTCGTCGGACCTCTTCGCCAGGCCAAAATCAGTCAGCCAGAGCGTACCGTCGCCGTCGAGAAGAAGATTCGAGGGTTTGACGTCGCGATGCACCACGCCCCTGCCATGCGCATGCGCAGAGCCTCCGCTGCCTGCAAACCCCATTGAGCCACCGCCTGATAGGTCGGCAGCTTTTCTTGCGAGATCGCTTGTTCGAAGACGTCTGCCAGGCTTCTGCCTTCGATGAACTGCATGGCGTAATACGAGACGTTGTTCTCGGAACCGACCGCAAAAATCGGAACAATGTTCGTATGGTGTAGTTTGGCAACGGTCTCAGCCTCGCGCTGAAAACGGGAAAGCGCATCCTGATCGTCGACCACCCCGAAACGAAGAACCTTGAGAGCCACGCGACGCTTCAGCGAAAGCTGCTCTGCCTCGTAGACCACCCCCATCCCGCCTCTGCCAACCTCGCGGACAATCCGAAAATCTCCCAGCAATAGCGGTTCGCCGCCCCCTGCTGCCGAACCTGTTCGAGCAGTAGGGTTCGCAGCCCTGTGAATGAAATCGATGCCCGCCAGGCAGCTCTCGAGCCGATCGGCAACTTCGGGATGCGCGCGCAGAAGCTCCTCGCGCGAAGGCGCCTTGCCCGCCTGGAGCTCGTCCATGTAGCGCTCCAGGATCGAGGCCAGCTCGAGCGCCGAACCCGAAGCGTGAAAAGAGCCTGTCGCGCGGTCGTGATGTTCATGGGAAACCGGCGTCGTTTCGTCAGAAAGTGACATCTTTAGCCCCTGCGAGTTCTCCGATGGAATCGCTTTCGCTCTTCTCCAGGAGCCGCTGCCCGAGCCTTTGTCACTCGCTTTTTTCGATTTTGGGCGTTTTTTTGGCGATCGCGATGAATTGCTCGACGCTCAGCGTCTCTGCCCTGGCCCTCGGGTCGATGCCAAGCTCTACCAACAGCCGATCGGCGTCCGTTTTTTCCCAGCCCTCAGTAGAGGCCAGCAGGCTCATCGCGGACCGAAGGTTCTTGCGCCTGTGCAAGAAGATTCCGCGAACCACCGCCTGAAAGTGTTCGACATCTCCAACGCGAGTTCGCTTCGCTTCGTCCGTGCGAATCCGAACGACCGCGGACTCGACCTTGGGCCTCGGCCAAAACACGCTCGGCGGCAAGATCCGTACGAGCTCAACCTCGGCCAGAGCTCCCAGAATAACCGAAAGCGAGCCATATTCTGGAGTCCTCGGCTTGGCGACCATCCTGTCCGCAAGCTCGCGTTGAATCGTCACGACCATCAGATCCGCGCGGAGCTCGTGATGGACAATCAGGTTCGAAACCAGCGGCGTGGCGATGTTGTAAGGCAGATTCGCGACGAGTTTCAGCCTTCGCCCAGGGACTGCGGCCAACCCCGACTTCACCTGGTCGACCAACACGGGATTGAGCCTGTTCTTCCCAGCAAGCGCATCGGCGTTGATCACCCTGACGCTCGGCCAAAGCTCCACGGCACGCGTCGTCAATCGAGCCATCGCGGGGTCGAATTCCACTGCGACCACCGCTCCCGCTCGTTCGGCCAAAAGTGAAGTCAGAGCCCCAGCCCCCGTGCCAACCTCGAGCACCAAGTCTCCAAGACCCAGTTCCGCCGATGTCGCAATCAACTCGTGAATGTTCAGATCGATCAAGAAGTTCTGCCCAAGAGCACGCCGGGGCGAGACGCCCTCACGCCCGAAGAGCTCGCGCAAATACTTCTGGGTCTGACGAATCACAGGCATCAATCTACTCGCTCGCCCCAAAAGCCTTGGGCAAAGTGGATTCCAGAAGCTTCCTCACATGCTTGGCAAGGATGTCGACCTCGACGTTCGTGAAATCTCCCTCGGAGAGCAAACCGAGCGAAGTGACCGCCAGGGTGTGCGGAATCAGCATGACTGAAAACGCATTTTCACCGACGTCCACCAGCGTCAGGCTCACCCCGTCCACTGCGATCGAACCCTTGGGAACCAAAAGCGGAGTCCACTCGCGGCCGATCTCGAACGCGAAGAAAGCCCATTCGCCCTCTTGCCGGCGAGACGTCAACTTGGCGGTCGTATCGATATGCCCTTGCACGAAGTGCCCGCCCAGGCGGTCGGTGGGCAAAAGCGCCGCTCGAGGTTCACGCTCGATCCAGGTTCAAGACGCCCCAGGTTCGTCCGCAGCAGAGTCTCCGGGCCTGCTTGTACCGTGAAGAGTTCGGCAACCGCCTTCGTCACGGTGAGACAACAGCCGTTCACGGCCACGCTCTCGCCGATCAATAAAGGCTCGACCAGGCCCGACCAGGCCAGCTCGAACTCGCGTCCGGCGGCGTCCTCCCTGACCCGCGAAACAAACCCCTTGGCCTGGACTAATCCTGTGAACATAATTGTCTTCTATGAGCTTTTTCGAGGAAATCGCTGGACCACGCTCGGAAGCGAAGGTTCAAGCGGCCAAAGAGATGGTAACGCGCGGTGGAGTCGGTTAGAATTCGCATTGGGTTTCTGGCAATCCATTTACCGGCGAACCCGTTCCTACCCTTCAAGATACCTTGGTTGTGCCTTAGCTTTGGAGGCTCGTGAAAAATGACGCGCCCGCTCAATCGCCGCGATTTCCTGGTTCAAGCCGGCCTTTCGGCCGCGACGGCGTCGACGCTCGCCGTGCTTCCCAAAGCGGCAACCGCCGTTCCAGCCCATCGGATTCTGCCGAGCACCGCCGTCGATCAGGTGGCTCTCGGAAAATCCGGGGTCAAGGTTTCCTTGGTTGGCATGGGCACGGGAAGCCATGGGTCCGGCCAAGCGAGCAACCAGACCAGGCTCGGGGTCAAAGAGTTCACAAGGGTTGTCCGCCACGCGCTCGACCGAGGCGTCACCTTCTTCGACGTCGCCGACCAGTACGGTTCGCACGTCTATCTGCGAGAAGCCTTGAAGGGCGTCGACCGCGACAAATATGTCATCCAAACCAAGACCCACGCCACCAACGCCGACGACGCCAGAAGCCACATCGAGCGCTATCTGCTCGAGCTCGGCGTCGATCATATCGACATCCTCCTTTTGCACTGCATGCAGAAGAGCGATTGGGCAAGCGAGAATAAAGGGTCGATGGAGTATCTGATGAAGGCCAAGGAAAAGGGCCTGATCCGAGCCCATGGGACGAGCTGCCATGGCATGGACCCGCTGCGTTCCGCGGCGAAGAGTCCGTTCGTCGAAATCGACCTCGCTCGGATCAACCCCGAAGGCAAGATCATGGACGGAGCGCCTGATCAGGTGGCGTCCGAACTTCAGGAAATGCACAACGCCGGCAAGGGCGTCATCGGCATGAAGATTCTGGGCGAGGGCGCTTTCAAGGAACCCGAGCGCAGAGACGCCTCGCTGAGGTACGTCCTTGGCTTGGGTTCGGTCGACGCCTTCATCATTGGCTTTGAGAGCCCGCAACAGATCGACGACCTCTTGGCCCGCACCGAGACCGCTCTCGCGGCCGTTCGGCAGACCAAGTGATTCGTCCGCCAATTGCGGCGTTTCCTCGGAGGGCGGATCGCCCTCCGAGTCTTCAAACTCTCAGAGGATCGCTTAGCGGGGCCTGTTGTTGAACCCTGGTCCTCGCGGACCCATGGGGCCCTTCCTCATTCCAGGCATGTTGCGACCAGGTGGGTTCGTCCTCGAGCCTGGGCCGAAGCGAGGTCCAACGGGAATTCCTGGAGGCCCGGTCCGCATGTTCGGCCGGTTCGCTTGATTCTGGTTCCTCGGCTGGGCTGGCGATCCATTCGTGAACACGCCGCCAGAATTGTCAGCCGACGCCGGCAATCCCTTCAGCCATTCGATCGCTCGAGGGATCCCGTCCGAGATCATCGATTGATAGTGCCCTCCGTTTGTCACCTTGACATAAGTGACCTTCTTCCCCTTCGAGCGCAGCTGGTTCGCGGCGTTGTCGTTCATCGCAGGGACGACGTTCGTATCGTCAAGAGCCTGAAAAAGAAACACAGGGCCATTCAGCCCTTGAGAAAGGTTCGCTGGGTTGAGTTCATTGAAAAAGCGAGCCCCGGAAGGAACCACTCTCGAGATCATTGTCCGCTTAGTCGCGTCGAACCTCGCGTTCATATCGTAGACAGGAGCATAGGCGGCACATCCCTTCACACGAGGTTCGCTCGATGCGAACAAAAGGGCCATCGTCCCAGCCGAACTGTGCCCCGCAGCGTAGATGCGCTCTGGATCGACTTGCGGCAAGTGCTTCAAAGCGTAGTCGAGCGCAATCTTGGCGTTGACCAGGCCTGCTTGAGCCGCGAGAAATTGTCGACTCGCCTGCAGTATCTGCTGTTCGCTCGCCTTGGAAAGGTCCGGGACGTCGCCGTCGAGCTCGTAGGCAACCACCGCGAAGCCAGCCTGAACGTAGGGAATGTGCTCGGGTCTCGAGTCTTCCCCAACACTTGCTCCGGTGATCAGGTTGCTGCCGGCGCCGGTGATGAAAACGCACGGCAGTGAGCCTGGCTGGTGCACCCGGGTCGGCATATAAATCCAGAGTCTTCCGCGCTGGCCGGGCCGACCCGCGTTTAACGGCTGCGAGGGCTGGAGCCTGATCTCCTGAAACGTTATGCCAGGTTGGATCTCGGTCAACGGACCCGTTTCGGTGAACAAAGGCTCGGCGATGGGACCAGCCGATTCCTCGTACCCAAACGATCCGGAATTGGTACCGCCGATTGGCCCCTGTTGTTCAGGAGACGGCGGAAGATTGGCTTGGGCGTTTGCATCATTGTTCAGTTCATTGGGGTTATTGCGGCCAGACTTGATCGCCGCCGTCACGATCCCGAATACGACCAGAAATCCAACCACTCCGCCGGCGATCGACAAACCCCGTTTGAGGCCCGATTGCGGCCTAGGGGCTTCGTCGTCGAAGAACTTTGGCGGTTGCATCGGCCTCGAAGGCGCCATACCCCCCCTTTGGGGCAAAGGCGCTGGTTCGTCCAAGTCATAAAGCGACGATCCATACTGAGCAACCGTTTTGGCGGCAAGCCCAGGAACCTTGTTCACCTGGCCGCACTGTTTGCATTTCATGCCTTTGCCGGCGAACTGCGCGCCGCAGATATACGCCTTGCCGCAGTTCGCGCAGTTGAACGTAATCGACGACATGTCAACCAAGCCCCAAGAATGGAAATAACGAAAGGATGGATGCCAACCAAAATTCGAGGTTGCCCGATCCCCTGATTCTTGTCCGATCCCAATCGTCAGTCAACGACGCGCATCGCGAAAGCATCTTTGATTCGGTACTCCGGCACCTATGTCGTTCTCGAAAAGATCGCGAAACTCGCGTTCGAACGACTGGACTTTCTCGCCAACCTGCGATCTGATCTCGGCTGGCATGCCGATCGAAATAAACGCTTCGAACGGCGGTTCGGGTCTTCCCGACGAGTGAGATCCTCATGAAAAACGCAGCCTCCACAGTCACGCCCAGTCCTGATTCGCCGACGTCCGCTTCTTGGAGACTGGCGTCGATCGACGCTTATCGCGGACTTGTCATGTTCCTGATGATGGGTGAGGTTCTCCATCTCTCCAGGATGAAAGAAGCGTTTTCCAAGAGCACCTTCTGGCAAACCTTGGCCTTCCATCAGTCGCACGTCGAATGGCGCGGCTGCTCGCTCCACGACATGATTCAGCCGTCGTTTTCGTTTCTCGTTGGCGCTGCCCTGGCGTTTTCGCTCGCGGCACGAAAGAGCAGGGGAGAGCCCGTCTGGGCTTCCATCTTGCACGCGGCTTGGCGTGCTTTTGTGCTCACCTTGTTGGGCGTCTTCCTGCGATCGATGCATAGCCCAAGCACTCGATTCACCTTCGAAGACACGCTTTCGCAGATCGGGCTGGGATACCTGCCGCTGTTTCTTATCGGACTGGCCAAGCCCAGATGGCGCTGGATCGCGCTCGTCGTGATCTTGGCTGGATACTGGGCTGCGTTCTGGGCGTATCCACTCCCAGGGTCCGATTTCGACTACTCCGCAGCCGGCGTCTCGAGCAACTGGAAGCACAACGCAACCGGCCTCGCCGCGCACTGGAACAAGAATACCAACGCCGCCTGGGCTTTCGACCGTTGGTTCTTGAACCTCTTTCCCCAGCCCGAAGGAAAGCCGTTCAAGTTCAATTCCGGCGGGTATTCCACCCTGAGCTTCATACCAACCCTGGGCACCATGCTTTTGGGCCTGATCGCCGGAGGTTGGCTCCGAAGCGACTGGCCTTGGTGGAAAAAGACGCTCTGGTTGACGCTTACCGGCGAAGTCGCGTTTGGGGCCGGTTACGCGCTCGATTACTACGGAATTTGCCCGAACGTCAAGCGGATCTGGACGCCTTCTTGGGTTCTCTTTTCGGGAGGGCTGTGCCTCTTGGCGATTGCAGCGTTCTATCTCGTCCTGGACGTCCTCAGGTTCAAATTCTGGGCTTTTCCGCTGGTCGTCATCGGCGCCAATTCCATCGTCGCGTACTGCATGGCGCATGTTCTTGACGATTTCGTGGTCGATTCATTCCACATTCACCTCGGCCAGAACGTGTTCAAGGCCTTTGGCGAGCCTTACGAACCCGTCGTCCAGGGCGCTGCGCGGTACTTATCGTTTATTGGCTCATCCTCTTCTGGATGTACCGAAAGCGGATCTTTGTACGTATTTAAGGCAAACCCCGCCTGTCAGAGCCCGCGACGCTTGCCTGGAAGGGGTTCTTTCGCCGATAATGCATTTGTGCATTTCCGCGCAGTCGAGAGTTCCAAGACGAGGCCTGCAAAGAAACCATGGCAACGTCAACGACGGTGACAACCGAGACCACTTACCAGCTCGCCGAGCCGAGTCCCGAGCTCACACCGCCGGTTGACTCGCAAGTCCAAGCCCCAAATCGCTTGGAGCCTGCCGTCGCGGAACCGAAGTCCGAACCTGCCGTCGCCTCGATTCCCAAGAAATCTTTGCTGAATAGGCTCTTCGGCACACCCGCCGGTGCGAAAAGACCCGCCAAGAAGAGCAAGACGACGCCGGGCCAACCAAACTCCGACTCTCCAAACAATTCCGATCCGAAAACTCCGAGTGAAACCCAGAAAGCCTCCGAAACCACCAACTCAGACGCGCCAAAGCCGACGAAGCGGCGTCGACGTCGGGCCAACCGCTGGGGAGTGCCCGCTTGGGGCCTTTCGATCATCGTCCACACCGTCGTTCTCAGCATGCTGGCGCTGGCGACCCTCAACGAGGAAGTGCGATCGAAACTTGTTAATCTAAACACGTCGATGCTCAAAGATACGTCGGGCTCGGCGGCCGAGCTCACGAAGATCTACGCAGACCCCAGCGAAGGCAAGCGCGAAAACGCGACCGGCGATGAGAACTCCGACACCTCCGGCGCCGGCAAAGGCGACGCCCCCCCAGCTTCCGGGTTGGCGATGGCGGGCGGAGGCCTGCCTGGTCCTTCCCCAACTCCCAGAATCGGCGCGGTGGGGAAGGTCGAGGCGCGTGGCGGCTCCGGCGCTGGCTCGGGCGGCGGGCTCTCGAACCTCAAGGCCGTAGCCCATGTCTCTGGCCTCTCCCTCATGCCCGCTGCCCCCACCAGAGACTTAGGCGGAGGCGGAAAGATCGTCGGCGACGTCGCATTCGAGGCAGGCGAAATCGGCGAGGCTCTCGATCAACTCGGACGCGAGATCCTCAGGCATTTGAACGACCACAAACTCACCGTCATTTGGCTCTTCGACGAATCCGAGAGCATGATCGACGACCAGAAGATCATCCGATCAAAGTTCAACAAAATCGCCGGAGTGCTCAAGCAACACGTCGACGCCGATCGAAAAGCGTCGAACGCGCTCAACCACGTGATCGTCGGCTTCGGCAAAGACACACACTTCATGCTGCCCAAGCCAACCGCAGACATCGACGCCATCGGCAAAGCCATCGACCACCTTCGCATCGACGACACAGGCCTCGAGAACGTCTGCTCGGCCATCGAGAAATCGATCGCGCGCTATAGCAGCCTGATCTCCAAAGACCGTCGACTGCTCATCGTCCTGGTTACCGACGAATCCGGCGACGACGGCGCCTTCGTCGAAGAAGCGCGCCAGGCCGCGGTCAGTCATCGCACGCCCATTTACATACTCGGACGGCAAGCGATCTTTGGATATCCCTACGTTCAATTCCAATACATCGACCCCGTCACCAAAGACGTCTACTACCCAACCATTCGCAGAGGCCCAGAGACCGCCGGCCTCGAGACGCTCCAGTGGGACGGCCTGAGGGGCAGAGTCGACGAGCTGCCCTCCGGATTCGCTCCCTACGAACTGGCCAGGCTCGCGAAAGACTCCGGCGGAATCTACTTCCTGCTGCCAAGCGAAGAGACCATGCGCATCCGCCAGCGCGAAAAAGCCTATTCCATGGCCTCCATGAAAGAGTACAGCCCTGATTACGAAAGCAGGACCAGTTACGAACAAAAGCGCAAAGGCTCCGATCTGAGGCGCAGCCTCTACGACATCATCGAGGCGACGCGATCGGGCGATTTCAATTACAGGCTCAGCTTCCCCGTCATGCCCGACGAACTCGTCCCTGCCGCGACCATGGAGCTCGCCAAGGCCGACGAACGTTTGAAGAAGCTTCTGGTCTTCGAGGACAGGCTCCGCAAACTGGCCATGGCCCGAGATCGAGAAACCGACAAACGCTGGCAGGCCTCCTACGACCTGATGCTCGCGGAGATGGTCGCCTACGAAATCACCGCCTACGAATATAAAGCATGCATGAAAGAGCTGATCAAACAGCGGCCCAAGCCGAGCGAGCTCCCCAACCCCAAGCTCGTGGTCGAATGGCATCTGGGCCACACCACCAAGCGCAAGGCGCCCGAGTCGGAAACCGAGAAGAAGTACGCGGAGGCCAAGAAGCTCTATCAAGTCGTGATCCAGCGGCACCCCAACACGCCCTGGTCCGACCTGGCTCAAAACGAATTGAACCGAGGTTTCAGCGTGGCCTGGGGCGAAGCCAAGTGGAAGCCCAGCACCACCCGAGATCAACGAGCCAAGCTTGTACCGAAGTATTGAATAGCCGCCGGTCTCCTGGGCATTCGCTCGTATCGATCCTGCCGAACACCATCGAAAAGATCTCCTTCCTGGCAGCGAACTGCCAAGTCTGCCCATGACTCACAATACCAGCGTATAACAGGTGCTTTCCGCCGCGCATCCAAATCGCTGGTGCGCGATCATGCCGATATGCCACGGCTGGAAGCCCGCAGCCGCAGCCAAGCTCGAAGCCGTCCACTTCTGGTGCTTCCATGGCGACGCCGACTAGGTAATCCCGATTCGACAATCGCGCGCTATTTTCAAAGCAATAACCGAAGCGGGCGGAAAACCGCTCTATAACGAGCTGGCCAGAGTTGGACATAATAAGTGTGCGTACCTCGCGTACGCGATGCCCGAGCTCTGGAATTGGGTTCTACTCCAAAAGCGGTCGCTGGAAACATGTCGACGGTCGAGCTCTGTGGATCGAACGCAGCCGAAATCGTCCTCGTCCATTTATCCAACGACTCTCGTCCGTGATGGATCGTGCTTCGGGCCACTGATTCGTTCTTCGCCCCATCTCTCGATCGCTTCGTGAAACCGGCACGAAAAAAAGTGGCGGCTTGGTTGCTTGACGCGCCACTATAAGTTGTGGAAATGGGACAAAGTGGAGCAGGGAGTGACTGGGAAATGGCAAACGCAACGTCGGGCGTCGTCTCGAAGCATCTCGCCACGCTATTCCAAATCGGCGCGGTTGGTAGGATGACCGACGGCGAATTGCTCGAGCAGTTTCTCGCGGGCCAAAAGTCCGCAACCACGGCGTTCACAGCCTTGGTCGAGCGGCACGGGCCCATGGTTCTCGACGTTTGCCGAGCGGTTCTTGGCAATACCCACTCCGCGGAAGACGCCTCTCAAGCAACGTTCCTGATCCTTGCTCGTCGCGCAACCGCGATTCGTCGTCGCGAGTCGGTGGCAAGTTGGTTGTTCGGGGTGGCTCGTCGAGTGGCGACTCGAGCTCGCCGCGACGAAGCAAGGCGGCGAACGCTCGAGATGCGAGGTGCGGAGATGGCTGCGAAGAATCTCGACGGCCGCGAAGACGAGGAGGCCAAGTCGGCGGCTTTCGAAGAGCTCGATCGCTTGCCTGAATCTCTCAGAACTCCGATCGTTCTCTGCATCCTCGAAGGTTACACCCAAACCCAAGCCGCCGAACTGCTCCGTTGGCCGCTGAGAACGCTCGAACGGAGACTCGCGAAAGCAAGAAAGCGCCTTCGCGAGCGACTTGTCCATCGCGGCTTGGCGCCGTCCGCAACCGCGCTGGCGCTAAGTCCTGCCTCCACAATGCCGCCGCTTTGGATCGAGGAGACCGTCCAAGCCGCGATCTCCACAACGTCAAAGGCTCTGGTCGGAATGTTGCCGACTACCGCGACAAAACTTGCAAACGAGGTGCAGAAAGCCATGTTCATAAGCAAACTAAAGGTCGCAACCGCACTCGGTCTCAGTCTCATTGCAATTGGCGGCTCCAGTGTGGCCCTGCGGTCGACTCAGGGTGTCGAACCGCCAAGCTCGTCCACCCCGCCAAGTCAGTCGACGAGCCCCACGAAAACCCATTCACCTCCTCGCCCACTGAGCGACCGTCCCACGCCGGCCGGCCGAATTGTCGAGGGGCGCATCCTCGACATCGACGGCAAGCCCGCCAAAATCGACTACGGCTGGATCCTCGCGCACGGTCTACGCTCCACCTCGCCTTCGCTTGCAATCCCTGGATCTCCCATCAAACTCGACGCTCAAGGAAATTTCCGCGTCGTCCTCCCCGCGGAAGAGTGGACGACTGGTGCGCTCGACGTAACCATCTTGGCGACCGACCACTCGCCAATCGTCAGGGAGTTGCCAGCAGGCACAACTCCCAGTCGTATCGAAGCGACCCTCGAGCCAGTCTCCTGGCAAACGACCGAGGTTGTCGTCACCGACGTTGAAGGCAAGCCAGTCGTCGGGGCGACCTACGAGGTACTGGTCGAAAGCAAACCCTTCGCGAACCTGACTACCGATAAGGAAGGCCGTTGCCGACCGCGAATGGCAGTCAACCTTCTCAGCGGTTTCCGACTCACCGCTAAAGGATTCAGGCCAGTCGAGCAGTATCGAAAGTACGCCCCAGAGTCGCCTGAAATCGAAGGAATTCGCCTTCGCCGCAGTCTGCGCGGCGTCGTTCTCGACTTCGAGGGCAAGCCAGCCGCCATGGCATGGATCGGCGGAGAAGTCACTGCCCTACCAGACTCCTGGCGCGCTATCAGTCCACCAGACGCCATTCGGGTGAAGTCAGCCAAGGGGCAGGACCTCCGCAACAAACAGTTCGAACTCCGCGACGAACACGGGAACTGGCAACCGATCAGTTCCAGCGACGTACGCCCCGCTGAAATTCCTCAACTCGACAGAAACGGTCGCAAAATGTCCTCAGAGGAGTTCGCGAGGAAATTCGCCCCTTATGAGGTCCGCATCGATAGTGGTTGGTGGATGAGTGCGTTGCCCATGACGAGCCAATCCGCACGTTCAGACGCAGAAGGCAGGTTCGCGGTCGATCCGGAATCCTACGACAACCAACGCATTGTCTTCGCCTCCCGCGATTTCTCCCAAATTGCCGTGCACACGATCCACAATGAGGATCCCGATGAACCCCTCCAGGTCAAGCTTAAGCCAGCGCGGCCGGTAAGCGTCCGACTGCTCGAGACGAGCACTGAAGGACGCAATCCTTGGCTGACCTGGATTGCCTTCGAGGCAGGGCCCGGCGGGACATGGGGCGAGCGTTGCAGTGAGGGACATCTCTTCGAAGATCGCAGCGACGCCGGACCACGCACACTCAAGGTCCTCTTGCCCTCGGGCCGTTATCGAATCGACTTTCGCGGAGAATCCGTCCATCACGTCGCCGACGTCAACGTCCCCGAGGGTTCGGGCCCGTTCAACGCAGCCGATGTCGAGCTGCCCCTCGTCGCAAGCGCCAGGATGGTTGGCAAGCCCGCCGCCGAGATCGACGCAACCGACCTCGAAGGCAAAACCGTGAAGCTCGCCGACTTTCGGGGCAAGGTTGTGATCCTCGACTTTTGGGGCGCTTGGTGCGGACCCTGCATCGTCTCCATGCCCAAACTCGCCGCCCTTCAAGAAAAGTTCCGAGGTCAACCGGTGGTGATCTTGGCGCTCCACGACGCTTCGGTCGCGACGATCGATGAGTATCGCAAGGCGACTGCCAAAGCACGAGAACAACTCTGGGGAGGCCGCGACCTGCCGTTCACTGTGCTGATCGATCGCCCGAATCGGGGCAAGAGCGAAAACGCTGCGCGGCCATCGGGCCCCGGCGAACCGGGAACTGGAAGCACCAACGAGACCTACGAAATGAACGCCTGGCCGTCGACGTTCCTCATCGATCGCTCCGGCAAAATGGTAGGCCATATCGAATTGGACGCTCTCGAATCCGCGATACGTCGTCAATTAGGTCAAGCTGAGCCCAAAGCCGTTGTCAACTCCTCCCAGGCAACTCCTCGCGCTACAACTCCCATTGGTTCGACGGCGCCTTCGGTTGAACCGGTCGGCCGCAGGTCCAAGATCTTCCATGGACGCGTTCTTGGTCCCAACGGCCGTCCTATCGCCGGTGCAAAGGTCACACCCGTCTTTAGCGAAGCTTTTGTCGTCACCGCTACGGACGGTACGTTCAATCTCAATCCGACCGATCCGTTCGCGCCGTTCTCGTTCCGAATCGAATCGAAAGGTTTGGCGAACCGCAGCTTTCAGTCGCTCATCGCAACCGAGGCGGTCCAAGACTTCACGCTCACCAAGGGATGCACAGTAACAGGCCGAGTGGTGCAGAGTGGCAAACCCGTCCCTGGCGTAATCATAGGTCTCTCACACGCAGACACGATCGCTGAACGGTTCCTTGGCCAATGGGAGAGCACGACCGATAAGGACGGCGTATTTCGGTTCTCGAGCATTCCCGAGGACATCGAGAACAATCTGTTTGGCACGATGAGGAGTCTAAAAGATCGAGGCGCCGTTCCCTCGCGGAAGATTAGCACAGGGGCGGAGGGCGCCACACTCGACGTCGGCGATCTGGTAGTGATCCCAGCCCATTCAATCAAAGGCCGCGTTGTCTTCTCCGACGGTCTCGAGACCCCCAAGGGATCGCTCTTGCAACTGGGGGTGGAAAACGCTTGGGACAGCCAGCGAGTGCCAGTCGACTCCGAAGGTAAGTTCGAGGTGAAAGGAGTGCCGCCCGGAGGTGTATCGGTCGCAGTGGTTTTTCCAAACCGTATGTACTCGCCCGACGGATACCGACTCTCGTCATTGAATAAGGGGCAGGATCCGATGAACCGCTATCTCATCAAGGGACGCGTCGATGGCGACGTTGCGGACCTCATCCTGCTCTACGAGCGCGGAGAAGACCTTCCGCCGAATCGAAATCCGACCGCGCTCGACCGCTACAAAGAGATCGAGTCGGGCCCGCTCACCGGCGCGGCGCCCAGCGACATCAAATAGTCAGAATACTACTGGTCTCAAGTATCGATCTGTCAGCCGTATCGACGGTTGGCCTTCAGGGCTGCTCGAAAGGGCGGCCCTCGTTTGGTTCTGGTCGAACTACGTGCATCCGGTGGGCGTTTGACAAAGCTTGTTTTGTGTTCTGTATTCCTCAAGGGCCGGCGCCGCTGTTCTCCGAGGCAACGCCGCCTCCATCGATCACGCCAATGCCTGCGCAAAACGAAGGGTCTCGGCCGTTATGAGCTGGTTCAACAGATCCACAACGCGTTCGCGAACCGTTCTCACCGTCGCAAGTGAAACAATCCCACCAAAACTGCGACGCGTCGCAACTCGATCGAAACGTCGTTCGACATCGGTTTCCTTGGAACCTCTCGAGGGCAGGGCTCTGATGTCAGGGCTCTCGGCATCCGCTCACTCAGGCGGAGCCATGAACCCAGCAGTCATCAAAGCCCTCGCGGCCGAAGCCTACGTCTGGGGCCTCGCTCCTGAGTTCGTTCAAAGATTCTCCACCTACAACACAACCTTGAGCGCGCCTATGAACGCGCTCACCTACGTATCCACCCCAGCCGCTTGGAACAACGCAGCCACCAACGCCGGCGACTCTTCCATCCTCTATCTGAATGGCTTCACGAACTTTGCCAAAACCAAGGCCTTGGTCCTCACGACGCCTCCCTCGAGCAATCAGTATTACGTCGTCAACTACCTCGACAACTACATCAACACCGTCGGCAGCATCGGCACGAGAACCACGTCGTCGAACACCCCAACCTCCTATCTCCTCGTCGGTCCGAACTCTCCCTATGCCAAGCTGAGAACGGTTAAAATTCACGGCTACCAGTATCGAGTCATGGCTTCGGACACCAACCTCAATTGGATGCTCATCCGCGTCGCCGCGAACACTCTTGCGCCCGCATCAAGTCCAAATTCGGTTCCCAACGTCTATGCGAACGTCGTACAGAAGTTTGCTCTGAACACACTAGGCCAATTCATCAAGAACGGAAACCAACCGGTCTTCCCAACAGGCTCGCAATACGACCCCACTCCGACTCCGGCCGACGTACTCAAAGCCAAGCCCTATCAGAACACTCCGACGCTCGCAGTCCAGTTCATGAAGCAGCTTGGCGCGTCAGTCAAGAACAGTCCCCCAGCTTCGCGGTTCGGCGGGTTGTCCGGATCGTCCCTGAGTCGACTTCCTTCGTGGGTTGTTCCGCAATACGGAGCACAAGACCGTTACCTTTCTCCGTCGTACGGCCAGAACGCAGTCCTCAGACTCCTCGCTCCACTGGGCCTTACGAGGAACGGCTATCGCATCCCCAAAAACTGGGGGCCTGCTCAGCTCCAAGCCCTCCACGCTGGGTTCGAACAAGGACAGCAAGCTCTCGATTCCTTCATCTCAGGACAGAACTCAACGTCGAGCACCAACTATTGGACAATCCTCAACACGATCATCGGGACTTACCCCAACACCCAAACGGGTTACGAAATCCGCTCGGCCATTGTCTTGAACGGCGGCTCAGCCAACGTTCCAGCCGACGCTGTCTATCCCAACATGGCCACGTACCAGGGCACAGCGCAGTTGAACGGCAACAACACCTATTCCATCACATTCATGCCGCCTACTTCCGGCCAGACCCTACCAGCGAACGGAATCTACCCGCCGCTCGTCGACGGCACGAATGGCAACCCCTTGGGCTTCTGGTCGCTCACAATCTATCAGCCCGACCCGTCGGAAGTCGCAGCGCCATTCTTGAGCCAGGCCAGCGTCCTCAACACCTCCTACTCAACCGCGAATACCTCGGTTGTCTCAGTGAACACAACGAACAATACCCTGACGGTGCTCGCCCCCTCTTGGGGCACTCTCGCCGCCAGCACGCCGATCATCTTCGGCTCGAACGCCAGCCAGTACGGCCTCCAGGCGAACAAGGTCTATTACGTGGCAGGGACTCCAACCACCGCGGTCGACCCAACGACACAACAGACGACCTACACCTTCCAGATCTCTCAGCAATGGATTCAAGACCTATCGCCCGACAACGTGCCGATCCAATACTCGGGCGCACCAGGCGCCATCATGCCGATTACCCAACAGACTGGGGCAAGTCCTCTCAGTTATGGCGTTGTCGAGCCCGTCTCTCAGCTTGGCTCGCAACAACTCGCGGCCGGCCAACTCGCCCTCAACCCCAATGGATCGCTCACTCTCTGGATCGGTCCCACTTTGCCCACCAGCGTACCGGTCTCGAACTGGATCCCCACACCGTCCACGGGCTATTTTAGCGGAATCTACCCGAACCAGACGGTGAGCACCAACATCCAGATCCTCCTTCGGATGTACTACCCAACGCCTGGAAGCTCCCCGCCATCGATCCTACCGTACAACAACGGAACGACAACATTGCCCGTGAGCTATATCCCTCCGCCGATCGTACTAGCGAACTTGCGGTGAATTCGAGCTGAGGCAAGAGGGGCAATGCGGCTTGGCCATATGATCAGTCAGCCAGACAACCCGAGCGAAAACACCTCAGGTCGGCCAGAGCTGCGTCAACCAGAGCAGGGTCGGAACGCTCGAGCCCAACCGTCACGTCTTCAATTGCATTGAACATGTAGATTGTCTGAAGCTTCTTGGAAAATTTCTTCGGATCGCGTCCAGGGTGATGGCTAAGCAGTTTTGTCGTCAAGCTGTCCCCGAGCTTATGAGCCAGGAAGGCAAGCTCGAAATCGGGGTCTCCGATCGACAGATCTCCAAAATCGATCACGCCGACCAGATCCTTGTACTCGCGCGAGTACAAAACATGCTCGGGCCAGACGTCTCCGTGCAAGAGCGTTGGATCGTATGCAAAGTTGCCCTCGTCCTCCAGGAACGCCTCAAGCTGGGTCTCGACCTCGCGTCGCTCCTTTGCACTCAAGAGCGGATAGACGTCGCTGCGAGCCATCTGAAGGTCGTAAGCGTAATGTTGACGATTACCGAACTCCAGGACGCCGCGGGCTTCCGCCTCAGCGACAGGATACGAGTGAAGAGCGTCGAGGAAATCAACGAGCGTCTTGACGACGACATCCTTTGCCGCATCGGGAAGGCTTTCGTAAAGCTGCCTGTGAAGCGGTTCTCCTTCGATAAGCCGATAGCCAATCCATGGCAGACCCGTTCGGGAAAACTCGCCTGCGTATTCGATTTTCGGAATGGCAAGCGGAAGCTTGGGCTCGAGCAATGGTAGAAGAGCGACCTCTCGTCTTGTGCCCGCGGCTGCCTCAGCGTGCTTGGCAAAACGAAATACGAACGAATCCCCTGCCAATACCGCGAGATGATCCATTCCCTCGCCAAGCCGAACGATGGGCAAGCCTTCGAATCTTGGATCGACTCTCTCGATCTCGACTCGGATCGCCTCGATGGCAAAGCCACCGGATTCGTCGTCTTCGCTCACTTCGAGTCCTTTTCAGCCAGTCTGCCGTGGTACACAAAGTCGCGCTCGGCGCCCGCCTTCACATGACATTGCGCAGGCAAACGAATTCCGCGAGGTCGTGATATACGATTCGTCTGCTCGGTACTCGACATACTCCCACTCGCCCGTCCGATTCGGACCGTAGGCTTCTCCAAACCCTTTCTCCTTGCGCATCACGTGCAATCCAGCCACGTCCCCTTTGCGCATGCGACCCTTCTCGTCCAAGAGCGGTTTGCCCTGCTCATCCTTCTTCGCGTTGGCAGTCTCCATCACGATCACCGAACCGAATGCGTAGGGTAGATCCTCAGTGCTGTGGACCTTGGCTGCGCTTTCGTTCCCGTAGACAGTGACAACCTGCTGCTTCTCGGGTCGTTCAACGGTGCGAAGGACCTCGAAGGTCGTTGCATAGTTCTTGGGAAACCTCACTCGGTCCTCGCTGGGGGCGGGAGGGGTTGTCGAGGTCTCGGACCGATTGGCCTTATAAGTCCGAGCGATGGCCTCGAGCAGAGATTTTTCGCCTTTGACGTCGTTGTCGAGCGACCAAATCATGATCCCTGCGAGTTTGTTGTCGATCGCAAATTTTGTCTTGGCCTCGATGGTGGCAACCCCATTGTACCAGATGGTTTCTCCAACCTGGTCCGACTTGTCGGCGTCTGGATACTGAGCGACGATGGCCTTGTACGAATATGTTCCTTTGCGAAACGCCTTGCCGAATCCATAGCCATAAAAAGGCACCCCGAGGACCGTCTTGGACGCAGGGAGTCCACGCTTGATCCAGTAGTCGACATTGCGCTTGGTGAATTCCATCGAAGAATGCTGGCCAGGATCGTTGGCGTTCCACGAGCCTTTTCCGTCGTAGGCCATCACGTTCACGAAGTCGAAGTGTTCGAGGACCGAATCGGGCACGCTCTTTCCACCGTACCCTTGGGAGAGCGCTGCCGTCAGCAGCATGCCCTTTGGCTTGAGAGCAGACGAAAGGGAATGAATGAATGCTCCATAGTCCTTATTGATCGCAGGCCCTTCGATGTCGACGTCGAGGCCGTCGAAGTGATGATCGACAACGTAAGTCGCCAAACGCTCTGCAAACGCGGACCGCTTGGCTTCGCTGATCAAGTCGAAGTACCGAGCAGTGAGCTTCTTGTTTCCGGATGCCGCTCCGCCGCCGATCGAGACCAACACCTTTACGCCCTTCGCGCGGCACGCGGCGATCAAAACGTCGTTTGCCTTGTGAAATGAAAGGTCGCCCAGATCGTTGGTCGGGTTCTCGAACGCGATGTTGATGTGCGTCAGCTTGTCGTAGTCGATCGTCTTCGTGAACGAGTCGAGGTCGACCCAATTCGGGACGTAGGCGACGACCTTCGGGGATGGTTTCTCGTCGGCTTGAAGAGGCATGGCCGAGCCAAGCAAGACGGCTCCGATCAACATCAGGCGCTGAAGAGTTGTTTTCATCATATCTGTCCCTTGCGACGGTTGGACAAGGAGAGTGGGATCCTAGCGGCTTTGAGTTTGGGATCAGCCCCAGGTTACTCGACGGCGGGCTCAAAGTCGCGGGGCGGGGGATCTATATTGAACGCCGAAGCGCCGATACGGGCGTTCAAGTAATGTGACCTGGATCGCCCATATCCGCAATCTCGACTCCCTGATCGCGACTCGAGATTCTCGAGGAGCAACGGTTATAGCCGCTTAGAACACTCTTGTGGCGTCCGCCGGCACGAATGACTTCGCCAGATCGATCAGTTGCGCGTTCCAAATCGGAGCTGATCGAAACGTGAGTACCCTCCTGCTCGAACGCGACTTTCCAGGTCGCCGAGGGCTCTCCGGACTTCGCAATGCGGAGATTCTTTAGAAGACAACCGGGGTCGTCTATGGCCTCCCACTCGTACTCGTCGAGTGCAGAGTAAGGACGGGCGGCTTGAGTGACGAAAAGACGGGCGTACGTCTTGCTTCCCCTATACATGAACAACAGATGTGACCAACTTTCCTTACGCTGCGGTGGATGATAGAAGAGATCGAAGTGGGAGTGCTCCGGGTCGGGCAGCCGTGTGGGTAAGAGTACCTTGAAGGGCATACGGGCAACCGCCCCGGCGAGAGTGAGATGTTCGCTGCGAGGGGACTTGGGACCAACCTGTTGGCCGGGAGAAGGGGTGTAAGTGAAGTGACTTGGATCGAGAGCCTCGTCGAAGGCGACGTCGAGAACCTCGTATTCCTGAAAGACCTCTCCACTGCTCCGACAAATGATCTTGAGCATGACGCCGAGCTTGACGTCGGCATGAAACTCAAACTCGTCCGACTCTCTCGGAAGCCAGTGCGGCCACATTCTCGCGTTAGGCCGAAGCGATGCTCGAATGCGAACGCAATCTCGACCGGCTGTAACCACAGGTCCCTGGTCGTCAAGAGCAAGCTCTTTAACAAAGAGGCGGATCTTAGCAGGAATGAAATGGCGATCGATGGCAACGTCGAATAATTCCCCTCTCGGATTCCGTTGATCGAAATCGCACACTTCAACATGACCTTCATGGTCGCATTCCCAGCACTGTTTGCCGTTGGTTACGAATAGACTCTTTTCTATCGAGTCGTCCACTCCTTTACAGAATTCGATCCGGGAGTGCGAAGGGAAACTGAGCCACGCTTTCGTTGTCGATCTGAAAGTTTTGGGTAAATCAGGCTTTTTGCCCGTCTTAAGATTTCTCTGGATCGAGTTCGGCTCGATCTGCGCCAAGGCCTCGCTTCTCAATTCGTAATCAATCCAATGATGTAAAGTCGCTCGAACGGTCTTGAAACGATTGTCAGGACCAAACAATGCCTCGAGCGCTTCTCCCAAATGGCCCATGTGCTTGCTCCTTTCAAATCTGAGGAATCCATTTATCTTATCCCTCTTTGTCCTGACTTGCAGTGCACTTCTCCAAAAGTCGTCTGGCAAACTCAGCGAAGCGAATCCGAAGGGGCAGGGGATAACGTCGTCTCTGGAATACCGACTATCCGCCGTACGCGGGATAATATTCTGCAATTTAGCGGTTTACTATTCTCAATATCGATCCTATACTGTATAATCTAGTAGTCGGGCTCGTCCACTCTTCTTGGAAACCATCACTTCATTCCTGAGTCGAAGGTGTGGAATTCATTTCTCAACAACATGCTCAATCCACAAATTGTTCGTGAACTTGCGAGTTTTAAGAAACTCGGAAAAAAAAGCTCGAATTCAGCTGCCAAGGTCACCCAGAATCGATTGAGCAACCGAACATTGGGTTCGATTGGTCTGCGAGCCTCGCGAGCTTCAGGACGGATAACGCCTCTGCCTCCGATGGGGAATGTAAGGGCGAAAAGTAAGAGACTTTCCGTAAGTCGGCGCAGATTGCCCATTTTGAAATTGGGTTTCCGTTTCCGGCGGATTCTGGGAACGCCTGGAACGCGCTGTCGACCCTCCCGACCGCCGGAGATCCCAATTCCCGGATCGCATTCGGATTGGGTTCGTTTGTTCTGGCAGAGCAAATCCCTTTGCCAACAGGAGTTTACGTCGCAGTTGCGCACCGGAGAACACCTTCGAATTGGGTTCGTTCGTTCCAGCGGAAGCGAGGGAGACGCGAACCACAGCGGCTCATCGACAGGAATGCGAGAGGATTTCCACTTCCTCGAATTGGGTTCGTTCGTGCAGAAAGGGGAGGAGATATCGCGATGGAATCTCTATACGGGATGGCGAAGCCAGCTTTGGATCGGCAAATTGGGTTCGTTCGTGCAGGAGAGCGAAGTGCTTGAGACCGCCCTCCGGAGCACGCATTCGAAGCTCTCTACAGAAATCGGGTTTCCGACCGGGGCGGATTCCCAAGCGCAGGGCTCGCACCGACAGGATCCGACCCTTCCTTGGCGAGAAAAAAATTGGGTTCGTTCGTTCCAGGCCGTTCGATCCAGTTCCAGAGCGGAGGGCAGCGCAGGGCTCGCCCCTAGGGGAACCCGCCCACGAACGCTTCCACAAGAAATTGGGTTTCCGCGCTCTGCGGAACTTCAACGTTTGTTCCTGACCGAGTTGCGCCCGTGCCTTGCCTCTGGGTACCGAACGGACGAAGATGGCGCTGCCTCAAGATCTCTAACGGAGTAAGCATCCCCCAAGCACTATGGACTCCTCTTATGATCCGAATTCTCTCCCTCGCTCTCACACTCGCCTTCGCCGTGGCATGCTCGGCTGCGGATTCCAAGTCGCTGCCTCGCAGCAGTCCCGAAGAGCAGGGCGTGTCGTCGTCGGCGCTCGCCTCGTTTGTCGAGGCAGCCGACCAGCAGATCGAATCGTTCCATAGCTTTATGCTCGTACGCCATGGGCATGTCGTCGCTGAAGGTTGGTGGAAACCGTATAGCCCCGAGTCTCCCCATTCGCTCTTCTCACTCTCCAAGAGCTTCACATCGACCGCCGTCGGCCTGGCTGCGGCCGAGGGCAAGCTCAGCATCGACGACAAGGTGCTCGAGTTCTTCCCAGACGACGCTCCCGAGAAACCGAGCGACAACCTCAAAGCGATGCGCATCCGCGACCTGCTGCGGATGTCCGCGGGCCAACAGGCAGAGGCTCAGCTTTCGCCGATGGCAGACAAGCCCTGGACCAAGATCTTCCTGGCCCAGCCTGTCCCGTTCAAACCGGGCACGCACTTCATGTACAACACGCCTGCGACCTACATGCTCTCGGCGATCGTCCAGAAGTCCACGGGCTCAACCGTGCTCGACTACCTCAAGCCCCGCCTCTTCGAACCGCTCGGCATCGAGAACCCAACTTGGGGAACGAGCCCGCAAGGCGTCTCACTCGGCGGCTATGGACTCAGCATCCGCACAGAGGATATCGCCAAGTTTGGTCAGCTTTACCTTCAAAAGGGTAAGTGGAACGGCAAGCAACTGGTTCCCTTGGCCTGGGTTGAAGAAGCCACCGCCAGGCAAACGTCGAACGGGAGCAATCCCAAGAGCGATTGGGAACAGGGATATGGCTATCAGTTTTGGCGCGCCACGCATGGTGCTTATCGAGGCGATGGCGCGTTCGGACAATACTGCCTGGTCATTCCCGAGCAAGATGCGGTCGTTGCGATCACCAGCGGGGTCAAAGACATGCAGGCTGTGTTGACCCTCGTCTGGGAGAAACTGCTGCCCGCATTTTACCCAAGCAGCCTTAAGGCCGACGAAAGCGCTCATAAGAAACTCGAGGCCGCGCTCGCGGGGCTTTCGCTGCCGATGGTCAAGGCCGTCGCTCCCAGCGAACTGGCGCAGAAGATCATTGGCAAGAAGTATGAGTTCCCGAGCAACAATCAGAAATTCGAGTCGGTCGCTTTCGAGAACGGAGATGGCGGTCAGACTGTCCTTTTGATGCGGACCGACGGCAAGGACAAGCGCATCGTCTGCGGCAAGGGATCGTGGGTAAAGGGAGAATCGGCTCTGGGCCCGATGACCGGGCAGCCGATCGCCGTTTCAGGAGGTTGGACATCGGACGATACCTTTACCGCGAGAATCTGCTTTTACGAGACTCCGTTTGTATCGACCTCGAAATTCAAGTTCGAAGGGGACAAGGTGACCTTCGATACCGAGTCGCACGTCGGCTTCGGTCCGACAAAGCAGCCTCAGCTTGTTGGGACAGCCAAGTGAAGCTCGCCTGGGCTTCCCAATTTGGTCACAGCATGACGCCTATTGCCTGAAAGGGGGTTAGATCCATGAGCAAGGGCGTCATTGGTCTTGGCGTAGTCGGTTGCGGAGGTTTTGGCCTGTTTGCGATGCAGCAGTTCATCCAGACTCTCGGCATTGAATTGCGCGGGATGGCTGGCACGCACAGGCCTGCGTCTTTGGCAGCGGCAGCGCGGTTCGGAGTAGAGAATACCGATGATCTCGATGCCTTCCTGGCTAGAAGCGATATCGACCTTGTCTACATCGCCACGCCGCCGTTCTTGCATCACGACCAAGTGACCGCGGCGCTCGACGCAGGCAAGCACGTCATCGTCGAAAAACCGCTGGCGATGAACCTGGCGCAGGCAGACGAGATGATCGCCAAGGCTCACGCCAAGGATCGACTGCTCGTGGCAAACCTCATGCAGCGGTACAACCCGCTGTTCAGTTCGGTCAAAGCATTGATCGATTCGAAGGTGCTCGGGGATGTGCTTCACGGCTGGTTCGAGAACTACGCCTCGGACGAGAACTTGCCTGAACAGCATTGGTTCTGGGATCGGTCGAAGAGTGGGGGAATCTTCATCGAGCACGGGGTACACTTTTTCGACCTGTTCACTGGCTGGCTTGGGGCAGGCAAGCTCGAAGCGGCGCAGGTTGGAATCAGACCAGGCACAAAGATCGAAGAACAAGTTCAGTGCACCATTCGCTATGGCCAGAGCGTTCTCGTCAACTTCTTTCACGGCTTTCAACAAGTCGGCAGGATGGACAGGCAGCAACTGAGGCTCGTCTTCGAGCGCGGCGATATTACGCTCTATGATTGGGTACCGACTCACCTGCATATTAAAGCACTTGTGGATGAGGAGCAGACGCGCAGGCTTTGCGAGATCTTGCCGCCGACGTATATCGACGTCAACGCGACTTACGGCGGCAAGGATCGTGCGTGCAGCGGACGCGGGAAATCGTACGACGTGTATCAGATGATCGAACTCGCCTGCGGCGATGGTCAGGGCAAATCGGAGCTTTACTGCCGGCTCCTGCGGCTGATGATAAACGACCAGGCTTCATGGATTCGGGACCGGAATCACAAGCGCGTCGTTACCGAAGTCAACGGCCGGGATTCGCTGGCGATCGCTTGCGACGCGGACGCCCTGGCGCATTGCGCGGAGGGCGGAGGCTAATGCTCGAGCGAATCCGAACCTCACTCTTGCTCGAACCTGCCGACGTCCCCGCCTCCGACGATCGGTTCGAGGTCGTTGGCGCGTTCAACCCAGGCGCAGTGCGGGCAGACCACGAGGTTGTGTTGTTGGTTCGCGTCGCCGAGAGGCCAAGGGAAAAGCGGCCTGGGTTTGTGGGATTGCCCAGATGGGATCCAGATCTTGGTTTGACGATCGACTGGACGCCGGAGGTCGAGCTCGAGCTGCTCGACCCGCGAGTGGTCCGTAGGCGATCGGACGGGCTCGTACGTTTGACCTTCATATCGCACCTGGGGGTCGTGCGATGCGGGGATGGTCGAGAGGTTCGAGAAATCTCCAACGCGACGTTCTTCCGTCCAGAATCGGAAGTGGAGGAGTTTGGAGTCGAAGATCCAAGAATTACGCCGCTGAATGGCCGATATTATTTCACGTATGTGGCCGTTTCACGTCATGGTCCGGCAAGTGCTCTCGCGTCGACGGTCGACTTCAAGACGTTTGAGCGCCATGGGGTGATCTTCTGTCCTGAGAACAAAGACGTGGTGCTGTTCCCTGAGCCCATCGGCGGTGCTTACGCTGCTCTGCACAGGCCGGTGTGCGGCACTCCGTTTACTCGGCCGGAGATGTGGACCGCGAGGTCGAAGGATCTTCTGCACTGGGGAGCTCACGCACCTCTGACCGTTTCCGGCGGCGATTGGCAATCGGGCAGGGTCGGAGCTGGTGCTCCGCCGATCCGTGTTTCAGGCGGTTGGCTCGAGCTCTATCACGGCAACCGCAGGCCGACGAAGAGCGGCGAGGTTGGAGCGTACTACGGTGCAGGCCTGCTTCTTGATCGGAACGACCCTTCTCGGGTGCTCGGTCAATCGCCAGAGCCCTTGCTCACGCCCGAGCTCGAGTTCGAAACGTCGGGATTTGTCCCGAACGTCGTCTTTCCTACCGGCGTGGTCAAGGACGACCAGACCCTCTTGGTCTACTACGGCGCCTCGGACGCACGGACTGCGATGGTGGAATTCTCGGAGAAAGCGGTGCTCGAATCGCTAGGTGCGATGGACGGGTAGCTTGTCTCGATTCGAAGCTCGCAACTCCACATCAACCGCTCGGGGCGAAGGATTCGCCTCAGGGCTTGGTCATTGCATCCAAAACCTGGTTCAGGGGGACTCTGGCGAAGGTGCTGGCGTAGTCGGACATGGCGTAGGGGATGATCAACTCGCCGTGGTGTACCAGTGCGCCACAGCTATAGACGACGTTGGGCACATAGCCTTCGCGCTCGTTGGCGTCGGGTTCGAGCAAAGGCGTTTCGAGCCTGCCGATCACGCGAGCGGGGTCGTTCAGGTCGAGCAGGAACGCGCCCAGGGCGTATTTTCTCATCGCCCCGACGCCGTGGGTCAGAACCAGCCAGCCAGCGTCCGTCTCGATCGGCGACCCGCAGTTGCCAAGTTGAACAAATTCCCAAGCATATGTGGGTTTAGCCATCAGTTCCTTGGTGTACCAGAAGTGGGGAAGGTCGGAGTACATGAGGTAGAGGTTCTCGTTGTCTTGGCGCGAGAGCATGGCGTATTGGCCGTTGACCATCCTGGGGAACAGGGCAAAGCCCTTGTTGCGGACTTCCGGACCGTTCAAAGTGCCGACTTTGAAGTGCAGAAAGTCTTCGGTCTCGAGCATTTGCGGCAGGACGACGCGGCCGTCGTACGCGGTGTAGGTGGCGTAATAGGACGCTCGGCCGTCGTCGTGGACGAACCTCACAAAGCGGGCGTCCTCGATGCCGTTGGTCTCGGTGGGAGACGACGGAAAGATGATGCGCTCCGACACGTCGAGCTCGGCTCCGAAGCGGATCTCGTAGTTGGCCTTGGCAAGGACCGTCATCGTGTGGGCGATCGGCTCGAACTCGCGCTGGCGAGCGCGGTTGCTTCTGATGACGTTGTTAATGGTCTGCTCGAGCTCGCCAAGCGTGAACTGGTCTCCAAGTGCAGCCATCACCTGTTCGGTCATCCAGCCGTTGGTGCCCAGCTCGGTGAGCTTGCGGTAGAAGAGATGCTTGTCGTAAAGGGCGTTGGGCACAAGGTCCGGAGCGGTTACGAAGCGCGTTGGCTCGTCGATCGAGATCCTGTTGTTCGCATCAACGACCCCCGATCGAAAGGTGATCGACGAGATGTGGCCCTCTCCGGTGGCTCTCAGACTCAGGACGAATCGACTCGAACCTTCAGGGAGGCCCGACTGGTCGGGATGCCAGACCATCGAAGGGTTAAACAACGCAGCAGACTCAAGTGCATATTCTTGTGTGAAATATGCGCCGATGAGAAGCCGTCGGCTTTGGCTAAGTGCATGATCGGTGAGCATATTCGAGCGGACCTGCTCGAAGCGGTGCATCAAGAATTCGCGGGTGCGTTGATGGCGGCCGCGGAACTCGCGCATCACGTCTTCGAGCAGGCGTTCGACTTCCGGCTCCCCGAGAGACGAGATGCGAGCGATGATCCTCTGCACCCTGTGCTCGTTGGTCGGCTCGAACGGCCGCATCACGACGCGAGAGTTGTTTGGCTTGAGCGTAATGCCTGTGCGTTTCACGTCCATGTATTCGACTTTCGTCTTCCAGGCGAAAGAGAAGCAAGCTCCGTCCTTGGAGAATACGAGAAATTACCGCGCAAGCCGAAAAGCCGCCAGGGAGCTTTCCAGCAGGTTCATCTCGGCCAGAGAAAGCAGAAAGGCCAGAGTCGATTCGGCGCCTTGATTTCGGTTGACGCGGTCCTCATGGAGCCCATCGCAGCAACCACCGGTCGTCGGGTCGTAAAGCTCCAGTCCAAGGTCGTTTCTGCCCAGGAACCATTCAAAAGCCGACCGGGCTTCGTTCATCCAGCGGGGGTCCTGGGCGGCCTGGTAGGCTTCGAGGCAGGCGGCCACGGTGGCGTTGGCTTCGATGGGCTGCTGGTCGAAGAGCGCTCGTTCTTCTCCCTTGCGATAAAAGCCGTTGGAGCCGATGGGTCGAAAATGCCCTTGAGGCGCCCTTTGGACCTTGACGAGCCAAGAAAGCGATTCGAGACCAATTGCCGCGGCCCGCTCGTCGCCGCCGGTTCGGCGACAAGCGATCAGAGCGTGCGACAATCGGGCGTTGTCGTAAGTCAAAACGTCTTCAAACCAGGGCCAATCCGGGGTCGCGGTGCGCTCATACAGATCGACAAGCAGGGTCGTCAAGGCGTCGCGGGCTTGCCCTGCGTTCCGATCGCCGCTGAAACGCCGGAGGTACTCGTGAACTCCCAGCAGGGCAAAGGCCCAGGCCCTCGGCGATGTGGTTTCCAGGACCGCCGACAAGGCCAGCTCGAAATAAGACGCAGCCCAGATCGGCAGGTCGGGGCGCTTGGAACGCCCAACGCACGTACCCAACGCCCACAACGCTCGTCCCTGACAATCGTCCGAGCCGGCTTCATCGAGCCAGTGGCGGTCGAAGCTCATGAAGTTGCGGAAGCGCTTGAGTTTCGGGTCGAACGCCACCTGAAGGAACCCCGCGGACGTGGCGGCCAGCTTGCGGACCTCGGGCCCTTCGATCCCCAGTTCTTCCAGCATGACGCTCAAGAGAAGTCCGCGGGCATTGTCGTCTGTACAATAACCTTCGGAAAAGTTGGGAATGGTGTAGGTTGCGTGTTGGAAGAGCCCGCAGGAGTCGGTCAGCGCGCCCATGTGATCGAACCGCCAGTCGGGAAGGTCCGCCTGCTGCTCCGCGAGCGTTCGCACTGCAAGCGGCTTGAACGGTTGGTCCAAGAGACCCAACCTGGCCCGTTGGAACGATTCGATGTAATGATCCGCGGAGCGGGCCCAGATCATTTCCCTGCCAAGTTTGTATGCGTCTTCGCACATCTTTTGACGTCGAGAATCGTCGCGCAAGAGCCCGAGAATTTCCCGAGCGAGAGACGGAGAATCTGCAAAAGGAACCAGTACGCCCCGGCCCTCGGCCAACAGCTCCTCGGCGTGCCAGTACGGAGTCGACACGATCGCCCTGCCGCAGCCGAAGGAATAGGCGAGCGTTCCGGAGGTGATCTGGGCGGGGTTCAGATACGGAGTGACGTAGACGTCGCAAGCCGATATGAACCCGGTCAATTCGTTAAGCTCGACGAATCGGTTGTAGAAGATGACGTTCTTCTTGATGCCAAGGTCGCGAGCCAACCGTTCGAGGCTCAGCCGGTAACGCTCGCCCTGGTCTCGCACCAGGTCGGGGTGGGTGGCGCCCAATACGACGTAAACGAAGTCTGGGAACTCCGAAAGGATCTCGGGCACGGCCCTCAGCATGTGCTCGATTCCCTTGTTCGGGGAAAGGAGGCCGAAGGTGAGAGCCACTGGTCGGCCCTGGACGCCAAACTGCTCTTTGAAACGGTCCGGCTCGACAAAGGGCGTATCGGGAATTCCGTGTGCGATGAGATCGATCTTGGCGTCCGGCACGCTATAGATCTCGCGCAGGAACGTCCGGGCGCGTTCAGTCATCACCACGACGCGAGCGGAAAGGTCCGCAAGCTCGACAAGCACTTTTCTTTGATCGGCGTTGGGGTCGCGCAGCACGGTGTGGAGCGTGGTCGCCACGGGCATGCGCAGATCACGCACCAGGCCAAGGATGTGGCTGCCAGCCACGCCCCCGTAGATTCCATATTCGTGCTGGATGCACACAACATCCGTATTCGCGAAGTTCAAAAAGTCGGCGGCTCTCAAGTAGCTGTCGAGATCCTGCTCTTCGATCTCGAAACGGACCTCGGGGGGATAGTCGTAGGCTTCCGGGCGATCGTTCACCGGGACCACGAAACAATCGGAATCCAGCGCCCGAGCGGCGACCGAGGCGTACATGTCGTGCGTGAAGGTCGCGATTCCGCACTTGCGCGGCAGATAGTCGCCGACAAATGCGATCTTGCGAATCTCGAGATCGGACACTCTGGATGGCTCCCAAGCCTCTGCGGTTGGTCTCGAGGGGGCGGCTTATCGTTTCTTGTTCGCATCCGCCTTGTTCGCCGGCTGTTCATCCTTGGCCTCGGCGGCGTTGGCCTTCCCGCCAACAACTTCGATGTGAGAATACTCGAGCGGAGTGAGATTGTATCTCGGCTCCCACTCGGTCGATCGCATTTTCGAGCTCGAGTCAAAGAACCTGACGATGGTCGAAGCGACCTTCGGCCAGAGCCTGAGCAGTTTGAACCCGTGGAGCGAGGTCTGGAAGAGCTCGGTCTTGCTCTGAGGAACCCGAGCGATCATGACTCTTCCGTCCTTGACAACCTGGGCCGAATTCGCGTCGCGCTCGCCAGCGGCAAGGAGCAATGGAAAGCGCGGGGCCAGCGCGGCAATCGCGGGCTGAATGCGAGTCCCGTCGATGTCGGGCGCCGGGGAAATCAGCGCGATGGCGGCCACGTCGCTGAGCCTGTCCTGCCCCGATACGGCCGCTCCGTGGGACGAAGCCCAAGATGCGACCAAATTCGCGCCCTCGCCCATGCCCAGCACGCCCAGGTTCGAAAGGTTCAGTTCGCCTCGATTGTGGCGGTCAAGGAGAAAGAGGTAGGCGATCTGGAGGTCGATGGTCGAGGCTGTGTATCCGCGCCGATTGAGATTGACCCCGCCATGCATAGAGGCCTCGGGCCTGAGGTCGACCAGCAGTACCCCGTATCCCGAACGTTGGAGCGCCTCGGCGAGGCTGCGATCGTTCAAGTCTTTGATCGACTGCTCAAAATCGGCGGGGCCCTGGTTTTTCTCGTGAGCCAGGATCACCACGCCGGCCTTCGTTCCCAAATCGGAGGGGTAGTAAGTCAGAGATACTGCGCCGTGAAGCTCCGGAGACGTCGTTCGGACGTGAAATCGATAAGGCCATTCGGGCAAGTTCCCGGCGCTATCCAAAAGGGGGTCGAACGATGTTCCACGGGCTTTCATCGACTTGGGAGGCGTGTGCGGCACACGCTTGGTCGTCTTCTTCTCCTTCTTGTCGGCGCCCGCTTTATCGTTCTTTGGCTTCTTCGCCACGGCAGGCTTGGGAACGTCTTCGTCTTGTTCCTGCCCGGAGGATGGAGCGGCGTAAGCGAACGCCAGAGTTGCCGCGAACGCAAAGCCGAGCGCCAGAGCCGACGCGCGCCGCGATGGCTTCCAAGACCAGTCGACTCGCATGGCATTACCCTCCCGTTTCCGCTTCTTCTGAACGCCCGTTCCGACTCCTCGAGGCGGAGTAACCAACCAATTGTATCATGTTCAAATCGCTCGAACCCAGCAAGTTCGCGCAGCGCCGACAAATTCAGATCAGAAGCCGGCTAATGGTTCAAGTAGTCTGGAATCGGCACGTCTTTAACGGCTTGGTAGGCCTTGAACGATTCGTCGAAGGAGTAGACGCGCAGGAGGTCGACGCCTTGGCGGCTGATGCGAAAGCGAGGGGCGCCGTGCTGATCGAGCCTCCAGTCGTAGGGGTAGTACACGCCCCTGCGTCTTTGCAACACGTAATCGGGCTCGCGGACCTCCTCGAGCCCCAAGACCGGCGCCCCCCTTGGCGCCAGGCCCCACTCGCGAAGGTAGGGAATATTCACCAGGTCGCTCGGGAAACGGAGCTCGACGGTACGCTTCTTGGCCTCCTCGTTCAGCCATTTCAGGAATTCCGGGCTCATCGTATCCCAATAGTAGGTCAGCTCGAATCCGCGCTTCTCTGCCGAACGGAGCCCTCCGAAAGCCGCGTTGTAGTAAGAAAGCGTGTATGGATAAACGCTAACCGTTCCAGCAATCGTCTCGAACCATGCGGCGGCAATCAAAACATAATGAAGCGGAGGCAGCTTCCGGCGATACAGCGCCAGGCCGATCCGATAGACACCCACGCCCGAAAGCACGGCGAGGCTGGCAATGCTGGGCAAAAACGAGCGCACTCCATCGTGTCCAGGCGCGCTAGGAAGGGCGCGGACGACCATCAGCACAAGCCAGCTCAGGCCCCAGACTCGCGCCTCGAGCTTTTGGCCGTCGCTTTTCCAAGACCTCGAAATCAGGCTGAAACCCAGACCGATCGCTCCCAAGAGGACCACCATGAAGGGCGTGGCCACCGCCGTCAAAACGAGCGTGTTGTGCCACGGCAGCGCGTATTCGTACACCTTTCCCCAATAAAGCGTGGGAATGGGCTTGGTGACGTCTCGCGTGAGGTTCGATTTCAGAAAGGTATAAACGCCTCCGACAGGGTTCATCCACCAGGGCGGCTGAACCGCGAAGAGCACGACGGCAGCCAGGGGAAGACCGAGATAGAGTACGGACGAACTTCGAGAAAGACGGCGCGGCTTATCGTCGATCGAAGCCTTGATCGACGCCGCGATCTCGCGTCCGCCGACAAGAACAATCGCCGGCGCCACGGCGAACCAGCCGGTAAATTTGGTGGCGGCGCAGAGGCCCGCGGCAAGACCGAAACAGACGGCGGAGCGCTTACGACCGCCTTCCAGGCAGTCGGCCAGGGAAACTTGAGCGAGCATCCACAGGCTCGTCATAGGCATGTCGTAATGTGCGTAATGTGCATGCGCGAAGGTTCGCGGCAAATAAAGAAACGCAAACGCGCCCATGACTCCGGCCGACCGACCATAAACTCTGCTCAAATGATGAAACAAGACCGCGCAAGCGAACGCAGCAAGCAACATCGGCCCTATCCGGTAGGCCGAGAGAGGATCGACGAACGGATGCGAGACCGACCAGCCCGCCAGTCCCAGAAGGGCGTAGAACGGCGGATGGCCGTCGGGCTCTTCCCGACTGAAAGGCCAATATCGAGCAAGGGCCGCCTTGTCGAACAGCGCGGAGAGGTCTTTTCCCGATCTCGCCTCGGAAAGTTTGCCAAACCACGCCGCCAATTGACGGTCGCGGCGGACCGTGTGTCCTTCGTCCCAGACCATGCCGAAATCTTGGCTTGTGCCCAAAAGCGCTGTGAATCCGACGAGTCCCACCGCCAAAGCAAGCGCGGCTTCGATTTTCGCGTTCCTGGGTCCGGGAACGCCGGCGGTCACGAAAGGAGGAACTCCAGATCCTCGCGCGAGAGCGACTGGATCACCCTGTTGTCCTCGCTCAAAATCGCGTCCGCAAGGTCTCGCTTGCGCTGTTGGAGGTCCAGAATCTTCTGCTCCACCGTGTCCCGGCAGATCAATCGATAGGCAAAGACATGTCGAGTTTGTCCGATTCGATGCGAACGATCGATCGCCTGGGCTTCGACCGCCGGGTTCCACCAGGGGTCCAGCAGGTAGACGTACTCCGCCGAGGTGAGGTTCAACCCCAACCCCCCCGCCTTCAGGCTAATCAAGAAAATGGGGCAGTTGGGGTCGGTCTGGAACCGCTCGACTCTCTCGGCCCGGTTGCGCGTCTTCCCGTCAAGATATTCGTATGTGAGGCCCTCTTTATCAAGCAAGTCGCGCACGATCGCCAGGAACTTGGTGAACTGCGAGAAGACCAGGACTTTGTGGCCTTCCTCGACGACCTCGGCGATCTGAGGCAGCAGCATATCGAGCTTGGCGCTGGGGTCGCCTGCGCGCTCGGGGTCGATGAGCCCTGGGTGGCACGACGCCTGACGGAGCCTGAGCAGGGCTTCCAAAACCTCGATTTTGGACCTTGCCAGTTCGGTCGAATCCTTGCGCAAGAGCGAGGCACGATAGTGCGCCTTGAGCTCGTCGTAGCAACGACGCTGATCGGCCTCCATGGTGCAAAAGAGCGTTTGCTCGGTTTTCTCGGGAAGGTCCTTGACGACCTGTTGCTTGGTCCTGCGCAAGATAAACGGCTTGAGCGCCCTTGCCAGAAGGCCCCGAGCTTCGTTGTCGAGCGCCGCCAAGCCGCCGACGCCGGTGAATTTCTTGAACACCGACGCGGTTCCAAGCATTCCTGGATTCAAGAACTCAATGATCGACCAGAGCTCGCCCAGGTGGTTTTCGATGGGGGTGCCGCTCATCGCCAGGCGGTGCCGGGCCTTCAGAAGCCGCGCCGCCTTGGAAGACTGGGAGTCGGCGTTCTTGATCGCCTGGGCCTCGTCAAGAATCACGTAATCGAATTCAAGCTTTGTAAGTTCGAGAATGTCTCCCCTCATCGTGCCGTATGTCGTGACGATCAGGTCGTGCTCTCCGAAGGAGTCCCGCAGGCCGTGCCTGCCTGGACCGGTGTAATCGAGCACGCGGAGCCTTGGAGTGAACCTTTCGGCCTCCTGGAGCCAGTTGAAGACCAGCGACTTGGGCACGACGATCAGCGAGGGCCCTTTGCTCTTGCGACGCGCTCTTCGGCTCTGGAGCAACGCCAGCACCTGGACCGTCTTGCCCAGGCCCATGTCGTCGGCGAGGATGCCGCCGAAGCCGAACTTGGGGAGATATTCGAGCCAGCCAAGCCCCTCGCACTGGTAGGGCCTGAGTTCTCCTTGGAAGCCGGGAGGCGCTTCGGCCGCATGGACGCCTTCAAACCCGCGGAGCATTTTTCGGACGGCCTGGAAGCCCGGGTCGACGGCGATTTGCGGTTGAGACGCCAAGAGCGCGTCGACCAGCCCCGCTTGCGCCTTCCCGAAGCGGACGCGTCCTTCCTCGGAAGTGCCAAGCTCGGCGAGCATGCCATAGCGCTTGAGCCAGTCTTCAGGCAAGACTCCCACCGAGCCGTCGCCAAGAGTGATCATGGTTTCACCACTTTGCGCGGCGGCGAGCAGATCGGGCAGAGAGACCTTCTGGCCGCCGTAATCGACAGCGCCGTCGAGTTCGAACCAATCGATGCCGGTCGTGACGGCGAGTTTGAATTCTCCTGGAGGGCGGATGAGCCTTCCCTCCGCTTCGACCAACCAGCCCGCCGCGACGAGGTCGCGAGTCACCTGGGGCATGCGTTTGGGCGCGAGCTCCAGAGTGCCCGGTTCGACGCGGTAGTCCTTGGCTTCGCGGAATCCCAGCCGCACAAGCTGGACGGCGGCTTCGTGCTCGGCTTGTTGGTCTCGGTGGATGACGCGGTTGCTCTCGGTCTGCACAGCCAGACTGCCCGCGGGCAGGAAGCCCACCCGCGCCTCCATCGTAATCGAACGAGAGGTCGGCCAGCACGCGGTCGATTCCCCAGTTCTGAGGCGGAGTTCGCAAGGTAAGCCTCGGCTTGGGAGGAATCTTCACCTCGTCGAGCCAGAGCGTCTCGAGCAACCGATACGGGGGCACGTTTGCTTCTGTGAGAATCCGAGTGAGCATCGAATCTTGTTGATTCTCTGGTACGACAATCTCCTTTTCGCCGCGAAGCCTGGCGACCCAGAGGGCCACTCCACCGTCTTCAAACCGCGCAGCGCGGCCGGCGCCGAGGATGACCAGTCCAGGCAAAACAGCGAGCGGTTCGACGAGATCCATCCGCGCGTCGCGGCGCCTCAGCGACCCGCGCAAAACCAGCGCTTGCCGCTGGGGTCGGCGCGAACGTCGAGCCTGAACCTCCACGGCGGTCCGTCGTCCCAATGCAGGATCGGCGGTTCTTCTTCCCCCTCGGCGCGACGGATGCGCAGCCTGCCGGTGCGGGAGAGCGTTTTCACGACTTCGGCGTAATGTTCCGCCGCGATGATGATTCGCGATCTGCGGCCCCAGGAGCCGTTGGCCTGTCCATTGAGGACGGGCAGGGGGATCTGCGGAGGAGGCGACGCAGCGTTTGGTTGAGCATCAGTGGGAGGCTTGACTTGCGATTCCTGCAAGAAGCGGACGAGAGCCTCGTCTTCGGGCTCGAGCCTCTGGAAAGGATGAATGTTCAATCGTTCGCCTTGGCGCCTACCTGTTGATGCGGAGGCCACCAGGGTTGAAGCGGACCCCAATCTCCGCTCTTGCGGCGTTGTCGCCGCGCCATCTCGACGACAAGCTGGTTTTGGCTGGAGCTAGCGGGCGCGTCGAGGATGAATTGCAGGAAACGCTTGGAGTTTCTCGCCGGCCTGACTTGTCCCTCCCGGGCGCCCTTTCTCCTACCCTGCACAGCGCCCTGGCCGGCGGGGTAGGGGCCCGCGCCGTAGGGGGCGGGCGGGTAGGGGCCTCGGCGCTGGTTCGGACCGTTGTTGTTGTTGGAGTGGGGTTCTCTCGGCGGAGGTCGGCGGGTTCTTGGCGGTTGCGATTGCGGCGACGGGTTGGCGCCTATGATCGTATGCGGCCCGGGCGTCGTGGTCGTGGGGTCGACCGTCGGTACGTGGGTCACGAGCTTCACGGGACGAGAAGGCGGCGGAGGGGGCAACAGCGAGCGAGCGTCGGCGGCCAGGATCGTCGCCCAAAGGTGCTTGCAAGGTTTGCCTTGAGGTTTGAAGAACGGGCATGTGCACGACGCGTGGAGCCGAGACCCGCGCATCTTGAGGCGCACTCGATACCAATCTTGATCCTGCCCGCGGACCCGAGCGCGCACTTCGCCGCCGATCTGGCCCTCGGCGGTGATGATCACTCTGCCTTCGGAGAAATAGGCTTGTCCGCGCACGCGTGTGGAGTCGCGGAACGCGCGCGATAGTTTTTGGGCGATCCCCATGATCACCTACTCGCCGGAATGTTGGAGCTGTTCATATCGAAACCCTACGTTCTCATATCTTTGAATCACCGCGGTCGGCGCGGAATTGCGACGACGACGCGCCGGAGTCGGACCGCCCATCTTCGTAAGAGCTCGGGAACTCGCAAAATCCACAAACGCCTCTATCGGCTTCCCGAGTATTTCTTCGACCTTTCGCCAGGAAACGACCTTGCCCTCAGTCAGGTGCCATCAAAGTTCGTTGCTTTTAATCAAATCGGCAATCCGCGGACGCCTGCGCAGTGGGGACTGGAATTGCGATAGGCCGCGCCGCGAGCTGGGCGCGGCGGACTGTTCAGACGTCGAGATTCTTGACCTCCAGCGCGTGTTTTTCGATGAATTGTCTCCGCGGTTCGACGTCGTCGCCCATCAGCGTATTGAACAGATCGTTGGCTGCGGCGGCGTCCTCGAGCTTCACCTGGAGCAGTGTGCGTCGGGAGGGGTCCATCGTGGTCTCCCAGAGCTGTTCGGCGTCCATTTCACCCAAGCCTTTGAACCGGGTGATCTTCATGCCGCGCTCTCCCAATCGCCTGACGGCGGCCGTGACTTCGCGGAGGTCCAGAAGCGGAAACGATTCCTCTCCGCGATGCAGCAAGAACCTCGGGGGAGGTTCGTCGCCGGTGACTTCGATCGGCAGGAGGACTTCGGCGCGAAGGTTGAACTCATCCCGGAGCCTCGTGAGCCACTTGTTCACGTTGCGTATTTCATGAAGTTCGGTGATGCGGACCGCGTCGGCGGTTGGAGCGGCCGAAACGCCTTCAGCGGATTGCGGTTCGGCCTGCCTGGCTTCTTCCTTGCGTTGGCGGCGGACCGCCAGCTCCTCGGCGGAGTAAAGCCAGTGTTCCTCGCCCGACTCATGAAGGACGAACATCGGCAGCAGCCCCGCGCGTGGGTCGTCGGCGGCCGACTGCGCCGAGTGAGTGCGGGCGAGCAGGCTTCGAAGCGGTATGTTGCGGCGTCCAAATGCACGCAGAGACGTCTCGAGCCCGGCGACGATCTCGACCAGATTCTCGAGGGCCTTGCCGTCCAACGATTGGCCTCGGCCGACGGTCTCGAGCCGCGTCTCGGCCAACCCCATGCTCATGACGATCGCGTGCATCTCGGCGTCGGTCTGCACGTAGCGACGTTCTTTCTTTTGTGTAATCATATAAAGAGGCGGCTGCGCCACATACAGGTGCCCTTCGGCGACGAGCCTGGGCATTTGGCGATAGAAGAAGGTCATCAGGAGTGTTCGGATGTGCGAGCCGTCGACGTCGGCGTCGCTCATCATCACGATTTTACCGTAGCGCCTTTTGCTGGGGTCTTCCTCTTCTCCGATGCCGCAGCCGACGGCGGTGATGATGTTTCGAATTTCCTCGTTTCCGAGCACGCGGTCAAGGCGTGCGCGTTCCACGTTGAGAATTTTCCCACGCAACGGGAGTATGGCCTGAAAGAGCCGTTCCCGTCCTCCCTCGGCCGTCCCGCCCGCGGAATCGCCCTCAACCAAGAAGACTTCGCTGGAATCTTGATCGTGAGTGGTGCAGTCCATCAGTTTGCCGGGCAGGCCGCCGCCGGAGAGCACCCCCTTGCGATTGCGCACCAGCTCCCTTGCTTTGCGGGCGGCCTCGCGAGCCTCGGCGGCAAGGTAAGCCTTCTGCACAATCCGTTTGGCGGCGGCTGGGTTGGTTTCCAGGAACTCGCCCAGCTTGTCGTTGACCACCTTGGCGACGACGCCCTCGACTTCGCTGTTGCCAAGCTTCGTCTTGGTTTGGCCCTCGAATTGCGGGTTCGGGACGCGCGTGCTGACGATGACGGTGAGCCCTTCCTTGAAATCCTCCCCGGTGATCGACAGGTCTTTGCTCCGCGGCCTGGCCGCGGCCTTCGCGTATGCGTTGAGCGTTCTCGTCAAGGCCGTTCGAAAGCCCGTCAGGTGAGTGCCGCCCTCGATCGTGTGAATATTGTTGCAATAAGAAATGACATTTTCATTAGTTGAATCGTTATACTGAAGCGCCACTTCGACCTCGACGCCTCGTTCTTCGTCGCGGCCGACCAAGACGGCTGGCGGGTGGATCGGCGTTTGGGCTCGATTGAGGTAGACGACGAATTCGACGATGCCGTCCTTGGAGTGGAACGTCTCCGACTTGGGTTCGAGTCCGCGCTCGTCCTTGAGCTCGATCGAAACGCCCTTGTTCAAGTACGCCAACTCGCGGAGCCTCTTCTCGAGGACGTCGTAGTCGAAGTCGATCTTGGGAAAGATCGTCTCGTCCGGCAGGAAGCGGATGGTTGTGCCCGTGGAGTCCGCCTTGCCTCCAGCGATGACCGGGCCCTGCGCTTCTCCCCGTGCGTATTCTTGTCTCCAGATGCGTCCGTCGCGGCGAATTTCCGCCTCGAGCCATTCCGAAAGTGCGTTGACCACGGTCACGCCGACCCCGTGTAGGCCGCCTGAGACTTTATAGGTGTCGTGGTCGAACTTGCCGCCGGAATGCGGAGTCGTCAGCACCACTTCGAGAGCGCTCTTGCCGGTGTCTCCATGTTGTCCAACGGGAATACCTCGACCGTCGTCGACGATCGACACGGATCCGTCGGCGTGGATCGTTACGAAGATGGTGGTGCAGTATCCCGCCATCGCCTCGTCGATCGAGTTGTCGACCACCTCGTAAATGAGGTGGTGCAAACCGCGAGCCGTGGTGTCTCCAATGTACATGCCTGGTCGGAGGCGAATTGCTTCGATGCCTTCGAGAACGCGGATGTTTTCTTCAGTATAAGCGGCTCCGGAATGCGCGCCTTGGCCGTTGGTTTGGGGCTTGAGTTCCGTATCAGTGGAAGCGTCGGCCACGAGACCGGATGAAGAGCCGCTTTCAGGATCTATAATCGACATATCGAGGCTATACCTTGCCTTCGGGAAGAGAAATCAGAGATATCGGTCGGGGATTTGATTTATCTTGACGGCCCATGGGGGTCCGACGCCCTGATCGATTGACGCGACCCCGAGACCAGATTTTGAAGCATTCCCCGCGCCAGACTAGCGTCCCAATTCAGTGGAGTGCACCACGCCCAAGCGAAAGCGGATATCCTGTATCTTCGACCCGGGCGCTTCTTTGCGAAGCACGGCCAAGAGGGCCGGCTTTTCGAAGGCGGCCAATTCTTCGAGCAGCGCGGAATTCGCGACCGTCACGCTGAGCACTCCCCGACGGATCGCACCGACGCGCGTCTGGCCGCGACGCAACTCTCCAACCGCGCGATCCCAAGCCTCCTCGAGTTCGCCCGCGGCGCGATGACGACTCCAACCTCGCGCGGCGAACAATTCGTTGAGGATATCGCCCAAGGGCGTCGGGCCGCGTCGATTTTCATTCGACGGCATTCGGTCCGCCTTGCTCCCAATCCATGCTCGTCAAAAGGCGAAACTCTTGGACAACAGATTCAGGATACTCTTTTTCCCTCCCGGGGGCAATCCAATCGCCCGCCTCGCCGCTATTTTTCCATAGCTCGATCGGCGGACGTAATCCCGCTCCGCACAGTTGTAAAAGAGCTAGGAGTCTCGACTGAGCGGCATAATTAAGTATGTATATCCGTCGTCTGTACGAATAACCGCCGCGTTCTTGTGGTCGATAACCTCCAGGGAGGCGGTTTCAACTCCGTCGAGCGTCTTCAGGGCGTCGAGCAGGTAACGCGGATCGTACTTCAGATCGAGCTGAGGGCCGGAGTACGAAACGGGCGTTTCGACGTGCGACGACCCGACCTTCGCGGCCCGGCTGGAAAGTTTTAGAACCCCTTCGCGAAACGAAAACTCGACGCCTCTGGAATCGTCGTCGGTGGCGACGGAAGCCTGCTCGATCGTCCTGCGAAATTGCTCGACGTCCAGCGGAACCCGCACACCGGCCGTTTTCGGGAAAGCGTCTTGATACCTCGGAAACCTCCCCTCGAGCAGGCGGCTGTAGATGATCGACCTTTCCGTTCGAACCAAAACCTCCGACGCCGATCGAATCATGATATGCACAGGCGGATCGGCGTCGTCCAGGTTCCGCTCGATCAAGCGAAGCGCCTTGACCGGGATCACGGGCGTCCCCGCGGGAGCTTGCCAATCCCCCTCCACAGTTGCCTGCGCCGTCGCCTTGGCCAGCCTTCGACCGTCGGTTCCCACCATCGAGATCGATTCCGACGTAAGCTCCACGAGCACTCCGCCCAGTGCGTAGCGCGTACTCTCTGGGTCGGTTGCGAACACCGTCCGTCGAATCAACTTCCGAAGGTCTCCAGCCGCCACCACGTGGTACACCTCGCCGACGAATTGGGGCACTTCCGGAAACTCGTCTGGATCCGCACTTGTTAATTTGAATTCCGCATGCGCCCCTCTGACGATCAGGTGTTCTCCATCGGTCTCGATCGCCAGCTCTTGGTCGTTGCTGGTGCGCAAGATTGATCGAGTTGGGCCGTTGGGGAGTATCACGGCGCCAGGTTCTTCAATCGTGACGCCGATGACGCGGTTGCGTATGCCCACTTCGAGGTCGGTCGCCATCAAGACGACGCCCTCTTCCGGGTCCGCCGCAAGCTTGACGCTCTGGAGGATGGGTTTTGGACTTCGCGCTGGGGCCACTCCGTCGACCATCGTGAATGCAGTCAAGAGCCCGTCGCGATCGCACATTGCCTTCATTCCGTCCCTGCCCTTCCTTTGCCTGGCTTCGCACCCAAAATCCCTAGAGTTCGTCCTCGAGTTCGGCTGTTCTTGTCAGTCCTTGTTAAGTCGTGAAAGTAGTACTTAACCTTAGTAAGAGGGGCGACTCGAGAATGTGGAGAGCGTTCGTTCGAACTCCTCAACGTCCGTAGGATCGAATACTTACATGAGCTTGCCCAGCAATCAAGCCCCGGGGATAAGTTGTTGCTGCACTGACAATCGTTCGATTGCAATCTGTTGCCGATGTTCGTCAACCTGACACTCGATGAATTTTGCACATTCTGATCGTAATGCAAGAACTTGGGTTCAACTCTTTAGCAACACGATATCCCACGCTTGACGTTAATGCATGGACCTGAGCGTTGGAATTGCCTCGATGTTGGACTGGAGCATGTGCGCGACGGCTGCAAAGCATGGGTCGGCCGTGATTCTTGCGATTGAAGACTCGCATGCGTGCCTTACCGAAGTTCGGTCGCGGCTCGAGAAGTAAGATCCTATCGCAGACAGACTGAGCCGAGCAGTCGTTCGCGCCAGATACATCGCGAGGTGTCTGGGTTCGACAAGCTCCCTTCGACGCGAACGCGACTTGAGTCGGGCGAGGCTTATCCCGAAATGCTCAGCCACCTTTTTGCAAATACCCTCGAGTACGACGATGGGCTCGATCCCCTCGTCCTCGGAGCTTGTTTCTGAAATGGAAACGGTGGTCGATTTCTCGAGTGTTGCGCGAGCGAGGTTGCCGTCGAGGTGCCTGTATGTCAAACGCGAGCGAGTGGTTGTGTCGGCGGGCTCGGTTGGCGCCTCGATTCCAAGTTGGTTGCAACGAACAACCAAATACCTGGCGATCGAACGCTCCGAAGGCAGCCCAACCTCGACGGACAGGCCCGAGGAAAAGCGGTCCGTCAAACGTCTGGGCCAAGTGTTCCAATGATTGGGCGCTGTTCTTGCCGCGACGGCCAAGATGGCGCCGCGGTCGTCGAGACCGTCGAGTACGTGTTTTAGTTCGTCCCAAATTCCTGGACAGTTTCGAAGCGCGTGTAAGTCGTCTAGCACGATGAGTTGAGACTCGCGGAAGCGTGTGCGGAGGTCGCTCCACTCAACGGATTGAAGTTGTTCGAAATCGCGGAAGACGAGCAAGGCTTCAGCGCTCATCGAGGTGATTGAAGCTTCGGGGTTGTGCACGAGGAATTGTGTGGCGAGCTCCGCGAGCAAGCGCGACTTTCCCGCCCCTGAGGGTCCATGGAGGATCAACGGGGAAAGTCCTTCGGCGTTTCCAATCGAGAGCGAGCGTACCGCGTGGTACGCCAGCTCATTCTCGGGCCCAAGGACGTAGTCCACCCATCCACTCGAGCCTGGAAACTCCTGAGTGGTCCTCGACATAGCTGCTCGATGCGAGTGTGCGATGGGCCGATCGATCGATTCTTGTTCCGCGGCAACGTGACTGAACATCACATTACGACGGGTTTGCCTTGCTTTCGCCTGAGCGCGACGATCTGACCAACGTGCATCAGCACGTGCGTCCCGATCATGCTAAACAGTTCGCCCTTGGTGGGCGCGTAGTCGACGCCGCTGGGAGAGCCCAAGTCGGCGTCGGGCGTCTTGGCGATCAATTCGTTGGCCAGGGCGCGAACCTTCTTGCCAAGTTCGATATACTCCGCCTTTGTGAGGAATCCTTTGGTCTCGCCCGACTCGGCGGCGGCTTTGCTATGGGCCTCGGCGAAACCCTTGGGCAGTGGAGATTCGAGACTCGGATCGAGCTTCTGGAGCGATTCGAACTCAGAATTGATCAGGTGGCCGAGTTGCCAAGCGACCGGATTGAGTCCAGGAGCTGGTGGTACCAGCAAATCGGCGTCCGAAAGGTCTTGGAGGTAAAGGTCAAGGACGAACTCGCTGACCCCGTTGGTCGAATTGATGATGTCTTTGGCGGTCTTCATTTGTTTCCTCGAACGGTTCTGGCGTTTTCCTCATTCATCCAGGATTAGCCAACATCTTCTCCAGAAAGCCTCGGGATGCAAGGGTCGAGCCGTCCCGATTCGGTCCGCCCGATTGATTGCCGCCGTCTGGGCGACTACGATCGCCTTGGAGCCTTTCGCATCGTTTGATAAAGAATCGAGTGGATCCTTGCGAATTCTACTGACCAACGACGACGGCATCTTCGCCCCTGGGATTCGTGCATTAAGGAAGGAGCTCGTTCGGCTGGGCGATGTTACGGTCGTGGCGCCTTCTCTCGAGCAGAGCGGAGTGGCGCATACGATTACGCTGTTGAACCCTCTGGTCGTCAAAGAGGTCGAAGACGAGGACGGGACGACTTTGGGATGGCGAGTGGAAGGAAGCCCAGCCGATTGCGTAAAGCTAGGCGTGTGCGAGCTGATGGAACGCCCGCCCGATTTGATCGTCTCGGGAATCAACGCTGGTTCGAACGCGGGCATCAACGTGCTTTATTCGGGAACCGTGGCCGTCA